>CAWAKU010000009.1:0-194146 GCA_963782715.1 uncultured Chloroflexia bacterium
CGGGCCGGGTCCCGCCGACGATCCGCGAAGCCGCGATGCTCGGGGTCACCTCCATCAATCGATGTCAGGCATGCCATTCGGTCCATGCGCGGTGGGCGAAAGGCATCGGACTCCAGATCGACGATCTGTCGCCGAGGGAGGCGGCGGCGTACGGCTTCGGGCAGCGACTCGCGACGTCAGGGCCGCACAACGCCGTTCCACCGGCTGACATGAGCGAGCGTCACCAGCGCGAACTGCTCGCCGTGTCGATCCTGATGGAGCTGGCGAACCTCGCCGGCAACCGGTTCCTGCCTTCGCGGATCCTCGAGCCCACGCTCCAGATCGGGGATGCTCGCGCGGCCCGCCTGCTTGACCTCGGGATGCGGGTCGCCGACCGGGCCGGGGTCGGACGTGCTCGGACGAGGGTCGCCGGTCGAGCCACAGGAGACGTCCTCGAGATCGGTGTCGGGACCGGGTCGAACTTCCGCGTCTATCCGGACGGACGTGGTCGTGCACGGAGTCGACGTCAGCGCGGCCTGCCATGTCGATGGCTGCCGAGCGTGCGGTCAGCAGCGGCCGACGGGTGACCTTGGTGGAGGCCGACGCCGGCGCACTTGCCCGTTCGCGGACGCCACGTTCGACACCGTGGTCGCGACCTTCGTCCTGTGTTCTGTCGGCGACGTCGGCCGGAGCCTGAGCGAGGCTCGGCGCGTCCTGCGCCCGGGCGGGACGATCCGGCTCCTCGAGCACGCCCGGTCGGGCCATCGCCTGGTCGGCGCGCTGCAGGGCCGGATGGCGCCAGTCTGGGCTCGCGTGAGCGGCGGTTGCCGGCTCGACCACGACGTGCTCCGAGCGGTCCGAAGCGCCGAGTTGACCGTGATCGAGATACGACACCACGCCGGCGGGACCCTCGTCGAGATCGTCGCCGCCTGAACGATCGGCAGACCGAGGCGAGCCGTCCACCGACCACGACCGGCGTTCCCGACGACCAGGCTGACAAGACCGCCTGGACGGGAGACTTCCGTTTGGCATGGGTTCGTGTGACCAATGGCCTAAGGCGTTTATACGTCTTAGACATATATTCACCTACGGCGTATAGAAGTCGTGGACATTCCACGAACGCGGAGACCACCCGCCGCCACGGAGAACCGCGAATGCCGAATGCGATGAACGACATCGATGAACTCCAGGCGTCGCTGCTCCGATCCCTCGCGAGCGCGCATCGTCTTCGGATCCTCCACCTGCTCGGCGAGGGCTCCTGCGAGGTCAACGAGGTCGCCCGAGAGCTCGGGATGAGCCAGGCGACCGCCTCCCAACACCTCGGCGCCATGCGAACAGCGGGCCTTGTCGAAGCGATCCGCGACGGACGCAGCGTGAGCTACCAGCTGAGCGACCCGCAGATCCTCGACGCCTGCGGCCTCATGCGCTCCGTTCTCGTTCGTCGCCTCTCGAGGCTCGGCGACCTCGCTGCCTCGGTCCACGACACGCCCATCGCCTTCGTCACCACCAGTCAGGAAGGTCATCCGTGAGCGACACCCTGTCCATCGTCCTGTTCTCCGGCACCGACGACAAGCTGCACGCCGCGGCGACCATCACCGCGGGCGCGGCCGCCATGGGGACACCGGTCAGCATCCTGTTGATGTACTGGGCGCTCGATGCATTCCGGTCCGACCGGATCTCGAATGACCACGGCCTGGCTTACGACGCCTCACGTCCCCGCTGGAATGAACCGGTCGAGCATGTCGGCGAGATCCCCTGGCTGGAGACATTCCGGCAGGCGAAGGAACTCGGCGATGTGACGATCCGCGCCTGCGCCGGGTCCCTCGCGACGCTTGGCCTCGAGGCCAGTGCGATGGACCCATTGGTCGACGACGCCGGCGGGATCGCCTCGTTCCTGGCGGCCACCGACAACGGCCAGATCCTCTTCATCTGAACCACGTCACCCGAAGGAAAGGAGCCTCGACATGGCGGACCAGGAAAAGCTCGTCATCATGGCCACCCATGGTCCGGAGGATCCGGAGCGCGCGACCATCCCCTTCGTCATGGGCTGCGCCGCCCTGGCATCGGATGTCGCCGTCGTGATCGGGTTCCAGGCCGATGGAGTGTGCCTCGTCCACAGGGGCGAGGCTGAGACCGTCCAGGCACCAGAGTTCCCGCCGCTGGCCAAGCTCATCGCCGACTTTCAGGAGCTGGGCGGCGAGCTGCTCGTCTGTTCGCCCTGCGTCAAGAGCCGCGGCATCGCCGACGCGCTCATTCCCGGCGCGGAGATCGTCGCGGCAGCGCGCTTCGTCGCGGAGGTGACCTCGGCCACCAATGCCCTCGTCTACTGAACCACGCCGACGGCCAGACCGGCCCACCACCAAGGAGAGCACCACGATGACCACGATGACATCCCCGTTGAGCGACACCGACCTGCTCGCGCTCGAGAGCGCCAAGGTCGTCGACGCGCGCGGCAGCGCCTGCCCGGGCCCGCTCCTCGAAGCCAAGAAGGCGATGAACACGGTCCAGGTCGGTCAGACCATCGAGATCTGGTCGAGCGATCCCGCCACGAAGACCGACATCGGCGCCTGGTCGGCGAAGGTCGGCCACACGTACCTCGGGACCGTGGCCGGCGAGGGATATGAGCGCACGTTCGTGGTGCGCCAGAAGTAGTGAGAGCAGGACCGGCCGAGGCCGGTCCCCGAAGGAGCAGCCTGCGATGACCACGCTGGCACCGGAGAGGCCCACGGAGGCGGAGCGCACGTTCGTTCCGCGCATCCTCGTCTTCTCGACCAACAACATCTCCGACCCGGGGATCGACCTGGCCGGTAGCGCCCACATGACCTATTCACCGGGCGTCGTGGTCATCAGCCTGCCGTGCACCAGCGGCATCCGGCCCAGCTGGATCGTCCATGCCATCCAACACGGTTTCGATGGCGTGTTCATCGCCTCCGACGGCGACGAATGCGCCTATCTGGCGGACTGTTCGACCCGGGCCTCGCGCATCGTCGCCCAGGCACAGACGCTCCTGACGGAAGCCGGTCACGGGACGCAGCGGCTGAAGATGGCGGCCATCTGCTCCGTCTGCGCCGAACCCTTCACCCGACACGTCCAGCAATTCGGCCAGGCCTTGACCGAGCTCGGCCCATCGGCGGTGATGTCATGACCGACTACGACGTCCTGGTCGTCGGGGCCGGCATCGGCGGCATGGAGTCCGCTCTCAAGCTCGGCGACATGGGCTACAAGGTCCTGCTGGTCGAGAAGGAGGCGAGCGTCGGCGGCAAGATGATCCTGCTCAGCAAGGTCTTCCCCACCCTCGACTGCGCGAGCTGCATCTCGACCCCGAAGATGGCGGCGTCCATCCACCACCCCAATGTCACGACCCTCACGTACAGCGAGGTCGACGGCATCGAGCCGATCGGCGAGGGTCGATTCCAGGCGAAGATCACCCAGAAGGCGCGCTTCGTCGACGAGGCTGCCTGCACCGGCTGCCAGAAGTGCGAGACCGCCTGCACGGTCTCCGTGCCGGATCAGTTCAACGCAGACATGGTGGCGCGCCACGCGGCGTACATCGCATTTCCCCAGGCGGTGCCCAAGAAGGCTGTCATCGAGCGGGCCGGCTCGTCGCCATGCTCGTTCACCTGCCCCGCCGGGATCCAGGCCCACGGCTACGTGTCGCTCATCCGCAGCGGCGAGTACGAGAAGGCATTCCAGCTGGTGCTCGACGCCACACCGCTCGTCGGCACCCTGGGGCGTGCCTGCTACGCCCCGTGCGAAGTCGACTGCACGCGCGGGTCGCTCGAGGGTCCGCTGCCGATCCGTCGGCTCAAGCGGTTCATCGCCGACGAGCACTACGACCACTTCGACGGACCCGGGATCGACATCCCCGAGCCGAACGGGCATCGGGTCGCGGTCGTCGGTTCCGGACCGGCCGGCCTCACGGCCGCCTGGCAGCTCGCACGCAAGGGTTACGGCGTCAAGGTCTTCGAGGCCGCACCGAAGGCCGGCGGCTTCCTGCGCCTGGCCATCCCTGCGTACCGCCTCCCGTCCGAGGTGGTGGAGCGCGACATCGCCAATGTGACCGCGCTCGGCGTGGAGATCGCCGTCAACGCCCCGGTCGAGGACCTCGACGGTCTCCGGGCCGACGGCTATGACGCCGTCCTGGTGGCGACCGGGACACCGTTGTCGACCCGGATGGGCGTGCCCGGCGACCAGCTCGACGGCGTCCTCAGCGGCGTGGCATTCCTGCGCGCCGTGAAGCTCGGCGAGGGTGTCGACCTCACGGATCGACGCGTCGTGGTGATCGGTGGCGGCAACGTCGCGATGGACACGGCCCGGACCGCCCGGCGTCTCGGGGCCAGGGACGTCACCGTCGTCTACCGGCGCACCCGCGCCGAGATGCCGGCGCATCACGTCGAGGCGGACGACACGGAGAAGGAGGGCGTCGGGTTCACCTTCCAGGCAGCGCCGGTCGCGGTGCTCGACGACGGCCACGGGGCCACGCGAGGCCTGCGCTGCAGCCGCATGGCAGCGGGCCCCGCGGACGCGTCCGGACGCAGCCGGCCCGAGCCGGTTCCCGGCAGCGAGTTCGATATCGACTGCGACGTGATCATCACGGCCATCGGCATGGCCGCCGACACGGCCGCCTTCAACGGGCAGGTCCGGGTCGGACCGAATGGATCGATCCTGGCCGACGAACGGACCCTCCAGACCGACGTCCCGTGGCTCTTTGCCGCCGGCGATGTCGTGACCGGCGCCTCCGACATCACCCGGGCGACCGGCGCGGGTCAACGGGCCGCGTTCATGATCGACCGCTGGATCCAGGACCGGACGCTCGACGGCTTCGACCTCCGCCTCCCGGTCGTCGACAAGGACGAGGTCCTCGCCCGACAGAAGGCGTACCGCCTGGCGTTGCCGGCTGCACCAAGCGAAGTCATCAGCCCCGCCCCGACCGACTTCCGCGAGGTCGAGCAGCCGATGACCGAGGCCGAGGCGCGCTATGGCGCCGGGCTCTGCCTCGATTGCGGCGTCTGTTCCGAATGCGGCGAATGCGTCGACGCGTGTCCGGTCGATGACTGCATCGACCTGCGCGCCCGCGACCAGGTGATGGACGTCGAGGTCGGCGCCGTCGTCGTGGCGACCGGCTTCAAGCTGTTCGCCGCCGACCTCAAGCCGCAGTACGGCTTCGGCACCTTCAAGAACGTCATCACCGGCATGCAGATGGACCGGCTGCTCGCCCCGACCCGCCCCTTCAACACGATCCTGCGGCCGGGTGACGGCAAGGTGCCGGAGCGCATCGCCTACGTCATGTGCACGGGCTCGCGCGACGAGACAGTCGGCAACCCCCTCTGCTCACGGTTCTGCTGCATGTACTCGATCAAGCAGAACCAGCTGATCATGGGTGCCTTGCCCATCGCCGACGTCACCGTCCATTACATGGACATCCGGGCCTACGGCAAGCGCTACGACGAGTTCTACGAGCAGGCCAAGTCCATGGGCGCCAACTACGTCAAGGGACGCGTGGCCAAGATCACCGAGAAGGACAACGGCGACCTCGTCCTCCGCTACGAGGACATCGAGCACGGAGGACAGCTGGTCGAGGCTGAGTACGACCTCGTCGTCCTCGCCGTCGGGGTCCAGCCCAACAGCGACGCTCAGGCCCTCTTTCCTGAGGGTGGCCTGTCGCTCGACGAGTTCCAGTACGTCGCCGAGACGGACGAGGACGCGAACCCCGGCCAGACCAACATCCCGGGGGTCTACGTCGCGGGCGCCGCATCGGGCGCCAAGGACATCGCCGACTCCATCCTGCACGCCGGTTCGACCGTCGCCCAGGTGGCGGCCTATCTGGAGAGGGCGAAGGTGCCGGCATGACCGAGCAGGAGCGACGGATCGGTGTCTATGTCTGCCACTGCGGCGGCAACATCTCCGACTACGTCGATGTCGACCAGGTCGTGGCGGCCGCCCAGGGTGAGCCCGGCGTGGTGGTCGCGCGCCAGATGATGTTCGCCTGCTCCGACTCCGGCCAGAGCGACATGGAGCGCGACATCGAGGAGCAGCATCTCGACGGCCTGGTCGTCGCGTCCTGTTCCCCGAAGCTCCACGTCGTGACCTTCCGGGGCGTGGCCAAGCGAGCCGGGCTGAACCCATACGAGTACACCCAGGTCAATGTCCGCGAGCAGGCCTCGTGGATCCATTCCGAGGATGCCCAGGGCACGACCGACAAGGCCATCCACCTGGTCAAGGCCGGCATCGCTCGAACGCTGTTGACCGAACCGCTCGAACCGATCGTGGTGGAAACGACCCAACGGACCCTGGTGGTCGGCGGCGGCGTGGCCGGTCTGCGCGCCGCCATCGGACTCGCCGACATCGGTCTCGGGGTCTTCCTCGTCGAGCGCGAAGCCGTGCTCGGCGGGTGGGTCGGGACCTTCGGCGCGATGTACCCGACCGGCAAGGACGGGAAGCGACTCATCGCGGAACTCATCGAGGCGATCCGCCAGCGACCGTCGATCCGCGTGTTCACCGAAGCCGAGATGGTCAGCAAGTCCGGCAGCTTCGGGAATTACGAGGTGGGCATCCGGGTCGGCGGCGCGAACCCCGAGACGCTGTCGGTCGAGGTCGGATCGATCGTCGTGACGACCGGTGTCGACACCTATCAGCCCGAGGTCGGCGAGTACGGCTATGGCATCGACGGGGTCGTGACCCTGCCCGAATTCAAGGCGCTCATCGACGCGGCCGAGGGACCGCTGGTCCATGCCGGCAGGCCGGTCCGCACTGTCGCCTACATCTACTGCGTCGGCAGCCGCGAGCCCGCCGGCGAGCCGGGCGCCAACGAGTACTGCTCTCGGTACTGCTGCGCGGCCACGGTCGCGACATCGGTCCAGCTGGCCTCGCGCGACGCGGCAGTGCATCAGTACCACCTGTACCGCGACATGCGCACCTATGGCAAGTTCGAGACGATGTACACGGAGTCCCGCAAGCTCGGCTCCGTCTACCTGAAGTTCGCCGACGACGCGCCACCGGCCGTTGCGCAGACCGATTCCGGCGGCCTCCTCGTGACCGTGCGCGACGTGTTGACCGGTAGCGAGGAGCTGGCCATCCCGGCCGACCTCGTCGTCCTGGTCACCGGCATGATCCCGCGCCGGAACGAGGAGCTGATCGGCGTCCTCAAGCTCCCCGTCGACAAGGACGGGTTCTTCAACGAGATCCACCCGAAGCTTCGGCCGGTCGAGACCGTCGTCGATGGCGTGTTCATCGCGGGCGCCTGCCAGGGCCCGAAGAACTCGAGCGAGAGCGTCGCCTCCGGATTGGCCGCGGTGACCCAGAGCGCGGTCATCCTGAAGAAGGGGTTCGCCGAACTCGATCCGCTCGTCGCGGTCGTCCACACAGACGCCTGCACCGCCTGCGGCCTGTGCCTCGACGCCTGCCCGTATGGCGCGATCGAGATGGGCCTCGCCGGTGACCGACAGGTGGCCGTCATCAGCGAGACCGGCTGCAAGGGCTGTGGCGGATGCGTCCCCTACTGCCCCGAGAACGCCATCGACCTGCTCGGCTACACCGACGCCCAGATCACCGCGATGATCGACAAGCTGCTGGAGGTCCCGGTCGCATGAACGCCCCGAATCGCGAGCTTCGCGAGGTCATCCGCGAGGAGCCGGTCATGCGGGCGCGGATCCTCGAGCTGCTCGAGTCCGAACCCAAGACCGTCCCCGAGATCGCGACCGCGATGGATTGCCCGACCCACGAGGTCCTGTTCTGGATCATGGGCATGCGTCGCTACGGCCGGGTCAGGGAAGTCAAGGGTGTCACCGACGAAGGCTACTTCCGCTACGAAGCGATCGCGAAGGATCCGTCATGACCACCCTCGTCGACACCGGCCTGCTCAGCGATCTGCAGCGCTACGGCGCCGCGGACGTCTCCGCCTGCTTCAGCTGCGGGAACTGCACGGCGACCTGCCCGCTGGTCAGCAACGACTCGACCTTCCCGCGGCGGATGATCCGCTACGCCCAGGTCGGCATGCGCGACCAGCTCCTGTCGAGCAAGGAGCTGTGGACCTGCTACGCCTGTGGTGAGTGCTCGGAGACGTGTCCGACCCAGGCCGAGCCGAGTGAGTTCATGGCTGCGGCGCGACGCTATGCGATCGCCAACTACGACAAGACCGGCCTCGCCCGGACGATGTACACGCGCCCGATCGTCGGGACGCTCATCGCGGTCGCCCTGGCCGCGTTCTTCGCGCTGTTCATGTACGCCGGCCACGGCCCACAGAGTGCCGGGTCGCTCGACATCTTCGGGTTCATCCCGGAAGAGCTGATCCACGACATCGGGATCGGGGTCATGGTCGTCGTCTTCGCCGCGGGTCTGGTCGGCGTGGTCTCGATGGCCCGAGCCGTCAGTCGCGGCGGCGGCGTGACCCTGCGTTCCGTCGTCGGCGGGCGGGCGGCGCTTCGTCGCTCGGCGGGCGCGCTGTGGAGCGCCCTTGCGATCGAGACGCTCGGTCAGCGGCGGTATCGAGATGACTGCGACACGGACGCTGCCGCGCAACCCTGGTATCTGCGTCGTTGGTTCCTCCACGCCGCCACGATGTGGGGCTTCCTCGGACTCCTGGCCGCGACGATCCTGGACTACGGGCTGGCGATCGTCGGGATCAAGGCGACCGGCACGCCGGTCCCGATCTGGTACCCGGTCCGCCTGCTCGGCACGGTCGCCGGCCTGATGCTCGTCTACGGCGCCACGATGCTCATCGTCCAGCGCTACCGCGGCCAGGAACGATCGGTCCGCCATTCGACGACCGCCGACTGGACCCTCCTGGCGCTTGTCTGGATCACCGGGGTGACGGGCTTTGCCCTGGAACTGGCCCTCTATCTGCCGAGCGCGCCGGTCTGGGGCTACTGGGTCTTCCTCTTCCACGTCGCGATCGCGATGGAGCTGGTGATCCTCGCCCCGTTCATGAAGCTCGCCCACGCGATCTACCGCCCGGTCGCCCTGTTCTTCCTCGCCCTTGCGGGCACGCCCGGCGAGCCGGTCAACGAGGGGGCGTGAATGGCACACACCTCAGATCAAAGACAGCCTCAGTTCACCAGGAGTCCGAAATGACCGCAAGCCTGCCCCAGGTCTCTCTCGAGCATCACGATCGACTGATGCGCCGCGTGGACGCCATGACCGCCGTCGGCGACCTCGTCGGTGTCGCACCCGTCGCCGACCTTCGACAGCGGGTCGACGAGGTCTCGGAATTCCTCAACGGGCTGCTGCTGCCTCATATGGAGGCCGCCGAGCAGACCCTCTACCCGGAGCTGGAGCGGATGCTCCAGAACCGACACTCGATGACCCCGATGCGGCGTGAGCACGACGAGATCCGCAAGCTGGTCGCGGAGCTGGTCCGCCTCCAGGCGCGGCTCGACTCCGCGCCTCTCCATACCGGCGAGACGGTCGCGCTCCGCCGCGTCATCTTCCGCCTCTACGCGATGCTGAAGGTCCACCTGGCCGAAGAAGCGCTCTATCTCGGGATCATCGAGCACGGCGTGTCGTCGGCGGATGCCGAGCGTCTCGCGGCGGCGATGGACCACAGCGGAATCACGACTTTCTGATCGCGGGTCGATCCGCGGTCGGCCGTCCAGGGACGGAGAGTCCAGTCTCGACCTCGACCGTCGGCCCGAAGCGCCTATGCTCTTGAAGCAGATGGATGCGTCGAACCAGCAGCGAACGCGGCCCGCGGTGACGGACGCGGACGCCCTCGCATCGGACCACGACGATGCCGGCGTCCCGGTCCACCGCGGCTGGGCGCCCCTCGGTGCACGCCACCGCTGGATGGAGCCGTTCGTGCTCGTCCTGCTGGCCGGGGGCGGCGCGCATGGCTACGCCATCACCGCCCAGTTGGAGGAGATGGGCATCACCGGCGGCCCTGTCGACATCGGCCAGGTCTACCGAACGCTGCGCGATCTCGAGCGCGCGGGCCAGGTGACGTCGTCATGGTCGGCTGAACCCGTCGGTCCGCAGCGTCGCGACTACGAGCTGACCGAGGCGGGCTACGCCGCGATCGACGCGTGGGCGGCCGTCATGAAGGAGCGGGCGCGGCTCATCGGCGAGTTCAACGCACGGTATCTCGAAGCCGTCGCGGCGCCCAGGAAACGGTCCTGATCGAGAGCGCCGCTGGCTACAGCGGCTCGGCTCCGGCGTGGTCGATGCCCTGAGCAAGGAGGTCTTTCTCCTCGGCCGAGAGGTTCCGGTCGAGAACCCCGAGGTACAGCTCCTCCTCGGCGAGGTGGACCTTCAGCATCGCGAAGAGCCGATAGAGGACGCGCCGCAGGCCGACCTGATCACCCTCTGTCAGCCGCTCATCCGCGACGAGCTCGCTGTACGCGCAGAGGGACGCGAAGAGCGCCCGCAGCCGCTCGTGTTCCTGGCGCATCGGCGCCATGGAGTGGCGCTTGTCCATCACCTCTTCGAGGCGCCCGTACAACGATGTCTCGATCGCCTCCATGTGGGGCACGAGGCGGCCGACGATGAAGCTGCATTCTTCCTGGAAGGTCGCCGAGAACACCTCAGGCGTCACGCGTCCGATCATCTCGGCGAGCTCGGGCAGCCGGTCGACATGCGGTTCGATCAGCTCGTGGTGCTCGTGGGACGTTTCAGGAAGCGAACGCATGGATCCACCGTGAAGACGTCGGACGACCGGCGTGTATCCGAGAGTCTGTCGGCGGCAGGCGCCGGCAGGAAGGGCCGCCTGGCCCATTCTACAGACCGCCCAAACCATCCCCCCAGAACACCACGAACGGCCGGAGTCCAACGCAACCACCGACGCCAGCGGCCATGAGGGGAAACGTCGGACGAAGCGGATGGCCAGGACCATTCGGCGCGACAATCACGGTCCGCGGAGGATTCGACACGCTGCAACCCAGCCCATGCCGATGACATGACCGCTGTCGCAATCAGGCTGTGGATCAGCTATCTCTTCCGTTTGCTGTGAGGCAGGGATGTACGGCGGGATCGAGGCGGGTGGAACGAAATTCGTGTGCGTGATCGGCACGGGGCCCGATCACATCGTCGACATGGCCCGAGTCGACGTTGCGGGGCCGGACGAGACGATCCGGGCCGCGCTTGACTTCTTCCAGCGCGCGATCAAGGCCGGGACGCGGCTCGATGCCATCGGAATCGGATCATTCGGTCCGGTCGAGCTGCGCAGAGGACACCCACGATACGGTCGGATCACGACGACACCCAAGCCGGGCTGGTCCGACACCGACCTCCTGGGACCGGTGGCCGGGGAGCTTGGTCTCCCGACCAGCTTCGATACGGACGTCAACGCCGCCGCGCTCGCTGAAGGCCGATGGGGCGCGGCCCGTGGGCTCGCCTCGTTCATCTATCTCACGCTCGGTACCGGCATCGGCGGCGGTGCGTTTCTCGAGGGCCGGCTCGTTCACGGCCTCGGGCACCCGGAAATGGGTCATGTCGTCGTTCCCCGACGTCCTGGCGACACATTCGTCGGGGCCTGCCCGTTCCACGGCGACTGCTTCGAAGGGATGGCCAGCGGGCCAGCCGTCGCGGCCCGCTTCGGCCGCCGCGCAGAGACACTCGATGGCGCGGACCTGGCGGCCGCGACCGCACTCGTCGCGTTCTACCTGGCAGCCGGCGTGCGCTCGCTGGTGTATGCCGTCGCGCCAGAACGCATCGTCGTCGGCGGCGGGCTTGCGGCGATGCCGGGCCTGGCCGAGGCCGCCCGGGTCGAGCTCGCAGTCCAGCTTGCGGGCTACCCCGGCTTGTCGGAGCATCTCCAAGCTACGTTCCTGGTTCCGGCGGCCCTCGGCAGCATGGCCGGCCCAGCGGGGACCCTGATCCTCGCCGAGGCTGCCGCGGCGGACGCGGGAGATCACGATCGAGGTCGGGCGCCTTCGGTCACCGGTGCGACCTGACGACGTCCTTGGCGCCGCCACGTCATCGCGGTTGACGAGCAGCGTTCTCGAGACACGCACTTTCAACTCGAAGGTGGTCTACCTCCACGACCGCGTGGCGCGCCAGCCGTCTCGCGCGCCGGGCACGCAGCGTCGTGCGCCGGGCATCCCTCAGGGCGCGACGGCGCCGTCGACGAACAGTGGCGTGAGCTTGTCCAGTGACTGCTCCAGACCCTGTTGCGACATCTCGAGAGGCTCCGCGCTCGCATAGCCGGCCTCGTGGACGCGCATCAGCGTGCGGTTGCCGGGCAGCCCGTCGAACGTGATCGTGTGGGCGACCTCCGCCGGAACGCCCGGCGGTCGGCCGGTCTCGTCCAGCGGAGTGCCGTCCGCGTCCACGAATCGGTAGATGAACTCAAGGCGGCCGGGCTCCTCGACGAGCGTGTACTCCCACCTGCTGAACATCTCGGGGAAGCCCCAGTCCGGTGCGCTCATCGACACGCAGCGACGTGCCGCCGACGCGCACGTCGAGCTGGGCCGTCGGGCAGGTGAATCCAGCCGGACCCCACCAGCGTCGGAGGACGGCCGGATCGGTCCACGAGCGCCAGGTGATGGCCGGTGGGGCATCCAGTTCCCGGGTCGCCTCGACGACGAACCCGGATGGTCCGGCTGCGTCCTCGGTCATCTCGGATCCTCGCTGGTCATGCGGTGGATCCCTGAACGATACCCGCGCCGAACTCGGGCACGCCGTCTTCGATCAGCTGTTCGCGGAAGGCCCGGAGATCCGACCTGAGCCGAGGGCGCGGAGGCTGGCGGCGACGGCTCCGGCGGTCATCGCCCTCGCTCGACGACTGACCGGGTCGCTAGCCGATCCCCTCGGCCAGCCCGGCCATCCGGATGACGGCCTTGTCCAGGAGGCCCGCCTCGACTGCCTGCTCGATCGCGCCTCGACGCGACGAGACGCCCAGCTTCCCGTAGATGGCCATGGCCTGCGACTTGACCGTGTGCGTCGAGACGAAGAGTCGGTCGGCGATCTCGCGGAATGTGAGATGTGTCGGCAGGTAGGCGAGCAGCCGTAGCTCGGCTGTCGTCAAGGCCCACGGCCCGGCCGACGTCGCGCGCATCGAATCCACGGCTCGGTCCAACTCCGCGGCCTCGTCGACCAGCACTCCCAGATGGGGGCACTGGCGAAGGATGTCCTTGACCTCCAGCAGAAGCGTCCTGGCCGCCGAAGCCTCGCCCAACACGATGCATGCCCGGATCGTCTCGAAGCGCATCTGCAGCGAAGGCACCGGGAGGGCCGCCGTCGCGATCGGTCGCATGCGGTTCACGCGAGCGATCGCAAGACGCGCCTCCGACGGGGAGCCGTTCGCCAGCGCCACCCGGGCCGCGGCGGCATGGAGTGTCATGCTCGCGACGAATTCGTCCATCCCCGCATCACGAACGGCTGCGAGGCCCGATTCGACATGCCGGGTCGCTGCCGCCACATCGCCCCGACCGAGCGCGATGAGCGCCCGCTCGCCAAGCGCGAGTGAGAGGCCAGGGGTCGCACGCCGAGCCTCGGCCACCGGGACAGCCTCGGCAAACAGAACGTCGGCAGCTTCCGGTGTACCGGCGGCGATCGCAGCGAACCCCCCGAGGATCAACGCCCCCTGACGAAACGGACTCTCCTCCGGTATCTCGGCCAGCGCGATGCGCGCATCCGACGCGAGCGTCTCAAGGCCGGCAGGGGCCATGTAGCCGCGGAGCACCGAGACCCACGATGCCTTGGTCGCTCCGTCCGGCATCGGGCCGTCGTCGGCCGACTGCTCCGCGCTCGTGAGCCACCGTCTCGCCTCACGCGTCTGTCCTTCCATCGCGTGGACCCACCCCCCGAACACCGCCAGCGCGGCGCGGCGCTCCCGCTCTTCGTCGCGGTCGAACCACTCGAGCCATCGACCGACGGTCGCGATGCGGCCGGACCAGTGCAAGGGGAACGTGTACGCGAGGACGAGCCTGGCCACGAGGTCCATGTCGCCGGACGCGTAGGCGTAGTCCACTGCGCGCTCCCTCTCGCCAACATCCGCGCAGAAGGCGGCCGCGCGCGAACACAACCTGGCGGCGGCGCCCGGCTCGTGCTCCTCGAGCTCGTCACGGAGGAGGTCACGGAAGAGTCGGTGATAGCGGTAGGAGCCCCGATTCGCGTCGAGGGCGACCACGAACAAGTTGTCGCGCTCCAGCCGTCGCAGTTGTGTCAGCGATCCCGTCGTTCCGAGCGTGGCGTCGCAGAGCGGTCCACTCATGGCGTCCAGCACGGATGAGCGGCGCAACCAGGCCCGCGTTCCCGTGTCCAGTGGCTCGAGCAGCTCCGACCTCATGTAGTCCGCGATCGACGCCTCCGTCCCTGTCAATCCATCCGCTCGGAGGTCCTGGGCACGGACGGATCCCGCCAGGCGCAGACCAAGGTAGGTCGCCGCCGGCCACCCCTCGGTCCTGGTCAGAAGGTCGGCGACCCGTTCGGGCGAGATCTGGACGCCGATCGCACTCGCCAACCCTTGCGCGTCCGTCTCGTCCAGTGCCAGTTCCCGTGGACCGAGCTCCAGCAGGTGGCCCGTTGGGCGGAGGCGCGCGTAAGGGAGGGGCAGCATCCGACGCGCGGCGACCGCCAGCCGAAGGGTCGGTGGCAAGCGGAGCATGAGGAAGGCGATGACGTCGAGCGGGGCAGGCTGGTCGAGATAGTGCGCGTCATCGAGCATCAGGATCGATGGAGTCCGTCGCGCCCAGAGCGCCTCGACGAGCCCTGGCAGGACCGTTGATTCGAGCGATCGTCCGGGCGACTCGAGCAACCGCAGCAAGGCTGGGTCCAGCGGTTCCACTCGGTCGAGGGCTGTCGCGATCACCGAGATCAGCTCGACGGGGTCGTTGTCGCGTCCTTCGAGGGCGACATATGCGACGTCCGTCAGTTGGTCGGCCCACTGCCGGAGCACCGTGGTCTTGCCGTAACCGGCAGGCGCCACGATCGACACGACAGCGGGCCCATCGGCGCCCGCGAGAAGGTCGGTGAGCCGCGGGCGCAGCATCATCGCCGCCGGCGCCGCCGGCAGCGCGAACTTCGAGCTGCGGACGGGCGCTCGCGCAGATGGGCGCGTCGCCACCCGATCGTCGTCCCCCCCGATCCGTGTCGCCATCGCCCCAGCATAGGGAACGCGCCCAGAGCCTGACGGCCGCTCGCGCCGTTCGTCGCATCGGTCAGGAGCTAGGCGACCCTCTGGCGTGGACCGAACCTGCGGCGATCCCTCCGAGCTGGTTGGTGACCCTGAAGGTCATCGCACGACTCCCTGATGAGCCGCAATCGCATCGGCCAGGGACGGATAGAGATCCTGTTCGCCGATGACCGAGAGGACCCCGTCGCGGCGAAGGACGTCGACGACCGACGCCGTGGTGCGTGCGAAGACCAAGCGCGTTCCGTGAGCTGCGAGGGTGTCATGCAGGACCTGCAGTGCGTTGGCACCCGTCGAATCGACCTCGGCGATCGTCTCCATGTCCAGGATCACGGTGGTCGGCGGCTGTTCGCCGGCTTCAGTGATCCGCTCGAGGACGTCGTCCGAGAAGATCTGAGCATTCGCGAAGATCAGCGGGGCTTCGAAGCGGTAGATGAGTGCGCCGGGGACGGCCTTGAACTCAGGATGCTCGCCAGGTCACGGAACGTGCCGCGTCCATCGTCGCGCCCAAGTATGCCGACATCAACCGGGCGATCCGCTTCATCGGGCGGCGCGCAGACGCTTCCGAAACCAGAGGGCGTCCGTCCCCGACGGGAAGTCCTCGACCCGACCGACGACTTCGTATCCCGCCCGTTCGTACAGGCGCCGAGCCTGGAACCCGTACGAGAAGTGGATCGTCTGCGTACATCCGCGAGCGGCCGCCTCGGCTTCGGCGGCTGCGATCAACCGGGGCGCGAGCCATTGACCTTTCAAGCTCGAATCCACCCAGAGGCTCGACAACTCGCAGCAATCGCCCCAGGTCCAGCCGCTGATGCCGGCGACGATCCTGTCGCCCTCTCGCACGAAGATCGCCAGCTCGACCTCGTCACCGAGGCTCATCGTGAGATTCGCCTCACGGCGGATCTGCATCTCAAGGAATTCGACGTCGAGCGGATCAGGGTCGCGCTCGACGTCGAAGTCCATGGCGTGGGCCTGGTCAGGCGCCGACGAGCTGCTCGATGAGTGAGATGTCGTCGAAGTAGGTCCGGAATGACCGGATCTTGCCATCGCGGAAGTCAGCCACGGTGGCGCCGGCCAGCTGGACGCGCCGACCCGTCGCCTCGAGGACCGTGTCCTCACTGAGCATGAACGGTCCGGTGTGATCCGCTTCGATGACCCATTCGGCGAACGCCTTGTTACCGACTTCGTCGAGTCCCCGAAACAGGATCACGACGTTGGAGAACGCCAGCTCGTGGATGACCTCCATCGCCGAGAGCGCCGTCAGCCCCGAAACGGACACGAGCGGCGACCAGCCGACGACATCATCGGTGAACAGGGTCCCGGGATCGACTGACTCGCCACCGACCTCCGCCTCGAGCGCCTGGGCGAGCGTGTCCTTGCGCGATCTAGTCATGTGCGGGCCTCTGCTCCCATCGTGAAGATCGGTTCCACGTTCCGGACGGTGTCTCTCGCGATCACGACCCGAGGACCTTCGCCTTCTCGGCCGCGAACTCCTCGTCCGTCAAGGCACCCGAGGCATGCAGCGCCGCGAGGTGCTCGATCTGGTCGTACGGGTCCGGCGGGGGTGGCGCAGGTGCGACCGGCGCCGCGGGCGCTTGATACTGAGGGGCGGGAGCGGGCTGCTGGGCGTCGGCGACTCCCTGGTCATAGCCGGCCTGCTCCTGCTCCGCCGCCATGTTGCTGCGATGGTGCGCGACCGCTGCTCCCGCAACCAGGGCACGGCGCCGCGTTCGTCGTCTCATTCCCATGGAGATCTCCTTAGCCGATGTGCTTTGGCTGATCATCCCGACGTGTCAGCGACCCAGCATCACCCCAACAGGCTGAAACGTGGCAGCGAGGTGCTGCCCCGAAGGACTGCCTATAGTCATCAGATGCGAACGCCCATCAGGATCTCGCCCGACCCGATGTACGCGGAGTTCGAGGTACACCGGATCATGATCCGGGACCAGATCCGCACCGAGGCCTTCAAGCGGGCGATCGAGGCGGTCGTGCGCCCGGGCGACGTCGTCCTCGACGTCGGTGCTGGTAGCGGCGTCCTGAGCATGTTCGCGGCGCGAGCGGGTGCCTCCCACGTCTATGCCGTCGAGCAGACATCCGTCGCGGTCCTGGCCCAGGAGCTCGTCGCAGCGAACCGACTCTCGGACGTCATCGAGGTGATCCAGAGCGACGTCATGGACATCGATCTGCCAGGGCGGGTCGACGTGATCGTCTCGGAGTGGCTCGGAGGATTCGGGATCGACGAAGGGATGCTCGTTCCAGTCATCGCCGCCCGTGATCGGTGGCTCAAGCCGGGCGGGATCATGATCCCCCGCTCGGTCACAGCGTGGACAGCGCTCGTGCATGACCGCTACCTCGGGGAGACGGTCGAGTTCCTGCGGACCAACCCGTACGGCCTCGACCTCGAGGACCTGGTCGAGAAGACGGTCAACGAGATCTCCTACTCGGGCACGTTCCGTCACCTCGCGGCGGGTGACGCTCGCTCGGCGCCGGGTCGTCTGTGGACGACGGACACGGAGGAGGTTCCGCTCGCCGAGGCCCAGTCTCCATTCGATGCCGAGGTCGAGCTACGAGTCAGCGAGCACGGAACGGCCAACGCGCTCGCGTTGTGGTTCAGCGCCGAACTCGCGCCCGGCGTCCTGCTGTCCGACGGTCCGGGCGATCCTGCGACGCACTGGGGGATGACCACCGCCCCGCTGCGGTCGCCCGTCGAGCTGGCGCCCAGCATGGTCGTCCGTGCCCGGGTCCGAACGGCACCGGCTCGGCCCGTGGGGACGTGGACGCGCTGGTCCATCGCGATGCCGGGTGCGGACTGGGAAGATCATGACGAGCAGGCGATCTGGGTGGAGGTCGACGAATAAGCGATCTCGCCAGGGTCTTCGAGAGGCCGCTATCACGCTTCTGTCAGAAGACAGAGTCGGATGAGCCAGGTTCACATCGCCTGGAGCTCCGATAGCAGGTCGCGGCCGCGGCGCACACCTGCATCGAGGCTGGCGCCGATGTGGGGATCCGACGGCAGGACGTTCTGTTCGCCGAGCTGCTTCAGGAGACCGGTCCGTGCCATGACCTCGCGCGCGTTCGGTTCGACTCCGGTCAGCACCAGACCGCTGCGGCCGGCCGCGAACTTCGCGTGGATCTTGCCCAGGTTCTTGAGGGTCGTGCTCGAGAAATGTTCCAGTGCTCCGATGTCGATGACGAGGACGCCCGGGGCCGTCGGATCCGGCTCGGGAAGCTGGTCGGCGAACCCGGCCACATCAGCGAAGAAGTTCGGGCCACCATACTGGAGCACCACTGGCTGGTCCGGCGACAGCGTCGACGGGATATCGTCGCTCAGGCGCCAGCCGAGCTCGTCGCGGGTGGCCCGCCGCAGATCGACGTGCGAGCCGCTTGAGCCGACGAATGCCAGCAGCGATAAGATCGCGCCGCCGACGATCGCCCATTGAAGCGGTACGGTCAGGGTGAGGACGAGCGTGATTGCGAACAGGGCGCGTGACGTCGTGCCGGTGCGCCAGGCGAGCCGCGCGTCCGGCATCCGGCCCATCACGAGCTCCACGCCGATCACGAAGAGCAGGCCGCCGATCACCGCCTCCGGGATCTGGCCCACGACGGTGCCGAAGACGACGACGAGGATCACGACCGTGGCCGCTGCCACGTAGCCGGCGACGCGGCTGGTGGATCCACCGTCTGCACTCACCGCCGTCCGCGACAGGGAGCCACCGGTGGGTGTGGACTGGAAGAACGCGCCGGCGACATTGCCCAGGCCCTGGCCCAGGAAGTCGCGTGACGAGCTCGACCGCGACCCATCCGGATTGGGGAATGCCGGTCGGATGCCGGCTCCCTGCGCCAGCGCCACGACCGCGACCGAGAACGAACCGAGGAGCAGGGTCGGGATCATCGACGGGTCGGGCAGGGTCGAGACACTCGGGATGGGCAATGCCGCCAGGCCCGTGGGGATCGTCGCCTCGTCGGAGATGAGCAACGTGTCGATCTGAAGGATCCAGACGATGGCCGTGCCGAGGAACACCACGAGGACGAGGGCGTATCGCTCGAGCCTGGGGATCGCCTTGAGCGCGAATGCCGCGACGATGGTGCCGATGCCGACCACGGTCGTGGCGTAATCCCAGTCGCCCGGGTGGAGCAGGATGTCGAGCGCCTTGACGACCTTGTTGGTGTACTCGGTCGGGTCGTAGCCGAAGATGTCATCGAACTTGCCGACCATGATCAGGATGGCCACGCCCATCACGAAGCCGGTCATCACCGCGTTGGACACGTAGTTGACGACCTTACCCAGCTTCAGTGCCCCCAGGACGAACATCAGGATCCCCGCCAGGAGCGACATCGTGACCACCGCCTGGGTGATCTGGTCACCGGTGTATCCGGTGGCGTCGAGGATGCCGCCCATCGTCAGGGCGATCGCCGATGTCAGCGTGCTCATCAACAGCACGGATCCCGTCGCGGCGGCGGCGACGGCTACCGGGACCATGCCTGCGTAGATACCGAGCATCGGACTGACGCCGGCGAGCGAGGCGTAGCCGATCCCCTCCGGCACGCTGTACAAACCGGCCACGAACCCGCCGATGATATTGCCGGCGGAGCTCTTCCGGCCTGTCCGGGCGCCGTCAGTCACTGCTCAGGTCCATCGATTCGAGTGGCCGTCAGGCCGGCTGGGGAAGTGGTGCGGGCGGCGTCGTGGGTGTCGGGCCGGCTCCAGCGGTCGAGGCCTCGTCCGCGGCATGGAACTCCGCTCGGAGTCGCCGCTCATCATCCTTCCTGGGAAACAGGAAGAACGTCAGCCCGATGCCGATGAGGACCGCACCCAGTCCTGCGGCGTAGGCCAGCTGGTCGCCATCGAGGAACGACGACTGAGCGGCGGCAGTGATCTGGTCGGCGTACTGCGGGTACTGCGCCGCCAGGTCCTCTGCGCTCGCGTAGGACAGTTGGAGTTCGCTCTGCGTCGTGGCCGAAACGTCCTGCCCGGACGCCGCGATCGCGCTGCCCATGGAGGCCGCGTAGCCCGCTGTGAGCAAGGCCCCGAAGACGGACGTCATCAGGGCGCCACCCAGGTCACGCTGGAGGTCCGCCGTCCCGGACGCCATGCCCACGCGCCGAACCGGGACTGAGCCGGTGAGCGAGTTGGAAGACGGCGTGCCGGCGAGCCCCACCCCGAGGCCCATGAGCGCGAGTGGGATGGCCACGAACAGGTAGTTGGTGCCCTCGCCCCACAAGACGAGCATCCCGACGAACGCGAGTCCCAGGATCGACTGGCCCAGCAACAGCGTGAAACGGGAGCCCCGGTCCTGGACGAGCTTGGCCGAGCGTGGCGCGACCAGGACCATGAAGAAGACCACCGGCAGGATGGCAGCGCCGGCCTGGAGCGTGTTGTAGCCGAGGACGTTCTGGAGGTACTGCTGGTTGATGAAGGCGACGCCCATCAGCGACCCGAAGACGACGATGCCCGCGACTGCCGCGACCCAGAACGTGCTGCGCGAGGCGATCTTGAGGTCGTAGAGCGGGTTAGCGGCCCGCTTCTGGCGGATGACGAACAGCACCACGCCGACGGCCGCAACGACGAACAGCCCGATGGCGAGGCCCTGGAGGTTCGGCACCGTGATGAAGTTGAGGGCGATCACGAGCGCCCCGATCATGACGGCAGACAGGACGCCACCGACATTGTCGACTGGCTCGGTCGCCTCGCTCACATGGGCCGGGACGTGCTTCCCGGCCATATAGAGGGCGAGGACCGCGAGGGGCAGGGTGATGAGGAAGACCGAACCCCAGGCGAAGTACTCGAGCAGCAGGCCCGAGATGAGCGGGCCAAGCATCGCCACGCCGCCGCCCAGGGCAGACCACATGGCGATCGAGCGGGTACGTGCCGGGCCGGACCAGAGCGCCGTGATGAGTGCCAGGGTCGTTGGATAGGCCATGCCTGCCGCAAGGCCGCCGACCACACGTGCCACGAACAGCACCGTGTCGCTTGGCGCGAACCCGGCGACCAGCGAGGCGGGGATCGTGATCAGCATCCCCAGCACGATCATCTGCTTGCGCCCGTAGCGGTCGCCCAGCGCGCCGAACCACAGGACCGAAGCAGCCAGACCAAGCGAGTAGCCAACGGCGATGAGGTCGAGGGACGTCTGCGATGAATCGAACGACGCCCCGATCGACGGCAGCGCGACGTTGGCGACCGAGAGATTGAGGTTGGCGACGGCAGCGACGAGGATGAGCGTTCCGAGGACGACCTTGGCGTTCGGTGGCCCGCCGCCCTCGGTCGCTGCGACTCCCGTGCCAGTCATCGAGGAACCTCCGTTCGAAGGTGGCCGGGCGTCGGCCCGACCTTCACGGCGTGCGGTGTCGGAGCGACAGCCGAACCCCATGAACCCGAGGATGGTCGCGCCGACTCGCTATGGCCGCATCAGCCGAATCGGGGGAAACGGCCACCAGACCCATCGGAGCCGGGTCCAGCGAGCGCGGGGCCGACGTGGACTCGGAATCAGGTGAATCGGGTGATGGGCCCGGGCGACCAGCGGGGGACCATTTGGACCGTCGGCGGCCCGGATCGTGCCATTCCCCGCCGGCCGCCCCTCGTTCGCGCCGAACGCAGAGCGACGACCTTCCAGCCCATGACCCGACCCACAAGCGCACCGGCAGCCCCGAACGACGGCCGCGGCTCAGAGCCGGACCGGGTCGCACGACTCGGTGCGTTCGTGCTGCCGACGTTGCAGGGGTATCGGCGCGCGTGGATACGGCCCGACGTCTACGCCGCACTCATCCTCTGGACGCTGCTGGTCCCACAGGGCCTCGCGTACGCGCAGACCGCGGGGCTGCCGCCGCAGTACGGGCTGTACGCGGCTCTCGGGGCCATGGCCGGATACGCCCTGATCGGCGTGTCGAGACAGGTGACCGTCGGCCCAGAGGCGACGGTCGCGTTGCTTTCCGCGACGGCTGTGGCACCCCTCGCGGCCGGTGACGCGAGCTCGTTCGCAACCCTCAGCGCCGCGTTGGGGATCCTCGTCGGTCTCGCGTGCGCCGCGATCGGCCTGATGCGACTGGGCCTCCTCGCCCGTCTGCTCTCGCGTCCGGTCCTTGCTGGCTACCTGGTCGGCACCGGGGTCACGATGATCATCAGCCAGGTCGACAAGCTCCTGGGTGTGGATGTCTCGTCGTACGATGCGCTCACGATGGCCGGCCAGATCTGGCAGGCACTCGGGGACGCCAACGTGGTCTCCCTCGCCATCGGTCTCGCGGTCATCGCCGGGATCCTTCTCCTTCGGCGCTTTGCTCCGTCGATCCCGGCGTACCTCGTTGCCGTGGTCGTGGCAACGGCGGTCACCGGCCTGTTCCAGCTGGATGCACGGCAGGGTGTCGACGTCGTCGGGACCATCCCGGCCGGGCTGCCGGGTGTCGCCCTTCCTCACGTGGGTCTCGATAAGCTCGGCTCGCTGATCCTGCCCGCCGTGGGCATCGCCTTCCTCGTCTTCGCGGACAGTGGTATCACGGCGCGAGCGCTCGCTCGGCGCACGGGCGACGGCGTCGACCAGGACCGGCACATGCTGGGCATGGGAGCAGCCAACGTCGCGGCTGGTCTCGTCAGCGGCTTCGCGGTCAACGCCAGCACGAGCCGTTCATTCGCGATCGCCGACGCAGGCGGCCGTTCCCAGGTCGTGGGCCTGGCCGGCCTCGCTCTGATCGCGATCACGCTCCTGTTCTTGGCACCCCTCTTCGCGCAGATGCCGCTCGCCGCGCTCGGCGGCATCACGGTCGTCGTGGCCATGGGCCTGATCGACGTCACGGAGCTCCGGAGGATCGGTCGATACGATCGCACGGACCTCGCCCTGGCCCTCGCCACCACAGCAGGCGTGATATGGATCGGGATGCTGGCTGGCATCCTTGTCGTGGTCCTGCTCTCGCTGCTCGACGTGGCTCGGCGCAGTGCGGCGCCGAGCCGAGGGCTGCTCGTGCGCGTGCCCGGGACTGACACCTACCGCAGGGTCGAGACCGTCGGCGCTGCCGCGGCTGACACCGGCCTGGCCGTTTACCGGTTCGATGCGCCGCTCTTCTTCGCGAACGTCGAGGTCTTCGTGGACGATGTCCTCGGGCTGGCTCATGGCGATGGCGTGACGCGGCGCCCCGTGCTCGTCGACGCCGAGGCCATCACGGCTCTCGACTCGACCGCCGCCCAGGCGCTGGGCGAGATGCTCGACGAGCTCGCAGGGATGGCGGCCCCGTTCGGCCTCGCGCGCGTCAAGGCGCCGCTTCGGGAACGGCTGGCCGCCGCCGGCGTGCTCGAGAGGATCGGCGAGGACCACATCTACCTCGAGGTCGACGACGGCGTCGCAGGAATGGACGGGCGAACCTGAGGAGGATGGACGGTGGGGACGCTTTCATCCGGTCGGGCTGATGCGCGTGGCTTCGGGCGAACGTTCACTTGACCGGCGTGTCGCAAACGCGCATGCGGAGAGGCAGGGGTGCCGTTGTTGTCGCCGTCGCAGGCCGCCATGTACCGGAGGCTGACACTCGGCGACGACTCGCTGATGACGGCGTTGTTCTCGGCCGGCGGTGGCGCATCCGACGTGCTCGATGATCGAACGGCGGCGCTGGTCCGTCTGGCTGCCCTCATCGCGGTTGATGCGGACACGCCTGCCTACCAGTGCGAGGTCATCGCCGCGATCTCCGCGGGCGCGTCGCCGGAGCAGATCACTGACGTGCTCGTCGTCATCGCACGGGTTGCCGGTTCGGCATTGGTGATGTCCGCCGCACCCAAGCTGGCACTTGCCCTGGGCTACGACGTGGACGATGCGCTGGAGGATGCCGGCACACGCGAAAACGAGTAGTAGCAACCCATCCTAAAGCGTCGATCGACCGCCGTCGGTGACGGCGGCGCACGCCACCCCCAACCTCGTCGACGGAGAGCACCGTGCAACAGGTGATCGGTCAGATCCTTCCGCTCGCTGTCGGCATCGATATCAGCGCGCTGCCGATCGTCGCCGTGATCCTGATGCTGGGCACCCCCATGGCGCGATCCAACGGCCTCGCCTTCCTCGCCGGCTGGATGCTGGGCCTGATCGCCGTCGGCGGCATCGCCCTCGTCCTCGCGAGTGCGACGGGACTCTCCGCGTCGACTGACTCGACCTCGCGCTTGGTCGGCGTCATCAACCTGCTGCTCGGGACCGTGCTGTTGGCCCTCGCCGCCAGGGGATGGCGGTCACGGCCGCAGTCGGGGGAGACGCCGCCGCTCCCGAAGTGGATGGCCTCGCTCGACACCATCACTCCGCCCAGGTCCGCGGGCCTCGCGGCGCTGCTCTCTGGAATCAACCCCAAGAACCTCGCCCTCGATCTTGCGGCGATGTCGATCATCGCTTCGGCCGGACTCTCGGCGTCGTCCCAGCTGATCGCGCTGCTCGTCTTTGCGGTCCTCGGCAGCATCGCGATCATCGTGCCTGTCCTCGTCTACTTCGCGGGTGGCGACCGGGCAGCCGCCGTGCTCGCTGGCTGGAAGGAGTTCCTGGTCGCCAACAACCCGGTGATCATGGCCGTCCTGTTGCTGGTGCTCGGCATGGTGCTGATCGGCAACGGGATCGCCCAGCTGTAGGAGCAGCGCTCAGGCCGGCTCCTGCCGGACGGATGTGCGAGGATCGGTCGCTACTCGGGATCCGGCAGCCCGACGTCCTTGGCGATGGCCAGATCCTTGACGCGGTCCGATGGCGTCCGGGCCAGTGCGGCGGCCGCCTTGGCCCCCTTGCCAGCGAGGTAGCGCGCCTTTGGCTTGTCGGCCATCAGGGCCTCCGCGATCGCCTTTGCCAGGTCCATGGCCGGGGCCGCGTCGGCCGCTGTCTTCTCGACGGTTCGCCGGATGGCGGCCAGCTGCGCGTCGTACTGGTGGTGGTCGCCCTCGTCGAGTGTCTGCCCCATCGCATCGAGTGCCGCGAGCGTCTTGCCGAAGATGGCAGTCTGCGTCGCACCGGGATCGACGAGCGACACCGGGATGCGCCACTGGCGCAGCTCCAGGCGCAGGGCATCGCTGAGCGCCTCCATGCCGAACTTGGACGCGTGGTAGGCACCGTGGATCGGCAGGACGAGGCGGCCGCCGATCGAACCGACGTTGACGATCCGCCCGTGTCCGAGCCGGATCAACGGCAGGAACGCCTGGGTGACGGCGAGCTGGCCGACGAGGTTGACCTCCAGCTGCTCCCGGAAGTCGGCCAGTGGCTGGTACTCGAGCGGTCCGGGCTTGACGATGCCGGCATTGTTCACGAGACCGGCCAGACCGCGCTCGCCGACGGCGGCCGACACCGACTCGACCGCGCGCGCGATCGCGGCCGCGTCGGTGATGTCGAGAAGCACAGCGGTGAGCTCGCCCGTGGTCCGCGACTTCAGCGCCTCTCCGTCGGCCTCCCGACGCACTCCGGCGAATACGTGGAACCCGTTCTTCGCGAGGTGAAGCGCGGTCGCCGCCCCGATGC
Organism: uncultured Chloroflexia bacterium; assembly: GCA_963782715.1. Taxonomy (GTDB): domain Bacteria; phylum Chloroflexota; class Limnocylindria; order Limnocylindrales; family CSP1-4; genus SPCO01. The sequence goes on from CAWAKU010000009.1 coordinate 25,495, forward strand.
CCGTGGACGTGCCGGTGATGACCACTGGGCCTCGCTCAGCCCGACCTTTCGACATTCGTGAGTCTCCTCTCGGTCCGCGGTCAGCTCGACCCGCCGTGCCCGCTGCGTTGCCTTTCCAAGGCGCCAAGCGTCCGGTCGGCCAGAAGCTCGGCGAACTGGCGCGCCTGCGACTCGAAGCCCGGCTGAAGGTTGGTCGGCGGCAGACGGAGCAGCTTGTTGAAGGACGTGAAGCCGGACATGAAACTGAGCCAGGCAAGCATCGACTGGACCTGGTTACCCTTCGCCACGAAGTGGGTCTCGGCGATCCACCTGCCCCCATCGGCTTCGCCGAAGCGTCGGATGTCGCCGACGTTGTGGCGCCAGTACCGGCGGGAGGTCGAAAAGCCGGCGAACGGCTTGCCCTCGAGGACCTTCCTGGCAGCCGGCGACTTGAGGTACGACCGGATCGGCACGCTCACCCGGAACCACCAGGTTGGAGACCCGATCACGACGAGGTCGTAGTCACCCTCCTGCGCATCGGGGGGGATGGCGATGTCACCGGTCGCCTGCCGGATCTGGGCCGGGAGCATGCCCACGATCTTGATCATCGGGAAACGCATCGGGATCTTCTCGAATCGCTTCGCCCAGCGCTTGTCGGTGAGCCCGATGCGGGCCGTGGTCACCTCGGCGCCGCGACCCTCGAGCGTCATGGCGATGACATCGGCTACCCGTTCGGTCTGCTTGCTGAACGTGAAGTAGACGACGAGCACCCTGGGCTTGGCCGGCAGCTCCATCAGTCGCCTCAGGCGACGTTCATCTTCGCCTGGGCGTCCGCCATCGCAGCCTTCAGCGCGGTCTTGTGCGGACCGGTGGCCTCGCCATTGCTGCGCTTGATGGCTCTCGTGACGGCTCCCTCGATCGCCTGGGACGAGGCGGGATGATAGACGGCGATCAAGGCGGCGCCACCGATCGGGATCGACTCTTCGGCTGACTCCTTGATCCCGGCCTCGATCTTGCGATGCGCGACCTTTCCGACCCCCGCGCCGATCACGACACCGGCCGCGGTCGCCGCGAGGAGCGGCGGCGCGAACAGGCCGACGATGAAGCCGACTCCTCCAAGCTTCTTGGCCCCCGTGCGGACCGCGTGGTCCTCGACATCGATCGACACGGTGCCTTCGAGGTCCTTGTCGAGGATGACGAGACCGATCAGGTCGGCACCCGACGCGTTGACGGCGTTGAAGTCGTCCAGCGCCGCATCCTTCGAGAGGTACCCGGCCATCAGGACATCGATGGTCTCTTCCTTGCTCATCGACACGATCTCCCTTGCTCGATCAGGCGCTCAGCGCGTGGGCAACGTCGGCGTTCTGCGCCGCCTCGTGCAATTCGGCTTCTTCATGCTCGAGATGCGGCTTGATGTCGAAGACGACCTTGTGGATCGTCCCGGTGAAGGCGAACGGTGCCTTCGCGGCGTAGCTCCGGTCCACCACGCCACCGTTGTCGCGGCCGATGTCCATGCCTGCGTAGCCCGAGAAACGCATCGGCACGGTGTGGTCCATCCGGCCGCCACCGACCTCCTGGTCGTTGACGAACAGCGTGACCTGGCCGCCGGTGGCCGGTTTCGGTGCGTCCGCCAGGAACTCCATCCGCACGCTGACCGCACCCGTCGGCAGTGGCTCGCTGGCCTGCTGGCGGAAGATGAAGACGCCCATCATCGAGTAGGTGTGGGTCAGCTTGCCGTCCTGCACGAACAGCGAGAAGCCGCCAAGGTGGTCGGCTTCGGCGACGATGACGCCCTCTGCCCCGCCATCGGGCACGACCAGGTCCGCGCTGATCGTGTAGGAGTGGTTGTAGACCCTCGGGATCATCCCCGACAGCACGTTCTGGACGTCGCCCCGGAACTCGAGCTTGGTGGTCGCGGGCATCGGGGGCAGCTGGCCGAAGAACGACGAGAGGGTGGCCAGCAGCGGCAGCACCTGGTAGTGCTCGGCCTCCTGCCAGAACAGCTCCCTGAGCTCGGCCACCTTGTCTGGGTTCTCGGCGGCCAGGTCGTGCGCCTGACTGAAGTCGTCGGGCAGGTAATAGAGCTCGGTCGGATCGGCGTCGGGGTCCCAGACGCCCGGCGCGTAGGGCATGATCGCCTGCGGGGTCAGCACCCATGGGATGCGGGCCGTGCGCATGGACAGCCACCAGCCGTCCTTGTACATGGACCGGTTGCCGACCGACTCGAAGTACTGCTGCGTGTGCCGTTCCGGCGCGTCCGGCATCGTCAGGCTGTCGGTGAATGCGACCCCGTGGAGCGGTTGCTGCTCGATCCCATCGACCGACGTCGGCGCGGGGATGCCTGCGATGTCGAGGATGGTCGGCGCGATGTCGATGACGTGGGTGAACTGCGAACGAAGCCCGCCACCGGACGCAACGTGGTCCGGCCAATGGATGACCATCGGGTTGCGCGTCCCGCCCAGATGCGAGCCGACCTGCTTGCCCCACTGGAAGGGGGTGTTGCCGGCCCAGGCCCAGGCTGCGCCGTAGTGCGGGGCCATGATCTCGGCGCCCCAGGCATCCATCCCGCCGTACCGCTCCGACAGCTGGAGCTGCATCTCGTCGGTCAGGGGGATGCCGTTCTGCATCGTCAGCTCGTTGAACGAGCCGGTGATGGTTCCCTCCATGCTGGCGCCGTTGTCGCCCCAGATCCAGATGACCAGCGTGTTGTCGAGCTCACCCAGCTCGTCGATGGCGTCGATGACCCGGCCGACATTGTGGTCGGCGTTCTCGGAGAAGCCGGCGTAGACCTCCATCTGCCTGGAGTAGAACGCCTTGAGCTTCTCGGGCACGCTGTCCCAGGCAGGGAATGCCTCGTTGCGCGGGGTCAGCTCCGCTTCCGGCGGCACCACGCCGAGTGCCTGCTGGCGGGCGAACGTCTCCTCGCGAAGCCGGTCCCAGCCCTGGTCGAACTTGCCCTTGTACTTGGCCGCCCACGATTCGGCGACATGGTGCGGGGCGTGGCTGCAGCCGGTCGAGAAGAACGCGAAGAATGGCTTCTTCGCATCCTGGGCCCGGATCCCGTGCAGCCATTCGATGGTCTTGTCCGCCATCGCATCCGGCAGGTAGTACGGGTCCGCCTCATCGCCGTACCGGGGGTCGACGCCGATGATCTTCTGGTTCTCGGCGAGGACCGTGTCCCACTGCCCTGCGCCACCGCCGAGGAAGCCGTAGAAGTACTCGAATCCCCAGCCCGTCGGCCACCGGTCGAACGGTCCACCCGGTCCCTGCTGCCCGTCAGGTGTGAGGTGCCACTTACCAAAGGCGGCCGTGTTGTACCCGTTGTCGCGCAGGATCCGCGGCAGCGGCGCGCAATCGCGCGGCAGCGTCGCAGAGTAGCCCGGGTAGCCGCCCGCGAACTCGCCCACGGACCCGAAACCGACAGCATGGCTATTGCGGCCGGTCAGGAGCGCCGCCCGCGTCGGCGAGCAGATGGCGGTCACATGGAAGCGGTTATAGCGCACGCCGCCCTCGGCCATCCGAGAGTAGTTCGGGGTCTGGATCGGACCGCCGAACGTGCTCGGGTTGCCGAAGCCCGCGTCGTCGATGAGCACGAGCAGGACGTTGGGTGCGCCATCGGGCGGCGTCGGGTGACCGATGAGGTTCCAGTCCGGCTGAGATCCGGCGAGGGTCCGGTTCACGACCCCTGCGAATGTCGGGCGCCGGATGGGCAGATGACTTCGATCGACGACGGGCATGACTGGGATCTCCTCGTCGGGGCATGGGCTGCGACTGTGCGAGTGTCCGATCTGACGAGCTGCGAGGCATCACCCTATCGACCTGAAAGCGCGTTGCCCGCGGGGTCCTCCGGGTGCGTATATCAACCGAGTCGGCTGATGCCTCACGACGGTTTGGCCGTTACGTTCTCGCCAAGGGAACGTCCAGTCCCTCGCCGCAGCCACTCGACTTCGGCAAGACTTCGTGGGAGGAGAGGAAAGACGTGAAACGACCGATCGGGATCACCATCCTCGCGATCATCTTCGGGGCGGCAGGCATCAGCTTCATGATGCTTGGCTTCCAGCTGACGCTCGCCGTCACGTTCGGGCCCCTTCCCGCCGGGCAGGGCACCTGGATCTGGGGCTGGCTCATCGTGCTGACTGGTCTGGCATTCTGGGCCGGTGGACTCGCCGCATGGCGCCTGGAGCCCTGGGGTTGGCTTCTCGGCCATTTTCTGGCTATCCTCGGGATCATCGAGGCGATCTTCACGCTCCTCGGCACCGGTAATCTGAGTTACGCCCTTGCGTCCACTGTCTTCCCGTTCCTCCTTCTGTGGTATCTGAACCGCGCCTCCGTCAAGAAGGCGTTCGGCCTCGTCGAGGAATAGAGTCCGACGGCAACGCACGATCGGCCCGACATCCAAAAAGGAGACCAGTCCATGGAAGATCGATCGCTCGACGAGCTGGGGCCCGTCGATTTCCTGGTCGTCGCATTCCCGCCCGGGCATCAGAACTTCACCGGTGAGGGTGCGGACGAGCTGCTTCGGCTCCACGACGCCGGGATCATCCGGATCATGGACATCCTGATCCTGAGCAAGGACGAGGATGGCGTGATCGACGCCATGGAGCTGTCCGATCTGCCCGAGCTCGGCGAGATCGGCCGACTCGAGGCGGAGCTCGCCCAGACCCTCGCCGAGGAGGACGTCCAGCATCTGACCGCGGCGATGGATCCGGGCAGCGTCGCCGGCGTGCTCGTCTACGAGAACGTCTGGGCCGGCCCGTTCGCTTCGGCCATGCGCCGGGCCGGCGGTCAGCTCGTCGCCAACGGGCGGATCCCGATCCAGGCCATCATCGCCGCCGTCGAATCAGACGAACTCGAAGCTGCAGGAGTCTGACATGCCGCTCGGACCAGGTCGCCGAGGAGTCGGCGTCATCGGAGCTCCCGTCGCCAAGACCGCCGCGGTCGTGGCGGTCGCCAAGCCCGGCCCGTCGCCGGTCGCCAAGGCCGCCGTGGTCGGCGCCGCAGTCAGCCCCGGTCCGTCACCGGTCGCCAAGGCAGCCGTGGTCGGCGCGGCCGTCACGCCGGGTCGACGCCGGTTCTAGACTCGACCGACGCGCGAGTCGCTCGATGCGCAAACGGGGAGATCCACTCCCGGGTTCCAGGCGGGACCCGGGACGGCCATAGAGGGAGGTCACTCTGATGATGGCGCTCTTCGGCGCGATCCTGCCGCGGTTCGTGCTGCTCGTCGCATGGTCGAACGACCAGGCTTACTGGGGATCGATCTTCGGCTCCGGCGTCTGGACCTTGTTCGGGTTCCTCTTCTTCCCATGGACGACCCTCGTGTACGGCTTCGCCGCCGCGAACGGGCTGAGCCTGCTGAACTGGATCTTCCTCGGACTCGCCGTCCTGATCGATCTCGGGACCTGGGGGATCGGTGCCTTCGCGGCGAAGAAGCAAACCGAGTCGTACTACCGCGGGACATAGAACCTCGGGCGCGACCGGCCGTCCGACGTCCCGGCTCGGACGGCCAAGGACGGTTCTCGCGGCGTGCCCGGGAGCGACATGTCGACTCGGTTCGCGCCAGGTTCGTTGCGCGTTGCTTCGTGCGGAGGGGTCCACTCCCGCCAGTCCATACCGCCCTCGCGTTCCTCAACCGCTTCCGAGCCACCCGAAGACGCGGTTTGGCGCACGATAGTGGGCCGCACCCGCCATCGACGGATTCGCGACAACCTTGAGGATCACAGTCATGGAACGACCGAGTTCACGACGGACGCCGGCGCGGCGCGTACCCGACGAGGCCACGGCGGCCGCGTACGACGCGGCATGGGAACCCGATGCCCCGAGCGGCAATGCCTGGACCGCGCGCCCGTGGGTCCACCCGACCGAGCGCGCCGAGGCCGGCAAGGCTGCGCGCAAGCGGGTCCCCCGCACGAGTCACGCGACGGTCGAGCCCGCGGCCGGCCGGGATCCCATCGCCATCCTCGCCGCCCAGGAAGCAGACCGCCTGCCCGACCTGGTCCCGATGCGACACGAGCGGATGGCCGAGTCGGCGTTCGCCTACTACCGCGGCACGCCGGCGGTCATGGCGTTCGACCTGTCGTCGACGCCGCGCTCGGACATCCTGGTCCAGGCGAGCGGTGACGCCCACATCAGCAACTTCGGGCTGTTCGCCTCGCCGGAACGGGCGCTCGTTTTCGACGCGAACGACTTCGACGAGACGCTCCCGGGGCCGTGGGAATGGGACGTCAAGCGGCTGGCGACGAGCGTCACCATCGCCGGACGGGCCAACGGCTTGGATGCGTCGGTCGTCCGCGACGCGACGATGGCCGGAGTGCGCGGCTATCGCAGCTGGATGGCGCGCTACGCCGGGATGCGGTTGATCGACGTCCTGTACGCCACGATCACCGTCGACGATATCCGGGAGGCGGCGGAGGCCAGCGGTGCGTTCACCGGCCGGGTCGCGGCGGCCCGCCGCCAGAAGCTCGAGGCGATCTTCTCGAAGGCCCGCCAGCGTGACGGGATGCGCGCCTTCGAGTCGCTGACCGGCGTCGTCGACGGCCGGCGGGTCCTGCTCGATGATCCGCCCGTGGTCACCCATATCGACCTGACTTCGATCGGTGGCACGGCAGCGCTCGAGAAGGTCTTCACCGACTACCGGGCGACGATGACGGAGAACCGGCGCGACTACCTCGAGCGCTATCGCTTCGTCGACGTCGCCTTGAAGGTGGTCGGCGTCGGCAGCGTCGGGACACGTTGCTTCATCCTCGTCCTCGAAGGCCGCGATGAGAACGACCCGCTGATCCTCCAGGCGAAGGAAGCGACCGCGTCGGTCATGGAGCCATACCTCGAGACGAGCGCCCACAAGAACCAGGGCCAGCGGGTCGTGGTCGGCCAGCAGATCATGCAGGCCACCTCCGACGTCTTCCTCGGCTGGACCCGCGGACCCGGCGGCCGGGACTTCTATCTCCGCCAGCTGTGGGACATGAAGGGCTCGGTCGACATCGCCAAGCTCCAGCCGGTCGGCCTCAGCTTCTACGCCGGGGTCTGCGGCTGGGCACTCGCCCGCGCCCACGCTCGCTCGGGCGATGCCGTCGCGATCGCCGCCTACCTCGGCAACAGCGACACGTTCGACGGCGCGATCGCCGACTTCGCCGAGACATATGCGGACGTCAACGAGCGCGACCACAAGGCGTATCTGGAGGCCATCGCCGCCGGGCTCGTCTCGACGCCGGTGGGATGACCGACGCTGGCCTCAAGCCCGGCGCCGACGGCCTGTTTCGGCTGCGGCTCCCGGATGGGTCGGTCCGGCTGGCCGTCGGGCCTGCCCGGTCGGGCCCGGTTTCGCTCATGGATCCGCGGCTGTCGATCCTCCACGTGCTGCAAGGCGGTCGGGCCGCGCTCAGTGACGCAGTCGGCGGCCCGACCCACGGCCCCGTGCCGCCCGGTGCCCAAGTCCTCGCCCCGCTGGACGAGCAGGAGGTCTGGGCGGCAGGCGTGACCTATCGACGATCCCACGAAGCCCGCGTCGAAGAGGCCACCGAACCGTCCGTGTACGACCGCGTCCACGTCGCGGAGCGGCCGGAGCTCTTCTTCAAGTCGACCGCGTCTCGGGTCCAGGGCGTGGGCCAGCCTATCGGCGTCAGGGCGGATTCGGACTGGAATGTCCCGGAGCCTGAGCTTGTTCTCGTCGTCACATCGTCGCTCGAGATCGCCGGGTACACGCTCGGCAACGACGTCTCATCTCGCTCGATCGAGGGCGACAACCCGCTCTATCTGCCGCAAGCCAAGGTCTACCGCTGGTCGTGCGCGATCGGCCCGGCGCTCGTGCCGGCCGATGCGGTCGATCTGCCGCTCGATCTGGCCATGACCGTCCACCGACGCGGGCTCGCGGTCTTCCACGGGACCACCTCGACCGCGGAGCTCCGGCGCTCCCTCGAGGAACTGGTCGCCTACCTGGGCCTGGCGATGGACTTCCCCGACGGTGCCCTGCTGATGACCGGGACCGGCATCGTCCCGGATGCCTCGTTCAGCCTCCTGCCCGGCGACATCGTGGAGATCGACGGCGGGCCACTCGGCATCCTGCGGAACACGACGGAGCGCGTCTAGGTCTTTCGAGCTCCGTCGAAGGTCTACTCTCTGCACAGGGATCGTCCTCACAGCCGCGCCATCTTGGCCCGACGAGGACGCGCTCGAGGAGAGGGACACTTGTGAAACGACCCTTTGGGATCACCATCCTGGCGATCATCTTCGCCGCTGCGGGTCTGAGCTACATGATGCTCGGCTTCCAGATGACCACAGCGGTCACCTTCGGTCCGCTCCCGGCCGGCCAGGGCACCTGGATCTGGGGCTGGCTAGTCGTCCTGACCGGGCTCGCCTTCTGGGCCGGCGGCCTGGCCGCCTGGCGCCTGCAGCCGTGGGGTTGGATGCTCGGTCATTTCCTCGCGCTGCTGGGCATCATCGAGGCGATCTTCGCCCTGCTGAGCACCGGCAACCTGAGCTACGCGATGGCGACGACGATCTTCCCGTTCATCCTGCTCTGGTACCTGAATCGGGACTCGGTCAAGAAGGCGTTCGGCCTCGAAGACGTGTAGTCGCTCCGAACACGAAGGTCCCGGCGCTGCGTGCGCTGGGACCTTTTTTCGAGTCGCCCCGACCCGCTCCGAGGGTCATACTCGGCGCCTGCAGGGGACAGGAGGGGCGAGGACATGGCGACGGACACCACCAGGGACGAGGCGATCGCCCGGGTCGTCGAATCGGCCGCACGGCTGGGCGTCGAGCTCGATGAGCGCGAGGCGACCGAATGGGTCGAGGCGATGGAGAACGAGTCGACCGGTGGCGATCTCGTCGTGGACGTCGATTCGGGCGTCTACGGACACCGCGTCACGATGCTCGACTTCCAGCCCGAGGACCTCGCCCGCTTCCGCGAGATGGCCAAGGTCGTCGGTTTCGAGGACCGGCCGCCGCAGGTCCTGACCGCGCTGTCGATCTCGGGCTCGGCGGCACAGAGCAAGATCAACGCGTACCCGGCAGACTGCGACTTCTTCGAGCGTGTCCACATCACCTGTGACACGCGCGAGGAGGCCTGCGCGATCCTCGCCGACCTGATGCGCCAGAAGGCGCTCGACACCGCGACGGGGCCGACGCACCGATTGTGGGAGGTCAAGTTCGGGTCGCATCCGGTCGCCGCGACCAAGGGCGGCTCAGCGGTCGGGGCCGGTTCGCCGATGTCCTGGACCATCGAGGAGATCCGGGCCGGCCAGATGGAGGTCACCCTGTCCGACGGCGCGCTGCACGTCTACACCTGGGAGGACGCGTCGCGCGAACCGGGCTGGTGCAAGCTCGACTGGGTGATCGCCGACAAGACCCGCGGCAAGCTCGCCAACGCGAGCAACGTCCTCGACCCGACATGGGAGGGACCGGACGGCACGATCGTCCCGCTCGACGGCTTCCTCGATCCGTACTACCAGGAGGTCTACCTCGACTCGGATTCGATCCCGCTGTTCTCGAAGCTGGTCAAGGAGCTGTCGGCGGATTCGGTCGACGACTATGTCGAGACGCTCGAACACGAGGTCTGGAAGTACACGGTCAAGGACCCGAACTACGGCAAGGCCGCGCGCCGCATGTACAACGTCTTCCGGATGAACGGCCGGTACAACGAAGCCGCCTTCATCCGCGAGCTGTTCGACGAGCCGGTCACCGCCCTCTACCAGGTCTCGGCGCTCATCCGGACGCTGGACGACGCGGCCAATTCGGGCACGACGTTCGACGTGGACACGATGGTCGCCCAATGCGACGCGCTGATCATGTCGGCCATCCAGGCTCTCGACGGGCCGGAGGAGGCCAAGATGGTCGGCCACCTGCTGAAGCTCCGGAACTCGCTCCAGACGCGCGAATCGCATGCCCAACGCTCGGACGAGATGGCCGGCATCCAGGACGCGGCGCTCGGCGCGGTCAACGACTACTTCGAGCGGGCGCTTCGGTCCGTGCCGGAGATCGAGGCCTACCTCGAGGACATCGCCGCACGCGCGCCGTAGCGGGCCTACAGGGCGCCGGCGCCGTCGTCAAGCGACAAGCCGACACCAGGCGCGACGACCGGCATGCAACGACGCCGACCCGCGCTCGGCAGACTGGCAGCGATCGAACCGAACGGGGACGGTCTCGGGTGCGCAAACGCTGGAGGTGCCCGTCCATGCGACGTTTGTCAGCCCTTGCCATCGCGATGGCGCTCGTCCTCACGATCGCAGGGTCCGCCTCGGCGCACGGCGCCGGACGTGGCTTCCTCCCTCCCAACGCCAGGGTCCATGGCCAGAACCTGAGCCAGATCGCGGGAGACTGGCTGCGCTGGGGCTTCGGTTCCCCGGCCGACACGAACCCGCTGCTCGCGAATCGGTGCGAGCAGGATCCGTACGACAAGCACATCTGGTTCCTGCCGGTCTCGCTCGGCGGCGACTACGCGATCGACTGCCACGTGCCGAGCGGTGTGTTCCTGGTCGTCACGCCCGGTGGCTACGAATGTTCCGAGGCCGAGGGGAACGGATCGACGAAACAGGACTTGCAGGCCTGCGTGGACGAGTTCTTCGCCGACCTCAGCTACGTGGAACTCGCCCTCGACGGGCGAGCGGCGAAGCATCTCGACCGGTATGTGGTCACGACCCCCCTGGTCCACCTCGCCGGACCGAACCTGCTGTCGGACGCGGCGACCCCGACCATGGACAAGGGCTACTTCGTGGTCATCGCACCGCTGTCACGCGGCAAGCACACGGTCCGCGCCTATGACGAGTTCGCCGCCTTCGACTTCACGGCCGGGATCACCATGAACATCACCGTCGGCAACCACGGTCACCGCCACGGCCACGGCTGATCCGAGCCCCGGCGCCGCCCGGGCGGCGCCGTTCGGACTCAGCCCTGCGGTCGGCTCCCATGCCGGGCGAGACGCTCGCCCGGCATGACCGTGCCTGGCCCGCTCGATCGGTGCTGAGCGTGGTTCGGGCGCGAGTCCGGTCGAGCGGCCTGGTTCTGCGGTCGTGGACCCTGCCCGTTGCCGATCCCCTGGCCAGGCCGTCGCGGACCGGCGAACCCGGCGCCACGATTGCCGGGGCGCGAGCCGCCGGATCGCGGCGCGCCGCCGGCTGGACGGGGACCACTGCCTGATGGTCGCTGGGCGCCGGGTGTCGACCCGGCCTGGGTCGGTGCTCCGGTCCGCGGAGCGCCCACCGGGCGCGGATGACCGGCCGGTCGTGGCTGGCCCGCCGGTCGTGGCTGACCACCACCAGCGGATCGTGGCGCACCGCCGTGACGGGGCGCGCCCATCCCGCTCATCGAGCGCGAGGGCGGTCGCGACCCACCGAGCCCGCCACGCAGGATCGGCTCGGGACGGATGCGCGGATCGGGTTCGAAGCCTTCGATGGTCTCGCGCGGGATGCCACGTCCGAGGACGCGCTCGATATCGTTGAGGAGCTTGAGCTCGTCGACGCAGACGAGCGAGACCGCGTCGCCGTCGACGCCCGCCCGCCCGGTCCGGCCGATCCGGTGGACGTAATCCTCGGGGACCATCGGCAGCTCGAAGTTGACGACATGCGGGAGCGCCTCGATATCGAGCCCGCGCGCGGCGACCTCGGTCGCGACGAGGACCGCGAAACGGCCGGCCTTGAAGTCGGCCAAGGCCCGAACGCGCTGCGGCTGGCTCTTGTTGCCGTGGATCGCCGTCGCGAGGATGCCGTCGTGGCCGAGCTGGAGGGCCAGTCGGTTGGCCCCGTGCTTGGTCCGGGTGAAGACGAGCGCCTGGTCGATCCGGCCGGTCGTGATGAGGTGGCTCAGCAGCTCGCGCTTGCGCTCCCGGTCGACCATGTGGACGACCTGGGTCACCAGTTCGGTCGGCGTGTTACGCGGTGTGACCTGGACCGACGCTGGGTTGTCCAGGAGGCCGTCGGCCAGCCGCCGGATCTCGTCCGAGAATGTCGCGGAGAACAGCAGGTTCTGGCGGCGCGGCGGCAGCACGGCGAGGATCTTGCGGATATCGCGGATGAAGCCCATGTCGAGCATCCGGTCGGCTTCGTCGAGGACGAGGATCTCGACGCGGGAGAGGTCGATGGTCCGCTGGCCGAGGTGATCGAGCAGCCGGCCGGGCGTCGCGACGACGATCTCGGGACCGGCCCGCAGCGCACGGACCTGCGGGTCGAAGCCGACGCCGCCGTAGATGGTCGTCGAGCGGATCGGGTTCTGGGCGCCGTAGGTCCGGACGCTCTCCTCGACCTGGAGCGCGAGCTCGCGGGTCGGGGTGAGGATCAGCGCGCGGATGGCGCGCGGACCGCCACCGGCGGGCCGGGAGGCGTGCAGGCGCTGGAGCATCGGCAGGACGAACGCGGCGGTCTTGCCGGTCCCCGTCTGGGCGCCGGCGAGGACGTCGCGACCGGCCAGCACGAGCGGGATGGCCTGGGTCTGGACGGGAGTGGGTTCCGTGTAGCCCTGCTGGGCGACGGCGCGGAGGAGCTCGGGCGACAGCCCGAGACGATCGAATGACATGGAGAAGTTGCTCCTGACGAGGCCCTCCCGCCTGTGCGGGGCCCGGTCAGGGCGCTTGGGGTGGATCGAGGTCGAAACGGTTGGAAGCCGGGGCGCTGACCGGAGCGCCCTTCGAGCACGAAGGCCCCGAGCATAGCCGATGTCGGCCGATCGCGGGTCGAAGGCCCGGACTCAGTCCTTGCGTTCGAGGATCGGGCGCGCCTTCTCGGGATCGTCCACGACGAACGTGAACGTCGCCGAATCGCCCCAGCGACCGAGGAACAGATGGCCGTAGATGTTCACGTCGGCGTCGGCGAGCGCCCGCGCAAGGCGGGCCATCCCGCCCGGACGGTCGTCCACCTCGGCCAGGATCGCCTCACCCTCGATGTAGGTGTAGCCGCGCTCGTCCAGGACTGCCGCGGCCGTCTCGTCGTCGGCCGTGGTCATGATCACGTGGCCGCTGTCGCCCATGCTGCCGCCGCCGATCGCCCGGAGGTCCACGCCACGCTCGGCGAGCGCCTCGGCCAGCGTCGCCATCGCCCCCGGTTCGTTCTTCAACTGGACGACGAACTGCTTGGCCATCGATGCCTCCGCGGTGCGGCGCGACGGTCTGCCGACGTCGCCTGACGACATCCTAACGGCGCGCCACGCGACCGTGCGTCACGGTCTCGAATGACCGGTCCATCCCCAGCTCCCGGACAGCCCCGCAGCAGCCAGGTGCCGTAGGGCCGCGGGTATGCGAGTGACGCCGTCCGAGCCATGGCCCAGGATCCCAGGGGCGTCGGACTGGTACCGTCGGCGCATGCTCGGTCTGTCGCCTGCCGTCTCCGCCGTCATCGAGGCGCCGTCCGAAGACGTCGATCCTGGCGAACGTTCGGTCACGCCGGCGGCCGGCATCCCCTTCTCCGCGCTGAGCTGGGGCGATCCGGCGGCGCGGCCGCTCATCCTGGTCCACGGCGTGACCGCGTCGGCGCGCATCTGGTGGCGGCTCGGCCCGGCGTTCGCGGCAGCCGGTCGGCGCGTCGTCGCGGTCGATCTGCCGGGCCACGGCCGAACCGGCCACTGGACGGGGCACCACCGGTTCCGCGACAACGCGGCCGACCTCGCGGCGTGGATCCGGGCGGCCGGCCTGGACCGGCCGGAGACCCAGGTCATCGGCCACAGCTGGGGGGCGATGACGTCGGCCGCGCTACCGATCGCCGGGATCCGTCCGGCAACGCTGGTCCTGCTCGACCCGCCCGCCATCCCGTTCGCGATCATCTCGCAGATGGCATCCGACCCATCCGAGGTGTCGTACCCGGACCTCAAGACCGCGCTGCGCGAAGTCGGGCGACTCAACCCGGACTGGTCCGCGGGCGACATCGAGGCCAAGTCCGAGGCGCTCATCGAGCTCGAGATCGAGGCGGCCCGCGCCGTCCTGCTCGAGAACGGCGACTGGGACGGCGGACTCGCTGATCTCGCCGATCCGGCCGCCGATGGCGTCCCGACCTGGCTCGTTCGTGGCGACCCCGCCGCCGAGGGACTCGTCCCCGATGCGGCCCTGCCCGCGTTCGCGGCACGGATCGGGGCCGACCACATCTTCACCCTGGCCGGCGCCCCGCACGCGCCCCAGCGGATGTTCCCGGCCGAGACGACCGCCGCCCTGCTCCGTGCGCTCGGGGAGTGATCTGGCGAGGGCGCGGCCCCGCTTCATCCGTTCGATATGACTGGGAGTCGTACCGGACCAGAGACCGGTCGCCACTCGCCACTTCAGGCCCGGGCCGTCACTCGCCTCGCCGGATCGCGATGGCCCGCCGGTAGGCCTCGACGTAGCGCGGCGCCGACCCCGTCACCCAGTCGAAGTCCACCGCCATCCCGCGGTCGAGCAGGCCCTCCCAGGCCGCCCCATCGGCCTCGCGCATCCGCATCGCCGCGTCGCACGCCGCCAGCAGCCCCGAGATCGAGGCGCCCGAGAAGCTGAAGCCGGTCCCCGCACCCGGCTGGGTCGCCTCGTCGATGACCGTGTCGGCCAGGCCGCCGACGGCGTGGACGATCGGCGGCGTCCCGTAGCGCAGCGAGATCATCTGACCCTGCCCGCACGGCTCGAAACGCGAGGGCATCGCGAAGAAGTCCGCGCCGGCGTAGATCTTGCGGGCCATCACCCGGTCGAACCGTTCGATGAAGGCGACCTGGCGGGGATGCGCCCGGGCGATCTCGCGGAACGGGTCCGCCAGCGACGCCGGGCCGCTCCCCTGGACCACCAGTCGCGCCCCGCGCGCGAGCAGGCTCGGCGATGCGTCGGCGAGCAGGTCGAAGCCCTTCTGCGGGTCGAGCCGTCCGACCATCCCGATGACCGCGCCGCCGTCGGCCGGATCGAACCCCAGCGTCGTCAGGAGGTCCGCCCGACAGGCCGCCTTGCCGGCGCGGTCGGCCGCCGAATAGCCCGCCGCCAGGTCGGCGTCCGTCGCCGGATCCCAGACGGCCGTGTCGAGCCCATTGAGGATCCCGACGAACCGGTCGCCCTTCGCCCGGAGGGCGACATCGAGGCCCATCCCGAACTCGGGCGTCAGGGCCTCCGCGGCGAAACCGGGCGAGACGGTGTTGACGAGGTCGGCGCGGTCGATGCCGGCCAGGAGGAGGTCGATCCCGTCGGCGTCCCGGCCGACCACCCCATCGCCAGGCACGAGACCGAGCTGATCGAGCCGGTCTCGCGGCGTCCAGCCGTGGTAGGCGAGGTTGTGCAACGTGATCAGGACGGCCGCGCCTCCCAGCATCGGGTCGTCCGCATAGCGGTTCTCGAGGTAGATGGCCGCCGGACCGGTATGCCAGTCGTGGAGGTGCAGGACGTCGAGCGGCCGCCCATCGGCCCGCAGCGCCTCCAGCGCGGCCCTGCAGAAGAGCCCGAACCGCCAGGCGTTGTCGGCGTGATCGCCGGCGGCGTCGCCGTAGTAACCGTCGCGGTCGAAGGCGGCCGGGTAGTCCACCAGCCGCAGCCGGTAGCCGTCGGCTCGAACGTCGATGACGGTGACCGGGCTGTGGCCCGACGGCGACCGCGGGTCGGGCACGTGCAGGACGGTGGACCGCTCGATGCGCCCAGGCTCAGGCTCGGGAACGCCGCGGTAGCGCGGCAGGAAGACGTCGACCGGTGTCTCGAGAGCGGCCCCGTCGACCGCCCCGAGAGCCCGTGCCAGCGCATCCACCACGTCGGCCAGGCCGCCGGTCTTCGCCCACGGTTCGCATTCAGAGGCGAGCATCGCCACGCGCATCGGCATCGACGGCATCGTACGCGCGGCTCGGCGGCCCGGTCTGGCCGGCGCGCAGCGCGCAGCGCTAAACCGGTTCATCCCGGAAGGCGACCGAGTATGATGCCGCCTCATGGATCCCGTCCAAGTACCGTCGATCCCGGCGGCGAGCTTCCTCCTGCCGCCGCGGCTCGAGGGGCTGAGGCGCCTCGCCTACAACCTCCACTGGGCGTGGCACCCGCGTACCCGGGGATTGTTCGACCGGATCGACTCGGCCGCCTGGGCCCGCTATCGCAACCCGATCCCGGTCATCAGCGGCGCGACCGAATGGCCGCGACTGCTCGACGACGTCAAGTTCCTGTCCGAGTACCACGACGTCCTCGACGAGTTCGACGCGTACATGGCCAACGGCTCCGACCACTGGTTCCAGCGCAAGTACGCCGACCGCCTCGGCGGACCGATCGCCTACTTCTGCGCCGAGTACGGGTTCCACGAGTCGCTCGGCATCTACTCCGGCGGTCTGGGTGTGCTGGCCGGCGACCACATGAAGTCGGCCAGCGACATGGCCCTGCCGGCGATCGGCGTCGGCCTGCTCTATCGCAAGGGCTACTTCCGCCAGACCATCGACGCCGACGGCCACCAGGAGCACGACTACCCCGACTACGACCTGTCGCGGCTCCCGCTCGGCCGCGTCCAGGACGCGTCGGGCCTGCCCTTGACGGTCACCGTGGAGCTGCCCGATCGGGAGCTGTTCGTCGCCGTGTGGGTCGCCCAGGTCGGCCGGGTGCCGGTGCTCCTGCTTGACACGGACATGCCTGAGAACGCGGATTCGGACCGGCCGATCACCAACATCCTGTACGTCCGCGGCCGCGAGATGCGCCTGCACCAGGAGCTGGTCCTGGGCATCGGCGGCGTCCGGGCCATCCGGGCGCTCGACCTCGCGCCGGCGGTCTGGCACCTCAATGAAGGCCACTCCGCGCTCCTGCTCGCCGAGCGCGCCAGGGAGTATGTCGCCGCTGGCCGGCCACTCGCCGATGCCTGGTCGGACGTCCGACGGAACAGCGTGTTCACCATCCACACTCCGGTCTCGGCCGGCAACGAACGGTTCGACGCCGACCTCGTCAAGCGCGTCGCCGGTCCCCTGCTCGAGGAGGGTGGCGTCCCGGTCGCCGACGTCCTCGAGCTCGGCCTCGGGGTGGATGGCGATACGTCCCAGTTCGACATGACCGCCTTCTCGCTGCGGCTGACGCACGGTGCGAACGCCGTCAGCCACCTCCATGCCCACACCGCGAACGCGACGTGGGAGGGGGTCATGGACCACCAGATCCTGGGCATCACCAACGGCATCCACGGCCCGTCATGGATCGGCCAGCCGATCGCCGAGCCGCTGGAAAGCCTCGGCGCCGATCTCGACGACCTCGACGCGAAGACCAAGGGCGGCCGCTTCTGGGAGCGGGTCGAGCGCATCCCCGGGCGCGACCTGTGGGACGCCCACCTGCGCCAGAAGCGCGAGCTCGCCCATTTCGCGCGGGGGCGCCTGCGCAGCCAGTTCGCCCGTCACGGCGAATCGCCGACGGTCCTGGCCGAGCTCGAGAGCGCCCTCGACCCGGACGTCCTGACCATCGGCTTCGCCCGGCGGTTCGCGACCTACAAACGGGCCGGCCTGCTGTTCAGTGACATCGACCGGCTGGCCCGGATGCTGTGGGACTCCGAGCGACCGATCCAGGTCGTCTTCGCGGGCAAGGCGCATCCGGCCGATCGCCCCGGCCAGCGGGTCATCCAGGAGATCTTCCAGCGCTCGCGCTCGCCCCAGCTCCGCGGCCGGGTCTACATCCTCGAGGACTACAACATGCGCATCGGGCGCTTCCTCGTCCAGGGCGTGGACGTCTGGCTGAACAACCCGCGCCGGCCGCTCGAGGCATCGGGCACCTCCGGGATGAAGGCGGCCCAGAACGGGGTCCCCAACGTCAGCGTCCTCGACGGCTGGTGGGACGAAGGCTTCGAGGGCGACAACGGCTGGGCGATCGGTGGCCGCGAGACCGACCCCGACGAAGCGTCCCAGGATTGGCACGACGCACAGGACCTGTACCGGATCCTGGAGGAAGAGATCATCCCGGCCTACTACGAGCGCGACTCGACCGGCCTGCCGCCGCGCTGGCTCGCGGTCATGCGCCGGGCGATGGGCAGTGCGCTGTGGCGCTTCTCGACCACCCGGATGCTCCACGAGTACACCGAGCTGCTGTACCTGCCGGCGGCCGGCGTGGCCGTCCCCGATCCGACCAAGCGCGTGGCTGTGCCCGCACCCGTCGCCGAACCCGACTGACCCGGACACCATGGCCCGGCGGATCTCGCTCGCACTCGCCTTCCACAACCACCAGCCGGTCGGCAATTTCGGTTGGGTCTTCGACGAGGTCTTCGAGACGGCGTACGAGCCGATGGTCGCGGCGCTCGAGCGTCACCCGACCGTCCGTCTCTCGCTCCACTACACGGGACCGCTCCTGGAGTGGCTGCGGGCGGAACGGCCCGGATTCATCGAGCGCCTCGCCGCGCTCGTCGAGCGCGACCAGGTCGAGATCCTCGGCGGCGGCTACTTCGAGCCCGTCCTGGCATCCCTGCCCGAACGCGACCGGGTCGGCCAGCTGCGCCGGATGGGCTCCGAGCTCGAAGCGACGTTCGGACGCCGCCCGCGCGGCGCCTGGCTGGCCGAGCGCGTCTGGGAGCCGGACCTGCCGACATCGCTGGTCGACGGCGGCTATGACTGGACGATCCTCGATGACGCGCACTTCCGCGCGGCATCCATCCCCGAGGAGCAGCACTGGGGTCCGTACTCGACCGACGACCAGGGCAGCCGCCTGCGCGTCTTCGGGACGGAGCAGGGCCTGCGCTACCGGATCCCGTTCCGAACGGTCGATGAGGTCATCGACTACCTGCGCGATCACGCCACCGAGGATGGCGAACGCATCGGGATGATGGGCGATGACGGCGAGAAGTTCGGCTCGTGGCCCGGGACCTCGGACCATTGCTGGGGCGAGGGGCGCTGGGTCGACCGGTTCTTCGAGGCGCTCGAGGCGAACGCCGGCTGGCTGACCACCACCACCCCGTCCGACTGGCTGGCGGACCACCTCCCGATCGGGCGTGTCTACATCCCCACCGGCTCGTATGAGGAGATGGGTGAGTGGGCACTGCCGCCCGGCGAGAGCCTCCTCTTCCACTCGATCCTGAAGGACGCCAAGGCCAGGGGCCTGCCCGAGGCGCGTTGGCTGCGCGGTGCGTTCTGGCGCAACTTCCAGGTCAAGTACCGCGAGATCAACGACCTGCACAAGCAGATGCTCCGAGCCTCGGACGCGGTCGAGGCGATGGCCGACGGGCCGGACCGGACGCGCGCGCTCGACCATCTGTACCGCGGCCAGTCCAACGATTGCTACTGGCACGGGCTGTTCGGCGGCGTCTACATCGGCCACATGCGCCTGGCGACCTACTACCACCTCATCGCCGCCGAGGACCTCGCCGACACTGCCGCCCGCCGGCTCGCGTCGGCGGAGGTCATCGACCTCGACCTCGACGGACAGGACGACGTCCGGCTGGCTGGACCCGGTCAAGTCGTCTCGATCGACCTGACCGAGGGCGGCGGCATCGGCGGCTGGGATATCCGAGCGGTCCGGCACGCCCTGACCGCGGTCCTGCGGCGCCGGCCCGAGGCCTACCACCAGACGTTGCGCGACCACGAGGCGGCCGCTCGAAGCGACGGCGGAGCAGGTGCCGACGGGTCCGGCGAGCCCGCATCGATCCACGACATCGTGATGACCAAGGAAGCGGATCTCTCCGACCGCCTCTACTACGACCCGTACGAGCGCCGGTCCGGCCTCGTCCGCTTCCTGGCCGTCGGCACGACGCCGGAGCATTGGGCGACCGGGCGGGCGGTCGAGCTCGGCGATGCCATCGACGGCGCGTACGAGCTGACCGCTCTCGAGCCGGGCCGGGTCGTCGTCGAGCGCCTGGCCAGCGTCGGCGGGGCCGCCGTCCGGGTGACCAAGACGGTCGTCATCGCTGGCAGCCGCCGAGCCCCGACCCTGACCCTGACCCTCGACGTCACGAACGAGGCGACCACGGCGGTCACGGCCGTCCTCGGGCTCGAATGGACGATCATGCTGCTCGGCGGCGGAGGCAATCCCTCGGCCTGGTTCGAGTTCGATGGCGTGCGCGGCAGCCACGACGGCAGTGGCAGTGGCGCGTCTGTCTCGTCATTCGCGCAGGGCAACGACTACGTCGGGACGTCGATCGAGACGAGCCTGTCGGAGCCGGCCGACCTCTGGTGGGCGCCGGTCGAGACGATCTCGAACTCGGAGGGTGGCTTCGAACGCGTCTACCAGGGTGCCGGCATCCTCACCTCGTGGCCGTTGACCCTGGCGCCCGGCGCGACCAGGACGCTGACCGTCAGCCATGTCGTCGCCACGGCGGCCGACCACGCCGCCGACGAGCGAGCGGGGACCAGGACGTACGGGGCGCCGTGAGCCGCGGGCATCTCGTCGTCCACGGCCACTTCTACCAGCCGTCGCGGGTCGACCCGTTCAGCGGGTCCGTGCCCGAGGACCCCACGGCGGCACCCGACCACGACTGGACGGCCCGGGTCAGCGCCGAGTGCTACCGGCCGAACGCGGAATGGGGCAACCTCGGTCGGATGTCGTGGGACCTCGGGCCGACGCTGGCGAGCTGGCTCGAGGGAGGCGATCCGGTCGCCTATCGCGGTTTCACCGAGGGCGACGGCGGGCGCAACGGACTTGCCCAGCCGTACCACCACACCATCCTGCCGCTGGCGTCCGCCGCCGATCGACGGACCGAGATCGCCTGGGGTCTGCGCGACTTCGCCTGGCGCTTCGGCCGGCCGGCGACCGGGGTCTGGCTGCCGGAGGGCGCCGTGGACCTGCCGACACTGCGGCTCCTGGCCGCGCACGGCGTCCATCACACGATCCTCGCGCCGTGGCAGGCCGGCGACATGCATGTCGAGACACGGCGTCCCTACCGGGTCGAGCTGGGCGGTGACCTCGAGATCGTCGTCGCGCTGTACGACGGCGGCCTGTCGGCCGCGGTCTCGTTCGAACCGCGCGCGACGACCGATGCCGACGCCTTCGTCGCAGAGCGCGTCGAGCCCCGGCTCGTCTCGGGCAGTCTGCCCGACGACGAGGCACCGCTGGTCGTGATCGCGACCGACGGCGAGCTGTACGGCCATCACCAGCCATTCCGCGACCGGTTCCTGGCCCGCCTCGTGAGCACCGGCTCGGACGAGAACGCGCACGGCTTCGACGTGGTCAGCCTGGCCGAGGCGCTCGCTGAGCCGTCGCGCGGCACGTTCCGGACGACCCGGATCGTCGAGCGGACGTCGTGGAGCTGCCATCACGGCGTCCTGCGCTGGAGCGGCGAGTGCGCCTGCGCGCCGGACGGTCGCTGGAAGGGGCCGCTGCGGTCGGCCCTGGAGCGCCTCGCGGCCGGCATCGACGCGGTGACCGATCGGATCGCGGCCGGCTGGGGCCCGGCGGTGGATCCATGGGCGGCCCGCGATGCCTACGTGGACGTGATCATCGGCGCCCAGGAACCGATCGCGTTCGCGCGGCAGTGGCTCGGGGCAGCGGCCGATCATTCGGTCGCGGAGTCGTTCCTGGCGATCATGGAGGCGCAGCGCTGGCGTCTCGCGATGTTCGCGAGCGATGGCTGGTTCTGGGATGACCCCGCCCGACCCGAGACCGCGGGCGTGCTCCGGGCAGCGGCCCACGCGGCCCGCCTGATCGATCGCCACGCCGACGACGGGGGCGACCTCGAACGCCGCCTGGTCGCGGACCTGGCGCTGTTCAGCTCACCCGGTCACGGGATCGATGGCGCCGAGATCTACCGGCTGGCTCTCGATGAGGTCGGCCAGCCGGCGTGGAACCCTCAGGCCTCGATGCCGATCGGGTACGGAGAGCGGCGCGAATCCGTCGAATCGATGCGGCTGTCGACGCCGTAGCGGTCCGCGAGCGCCGCGAAGACGAAGAGTGCCGCGAACACCGCGGCGATGACGATGAAACCGACCATGTGGGACCTGCCTTGCTTGGTATGGTTGCCTATGCCAAAGTCTACCCGAGTTTGGACTAGCACACTATGTCAATCAATCGTGACCAAGGTCCCATGACCGGCACGCCTGGTGGCGCACTCGATGTCGAGCGCGATTCGGACGTCCCGATCTCGACCCAGATCTTCTGGCAGCTCGCCTACCAGATCGATTCCGGTCGGTTGCTGCCCGGTTCACGACTGCCGCCCGTCCGGGAGCTTGGTGCGGCTCTGCGAGTGAACCCCAACACGATCAGGGCGGTCTATCGTCGTTTGTCCGATGCCGGCTACGTCACGAGTCGTCATGGGGCGGGCACGCACGTGGCCGAGCGCCCGCCGCAGCGGCGCGGAGCGGAGGCGCTCGCGGGCATCGTCGCGGAGATGCTCCGGCGGGCCGCCCACGCTGGCTTCACCGCCGACGAGGTGGCGTCCGCCACGTTCGCCGCCGCGACCGAACGCAAGCGGCCCGGTCCGCACGTCCGGGTCCTGTTCGCCGAGTGCACCAGCGCCGACGCCGGCTTCGATGCCGAGCGGCTGTGCGACGAGTTCGGCGGGACGATCGAGGTCGAGGGCGCCCTCATCGACGACCTGCCCGACCGGCTCGAGCGGTTCCATTACGACCTGGTGGCGACCACGACGTTCCATGCCGACGAGGCCCAGGCCCTGGTCGCCGGCCGGGTGCCGGTCGTGGCCATGATCGTCGGCCCCGGCTACGTCGAGCTCGTCCACGAGATCGCGGCCCTGCCGGCGGGCTCCAAGGTCGGGCTGGTGTGCGCCTCGTGGCGCGGATCGGAAAGCATCCGCGAGACGCTCGCACTGTCGGGCACGACCGGCGTCGAGATCCTGCCCGCCCTCATCGAGCACCCCGACGACCTCGTCCTGCTCGACCAGACCGCCGACGTGATCCTCATGTCGCGCGAGGCACTGGCGGCGGGACTCGATCGCTCGTTCTCCCGGCCCGACCGGATCCGCCCCTGGACGTACGACTTCGACCCGTCCGGTCTCGAACTCCTGCGGCGGGCCATCGAGCACGTCGACCCGGTCCCCGACTGACCCGGCCGGCCGCTCCGCGGCACGGCGGTCGTGCGATGCTTCGCTGATGGCCGGATCCCGCGACTTCCACGTCCGCCGCGAACCGCGCGACCGGTACGCCGTGCGCCGGCCGCTGGTCGGCATCCGCGGCGACCTGGTCGTCAGCGACACGGCCGGCATCCGGCGGCTGGCCGAGCGGATGAACCGGGCACGGGCGGCCGGCGCGGCCTCCGTCCAGGCCGGTGAGATCGGCGCCCTCGGGCTGCTCCACGAGGTCGGGCACCTGCTCATCGCACGCTACGAGGCGGACGTCCAGCCGGGCGCGATGGCGGCGGCGCTGGCGCATCTCGAGGCGCGCCTGGGACCCGACGCCGATCACCTGCTCGACCGTTTCGCCGACGAGTTCCCGGGCGCCGGGCCGGAGCCGGAGCCCGCGACCGACCGGCTCGAGGAGATGCTGCTCATCCGGATCGCCAACGAGAATCCGGCGATCGGCGGGCTGCACGAGCTGGTGGACGACCGGGCACTGGCCGAGGACACCCGCTACGACGCGGCGATCGCCGACCTCGAGGCCGTCTTCGCGGCGGGTCCCAGCATCGACGGCGAGGTCGGGTCGCTGATCGAGCTGATGCGCATGCCGGCGCGTCAGGCGCCGACCTCCCTGGCCGCCCAGCTGCGCTGGGTCCGCGCCCGCTGGGGAGCGTTCCTCGGCGCCAGTCTCGATGACCTCCTGCGCGAGTTCGACATCGCCCTCGGCATCCTCGCCGAGGAGGAGCGCGCTCTCCACCTGCGCTTCGGCGGTGGCGGCGGCGGTGGTGGTGGCCCGACCGAGACGCCGTCGTTCGATACGGCGGGCGACGAACCCGAGGCGTTCTCGTCGGATTCGGCGTGGATGCCGCAGGTCGTCCTGATGGCCAAGAGCACGTATGTCTGGCTGGACCAGCTGTCGCGGACCTACCGCCGCGAGATCCGGACCCTCGACGGCATCCCCGACGAGGAGCTGGCGACGCTCGCCCGCTGGGGCGTGACCGGGCTGTGGCTGATCGGCCTGTGGGAGCGGTCGAAGGCGTCCGAGCGGATCAAGCGGATGCGCGGCAACGCCGACGCGGTCGCCTCGGCGTATTCGCTCGACGACTACCACATCGCCGAAGACCTCGGTGGCGAGGCGGCCTACGCGAACCTGCGCGACCGAGCCTGGGCGCACGGCATCCGGCTGGCCAGCGACATGGTCCCCAACCACATGGGCATCGACTCGAGCTGGGTCGTCGACCATCCGGAGTGGTTCCTGTCGCTGGCGGAACCGCCCTATCCCGCCTATTCGTTCGACGGCCCGGACCTGTCGCCGCACCCGCGTGTCGGGATCGTGCTCGAGGACCATTACTGGGACGACAGCGACGCGGCCGTCGTGTTCAAGCGGTTCGACCGCGAGACCGGTGAGCAGCGCTTCGTCTACCACGGCAACGACGGCACCAGCTTCCCGTGGAACGACACCGCCCAGCTCGACTTCCTCGATCCGGACGTCCGCGAGCATGTCATCCAGGTGATCCTGGACGTCGCCCGGCGGTTCCCGATCATCCGCTTCGACGCCGCGATGGTCCTGGCCAAGAAGCACATCGAGCGGCTGTGGTGGCCGGAGCCGGGCCAGGGCGGCGGCATCCCGTCGCGCGCCGAGCACGCCATCCCCAAGGCCGAGTTCGACCGGCGGATGCCGGTCGAGTTCTGGCGCGAGGTGGTGGACCGGGTCGCGGCGGAGATCCCGGGCACCCTCCTGCTGGCCGAGGCGTTCTGGCTGCTGGAGGGCTACTTCGTCCGGACGCTGGGCATGCACCGCGTCTACAACAGCGCGTTCATGCACATGCTCCGGGATGAGGACGGAAAGGGTTACCGGAAGGTCATCAAGGAGACCATCGAGTTCGACCCGGAGATCCTCAAGCGCTACGTCAACTTCATGAGCAACCCCGACGAGAAGACCGCGCTCGAGCAGTTCGGCAAGGGCGACAAGTACTTCGGCGTGGCGACGGTGCTGGCGACGCTGCCGGGCCTGCCGATGCTCGGCCACGGCCAGATCCAGGGCTTCGGCGAGAAGTACGGGATGGAGTTCCGGCGGGCGACCCTCGACGAGCAGCCCGACCCGTGGCTGGTCGAGCGCCACGAGCGCGAGATCTTCCCGCTGCTCCATCGCCGAGCGTGGTTCGCCGAGGCCGAGCGGTTCCTCCTCTACGGGCTGGTGACCGAGGGCGGCCACACGGACGACAACGTCCTCGCCTACTCCAACGGGTCCGGCCGGCAGCGCTCGCTCGTGCTCTACCACACGAAGTTCGCGACGACCCACGGGCGGATCCACCGGTCTGCCGGCTACGCGGTCAAGTCGCCCGACGGGACCAAGCGCAAGGTCCGCCGGACGCTGGCCGAGGGCCTCGAGCTGACCAACGACCCGAACGCGTTCGTGCTGTTCCGTGACGCCAAGACCGGCTCCGAGTTCATCCGCTCGAGCCACGAGATCTGGGAGCGCGGGCTCGAGATCACCCTGGACGCGTACGGGACCCATGTCTTCTGGGAGTTCCGCGAGGTGATCGACGGGGTGTCGGGCCAATGGGCACGGCTCGCCGCCCGGCTCGGCGGGAACGGTGTGCCGTCGCTCGACGACGCGATGCGCGCGGACCAGCTCGAGCCGATCCACGTCCCGCTCCGGTCGGTCTTCGCCGACGGTTTGACCGTCGCCGTGATCCAGGGCGTCGCGTCCGAGCCGCATCTCGACGAGATGGAGCGCCGCTTCGAAACGTTCCTGGCGGCGATCGCCGAGGCGACCGGGGTGTCGGGCGATCCGGCCGCCATCGCTGCCCGCATCCGGGCGAGCGCCGAGCGAGCGTTCGTCGGGATGGCGCCGTCCGCACGAGAGGCCGGTCGGTCGGCGGCGGTCGCGGCGGCGAATGTGACCCGGGCAGCCAAGGGTGCCGCGACGGCCGCCGCCGGGCGCGGCGCGATCGTGCCGGGCCTGGACCGGCGCGACCGGGCGACCCTCCTCGCCTGGCTGACCCTGAGCCGCATCGGTGCCCTGGCGCCCGGCTCGGACGAGACTGCCACGACCATCGCCTGGTACGACGAGCTGCGCCTGCCCGCCGCGCTCGTCGCCGGCCTCCACGACACCGGCTTCGACGAGGGCGAGGCGTGGGCGATCACCGACCGCGTCCGGGTCCTGCTGGCGCTCCCGCGACCATCGACCATCGGTGGGGCGACGCGGAGCGCCGACCTGCGGCTGATGACGGCGTGGCTCCGGATCGAGGCGGTCCGGGTCGCCATCGGCGTCAACACCTGGGAGGGTGTGGAATACCTCGACCGCGGCCGGTTCGACGTATTCCTCGACTGGGCCGTCCGGCTCGATGCCGTGGACTCGGAGGACCCGGGGATAGCCGCGACCAGTGCCGCGACCGCCGCCCGGCTGTCGGCGGCGGCCAACGTCGCCGGCTACCGGCTCGATCGGCTGCTGGCGGGACTCGGCGCGCGGCCAGGCCGGGCGCGAAGAGAGGCCCCCAGGCGGGCCACCTGACGGTCCGGCGCCGTGCGCTCGGTCAGTCGAACAGGATCCGGCGCAGCAGCGACATCGGCGGCGCGCCGTGGCCGATGACCGATTCGAGATGGGTCCGGTAGACGAACCCCGGCGTCTCGCCAAAGCCGCCGACGACCCGTGGCTCCGGAACGGCCGCGGTCCCGCGCGGATCGCCCGATGCGACTGCCGCGCGCCGGCGCGCCTCGCGCTCGATCTCCCACATCTCGAGCGAACCCGCGAAATACGTCGAGAGTTGGGTCGATGACAGTCGTGCCCGGTCGAACTTGGCGCGCGCCTCGGCCTGCTCCTGGAACCCACCGTCGACCATCAGCGCGACGGCCTCGTCCTCGGTCATCCCGTCGCAGTGGATGCGCCGGTCGATGATCGTATTGATGACGCCACGCAGGTAGAACTTCCAGTGGACGAGCAAGAGCGCCGGATCGTCCGCGCCGTAGCCGACGTCCATCATCACCTGGGTCACGTAGACGGCCCAGCCCTCTGCGAACACGCCGCTGCCGAAGATCGCCCGGGCGATGGACGGACACCGATTGGCGTAGACGCCCTGGAGGTAGTGGCCGGGGACCGCCTCGTGGATGGTCAGGACGCGGAGCATCCGGTCGTTGTCCTCGCGCAGGTTGGACTCGCGCTGCTCCTCCGACCAGTCGTCGGGCATCGGGGTGATCGCGAAGAACGCCTTCTGGCCCCTGTCCAGCGGCCCCGGCGACGACAGCATCGCGCCGGCGAACGAGCGCAGGAAGACCGGCGTCCACTGGATGACCAGCGGCTCGTCGGCAAGGCCGATCAGGTCATGCTCGCGGCAGAAGGCCTCGATCCGGGCGTTCTCCTCGCGGCAGAAGTCGAGCAGGTCATCTGCCTCCGGGTGCTGCGCGGCGATGGCGTCGAGGACGCCACGGACCAGGAGTTGCTCGTCGTCCGGCGCTGGGGCATCCGGCAACCAGGCCGGCCACAGCTGGCGGGCGAGCCGGATCATCTCGTGGCGCACGGCGACATACTCGCGATCCGCGACGACGAGCAGCCGGTCGGCGATGGCCGCGTCCGAGCGCATCGTGTGGCGCATCTTCTCCACGAACAGGGCCTCGCCGAGGCGGCCTTCACCCTCGCTGACCGGCAGGACGACCTCGCGCAGGTGCGTCTCGAACGCGGCCACGGCCGTCCGGGCGGTTTCCGCGGCAACGGTCAGGCGGGGCGCCACGGCGGCGACCGCCGCGTCGTCAGGGCCGGCCGCCTCAGCCGTCGCCAGAGCGTCAGCGATGAGCGCCTCGATGCCGCTCAGCTGGCGGAGCGCCGTCTCGGTCTGGAAACGTGCGACCGGGCGACCGGCATGCCCGACCAGCGTGTCGCGCGCCGCACCGAGCACCGCCGGCAGCGACTCGAGACGCGCCGCAGTCGAGACGAGGCGCTCGGCCAGCGGCGCGAATTCGCGGACCTGGAGACCGAACAGGCCCTCACCGATCAGGTAGACCCATTCCAGCGGGTTCCAGGCGTGCTCGCCCAGTTCGGTCTCGGCGAAGCGGGCCGCTTCGAGCTCGCCGACGATCAGGTCGCGATCGATCGCGTCATCGGGCGCGAGGTCGGTCATCGCCCGGAACGTCGCCAGCCATCGGTCGGTCGAGGCGAGCCGAGCAGCCCGGCCGGCCGCCGACAGGTCCGGCCAGCGGCCGTCGTGGGCGTGCTCGCCGATCATCGTCGCGAAGACCGGTTCGCTCGCGAAGGTCTCGGCCAGGAACGCGGCGACGACCCCGGCGAAGTCGGTCATGGCTCGAAGACGCCCATCTCGGTCAGGTCGTCGCGGAAGTCCCAGCCGCGCGCCTCGCCGGGCTCGATCCGGGCGACCGTGCCGCCGAGTTCGTCGTCATAGAAGCCGGCCGCCTCGGCGCCGACGTAGCGGGTGGCGATGCGGCGGATGACCGGGCCATAGGCCACGTCGAGGAGCTGTGCCTCGCCACGGAGCTCGAAGCCGCGGTACGGGAACTCGTCCTCGTTGACGACGACGGTGACCCGCGGATCGCGCCGGAGATGCGTGAGCTTGCCGTCGCCGGCGGCCATCCCGATGGTGAACCCGCCGTCCTCCCAGATGAACCACAGGGGCGACAGCAGGATCGTGCCGTCCTTGCGAAAGGTGGACATGACCGCCAGCCGGCGCTCGTCGAGGAGGCCGTCCAGCTGCTCGACGGAGAGACCGCGGTTCACCCCGGCATCCTAGCAGCCGACCGGGCTACCATCCGCTGATGGCAGCGCAGACGTGGGTCGAACCGGTCGTCCTCGAGGGCGATCGCGTGCGCATGGAGCCGCTCCGGGCCGATCACCTGGCCGACCTGTCGCTGGTCGCCTTCGACCCACCGCTGTGGCAGTGGACGATCATGGGACCGCAGGACGAGGCGGGCCTGCGTCGCTGGGTCGACACCGCCCTGGCCAACGCCGAAGCCGGCGTCGAACGCCCGTTCGCGACCATCGACCGGGTGAGCGGCCGGGTCATCGGCAGCAGCCGGTTCCTGTCCATCGTGCCCGAGCATCGCCGTCTCGAGATCGGCTGGACGTGGGTGGGGTCGGCCTGGCAGCGGACCGGCGCGAACCGCGAGGCGAAGCTGCTCCAGCTGACCCACGCCTTCGAGGCGCTCGACGCCCAGAGGGTCGAATTCAAGACCCACTCGCGCAATGAGAGATCGCGCAACGCGCTGGCGGGCATCGGCGCGACGTTCGAAGGCGTGTTCCGGAACCACATGATCGTGCCCGACGGGTCGGTCCGGCACTCCGCCTATTTCAGCATCACGGCGGAAGAGTGGCCGGCGGTCAAGGCACGACTGGTCGCCGGACTCGCCCGGTGAGCGTCACAGTCCGCCTTGACCGGGACGTCCTCGCTGGGCGACCCTCTTCGATCATCGTCCACCGCTCGGAGGCACTGCCTTGAGAGGCTTCATCGTCGGGACGATCGTCACCGCGATCGCCTTCTATGTCCTGACCCGGTTCCTGCCGCAGTACGTCAACTACGACGGCGAGACTCTCGGGCTGCTCGTGCTGGCCGCCATCTTCGGCGTGGTCAACGGATTGATCGGCCCGATCGTCCGGACGCTCGCGCTGCCGCTCACGTTCATGACCATGGGCCTGGTCGGGTTCGCCATCAACGCCGGCCTGCTGCTGCTGACCGCGGTCATCGCCCAGGCGGCCAAGTTCGACCTCACCATCGGCGACTTCCCGCCGACCCTGCTGTCCATCGACACGTTCGTCGCCGCGGTCGTCGGCGCGGTCGTCCTGAGTCTGGTGAGCACGGCCGTCCGGCTTGTCGTCAAGGACTGACGCGGCCGTCGCCGATGCCCTGCGCGGGGCGGCCGGCCGTTTCGGGACGCCGGCCTACGTCACGGACCTCGCCGCGCTCGATGCAGCCGCGGCCGCGGTCACGGCCGCCTTCCCGGATCCGTGGATCCGCCAGTACTCGGTCAAGGCCAACGATGTCCCGGCGATCGTCGCGGAGGTGGCCGGCCGCGGCTTCGGGGCGAACGTCGTGTCGCGCGGTGAATGGGCAGCCGCGACACGGGCCGGCCTGACCAACGACCGGATCAGCCTCGAGGGCGTGGGCAAGACCGACGCGGACCTCCGGGCGGCCATCCGGGCGACCGGCGCGGGCCGGACGCCGCTGGCCTGGGTCGCCATCGAGTCGAGCGATGAGGCAGAGGCCCTGGCCCGCATGGCCCAGCGCGCCGGACTGGGCCGGAAGGGTCGCCCGGCGCTGGACGTCCTGGTCCGGCTCAATCCGGACGTCACGCCCGAGACCATCGACGCGCTCGCGGTCGGGGCTGGCGCGTCCAAGTTCGGGATGACCGAGACCGAGGCGACCGGCGTCGTCGGCTGGCTCGCCAGCGGTGCGTCGGGAGCCATCCGGCCGCGCGGGGTCCACCTCCACGTCGGGTCGCAGCTCCGCGCGGTCGACGCCTGGCGGGACGCGGTCCGGCGCGGCCTCGCCGTGGTCGCCCTGCTGCGCGGCAACCTCGAGGCGTTCGACACGCTCGATGTCGGCGGCGGTTTCCCGGTCTTCCCGCCCGATGAGCCGACGCCAGGGCCGGAACGCTTCGCACGCGAGATCCCGGGGCTGCTGGCCGCCCTGCCGGAGGATCGACGGCCGACCCGTCTCGCCATCGAACCCGGCCGCGCCCTGGTCGCCCGGGCCGGCTGGCTGGTCGCGCGCGTCCTGCACGTCCGCGACCGCGGCGGCCGCCAGGTCGTCATCGACGCCGGGATGACCGAGCTCATCCGGCCGGCGCTGTACGGCGGCCGTCATCCGATCGTCGCGCTGACGTCGCTCGGCCGCGACGTGGACGGTCCAGAGCTGCCCGAACGGATCCGCGTCGACGTTGCCCCGACCCGCGTCGAGGGGCCGATCTGCGAGTCCACCGATGCGCTCGGCATGCACGATCTGCCGGCGCTGCGTCGCGGTGACCTGGTCGCGATCCGCGACGCGGGCGCCTATGCCGCCTCGCTCGCGTCGACCTACAACGGCCGGCCGCGGGCGCCGCAGGTCTTCCTCGAGTCGGATGGCACGCTCAGGCTCGTCCGCGCGGCGCGCGCGTGAAGGCGGCTATCCTGCCCTCCATGCGTCGCCTCGCCGCGCTCCTGCCGATCCTCGCGTTCGGGCTCCTCCTGGCGAGCGCCGTGAGCGCCGCGTCGCCGCCGGCCGGCCCGCCCTTCCCGCAGCCGGAGATCGACCGTGCGGTCTACGACTACGCCGGGATCCTGTCACCGGCGGCCGTCGCCGACGCCGAACGGACCATCGATGCGATCGAGGCCCGGACCGGCGCGGAGGTCGTCGTCTACACCCAGGACAGCGGCGAGTACCCGACGACCGAGGAGACCGACGCCAAGGCACGCAAGCTGATGGACCAGTGGGGCATCGGGCGCAAGGGCTTCAACGACGGCCTGGTGATCTTCTTCGATCTGCAACCGAACCTGGAGCACGGCCAGGTCCAGCTGTACGCTGGTCCTGGCTTCGAGCAGACGTTCCTGACCAACAGCGAACGCCAGGCGATCTTCGACAACGACATGCTGCCGTACCTCCGGTCGGCCGACTTCGACGGAGCGCTCGCCGTGGCGCTCCAGAGGGTGGATGCCGCCACGACGCCGGAGCATGCCGCCGCGCTCGAGCGGTCGCGCCAGGTCAATGCGGTCCTCGGCCTCGTCGGCGCGCCGATCGTGTTCCTTGGCCTGTCCGGCTGGGCGCTGTTCCATTGGCGGCGCTACGGCAAGGACCCGGTCTACCTCGATGACCCGTCCGTGCTGATGCCCGCGCCACCGCCCGACCTGACCGCCGCATCGGGCGCGATGATCATCGATGGCTCGACGTCCCGCCGGGCCCTGACGACCGCGATGCTCGACCTCGCATCGCGCGGACTCATCGCATTCCGCGAGGACAAGGGCGGGCTGCTCGGTGGGCACAAGGTCGGCATCGACGTCGAGCCCGCGGCAGGTGACGCGGAGGTCGAGGCGCAGCGGCGCCTGAACCAGCGCCGCCCGACCGGGCCGGCCGAGGACGTCGCCTATCGCAAGCTGCGGACCATCGGTGCCTCGTCCGACGAGTTCATCAGCGCGGAGGACCTGCCGAAGTTCGGGTCGGACGTGGCCGCCTTCGATACCGCCCTGGAGAAGCATGTCGTCGACCGCCAGTGGTTCGGCGAGAAGCCGAGCAAGGTCGTCGGGCGCTGGGTCGGCCGCGGCGTGCTGGCCATCATCGGCGGAGTCATCGGCGTCATCGCCGGACTGAACATCCCGATCTCGGGGCTGACCGCCATCGGTGGCGCGGCCATCGCCGGCGGCATCGTCATGCTCATCGTCGCGCAGGCGATGCCGGCCGTCACGATGTCGGGCGCGATGATCCGGGCGATGCTGGCGGCCTATCGGCGGACGCTCCAGAAGACGATGGCGCAGGCGCGTTCGATGCAGCAGGTCGTCACGGAAGCCGGCCTGCCATGGCTGGAGACACCGGACCAGGCGGTCGTCTGGGGGACCGCTCTCGGGCTGCAGAGCGAGATCGAGGACGTCCTGTCGCGCAGCCTCGAAGACGTCAAGGCCGGCACGGCGACGAGCGGCTCGGTCCCCTACTTCCCGTTCTGGTACCAGACGTCGGGCGGCACGCCGTTCATGGGCTCGTCGGCGTCAGGCACCGGCGCCAGCCTGTTCTCCGATTCGGGCATCCCCGATCTCGGCGGGATGATGTCGGCGCTCGGCACCATCGGGAACTCGCCGGCGTCATCGAGCGGCGGCGGCGGCGGGTTCGGTGGCGGCGGCTCGGGCGGTGGCGGTGGCGGCGCGGGCGGCGGGTTCTAGGGACCGGTCCGCGCGCTCACGCCCCGAACATCTCGCG
Source organism: uncultured Chloroflexia bacterium (assembly GCA_963782715.1). GTDB lineage: Bacteria > Chloroflexota > Limnocylindria > Limnocylindrales > CSP1-4 > SPCO01. Next base: position 58,202 of record CAWAKU010000009.1, read on the forward strand.
ACACGCCTCGAGACCCTCGATGGTGACCGGCCCGCGCGACCGCGACCGCCAGCCCTCGAGCGTCATCCGGAACCGTTGGGTCTCCCGCGCGACACCTTCCGGGGCGAGGCTGCCGAACCCGTTCGGTTCGTAGCCGAGCGACCGCGACACGCCGTTCGACGGCCCGTTGTCGAGGAACGCCTCGGTGGTCGCGGCCGTCGCGCCGAGGCCATCGAAGCCGAGCGCAAGGACCGCCTCGCGCATCTCCCTGCCGAAGCCGCGGCCCTGGAACGCCCGACCCAGCCAGGACCCCGTGTGGACGGTCCGGTGGACCCCGAAATCAGCAGCGTCGATCGACTGCGAACCGATCGGGTCACCCTCCCATTCGACCAGGAGGTTGAGGAACCAGCGCTCCGGCGACCAGGCGCCGCGGACGCCCCAGTGATGCTGCATGAAGCTCTGCTCGAAGGCCGGACTCGGGACGGTGGACCAGGCGGTCCCGAAGGGCATGGCGCCGGGGTCGTGGATGCCGGCCCTGGCCAGCGCGAGCAGGCGGACCAGGTCGCCGTCGGTCGGCAGGCGGAGGACCAGACGCTCGCTGCGCACGCGCAGGGCGAACAGCGGCCAGGCGTCGGTCAGCGTCGTCCGGGCACCCATGGGCGCCCGACGGTACACTCCGCGAATGGGTGCTGTCGAGACGATGGAAGACTTCTTCGAGAAGCTGAACGGCGGCGATCGCGAGGGCGCGGTCGCGCTGATGGACGAGAAGACCGAGATGCGCGTGCATGTCGGCGACAACGTGCAGACGCTGCGTGGCGTCGAGCGTGTCGGTGGCTGGTTCCTGCGCGGCGACAAGGGCCTGCGGATGATCCCGGGCGAGATCCGCGACACCGGGAATACCTACGAGGCGGACCTGCTGGTGGTCAGGCCGGGGGCGCAGAGCCAGCATATCGATGCGACCTTCCGCGTCGAGGCCGGCAAGATCACCGCCATCAACATCGCCCCGCGCTAGGGGCGCGTCGGCGTCCTCAGGGCGCGACCGAACGCGAGGGCTTCGCGGTCGCGGCAGGCGACCCGGCAGAGGCGGTCGGGATGATGATCACCTGGCCAAGGGAGACCTTGTTCGGGTCCGTGATGTCCGGGTTCGCGGCGAGCAGATCCGCCAGGGCGACGTGGAACTTGTTGGCGACCTTGGACAGTGTGTCGCCCTTCTTGATGGTGTAGGTCAGCTGGCTCGGGCCCGGTGCGATGGTCGGCGCGGCGCTGGTGGACGAGACTGGCCGGCTCGCGCTCGGACTCGCGCTGGCGGAGCTGCCGCCGCCACCGATGCCCAGCAACGCGGGCAGCATGAACAGCGCCAGCGCCGCGATGCCCAGCGCGCCAGCGACCAGCGCCACCCGCGACGCCCCGCGCATCCCGGAGCGGGTCTTGATCGGCGGGTAGGTCTCGTAGTGGCGCATCCGCTCCCAGGCCGGTCCGGGGACGGCGTCGGCGCTCGGTCGCGTCGAGCTGACCGCCGGGCGGCGACCCGTGCGCGTCGGAGGAGGGTAGGCATCGCCCGTCGACTCGTCGGTCGGTGGTGACGGCGCTGCGGCCGACGAGACCGAAGCGATGGCGGCTGCGCTGGCGGGCGACGGGCTGGATCCGCCCCCGACCAGGCTCGCCAGCTCCTCGTCGGGCGCCTGGTGGGCGGAACCCGCGGTGGAGGCGGACCAGGCCGTGGCGGCCGGCGCTTCACCGGCGGCCACGCGGTCGGCCGGACTGCCAGCCAGGCCCTGGCCCTCGACCGGTCGTGCCGGGACGTCCGGCGACCCCGGTCCAGCGGAGGCCGCAGCCATCCCGGTCGTCGCGGCGACCGGTCGCCCGGCACCGCCGGCGCCAGACTGGCCGCTCGCCCAGGGCGGCGGCGCGGCCCAGTCGCGCGGGGGATTGCGCTGGATCGGCTCGTCGTCGAGGTCATCGAGAGGAGCCGTCGGTGTCTCGCCTGCTTCCGGAGCCGGCGGGATGGCCCACTCGGCGTACAGGTCGGGCTCGGTCGCGGTCGGCGGCGGCGTCGGCGCCGGTGTCGGCGTCGGCGCGATGGTCGCGGCGGACGCGACGGTCGCGGTCGGGGCGGTCTGCGGGCGTTCGCCGGCACCACGCGCGTGGGCCGCTTCGCGCCGAGCCCAGTCCTGGAAGGTCGGGCAGACCGGGAACGCGCTCGACAGGCAGTACGCCTCCTGGTGGGCGACGGCGCGCGGCGCGGGCGGGGTCTCGGCGAAGCACCGATGGCGGTGGTCGGGACTGGTCGATCGGCCGTCACGGTCGTCCCCGAAGGCGACGAACGGACAGGCTGGGGCACCGTCCAGGCCGGCCTGCCCTCGCTCAGTCATCGGGCGGATGATACCCGCTGCCGTCGGTCGCGGCACCCTCCCCGTTCCACCCGTTTGACAGGCCCGACCACGGCTCGGACACTTCAGGGCACCCCAGAGACGAGGGCCAAGCCCACCTCGATGCACCCGAAGGAGTCCCATGTCTCGACTGACCCGCTGGCTCGCCCCGACGACCACGGCGCGCGCCCATTGCGATATCCCCTGCGGCATCTACGACCCGCATGAGGCCGAGATCGCCGCGCGCACCGTCGCCCGCATGGTCGAGCTGATCAACGGCCTCGACGGCAACGACACCGAGACGCGCAACAAGTTCAACCGCTGCGTCCGGGTCAAGGAAGACCACGCCGAGAAGGTGAAGCACGAGGTCCAGGTGATCTGGTCCGACTACTTCAAGCCGGAGCACCTGACGGCGTACCCGGACCTCCATGACAAGGTCTGGAAGATCCTGAAGCTCGCCAGCAAGAACAAGCAGAGCGTCGACGCCGAGGCCGCCGCCCAGCTCGAAGCCGCGGTCAAGGAGTTCGGCGAGATCTTCTGGGCGACCAAGAAGTAGGGCGCGTCGGTCGGGCCCGACGGATCGGGCCGCGGCGCTCGGTCCCGCTGCGCGCCCGCCTGCGCGGGCCGTGGCGCGTGGCCGTGGCCGAGGCGAGCATGCTGCCCGCGATCGCTGCGGGTGACTGGCTTCTGGTCGACCCGACCGTCGCCCGCTGGCCGCGACGCGGCACGGTCGTCGTCTTTCGCGAACCCGATGATGGCGACCTCGCGGTCAAACGCGTCGCCGCGGGCCCCGGTGATCGCGTCGCGTTCGCCGACGGCTACCTCGAGCTGGCCGATGACGAGGCCTGGCTGTTGAGCGATGCCACGACCGAGACGGCGGCCGCGGCCGGTTTCGGCGAGCCGATCGATTCGCGCCAGTACGGACCGGTCCCGCTCGATCTGCTGGTCGGTCGGGCGTGGTTCCGCTACGCACCGGTGCGACGGATCGGGCGGATACGGCGGAGCCCGGGCTGATCGCCGATGACTCAACTGGCGAACGGGTGCTGTCGCGCGGCACGGGCCGCCGAACCGCCACAGACCGACGCCACCTATCCTCGAGGCCCCACGTGGAGCCGACCATGAGCCACGAGTCCACCTTCGACCCGACCGCGCCACTCCCCGGTGCCGCGGACCCTTGGGACTACGCCCCGACGCCGAGCCTCCGGCCGGGCCCGCCGTTCCACATGACCGACATGATCGCCGCCGAGCCCGCAGCTGGCACGCCGCATCCTCGCCCGGCTGGCCGACGCCGATGACGATGCGGCCCGCCTGGCTGCCGCGATCCGGGCGACCATCGCGGCCGGCGAGCCGGTCGTCGTGACCGGCTGCGGCACGTCCGAGCACGGCGCACAGGCCGCCGCCGACATCCTGCGCGAGGCGGCGACCGCGGCTGGCCTTCCGCACCCGTCCGTCCGGCCCGAGCAGGCCTTCGAACTCTCCCTCACGCCACCGACCCGTGGGCTCGTCATCGGCATCTCGCACGAGGGCGCGACCGCGGCCACGAACGCGGCCCTCACGGCGGCCCGCGATGCCGGGGCGCAGGCCGCCGTCGTCACGGTCACCCGCCGGTCGCCCGCCGGCGGTCTCGCGTCGATCACCGTCGAGACCGGCGAGCTCGACCAAGGCTGGTGCCACACGGTCGGCTACCTGAGCCCGATCCTGGCGGCGGCCGCCGTCGGAGCGCACCTGTCCGGTCGTCCCATCGACGCCGCCGCGGTCGAGCGGCTTCTGTCGGACGGCGCGCGGGACACGACGGCCGCCGAGGCGATCGCCTCGCGCCTCGCCGATGCCGCCCAGCTCATCGTCATCGGCTCGGGCGCCGATCGCGCTTCAGCGCGCGAGCTCGTCCTCAAGGTCGAGGAAGCCTCCTGGCTGCCGTCCGCCTATCGGGATCTCGAGACGTTCCTCCACGGCCACCTGCCCGCGACGGGTCCAGCCACGGGACTCGTGCTCGTCCTGACGGATCGCGATCGGCGGTCCGAGCGTGTCGCCCGGGCACGTCAGGCGCTGGCGGCCGCCCAGGTCATCGGGCTTCGCGCCGCCGCCATCCTGGCCGCTGACGTGGCGGCCACGTTGGACTCCGCGCTGACGCCGATCGGACGTCTCGTCGTCGCCGAGTCCCCCACCCTGCCGGCGCCCGTTGCGGCGCTGGTCGGCAGCGCGACACCGCTGCAGCTGCTCACCGAACGTCTGGCCCGCGCGCGGGGCACGAACCCCGACCTCATCCGGCGCGACGACCCGATCTACTTCACCGCCGCCGAGGCAGCCGGCAACTAGCGCGCGCCGGCTCAGACCTGGCCGACGAGGACCTCGCCCATGACGTCGATCATGTCGAGGTCCCAGGGCAGGAAATCCTGGAGCATGATCCGCTCGACGCCGGCGTCGGCGAAGCGGCGGACCATCGCCCGCGCCTGGTCCGGGGTCCCGGCGACCCAGCGCTGAAGCCGTTGTTCGAGCCAGGCCCGGTCGTCATCGTCGCTCCCGAACGCGTCCTGCGCGACCGCGATCCGGCGCTGGACCTCATGCTCGTCGCGGCCGATCAGGACGCCGGCCATCGTGGAGCGCGCGACCGTGGCCGGGTCCCGTCCGATCGCCTCGCAGGCCGAGTCGAGCGCCGCGAACGCGACCCGTGCCTTGGCCGGATCGGACGAGCTCAGGTTGAACTCGTCTGCGTAGCGAGCCGCCAACCGGTATGACCGGGGCGAGCCCTGGCCGCCGACCAGGAGTCGCGGCCGCGCGCCACCGATCGGCGTCCGTGGCCGGCCCGGCACGTCCACCGGCTTCGGGTGGAAATCGGCGTCGGCGATCGTGACCTGGTGTCCCTCGTACGACCAGCCGTCGGGCTCGCCCCACAGACCGTGCAGGATCGCAAGCTGGTCCTCCATGAGATCCGCCCGATCCGCGATCGGCGGGAAGTCGAGACCCAGCTCGCGATGCTCGAGCTCGTTCCAACCGGCCCCGACGCCGACCTCGATCCGGCCACCGCTCATCTCGTCCACCGTGGTCACCACCTTGGCGAACGCGCCCGGGTGCCGGAACGTCACCGGCGAGACGAGGACCCCGAGACCGATCCGGTCCGTGTCGCGCGCAAGGCCGGCCATGATCGACCACGCGTCGGTCGTCGGCTGGCCGGTCGGACCCGGGAAGCTCTGGAAGTGGTCGGAGCGGAACAGGGCTTCGAACCCATTCGCCTCGGCGCGCTTGGCGATGGTCACGTGATCGCCGTAAGTCAGGCCCTGCTGGGACTCGAGCATGAGAGCGAAGCGCATCTGTCCTCCGGTCTCGACATTCGTCCATTTGACGGCAATCGTTCACGCCGGTATGATAGTTCACGTGATACGAAGCATGACGATGTCCGACACCAAGTCGGCGATCATCGACGATTTCCGCGCGTCGATGGGCGAGCTCAAGTGCATGGGCAGCGAGCGGATGGTCCGCCTCGGCATCAGCATGAGCCAACTCCACGTCATGCACCTGCTCGATCGGCACGGCGAGCTCCCGATGAGCCACCTCGCCGACATGCTCGACGTCTCGCTCTCGGCTGCGACCGGTCTGGTCGATCGGATCGAGGAGCGCGGTTTCGTCGAGCGCGTCCGGGTCCCCAGTGACCGCCGGATCGTGCTTGTGCGCATCACCGAAGCCGGCCGCCAGATGCTCGAGGACATCGAGATCCTGCGGATCGGCATCATCGAGAAGGTGCTCGATCAGCTCGACGAAGCGCAGCTCGCCGGCGTCGCGACCGCGATGGCCGACCTGCGCGTCGCCGTCATGACGACCCTCGCGGATCCGGCCTCCGGAGCCCACCATAGCCACGAACCCCAGGGGAGGGAGTAACAAGTCCATGGAAGCGTTCCCGTCCGCGCCGGACGCCGAAGAGTACATCCCGACGCTCGAGGAGGATCCGGCCCTTGCCCTGACCCACCGCGAGAAGATGGAGATCCTCTTCGCGGTCATGCTCGGTCTCTTCCTCGGCGCACTCGACCAGACGATCGTCGGTCCCGCGCTGCCGACCATCGTCACCCAGCTGAGCGGCAACGACTACTACGTCTGGGCCATCACCATCTACCTGCTGACCAGCACGATCACCGTCCCGTTCTGGGGCAAGGGGTCCGACATCTTCGGCCGCAAGCCGATCTTCATGCTGGGCATCGTCATCTTCCTCATCGGTTCGGCGCTCTCCGGCCTGAGCCAGAACATGGGGATGCTCATCCTCTTCCGAGGCATCCAGGGCGTCGGTGCCGGTTCACTGTTCCCGGTCGCGCTCGCGGTCATCGGTGACCTGTTCACGCCGAAGGAGCGAGGCAAGTACCAGGGCCTCTTCGGGGCCGTCTTCGGCATCGCCTTCGTGGCCGGTCCGCTCATCGGCGGCTGGCTGACGGAGAACCTGAGCTGGCATTGGATCTTCTACGTCAACATCCCGATCGGGATCGTCGCGCTGGTCGTCATCCAGCGCCTGCTGCCGACAGTCAAGACCGCATCGGCGACCCGCAACTTCGACCTGATCGGCGGCGGGATCTTCACCATCGCGATGGTCTTCCTGCTCGTCGGCCTGACCAACAAACAGTTCGGCGAATGGACCGACCCGACCGTCGGCGGGTTCATCATCGTCGGCATCATCGGGACGCTGCTCTTCATCCTGGCCGAGTCGCGCGCCAAGGAACCGATCGTCCCGCTCGACCTGTGGACCGGCCGCACCTACTCGGCGACGATGGTCTCGGTCTTCTTCGCGGCGTTCGCCTTCTTCGGCGCGATCGTCTTCCTGCCGCGCTGGTTCCAGGTCGTGGAGAGCTTCTCGCCGACCAATTCCGGCCTGGCGGCTCTGCCGCTCATGGTCGGCCTGATCTTCAGCTCGATCGTGTCCGGCCTCATCGTGGCCAGGACCGGCCGCTACAAGTGGCTGATCGCCGGTTCGGTCGCGGTCATGGGCTTCGCGGTCCTGCTGATGACCCAGCTGACCAAGGACACGCCGGTGCCGATCGTCTGGATGTGGATGTTCATCGCGGGCCTGGGCGTCGGTCCGACGTTCTCGGTGCCGACGATCGTCATCCAGAACGCCGTGCCGTTCCGACAGCTCGGCGTGGCGACGTCGAACCTGACGTTCTTCCGCCAGATCGGCGGCACGATCTCGCTCGCATTCGTGGGGACAGTCTTCGCGTCGAGCTTCCAGGAACACCTGGTGCCGCAGTTCATCAGCGCTGGAGTCCCGCCAAACGTGCTGCAGGACTTCGGAGCGGCTGCGGCTGCGGGCAAGATCGATGCCAATGTCCTGACAGGTGTCGGTGACGTCGGTGCGAAGATCACCGCGATCGTGCCTTCCGCGGGTCCTGTGATCGGTCAGGTACTCGATGCCATTCACGGGGCATTCAGCCTCGCGACAGCCCAGACGTTCTGGCTCGGCGTGATCGGCGCAGTCGTGGCATTCGTTGCCGCGGTCGCGATCAAGGAGATCCCGCTGCGGACCTCCAACGAGGCCCCGGTCCCGACCCAGGCAACCGCCGAGGCGGCCCGTCCGTCGGCCAAGGCCGATCCCGTCTCCGCTAGCACCGCTGGCGGCGACTGACCCTCGCTCCTCCTCTCGCTCGACGGCCCCGGTGGACCCCACCGGGGCCGTCGTTCGTCTCGCACAGGTAGCATGGCCGACGATGGAACCCCGACCCGCTCCCTACCCTCCGGCGCTGCAGGCGCTCGGCACGACGTCCGAGGATCGCGCGTTCGTCGCCGTCCTCGACCTCGACGACCTGCCGCCCGGTTCGATGCAGCGAGTCAGCCGGGGCGACCTGGACGTCCTGCTGGCGCACACGCCCGAAGGCATCGTCGCGACCGATGACCGCTGTCCGCACATGAGCGCGCCGCTGTCGATCGGCGAACTCGACGGGTGCGTCGTCGCGTGTCCGCTCCACGAGGGCCGGTTCGACCTGTGCACGGGCAAGCCGGTGCAGATGCCGACCACTGGCGGCCTGCACCCCGATGGCACCTACCACCCGACCTGGTCGCCGGCCGGCCGGGACCCCAAGGTCGATCCACCGGGCAAGAAGGCGGAGGCACGACGGCTGACCCGCGTCCGCCTGCTGCGCTACTACCCCGTCAGGATCGCCGACGGCCGGATCGAGATCGCCTGGCCGGACTGACTAGCGCACGCCGCCGGCCGCGCGGTGGGTCTGGATGATCTCGATCACCTCGGTCGGGTCATCGGTCACGTGGAACAGCTCGAGGTCGCCCTCGGCGACGGCGCCGGTGGCCAGCAGCGTGCCACGCATCCAGTCGAGCAGACCGGCCCAGTAGGCCCGGCCGACCAGCACGACCGGGAAGTGCCGGACCTTGCCGGTCTGGATCAGCGTCAGTGCCTCGAACAGCTCGTCGAGCGTCCCGAAACCACCGGGCAGGATGACGAACCCGTCGGCGTACTTCATGAACATCACCTTGCGGGCGAAGAAGTATCGGAACTCCACGCCGAGGTCCACGTATGGGTTCAAGCCCTGTTCGTGGGGCAGCTCGATGTTGCAGCCGACCGATAGGCCGCCACCCTCGCGACAGCCACGGTTGGCCGCCTCCATCGCACCGGGACCGCCGCCGGTGATGACCGCGTAGCCCGCGTCGGCCAGCCGCCGGCCGATCTGGCGGGCGGTGTCGTACATCGGGTCGTCGGTCCGGGTCCGGGCAGAGCCGAAGACGGTCACCGCCGGGCCGACCCGGGCCATCGCGTCGAAGCCTTCGACGAACTCGCCGAGGATCCGGAGGGCACGCCAGGGATCCGTGCCAAGGAACGCTGCCTCCGGCCGCTCGAGGAGCCTCTCGTCCTCGGTCGCGGTGGTGTCGCCCTCGAGCAGCCGGGCGGCCTCGGGCGTGACCCACATCCGGCCCGCGCGTCGCGGCCCCGCAGTCATCTCATCGGGCGAATCCTGCCCGGGCGTCGATCCTTCCACCCGGCTAGGATGCCACCGTGAAGCTCTCGACGCGCAGCCGCTGGATCGTCGCGGCCGTGTCCATCCTCGTCGGGGCGGTCTGGCTCGGCCAGGGGACCGGGTTCTTCAAGGGTTCCGGGTTCATGGACGGCAGCACGGTCTGGGCGGTCATCGGCGCCGGCCTCGTGGTCCTCGGCCTCGTCATCGGCTGGTCGGCGATCAGGAGCCGCCCGAAGGCTTGAGCCAGCCGGTCCAGGCGAGCTCGTCGAGCCCGACCGTGACCGCGCTGCCATGGCGCGTCAACGGCAGGCGCAACAGCCGCGGGTCGGCGAGCAGGCGCCGCACGATGCCGGCATCGTCGAGGGTCATGTAGCCGAGACCTCCGTCGCGGTACGGCCGCGACTGCGGGTCGAGCAACGCAGCGGCGCCGAGGCGCTGGGTGAAGCGCTGGAGCTCGCCCGCGGCGATCGGCCGCTTCTTCAGGTCCACGTAGTGCACGACGATCCGCCGTTCGCGGAAGAACCGGAGCGCGGCACGCGTGTCGGACGAGTCGTCGCGCCCGAAGACCTGGATGTCGGGCATCTTGCGGGTCGGCGTCTTGCCGAGCGGCGCGGGCATGTCGGTCAGGGTACGCCGACGAGAAACCTCGGCGGCTACGGGATCGGTTGCATCCGCGGGTATGTGCCGAGGAACGCGTCGATGACCTGGAGGTCGGACCCGTCGGGGTCGATGGACGCGATGCGTCGCGCTCCATAGCCGTCGTAATCCGTGCCGTCGACCTTGGTGAAGATGATCCGTTTCCCGTCCGGGGTCCAGCTCGGGTGTCCGGCACGCGAGTCGCCGGCCGCGAACCGAGTGACCGCCGTGAGGTCCTGACCGTCGGGTGCCATGGTGTACAGGTTCGATGGACCCGGGCCGCCCGTCTCGAACGGCTCGATCCCGTACGTTCCGAAGACGATGCGTTGCCCATCCGGACTCCGATCGGGATGCGACCCGAAACCGGACAGCGCCGTCACGAGCTTGGGCTTCACCGGTCCCCCAGCGGTGGTGTCGAGCGTCGCGATGGCCGACCCGGTCATGCGTTCCTGCCGTGCGTCCGGGAACGTGTCGTACTCGAGCACGAGCGAACGACCGTCGGGGGCCCAGCGCGGGTAGGCGTACGACGTCTTCGCGTCGGTCGTCTCGGCGACCGTTCGGCGCCGACCCGACGCCAGGTCCAGGATCTCGATCGCGGTCCTGCCCCAGGTGGTCGCATCGGGTCCGACATCGTATCGGACCATCGCCAGGCTCAGGCCGTCCGGGGACCATGCGGGCATGGCGAGCTGCAGACACGGCAGTGCCTCGCAGGCGGCGACCTTCCTGGGCGACCTGCCGGCATCGTCGGCGATCCAGATCGATCCACTGGGCAGATCCCCGGCACCGAGCGCCTCGACGGCGATCCGGCGGCCATCGTGCGACCAGTCGGGGCGGTGGACGACGTTCGCCGGGATGTCGACGAGGATCCAGTGCTGCTTGCTGCCATCGGGCGCCGCGAGGTAGATCCCGATCCCCTCACCCGCGTGTCCGGTGAAGGCGATCCAGGCCGCCGCCTGGAATGGAGCCACTGCCGACTGCACGGCCGTCGGCGGGTTGGAGGGTGCCGGCGCGAATGCGGAACCGGGGATGACGGCCACAGACGCCGTGCCTGCGGCGGCCGATGGGACGGCCGAGCCCTGGCCACACCCTCCGACGATGACCGTCGCCAGGACTCCGAGCAGCAAGCATCGCCGGACCATGTCGCGACGACACCTCATCGGACGATCAACGCTGTCCCGGATGGGTGACCGCCCTCCATGCCGCCGACCCCGAGGACCCGCCCGTCTGACAGGTCGACCCACGCTGTGCAGCAGGTGTCGGGGAGCGTCCCGTCAAGGGCGGACACCGTGCCTGTGGCCGGATCGAAGGTCCACAGTCCCGTCGGCTTGGTGGGTTGGAAGATGTCGCGGGGGGTACCCGTGAGGAGCGCCCGGCCGTCAGCGGTCCAGGTCGCGAAATGATCCACCGTGGCGTCGATCGCCGTGAACCGTCCGGTCACTGGATCGAATATCGCCGATCCTGCACCGAGGAGCAGGACTCGTCCGTCCGGCAGCAGGGTCGCCTCCGGTTGCGGTCCCGAGATCAGCGGTGGCGGGACCAGGCCGGTCACGCTGCCGTTGCTCGGATCAAAGATGGTGGCGTACGTGTGGAGGTCCGGGCCTGTGCCGATCGCCAGCAGCCGGCCATCGGTCAGTCGGACGGCGACCGTTTGGTAGTCCGACACCGGATACCCGATGTCGTTCGTGGTCGTCCCCGTGAACGAGCCCGTCGTCGGGTCGAACCAGACGCTCTCATTGGTCGCCGCTCCTCCATCGAGTCGGACCCGACCATCGGGCAGGAGCGTGGCCGTCCGACCCGAGAAGCCCAACAGGGGATCCGGTGTGTGGGTCGTCGGCGTGAACGACCGAGTCGACGGGTCGTAGAGCAGTGCGATCGGGTGTATGGCGAGACCCCGGCCCTGATCTCCGCCGGTCGAGCCGACGACGCAGGACGCGACCGTCGGCGAGTCGAACCTGGACGTCGATGCGACCTCGGGCGCGTTCCCGACACCCATCGATCCGACTTGCTCGAACACCCCCTTGGCCGGGTCGTACAACTCTGCCGAGACGACCTCGCCGTCGCCGGCGCCCCCGGTCACCAGGACCGTCCCATCAGGAGCAGGGTCGCCCGCGGATCTATCCGCGGCTGGCCCATCGATCCGGTTGGTTCCACCTCACCGAGCAGATGCAGCGGGGCCGGCTTCTGGAGTCGGGACGCGACGAGCAGCGACGCACCCACGGTCGCGAGCACGACCAGTCCGACGAGCGCGAGACGCATCCCAGGCGAGAGTGCCGGTCGCCCGAACAGCCGCGGCCGGGCCGGCCACGTCACCTGGACCAGTGAGAGCCGCTCGCAGCCCCCGCCGCTGGCCGGCACCACGCGCCGTGGCGAACGCGGCCTCGGCCAGTCCGGCCGGTGCGTGCTGCGGTCCGTCACGCTCGAGCCACGTCGCGACGAGCCGGTCGAACGGATCCTCGGTCGTCATGCTGACTGCCCTCCCGCGACCGTGGTGCGGTCTCCGGCTTCGATGGTGGCGCGCATGGCCCGCATCGCATGATGCAATCGCGAGCCGACCGTGCCGTAGGGAACCTCGAGGATGTCGGCGATCTCGCCGAGCGACAGGCCGACGTAGTGGTGGAGCACGACGACCGTCCGGTGGTCGTGACTCAGTCGGATGAATGCCCGCTCGAGTCGATCTCGCTGTTCGATATCGTCGATACCGCCATCGGCCGCAGCCAGCGAATTCGGACAGGTCGACGATCCTGACCCCGAGCCGACGCTCACGTCGCGACGCGGCACGACAGAACCGAACGACCATCCGGTAGGTCCAGGCCTCGAAGCGATCCGGGTCGCGCAGGCTCGGCAGGTCGCGCCACATCGCGACCAGGGTCTGCTGGACGGCATCCTGGGCGAGGTCGGGGTCGCGGACGATGCGAGCCGCCACCAGGAAGAGCTGGCGCGTGACCCCGAGGGCCAGCTCCTCATACGCCTCGCGGTCGCCCTGTTGTGCTCGTTCGACAAGCGCTCGACTCATCCGACCATCCACTCATCACGCGGGCCCAGAGGGCGCCGTCACCCTATCAGAGGCCAGCTCCGGGGCTGTCTTTCAATCAGGGCCGACCGGGTACCATCGAGGCCCACAGGAGGTGCCGCGTGACGGTCTGGTTCACGGTCAAGCTCGACGATCGGCCGGGGTCGCTCGCCCGTGTCGCGGCGGCGCTCGGCGACCGCGGCGTCAACATCACCGGCATCGTCGGCGTCGCCGAGGACACCGACGGCGAGCTGATGCTCACCACCTCCGACGCGGCCGCGACCCGCGAGGCGTTCGAAGGGCTCGGGGTCACCTTCGCCGAGCATGACCCGACCGGCGGGATGGAGCCCGACAGCATGTCGGTCAGCGACCTCCGGCCGGGTGCGGCCGGGCGCGGCTCGCTCGGCTGATGCCGAGGGCCCGTGCGGTCGAAACGGCGGCGATCCGATTCGACATCGTCGATTCGACCGCCTCGCTGTCGGGGGTCACCGACGCCGTCGCCGGGCTCGGCGGGCGGATCCGCGCGCTGGCCACCGTTCGCCGCGTCGCCGGCGACCCGCCGCTGGCCGAGATCGAGCTCGAGGTCGAGGGCGTCACCGAGGATGCGCTCGTCCGGGCGCTCGAAGCGCTCGCCGACATCCGCGCGGTCCGGCTCACACGGGCGCTCGATCGCGTGTTCGGCAAACGGATCATCGTCGTCGGTGGCGGCGCCCAGGTCGCTCAGGTCGCCCTGGGCGCGGTGAGCGAGGCCGACCGCCACAACCTGCGCGGCGAACGGATCAGCGTGGACACCATCCCGCTCGTCGGCGAGGAGAACATCGCGGCCGCCGTCCGCGCCGTGGCCGACCTGCCGCGCGCCCGGCTGCTGGTCCTGGCCGGGTCGATCATGGGCGGCGATATCAGCGTCGCGGCCGAGGAGCTGCGGGCGGTCGGCATCCCGATCATCGCGCTCAACATGGTCGGCTCGATCACCGACCACGTCGACCTCGTCATCTCCGACCCGGTCCAGGCCGGGACGATGGCGGTCATGGCGGTGGCCGACACCGCGACGTTCGACCTCGAACGGCAGCGCGGCCGGCGCTACTGACCCGCGGCGGCCGTCTGCGACGAGGCCGCGATCTCGTCGGGCAGCCAGAACCAGCGGAGCGATTCGAAGTCCGTGCCGACGGCGAGGGCCTCCGGCGCCGGCGCGGCCCCGAGGACCGCGGTCGGATCTGCCAGGATCCGCTCGGCTTCGTCGAGGTATCCAGTCAACCGCGATTCCGGCTCACGATGGCGATGGGCCGGATAGTGCAGGCCGCCGGCGGCGTAGGTGATGTCGTGGAGGGAGAGCGGCGCCTCCGGTGAGCCGGCGCTGTGACGCCACATCCCGCTCGGCGGATCGAACCGATACCAGGGCAGGAGGCGCCACCCGTCGACGGGCGATCAGGGCGACCGCCCGGACGACGAAATCGAACACCGCATCGCTGATGAAGTAGTTGAAGTTGACCCGGATCCAGCCCGGCTTGATGCCCTCGCAACCGCGCGAGATCTCGCGTTCGAAGGCATGCGAGGTCTCGATGTCGATGCCCAGCAGACGGTGACCGTACGGCCCGGCGCAGGAGCAGCCGCCGCGCGACTGGATGCCGAACAGGTCGTTGAGCAGCGCCACCACGTAGTTGTGGTGGAGGTAGCGCCCGTCGTGCCGGATCGTGAACGACACGATCGACAGACGCGCCAGGGCGGGGTTGCCCAGGATGCCGATCTCGGGCACGTCACGCCAGGCGGCCATCGCCCGATCGATGAAACCTTCCTCGAGCGCCCGGATCGTCTCGCTGCCGACCTGCTCCTTGAGCTGGAAGGCGAGGCCCGCCCGGATCGATTCGATGATGGCCGGCGTCCCGCCCTCCTCGCGATGCTCCGGGTCGGCCAGATAGACGTGCTCGAGCGGGTTGACGTAGACCACGGTCCCTCCGCCCGGCGCTGTCGGGACCCGGTTCCGGAACAGCTCGCGCCGGGCGACGAGGACGCCCGGCGTGCCCGGCCCGCCGATGAACTTGTGCGGGCTCAGGACGATGGCGTCCTTGTAGTCGAGGTCGGCGTCCGGTCCCGGTCGATGCGGCTCCATGTCGATCTCGACGTAGGGCGCGGCGGCGGCGAAGTCCCAGACCGACAGCGCGCCGTGGCGGTGGAGCAGGATCGAGATGGCGCGCGTGTCGGACAGGATGCCGGTCACGTTGGACGCAGCCGAGAACGAGCCGATCCGCGGACCGCGGCCGGCCGTCTCGACCAGGACGCGCTCGAGCATCGCCAGGTCGATCCGACCGTCCGCGTCCTCACTGACGGTGACGACGTCGCCGATCGATTCGCGCCACGGCAGCTCGTTGCTGTGGTGCTCGTACGGCCCGATGAAGATCAGCGGCCGTTCATCGGCCGGGATGTGCGAGCGGAGGGCGTAGCGGTCGTCGAGATCGTTCGGGATCCGCAGGTTGAGGACGTCGACGAGCTTGTTGATCGCCGCGGTCATGCCCGAGCCGCAGAAGATGACGGCATGGTCGTCCGTGCCACCGACCGAATCACGGATGATCCGGCGCGCTTCCTCGCGGAACCGACTGGTCTGGAGCCCGGTGCCAGACGACTCCGTGTGGGTGTTGGCATAGAGAGGCAGGACCGCGTCGCGAATGTAGTCCTCGATGAACGACAGGGCGCGACCGGAGGCGGTGTAGTCGGCGTAGGTGACCCGCCGGATCCCGAACGGTCCAGCGACCGCCTCGTCGTCGCCGATGACCGATGCGCGGATGAGCTCGACGAGGGATCCGGGGTCGGCCGGCGGCACGGCTTGGTCGTTCACTGCGCCATCCTAGCGGTCAGGCGGTCGCGGAACGGGTACCCTCGCCGAGATGCGCATCGCGACCTGGAACGTCAACTCCCTGAAGGCCCGCCAGGAGGCCGTCGAGAACTGGCTGGTCCGCGCGGCCCCGGACATCCTGCTCATCCAGGAGACCAAGCTGACCGATGCGGACGCCCCGGTCATGGCCTTCGCGATGGCCGGTTACCAGCTCGTCCACCACGGCGAGGGCCGCTGGAACGGGGTGGCCATCGCCGCGCGCGACGGGTTGCCGGTGTCGGATGTGGTCTCCAACTTCGGCGACGGCCCGGTCCGCGACTCCGGGCCGGGTGGCGCCGGCGCGGACGCGACCGGCGAGGACGACTTCGACCCGTTCGACGAGGCCCGGATGGTCGCCGCCACGGTCGACGGGTTGCGGGTCGTGAGCCTGTACGCACCCAACGGACGGATCGTGGGCTCGCCGTTCTACGACGGCAAGCTGGCCTGGTTCGCGCGGCTGGCCCGCTGGGTCCAGGAGTCCGTGCCCGCGGACGAGGCGCTCGTCCTCGGCGGCGACCTCAACGTGGCCCCGACCGACGACGACGTCTGGGACGCCGCCGCCGTCCACGGCGGCACCCATGTCTCCGCTCCGGAACGGGCGGCATTCCGTGCCTTGCTGGACCTCGGCCTGGTGGACGCCTACCGCGCCCGGCACGCCGAGACCGGACGATTCTCGTGGTGGGACTACCGGGCCGGGATGTTCCACAAGAACCTCGGGATGCGGATCGACCATCTGCTCGTCTCGTCGAACGCGGCTGGACGCATCGTCGACGCCGAGATCGACCGCGACGCCCGCAAAGGGCCGCCGGTCCCGTCCGACCACGCCCCGCTCTTCGTGGATCTCGACCGACCCGGCCGGCCCGTCGACCCCGACTGGGCCGGCGCCCTGACCCGCATCAAGGCGAGGACACGGCCCGGTCGCTGATGCCGGGCAAGCCGCCATGTTCGCCCGGTCAGGTGCTGGGCGCTCCGACGATCGTGTGACGGAGGATCCAGCCGGTGACCCCGTCAGGGGTTCGGACCTGAAGGAAGCCCTCGTACGAGTCCGTGATCTCGACTTCGTCGCCTCGATCCAGCCGACCGAGTTCGACAGAGCGCACTGCGTCGGGCTTCGAACTGATCCGGACCTGGCGATAGGCGACCTTGACGCGTTCGACGCCCTTGGCAGGTGCCTTGCCGAATGTCCGTGACGCGACAGGGGCAGCCCCGGCCGCGATGCGAGCGACGGGCGCGGCCGGCGCGACGGGCGCGGCCGGCGCGACGGGCGGGGACTCGGCGATCGCGGGGGAGATCGGCGCGACCTCGGTCGCGACGGGCGCGCCGCCGGCGGTCGCCTTCGAGCGCCGCGACCGCGACTTCTTGGCGACGACCGCTTCCGGGGCGGCACTCGAGGCATCCGGTGTGGCGGACGTTTCTGCCGGCGTGGTCGAGCCGTCTGGCTGTCCAGGAGGCCGCCTCGGCCACCGGCACCGCCGCGGTCGCCGCTCCGCCCTTGGCAGCCTCCGCCCGCATCCTCTTGGCGGCGACCGCAGCGGCGAACGCGCCATCGACCGCATCGAGTCCCGATGGGTCCGCCGGCGCGGCAGCGACCGTCGCCGCCGGGGTGTCCCGGTCGACCGAACCCGTGTCGACAACGCCGGCGGCGACGGCCGGGCCTGGCGTGACGACCGGAGACGTCGGCCCGGCGCGCCGAGCGCTCACGAGCGGCCGATCCTCGTCGATGGGCGAGTCGTCCTCGAGTGGGGCTGTCGGTGCGGCGGTGATGTCGGCAACGTCAGCCGCGGCGGCGACGACGGCGACCGGCACGGCTTTCGGGCGGCCCCTGCGTCGGGGGGCGGCCGGTACGGCGCCGACGGTCGCGACGGCGGCAGCAGCAGCGCTCGGGACCGGACCCGGGGTCGATGCTGTCGTGGCGCCGGATCGACCCGCGCCGGCCATGGCCCCGGCGAACTGCAGGCCGTTCGGCCCACGGTCGTCGTCACGCGATCGCCGATAGAAGAGCAGCAGGAAGAAGGCGCCCCCGACCACCAGGATGAGCCACGCGAACGGGTTGGTGACGGCGCCCGCGATCCCGCCCGGGTCCGAACCACGACCGACTCCCGACCCGCCGCCGGGCGGCTGCTCGGCTCCGATGACCGCGGCCGCGGGGGTCGGCGACGTCGTCGCGCTGATCGATGCCTCGGATGGGCTCGGGCTGACCGACGCCGAGGCTACCACGACCGGCTCGGGAGTCGAGACGACGACCGGCTGCGCCGTTGGCGGCGCGATCGTCCTGACGCTGGCCCTGGGCTTCGCGGTGGGGGCCGCCGTCGGCTTCGGGGTGGGTTTCGGGGTCGGCTTCGGGGTGGGCTTCGGGGTCGGCTTCGGGGTCGGTTTCGGGGTCGGCTTCGGGGTCGGCGTCGGGATGGGGGTGGGCGTCGGTGGTGGCGGCGTCGTGACCGTGATGGACGGGTGTGCCCCTGGGACCTCCGAGCACGTCCCATTCACATTGGTGACCCGGAAGCGGTAGTTGTACGTGTTGGCTGCGAGATTGGTCGACCACGTGTACACGCCGCCGCCGGCCGGTGTCATCGGATGCCAGACGCCGCTCAGCCGCGTGTCGACCGACGTCGGGGTCGGTCCGCCCGTGACGGCCACGGAGAAGGCGAACGTCGTGGTGGTCGTGCCGCTCGTCGGGTTGACGGTTCCGGTGAAGACCGTCGTTCCGCACGTCATCGCGCTGGCCGGAATGGGAGCGAAGAGCGCGGCGAACAGCCACGCGCCCGCGGCGATCGCCGCGACGCGTCGGATGCGTCGATCGGGTCGTTTCTGGTTGGTGGTATGCATGACCAGTCGCCCGGACCGTACGGGACGGAGGTCACTCGTGGCCCTCGTCCCGATGGGCCTGCCGCAGCGGTACATTCGTACGCCTTTCACGCGGTGGTCGTCAGGTCTGCTGCGGCCGTGGTGCCGGCTCGAACGACGTTGCGTCGCCCGGGACGCTCGCCAGCACGAAACTGCGGTGTCCGCTAGCCTCCGCAACGCGATGACGTCCCAGCCGCCACCGGCGTCCCCCGAGATCGCGCTGCTCGACCTCCAGAAGCGATTCCGCGAGGTCCGCGCGGTCGACGGCGTCTCGCTCGAGATCGGCACCGGGGAATTCTTCTCGCTGCTCGGCCCGTCCGGCTGCGGCAAGACCACGACGTTGCGGATGATCGGTGGCTTCGAGCTGCCGACCGGCGGCACGATCCTGCTGCGCGGTCGCGACGTGACCTACGACCCGCCCGACAAGCGTCCGGTCAACATGGTCTTCCAGAACTACGCCCTGTTCCCCCACCTCAACGTGGGCGACAACATCGCCTTCGGGCTCAAGCGCAAGGGCGTCGCCAAGGACGAGACCGCGCGGCGGGTCGGTGAGGCGCTCGAGCTGGTCCACCTCGGCGGCTACGAGAAGCGCCGCCCCAACCAGCTGTCGGGCGGCCAGCAGCAGCGCGTCGCGCTCGCCCGGGCGCTGGTCAACCGGCCCAACGTGCTGCTTCTCGACGAGCCGCTGGGCGCGCTCGACCTGAAGCTCCGCCGTTCGCTGCAGATCGAGCTGAAGCGCATCCAGACCGAAGTCGGCATCACCTTCGTGTATGTCACCCACGACCAGGAAGAGGCGCTCACGATGAGCGACCGGATCGCCGTGATGCATGCCGGCAAGGTCGAGCAGCTGGGCACGCCGGAGGAGCTCTACGAGCGCCCGGCGACCCGCTTCGTGGCCGACTTCATCGGCTCGACCAACCTGCTCCGTGGCCGGATCGAGGGCGTCGACCGGGTCCGCCTCGATTCGGGCGATCTCGCCCCCGTCGCCCACGACGGCCTGGCGGTCGGCTCGGAGGTCGAGATCAGCATCCGGCCCGAGGCCATCTCGATCGTCCCGGCGAGCGCGGAGGATGCCATCACGGCGACCGTCGAACAGGTCGCCTACCTCGGCTCCACGATCTCCTATCGACTTCGAACGGCGGGCGGGCTCGACCTGACCGTCGAATCCCCCAAGGCCGGGATCCGACTCCCGGTCGGCAGCGACGTGGCCGTGACCTGGCCGCCGGCCGAGGCGCTCGTCCTCGGCCGGGGCCTGGCGGTCGCATCTGAGGAGGCACCAGAATGACCGACCCGCAACGCTCGGAGATCGATCTCGAGCGCGAACTCGTCCGTTACATGGCAGAGCACCGGATCACCCGCCGGATGCTGCTGGAGCAGATCGCCAAGGTCGGTGCGTTCGCGGCATTGGCCCCGATCATCGCGGCCTGTTCCTCGGGCGCCGCGAGTGCGGCACCGTCCGTGGCGGCATCGCCGAGCGCTGCGGTCGTCCCGCCATCCGCGGCACCGACCGTCTCGGCCGCACCGACCGCGACGCCCGCTCCGACACCCGTGCCGGTGCCCGAGAGCGAGCTCCACATCTGGAACTACGCCGAGTACATGGGCGAGGACGTCATCCCGTCGTTCGAGGAGAAGATCCTCAAGGACTACAAGGTCAAGATCAAGGTCAGCTCCGACTTCTTCGACACGTACGAAGGGATGTACGCCCGGGTCACCGCCGGCCAGACCGGCTTCGACATCACCTTCCCGACCTCGACCGACATCCCGGGACTGGTCGCCATCAAGAAGATCCTGCCGCTCGACCTGTCGCTCATCCCGAACAAGGTCAATCTCGCCCCCGAGTGGTCGGACCCGGGCTACGACCCGGGCAACGCCCATTCGATGCCGTACATGTGGTGGACGACGGGCGTCGCCTACGACAGCGACAAGATCAAGGAGACGCCCACCAGCTGGAAGGCGCTCTGGGACGACCGCTGGTCCGGCCATATCGCGATGCTCGACGACCAGCGCGAGGCCTTCGCAGCGGCGCTCATCCAGCTCGGCTTCAGCGCCAACACCGTTGATGACGGCGAGCTCGACCAGGCCCTCGCGCTGCTCAAGCAGCAGCACCCGCTCGTCCGGCTGTACAGCGTCGAGGACCAGCAGTACATGGCCAGCGGCGACATCTGGATCGGCCACGCCTGGGGCTCGGACATCTACACCGTCCAGGCCAAGAAGCCGTCGGTCCAGTTCTACATCCCGGAGGAGGGCTCGGTCCGCGGCTCGGACACGGCGGTGATCCTCGATGGCGCCAAGAGCCCGATCGCGGCCAATCTCTTCATCAACCACCTGCTCGATGCGCATGTCAGCGCGTCGAATTCGAACTACATCGGCTACATGGGTCCGAACGCGGCGGCCAAGCAGTACATCAACAAGGACCTGCTGGACACGCCCTGGATCAATCCCGGACAAGGCGGTCGTCGACAAGCTCCAGGAGCTGCTCGATCTCGGCCTCGACACGGACAAGTACGCGACCCGCTGGACCGAGCTGAAGTCGGGCATCTAGGTGCTCAAGCGTCGGCTGGGGATCGGGCCGCTCGTCCTGCCGGGCGCCGTCTGGCTGGCGCTGTTCTTCCTCGTGCCGCTCGGGTTCATCGCCGCGGTCAGCCTCGGGACCCACGACCGGTTCGGACGGGTCCTGTTCGACACCCTCACCCTCGACAACTACCGCAAGGCGTTCTCGCCGTCGTTCATCCCGACCATCTCGCGCTCGGTCTACTACGCGGGCATGACGACGATCCTGTCGATCGCCATCGGCTATCCGGTGGCCTTCTGGATCAGTCGCTACGGCGGCAAGAACAAGGCCCTGCTGCTCATCCTGGTGATGCTCCCGTTCTGGACGAGCTACCTCATCCGGACGTACGCCTGGATGATCATCCTGCGCGACAACGGGGTGGTGAACTCGATCCTCCACGGGCTGGGCCTGACCAGCCAGCCGGTCATCCTGCTCAACACGGACCTGGCGGTCATCCTGGGCATGACCTACGGCTTCCTGCCGTTCGCGATCCTTCCGCTGTTCGTCTCGATCGACCGGCTGGACGATGCCTTGATCGCCGCCGCTCGCGACCTGTACGCGACCGGCCGCGGGGCCTTCCTCCACGTCATCCTGCCGCTGACGATGCCCGGCATCATCGCGGCGGCCCTGCTCACGTTCATCCCGGCCATCGGCGACTACGTGACCCCGGACCTGCTCGGCGGCGCCCAGACCACGACTGTGGCCAAGGTCGTCCAGACGCTGTTCCTGTCGGGTCGTGACTGGCCCCAGGGGGCGGCGCTCGGCTTCATCCTGATGGCGGTCACGATCATCGGCACGTTCGCGGCGATCCGGAGCCTGCGCACCGAGGTCCTGTCCTGATGCGGACGAGTCGGAACCGCCTGCTGTCGGCGTATGCCTTCGTCGTCTACGTCTTCCTGTTCCTGCCCATCGTCATCCTGATCATCTTCAGCTTCAACGCCGACAAGCGGAACTTCAACTGGACGGGATTCACCCTCGACTGGTACCCGACGCTGTTCCGCAACGAGCTGATCCTGGGTGCGCTCGGGGTGACCCTCCAGGTCGCGGCCATCGCGGTCATCGCCTCGGTCGCGCTGGGGACGCTGCTGGGCCTCGGCCTGGCCCGGCTCAAGCAGCGCTGGCGAGGGCCGATGGAGGTTCTCCTGTTGCTGCCGATGGTCACGCCCGAGATCGTCATGGGCATCAGCCTGCTGCTCTTCTTCGGCACGCTGTTCGGCGGCCAGGGGTCGTTCACCCAGATCTCGATCGCCCACGTCACGTTCTGCGTGTCGTATGTCGCAGTCATCGTGCGGGCGCGGGCCATCGGGCTCGATCCGCATCTCGAGGAGGCCGGGCGGGACCTGGGTGCGTCGGCGTGGGGGACGTTCCGGCACATCACCCTGCCGTTGCTGGCACCCGCGGTCGCGGCCGGCGGGATGATCGCCTTCGCGCTGTCGTTCGACGACCTGGTCATCACCAGCTTCAACGCCGGCGTCGGGAGCAGCACCCTGCCGCTCTACATCTACTCGAAGATCCGGTTCGGGGTGACGCCCGAGATCAACGCGGTGTCGACCATCATCGTGGCCGTCACCGCGGTCGCCATCCTCATCGCCTGGCGGCTCGGGACGTTCCGTGACGAGGACAAGGCGCTGACCGAGGACGAGGCGGAGACGACACCGGCCTGAGGTCCGAGGCGCCGGGTACCATCCCTACGTGGACGCCCCGACGACGCCCATCCTCGAGATCGGCATCATCCTGCTCGCCGCGGTCGCCGCGGGCTGGATCGCGCGTCGGTTGCATCTTCCGGCCATCGTCGGCTACCTGGCCGTCGGGCTCGGCTTCTCGCCGTTCACCCCCGGTTACGTGGCCGACCACGAGCAGCTCGAGCTGCTCGCCGACGTCGGGGTCGTCCTGCTCCTGTTCGAGGTCGGCATCGAGGTCGACCTGGCCCGGTTGCGGCGCGATCATGGAGTGGTCCTGCTGGCGGCGCCTGTCCAGGTGGTCCTGTCCATGGCCATCGCCGCCGTCGTCTTCCTCGTCGCGGGCCTGGAGCCGATCGCCGCCGCAGTCGTCGGACTGTGCGTCGCCCTGTCGTCGTCGGTGGTCATCGTCAACATCACCCTCAGCCGGCGGCGGACGACGGACCGCGCGACCGACGAAGCGCTGCTCGGGTGGGCTGTCATGCAGGACCTCGTCGGGGTCGGGCTGGCGGCGATCCTCATCTCACTGATGGATGCGCGCAATCGGTCGCTCGGGGAGGCGGCCCTCGGGCTCGCTGGATTCGCGATCGTCGCGATCGTGGCGGCTCGATTGCTCCTGCCGTGGGTGCTCAGCCGGCTGCACGACGAGCACGACCTGTTCCTGATCACGTCGGTCGGGTCGGGGCTGGCGATCGCCGGGCTCGGCGCGGCACTCTTCGGGGTGCCATTGGCGCTTGCCGCCTTCGTCGGCGGGCTGGCGGTGACCGAGAGCCACGAGGCATCCGAGGCGCGCCGTCGCCTCCGGCCGTTCCGCGACGTCTTTGCGGTGCTGTTCTTCGTCGCCATCGGGACGTTGATCGACCCGAGCCGGCTGGGTGCGGCTGCGCCGTGGATCGCGCTGCTGCTCGGGCTCGTCGTGGTCGCCAAGGTGGCCGTGGCGTGGGCCCTGGCGCGGGTCGCGCGGCTCGACGCCCGGCCGCTCCAGCTTGCCGTCGGCCTCGGTCAGATCGGGGAGTTCAGCTTCGTCCTGGCGTCGATCGCCCTCGCGGCAGGAACCATCGACGGGGTGCTGTTCACGGCCATCATCGCGGCCGTCGCGGTCAGCATCGCGGCGAGCTCGATCGCGGTGCGGCTGGTGCGGGTGCCGACCGTCGCGGCCGTACCGCTCGAGGCGGCGTGAGCCGCGCCTACCCGCGCGCCTTCGCCCGTGCGCCCGCCCGAGCCCCGGCCTTGGCCGCGGATCGCGGCAGCAGGATGGCCGGCACATCACCCTGGCCGTCGCCGATGCCCGCCGGCTCGTCCTTGGGTGGCGGGACGTCGTAGCGCGAGCGCACCGTTCGCCGCGAGCCGACCCCGTCGTCGGCGTAGCGGTCGACGCACATGAGGTCGAAGGCGTGGACGCTCGGCTCCTGGTTGGAGTAGCGGCCGGCGACCCAGCTGCGTGACCGTGTCCCGCGCTGCTGGAGCTCGCAGACGTGCCAGTCCTGGCGATTGGTCAGATCCCAGAAGCCGATGGCGTCGGACGGGTCGAAGCCGGGCGCCGCGATGGTCGACGGCTCGAACAGCCAGTCGCAGACGATCCGGGTCTGGCCGGGCCCGGTCGGCTCGAGCCGGTGGACGAGGACGTAGTCCGGGTGGATCGAGATGAACGTCGACGGCCAGACGAGGTAGTAGTAGACGCGTCGATCGTCGAGCTCGGTGATGCCCGCCATCGCGGGCCGGCCCGCGCGATGCCCGCCGTCGAGCGCCATCGTCTCGGCATCGTCGACCAGCTCCATCCAACCGCCCTGCCACGGACCGTCGGGCGAGAAGTCGCCACCGAGGTCGTATGGGGTCAGCTTGTTGAGCTGCGGGTGGATGCCCGGGCAGTGATAACACTCGCTGTAGTTCTCGGCGATGAACTTCCAGTTGGCGCCCACGTCGTAGGTCTCGGTGTGCGCCACGCGCAGCGCCCCGAAGTCGAACCGTTCGAGATGCGGCACCAGATCGCCCAGCCACTCGACCAGGGCCTGCGCGTCGGGATCCAGGTTGACGAAGACGAAGCCCTGCCAGGTCTCGACCCGAACGCTCGCCAGCCCGAACGTGTCAAAGCTGAAGTCGTCGAGGTCGTCGGTGTGCTTGGCCCGGATCAGCGACCCATCGAGGTCGTAGATCCAGGCGTGATACGGACACTGGAAGCGGACGGCCTTGCCGCACGGCTCCTCGACGACGGCCGTGCCACGGTGGCGGCAGACGTTGTAGAAGCCACGCAGGACCTCGTCGCGGCCGCGGACCACGATGAGCGGCTCGTCGTCCAGCTCGGCCAGGAAGTAGGTGCCGGGGGCCGCCGCGTCCTCCGCGCGTCCGACGATGACCCAGTCGTGCCGGAACCACTCGGTCCGCTCGAATTCGAAGATGGCCGGGTCGTGATAGGTCCGACCGGGCAGCAGCGAGGCGGCCCGGTACGGCTTGCGGACACTGGCGATCTCGTCGGCGGTGAGTGGCGGGGTGCGGGTCACGGGCTGCGTCTCCTCCGGCCGGCTCAGCCGAGCGGCACGGTCTTCTTCGGGTCGATGAACGGGATGGAAGCGGTCGTCGCCGGCCAGATGCCGCCGTCTGGGGCGACGATCTCAAGGGCAGTGCCCGGCCCGGCCAGCCCGATCGGCACCCAGACGTAGCCGATGTTCTTCTCGAGCCGCGGCGACCAGATCAGGTCGGTGACGGTCCCGACGGCGGCCCCGTTCGACAGCGCATCGCACTTGCGCGACAGCTCGAACGGGAGCGCGTCACCGGCGACCTCGATGCCGACGAGCTTGCGATCGACACCCGACGCCCGGATCTCTTCCAGCGCGGCCTTGCCGATGTAGTCGGCCTCCTGCGTCTCGACCAGGCGTTCGAGGCCCATGACGTGGAACGGCGTGTCGTTGATGGTCATGTCCGAGCCGTAGTTGAAGATGCCGGCCTCGATGCGGCGCGCCTCGCACGGCGCGATCGCCCGGATGTCGTGCGGCTTGCCCGCGTCCATCAGCCGGTCCCACAGGTCGCCGCCACGCGACGGGTCGCGCAGGTAGACCTCGTAGCCGACCTCGCCGGTCCAGCCCGTGCGGCTGATGACGACGGGGATGCCGTCGACCTCCGTCGTCAGCGTCCAGTAGTACTTGATGTCGTCGATGGCCGGCCCGAAGATCGTCCGCATGACGTCCCTGGACTTCGGCCCCTGGACCTGGACGGGATAGACCTCGGGCTCGCGGACCTTGACATCCATCCCGGCGTGGGTCGCGACGCCGCGCGCCCAGAGGCCCGCATCGGAGTCGGCCAGGGCCATCCACCAGCGGTCCTCCTCGATGCGCAGGAGGACCGGGTCGTTGACGATGCCGCCGTCCTCGGCGGTGACCAGCATGTACTTGCCCTGGCCGACCGCGCACTTGGTCAGGTCGCGACAGGTCAGCGTGTTGGTGAAGGCCGACGCGTCGGGCCCGGTGATCTCGACGATCCGCTCGACCGAGACGTCCCACACGGTCACGCCGTTGAGCAGCGCCCAGTACTCCTCGACCGGGTCGGCGTAGTAGCCCGGCAGGTACATGTGGTTGTAGATGTCGTAGGCGCTGCAGCCAGCTTCGAGGGTCTTCTCGAAGAACGGCGACCGCCGGTACCACGGCCCGAAGAACAGCGTCGACGAATCCTCCGTGGCCGGCGTGGCGAGCGGCATGGTCATGACGCGGAACCCTCCTCGTTGGCTGGTCGGGCGCCGGCTTCGCGGCGGCGGTTGTGGCGTCGTTCCCCGGCCCCGGCGACGGCGGCGACCGGCTCGGGCGCAACGGGGATCTCAGGCAGTGGCCGGCTCGCGTCAACGAGCCCCGACCGGATGATCCGGCGCAATTCCTCGTCGATGGCCGGGTCGGTCTCGAGCTGGCGGTAGGCCGCCAGCCGTCGATCGACCTCGTCGCAGGCACGTTGGTAGGTGTCCTTCGACCCGGCCTTCATCCACGCCTCGCGGTTGTCGCGATCGACGATCGAGCTCGGCAGGTACAGCTCCGTCGGCCAATGGGCCGTCGTATGGGCGGCCATGATCAGGTGCTGGTCGGCCATCAGGTGGTCGACCAGCTCGTTGACCGGCAGGTCGTCGTGGGGCACGACCTCGCGCACGAACCGAAGGGCCTGGCCGCACATCTCGTCGTCGAAGACGAGCTTGGGCAGTGAGAAGACGAGCAGGAAGTCGAGCATCCCCGGGCCGGACACGGAATTCACCCCGGCGAGGGCCGCGATGAGCGCGCTGCCGAACGTCTCGGCCCCGGCCTGGGCGTCGAGGATCGGCCCGTCCGAGAGGGCCATGTAGGACTGCGTCGGCAAACCCAGCGACTTCGCGACCGCGACATAGGCGGCGTCGAGCTGCAGCGCCTCGATGGCCGACATCGGCGAGCTCGCGATCTTCATGTGGAAGGTCGCCGGCGCCCCGCCGAACAGGACCGGCGCCCCGGGTCGGACGATCTGGGCCATGGTGATGCCGGCCAACACGTCGGCCGTGTGGAAGACCGTGGCGCCGACCACGGTCACCGGTGCGATGAGACCCATCAGGGTCACCGGGACGATCTCGACCGCGATGCCCGCCTCGACACAGTCGATGAGGTTCTGGCAGGAGTCCTCGCTGTAGCGGAAGTTGCCGGTCGCAGTGATCGTGAAGATCGACATCGGGCGGGCGATGAGGTCTGCCTTGTCAGCTCGGAAGAGCTGCATCATCTCGACCATGCGCGGGACGCCGTGCTCGGTGAACGCACCCGAGACGACCGGCTTCTTCGAGTTCGTCAGGGTCATGTACAGGCGCCAGGCGTCGGACACGCCGGCCTCGATGTCGTCGTTGGTCGAGAAGGCCGTGGCGAGGTACGGGATGTTGGCCAGGCCGTCCGCCAGCCGGACGTACTCGACGAAGTCGGTCGAATCGGCCAGGCGCGTCTCGCCGGTCCGATGGTCGAGCACCTTCAGTCCGGACGAACCCGGGACGAAATGGACCCGGTCACCACCGATGTCGGCGTGGGGCATCCCGTCACGGTCGTACAGCAGGAACGACGACGGCGCCGACGCGATGGCGGCTTCCACGATGTGGCGCGGGAACAGCACCCGCTCCCCGCTCGCATCCGACGGCAGGCCGTGATCGAGCAGCCTGCGGCGCATCTCCTTGCCGCGGATCTCCATCCCGACCTCGGCCAGGACGCGCATCGCCTCGTCCACGATCCGCCCGATGAGCTCGTCATCGAGGATGTTCAGCGATGGCCGCATGCGGGCTCCTCGAGTCGATGGCGTGAGTGTCGCCATCAGCGTACCCGGCCGGAGCGGGGCGCGGCGAGGGGCTCGAGGAGAGGGGACGACATGCCCGGGATGGTCCGGGATGGGGATCCTATTGCCTCTCACGTCCCGCCTGATGCGCCCCCGGGTTCCATCAGGCGCGACGGCCCCAGAACCCGGCAGCGACCCCTACAAGAGGCGGGCGACCAGCCGGTCGCGCTCGGCACGATCGACGAAGGTGAGGACGATGTCGGCCGCCGCCGGGTGCAGCTCGAGCCCCGGATCCGTGCGCGTGACTCGACACAGGCGGACCTCGCGGACGGCCGCGTGCTGCCGCAGCCGGGTCGTCCGGCTGGTCGAGCCGACGTCGTCGACCAGGGTCAGGTCGTCCATCTGGGTCGCATCCGGGGCAGGTGCGACCGCGACGGTGCCCGGTCGTTCGTCCGCTCGCTCGACGACCTCGCGCCCGATCCGGCCGCTCCACTGGACGCGGATCGGCTCGCCGTCGGCGACCTGGGCCACGAAGAAGGCCGATCGCCGGTCACCGCGAAGCACCGGGTAGCCGACCCGCATCCCGACCATGATCAGGATCGCGAGGACGGCCGGCGTCAGGTAGAGCCAGATCGGCTCGTCCACCCGCGGGACGGCCGGGACGTCCGCGTCGATCGTCCCGACGTTGCCGGTCAGTGCCCGCCGCGGGGAGACCCGGCCGGTCACCATGGCATGCCCGTCGGGCAGGTCGGCCTCGGTGTTGACGATCACATAGAGGGCCGGATCCGCCGTGTCGTGCAGCTCATACAGTCCGCCGGACGCGCTGGACGTCCGGTGCAACTCCCCTTCCAGACGGCCCCAGGAGGTCATCGCCGGGATCCGCTCGAGACGCATGTCGTCGAACGACAGGTCGGTCGGGCGCGGCGTCGAGGCGACCAGGAAGAGTGGCACGGCCGACATGACGAGCAGGACGGAGGCGACCGACCCAGCGACCCGCGGACGCCCGCCGCCGATCCGACGGACCGAATACGTCAGCCAGCCGGCAACCGCGAGTCCTCGATCGACGAGCCGGGACAACACTCAGTCGAGCGTGACGTGCTCGTGCCAGTGCGGGACATGGGTGGCGAAGCCCAGGTCCCGGACCTTCGGTTCGAGCGCGATCTGCGCATCCGGGTCGCCGTGGACGAGGAAGACCCGCCGGGGATAGCCGGGGTCGCCGGGTTTCTTGCCAGCCGCGAAGCCGCCGAGCCAGGCGAGCAGCTCGTGCTCGTCGGCGTGGGCCGAGAAGCCGCTGATCGAGCGCGTCTTGCAGCGGACCTGGCGGACCTGCCCATCCAGCTTGACCGTCTGGGCACCGGCCTGGAGATGCGCCCCGAGCGTCCCCTCCCCCTGGTAGCCGACGAACAGGATCGTCGCGGTCGGGTCGTCGATGAGGTTGCGCAGGTGGCCGACGACGCGGCCGCCGGTCAGCATGCCGTTGCTCGCCACGATCATGTACGGCCGCGGCGCGTGCTCGATCGCCTGCGAGTCCTTCACATCGTTGGTCACGATCTGGTTCGGGTAGTCCAGCGGCGTGCCGCCGTTGCGCAGGAGCGCGTCGGTCGCCTCGTCGTAGTACTCGGGATGGTGTCGGTAGATGTCGGATGCCTTGGATGCCATCGGCGAGTCGAGGTACAGCGGCAGCAGCGGGATCTCGCCACGATCGATGAGCCGGTCGAGCTCCCAGACGACCTCCTGGGTCCGACCGATCGCGAACGACGGGACGAGCAGCACGCCGCCGGCGTCGGACACCATCCGGATGGTCTCGGCGAGGATGCGGATCGACTCGGCCTCGGGCTCGTGTTCCCGACCCCCGTAGGTCGACTCGCACAGCACGTAATCGGCGTCGGCCATCGGCGTCGGGTCGCGCAGGATGGGCGTGCCGGGCCGGCCCAGATCGCCCGAGCACACGATGATCCGCTCGTCGCCGCCCTCGTGGTCCTGGATGCGCAGCCGGATGATCGCCGAGCCAAGGATGTGGCCGGCATCCTGGAAGGTCGCGTGGATGCCCGGCGCGACCTCGATCTCCGTGCCGTAATGGACCGCCTCGAACGAGGCGAGGGAGTTCTGGGCGTCCTTGGCGGTGTAGAGCGGCGCGTCGAGGTCGATGTCGAGGGTCGGCGGCTGGGCTCGGAGCTGGGCCTCCGGGTCGGTCGGCCAGGCAGGCGGCGCCGGTTCGACGCTCGTCGCGACCTGCTCGCCGGCCGCTGCCAGCTCGACCGCCGCCTCGTACTGGTCGGCCTCTTTGCGGTCGTCCGCCGCGACCTCGTCGGGATGGCGCTTCTCCCAGCGCGCTTCGCGCTTGGCGAACTCCTCGTGGAGCTTGCCCGAGTCGAGCAGGACGAGCCCGGCGAGCTCGATGGTGCCGGCCGTCGCGTGGATCCGGCCCTTGTAGCCGTCCTTGACCAGCAGCGGCAGCAGCCCGCAGTGATCGAGATGGGCGTGTGTCAGCAGGACGGCATCGAGCTCGCGCGGGTCGAACGCGAACGGGATGCGGTTGCGGATCGACTCGTTGGGGCTGCCCTGGAACATCCCGCAGTCGATGAGGATGCGAGCGCGCTCGGTCGTCAGCAGGAACTGGGAGCCGGTGACGGTCGTCGCGCCGCCGAGGAACGTGATCTGCATGCACGCATGGTGACAGCGCGGCGGATGCGGCGCGTATCCTCCGCTGCGCATGGACATCGAAACGGTCGAGGGGGCTTTCGGGGAGCTGCTTGCCGCCGCCGGCGACCTCGTCGTCGCACGCAGTCGCGGCGCGCCGGCGGATCCGGCCGGGGGGTCGACGCGCGCCCTGGCGCGCCGCTACCGCGCACAGCGTCGGGCCTTCGACGTCGCGCTCGATTCACTGGACGACACGCGGCTCGTCGGCGAGGACGCGCGCGCGGCCGCCAACATGCGCGGGGCGCTCGACTGGCTCGACGAGCTCGAATCGACCCCGGGTGCGCGACCGCCGGCCGGCGGCGCCGGCGACGAGACGCCGGAGATCCGGCGCCTGCGGGTGGCGACCCTCCGGCGCTACGGAGCCGCTGCCGCGGCGATCCGCGTCGGGCCGGAGTCGCTCGACCGGCTGACCGTCCTGGCTCGACTCGCCACGGAGCCCGACGCGGGGGCGCGACGCGCCCTGTTCGAAGCGATGGCGCCCGTCTGGCGGACCGTGGACGGCGACGGTCGGGACGCCAGCCCCTATCGCGTGCTGCTGCGCTCCAGCGCCGCGCGGTGGCACGAGCACGGCTCGCCGATCGAAGCGAACGCCAGGTCGCTGGGCATGCCCGCGGGATCGATCGAAGGCACGCTCAGGGCGGTCCTGGCCGCCTGGCGGGCCGTGATCGGCCCGACCACGACCGAGCCGTGGGACTACCGGTTCGCGGCCGGAGCCGCGCAGCGGCGGCTCGACCCGGTCGTCCCGGTGGACCGGATGCTGGACGTCAACCAGCGCTACCTGACCTCGCTGGGCGCCGACCCGGCCCGTCTCGGCATCAGCTATGACGTCGTCCCACGTCCCGGTCGGCCGCCGATCCCCGTGGCGTTCACCATCGCCATGGGCGTCCGGGCCGGCCGGCCGAGACCGCCCTGGGTCTTCGCGACGTACGCCGTCGGCGGCCTGGGCAACCTCCTCGAGCTTCTCCACGAAACTGGTCACGCCGTCCACGACGCGGCGATCCGGACGCGACCGGCGTTCCTCGATTGGACGTCGGACGAGACCGCGTTCCTCGAGGGCACCGCGGACGTCCTGGGCTGGGACGCCACCGAGCCCGACTGGCAGCGGCATTGGCTGGGCGACGCGGCGCCGGCCCGCGATGCGCTGCTCGACCGCTACGGGGCGGTCATGCTCGACGTCGCCTGGGCGCTCTTCGAGCTCGAGCTCCACCGACACCCCGATCGTCGGCCGAACGACGTCTGGACCGAGCTGACGAGCGAGGGCCTCGGCATCGAGCCACACCCGGATTGGTCCTGGTGGGCGATACGTGGCCAGCTCATCGACCTGCCCGGATACATGGCCAACTACGCGCTGTCGGCGATCGTCGCGGCCGCCGTTCGCAGACGGACGCTGGAGGTCCGCGGGTCGTGGCTGACCGGCGACCCGGGCTGGTACCCGTTCATGTCGGAACGGCTGTTCGCACCCGGGGCGTCGAGGTCACCCGCGGACCTGCTCCAGACGTTCCTCGGCGAGCCACTCACCGTTCAGCCACTCCTCGCCGATCTTGGACGCTCCGAAGGAGGTCACCCATGAGTGAACCAGGCTGGCGGGCGTTCCTCGCCGCAGACGGTGTCGGCGACTGGGTCGTCCTCCACGGTGGGGCGGCGGCGGCATTCAGGACGGCATCGCTCGCGGAGGCAGCGCGTCTGGCCGAAGCGGTCACGCAGGTCGCGGGTCTCGAGGATTCGGGTGCTCTGCTCACGATCGCGGATGGCTGCCTCACCGTGCGCCTGACGCGCGACCTGTGGTGGCTGGAACCGCGGCATGCCGAACTCGCGCGGGCGGTCTCGGCGGTCGCGCAGGCCCGCGGTGCGGTCGCCGATCGCGCGGCCGTGCAGGAGGTGCAGCTGGCGATCGCCGCGACATCCGATGCGCTGGACGTCGGGTTCTGGCGTGCCGTCCTCGGCTATGCGCCGATGTCCGACGACAACGGCGTCGACCCGCTCGGCCACGGCTCGACGGTCTGGATGCAGGAGCTCGACCCGGCCAAGCCGTTGCGGCATGCCATGCACATCGACGTGTCCGTCGCCCGCGAGCATGTCCAGGCAAGGATCGAGGCCGCCATCGCCGCGGGTGGCCGCATCGTCGACGAGGACAACGTGACGCTCGCCGATCGCGCCGGCAATCGCGTGTGCGTCACGGCGTGGCCCGACGGGGCGCCCCAGTCGAGTCCGGACGACCCGGCCTGACGATCAGACCGGGATGAGCACCAGCGCGTCCACGGCGACCGCGAGGAACAGCAGGCTCAGGTAGCTGATCGAGTACTTGTAGAGGCGGATGGCGCCGGCGGTCGAGGCCTCCTCGGACGATCCGCGGCGCCACAGACCGTAGGCCTGCCACAGGAAGATCGCACCGAGCACGACCGCCGCGACGAGATAGATCAGGCCCATCCGCCCGACCGCGAAGAGGACCAGCGAGACGGCGACCATCAGGATCGTGTACAGCCCGATCTGGCGGGTCGTCTCGGGGATGCCCTTCACCACGGGGAGCATCGGCACGCCGGCCGCCGCGTAATCCTTGCGGATGCGCAGCGACAGCGCCCAGAAATGGGGCGGCGTCCAGTAGAAGACGAGCAGGAACAGCAGGATCGCCGGCATCCCGACGTTGCCGGTCACGGCTGCCCAGCCGATCACCGGGGGGAGCGCTCCGGCCGCACCGCCGATGACGATGTTCTGCGGTGTCGAGCGCTTGAGGATCATCGTGTAGATGACGACGTAGAAGCCGATCGCGAGCAGGGTCAGGAACGCCGCGGTCAGGTTGACGAACCAGGCCATCACGACGAACGAGATGACGCCGAGCACGAGCCCGAACACGACCGCGCGTTCCGGCTCGACCTGGTGGGCCGGCAACGGCCGGCGACGCGTCCGGGTCATCAGCAGGTCGATGTCGCGATCGAGATAGCAGTTGATGGCGTTGGCGCTGCCGGCCGCCAGCGTGCCGCCGATCATCGTCCAGAAGACGAGGACGACCCAACTCGGCCAGTCGACGCCGGCGCTGGAGCCGGGCAGGTCGCGCGTGGCAAGGACCATGGCCGGGACGGTCGTGACCAGCAGCAGCTCGATGATCCTCGGCTTGGTCAGGGCGATATAGGCTCGGATCGTGTCCTTGGTCGTGGGCTGGCCGGCGGGCATGCCATCGCGTTCTGAGCCCGCACCAGCGACCTCGCCGCTGCCCGCCCCGACGCCGACGCGCGCCGTGTAGTAGCTGCTGACGGTGAGCCCGGTCAGCATCGCCCAGATGATCGCGCCGAGCGCGAGGTGGAGCGTCTGGGTCCACCCGGCGAGCTGGGTCAGGACCTGGGCGCCGCCGATGAGCACCTGGACGATGAACAACGCCGCCGCCCCGACTGACAGGCGGACGAGCGTCGGATGGTCGCGTTGGGTCCGCCAGGCGTAGGCAGCAAGGCCGAGGACGATGAGCCCGACGATACCGGCGACCCAGCGATGGAGGACGTGGGCGGCGGTGACGTCGGTGACCGGTGGCACGAGCGTGCCGCCCATCAGCGGCCAGTCGGGGAAGACGAGGGCGGACGCGGTCGCGGTGACGTGCGACCCGAACAGCAGCAGCGCGAAGGTCACGCCGGCCGTGAACGCCGCGAAGATGGTGAACCGCTGGCTCGCGCCGCGACCGCCGATCCGCGCCGGATAGCCCGCTCGGACCGTGATGTAGACCAGGATCGCGACCAGGATCATGGCGCTGGCGAGATGCGCCGTGACCGACTCCCCGCTGTTGCCGAGGCGGACCGTCTCGCGCCCGAGCCAGGCCTGGAAGCCGACCAGCCCGACCGCCGCCAGCGACGGCCACAGGATCGACCGGCGGTCGCGGTAGTCGCGGACGGCCAGGATCGCGAGGCCGAGGATCTCGAAGCCGATGATGACCGCGACCGTGCGGTGGATCCACTCGAGCCAGGCCTTCGTGTCGCCGAGCGCCGGGATGAGCTGGCCGTGGCACAGCGGCCAGTCGGGGCAGCCGAGCCCCGAATCGGTGGCACGGACGATGACCCCGATCGTGACCAGCCCGAGAGCGGTCGCGAGAGTGAGCGCGGCGAGCTTCTGGAAGCGGTTCACGAGGCGCACATTCTACCCCGGCGGCGTCTTCCGGCCGACCGCGATACCCTGTCGGCGATGACCCCTCGACGCTGGCTCCCGCTGCTGGTCCTGCTCGCCCTCGTGACGGCCGCCTGCAGTTCCGCGGCGCCCTCCGCAGCACCCTCGGCGGCTGACGCGTGGGGCCCGCCGGCGACCCCGCCCAAGCTCACGCCGGTCCTCGTCACCAACGCCATCGCCAAGGGCAAGGCGCGCATCCTGTTCCTCTACCTCGACGCCAAGAACAACGTCGCCAGCGCCCCCGACCGGACCGCGAAGGTCGCCTTCTACGACCTCGACACCGACCCGACCAAGCCCGTCGCGACCGGGGACGGCGCGTTCGTCTGGACGATCGAGAACGAGCGCGGCATGTACGTCGTCAACGCCGACCTGCCGA
Organism: uncultured Chloroflexia bacterium; assembly: GCA_963782715.1. Lineage (GTDB taxonomy): Bacteria > Chloroflexota > Limnocylindria > Limnocylindrales > CSP1-4 > SPCO01. The sequence goes on from CAWAKU010000009.1 coordinate 93,546, forward strand.
CCGCCGGGAACTGGGGCGCCGAGTTCACGACCGAGGCGCCCGGCTCGCCGGCCGAGACCGTCCGACTCCAATTTCCCGTCCGCGAGTCGATCCCGACGATCGGGATCGGCCAGAAGGCGCCGGCCTCGAAGACACCGACGGCCGCCGAGGTGGGTGGCGACCTGACCAAGATCTCGACAGACAAGGCGCCCGATCCGGCCTTCTACCAGACCTCCGTCGCCGATGCGCTGGCGGCGCACAAGCCGTTCATGCTCGTGTTCGCCACCCCGAAGTTCTGCACCAGCCAGCAGTGCGGCCCGACGCTCGACCACTTCAAGCCGATCGCCACCGCCAATCCCGCCGTGACGTTCATCAACGTCGAGCCCTACCAGCTCAAGACGGTCGACGGATCGCTCCAGCCGGTCCTCGACGCAAACAACCAGCTCCAGGCGACCGCCATCACGGACGAGTGGGGGCTGCTGTCGGAGCCGTGGATCTTCGCGGTCGATCGGAACGGAGTCGTCCAGGGCTCCTACGAGGTGACGATCACGCCGGCCGAGCTGGACGCCATCCTGCCGGTCATCACGGCCGGCGGCTGACGCCGGAGCGGCTCAGCGCACTTCGTTGATGCGGATCAGGTTGCCCGCGGGATCGCGCACGGCGCAGTCGCGGATGCCGTACGGCTGGTCCGTCGGCTCCTGGACGATCTCGGCGTCGCCGGCCTCCAGCCGTTCGAAGACGCCGTCGAGGTCCGGTGTCGCCAGGGTGAGGATGGCGTAGGTGCCCTTGGCCATCATCTCGGTGATGGTCCGGCGCTCGTCCTCGGTGATGCCGGGCGATGCGAACGGCGGGTACAGCACGATCGACGTGTCGGGCTGGTTGGCCGGACCGATCGTGATCCAGCGCAACCCGCCGTAGCCGACGTCGTTGCGGACCTCGAAGCCGAGGGTGTCGCGATAGAACGCGACCGAGGCGTCCGGGTCGTCCTGGGGGAGGAAGGCGGCGTGGATGGTGATGTCCATGGCCGTCACTCTAGGTGGCCTCCGCGATCGCCGCTTCTCAATTCCTGACCGGTCTGGTGACCTGTTTGGCGACGCACGATGGCATCCCGGCCGTCGCGTAGTCGTCGTTGCGCCGGTAGACGCTCGGCGGCACGCCGACCAGCTCGGTGAAACGCGTGCTGAACGTGCCCAGCGACGAGCAGCCGACCGCGAGACAGACCTCGGTCACGCTGAGGTCGCCACGCCGCAGCAGGGCCATCGCCCGCTCGATGCGCCGAGTCATCAGGTAGCTATAGGGCGATTCGCCGTAGGCAAGGCGGAACTGGCGGCTCAGGTGCCCGGCCGACATGTGGGCGCCGCGGGCGAGCGACTCGACGTCCAGCGGCTGGGCGTACTCGCGGTCGATCCGGTCGCGCACGCGGCGCAGCCAGGCGAGGTCCTGCCTGCGTTGCGCGAGATCTGGTGTGTCGGCCATCGCCACGATCGTGCCACAGACCGGCGGGTCAGGCGCCGACGTACGCCGCGAGGTGCTCTCCGGTCAGGGTCGAGCGGGCGGCGACGAGCGCCGCCGGGGTGCCTTCGAAGACGATCCGGCCCCCGTCGCGGCCGGCGCCGGGACCGAGGTCGATGATCCAGTCGGCGTGGGCCATGACCGCCTGATGGTGCTCGATCACGATGACCGACTTGCCACCGTCGACCAGCCGGTCGAGCAGGACGAGCAGCTGCCGGACGTCGGCAAGATGGAGGCCGCTGGTCGGCTCGTCGAGGACGTAGACGCCGCCCTTCTCGCCCATGTGGGTGGCCAGCTTGAGCCGCTGGCGCTCGCCACCGGACAACGTCGGGAGCGGCTGGCCGAGCCGCAGGTAGCCCAGGCCGACGTCGACGAAGCGCTGGAGGATCGTGTGGGCCGCCGGCGTGCGCGCCTCACCGCTGCCGAAGAACTCCTCGGCCTCGCTGACAGACATCGCGAGCACCTCGCTGATGTCACGGCCGCCGAGGTGGTACTCGAGGACGGACGCCTCGTAGCGCTTGCCCTCACAGTCCTCGCAGGTCGTCGAGACCGTGTCCATGAACCCGAGCTCGGTGTAGATGACACCCGCGCCGTTGCAGGTCGGACAGGCACCTTCGGAGTTGGCGCTGAACAGCGCGGGCTTGACCCCGTTGGCCTTCGCGAACGCCGTGCGGATCGGGTCGAGCAGCCCGGTGTAGGTCGCCGGGTTGCTCCGCCGCGAGCCCTTGATGCCACTCTGGTCGATGGAGACCACGCCCTCCCGGCCGGCGACCGAGCCATCGATCAGCGAGCTCTTGCCCGACCCGGCCACCCCGGTCAGCACCACCAGCACGCCGAGCGGGATGTCGACGTCGACGTCCTCGAGGTTGTTGGTGTCGGCGCCGCGCACCTCCAGCGCGCCCGTGGGGGTCCGAACCGACGGCTTCACCGATGCGCGATCGTCCAGGTGTCGCCCGGTCAGGGTCGGGCTGACCCGCAACCCCTCGACCGTGCCCTCGAACACGACCTCGCCGCCGCCCGTCCCGGCGCCCGGGCCCAGGTCGACCACGTGGTCGGCGATGGCGATCACCTCGGGCTTGTGCTCGACGACGAGGACCGTGTTGCCCTTGTCGCGCAGCCGCTGGAGGAGCACGTTCATCCGGGCGATGTCATGCGGGTGCAGCCCGATCGTCGGCTCGTCGAAGACGTAGGTGACGTCGGTCAGCGATGAGCCGAGATGACGGATCATCCGGGTCCGCTGCGACTCGCCACCGGACAGCGTGCCCGACGGTCGGTCGAGCGAGAGATAGCCGAGTCCGATCTCGACGAACGAGTCGAACGTGTGCTGCAGGCCCGCCAGCAGCGGCGCGACCGATGGCTCGTCCAGTCCGCGCAGCCATTCGGCCAGGTCGTCGATCTGCATCGCGCAGGCGTCGGCGATGTTGATCCCGGCGATCTTCGACGATCGGGCCGGCTCGTTGAGCCTGGTGCCGCCGCAGTCCGGGCAGGTCGTGAAGGTCACCGCCCGCTCGACGAACGCCCGGACGTGCGGCTGGAGCGTGTCGACGTCCTTCGACAGCATCGACTTCTGGATCCGTGGGATGAGTCCCTCGAAGGTGAGGTTCACCCCGTCGACCTTGATCTTGGTCGGCTCCTCGTGCAGCAGGCGATCGAGCTCCTTCTTGGTGTAGTCGCGGATCGGCTTGTCCATGTCGAAACCGGCGCCCGCGAAGATGCGGCCGTACCAGCCATCCATGCTGTAGCCGGGGACCTTGAGCGCGCCCCCGCTCAGCGACTTCGCGTCGTCGTAGAGCTGGGTCAGGTCCATGTCGTTGATGGAGCCCATGCCCTCGCAGCGCGGACACATGCCGCCGTGGTAGATCGCGTCTCGGACGACGATCCGCTCGCCTCTGCCGCGGTCCACCGTCATCGCGCCGCTCGCCTTGCGCTGCGGGATGTTGAACGAGTAGGCCGTGGGCGGGCCGACGTGGGGCTTCCCGAGGCGGCTGAAGAGCAGGCGCAGCAGCGCGTTCGCGTCGGTCGCGGTGCCCACCGTCGAGCGGACGTTGGCGCCCATCCGCTCCTGGTCGACGATGATCGCCGTCGTCAGGCCCTCGAGCACGTCGACGTCCGGCCGCGCCAGGGTCGGCATGAAGCCCTGGACGAAGGCGCTGTAGGTCTCGTTGATCATCCGCTGCGACTCGGCCGCGATGGTGCCGAACACCAGCGAGCTCTTGCCCGAGCCCGAGACGCCGGTGAACACCGTCAGCCGGCGCTTCGGGATCTCGAGGCTGACGTCCTTGAGGTTGTTCACCCGCGCGCCCTGCACGCGGATCAGGTCGTGGCTGTCGGCCACTCGGGTCGTCGTGTCCATCGGTTCACTCTAGGTGACGTTCCGGCTGGGCGCTTCTCCGAAGCTGACCGGGTCAGGTCGCGTCCTCGAGCCGGACGGCGACCCGGACGCCATCCTCCGTCCGGTACCAGACGCGGACCGGCTGGGCGGTCGCCTGGTGCTCGACGAGATGACCGGGCGGGAACTCCGCCCCGTTGTCGAGCTCGCCGAGGACGAAGGTGAGCGTCCCCTGGTCGGTCGTCCGCAGGTCGAACCCGGACACCTTGTCCAGGCCCTCCGATCGGACGGCGACGATGACCCCGACCGCGGCCTGGGCACCCGCCGGTCCGTCCGGATCGCGGACGGCGGTCCCGCCCAGCAGGAAGGCTGCAGCGCCGGTCAGGCCGATGACGACGACCAGGGCGGCGATGAACAGGTTCCGGCTCCGTCGATCCACCGCTCAGTGGATCAGGAGGCGGCCGCGCCGGCCCCGATGGTGCCCGTCCCGGTGCTTCCCGGCGCGTGCAGCGGCGTCCCGTCGGCGCAGCGCGGGCAGGTCTCGGGTCCGGCCTCGTAGGTCGGCAGGTCGAGCTGCCACAACGAGCGGAGCGGGTAGACGTGGCCGGTGGTCGGCGAGGTCAGCGTCGTTCGGCCGCCGCTCCGGTCCACGAGGACGACGCATTCGACGATCTCTCCGCCCATGGCCTCGACCGCGGGAAGCATCGCCAGGAGCGAGCCGCCGGTCGTCAGGATGTCGTCGACGAGCAGGACCTTCTCGCCGGGCTCGATCCGGAAGCCGCGCCGGAACTCGCGGTGGATCGTGCCGTCGTCACCCCGGACCTCCTCGGCGAAGATGCTCCGGACGCCGATCTGTCGGGCGGTCTCGAAGGCCAGGATCACGCCACCGGTCGTGGGGCCGGCGACGAGGTCGACCAGCGCCTCGCCGTCGCGCCCGCGTCCGTGGGTCGCGAAGTAGCCGCACAGCTCGCTCGTCGCGGCCGGATCCTGGAGGACCTGGAACTTCTCGACGTAGGCGTCGCCGTGGCGGCCGCTCTTGAGCAGGAAATGGCCCTCACGGAACGCACCCGAGCTGCGAAAGAGCGCCTCGGTCTTGAGCGCGATGGCCTTGCGGACGGCGGAGTCGATGGCGGGCAGGACAGTGGTCATGGCGGGAGTCTACGTCTACGGCCGGTATTCGACGCCCTTGGACGAGGGCCGCTCGGCCTTCTTCGGCAACGCCGTGCCGATGAGGTCACGGTATGTCGTAAGGCCGCGCCGACCGCACTCCCCCGCCAGCTCGTCGACGAGGCGGACCGGCAGGGTCGGGTCGGCGAAGATCGCCGTGCCGACTTGGACCGCGACGGCACCGACGGCCAGGAAGTCCAGCACGTCGTCCAGGTTCGTGACCCCGCCGATGGCGATGACCGGGATCTTGACCGCCTGGGCCGCCTCGTAGACGACGCGTAGCGCGACCGGCTTGACGGCCGGACCGGACAGCCCGCCGTAGATGTTGCCGAGCAGCGGGCGGCCGCGACCGGGCGCGACGGCGATGCCGGACAGTGTGTTGATGGCGGTCAGCGCGTCCGCTCCGGCGTCGGCGATCGCCCGCGCGATGGGCCGGATGTCCGCCACGTTCGGCGACAGCTTGACCAGCAGGGGCAGGTCTGTCGCCCGCCGGACCGCGGCGGTCACCTCGGCCGCCGCGCCGGCGTCGATGGCGAACTGCAGTCCGCCGGCGCCGACGTTCGGGCACGAGATATTGAGCTCGATCGCGGCGACGCCTGGGACACCGTCAAGCCGCCGCGCGACCTCGACGTAGTCATGGACCGACTCGCCCGCCACGTTGACGATGACCGGCACCCGCCACGACGGTCCAGGTCTCGGCGTACTTCTCGATGACCGCGTCGACGCCCGGGTTCTGGAGCCCGATGGAGTTGAGCATCCCGGCCGGCGTCTCGGTCACGCGCGGCGTCGGGTTGCCGATGCGTGGCTTGAGCGTCGTCCCCTTGCAGCAGATCCCGCCGAGCCGGTCGACATCGACGACGTCGCCGTACTCGATCCCGTACCCGAACGTCCCCGACGCGACGAGGATCGGGTTCGGTAGGACCAGGCCGCGGCCGATCTCGACCGACAGGTCCACCGACTCCCCGGCAACCGGCGCCGCAGGCACGGGCCGCGGGCTTGAGACGGGCGGGGCAGGGCGGCCGGCGGTCGTGCTCGGCGGGCGTTTCGGGCCGGTCGGGTACTTCTGGTCGGCGACTCTCGGCGACCCGGTCACGACGCCACGTTTCTTCTTCACCAGGCGTTGTCCCAGGCGATCTCCTCGGCGGCGAAGACCGGACCCTCGCGACACACCCGCTGCGGCGTCCCCGATGTGCTCATGACCACGCAACCGAGACAGGCCCCGACCGCGCAGCCCATGTTCTGCTCCATCGACACCTGCAGGAACGCCTTCCGGCGGGCCGCCGGCGAGCCGACCGGGTCGACCTTCCCGGCACCGCGCTTGCGCCCGAGCTTCGCGACCCCGAGCCGATCGCGACGACCGGCGGCGATCCGGGCCAGCGCCGCGAGCATCGGCTGTGGTCCGCAAGCGAACGCCTGGTCGGCCCACGCCTCGTATTCGGGGACGAGGTCCGTCACGTAGCCGTGATGGCCGAGGCTGCCGTCGTCGGTGGCGACGATGTACTCGACCTCATCGGGCAGCAGCGTCGAGGGATAGACCTCGCGCGCCGACGCGGCCCCGAACAGCAACGTCACCCGGCGACCGTCGCGGATCGCCTCATCGGCCAGCATCCGGACCCCGGCCATCCCGAGGCCACCGGCGATCAGCAGCAGGTGACGGCTCCGAGGGTCGACCTCGAACGGCCGTCCGAGCGGCCCGAGCATGTCGATCGCATCCCCCGGTCGCAGCCGGGTGAACCAGTCCGTGCCCCGGCCGATGACCCGGAAATGGACGGTCACGATGCCCGTGGCGGCGTCGGCCGTGTTGAGCGAGAACGGCCGCCGCAGGATCATCCCGGAGAAGTCACCCGGGCGGACATGGACGAACTGGCCGGCGCGCGAGCCGCTGGCCAGGCCCGGGGCGTGATACGCCTGCAGCCACTGGCCCGGCAGGATCTCCCGACTCTCGACCAGTTCCGCGGCGGCGAGCCGCATGGTCACGCGGTCGGTTCGTCCCCGCCGTCGTCCGTGTCGGCGCCATCGACGGTCTCGGCCGCCTCGCCCTCAGCGTCACCCTCGGCCGTCGCACCGGCGAGTTCGGGGGCGACGGACGGGAATGCCTCGGCGAGCGCGTCGGCGAGATCGCCGAACACGTCGGTCGGGTCGTAGAACTCGACGAGCTCGTCAGAGCCACTGAGGGTCCGCCACTCGTCCTCGGCGTCCTCGGGGATGACCTCGGCGCGGAAGCCCGACGTCGTCAGCGACAGTCGCTCGTCGTCGTCGTCCACGATGATCATGTCGCCGATGACCGCGACCAGGCTGGCCGACGCGCCCTCGAACTCGTCGAGCAGGCGTGCCTCGGACCGCTGGCTGCGTTCCTGGTACTCGAGCGCCAGGTCGTACAGCCGGCGGGCGGCCGACTCATCGTCGTCCTCGGTCAGCGAGACGGGTGGCTGGCCGGCGGCCCATGAGTCGGCGGCGGCGGCGTAGGGATCCTCCGAGATGGAGATGCCCTGGTCGGCCGAGATCCCGGAGACCTCGAGCAGGTCGCCCTCGGCGGTCGGCTCGGCCGGCATCCCGGCCGCCTCGCGGGCGGCTTCGGCGAATGCCGCGTAGATGTCGGCCGGGTTGTACAGCTCGACCAGCTCCGAGGCGGACTCGATGACCTCGGTCTCGCTCACCCACTCGCCGGTCAGGTCGTCGAGATAGCGACTCCGACTCCGGAAGGACAGGTCGGGGGCGATCGACAGGTAGTCGGGCTCCTCGTCGATGAGGGTCAGCCCGCCGAGGACCGCGATGCGGTCCTTGTGGTGATCGAGGAAGCGCCGGAGCTGTTCCGTCGACTGGACGATGAAGTCGGACCGCTCGAGGGCGGCATCGGCTGCGAGCTCACCGAGCAGGTCGTTGTGGCCCGTATCCATTGTCTGCCTCCGGTCTGGTTCGTCGCCAGGTGGTCGTGCGTCGCGTCGAAAGCTCATGGGGTCATGGATGGTATTCGAGGTCGGGACCCATCCGCTCACGCAGGAACATCGAGTGATGGCGTTCGAAGATCCATTCGCCGGCCCGGTGGCCGAGGGCCCGGGTGGCTTCGTCGGCTTCGAGCTTGTCGAGGGTCGCGTAGTCGGGAAGGTCGAGCAGGATCACGTTGTCGAAGTCCCAGCCGTGGGCGACGTTGAACCAGCCGATGAAGCGGATGCCGAACTTCTCTTCGTAGTCCTTCACCTGCTTCGGGAAGATCGTGCGCATGAAGAACTTGAAGAACGGGTCTCGGCCGCGGCGGACGCTGAAGTAGGTCGCGAGCACGGGCACCGGTGGGTTCCTCCAGAGCGAACGATCCGGGCCACGCGGTGACCCGGCTGTCTATTGTCGCACGCGGTCCCCGTGCGGTGACGCCGCCATGCGGCGCCCTGTCACACTGCGAGATGTTCATCGTCGGTCCGCTGAGGAGTGCCCACGTGACCGAGCCGACCGAGCCGACCGCGCCGCCCGAGCCGAGCGCGCCGCCCGAGCCGAGCGCGCCGAGCGAGCCGAGCGAGCCGACCGCGCCCGAACCGACCGCGCCCGAGCCCGAGCCGGAGTCGGTGGCCGACCCGGCACCTGCGACGTCTCCGGGGGCGACGCCGGGCTGGATCGCGCCCGACGGTGGCTCGGGAGGCGGTCGGCGACGAGGCTGCATCATCGCGGTCGTCGCGATCGGCGTCTTCCTGTTCTTTGCGGTCATCGGGCTGATCTTCCTCGGCGCCCAGGTGAAGACGCTCCTGGCGGGAACGATGGAGTTCGGGACCGGCGGCACGGGTTGTTCGGTCAGTGGTGCCGCGACGTCATTCCCGGCGAGCACGCCGATCCACGCCGTCGCCTATCTCAAGCGCAAGACGACGGCCGGCGAGACGCTGACCGTGGCCGTGACCTACCCGGACGCAACGACCGAGACGAGCGACCAGGCCATCGGATCCGTCGCCGACTGCGTGACGGAGGACATCCGGCCCGGGCTCAGTCCCGGCCAGTACGGGCTCGAATATCGGGTCGGGACCGAGGTCCTGGCCAAGGGGTCGTTCGACATCACGCCCTGAGCGAGGACCGGCCGCCCATGACGGGCAGCCGCGCCATGGGTATCTGGCGAGGTCGCGGCAATGGGGTGGCCAGGTACCCGTCCCTGGACTGGTAGTCCGCCGCCCCGCCGAGAAAGCGACACAGTTCACGCTCGACTTCGGTCGACCAACACCCTGCAGCCCGTTGCGGAAGGCCGATCGCGCGCCGACCAGTCCACGCACGACTATCTGGCAGGCATGACCCCGTTGGCCTGACAACGAGCCGTGGCACGCATATCGGGCTCGAGATGCGATGCCCGGCCGGTCACGCAGTCGGGCCAGGGTCCTCCGGTGTTTCGGCGGCCGGTTCCGCGACCGACGCGGCCGGTTCCGCGGCCTGTTCCACGGTCGCCCCCGCATCCTCGAGCTCGCCGACCGTCTTCGTCCCGCTGGCGAGCGGCCGGCGGCGGCCGCGACGGTCCGCGCTGACCAGGCGGAGGAGGAACACGATCGTCTGCCCGGTCACCAGCAGCAGCAGGATCACGGAGAACAGCAGGATCGTGCTCACGATGGGCGGCCAATCCCACACGACGCTGAGCGGTGTCAGGAAGATGAAGATGACCAGGATCGCGAGCTGGAACCGGAAGCAGCCAAGGCCCGGGCCACGTTCCGGCTCGAGGTCGTCGCCCTTGTACTGGATCGGACCGGTCCTCGGTCGCGGCTGACGCGGCGGGGTCGGATCCGCCCGAGGGTCGAACGGCGGAGCGGGCGGCGGGGCCTCGGGCGGCTGGATGGACGAGTGGGTCGTCTGGTCGGCGGGCTGGTCGGTCACGAAGCGCAACGATACGGGAGGTGGCCTCCGACCGTCGGCGACGCCCAGCTGCACGTCGACCGGCAGTCGACAACCACGTGTCGAAGGCGGCCGGACGACCTCTCTCGACCCAAGATCGTCGACATCTGAGCGTCAAACCGCGTCGAGAAGCCGCGGATCGCGCCGTTCGCGGCCTTGTTGTCGCCTGTGGGTCGACAGGCCGGCGGGCGCAGCGCCCGGTCAGTCGAGGCGGAAGATCCGCTCGTGCACGCCGTCGGTGGCGACCGCCTCGCCGACGAGCGTGAACCCGCAGTGTTCGAGCACCCGGCGAGAGCCGACATTGTCGAGCGCGACGTGGGCGAAGATCGGGCGGTCCGGCACCTCCTCGAGCAGCAACCGCAGCGCGGCCGTCGCGTAACCCAAACCCCAGTGCTCACGTCCGATCCAGTACCCGACCTCACGCTGGCCAGCATCGACCCAGCTGCCGATATCGCCGACGACGACGTCATCGGCCAGGATGGTCCGGGTCGTCAGCGTGGGATTGGCCCGGATGATCGCCCAATGCTCGTAGAACGCCTCCGGCGCACGGGTCGGGAAGGCGGCCATGGCCGCGGCGATCGGATCAGCCTGGTGGGCGAGGAAGATCGGCAGGTCGGCGTCCTCGACGGGTCGGATGCTGACGATCGGGCCGGTCATTCGGTCGGTCGCGGTTCGGTCGCGAGGCTGTCGACGACCTCCACCGCGGGGAGTGCCCGCAGGATCCCCGGCGCCGCGACGACCTTCCACGATCGCGAGCCACCGCCGAGGACGATCCGATCGCGCGCCATCACCCGGCTGTCCACCCAGATCGGCAGCGCGGCCGGCAGCCCGAACACGGTCACCCCGCCGATCTGCATCCCGGTCAGGCTGGCGGTCTCCTCGGCGGGGGCGAACGATGCCTTGCGCGTCCCGAGCCGGTCGCGGACGGCGCGGTTCACGTCGAGCCGGTACGGTGCGAGGGTCACGCATGCGGCGTAGCGCGGCGGGTCGGACTTGCCGATGACCACGATCGTGTTGGCCGAATCCTCCGGATCGAAGCCGTATGCCGCGCAGAACGCCGCCGTGTCGGCGAGCGCCGGATCGCAGGCGAACAGCTCATACGGGACACCGAGCGGGTCGAGATGCGCGATGAGCCAGGCGCGCCCGGCCGGGTCGTGGTCGTCCATCGCCCTAGCGTACCCGGCCGGCCGCTACCATCGCGGTCCATGACCGACCGATCAGACGACCACGACTGGCACCCCGAACCCGAGCTCGTCTTCTACGGCGACGAGGCGACGTCGCGCCCGGCGATGGAGCGCCTGGGCACCGACACCTGGGCGGCCGCTCTCGACTTCCTGTACGACCGGGCGGCGAACCGCGCGATGGGCGACCCTGCGCCGTACGCCGAGCTCAGGGCGTCGTTCTTCGGGGCACGTGGCGGCCCGGCGCCGGCGCCGGACGCCCCCTCCCCCATCGCCGCGATCCTCGCCGAGTTCGGCGACCGTCTGGCGGGAGGCCAGATGAACGCGCAGCACCCGCGCCAGTTCGGCTACTTCACGCCGCCGCCACTGCCGGTCTCGATGATGGGCGAGCTGCTGGCGCAGATGACCAACCAGGGCGTCGATGTCTGGCATGCCGGGCCACTCGCGACCTTCGTCGAGGAGGAGGTCGTGCGCTGGCTGTGCGACCTGGTCGGGTATGGCCCCGACGGGTTCGGGCTCCTCACCTCGGGCGGTGTGATGGCCAATTTCATGGGCATGACCCTGGCCCGCGACATCCATCTCGGACGGCTGCTCGGCGCGGGCCGGGCGCCACGCGGGGCGATGCTCGACGGGGTCCGCGTCTACACCTCGGATCAGACTCACTTCTCGGTCGCCCGGGCGCTTGATCTGCTGGGGTTCCCGCCCGAGACGCTGGTCATCCTGCCGTCCGACGAGCGGTTCCGGCTCCACGGTGCTCCGGTCGCGGCCGCCGTCGCGCGCGATCGAGCCGCCGGCCTCGTGCCGTTCGCGATCGCCGCGGTGGCCGGCTCGACCAACACGGGTTCGGTGGATCTCATCGGCGAGCTGGCTGACGTGGCCGCGGCCGAGGGCCTGTGGCTCCACGTCGACGCGGCCTACGGCGGCGGCGCGCGACTGTCGGGCCGCGACCGCGACCGCGTGCGGGACCTCGACCGGGCCGACTCGGTCACGCTCGACCCGCACAAGTGGTTCTTCCAGGCCTACGACATCGGCGGCCTGCTGGTCCGCGACGGGGCGCATCTCGGACAGGTCTTCGGCGGCCGGGCGCCCGAGTACTACCGCGGCGGCGAGACGCCGGTGGCCGGCGGCGACGACCACGACGACCACGGCGACCAGCTCAACTTCTACAAGCTCAGCTTCGAAGGCACGCGGCGCTGGCGGGCGCTCAAGCTATGGATGTCGTGGAAGCACCTGGGTACCGCAGGGGTTCGGCCGCCTCATCGAGGCCAACGACGACCTGGCGGCTCTGCTGGCGCGCCGCTGCGCCGAGTCCGACGACTTCGAGGCGATCCCCGAGACCCCGGAGCTTTCCGTCGTCTGCTTCCGCCACATGCCTGGCGGACACGACGCCGCCGTGGCACTGCCCGCCGCTGAGCTGGACGCCCACCAGGACCGCCTCCAGACCGCCCTCGAAGTCTCCGGCGACGGCTGGCTGACGACGACCCGCCTGCGCGGATCGACCTGGCTGCGTGCCGGGATCGTCAACTACCTCGCGACCGAGGCCGACATCGAGCGGCTGCTCGCCACGCTCCGGCGCTTGGCCGACGACGCCTAGCCGAACGCCGCCTTGAGCGGCTCGGCGATCTCCGTCGCCAGCCGGCGGATCCCGGGCGCACCCTCGCGGGCCAGTGTCGTCAGCAGGATCTCCGAGGCGCCGGCACGGCCATAGGCGATGGCCTGCTCGAACGCCGCCCGACGCGGCTCCCCGGCCGGCGGGATGATGATCTGGACGGACAGCGTCACCGTGGCCGGATCGCGCTCGGTCGCATCGCATGCCGCGAGCAGCAGGTCGCGCCGCTCGATGAACCCCTCGACCGTGCCGTCGAGGTTGGACGCGTAGTTCCAGCCGTCGGCGTAACGGGCGGCCAGCCGCAGCCCACGTGGCCCCTGCCCGCCGAGCCAGAGCTTCGGACCGCCCGGATGGATCGGCCCCGGCTCCATGACCGCCCGGTCGAGCCGATACGGCGGCGCGTCCAGGGTCACGCCCGGTTCCGTCCGAGCCTCGTCGCCGAACAGGGCCTTCAACACGCGGATCGTCGCTTCATACCGGTCGAACCGTTCGCCCAGCGGCGGCAGGTCGATCCCGAACGACTCGTGCTCGCCGAGGTGCCAGCCCGCCCCGAGGCCCAGGATGTACCGGCCGCCGGTCAGATGGTCGACGGTGATCGCCTCCTTGGCCAGGACCGACGGATGCCGGAACGTGGCGGCCAGCACGGTCTGCCCGACGGTCTTGCCCGGCACGTGATGGGCCAGCGCCGCCAGCGCCGTCATCGCCTCGAAGCCCGACCCGCCACGGTCGCGCACGGGGTCCATGAAGTGGTCGTTGAGCCAACCCGAGTCGAACACGTCATGCCGGCCGGCCTCGACCCACGCGGCCTCGAGGCTCGCCCAATCGGTGTTCTGCGGCGATGTCCGGAAACCGACCCTCACGGTCGCCATCGCTCGGCGCGCCGGTCCTGGAGCCGGTACCACTCACCGACGATCGGCAGGAACCACGGCCGGCCCTCGTACGGCGCGGGCACCAGCGGGAACTTCAAGGCGGCCAGTGCCGGCGCCTCGCCGCCCGCCAGCCACTCCCCGACCTTCGTGCCGAGGTGCGTCATCAGCGCCACACCCGAGCCGCAGCAGCCGACCGCGTAGGCGACCCCATCAGACGTCCGCCCGACATGCGGCATGCGGTCGAAGGTGAAGCCGACGTTGCCGCCCCAGGCGTAGTCGAGGCGGCGGCCGGCGAGCTGCGGGTGGACGCGGGTCATCCCCGCGTAGAGGATGCGCGCCGTCCGGTCGATGGTCGTGGGCAGCATGCTGGCCCGGCCGCCGAAGACCATTCGCTTGTCGGCCGAGACGTGCCAGTAGAACAGGAAGTTCTTCGTGTCGAAGAACGCCCGGCCGCGAGGCGAGAGCTCGGCGACGAGGTCGTCGGGTAGCGGCTCGGTCGCGATGATGTAGCTGCCGATCGGGATGATCCTCCGCCGCAGACCGGGCGCGACGCCGTCCGTGTAGCCGTTGGTGGCGATGAACACGTCGCGGGCCATGATCGCGCCCCGTTCCGTCTCGACGGTGAAACGGCCGTCCGCCTGCCGCTTGACCGTCTTCGCCCGGACCCCTTCGTGGAGATCGGCGCCGGCGCGATCGGCCGCCGCCGCGAGGCCGGCGAAGAACCGGCCCGGGTGGACGAGGCCGCCACCGGGGATGACCAGGCCCGCGTGGTAGACATCCGAGCCGATCTCGTCGTGAAGCTTCTCGCGCGGGACGAACATCGACTCCACCCCGCGCCCGGCCAGGCTCTCGCGGAGCTGCTCGAGCTCGCGGACATGCTTGGCCGCGTGGGCGAGCTCGACATAGCCGACCTCGCGGAAGTCGCAGTCGATCGCGGCGTCAGTGATGAGCCGCTTGACTCCCTCGTACGCCGCGAGTGTGTCGTCGTACAGCGCCCCGCCGGTCGCCTCGCCGTAGCGCCGGACGAGCTGACGCGGTCCCCATTTGTAGCCCGGATGGACGATCCCGCCGTTGCGGGTGGAGGCACCCCAGCCGAGCGTCTCGGCCTCAAGGAGCGTGACCGCGACCCCCCGACGGGCAAGCTCCGCAGCCGCGGTGATCCCGGCATACCCGCCGCCGACGACGACCACATCGGCGGTCTCCGGCAGCGCTCGCCCGGTGCGATCGGGCAGCGCCGCCATCGTCGCGCTCCAGAGGGAGCGGTGTTCGAAGTCGTCGTTCGGCGTCGAGTGCGGCATGGTCGAAGCGTACCGGGTCCGGCCATGAGCGCGCCGCGATTGACATGCGTCGCATGTGTGCTACGGTCGTCGCATGACAGACGTCGCGTCGAGAGAGCTTCGCAACAACACCCGCGCGCTCCTCGACCGAGTCGAGGCCGGCGAGACCATCACGATCACCGTGGACGGCCGGCCGGTCGCTGCGCTCGTGCCCGCGGGATCCCGGCCGAGGTTCATGAGTCGAGAGCGGTTCGTTCGCGAGGTCTTCTCCCACCGCGCGGATCCTGGCCTTCTGAGCGACATCAGATCGCTTGTGCCTGACTCGACGGATGACATCCCGATCCGGTGACCACGGGTCTCGCTGATACGACGGTCTTCGTCGCGATCGAGTCGGGGCGCGCGGCCAGGCTCGACCTGCTACCCGACCGCCTGGCGGTCTCGGTCATCACGATCGGAGAACTCCGAGCGGGGGTCCTCGCCGCGACAGACACGGCGAGCCGAGACCGACGCCTTGCGACCTTGACGTCCGCCCTCGCATTCGATCCCATCCCCATCGATCAAGCGGTCGCCGAGACGTGGGCGCGTCTCCGCGTGTCGCTTCGCGATTTCGGACTCCGGATGCCCGCCAACGATTCGTGGATCGCTGCAACGGCCATGACGCTGGGTATCCCGGTCGTGACACAGGACGACGACTACCTCCACGCCCCCGGGCTCGAAGTCATCCACATCTAGGATGAACCCGGCCGCGTCGAGCGGCATCAGATGGTCGAACGCGCACAGTGGAGGGATCCGATCCAAACCGTGAACGACCGATCGCTGGCCGATCGGGCACGTCACGGGGACCTCGACGCGTTCGAGGAGCTGATGCACGCTCGGATCGACGCCATCTACCGCCTGTCATACGCCATCGTCGGTGACGAGGCGGACGCCCGCGACGCGACCCAGGAGACGTTCATCGCCGCCTGGCGCCGGATCCGCGAGCTGCGCGACCCGGACACGGCTTCGACGCCTGGCTGCAGCGGATCGCGGTCAACTCCGCCCGGATGACGTTGCGCGCCCGCGGGACGCCGGCGCGTTCGCGAGATCCCGGCCGGCGATGTCGTGGCGCTGGCCGCGGCCGCCGATGGCGCGACCCGAGGCCGCTCCGATGCCGACGTGCTCGGCACGGCCCTGGACCGGATCACGACCGACCAGCGGACGATCCTGGTCCTCCACCACCTCGAGGGCCACGGGGTGGCCGAGCTGGCCGAGATCCTCGGGATCCCGGTGGGGACGGTCAAGTCGAGGCTCCACACAGCGCGACGGGCACTCGAGAGCGAGCTGGCCGCCGATGGACGCGCCCGATGACGCAGCCCGACTGGGACGACGATCGGCTCGACGCGGCATTCCGCGAGCGGTTCGACAGGCCCGCACCGTCCCGATCTGGAGAAGGCCGTCCACGTCCGCATCGCGGGAACGTCACCGGCGCGGTTCACCTGGCCCCGGACCGGTCGTCCGGCCTGGGCGCTCGCCGCCGCGGCGGTCATGGTCATCCTGATCGGGACGCTGACCGTCGGTCTGGGCGGCTTCGGACGGACCGCCGCCGGCTCGCCGCCGCCATCGGCCTCGGCTGCGCAGGGGACGCCGGGCGCAAGCGCGACACCGACCGAGCAGGCGATCCCGGGCGCGATC
Organism: uncultured Chloroflexia bacterium; assembly: GCA_963782715.1. Lineage (GTDB taxonomy): Bacteria > Chloroflexota > Limnocylindria > Limnocylindrales > CSP1-4 > SPCO01. The sequence continues at coordinate 109,994 of CAWAKU010000009.1, forward strand.
TTCGGGCTCCCGATCGTCCATGTCCCGGATGCCATCGCGATCCGTGACTCGGGGGTCGACGATGGCGAGTTCGCGGTCCTCGGCTGGTTCACTCCCGCACCGGTGCTGCCGTGTCCCTTCACGCCGACCGTCAGCCCGCTCCAGGTTCGCTGCCCCGACGACCATGCCTGGCTGACCGAAGATGCCGAATCCCTGGTCCACGTGGCCGGCGGCACCATGTCCTTCGACACACCGAGCGGCCCCGCGCTCAATCCCGACCTCGATGGCCTCGATACGACCTGGTTCCCGGACACGCTCGGCGCCGGGCCAGGACACCGCGTCGACACCCGTCGATGTCGTCTTCGTCGGCCATTTCGACGACCGCCGGGCTGCACTCTGTCCGGCCGCCGAGCAGACGGCTTGTCGAGACCGATTCGTCGTCGATTCGGTCGCCATGGTCCACGGCTCGACCACGAAGGCGGACCGCGTCTCCCCGACGACGGCAACAACGCGCTCGACGTCATTCGACGTCGAGGCCATCGTCGCCAACGAGGCGCCGCAGTCGCAGGTCCTGTCGATGACTGTCGTCGACGGTCCGAATGAGCTGGCCACATTCGAGCCGTCACTCGGCACCGGCCAGCAGAATCTCATCGACCAATCGATCCTGTGGATCGCCCGCGTCCTCGAATCCGAACGGATCTCGACCTACATCGTCATCGACGGCTCGGACGCCATCTACGAGATGAACCCCGAGGGCCAGGCGATCCTGGTCGGCGGCACGCCCCCGACATCACAGGCGAGCCCGAGCGCATCGGCATGGCCACCCGCCGGCGCAACGGTCCTCGAGCTTGCGGGTGGCGCCGGCATCGGCAGGCCGCCACTGCGAGTCGCCATCGTCGACCGATCGGGGCGGTTCGTCAGCGCCACGGAACAGGACCCACCGACGATCACGTCCGACCGCCGCTTCGCCGCCGCGGCCGAACCCGGCAAGCCGGGCCGGGTCAACCTGACCTGGATCGGTGGCGTCTGCGACAGCCAGGTCACGGTCACGATCGGATCGGACCTGAAGTCCATCGCCTTCGACATGGGTCCGCAGCCTGACTGCGATTCGATGGCCGTCGGGCACGAGCTGGTGATGTATTTCACGGGCAGCGTTGACGTACCGGCGATCAGCGTCGGGGAGGCCACGGCGGCGGCCACGCCTCCGCCTCCGCAGGGCCCGGAGAATGTGATCGACTGCGGCCCACTCGAACCTGACACATGCGATGCGAAGGCCCACGACATCGTCGCCGCCAATCCCGGGAAGCCGATCCGGACGATCCGGTTCACCGACGAGTGCGGGTCGTATAGCGCCACCTTCGACGACGGCACCGGAACCGGGGCCATCATCGAGTGCGTCCTTCCGCAAGTCCCGAGCCCTCAGGCGTCCGCAGCCCCATAGGCGATCCGGCCCCCGGCGATCGTCACGAGAACGCGGCCGGCAAGGTTCATCCCGAGGAGCGCACTGTTCTTGCCACGGGACGCAAGTGCGTCCGCGCTGACTGTCCAGCGTTCGGAGCGATCGAAGACGACCAGGTCCGCAAGGACGCCTTCGACCAGGCCCACCGAACCCGACCGGCGCGACCGGGCGCCCAGAATGCCCGCCGGACCGGTCGTGAGCGCCTCGATGGCACGCGCGAGCGGCAGGCGGCCAGCATCGACGGCCGCGAGCAGCACCCCCAGCGCCGTTTCGATGCCGCTGATGCCGTTCGCGGCCATCCCGAATTCGACCGCCTTGTCCACCTCGGTGTGCGGCGCGTGGTCTGTGGCGACCGCGTCGGCGGTCCCGTCGATGAGGGCCGCCAGGCAGGCAGCCGCGTGCTCGGGCGACCGGAGCGGTGGATTGACGCGGAGCGTCGTGGAGTACGGCCCGGCGACGATCGCCCCGTCCGACCACGGATCGCCGCTCGCCTCCCACGCCCAGCGCCGCGCGCCGGCGACCCACTCATCGGTCAGGCCGAGGTGGTGCGGCGTGACGTCGCAGGTGACCGGGAGCCCGGCCGCCTTGGCCCGGCGGACCAGGTCCAGAGCACCGGCCGTGGACACGTGGGTCAGGTGAAGCCGGGCGCCCGGCACATCCCGGCACACGTCAGCAAGGACCGCGAGGTCGCGCGCGACCGCCATCTCCTCGGCCGCGGCGGGCCAGCCGCGCAGGCCGAGAACCGTGGCGATGAACCCGTCATTCGCCTCGGCGCCGTCGGTCAGCCCGGCGTCCTCGGGATGGTCGACGATCGGCAGACCCAGCGCGCCGGCGTAGGCCAGCGCGGCTCGCAGGATCGAGGGGGACCGGACCGGCGCACCGTCGTCCGAGAACCCGACGACACCCGCGTCGGCCAGCTCGCCGAGCGCAGCGAGCCGCTCCCCTCCCCGGCCGACCGTCACCGCCCCATGGGCGAGCAGTTCGACCGACGAGCCGGACGCGACGGCGGCGGCGCGGACCTGCGCCAGGACGCCCGGCTCGTCGAGGGCCGGTGTCGTGTTCGGCATCGCGCAGACCGTCGTGAACCCGCCGTGCGCGGCGGCCGCGAGCCCGGTCGCCACGGTCTCGGCGTCCTCGTTGCCCGGTTCGCGCAGGTGCACGTGCAGGTCGATGAAGCCCGGCGCGACGATCACCCCGTCGGGTTCGATGCCGTCGGCGTCCGCGCCGTCGAGCCAGGTGACCGCCTCGAGGATCCCGTCGCGGACGACGATCTCGCCCGGCCCCTCCCGACCCGCCGCCGGATCGACGAGCCAGGCACGGCTGATCTCGAGGTCGGGCCCCTGACCGGTCACGCGGCCTCGGTCCCGGCGTGCGTGCCGGCGAGCAGGTAGAGCAGCGCCATCCGGACCGCGACCCCGTTGGTGACCTGGTCCGTGATGACCGACTGGGAACCGGCCGCGACGTCGGCGGCGATCTCGACGCCCTCGTTCATCGGTCCCGGGTGCATGACGAGCGCCCCCGGCCGGGCCAGCGCGAGACGCTCGCGGGTCAGCCCGTAGCGCGCCGCGTACTCGCGCAGCGAGGGCAGCAGGCCCGACGCCATCCGCTCGCGCTGGATGCGCAGGGCCATGACGACGTCCGCGTCGCGCACGGCCTCGTCGACCGATGTCGTCACGTGGAACCGGCGGCCTGCCGCGGCACCGCGTCCCGCCCAAGCCTCGAACCCGCGGACGAGCGTCGCAGGGCCGCACAGCCACAGGTCCGCGCCGGCCGCCGTCAGCGTCCAGATGTTGGACCGCGCCACGCGCGAATGGAGCAGGTCGCCGAGGATCACCACCTTGCGCCCGGTCAGCGAGCCGCCCGGCAGCCGCTCGCGCATCGTGTACAGGTCGAGCAATGCCTGGGTCGGATGGGCGTGCCAGCCGTCACCGCCGTTGAGCACGGAGCCACCGAACGTCTCCGCCGCGAGGTACGGCGCGCCCGAGACCGAGTGGCGCATGACCAGCATGTGGGCGCCGAGCGCCTCGACCGTCCGCACGGTGTCGACCAGCGACTCGCCCTTCGACACCGACGAGCTCGCGGCGGCGATGTTGACGACGTCGGCCGACAGGTTCTTGGCCGCGACCTCGAACGACACGCGGGTCCGGGTCGACGCCTCGTAGAACAGGATCGTGACCTGGCGACCGCGCAGGGCGGGGACCTTGGCGATGGGTCGAGCGAGGACCTCGCGCATGGCGTCGGTGGTGCGCATCACGAGCTCGAGGTCGGCGGCGGTCAGGCCGTCCACATCGAGCAGGTGCCGATGGCGCCAGGCGACCGGCTGGCTGCCCGGCACGGCGTCCACGGACGGGACCGACGGCGCGACGCCGGCCGCCGCCTCGGGGTCCACCACGAGACTCATCCCACGGGCTCGGCGACGAGCCGTTCGATCTCGACGCCGTCCTCGCCGTCGATCTCCTCGAGGTGGACCTTGACCAGCTCCTCGCGCGAGGTCGGCACGTTCTTGCCGACGTGGTCGGCGCGGATCGGGCAGCTCGCGATGGCCGCGATCGACCAGGACGGCGAGCCGGATGGCCTGCGGGCGACCGAAATCGACGAGAGCGTCCATCGCCGCACGGATCGTCCGACCGGTGTACAGGACGTCGTCGACAAGGATGATCGTCCGGCCGTCGATCCCCGACGGGAGCGCCGTGCCTTTGACGATCGGCTGTTGGGCGACCATCGACAGGTCGTCGCGGTAGAAGGTGATGTCGAGCGCACCGACCGGGACGTCGACACCCTCGTTCTCCGAGATCGCCGCCGCGATCCGCTCGGCCAGCGGGACGCCACGTCGCTGGATACCGATGAGCAGCAGACCGTCCGTTCCGGCCTGCTTCTCGACGATCTCGTGGGACAGCCGGACCGTCGCCCGACGGATCTCGTCCGCGGTCATGATCTGACGGCCGCTCATCGCTCCTTCCTGGGCCTCACCGGGCCTCCCTGGCGGCCTCACGGGGCCGTGGTTGAAGGGACGCGAACAGGATAACCCGCCAGGGTCAGTAGACGTACACCGTGACCTGCGTCGTGCCCGACCAGGATCCGCAGCCGCAGATGGCGAAGAAGTCCGGGCGATAGAGGTCGACGACGCGGCTCTTCTTCTGCGGTCCGTAGTCGTTGACGACGCGCACGATGCAGCCGCCGTTGCCGCAGATCTTGACGACCGTGCCACGCGGCAGGCGCATCGCGGTGGTGCCGTTGTCGTAGAAGGTGGCGCCGCCGGTCAGCGTATAGCGCGGCGACCCGTGGACCGTCGCGGATCGGGCGCCCTTGCGCACCGAGGAGGCGGTGGTCTTGGGCTGGTCGGCGGTCGACCGGCCGCTGACGGCATCGACCGTCGCGGCGCCGGGCTCGACGATGACGCTCGACTCGTCGAGCGATCCGGCCGACAGATAGACGTCGTCGACCGACCCGATCGATGCCGTCGATCGCGAATCATCCGCCGGGATCGTGAGTTGCTGGAACGCCGCTGCCGGGACCGGTTCCATCGGGCTGGGGGCCCGTGAACCGGCGAGACCCGGTAGCGCGACCAGGGCGAGGGCCGCGGTGAGCACCGACCCTACGACCAACCTGGGGGGTCGCACGCCCTAGACCTTAGCACGGCCGGGCGGCCCGGGCGTGCGTTGCGCCCTGCGCTCCTCGCTCACGCACCCTCAGGTGCGCTCGCTGTGGTGCTCAGGCGCGCCTCCGCCGGGGCCGCCGGGCCGCGCTATCTGACGGCCTGACCGCCCGGCGACGCGCCCTTAGTGGATGACCACCACGTTCGTGATGGGGCCTGACTCCACAGAACCAACCGCTTGGTCGGTCCAGGCGACGATCTGGACACGGCTGCCTTCGCCACCCTGGCCGGGGGGCGTGGCCCACGCGAGCCGTCCGTCGGCGATCGAGAAGCCCGGCAGCGCGGTCACGTCCTGTGGCGCGCCGTGCGGCCGTTCCACCGCCCCGGACACCGGGTCGATGCGGAGGAGGCTCAGACGCCCGATCGACGGATCGCTCGAGTCGGCGATCCAGATGGCCAGCCATGTCCCGGTCTCGTCCCAACGGACGTCGAACTCGGACACGTCGCCGTCCACGATCGCTGCGGTCGCCCCGCTCGGCGCGACGCCGTTTGCGCGGCTGTAGGCACGAAGCACGAGCGAACCCTTGTCCGGAACGGGGATCCGGGTGGCCGGGTCGATGCGGACCGTGCCGTCCCAGACGACGGCCCAGCTGTCACCGGGGTCGACGACGGGCCGCCAGACGTTCGCCTCGAGTGCGGTCTCCTTGCCGGTCGCCGGATCGATGATGAACGAGGCTGCCGTGACGTCCGCCGTGCCCTGGGCGCCCGCCGGGCGACTGCCGATGAGCCGGCTGCCGACCCACGACCCGAAGACGCTGGCATGGTCGTCGGTGACCGGCCGGGCGAGCTCATCGCCGACCCGCCAGACGTAGATGTCGGGTCCGCTCGTCCCGTCCGACGGGCGGGCAGTGAATGCGAACCACTCGCCGTCGGGCGAATATGCGGCCGACTGGCCGACGACCCTCACCCCGGACACGATCGCAAGGGTCGCGGCCAGGGTCGGCGCCGGCGTCGCGCTCGGGCTGGCCGTCGGCTCGGGCGTCTGGCTGGCCGTTGGTTCGGGACTCTGGCTGGCGGGCGGCGCGCTCGCATCGGTGGTGGGTTCGGCTGTCGTCGTCGGCGGCTCGCTGCTCGGTGCCGTCGACTCGGTCGACGGTGTCGACGTCGGTGTCGGTGTCGGGGTCGGTGTCGGTGCCGGCGTCGCCGTCGGCTCGGCAGTCGGCAGCGCGATCACGAGGACCGCGTCGCTGCCGGACCCGTCGCTCCCGACCACCACCGCCTGATTCCGGACCGGCGACTGTGAGATGGACTTGGGGTGGATGGTCAGATCGACCTGCCGCGAGTGCCCATCGGACACCTCAGCGCAATCTGGCTTGCGTTCGACCGGGCAGACCTGGTCGACCGTCGTCACGTTGTAGGCCAGCTGGCCGTTCGTCGAGGTCCCCACCCAGCCGACGGAGCCTGCCCCGACGGCGATCGGTGTCGGCCCGGGTCCGGCGCTCGGACTGGCGAGTGCGACCGCGGGCACCGTCGGCGCAGGCGCGGTCGCCGGCGAATTCAGCCAGCCACCGGACATGACACTGGCACCGATGACGACGGCGACGACCGCGACCCCCGACAGCACGCCGAGGGCCGGGCGCGGTCGCCCAGTGGAGGTCCGACGAGATCGGCCGCCCCGGCTCGAGGCCTCGCGTTCGATGGCCGCCGATGTCCGCGCCCACAGGTCACGCGGCGGCTCCGGGGTTCGGTCGCGCAGGCCGCGGAGGGCCATCCGGTCCGCCTCGTAGGCAGCCGCGACGGCGCGACACGACGTGCAGCCCGCCATGTGCTCGCGGAGCCAGGTCGCCTCGGGCGGCTCGAGCGCCCCGTCGAGTCGCTCGGCAGCCAGGCGCCTGGCGCGATCGTGGTTGGCGAGGGAGTCGCTCGCCCGGCGCCGCCGGATGCGCTGGATGCGGCTCATCGCCGTCGCTCCGCGGGGTGCTGCCCGGACCGCTTGGCGTCGGCTTCGGCCTCGGCCGCCCGTTCCGTGGCGAGCGCCTGGCGGAGGCTCTCGCGGGCTCGGGTCAGGAGGGCTCGGGCGGCAACGTGGCTGACGCCGAGTGCCTCGGCCAGCTCGACGCCCGTCATGTCATGGAGCTCGGCGAGGAGGAGCGCGGCTCGCTGGCGTTCGGGGATGCGAGCCAGTGCGCGCTGCATGTCGCCGGACAGGTTGGCGTCCATCACCAGGTGCTCGGCCGAGGGTGCCGCTCCGCGCGATTCGCCGGTCCACGGGAAGAACCGGATGATCTTGCGCCGCCGGATCTCGTCGAGGGCGACCCGATGCGCGATCTGGTACAGCCAGGCGCGGGCGTTCTCGGGCTTCTCGAGCGTGTCGTAGTTCTTGTAGGCCTTGATGAAGGCGTCCTGGGTGAGGTCCGCGGCCAGTTCCGGTTCACGGAGCATCCGCAGCAGGTACGCGTAGATCTCGCCGTGATGCTTGGCGAAGAGGCTCTCGACGAAGGCGCCGGCTTCCTCGTGATCCCACATCCCGCTCACGGCGAGACCCCGGGAGCCAACGAGGACGGGGCGGCCGAGGATGTCGCGACGGTCAGCGAGAGTGGGATCGGCGACCACGGGTTCTCCGAGCGGGATGAGTCACGAAACGCGGTCGATGGGCAACATGCGCTCGTCGGCCAGTTGACGGCGGGCATCCGCTCCATGTGACGCCAGGGCCGCGCCGAGCCGGCGCACCTCAAGCCGGGCCGTCCCCGCTCGCGACCGGACGCTCCTCTGCGCGGCCGAGGAGCTCCTCGACGGCGTCCTCCGGCGAGACCGGGTTGACCGGCAGACCCGTCCCAAGCTCGAGACCGGCGATCTCGCGCAGGCGCGGGTGGATCTCCCAGTGCCAGTGGTAGGTCGCATCGACCTGCTCGCGCAGCGGGGCGGTATGCAGGACGAGGTTGTAGGGCGGTCCGTCGAGGCTCGTGGCGAGGCGACCGAGCACCTGGCGGAGCGCCTCGGATGTCGCCGCGACATCGGCGCCGGTCACTCGCCCGAAGTCGGATTCGTGACGGCGGGGAACGATCCAGACCTCGAACGGCGAGCGCGAGGCGTACGGGGCGAACGCGACGCTCGCGTGATCCTCCCAGACGAGCCGATCCGGCCGCCGCGATTCGTCGCGGACGAGGCGGCAGAACGGGCACTCCCCTTCCCTGATGACGAAGCGCGCCGCGCCCCCGAGCTCCTCGGCGATCCGGTGCGGGATCTGTGGCAGGTCGTACAGGTCGAGGCAGAGGTGATTGGTCCGGGCGCCCGCCTGCGCGCCCCAGTTCTGGACGACCTGGACGTAATCGGTCTGGCCGGTCGTCCGTGCGTCGACAAGAGCGTCGCGGGCGCGCCCGACGAGCTCCTCGATCATCTCGTTGCCGACGGCGTGGAGAGGGCGATGCTCCCCGGGCGGGGCCACGATCGTGCGCCACGATCCGGTCGCGCGCGCCTGCGCGAGAGCTACCTGGCCAAGCCCACGTTCGAGCTCGCGCGCGTCCTCGCCCGTCCCGACGACGTGGAACGCGAAGTCCTTGAGCATCCGCAGGCGGATCCCGTCGCCGGCCGGCGTCGAGCAGTTGGCGCAGCCGAAGAGGTGGTCGTCGACCTGGTCGGCGGCGCGCGCGAACCGGTCACGGTGGAACGCCCGATCGACCACGGTCGCGACCCACCACCCGGTGATCGGGTCCTTGCGCAGCTCGAACAGTCCGGCAGCCACGGCTCAGGCCCAGCCGAGCGACGCGCCGAGCTCGCTCGCGAAGGCGGCAGCGTAGTGGCGGGCGGCTACCTCGACGGACGCGGTGGTCGGGCTGGCGTTGCGGTCGCCCAGCTCGCGGGCGATCGAGGTCGAGGTCACGCCGGGCATGCCGCACGGGTCGATGAGCTCGAAGTCGGCGAGGTCGACGGTCACGTTGAGGGCGATGCCGTGATAGCTGACACCGCGCTCGACGCGGAGACCGAGCGCGCCGATCTTGCGCGGGTCGGGGCCGTCTGGATCGCACCAGCAGCCAGGGTGGCCGTCGCGCCTGGCCGCCACCACGCCGAGCTCGGCACAGGTCGCGATGAGGGCCCCCTCGAGCGCCCGGACGAGCGGCCGGATCATCAGGCCACGTGCCGCCAGTCCGATGATCGGATAGGCGACGAGCTGGCCGGGTCCGTGGTAGGTCACCTCGCCACCTCGTTCCACGCGGATCACGTCGATGCCGCGGGCGGCCAGGGTGGCCGGGTCGGCCAGGATGTGGACCGGGTCGGATGTCCGTCCGAGGGTGAGCACCGCGGGGTGCTCGAGAAGCAGCAATCGGTCGCCGATCTCGCCGTCGGCGCGCTTGGCGGCGAGGGTCTTCTGGAGAGCGAGAGCCTCGCCATACGGGACCCGGCCGAGCCATGTCGCGACGATCGGCCCCGGGTCCGGGGTCGACCCGGGCCGCGCAGAGGCCAGCGTCTCGATCGCCACGTCCGCAGGGTAGCAGGACAGGCTCACCGGGCCGGTCGCGGGACGTTCTACGTCGCGATCCCGGCCCCGAGCCCGAGGGTCACGATGAGGAACAAGGTGCCGAGGCCGACCGCCAGCGCGACGGAGAAGCCGACGGCCAGCGGCCGCCAGCTCGTCTCGCGCAGCTCGCCGACGTGGATGGACATCCCCACCGCGGCGAGCGCGACGAGGATGAGCGACCGAGCGATGAGGTCCAGGATGGCCGCCTGATCGGCATCGATGACGCCGATCGTCCGGAGTGCCGCGAAGGCGAGGAACCCGAACACGAACAGCGGCACCGCCCGACGGGCCCCGCGACCGGCCGATTCCACGGCTTCGCCGCCACGCGCCGCCCAGCCGGTCGCGATGAGGAACAGGAGGGGGGCCATGAGTGCGTTTCGGATCAGCTTGACGACGGTCGCCACGTCGAGCGCGTCCGGGCCATAGGCGGCGCTCGTCGCGATGACCTGGCTCGTGTCGTGGACGGCGACGCCCGCCCAGAGCCCGAAGGACGGCTGGGGCAGGACGATCGCGCGGCCGATGGCCGGGTACAGGAACACCGCCAGCGTCCCGAACAGGGTGATGGTCGCGACCGCATAGGCGACTTCGCGCGCCTTGGCCCCGATGACCGGTGCGGTCGCCACGATCGCCGTGTTGCCGCAGACCGCGGAACCGACCGCGATGAGGACGGCCAGCCGTCCCTCGATCCGGACGAGACGCGAAACGCCCAGCACGATCCCGAACGAGGCCGCCATCGTCAGGACGATGAGGATCGTCGAAGGGACACCGATGCGGGCGATCTCGCCGAGGCTGAGGCGGGCCCCCAGCAGCACGATCCCGAGCCGCAGGACCCGCTGCGAGGCGAACCGCAGCCCGGGCGCCAGGGGCAGCAGGCGTGGGCCGGCGACGGTCGAGACGATGATCCCGAACAGGATCGCGACGGTGACCTCGGCCACGATCGACGGCAGGAACCCTGTGACGAGGCGCGCGACGATCGCGACCGCGATGGCCGCCGCGAGTCCGGGCACGACGGCAACGACGCGCCGTATCGGTGACGGCCCAGGTGCGGGCGCAGGCGCGGGTTCGGTCGTCAGGACGGTGCGAGACCGGCCGAACGCGTCAGTGGCGCGCGTCGTCCGGAGGCGGGCTTGCCCGGGGCCGCGTCATACGGCTCGAAGGTGAAGGTGCCGTCGCCCAGGCGGCGGACCCGGTGGAATTCGAGCCGGTATTCGGCGTATGCCTCGTGGGTCAGCGCGGCGGCCTGCGTATGGGCCGGGCGACCGGCCGCCTCGCGCGCCTCGGCCCGGCTGTCCCAGAGGCAGAACGACATGCACAGGCCGTCCACCTGGGTCGGTCCCTTGAAGTAGTGGGCGAAGCCCGGAGCCTTCATGGCCTCATGGTGCGCCCAGTCGTCATAGGCGGTCAGCCGGTCCTCGTCGACGCCCGGCCTGCGTCGCGAACGGAAGGCGACCATGTACCACTCGCCGGGACGGACCTGGTCGCCACAGGCGTCCCAGGTGAATGCGTCAGCCACGGGAAGGCTGGCGTACCGGTCGGAGACCGGGAGCAGGCGATCGAAGCAGGAGCGCGATCGATGGCTCATGAGGGTGCAGCATAGCGAACTCGGCGTCCGATTGCCATACCATGAGACAAGGGTCTGCCACGATACGAGACACAAGTACCATCCCTACCCGGATCCGTCCTCGGCAAGCGCTGCATTGATGGCGCGAGCCGCCTCGACGATCAGCCGCCCGGCACGCGCGCGGGCGACCGGATCACACCGGAACGACGGCGCCAGCAGGCCGATCGCGCCGACGATGCCGTCCTCGCGGAAGACCGGCGCCGCGATCGCGACCGAGCCGTCGATGAGCTCCCCGTCGCTCACGGCCAGCCCGGTCATCACCACCGCGCCGAGGTTCGCGCGAAGCTCGTCCTCGGTCGGCGTCGCCTCGGTGATGCGGACGAGATCCTGCGCCAGCACCTCGTCGAGGACCTCGGCCGGCGCGAAGGCGAGGAGGACCCGCCCGAGTGCGCCTGCGTACAGCGGTGACATGTCGCCCGGCTCGAGGGTCACCCGCAGCGCCGCGTCGCTCTCGACCTGGTGCAGGCAGACGCACGACAGGCCGATCCGGCGCACGACGACCGCGGTCTCGCCGGTCTCGTGGACGAGCATCCGCAGAGCTGCGTCGGCGTGCCGGATGAGGCGCTCGCTGCTGACGTTGGCGCCGGTCCCGATGAGCAGCTTCGGACCGAGCCGGAACTGCCCGCCGTGGCGGTCCACAAAGCCGAAGTCGCCGAGCGTCCGGAGGTATCGATAGACGGTGGACAGCGGCATGTCCAGCGTGGCGCTCAACTCGTCCGCCCTGACGTCGCCGCGATCGGCGACGGTCAGCAGGAGTCGCAGACCCCGAGCGAAGGAGGTGTCCTCGGCGGCTTCCTCCGGCGGACGGTCCCGCGCTGTGGTCATGACGCTCTCCCCCGACATTCTCAGCCGGTGGGAATCGTCACCGGGCGGCGATGGTAGCACCGCGCTGGTCCGGTCGGCCCTTTCGTCCGCGCTGCACGGACGCTAGGCTCTCGACCGAAGGAGGCTCGTCGTGACCAACGCACGCACTGGCTCGCTGATCGGCGCCACGTGGCTGATCGGTCTCGGGATCGTCTTCCTGGTGCAGCGTGCCGCGGATCTGCCGTGGAGCCAGGCGTGGCCGATGTTCCTGATCCTCGTCGGCGTTGCGGGCTTCGTCTCGGCCATCATCCGCCGGAGCTGGGACTACAGCGGCCTGTGGGCCTTCACCTGGCCGGTCGCCTGGATCGTCGTCGGCTCGATCCTGCTCGCCAGCACGACCGGGACCATCGGGGCCGGGCCGGGCGACCTCATCGGTCAGTACTGGCCGTGGGCGCTCGTCATCCTCGGGGTCTGGTTCATCATCGGCGCCTTCCTGCCGAGCGGACGAGGGATGACCGAGACGCTCGGCGTCCCGCTTGACGGCGCGACCAGCGCGTCGATCCGGATCGGCTACGGCGCGGGCAACCTGGCGGTCGGGCGAGCAGCCGCCGGCCAGCTCGCCGACGGGACCTGCGAGGGCGGGGTGATCGCGAGATCGCACGGCCCCGGCCGCCTCGAGCTGACCCAGGACACCCGCTACGGCCTGCCATGGATCGAGCGGTCGTCGCGCTGGACGGTCGGTGTCACCGCCGAGGTCCCGCTCGACCTCAAGGTGGACGCTGGCGCCAGCCGCACCATCCTCGATCTCGGCGATACCCGGCTGCGCAGCCTCGACCTGCAGACGGGTGCGAGCGAGACGCGCGTCCGCCTGCCGAAGGCCGCCGGAGCGACGACGGTCAAGGCACAGAGCGGCGCCGCCTCGCTCACCTTCGAAGTCCCGGCCGGTGTCGCCGCGCGGATCCGCACGAGGATGGCACTCGGGAGCACCCAGATCGACCAGTCTCGGTTCCCCGCCAGCGGCAACGGCTACGAGTCGCCCGACTACGCGACGGCCGCGAATCGGGTCGAGATCGACGTCCAGGGCGGCGTCGGCTCGGTGCGGATCACCGGCGGGTCCGCATAGCGGCCGAACCCGAACCGGACGACAATGGGACCGAAGGAGACGCGATGACCATGACCGACCCCGACATCTTCGATCGCATCAACGGCCTGTCGGCGGAGGAGGAGCGGCTGTTCGAACAGGCCGGTGACGGCAGCGGCCTGTCGGCCGACGACGTCGCCCGCCTCGAGGCGATCAAGGTCGAGCTCGATCGCGCCTACGACCTGCTTCACCAGCGCCAGGCGAAGCGTGCGGCAGGCCTCGATCCGTCCGACGCCGAACCGCGACCGGCCGAGGTCGTCGAGCGCTACCAGCAATGAGCCGAGGGACCGCCCGATGACCGACGTCCCGATCGACCCGCTCGTCCCGCCATCGGGAACAGGCTGCGTCGAGTGCCTCGCCAGCGACGGCTGGTGGTTCCACCTGCGCCGCTGCGCGCATTGCGGACATGTCGGCTGCTGCGACAGCTCGCCCTCGCAGCACGCCAAGCACCATGCCGCCGATGCCGACCACCCGATCGTCCGCTCGTTCGAGCCCGACGAGGACTGGTACTGGAGCTACGAGGCCGACGCCTACGGCGAGGGACCGCCGCTCGCGCCGCCCGACGCCCACCCGGACGACCAGCCGGTCCCTGGACCGGCGGGCCGGGTGCCGCCCGACTGGCAACGACACCTGCACTGAGCGAACACGAAAGACCGCCGGCGGCGCCGGCGGTCTTTCAGCGATGAGGGACCGAAAGGGTTACGTCGTCGCGGGTCGCGTCCCGAGGACGACTGTCAACTGGGTCGTCTGGCCGTCACGCAGGACGTCCAGGGTGATGCTGTCGCCGGGTGCGTGCTGGCTGGCGACGATGTCGAGCGGATGGGTCGCATCGAGCGTGACGCCATCGACAGCGGTGATGATATCGCCGGCCTGCAGGCCACCCTGCGCCGCCGGGCCGCCGGCCACGACCGACTCACCGGACTGGTCTGCCGATGCCGTCGGGATCCAGGCGCCGTTGGCGACCGGGAGGCCGTTGTCCTTCTGGACGGTTGCGTCGATCGTCTCGAACCGGATGCCGAGCCACGGGCGGGCCAGCTGCTGGCCGGCGGACGCTTCGGTCATCAGCGGACGAGCGATGTCGATCGGGATGGCGAAGCCGATGCCCTGGGCGTTGGCGGAGCCGGCGGTGTTGACGCCGATGACCTTGCCGCTCGGGTCGAGCAGCGGGCCGCCGCTGTTGCCGGGGTTGATGGCCGTGTCGGTCTGGATCAGGTTGGTCAGCACGGTGCCGTTCTCGACCGGGATGCTCCGGCCGACGGCCGAGATGATCCCGCTCGTGACCGAGTCGGTGAAGGTGCCGAGCGGGCTGCCGATGGCGATCGCCTGCTGGCCGACCTGGATGGACGACGAGTCGCCGATCGGGGCGGTGGGCAGGCCGGTCGCATCGACCTTGACGATGGCCAGGTCGGTGAGGGTGTCGATGCCGTAGATCGTGGCCGGGAACGAGCGCCCGTCCTTGAGGTTGACGGTCAGGGTCTGCGGGTCGTCCGCGACGACGTGATGGTTGGTCAGGATCAGGCCGCTCGCGTCGAAGATGACGCCTGAGCCGGTGGCCGTTCCCTGCTGGGCCTGACCGGTCTGCGGATCGGTGATGGTGATGCCGTCGGCGACGATCGTGACGACCGCCGGGCTGACCGCCTTGACGATGTCCACGACGGACGTGCCGCCGTTGAGCGAGCCGGTGCTGGCGACGTTGCCGACCGGCAGGACCGCCGGGGTGGTCGACGAGTGGGTCGCCGCGCTGACGGCGACGAACGTGCCGCCCGAGGCGAGCAGGGCGGAGGCGAGGACGGCGCCGAACACGAAGCCCGGGCCGACCGTCCGACGCGCGGACGGGCTGGTGTGGGTCTCGGGGGCCGCGAACGCGATGGCCGGCTCGACCGGTGCGACGAAGGGGTTGCCCACCGCCGTCGAAATGGGGGCGGCGGTCGGCTGGGTCTCGGGCGGCGTGGCGCCCGGAGGGGTGAGCGGAGTGAACAATTCGTACATCGAGTTCCTTCTGCCGAGACCCCGTCGTCATGTGCGAACGCCGGGTCCGTGGGCGCTTCTGGACCTCGATCGTCTGCCCGCTTTCTGAGAGTTCTGTGATAACCAGGGCCGGCTTGCGATTCCTTAGCCAAGCCGTATCCGGATCGCGATCTCGAGGTGATTTCGGGCCGTCCGGCACTTGGCGCCCGCTGCATCCGAGTTCGATGATGTCCGGTCAGAGGGTGCGAGGACGCGCGGTTCGTTGCCCTTGGCCGCCGGAACCGCGCTGAGCCACTGGCGAACCCGACTCCGACGCTGCGCTCTGCGCCCCGGCGCCGAAAGGCGGGTCGTGCCATGCGGATCGCCGGCCTCTCAAACGCGCAATCTGGCGCAGCGCGTCGCGTGGCGGCCTTCGCCGCGGGCCTGCTCCTCGCGTTCACGTCGATCGGGTTCGGGGCCATGACCCCGGCCCGTGTCATGGCGGCCGACATCCCCGATTGGCATCACGACATCGCGACCGGGCACTGGTACGCCCTGGTGGACTCATACGACTATGCCGGGGCCGAGGCCTACGCCGTGTCGGTCGGCGGCCATCTCGTCACGATCAATGACCAGACCGAGCAGGACTGGCTGTCGGCCACCTTCCCCGGCATGTACTTCCGCATCGGCTTCAATGACAAGGCTGTCGAGGGCACGTTCGTCTGGACCAGCGGGGAGACCCCGGGTTACACGAACTGGCTCCCTGGCGAACCGAGCAATACCGGCGCGGTCGAACTCGGTGGCGAGGACGTCGCTGAAGTCGAGTGGCACGACGGCGTCGCCGGCTGGAACGACGTTCCGGATGACGGCCCGGCGCAAGCCATGATCGAGGTGGGACCCGGCCTGGCGCCGTATGTAGTCGTGCCCGATGACGCCGCGACGATCGCCGCGGCCCTGACACTCGTCGGGGCCGGCGGGACGATCCACGTGAAGGCTGGAACCTATCCCGGTGGCTTCGTCATCGCCAAGCGAGTGGTCCTCGAGGGCGAGGGATGGGACAAGACGATCATCGATGGTGGCGGAAGCGCGGTCGCCATCACGGTCCAGACGAACGGAGCGATGCTCTCCCAGTTCAAGGTGACTGCTACGGCGCCAAACGTCGGGATCCGGTATGAACACGCGAGCAACAACACCCTCGACCGCGTGTGGACGGACGGCGGCAAGTACGGCGTCTGGTTCTACAACGGCTCGAATGCGAACCAGGTGCTGGGATCGCGTGCGACCAACGCCACTGACTGGGGCTTCAATGGGGGCGACCGGCAGGGTGGCAGTGGGTCCAGCGGCAACATCTACCGGGGCGTCGAAGCCTGGGGGAACGGCGGTGGGATCACCGCCTATTCCGGCTCGGATGGCATGGCCATCATCGACTGCAACGTCCATGACAACAACGGCGCCGGTGTCACGATCGGCTGGCTGAACGGCTGGTCCGTGACTGGGACGACCATCACCCACAACACAAACGGCCTGGTGTTCGACTCCGCCTCCTATGGCAGTGTGACCGACAACGACATCTCGAACAATCTCCAGGACGGCGTGCGAATCACTGGGGCCGGGTCCGACAACAACACCGTCGGGGGCAATCGAATCCAGAGCAACGGCACCAACGGCATCGACCTGTCGAGCGCTGCCATGAGCAATCGCTTCGCGAACAACATCATTTCGGGCAACGCAGTCGGCGCCCGCGTGAGCCGGAACGACACCGAGCCCAACCGCGGTAACCGATTCAGCCACAACACCTTCATGGACAACGCCGTCAACGCCATCGCAGCCGAAGAGCAATTCGGCGGGAACAGCTGGGACGACGGTTATCCGTCTGGCGGCAACAGCTGGGACGACGCCACGGGCGCCGACCTGTTCGGCGGCTCGGGACAGAACGTCCCGGGCGCCGACGGCATCGTCGATTCGCCCCACGCCGTGCCGGGCGCGGCTGACGTCGACCACTACCCGCTCGTCTGGCACCAGCCGACGCCATCGTTCCGGTTCACCGCGGACCGCGGTGATGGACCCGGCTTCGGGTTCGTCGATGGCCAGGGATTCAGCCCCTACGAGGAGATCACCGTCTCCCTGAACGGTGTGCAGATCGGCACGCCCGTCGCCGACCCATACGGCAACTTCTGGCTGGACTTCCCCGACGACCAGGATCCGCCGATCCGCATGGTCCCGGGCGACACGGTGGCGGTCGGCGCCGGCGGCGCGACCAAGACGACCGTCGTCACGCACCTGCAGATCACGGGCGTCGAGGGGAACGTCATCCGCGGCATCGCCGACACGGCAACGCTGCGGCTCTGGGTCTCGGGAACAGACGTCCAACGCACCGTCGCCGTCGTCGACGGCCACTGGTCGGTCGACGTCGGGACGCCTGACGGTCCGGGTGAAACGGCCACCACTACCCTTGGCCCGGGCTCCTGGATCAGCACCGAGGAGCTCGACGAGGACGGCGACGGGACTCAGGCCGACTACGCGATCCGAAATCCCAATTTCACCGTCAACGTCTCCGCACCTGGGGTATCGGCGGCGCAATTCACGCCCGGTTCGACCCTCGTGCTCACCATCAACGGCACACCGGTCGACGCGGACGATTCGACGTTCAACGAGAACGGCGACATCTGGTTCGAATTGGACGGCTCACTTGACGTCCGTCCCGGCGACACAGTCGTCGTCGGGGACGGCACGACGGACAAATCCACGGTCGTGACAGACCTCGCGATCAACTCCATCGTCGGTGACCACGTCAGCGGCACGGCAACCAGCGGGACGGTCCGTGTCTCGGCCGAGGACGCCGACAACGTCTGGCGCGAGGTCCCGGTGGCGGGTGGCTCGTGGTCGGCCGACGTTTCGGTACCGGGCGCAACACCCGGTGAAGCGAACACCACCACACTCGGCCCAGGTGCGCGGGTCGGCGCCGCCCAGATCGACGAAGACGGCGACAGCACGTCGGTCGAGACCCATGTGTACGACCCACGGATCTCGGTCTGGCTCATCGAGCCCCAGGTCGCGGGCGAGGACTTCGCCCCGAACAGCGTCGTGACGGTCACCCACAACGGCGATCGGATCGACACCGACGAACCGATCACGACCGACCGGAACGGCCAGTTCCACATCGACAGCCCGGTCGCGTTCGCGGTCGGCGACGAGGTCATGGTCACCGACGGGCAGACCACCGAGACGATGACCATCGCGCCGCTGGTCGTGGACTCGATCGTCGGCAACATCATCAGCGGTCACGCGACACCCAGCGCTCCTGTGAGCGTCGGGGTCTATGAAAGCGACACCGGTCGCGACTTCCAGGCCGACGCCACCGGCTCGTGGTCTGTGAACGTGTCGGTCCCTGGTGACGACGACTGGGAGCAACAGGTCGTCGACCTCGTCCCAGGCTCGAAGGGCAACGCCGAGGAACGAGACGCAGAACGGGAACAAGACGGACGTGGAATGGCGGGTCCCGGACCCGATCGTTCAACGTCAACGTGGCTCGACGCCTGGATCTGGGGCACCGATTTCGGGCAGCCCGATGACCGTCACGATCCACCCGGTCGCGGGCGAGGATCGGACGTGGTCCGGCGATCGCCATCAGCTACGACGGCGACCGAGTTCGACCTCGAGCACCTGGGACCCAGTCGACGTCGTGGGATCTGCAGCCCGGCCAGACGGTCACGGTGACTGGTCCGAACGGGACGAAGGCACTCGTGATCGCCGATCTCGTCCTCAAGGGCTACGACGCCGCGGCGAACACGTGTCTTCGGCACGTCGGATCGGCCGGACCTGGTGAACGTCACGCATCGACAACGGCGACGATCGAGTCGCCGCACTGCCGAGGCTCAGCCGGATGCCCGACGGCAGGTGGATCGTCGACTTCGACGACTGCCGATCCGTCATACGACCTCCAGCGGTTCGATCAGGCGTCGATCAGGCAGATCGACGAGGACGGAGACGCGACGACCATCGGACCGAGGACGCTCGCGCAGACACGCTTCATCTTCTCGCCGGTCATCCAGGACGTCGTCGGGAGCGACTGGCCGGACGAATCGAAGGTGACCCTGACGATCCACCGCGATGGCGTGTCACCCGACTTCGTCGCGACGCGCACAGGCGGGAGCTGCATGACCGGGCGCGACTCGTGTCCGAACCAGAACATGCCGCAGACGGGGGGCGAAAACGTCTTCTTCAACCTGAGCATCGGGCCGTTCCAGGCGCAAGCCGGCGACGTGCTGACGATGAGCGACGGGACGACGACCAAGACGCTCGTCGTGCCGAACAAGACCGTCGGGCCCGACGAGGGCGACTACCTCTGGACCGACGAGGATGACGACCAGATCTGGATCCCGGCGCCAACGGCTGACCTCGGGATGGACCCCCAGGCGAACCGCGTCTGGATCTCGGACTTGCCGGCTGCGGGCGACGTCACCGTCACGATCAAGCGTGGCGGAGACACCGTCCACACGCAGACGGTCCACACGACCAACGTCCTGACCCGTGGCGAGTGGCTGCTCGACATGTGGACGCAGCCGACCGGCAGCGTCCCTCGTCCGGCAGTCGCCAAGTTCGACCTGGGCGGCTTCGACCTCCAGGGCGGCGACGTCGTCACCGTCACATACGGCTCGGGCGAGTCGAAGACCCGGACCGTCGCGAACCTCAGTGTCGACAGCGTCAACGCCGAAACAGACACCGTGACCGGAACGGCCGACCAGACGGTCGGCCTGCACCTTGGCGAGGGTGATGGCGGCTACTGGGGCTATGACGCCACTCCGGACGCGAGTGGCCATTGGAGCTTCCATTTCGATGAATCGACATTCCCGGGGCAGGGCCTGGAGCCCGGCATGCACGGCCAAACGATCATCGACCACAACACGATCGTCTTCTGGACGGTCGGTGAAGGGCACGTTGGGAACGTCACGGTGACTGCCGAGGACCAGGCGATCGCCTACGGGGCTGCCCTGCCCGACCTGACGTGGACGGCGGACGACCCAGATGCGACCTGGATGACCGAGCCGACCTGTACGACCACGGCGGTCGTGGGCAGCCCGGTCGGGACGTACCCGATCACCTGCACCGGCGCGGTCGCCGACGGCTACACGGTCGCGTACGTGGGCGGCACCCTCACCATCGCCGCCGCCGCGCAATCCATCGACTTCGCCGCGATCACCGACGGGACGATCGGCGCCCCGCCGATCGCGCTCCAGGCCACGGCGACATCCGGCCTGCCGGTGACGTTCACCTCGACCACGCCGCCGACCTGCATCATCACCGGCACGAACCTCGACCGACTCACGTTGATCGGGGCGGGGCCTTGCACGGTCGTCGCAGACCAGGTCGGCGACGGGAACCACCTCGCGGCACCCCCGGTGTCGCAGACCATCACCGTCACGGCGCCGGTGGCGACGGTCGCGGTCACCTCTGACCTCGCGACCTCGGTCGCCGGCCAGGCGGTCAAGATCACCGCGGCCGTGACCGGCACCGGCGTGGCCAAGCCGACCGGGACGGCGACGTTCAAGGACGGCAGCACCGTCCTGTCGACCGTCCCGCTGAAGAACGGCAACGCCGTCCTGTCCATCAAGACCCTCGCCGTCGGGACGCACGCCATCTCGGTCGTGTACAGCGGCGACGGCACGTACGCCACCGCCAGCGGCACGCTGGCCGGTGGGCTCACCGTCACGGCGCCGGTGGCGACGGTCGCGGTCACCTCTGACCTCGCGACCTCGGTCGCCGGCCAGGCGGTCAAGATCACCGCGGCCGTGACCGGCACCGGCGTGGCCAAGCCGACCGGGACGGCGACGTTCAAGGACGGCAGCACCGTCCTGTCGACCGTCCCGCTGAAGAACGGCAACGCCGTCCTGTCCATCAAGACCCTCGCCGTCGGGACGCACGCCATCTCGGTCGTGTACAGCGGCGACGGCACGTACGCCACCGCCAGCGGCACGCTGGCCGGTGGGCTCACCGTCACGGCGCCGGTGGCGACGGTCGCGGTCACCTCTGACCTCGCGACCTCGGTCGCCGGCCAGGCGGTCAAGATCACCGCGGCCGTGACCGGCACCGGCGTGGCCAAGCCGACCGGGACGGCGACGTTCAAGGACGGCAGCACCGTCCTGTCGACCGTCCCGCTGAAGAACGGCAACGCCGTCCTGTCCATCAAGACCCTCGCCGTCGGGACGCACGCCATCTCGGTCGTGTACAGCGGCGACGGCACGTACGCCACCGCCAGCGGCACGCTGGCCGGTGGGCTCACCGTCACCAAGGCTGCCAGCAAGGTCACCGTGACCAACGCGGCGGACCTCGTCAAGAAGTCCTCGAAGCTCGGTGTCGCCTATCTCGTCAAGGTCCGCGTCATCGCGGTCGCCGCCGGGACCGGGCAGCCGACCGGGACCATCCAGATCACCGACGGCACGACCACGTGCAGCGCCAGCCTGGCCGCCGATGGCAGCGCAACCTGCACGTTCACCCCGACGACGGCGGGGGTGGTGACGATCACGTCGACCTACGGCGGCGATGCCGGCTTCACCGGCAGCGCGGCCACGGCGACCCACACCATCGCGACGAACTAGCCCAGGGGGGCGGGGGGTTCCATACCGGCGCCGGGATGATCGCCCGGCGCCGGTTCACGTCGGCGACCATCGCGTTCGGCACGCCCGTAGGCGACCCATCCGACGAAGACCCCGATGCCGGCGAGCACGGCACACAGCGCGAAAAGCCCGGTGAACCCGACGAACGGGTACAGGAGTCCGCCGAGCACGTTGATGACGAAGCCGGCGAACCCGAAGAGGGTCGCCTGGAAGAGGGTCTGGCCGGACCCCTGCAGTCCGGATGGCAACAGCGCCCGCATCGTCAGCACGCCCGAGACAAGCATCCCCGCGAACCCGATGCCGACCAGCGCCCGGGTCAGGAGGATCAGGTCGACATCGGTCAGGACCGCCCACGAAGCCGGGATGACAGTCAGGATCACGCCGGACGAGACGAACAATATCCGGAGTCCGAAGCGGGTCGCCACGACGCCGGCGAGGATCATCCCGGGGATCTCGACGGCGGCGGACAGCGAGCCCGCCAGCCCGACGTCCACGGCCCCACCGCCAAGGTCGATCATGCGGAGGCCGATGTACACGCTGCCGGCCATGTAGCCGAGGGCCACGAGCCCGATGGCGAGGAGGATCTGCGGGAGGACCGGTGCGATCCTGAACGCGTCGCGCGCCCCGGCGATGAGGATCCCGAACGGGTTGCCGCCCGCGGTGCGATCCGCATCGGCCCGATGCATCGACCGCCCGAGGTCGGGTAGCCGCGGGGCGATGACCGCGAGCGCCAACCCGCCGATCCCGATGACCACCAGGGCAGTCGTGAAGCCGGTCCTGCCATACAGGACGCCAGCAACGACGGCCGACAGCGCGTACGACGCGCTCAACAGGGCACGCCAGCGTGAATAGCGCCGGCCTTCCGGGAACGCGTTGACCAGGATCGCATCGTTCAGCGGCATCCAGGCCGACACGAACAGGGTCCCGGCGATGTACAGGATGGCGACGGTCGCCGGCGGCCAGCCGAGCGCGATCACGGCCATCAACGGGCCCCCGACAAGACAGGTCAGGCCCAGCATCCTCGGCCGACCGACCCGGACGTCGGCCAGGTGGCCGAGCACGGGCACGACGATGACGTAGCCGGCGGCCCCGAGCGCCGCCACGAACCCGATCTCGGCGACGGCAAGCCCATCGGCCGACAGCACGACCGCGACGAACGGCAGGAATGAGCCGAGAGCGGCGCCAAGGACGAACGTGGTCAGGCCATACCAGGCCACCGGAGCCTGGGAAGCGGACGTCGGGACGGCCGATATCGAGAGTCCCCGAACGTCGTTCACCAGCCAAGGGTAGCGTCCGGTCTGGGTGACCGATCCGCTAGCGGGAACCTCCGCCGTCCGTCGACGCGGGAATGATCGTCAGGATGGACGTGCCCCACTCCCCGCCGATCGCATCTCGCCAGTCGACTGCGACTCGGATCGGGCTCTCGTGGATCGATCCGGGAACGCTGAGCCTCGCCGTGAAGCTGCCGAGGCCGAGCGAATACCCGCCGATCGCGCCTGGACGCGCGGCATCGACCGTGACCGCGGCGTCCGTGGCGGCAAGCTGCCGGCCGTCACGACCCGTCAGGCGGATGCCGACGCGCCCGATGCCGACCGGGGCCGAGCCGCTGACCGAGACGATCGTGGTCGCCGCAGATCCGTCCACTGTCGCTGTCCAGATCCCGATCGGCCCACCGGAACGAAGCGAGAATGTCCGTCGGATGGCCGCCATCGCCCCCATCTGCAGCGCCGTGCGCGGGGCCGGCGCGCCTGGAGCGATCAGGCGATGCCAGGAGCTGGGCCTCGACGCCGACCGGCGGGGCGAATACCGGGATCGAGGTCGACCACGACCCCGCGCGGTCCACCTGGACCGTCGTCCAGCCGATGACCGCGCCGCCCACGACGACCCCGAGGTGGATGTTCGTCACCGACTCGTCTGCCGTCCCGCTGACGTCGATCGTCGCACCCTTGATCGTCCCGTTCGCTTCCGGACTCGTGATCGTGAACGGGAGGCCCACCGCCGGCGTCGTCCCACCTGCGGATCCGGACCCCGGCAGCTCTCGGTGATCGTCGGGCAGGAAACGACCGGCGAACCCGACCCCGGCGACGATCGCGATGGCCACCACGCCAAGCCACAGTCGGCGACTTCGGCCCGCCAGTGGTCGTGGCGCGTAGTCGGCGTGCTCGGTCTCCTCCTCCCAGACGTTGGCGGGCTCGAGGGCCTGGTAGCCGAGCCAGGCCTCGGGTTCGGTGGTCGTCGGTTCGATGCGTCGGATCTTGACGTTCATCGTGAGGTCTCCAAGGCGTGCAGGGCGGCCGGCTTCGCGGGGCGTGGCCGCACGCGGAGCGCGAATGAGGGGTGCCTTGGCGGCGAGAGCCGCCGATGGATCAGCGAGTGGGCAGGGCGACGCTCATGGGCCGGCCAGTCGCTGCCAGCTCCCGATGTCCAAGTCGTTCATGCCGGCCAATCCCCACGAATGGGGCGTCTCGACGCCCCAACCCGTCAAGGTTTGCGAGGGTCCGCCATCGGGATCGAGGACGTACGCGTTCCGGCTGCCGGCACGCTCGACCGCGTACAGCCGGGAACTGTCTGGCGACCAGGCGATGATCGGCAGGCCCGGCTCGAAATCGTTGCTACCCATCCCGTCCGGGGCCTTCGGGCCGGTGATCGTGACGTGCCCGTCGGCAAGTCGAAGGACTGCATACCGCCACGCGGCCTCCGCGAGGTCGTAGCGCAGGAATGCGATCCGCGTGCCGTCGGGCGACCAGGTCGGGTTCGTCTCGAGCGAGTCGCCGGCTGGGTTCGTGATCGGGTGGATGCCCTGGCCGTCCCGGTCCATCATGTACAGGCGCCACTTGCGCGACGGTCCCGTGACGTCATAGCGCTGAGTGACGATCCATCGCCCGTCAGGCGACCAGATCGAATTTCGCAATTCCCTGAGGTCCGTGGCAAGGTTCCAGTACGGACCCGAGTTCCGTGGTAGGTCATCGTTGTACGGCTCGATGAGCGTCTTCACGTCGGTGCCATCCACGCCCACCGTGTACAGCCCGATACGAGCGTCGATCCGCCCACTGAACAGGATCCGCCGGCCATCGGGTGGCTCGAGGGCAAAGGTGTCGATGTGGACGCCGAGATCGCGCACGGCCTGGTCGATGACTCGTGGCGCTGCCGGGTGGGTCGCGTCGAAGGACAACAACTGTCCGTCGAGCCGCTGGCTCGTCAGCAGGATGACTGAGGCGCTATCCGGGGTCCAGCTGGCCAACGACGGGATCTCCATCAGTGGGTCCTCCGAGAGACGCGTCAACCCGGTGCCATCCGCGTTGACCACCATGAGGTCCGTCGTGGTGTTCACCACGTCGCCGACCTGGCGGTAGAACGCGATCCGGGTGCCGTTCGGGGAGTAGAACGGGTCGAAGTCGACGTCGGGGCCGCCGACGATCCGGGCGGTCGCGCCGCCTGGCGTCCCGGTGAAGATGTCACCGCCCGAGCTGTAGACGATGGCCCCGTTTCGGGCCGGCCCGAACGGTTGCGGCAACCGCGGTTGCGTCCCGATGAAGACAGCGGCCGCGGCAAGGGCCAGCACGACCAGCAGCAGGCCGACGGCAGGCACCAGTCGCGATCCCAGGACGGGAGGGGCCACGAGACGAGGCATCCACCGGTCGGGAACGGTCCAACCCGATCGCTGCCGCACCTGCGCCGCCCGCTCCAGGACCAAGTCCGTGTAGTCGGGTTCGGCGCCTGCACCCAGCTCGGCGAGGATCCGCGGCAGGGTGTCCTCGATGCGTCGGTCGATCGTCATGCGAGGTTCCTTTCAGGGATCCCCGAAGGACGGATCGAGGAGTCACGCGGGACGCTCTCGCGCATCTCACCCAGGGCACGGTGCAGGCGGGACTTGACCGTCCCGACAGGGATGCCGAGGGCACTCGCGACGTCCGTGAGGGGGAATCCGAGGTAGTAGTGCATGACGATGATCGCGCGGCCACGTGGATCCAGGTGCCTCAGCACGGCGTCGACCATGTCCCGGTCCGCGATGGCCGCGGCATGGTCCGGCTCCACCGGCTCGTGGATCTCGGCGATCGTGATCTCCATCGGCCGCCGACGACGACGCCGAAGCTGATCGAGACAGGCGTTGACCATCAGCCGGTAGAGCCAGGCGTCGAACCGGTCCGGATCTCGCAGACCGCGGATGTCCCGCCAGGCACGGAAGAGAGCCTCCTGGACCGCATCGCGGGCCAGCTCCGGGTCCCGGAGGATGAGCCGGGCGGCGATGTCGAGCCGAACGATCGAGCCGTGAACGAGCGCGGCGTAGGCGTCCTGATCGCCACGCTTGACGCGTTCCACGAGCGACCGCTGGTCCACTCTGTCGCCTCGGCTCGGGAGCGGCCACCAAAACCGCTCGTCAGACACTATGACGCCGACCGAATCCAAACGGTTCTTGCCCCGGCGGCGGTCGTCGTCTGACAGACTGGTCCGCATGGACCCGTCCGTCGTCCCCTTCCGTCTCCCGGTGGATGCCGTCATCTTCGACTGCGACGGCGTCCTCGTCGATTCCGACGCGGCGGTCGTCGGCGCCTGGCGCGACTGGGCGGTCGCCTGGGGCCTGGATCCAGAGCACGTGCTGTCGTCCATCCACGGCCGGCCGGCACGCGAGTCGGTCGCGCTGCTCCTGCCGCCGGCGGAGAGGGCCGAGGCCACGGCCGATATCGACGACCGCGAGCTGCGCCAGGCCGGGATCGTCTGCGCGATCCCCGGCGCGGCCGACCTCATCGCATCACTGCCGGCGGATCGCTGGGCGGTCGTCACATCGGCCACGCTCGCGCTCTACCGGGCGCGGCTCGTGAAGACCGGCCTGCCGGAACCCGTCATCCTCGTGACCGCCGACGACATCCTGCGTGGCAAGCCCGACCCCGAGGGGTACCGCCAGGCGCTGGATCGCCTCCGTGTCACCGCAGATCGGGCGGTCGTGTTCGAGGACACCCCGGCCGGGATCGCGGCGGCGCTGGCGGCGGGGGTCGGATTCGTCGTCGGCGTCGGGCCGAGGGCCGTCGGCAGCGCGGCGAGCGTCGTCGTGCCCGGACCTGCGATCCGTGTCGTGGGACGGCGAACTGTGCGTTCGGGGCGGCGCGAACGGGGTATCGTCGGGGTCATGACCGACCGTATCGCGAGCTTCCGCGGGCTCCACGCCTCCGGTTGCTTCGTCATCCCGAACCCGTGGGACGTCGGCAGCGCCCGGTACCTCGAGATGATCGGGTTCAGGGCGCTGGCGACGACGAGCTCGGGGTTCGCCTGGAGCCTCGGCAAGTCCGACACCACGGTCAGCCTCGACGAGGCGCTGGCGCATCTGGGCGCGATGGCCGCCGCCGTGGACGTGCCGGTCAACGCCGACTTCGAGGGCGGCTTCGCGGTCGAGCCGGAGGGCGTGGCAGCCAACGTGGCGCGGGCCGTGACCACGGGCATCGCCGGCATCTCCATCGAGGATTCGACCGGCGATGCCGCGTCACCGCTGTTCGAGTTCGAGCTGGCGGTCGCGCGCATCCGGGCGGCCCGGGCGGCCATCGACGCCAGTGGGACGGGCGTCCTGCTGACCGGTCGGTCGGAGGGCTTCATCGCCGGACGACCCGACCTCGCCGAGACCATCCGGCGCCTGACGGCCTACGCCGAGGCCGGTGCCGAGTGCCTGTACGCGCCCGGCCTCCGTTCGATGGCGGACATCTCGGCCGTCGTCGACGCCGTGGCGCCCAAACCGGTCAACGTCCTCGTCGGCAGCGATTTCACGACGGTGGCCGAGCTGGCCGCCGCCGGCGTCCGCCGGATCAGCGTCGGCGGCGCGCTGGCGCGCGCGGCATGGACCGGGTTCATCGCCTCGGCCACGGAGATCGCCGAACACGGGACGTTCACCGGCCTCGCTGCCGCCGTCCCCTTCCCCGAGATCGATGGCCGGTTCGGCGGGAGCTGAGCCCGGGGCCGACGACCTCGGCACGACCCTGACCATCGACGAGCTCGTCCTGCGACCGTGGCGACCAGGCGACGCACCCGCGCTCTTCGCGGCCTGCCAGGATCCGGAGATCGCGCGCTGGGTGACGATCCCGCAGCCATATCTCGAGGCTGATGCCGCCGCGTTCATCGAGACGTCGATGACCATGTGGCGCGAGGGCACTGGAGCGCCGTTCGCCATCGTCGAGGCGCAGACCGACCGGCTGCTCGGGGCCGTCACACGCTTCGGGCCGGACGGGCATCAGGCCACGTTCGGCCTATGGCTCGCCCGGGAGGGCCGCGGCCGGGGAGTCGGGACCCGGGCGCTTCGCCTCGCCGCCGACTGGACCCTGGAGACGACCGCGGCCTTCCGCCTCGACTGCTTCATCATGGTCGGCAACGACGCGTCGGACCGCATGGCGAAGCGGGCCGGGTTCCGGCCCGAGGGCGTGCTCCGGGCGTGGGACCTGCATCACGACGGCGTCCCCGTCGATTGCGTCGTCTATTCGCGGCTTCGCACGGACGAGTAGCGTCGCGGCGGGATCCCCGGTCAGGCGCCGACGCCCACCAGATCGCGCGCCTCGACGCTCGGCCCGATCCGGCCGACCGGCCCACGTCGCGATGATCCCGACGCTCGTAGACTCGACCGGAACGATGTGACCGGCGAAGGCAAGGAGACCGGGATGCTGACGAACGAACGCGCCGAGGGGCCGCTGGGCGCCGCGACGGGCAGCGCAGGCCCGCTGTCCGCCACCGACCTCGCCCGGATCGACGCGTACTGGCGGGCCGCCAACTATCTCTCGGTCGGCCAGATCTACCTGCTCGACAACCCGCTCCTGCGCGAGCCGTTCCTTGCCGAGCACACCAAGCCGCGGCTGCTCGGTCATTGGGGCACGACGCCGGGGCTCAACTTCATCTACGCCCACATGAACCGAGTCATCCGCAACTGGGATCTCGATGCGATCTACGTCATCGGGCCAGGCCATGGCGGCCCTGCGATCGTCGCCAACGCCTATCTCGAGGGCACCTACAGCGAGGTCTACCCGACCGTCAGCCAGGACACCGACGGGATGCGCCGGCTGTTCCGCCAGTTCTCGTTCCCGGGCGGGATCCCGAGTCATGTGGCGCCGGAGACGCCCGGATCGATCCATGAAGGGGGCGAGCTCGGCTATGCCCTCTCCCACGCCTATGGCGCGGCCTTCGACAACCCGGATCTCATCGTCTGCTGCGTCGTCGGCGACGGCGAGGCCGAGACCGGCCCGCTGGCTACCAGCTGGCACTCGAACAAGTTCTTGAACCCGGTCAACGATGGGGCGGTGCTGCCGATCCTCCACCTGAACGGCTACAAGATCGCCAACCCGACGGTCCTGGCCCGGATCCCCGAGGCGGAGCTGCTGTCGCTGATGGAGGGCTACGGCCACCATCCCTACATCGTCGAGGGCGACGACCCCGCCGTGATCCACCAGCAGATGGCTGCCGTCATGGACACCGTCGTGGAGGAGATCCACGAGATCCAGCGAGCGGCCCGTGAGGGCTCGGTCACCGAACGGCCGCGCTGGCCGATGATCATCCTGCGGACGCCCAAGGGCTGGACCGGACCCAAGGAGATCGAGGGCAAGCCGATCGAGGGAACGTGGCGCGCGCACCAGGTCCCGATGGGCGAGGTCCGGACGAATGCCGCGCATCGGGACATCCTCGAGGCGTGGCTGCGCAGCTATCGGCCCGATGAGCTGTTCGACGAGGACGGGGCGTTGATCCCGGAGCTCGCCGAGCTCCCGCCGCGGAGCTATCGCCGGATGAGCGCGAACCCGCATGCCAACGGCGGGCTTCTCCTGCGCGACCTGGCCCTGCCCGATTTCCGTGACTACGCGGTGGACGTTCCCGCGCCCGGCGCCGCGACCGCCGAGGCGACCCGGGTCATGGGCATGTTCATCCGCGACGTGATCGACCGCAACCGGGAGACGTTCCGGGTCTTCGGGCCCGACGAGACGTCGTCGAACCGGCTCGGCGCCGTCTTCGAGGTCACCGACCGCCAGTTCGAAGGTGCGCTCCTGCCGACCGACGAAGACCAGGCGCTCGTCGGCCGAGTGATGGAGGTCCTGTCCGAACACCAGTGCCAGGGCTGGCTGGAGGGCTACCTGCTGACCGGGCGGCATGGGCTCTTCGACTGCTACGAGGCGTTCATCCACATCGTCGATTCGATGTTCAACCAGCACGCCAAGTGGCTGAAGATCACCGGCGAGATCCCGTGGCGGCGGCCCATCGCGTCGCTCAACTACCTGCTGAGCTCGCTCGTCTGGCGCCAGGACCACAACGGCTTCAGCCACCAGGATCCCGGGTTCATCGACCACGTCGTCAACAAGAAGTCCGACGTCATCCGGGTCTACCTGCCGCCCGACGCGAACACCCTGCTCTCGGTGACCGACCACTGCCTGCGCAGCCGCCAGTACGTGAACGTCATCGTGGCCGGCAAGCAGCCCTCGCCCAGCTGGCTGTCGATGGACGAGGCGGTGCTCCATTGCACCCGGGGGATGGGCATCTGGGACTTCGCCAGCAACGACGAGGCTGGCGATCCGGACGTGGTCATCGCCTCCGCCGGAGATGTCCCGACGCTCGAGGCGCTGGCCGCGGTGGACCTGCTGCGGACCCACCTGCCACACCTCAGGATCAGGTTCGTCAATGTCGTCGACCTGATGCGCCTGCAACCGGCCTCGGAGCACCCCCACGGTGCGACCGATGCGGAGTTCAACTCCCTGTTCACGACCGACAAGCCGGTCATCTTCGCGTACCACGGCTATCCGTGGCTGATCCATCGCCTGACCTATCGCCGAGCCAACCACCAGAACCTGCACGTCCGTGGATACAAGGAGGAGGGCACGACCACGACACCGTTCGACATGGTCATGCTCAACGACCTCGACCGGTACCACCTCGTCATCGACGTCATCGATCGCGTGCCGGGACTCGGGCCGCGGGCCGGGCACGTCCGCCAGCTGATGGTCGACAAGCGGATCGAAGCGCGGGCCTACACGCGTATCGCGGGCGAGGACGCAGCCGAGATCGCGGACTGGGTGTGGCCGGCCTAGGCCACGGCGAGGATCCCGCCGGTCGGATCCTGGTCGTCAACGCCGGATCGAGCAGCCTCAAGCTGCGAGTGCTTGGCCCGGACGATTCGGTCGTCGCGGCGGCCGACCTGCCGGCCCCCCGCGGCTCGGTGGATGCCGCGAACGTCGCAGCGGCCGTCCGCGACCTCGGGCCGGTGGCGGCCGTCGGCCATCGGATCGTCCACGGCGGCACCGCCTTCTCGAGCCCGATCCGCATCGACCGGTCGGTCATCGAGCGGCTCGACCGGCTGACCGATCTGGCCCCGCTCCATCAACCCAAGTCGCTCGCAGCCTACGCCGCGGTGGATGCGGTCCTGCCGGACGTCCCGGCCGTGGCCTGCTTCGACACGGCTTTCCACGCGACCCTGCCGGCCGCGGCGTCGACCTACGCCCTGCCCGTCGAGTGGCGCAAGCGCTGGGACCTGCGGCGGTTCGGGTTCCACGGGCTGTCACATGCGTATGCCGCCCGGCGCGCGGCGGAACTGCTCCAGCGACCGGCCGAGGGCCTCCGCCTGGTCACCTGCCATCTCGGGGCCGGCGCGTCATTGGCGGCGATCCGCGATGGCGTGTCGGTCGATACGACGATGGGCTTCACCCCGCTCGAGGGCCTCGTGATGGCCACCCGGTCCGGGAGCGTGGACCCGGGCCTCGTCCTCTGGCTGGCCGAGCATGTCGGGATGCCGCCGGCGGAACTCGCCGCCACGCTGGAGCACCGCTCAGGTCTGCTCGGCCTGGCGGGGACGGCCGACATGCGGATCATCATCGAACGTGCCGATGCCGGCGAGCCGCGGGCACGACTCGCGCTCGACGTGTACATCCACCGGCTGCGAGCCGGCATCGCGACCATGGCGGCGTCGCTCGGCGGTCTCGACGCCCTGCTGTTCACGGGTGGCGTCGGCGAGCGCGCCCCTGTCATCCGGGCGCTGGCCGCGGACGGCCTCGGCTTCCTGGGCGTGGCCTTGGACGCGGAGCGCAACGCGTCCGGCCCAGCCGACCGCGAGATCGGTGCGGACGGGGCGCGCGTGCGGACGCTCGTCATCGTCGCTGGGGAGGACCGCGAGATCGCCCGCGAGGTCCGGACGGTCCTGGGCGTGCCGAGCGCATCATGAAACCGTCGCCGTCGCGTCTGTCCGCCGCTCTCCTCGCCAGCCTCGATCCCGCGGAGGGGCGCATCGCCCGGACCCTGTACGAGACGATCGCGGACCTGCCCATCGTCAGCCCGCACGGGCATGTCGACCCACGCCTGCTGGCGGATCCGGACGCGACGTTCGGGACGCCGACCGAGTTGCTCGTCATCCCGGATCACTACGTCTTCCGGATGCTTCATTCACAGGGCATCCGATACGAAGACCTCGGCATCGGCTCATCCGGGATCGACGTCGACCACCGCCGGATCTGGCAGCTCTTGGCGGACAATCTGGCCCTGTTCCGCGGGACCCCGACGAGCGCCTGGCTGACAGCCGAGCTCCGTCAGGTCTTCGGGATCGAGGAGCCGCTGACCAGCGCCAACGCGGGGGCGATCTATGACGAGCTGTCCGTTCGACTCGCCCAGCCAGCCTACCGCCCCCGTGCACTGTTCGAACGGTTTCGCATCGAGACGCTGTGCACGACCGATGACGCGGCCGATCCGCTCGAGGCTCACAGCGCGATCCGCGCCTCGGACTGGCCGGGCGACGTCCGTCCCACGTTCCGCCCGGACGGGGTCGTCAACGTCGGGGCACACGGCTGGCGCGCCCATCTCGATGCCCTATCCGACTCGGTCGGCCGGGAGATCGCGACGCCGGACGGGCTCGTCGCGGCACTCGAGGATCGACGATCGTTCTTCAAGGCATCGGGGGCGGTCGCGACGGACCACGGGGTCGAGACGGCGTGGACCGGACGACTCGAGGCCGCCGAGGCCGACGCGATCTTCGCCCGCGCCCTGGTGGGCAAGGTGTCACCGAACGATGCGAGGAGGTTCGCCGGCCACATGCTCATCGAGTCAGCCCGGATGAGCACCGAGGATGGGCTGGTGATGCAACTCCACGTCGGTGCGTTCCGCGATCACGACCGATCGGTGTTCGAACGGTTCGGGTCGGACATGGGGGCCGATATCCCGGTGGCGGCCGAGTTCACCCGGAACCTGCGCCCGCTCCTCGAGCGGTTCGGCGACGACCCGAGGCTGACCCTGATCGTGTTCACGCTCGACGAGAGCACGTACGCCCGTGAGCTGGCGCCGCTGGCCGGGCACTACCCGGCGATGCGGGTCGGGCCACCCTGGTGGTTCCACGACAGCCGCAACGGCATGGTCCGCTACTTCGACCAGGTCCTGGAAACGGCTGGGTTGTACAACACCGTCGGGTTCAACGACGACACGCGCGCCTTCCCATCGATCCCCGCACGGCATGACACCTGGCGTCGGGCGAGTGCCGATTGGCTGGCCGGACTTGTCGTCCGCGGCTCGATCGACGAGTCGGATGCCGCTGAGATGGCACACGACCTCGCCTATAGCCTGGCAAGGCGAGCCTACCGACTGGACGGGGCGTGAGGACGGAGATGACGACGGATCTGTTCGATCTGCACGGGAGCGTCGCCGCGGTCATCGGCGGGACGGGCGTCCTCGGCGGCGCGTTATGCCATGGGCTCGGGGCTGCGGGCGCAGCCATCGCGGTCATGGGCCGCTCGGCGGAACGAGCCGAGACTCGACGGGTCGCCCTTGCGAACGACGGGATCCAGGCGGCGGCCATCCTCGTGGACGCGACGGACCGAGCGTCGCTCGAGGCAGCCTTGGACGAGGCCGAGACAAGACTCGGGCCAGTGGACATCCTGGTCAACGCTCCCGGCGTGAACAGCGCGACGCCGTTCTTCGAGATCGGCCTCGAGGAGTGGCAGCGGGTCCTTGACGGCAATCTCACGTCGGTGTTCCTCGCCTGCCAGGTGTTCGGGCGGGCGATGGCCGAGCGTGGGACAGGGGGCTCGATCATCAACATCTCGTCCGCGTCGTCCGGCCCGCCACTGTCGCGGGTCGCGACCTACTCGATCGCGAAGGCCGGCGTCAACAGCCTGACCCAGTACCTGGCTGCGGAGCTGGCTCCCCGTGGCGTCCGGGTCAACGCGATCGCGCCGGGCTTCTTTCCGGCGGAACAGAACCGGGCGCTCCTGTCGGAGGAGCGCGTCCGGGCGATCCTGGCGCACACCCCGGCTGGCCGCCTCGGCGAGGCCGACGAGCTGGTCGGTGCGGCCGTCTGGCTGGCGTCGGCCCGCGCGTCGGGCTTCGTGACCGGCTCCATCGTCCGCGTGGACGGCGGCTTCAGCGCGATGACGATCTAGCCGGACGATGCCTTAGCGGCCGGGACCCCCGCTGACGGTAGCGCCGTCGGCGACGGCCGGGCTCGAGCGTCGGGGCGCCGACGACGGGCGAGCCATCGCCTCATCGAGGCGGTCGAGCTGCGCACGGGCGCCCGCCGATTCGTAGAGCGCGCGCGCCTCGTCGGCGAAGGCCGCGCGCTCGGGGTCGTCCGGCCCAAGCACGTGGACGGCGTCAAGAAGAAGGTCGGCTGCGGTCCCGAGTGCCCGGAATTGACGGGCTAGACGGACGGCCTCCCGATAGCCGCCGATCGCCTCGTCCCGTCGCCCTTCGAGTGCAGCGATCCCCGCTCCGATCCCGATGCGGAACATATCCCAGACGGAGCCGATCTCGTCGCTGACGTCGCTCGACTCCAATGCGTCTCGTGCTCCGAACGGATCGCCGCGGCGGAGCGCGACCCGAGCTCGGGCAAGGGCACCCCATGCGGCCCAGTTCCCGCCGATGGCCATCGACGCACCAGCGGCATCGGCGAGCCGGCCTTCGGCGATCGCGACCCAGGCGTTCGAGCTGGCAAAGTCCCAGCCGACTTGGGTGTTGGAGGTCCCTCGGATCAGCGCCTGTGCCTCGGGGAAGATCCGGGGCCACACCGTCGCATCGCCGCGGTACGCCTGGATCTTCGCGCGACCGACCATCGACTCCGCACGTTGTTCCACCGGTTTGTCTTCATCGGCCACGTTGTCGAGAACCGCGAGCGCCTCGTCATAGTCGAGTCCGAACGCGGTCAGGGTCGTCGCCAGGAAGTTGCTCAGCTGGATCAGCCAGTCACGTCGACCCGTGCGCCGGGCGACCTCGATCCCGGCCCGTAGCACCTCGATCGCGCCGTTCGGGTCGTCATAGTCCAATCGGCCGGCGAGATTGAAGCGGGCTCGCAGCTCCGCTGCCGACAGGTGGTGGGCCGCGGCAAGCTCTACGCTCGCCCGGATCAGCGCGATCCCCTCGTCCAGCCTGCCCAGACCCTGGAGGCAGACGCCCTTCGTGTTCATCGCCTCGGCGATCGTCTCCAACCGTCGGAGCGGCCCGGCGGCGACGAGGGCGCGTTCGGCCCAGGCCGCTCCTTCGGCATTGCGGTCGGCGATCATGTGGGTCCGCGCGAACTCAGCCGCAAGCCGTGCATATGTCGCTGGATCGGACGTCGGGTCGAGATGCGCGAGGGCGTGCTCCAGCAGGACTGCGGCCTCATCCATGCGGCCACGCTTCATCTCGATGCGGCCGATCAGGGCCGTGGCCTGCAGTGCGGCGACCCTGTCGGCCAGCTCCTCGTACGCATCGCGCGCGAGCGCCGCCGTGACCGCCCCCTCGTCGAAATGAGCCGCCGTTTCGTTCAGTTCAGCCTGCTGGATCAGGATGCCGGCCCGCTCGGCCGCGTCGTCGGTCAGTTCGAGCGAGCGGTCGAGGTCGCGGACCGCCTGCCCGTAGTTGTGCAGCCGCGCAGACCGGTCGGCCGCCGCGCGAAGCGCCACCCGGGCCTGGGCCCGGATCACCCGGCCCTGTTCGTCGTCCGGCGCCGCGCGGTAGGCCTCGAGGTAGTGGGTGGCCACGACGGTCGCCATCGAGTCGTCGCCGAGCGAGTCCACGTACCGGGCGGCCGCGAGGTGGCGCGTTCGCCGATCGCGTCGGGCGAGCGTCCCGTAGGCGACCTCGTGCACGACCGACTGGACGAACTCGTACTGGCCCCGTTCCGGCGAGCGCGGATCGACCTCGACCGACAGGAACTCGCGCCGGACCAACGCGCGTAGGCGTGTCTCGAGCGCGGCCGGATCATCGCCGCTGACGACCGCCAGCCCGGGGAGCGTGAAGCTCTGGCCGAGGACGGCGGCGTCCTGAAGCAGGGTCCGGTCGGCCACCGGCAGCGAGTCGAGGCGGGCGGCGACGAGCGCGTGCAGCGACGGCGGGATCGCCAGGCGGTCGCCGGCGCCCGGCGCGGCGACGGCATCGCCGCCGCGAACCATCCGTACCAATTCGATGCCGTAGAGCGGGATCCCGTCCGACCGGGCGACGACGGCCTCGACCAGGTCCTCGCTCAGCTCGGGTGCAAGGCCGGCCAACAGCTCGCGCATCTCGGCCAACTCGAGCGGATCGAGATGGAGGGTGACGGCATTGCGACCCGCGGCGCCCAGGGTCGGCCGCCGTTCGAGGAGCTCCGGGCGGGCCAGGGCGATGACGAGGATGGGCTGGTTGCGCGACCATTCGAGGAGCGAGTCGATGAAGTCGAGCAGCCCGTCGTCGGCCCACTGGAGATCCTCGAAGACGAGCGCGACGGTGCCCCGGGTGGCCACCGCCTCGAAGAACCGGCGCCACGCCCCGAACTGCTCGTTCCGGTCGCCGCCGGTGCCCACCTCCACGCCCAGCAGGACGCGCAGGTGCGGTTCGATCCAGCGCCGGTCGTCGGGGTCGTCGACGTACGCCTCGAGCATCGACGAGAGCTTGGCGGAGACGACGGCGGGCGGGTCGGTCTCCAGCAGGTCGGCTCGACTCCGGACCATCTCGCCGAGCGCCCAATAGGCGATCCCCTCGCCGTAGGCCGGGGATCTGCCCCGGTGCCAGTAGATCGATTCGACCAGGCCATCGACGTACTTCTCGAGCTCCCACGCCAGCCGGCTCTTGCCCAGACCCGCCTGGCCGGTGACGGCGACGTAGCGCGCCCGACGCTCGTCGCCGGTCGCCGCAAGCGCCTCCTTGAGTGTGCGCAGCTCGGCGGCCCGGCCGACGAACGGCGCCTCGAGCCGGTCGGCCCGGCCGACGCCACGGCGACCCGCGACCACACGCATCGCCCGCCAGGCGGATACCGGCAGCGCCTTGCCCTTGACGTCGTGCGCGCCAGCGGGCTCGAAGGCGATGGCGTCGCGACTGGCCTGCTCGGTCGCGTCGCCAACGAGGACGGTCCCGGGCAGGGCAACGCCCTGGAGACGGGATGCGGTGTTGACCAGATCGCCGGCGACGAGGCCCTGGCCCTGGGCGCCGAGGGTCACGGCAGCCTCGCCGGTCAGCACCGCGCCGCGGGCGGCCAGGTCGTCGATGCCGATACGTTCGCCGAGTGGCCCGACGGCGTCGACCAGTTCCAGGGCCGCCCGAACGGCCCGTTCGGCGTCGTCCTCGTGCGCCGTCGGCGCTCCCCAGACGGCCATGACCGCGTCGCCGATGAACTTCTCGACCGTGCCGCCGTAGCGCTCGATGACCGCCCGAGCGATCTCGAACCAGCCTCCCAAGAGCTCCTGGACGGCCTCGGGGTCCTTGCTCTCGGCGATGGCCGTCGAGCCCACGAGGTCGACGAACAGGATCGAGACAAGGCGCCGCTCCGCTCCGCCGTCCGCTGTCGTGGCTTCGGCCGGGGCGGAAGGTCGCGCCGGTGGGGCATCGGCGACGGACGCGTCACCGAGGGGACGGCCGCAGTCGCCGCAGAACCGCTCGCCCGGAAGATTCGTCGCGCCGCATGCCGCGCAGGACAAGGCGAGCCCCGCGCCGCACTGGGCGCAGAACTTCCGGTCGGGGCGATTCTCGGTCCCGCAAGCCGCACAGCGCACGCTCGTCTCACTCATGCGGCGTGAGCGTAGAGCATCGGACGGGTATGGGATGCGGACCAGCCGGCCAGCGGCTCAGGTCGGGCAGATCCCGCCGGGCTGCCAGACGAAGTCCATGGCCGGGACCGCCAGCGAGACCGACTGGGTCGTGCCCGCGCCGACGGCGACGCTCTTCATCATCGAGCTGGCCATCGTCATCGTCAGCGTCCCGTCGTCGCCCTTGGCGATGGACGCCTTGCCGGTGCCCGTGACGGTCGTGACGATCGTGCCGTAGCCGGCGTCCAGGGTCGACACGGACTTGAACGTGTACGTGCCCGCCAGCGACGTCCCGTCGATCGTCGCGATCCAGATCGACGTCGCCTTGATCTGCGCGCCGCTGATCTTGCCGTCCATCCGCCAGACGCCGCCAAGGTCGCCGCACTTCTGGCCCTTGATCGACTGCTCGCCCTGATGGCCGTCGATGGTCCAGCCGCCCCCGACCGTGAACGTGACGGTCGTCTCGCCGATCCCCCGGTTCGAGACGGACTTGAAGGTCACCTCGCCCTTGTCCTTGGGGTTCGGACCCGCGGTGTAGGTGAAGCTCGCCGGGGAGGGCACCTTCTGGCCGGCCGGCTCGATCGCCTTGACGCCCGCCAAGGTGGCGACGACCGGCTTCTGGAGCTCACCACCGTCGAACTTGTGGCGGACCTTGGCGGTGACGGTCGTCTTGGAGTCCGCCGCGACGTCGCCACCCTTCGGGTCGACGACGACCTCGATGCACTTGCCCGAGCGCCAGAACTTCTCAGCCGCCCTGGCCGTGACCTGGCTGGCGACCCCGACCAGCTTCTCGAGCGCGTTCACGGTGTCCTGCACGTCCTTCATCGTCGTGCCGGTGGCGACGAAGGAGCCGCCGGTGATGTTGCCCGAGCCGTTCGGCTGGAAGGTCGCGGTCACGCCGGCGCCGATGGTCGAATCGGTGAGGTCGGTCTGCCCTGCGCCGGCGGCTTTCGTCCCGC
The DNA here is from genome assembly GCA_963782715.1 of uncultured Chloroflexia bacterium. Classification (GTDB taxonomy): domain Bacteria; phylum Chloroflexota; class Limnocylindria; order Limnocylindrales; family CSP1-4; genus SPCO01. The sequence continues at coordinate 148,585 of CAWAKU010000009.1, forward strand.
CCTTGACGGCTCGATCGACGTGCGCGTCGACGATGAAGTGGTCGAGGTCGGCTTCATCGTTCGCGAAGATCGTCGTTTTGCCCGTCTCGTCCTCGTTCCAGGAATGCCCGCTCCGACCCCCGCCCGCGGCGACGAAGTAGTCCTCGCTGGCCTGGAACTCCATCGTGGCATCGACGACGCCGCCGGCGTCGGGACAGGCCTTGACCTCGATGTGCGCGTGCCCGGTCCCGTTGATCCGGAAGACCAGGTGGCCGTCGGCGTCGTTCGCCTCGCCGACCGTCTTGGTCGTCACGTCGACGGTCAGCTTGTCGCCGGCGGGCGTGATCGCCACGGTGGACTCGGTCGTGACCGAGCCCTTGCCCGGACCGGTGTCGATCTGCTGCGTGTCATGGCTCGACTTCGAGTACGCGCTGCTGCTGCCCAGGCTCGTGTCCACGAGCATCATCGAGGAGACGGCCGGGCCGAGCAGCGACATGCCGGGCGGCGGGACCGCCGGGGCGGCTTGGGCGGGTCCCGCGGACGCGCGGAACGCGGCAAGGACGACGGTCGGGGTCGCCGCCGTCGCACCGTCCACGAGCTTCCAGAGAGCGTCGGATCCCTGCTGATCGATCGCCGCGGCAACGGTCGACGCATCGGCCCCGAGGAAGCCGATCATGTCGGCCTGGGTCCGGCCACGCGCCCGCGCGGCGTTCTCGGCGTCTGCGGCGGCGATGACCGCGCCCTGGTTGAGATCGAGGGCCAAGGTCGCCGGCTCGAGGCTGCCGCTCGGCGGCGCGGCGGCGGTATCGGTCGTCGAGGAGACGGCGGCCGTGGGCTGCAGCGTCCCACCCGTGGCCGTGGTCCCTCCACCACAGGCCGCGACCACGAGGATCACGGCAGCCAGCAGCGAGCCCCCGCCTCGGCGGTTCCTTCGCGGCCGACGGCTCGGAAACACGGACCAAAGATGAAGGTCGGCCGACGGATGTCAAGTGAGCGGCGCCAAATGACGACGGTGCGGACAGGCCGTATGGTTCCTCGGTCGCCACGGTCGAGCTTCGACCAGACGAGCCAGGGAAAGGGAGTGGCATGGACCAGGTCGCGCGTCCAGGGTCCCGCGCCGTCACGTCTGTGGTCGTCCTTGGGCTGGTCGCCGCCCTCATCGCGGGCTGCGCCTCGGGCGGGACCGCCTCGAATGCCGTCCCGACGACGGCTGCGTCGATCGCTGCGATCTCGACCAGCCCACCGCCGGCGGCGAGCACGACCCCGGTCGTCAGCGCCAGTGCCGCCCCCGCCCCGTCCGGCCCCGCCACGTTCCAGTTGACCGTGAGCGGCGACAAGAACGTCGCCGGGGCGTGGACCACGAGCTTCGGCACCGACTGCAACAACCCGAGCTTCGACGGTCCCGACATCCTCTTCTTCGCCAAGTCGCCGGACACCAAGGCCGTCGTCCTGATCACGCTGAAGGACGGCTCGATCGGCGTGAGCGAACGCTCCGGGGCGGGGGCCGCCTACACGGACCGCGAATTCCAGGGCACCGGCGTCACGGCATTCGACCCCGCCAGGGGCGCGACGTTCGATTCCGACCTGACGATCGTGCCGACCCCGGACTCGAAGCCCGGGACGCTCGGGACGATCACCCACGTCGCAGGCACGATCGATTGCGGTGGTCAGACGCCCGGGACGTCGACGGTCGTGGCGGCCGGCTCCTCGCCCGACGGCCAGGTCGATGGCCCGTTCAGCGCGTTCCGGGTGACCTGCGTCCACAGCACCCAGTACGGCAAGTCGGTGTCGGTCAGCGCCGTCATCGACACCGTCACGCCGCCGGTCTACCTGATCTTCAACATGCCGGCCAACAACAAGGGCACCATCTTCCTGATCTCGAAGCCGTCGACGCAGCACACGTTCCAGATGGACGAGAAGACCGGCACGTACACGGTCTCGGACACGGGCGCGCACGTCGACGCGGACTTCGTCGAGGTCCTGCCCGCCGGGGCCGCCGGGCCGCCACACACCATCCACCTGACCGGCGACGTGGTGTGCGGCACGACCGTGACGACCTGATCCGGGGGAGGCCGCCTCGACCATTCGGTTGATGGACCCGTCAACCGGGTCGGCCGGGCATTCCAGCCCGCCGGGCGATGTGCCCGGACGGGGTCCGGGCCGAGACTCCGGTCATGAACGTCATCGAAGTCTCCAACCTCGTCAAGCGCTACGGCGATCAGACAGCAGTCAACGGCGTCTCGTTCTCGGTCGAAGAGGGCGAGATCTTCGCCATCCTCGGGCCGAACGGCGCCGGCAAGACGACGACCGTCGAGTCCATCAGCGGGATGCGGACGCCGGATTCGGGCACGATCAGCGTGCTCGGGCTCGACCCGCGACATGACCGCGATGAGCTCCGCCGGGTCGTCGGTGTCCAACTCCAGGAGAGCGAGCTTCCGGACCAGATCCGCGTCTGGGAAGCGATGGACCTGTACGCATCGTTCTACGCGGAGCCGCGCGACCAGGAACGGCTGCTCGACGATCTCGGACTCGCCGACAAGCGCAACGCCTCGTTCGGGAAGCTGTCAGGGGGCCAGAAGCAGCGGTTGTCGATCGCCCTCGCGCTGGTCGGGAACCCGAAGATCGCGATCCTCGACGAGCTCACCACCGGCCTCGACCCGCAGGCCCGACGCGACACATGGCAGGTCATCGAGGGGATCCGGCGCGATGGCGTGACGGTCGTCCTGGTCACCCACTTCATGGAAGAGGCCGAACGGCTGGCCGACCGGGTCGCCCTGATCGACGCGGGCCGCGTCGTGGCCATCGACACGCCGGCCGGGCTCGTGTCACGGGTCGATGCGGAGCAGCGACTCCGGTTCCGGCCATCCAGCCCGATCGACGACGGCCTGCTGACTGCCCTGCCCGAGGTCCGGAACGTGACCCGTCACGGCCAGATGGTCGAGGTCGCCGGGACCGGCGAGCTCGTCGCGGCCGTCATGGCCGTTCTCGCCCGCCACCAGATCGTGGCCAACGAGCTGCGCATCGAACAGGCCGACCTCGAGGACGCGTACGTCGCGCTCACCGCCCACCCCACCGCCCAGGCTTCCTGAGGAGACCTCCGATGCTGACCAAGACCATCGCAGTCGAGACCAAGCTCTTCTTCCGCGAGCCCGGGGTGTGGCTGCTCGCGATCCTGTTGCCGACGGTCGTCCTCGTCGTCGTCGGCCTCCTGTTCGGGACAAAGCCCGACCCGGCCCTCGGTGGGCTGCGCTGGATCGACATCTTCGCGCCGTCGATGGTCGTCATGACCCTGGCGGTCCTCGGCGTCAATACGCTGCCGGCGCGTCTCGTGAAGTACCGCGAGAAGGGCGTCATGCGCCGGCTGTCGACCACACCCGCCAGCCCCCGCTCGCTCCTGATCGCCCAGCTCGCGGTGAACATGGGGGTGGCCGTCGTCAGCCTGGTGGTGCTCATCGTCGTCGGCAACCTCGTCCTGCAGATCCCGCTCCCGAAAGACCTCCTCGGGTTCACCCTCGCGTTCGTGCTGGGCATGTCCGCCCTGTTCTCCCTGGGTCTCCTGGTGGCCGCGGTCGCCCCGACGCCGGGCATCGCCACCGCCATGTTCGTGCCGCTTTTCGCGCTCGTGATGTTCCTCGGTGGGGTATACCTGCCGCGACAGATGCTGCCCGAGTTCCTGATCCGGATCGGTGACTACACGCCGCCAGGCATCCAGGCGCTGCTTGACGCCTGGACGGGGACGTCGCCCCAGCCTGCCCAGCTGGCGGCCATGGTCTTGGTCACGGTCCTGGCCGGGGCAGCCGCAGCGCGACGGTTCCGCTGGGAATGAACACTGCGCCTGCGCCGGCCTCGTCGCCACCGGCCCCATCGTTCTTCGAGCGGTGGGGCGACGGGCTGACCGACTGGTGCCCGTACGTCACGCTGGCGGCATCGTCCGTCCTGGCCCTCCTGTGGTCGACCGACGACGCCAACGAGCGCCTCGTCACGGCTGGCCTCGTGGTCGTCGCCGCGCTCTGGGTGTTCTTCGGCTACACGCGAGCAGCGCGACCGCGCAAGGCGCACCAGGGCCGGATGATCGTCTACTTCATCGGCCTGCTGGTGATCGCGTCGGCGCTGGCCCTGCGCGAGTACATCTTCTTCCTGTTCCTGATCACGGGGTTCTTCCACGCCTCGGTGCTGCGGCCGTGGCCGGTCGTCTTCGCCGGCGTCTTCGCCACCTCGGTCCTCGTCAACACGGTGATCGGTGGCTTCCCGACGAATTCGGAGTGGTGGACGATCTACATCGCGATCATCGTCATCCAGACGCTGGTCATCGGGAGCGGCGTGCTGCTCGGCGAGCGAATGGCCGAGCAGAGCGAGCAGCGGCGACTGGCAGTGACTCGGCTCGAGGCGGCACTCGAGGAGAACGCCGGGCTGCACGCCCAGCTGCTGACCCAGGCTCGCGAGGCCGGCGTGCTCGACGAACGGGGCCGGATGGCCCGCGAGATCCACGACACCATCGCCCAGGGACTGACCGGCATCGTCACCCAGCTCGAGGCCGCCGAGCAGGCCCGCGACCGGCCGGAGGACTGGCAACGCCACGTCCGCAACGCGATCGGCCTGGCACGCGAGAGCCTGACCGAGGCCCGCCGATCGGTCGAGGCCCTCCGGCCCGAGCCGCTCGAGGCGGCCCGACTGCCTGACGCGCTCGCGGAGGTCGCCCGGCAGTGGTCGGAGCGGACTGGGATCCCGGTCGAGGTCGTCACGACCGGCGACGTCCAGCCGCTCCACCCGGAGGTCGAGGTGACCCTGCTGCGGACGGCGCAGGAGGCCCTCGCCAACATCGCCAAGCACGCCAATGCCACGCGCGCCGGGCTGACCCTGTCCTACATGGGTGACGTCGTGACGCTCGACGTCCGCGACGACGGGGTCGGCTTCACGGTGCCGGCCGGCGGCGACGTCCGGGGCTCAGGCTTCGGGCTGTCGGCGATGCGCCAGCGGGTCAACCGGGTGGCCGGCACGCTGGCCATCGAATCCGAACCCGGTGCCGGAACCGCGGTCTCGGCACGCGTCCCGGCGATCGTCGCGCCCGGTATGGTCAGCCGGTCATGACGCCGATCCGACTCCTCATCGTGGACGACCACCCCGTCGTCCGCGACGGCCTGCGCGGCATGTTCTCCGGCGACCCCGGGTTCGACGTCGTGGGCGAGGCCGCCGATGGCGCCGAAGCGATCGAGATCGCAAGTCGCCTCGATCCCGACGTGATCCTGATGGACCTCCGGATGCCCGGCATGAATGGTGCGGCCGCCATCCGCGTCCTAGCCGAACGGCAGATCCGGGCGCGCGTGCTCGTCCTGACGACATACGACTCGGACAGCGATGTCGTGCCGGCCATCGAGGCCGGCGCCACCGGCTACCTGCTCAAGGATTCACCGCGCGACGACCTGTTCCGCGCGGTCCGTGCAGCGTCGCGGGGCGAGTCCGTGCTCGCGTCGTCTGTCGCCACGCGACTGATGAGCCAGCTCCGTGATCCAGCCCCGGAGGCGCTCAGCGACCGCGAACTCGAGGTCTTGTCGCTCATCGCCCAGGGCGAGACCAACCGCGGCGCCGCCGCCCGGCTGTTCATCTCCGAAGCGACGGTCAAGACGCACCTGCTCCACATCTACGCGAAGCTCAACGTCAACGACCGCGCGGCGGCGGTCGCGACGGCCTTCGAACGCGGGCTGCTGCCGGTGAACCGGGCAGGCTGACGGCGCGATCGGGGCGCCGACCCGGCTACGGCGCGAGGCGCTGCCAGCTCACGTCGCATGCAATGGCGCAAACGCGAGTCCGTCGGGCGACGTCGTGTGTGGTGACGACCGAAGCGGAAGACCCGCCGGCGAAGCGCTACCAGGAGGACATCGCGATGACCACCAGCCGGATCGCAGCATCCGAGACCCGGCTTCGGCCGGCGCTCGTCGCGACATTGGTCGCGATCACATTCGTCGTCGGCATCGGAGCGGGCTTCGCCCTGTCACAGGTCGTCGCGGTCCATCCGGTCGCCGCCGGGTCGGTCAGTGCGCTGCCGAAGTCGGGCGCCGACATGTCATCGGCGGCCTACGCCGCACAGCATCCGACCGCCATCGGCGCGCTGTCCGAGGCAGGCACAGACATGTCGAGCGCGGCCTACGCCGCACAGCATCGGACCGCCCCGGCCGACATGTCGGCTGCCGCGTACGCCGCGACGCACGACCACTGAGGCGGATGCGACAGAACGCGACGCACAGATGTGCGCGCACGATTGACGCACCACGGATCGTTGGCTACGCTCGGCCGTGATGGACAGCATCGATATCGCGGCCGTAGCCACCGCCGCCCCGGCATCGGCGCCGCCGATCCTTGCGGCGCGTGACATCGTCAAGTCCTACGGCGGTGTGCATGCCGTCTCCGGCGTGACCCTGGAATTCCCCGCTGGATCCGTCACGGCGATGGTCGGCGACAACGGCGCGGGCAAGACCACGCTCATCAAGATCCTGTCGGGCGCCCTCCAACCGGACGAAGGGCGCCTCGAGATCGACGGAGCAGCCGTCCGCTTCACGACACCTGGCCAGGCACGTGCGGCAGGCATCGAGACCGTCTATCAGGACCTTGCCCTGGCCGACCATCGCGACGTGACCGAGAACCTGTTCATGGGCCGGGAGCTGACCAAAGGCATCGGGCCATTCCGGATCACCGACATCGGGGCCATGCGCCGTCAGACGGCGCAGGCTCTCGCGGACCTCAACGTCACGATCCCGTCGGTACGGCAGGAGGTCCGTCGGCTGTCCGGCGGCCAGCGACAGGGCGTCGCCATCGGCCGCGCGGTGCATTGGGGCTCGCGGGTCCTGATCATGGACGAGCCGATGGCCGCGTTGGGACTCCAGGAAGCCGGGCGCGTACAGGACCTCGTCCTCCGCCTCGCGGAGCGCGGTCTGACCTTGATCATCGTCAGCCACAACCTCGATCACGTGTTCACGCTTTCGACCCGGATCGCGGTGATGCGGCTCGGACGCCTGGTCGGCGTGCGTGCCACCGCGGAGACCGATCACGAGGAGATCGTGCGGATGGTCGCCGGCCTGGCCGACCGCACACCGGCGACGGCCGAGCGAATCGCCACCGTCCCTGGCTGATCCCCGCGTGCCGGCGTTCCTGTTCGATCTCGACGGCGTCCTCGTCGTGACGCATGACCTCGTCATCGCCGGCTGGCAACGCATCGCGGCGGAGCGCGGTCGGTCATTCAGCGAGACGGAGATCGTCGAGCGCATGTTCGGCCGGCGGACATACGACGTGCTTGTCGAGGTCTTCGACGTCTCACCCGAGGAGGCGACTGCCCTGATGACAGCGGGCGTGGCCGACAAGACGGCGGAGGTGGCGGCCGGACCGCCGCTGCGCGAGATCCCGGGCGCCCCGGCCTTCGCCCGCGCCGCGTTGAGCGACGGCATCCCCTGCGCGGTCGCGAGCTCCGCCTCGGCCGTCAATATCGGACTCGCTCTCGATGCGATCGGCCTGGCCGGGGCGTTCGATGTCGTCGTCGACGAATCCCAGGTGCGTCGCGGCAAGCCGGCTCCGGATCCCTATCTCGCCGCCGCCAGGGCACTCGGCGTGGACCCGGGCGACTGCGTCGTCTTCGAGGACACGGCGCCCGGGATCGCAGCCGGGCTCGCCGCCGGGGCGCGCTGCGTCGGGGTGGCCACTCTCCGGCGACCCGACCTGCTCGCCGGCGCCGACATGGTCATCGCCGACTTTCGTGGCCAGACCCCGGCGGGCATCCTTCGCGGCCTCGAGATGGCTCCCGCGCCGGCTAGGTCGATCGAGCCTCGTCCGGGCTGATGTCACGCTTGGTCGCCTCGGCCCGCAGGGCATCCAGCCGCCAGATGTCGCGGTAGGTCCAGGGACGCCGGCGGGGACGGACCCCGGCGCTCGGCACCGGAGCACCTGGTCGTCGACGTTCGAGGAGGTCGGTCAGCAGGCGCAGGTCCGCGTCGCTCATCGCCGCCAGGTCGTCATGCGGTTGCATCGATCCCCTCACCCCTAGCGCGCGCGTCGAGTGACATGGATGTCGTCCAGGAGTGCCGCCTGTCGCGCGACATCCAGGCGACCCGCGCCGAGCGACTCGGCGTTGGCAGTGCCGGCGGCGGCGCCTGCGGCGAGCGCCTCGTCGATGGACCGGCCGGCTTCGAACGCGACCAGGAGACCGGCCGTGAACGCGTCGCCCGAACCGATCGGGTCGACCGCCCGGATCCGGGGGACCCGGATCTCCCAGGTCGAGTCACGGTCCGCCGCAGCGGCGCCGTGCGGTCCATCGGTCACGATGGCCAGTCGCGCCCCCATCGTCACGAGTGCCGTCGCCGCCGAGATCGCGTCGCCGACCCGCTCGCCGGTGACAGATCGAGCCTCATCGCGACTGACCTTGACCACATCGGGCTGGGCACCGAGCGCGGCCGCCAATGGATCGCCACCGACATCCACCAGGCACGGTCGGCCAGCCGCGTGGCATGCCGCGACGATCGCGGCGTAGCCCTGCGTTCCCATCCCCGGCGGCGGACTGCCGCAGATCGCAACCCAGCTCGCCGTCGGCAACGAATCGGTCGCCAGGGAGTGGAGCAGGCGCTCGACGTCAGCGTCGCCGACCGGGTTGCCCGGTTCGTACAGCATCAGCGAACGCCCCGCGTCGTCGATCGTGACGGACGTCGTTCTCGTCTCCGCGGCGACCGTCACGAACCGTGGGTTGAGGCCCTCCGCTTCGAGCTGTTCGATCAGCCACTGGCCAGCGTGTCCACCGGCGAACCCGGTCGTCGCGACGAGCCCGCCGAGGGCATGGACGACGCGAGCCACGTTGTTGCCCTTGCCGCCGGGCAGCACCACGACGTGCGACGGGCGGAGGACCTCGCCGAAGGCCAGGCGTCCGACCCGCGCCGTCCGATCGACCGCGGGGTTCGGCGTGATGCACAGGATCATCGTCCGGCGCGACGGACGATGGTCGATGGGGGGACACGCTCCGCCCGCGCCTCGACCGCGGCACGATCCGGGATCCCCTGGGCGCCGCCGCGCCCCGACAGGCTGAGTGAGGCTGCGGCGGTCCCGAACCTGGCCGCGGCGGCCGGGTCGCCGCCTCGGATGAGGGTGTCCAGGAACCCACCATCGAACGCGTCTCCGGCACCGACCGCTTCGCGGACGAGGGCCGGGTCCGTGTCGATCGCCGGCTGCTCGATGAGCGTCGTTCCGTCGCTCACGATCGCGCCCGCCGCACCACGCTTGATCGCCACGATGCGGGGGCCGGCAGCGTGGGCCGGGCCGATCGCGTCCTCGGCCGAGTCGACCTCGAAGAGCATCCCCGCCTCGAGCTCATCGCACAGCAGGACGTCGCTGTGACGCACGACGTCGGCGACGTGGGGCAGCCACGGAGCGGGCGTGTCCACCAGCGGGAACTGCGGGTCGATCGACGTCAGCACGCCGAGGGCCCGCGCCCGCTCGAAGTCGGCCGCCTGGCCGCGATGCCACATCGCCGGGAAATGGAGCAGTCCCCCGGAATGCAGGAGGGCTGGAGGCGGACCGCCATCCAGCATCGCCGGCGGATCCGGCCACGGTTCGAAGTCGGGCATCCGGATCGCGAGCGGCCGTTTGAGCCCACCGAACAGCATCATGTAGATGCCGATGGCCGTTGCGCCCGGGCCTTCGATCACCCGCCGACAGTCGACCCCGGCCGCCTCCAGCTCCCGGCGGATATGCGCCCCGAATGCATCGCTGCCGATGGTCGTACAGGCCTCGACAGCGTCGCCGAGCCGCGCGAACACCTGCAGCGTGTAGCCGATCGACCCGGCCACCAGCAGCTCGACGTCAGGCGTGCCGACCCAGAGGTTGAGCGCGTCGCGGTCGAGCGGCGCCTCGCCGCGGATGAACAGGTCCATGTTGACCGGGCCGACGACCACCACGCGCGGACGGTCCGGACCCACCGTCGTCACGGTCGTCAGTGGGTGCCCGGCGGGAAGAGCATGTTCCAGACACGCGCGTGCTTCGGCACATTGGATCGCTGCGTGTCCGGGTTGAGGCCGAGGCCGACGCCGCACCAATATGGCAGCAGCTGGCCGGGCAGGACCGCGAGTACCGAGAACAGCACCTCGTCCTGGACGGGGATCCGAACGACGTAGTCGACGATGTCGGCGATCTCCTGGTCCTCATCCGAGACGATCGCCACGGCTGGGCTCTTCAGCAGCTGGGTGACCTTCGCGATGTCGTGCAGGTCCTTGTACGACGAGCCGGGCGGCGCCACCAGGACGGTCAGGATGCTCTCTTCGGTGAGGCCCAGGGCGCCGTGGATATGGCGGCCCGGGTTCATCGACTTGGCCGGGATATGGGCCATCTCGTCGAACTTGAGGGCGATCTCCTCGGCGGTCCCGAAGTTCGCGCCGGCGCCCACGACCAGGATGCTGCGGACGCCGAGGAACATGTCGGCGATGGTCCGGCAGCGCTTGTCGACGGTGTCGAACATGTCGGCCATCAGCCGGGGCGTGTCGAGCAACGTGCGCTTGAGTCCCTCGTAGTCGTGGGCGCCCGGGTTCCGGAGCCGGCCCAATTCGAGCGCGAGGTAGATCGCGGCCGCGATGCGCGTCGTGTAGTGGAAGGTGTCCGAACCGCCGGTGTCGAAACCACCTGCCGTCAGGATCCGGGCATCGGTCGCCTGGACGACCGGGCTGCCCTCGACGCTCGTGAACGACAGGGTCATCGAGCCGCGCGTCCGGCAATCGCGAGCCGCGGCGACGGTGTCGACCGTGCTGCCGCTGCCGGAGTACGCCACCGCCAGCATGCGCGAGTAGTCGAACGGAGGCGGATAGCGCAGGAACGCCTGCGAGTCGTAGTCCCAGCCCGGGATGCCCGCAAATCGCGCGAAGGCCGCGTTGGCGACCTGGGCGACGAATTGCGACGTCCCCGAGCCGAGACCGATGATGCCCGTGAAGTCCCGGTCGGCCAGCGTCCGCGCGACCTGGTCGATCTCCTCGCGATGCTCGAAGGTGCCGCGAAGCGCCTCGGGCTGGCTGCGGATGTCGCCGTAGAGGTTGAACGGATGCTGGGTCTGGGGCGGCGTACCCAGCGCCTTGTACATGATCGGCTCTTCACCGGTCGACTCGATCTGCTCTCGGACGTTGCCGCCGATGCCCCAGGTCTTGATTCGCTGTCCGCGGAGACGGACGTCGTCGAGGCTCATCGTGCCCTCCTGCGTGGTCGGTTCAGGGATCGTCTGTCTGGGCTGCCAGCGCCAAACCGCACGGTCCGGCCGGCTCCAGCCAGGATGGGGTGGCATGGTCGCGGACCGGCGCCCCGGTCGGGGCTCTGCGGTGGTGTCGGAGGTTCGGCTGCCGGTCGGCTCGGTGCTTGCCGGTCGCTTCGGGGCCATGAGCGGAAGACTCGGCCGCGACGAGCTGGCCACGACCGCGTCCGTCGAACCGCCGGCGAGGGCGGCCACGGCCAGATCGCGCAGGAGGTGCTTCTGGACCTTGCCGGACCCGGTCATGGGGTAGGAGTCGGTGAACCGGATGTACGTCGGCACCTGGAAGCGGGCCAGGTGCTCGCCGAGTCCGGCGCGCACCTCGTCTTCGGTCGGTGAGGCGCCCGGTGCAGGCCGGACCCAGGCGAATGCCTCCTCGCCGTAGTAGTCCGACGGGACGCCGATGACCTGGATGTCCGCGACACCCGGCAACCGGCGGCCGATGGCCTCGACTTCGGCCGGGTAGATGTTCTCGCCGCCCCGGATGATCATGTCCTTGAGGCGCCCGACGATCGACCAGACGCCGCGTCCGTCCCGGACGGCCAGGTCTCCCGTGTGCAACCAGCCATCGCGATCGATGACGTCATTCGTCTCGTCCGACATCTCGAAGTAGCCGCGCATGACCATCGGCCCGCGGGTCACGAGCTCACCGGGCGTGCCGGCGGCGGCGAGGCGTCCGGTCGCGGGGTCGATGGCACGGACCTCCGCGCCGACGATCGGGCGGCCGACCGTCCCGAGACGGATGTCCAGCGGATCGTCGAGGCTCGTCTGGGTCACCACCGGACTGGCCTCGGTCAACCCGTAGGCAACGACGAGGCCGGGGACGTGGAGGTCGTCCACGATGCGCTGGGCCAGCGCGGTCGCGACCGGCGATCCAGCGACGATCCCCGACCGCAGGCTGGTCAGCGTGGCGGTCGGGCGCGTCGGATGGTCGAGCATGGCCGTGAACATCGTGGGCACGCCATAGATCACCGAACAGCGTTCGGCCCCGACCGCGGCCAAGGCCGTCCCGGCGTCGAAGCCGTCCGACGGCAGGACCACCGTTGCGCCGTAGGTCATCGCCGCCAGGGTCCCCATGACGATGCCGAAACAGTGGTGGAACGGCACCGCCAGGCAGATCCGGTCCCCGCTCCCGAGCCGGAGGTTGCCACCGACCGCGGCGGCATTCTGGAGCATCCCGCGGTGGGTCAGCTGGGCACCCTTCGGGAAGCCGGTCGTCCCGGACGTGTAGAGGATCGTCGCCACGTCGTCGGGCTGGGCTCGGCCGGCGACGAGATCCAGATCCGCCTCGCCGACCCGTGGAGCCGCTTCGAGGAAGCGGTCCCAGCTCAGGATCGCCGGCACGTCGACCTCGGCCCGGGGCATGGTCACGACCAGGCGCAGGTCGCCGTCGGTCGGGCGCCGGGCGAGGCGTTCCAGGAGCGCCGGCCTGGGGCCCGGATGCGGCCCCGCGAACAGGGCGACCGCCCCCGACTGGGCGACGATGAATTCGAGCTCCTCGTCGGACAGCGACGGATTGGCCGTCACCAGGATGGCGCCGGCGTAGGCGGCCCCCAGCTGCACCTGCGACCACGCTGCCGTGTTGCGGCCCCAGACGACGACGCGATCACCCGATCGCACGCCGCCGGCCATCAACGCCCGTCCGACGCGACGCGCCTCCGCCCGAAGGGCGGGGTAGGTCAGCCGGTCGCCTGACGCGACGTGGACGATCGCCTCCGATCCTGGGTACAGGCGAGCAGCCCGCTCCAGGACCGCGCCGATGGTCGCCTGGCGTGCCCCCGATGCCGGACGGGCGACCCCCGGCGAGATCGACCGGACGACCGCCGACCGTGGGGCGAGAGTGGAGGCCAGCGTCGGCGACTCCATGAGCGACGCGAGCATCCCGCCGGCGACGAGCAGGCCGTCGACGCCGGCCGCAAGCGATTCCTGGGCCGCCGCGACGGACGTCACCCGCACCAGGACGCCGTACCCGTCGTCGCCGACCGAATCGCGGATCGACCGCGCCACGAGGGCGTCCGGGGCCACGACATCGGTGGCGCCGGCCTCGATCGCCCGACGCGCCTGGGCGACCGTCGTCACCGACACGGCCAGCGGACTTCGGCTTCGCCCACGCATCTCGCCGAGGAAGGCATGGGCTTCGGCGGTCGACGGGACGAGGATGCCGGCCCGCAGCGGCAGACGGGTGGCGAGGGTGCCGGCCCGACTCTGCAGGTCCGCCTCGGCCAGCTCGACGGCCAGGCGATCCCCGGGACGACCGTACAGCGGGGCACCGGCCGGGATGAGGAACGTGTCGACGTTGCCGACCGCACGGGCGGCGTCGAGCGCCGCACGTGACGCGACTTCGACCCACAGCCGCACCCGGGCGCTCATGGGCGCACCCCCGGATCGCGGCCGGCGATCGCCTCCAGCGCGCGCCTGGCGCCCGCCGCCGCCTCCCTGACCGCAGACTCCTCGCCCGACACGTAGAGCCGGCCGAATCGGCCGATCGGGCGGACGTCGATGAGGTCCACGTCGGCCGTCCGTTCGGCTTCGTTGGCGGCGACCAGGATGTAGGCCGCCGGTGTCACCTCGAGCACGAGCAGCGTCGCGTGAGGGACCAGCAAGGAGCCCTTGCGGAAGCGATTGATGAGCTGCGCCTGGAAAGGCGTGATGTTGGTGACCAGGTTCTCCGAGACGATCTGGGGCCGCAGCCGGTCTTCGGCAACGAGCCCGAGCCGGCCCAGGATGACGCGGCCGGCCTCGGCGACGACCTCCGGATCGTCGGCGTGGAGCGACAGCATCCCGAACTCGCGCTCGACGACCTGCGAGCTCGGTCGCACGCTGGTCGCCTTCAGCGCGGCGTCGGCCAGCCGGTAGATCTCGTTGCCCGGTGCGAGCTCGACAAAGAGCTGGGCCATGCCCATCAACGGGATGTCGCCGTCCGCGACGGTCGCCTCATAGGCGGCATATCGCGGCTGCATCCGCGACACGATGCCGAAGGCTCGGAGTTCGACCGGCGGAACGGGCACGTCAGCTCTTCTCGTAGGTGCTGCGGCCGCCCGACCGGACGGTGTCCAGGATCGCCACGACAGCAGCATCGATCGGCGACCCCGGGACGCCGACCGCGCGCGCGGCCGACGATCCCCGGACGACCAGCACGAGCTCGGGTTCGCCGGCGCCCACCAGGTCGACCGCGACATAGGCCGGTCCGCCTGCCGACGCGCCGTCCGGCGTGGCGTCCTCGACGAGGAGCAGGGTCGTGCCGGTCAGACGTGGCTCCTTGACGGAGGCCACGGCATTCCCGACCACGCGTGCGATCTGCATCTCAACGACCTCCCGCCGGCGCACCGGCCACGACCGCGTCCTGTCGCACCGAGTCGATGACACCAAGCGCCGTCCGCTCGGCCATCTCGGCGGCCGAATCCGTCCCGGCAACGATGAGCCGGCCATACAGTCCCGTCCCCGCCACGCGGACCAGTTCGATATCGACCCCCTTCTCGATCTCGTTGGCGATGAGGTAGACCCACCCGGCGGGGCTCACCTCGAGGACATACAGCGTGTCGCCCGGCAACGTCCATGCGCCGCGCCGGACCTTGTTGAACAACTGGCTGTGATCGGCCGCGATGTTTGGCAGCATCTGCGACGAGACGAGCACCGGCGCCATCCGGTCCCCTCGCCGCATATCGAGCGCCTCGAGGATGGCGTCGGCCGCTTCGAGGACGACGTCGGGCGCATCGGCATGGAGTTCCATGAGCCCGAAATCGCGCTCGACGAGCGTGCCGGCGGAGCGCACCGCAGTCCGCTTCATGGCGACGTCGGTCAGCGGGAAGACCGCGTTGCTCGGCGAGACCTCGACGAGCAACTGCGAGTCCCCCACCCTGGGCAGCGAGCCCTGCGCCATCAAACCCCAGTAGGCCGCATATTGCGGCCCCATGCGGTCGACATGGGCGAGGACCCGGAGTCGTGCCTCGACGCCGGTGGCCGCGGTCACCCTCCGACGACCATCACCTTCTCGACCGCATCGTCCGGTCGCGCGATGACGTGCTGGGAGACCAGCTCGCCGACCTTCTGGGCGGCTGCGCCGCCTGCCTCGACAGCCGTCTTCACGGCCCCGACCTCGCCCTTCACGATGACCGTGACGAGCCCGTCGCCGACCAGCTGGCGCGAGACCAGGGTGACCTGGGCCGCCTTGACCATCGCGTCGGCCGCCTCGACCGCGGCCACCAGGCCACGCGTCTCGATCATGCCGATCGCCGTTCCTCCTGAACGAGCCTGCTCTGCCATGTCGTTCCATCTCCTTCCGATATCCGTGGTCGCCGCGGGATCGCGGCGCCGTCGTCGCTGGGCTGGCGATCACCTGTCGTTCGGTGGCATCACCTCTCGCTGAAGCCGAAGATCGCATCGACCCCGCCGAACGGCCGGCCGATGATGTGACGTGCCGCGACGTGCCCGAGGCGGCCGGCGGCCGTCGCGCCGGCGTCGACCGCCTCGATGACGGCGGCGATGTCGCCGCGCACGACGATCGTGACGAGGCCCCGACCGATGACGAACGGACCAGCCAGGCGCACCGGGGCGGCCTTGGCCATCGCGTCGGCGGCGCCGATGGCGGCGGTCAGGCCCAGGACCTCGAGCATGCCGATGGCGGTCTCCTCGTCGCTCACAGGGCGCGTTCGAAGAGGCGGCTGACATCCGCCTCGGTCATCGGTCGCGGGTTGGTGTCCATGCACATGTCGGTCATCGCGCGGGCGGACAGCTCCGGGATCCGGGCGCGGTCCACGCCGAGAGCCGCGAGACCGCGAGGGAGTCCGATCCGGTCACCCAGCGAGCGGAGCAGGGCCGGCAGTCGGCGCCCGGTCGCCCCGTTCCCGAACGCGGCCGCGACGCGGTCGTAGCGGTCGGCTGCGGCCGACAGGTTGAACTCGACGACCAACGGCAGCAGGATCCCGTTGCATGTCCCGTGTGGCAGGTCGTAGACGGCGCCGAGCTGATGGGCCATCGCATGGACGGCACCGACGCTCGCCGAATCGATGGCCATCCCGGCCAGGAGCGAGCCCATGAGCATGCCTTCGCGCGCCTCGACATCGCTCCCGTTCCGCACGGCGCGCTCGAGGTCCGCGGCGATCAGGGCGATCGCGCGCAGGGCGAGCAGGCTGCTGACCTCCGACGCGAGGGTCGAGACGCACGCCTCGATGGCGTGGGTGAGAGCGTCCAGGCCGCTGGCCATCGTGACCGCGGCCGGCATGCCGACCGTCAGCAACGGGTCGTTCACGGCCACCCGGGGCATCAGGTGGCGATCGATGATGATCATCTTCAGGGACCGCACCGGGTCCGTGATGACCGCGTACCGGCTGACGTCCGCGCCGCTGCCAGCGGTGGTATTGACGCAGATGAGCGGCAGTCCGCGATGCACCGAACGATCGAGACCCTCGAAGTCGCGGACCTCGCCGCCGTTGGTCGCGACGAGCGCGATCACCTTGGCGCAGTCGTGCGCGCTCCCGCCGCCGACCGACACGATCAGCCGGATCTCGCGGCCGGCGCCCGCCTGCAGGCCGGCCTCGACCTGGCTGATGGTCGGGTTCGGCTCCACGCCATCGAAGACGACCGGTTCGACGCCGGCGGCGTGCAGGACCTGCACCACCTGATCGACGATCCCGGTGGCGGTCAGGCCGCGGTCCGTGACGAGGAGCGCACGCTCGCCGAACCCGCGCGCTTCGACGCCGAGGGCCGCCAGCGCGCCCTGTCCGAAATGGACGATCGGCGGCAGGTGGAGCTCCGCGACCCGACGGCCGACCGGGCTGAGGACACGTCCATCGGAGAGCAGCGCTGCGGTCATCCGCCGTCTCCGAACCAGTCGACGCTGCGCTCCGCCAGGTTGACGTAGACGTGCTTGACCTCGGTGAACGCGTCGATCGCGTGGGGACCGTTCTCGCGTCCCCAGCCGCTCTCCTTGAAGCCACCGAACGGCGCTTCGCTGGTCACGACGTTGAACATGTTCACCCACACGGTGCCGGCCCGGATCGCCCGGGCCATGCGGTGGGCGAGCTTCACGTCCCGGGTCCACACGCCGGCGGTGAGACCGAACCGCGTGTCGTTGGCCAGCCGGACGGCATCCTCCGGCGTGTCGAAGGCCATGATGGAGACGACCGGACCGAAGATCTCGTCGCGCGCGATGGTCATCTCCGGGCGGACGTCGACGAAGACCGTCGGGTTGACGTAATGGCCACGGGCCAGCGCGGCATCGTCCGGCGTCCCGCCGCCGGCCATCAGCCGGGCGCCCGCCTCGCGGCCCGCTCGGATGTGGGCCATGACCCGATCGCGATGGGTCGCCGACACCAGCGGGCCGATCTGCGTCCGCGGGTCGAGCGGGTGGCCGACACGCAAGCCCCGGGCGCGGGCCGCGAAGCGTTCCACGAATTCGTCGAAGATCGGTCGCTGGACGAACAGGCGCGACCCGGCGGTGCAGATCTCGCCCTGTGTCCAGAAGACACCGAACAGCGCGCCAGCGACGGCGTCATCGAGCGGCGCGTCCGCGAACACGATGTTCGGCGCCTTGCCGCCGAGCTCCAGGGAGACCCGCTTGAGGTTACCGGCCGCCTTGGCGGCGATCTGCTTGCCGACCTCGGTCGATCCGGTGAAGGTGATCTTGTCGACGTCCGGATGCTCCACCAGGTGGTTGCCCGTCGCCGAGTCGCCGACGACGACGTTCAGGACGCCCGGCGGGAGGCCCGCCTCGAGCGCGATCTCGCCCAGCCGCAGGGTCGTCAGCGGCGTATCCGACGCCGGCTTGATGACCACGGTGTTGCCGGCGGCCAGGGCCGGGGCGATCTTCCAGGTCGCGAGCAGGAGCGGGAAGTTGAACGGCGTGATGGCGCCGACCACACCGAGTGGCTCGCGCACGGTGTAGGACAGCACATCGCCGGGGACGGGCAACGTCTCCCCGTGGATCTTCGTGGCGAAGCCCGCGAAGTATTCGAAGCAGTCCACCGACAGCGGGACGTCGATCTGCGAGGACTCCCGGATCGGCTTGCCGTTGTTGGCCGACTCGAGCCGGGCCACCTCGTCGCGCGCGCCCTCGAGGATGGCCGCGATCCGGAGCAGGTAGCGGCCGCGTTCGCTGGCGGGCATCCGCGGCCATGGCCCGCTGTCGAAGGCGCGCCGAGCCGCGGCGACGGCGCGATCCATGTCCGCTGCGTCGCCGGCGGCGACCTGGCCGATCGCCTCGCCGTCGGCCGGGCTGTGGACGGTCGCGGTGCGGCCCGACGCCGGTGGTACCCAGCGGCCGTCGATGAGCTGCTCGGGACGGGAATAGTGCGGCGCCGATCCGGGCATCACGTTCGGATCCGATCGAGCGAGACCGCGGCGATGAGGATCGCGCCGAGGACGATCTGCTGGTATTGCGAATCGACCCCGAGCAGGATGATGCCGTTGAGCAGGCTGGCCAGGAAGATCGAGGCGATGAGTGTGTTCTCGATCCGCCCACGCCCGCCCTGGAGCCCGGCGCCGCCGAGGATGACCGCGGTCAGGACCGGGAACAGGGCATCCGCGCCGAAGTTCGCCTGCGCCTGCGACACCCGCGCGACCAGGACGATACCGCCCAGGCCGGCCAGCGCCCCGGCGATGATGAAGACCACGATGCGCAGGCGGTCCACGCCGATGCCAGCTCGAAAGGCCGCCTCGCGGTTGTCGCCGGTCAGGTAGATGTGCATCCCGAATGACGTCCGGTTGAGGACGAACCAGCCGATGCCATAGCCCACGAACAGGATGACGACCGGGACCGGGATCGGTCCGAGATAGCCCGAGGCGAGCCAGCTGACCTGCTCCAGCTCAGGGCCGTGGAGCGCCGTGCCACCGGTGTACACGATGGTGACCCCGAGGACGATGCTGAGCATGCCCAGGGTGGCCACGACCGACGGGATGCGGACGACGCTGACAAGCGTCCCGTTGATGATCCCGACGATCGCGCCGACGGCCACGGCCGCCAGGATCGCCTCGATCGAGTTGCCGCCGGCGATCAGGACCGAGGCGCCGGCCACACCGCCTGCGCCGATGACCGAGCCGAACGAGATGTCCAGCTCCCCGAGCAGGATGACGAACGTCGCCCCGATGGCCGGGATGCCGTAGATGGATGCCTGCCGCAGGAGCAGCAGCAGGTTCGTCTGGGTCAGGAACAGGTCGGTGGCGAAGGTCAGGAAGATGACCCAGATGGCGAAGAAGACGACGAAGCCGTATTCGGCCAGGAAGTCGATGACGCGCGCCCGGTCGACGCTCCTGTCGCGGATCCCGGTCTGGACCGTCACGCGACGTCCCCGGGCGGCTCGATGCGGACGACGAGGCAGCCCGCCGGTGCCACCGTCAGCGTGAACAGGACGACCTCGGCGCTCGGCTCGGAGTCCGGCCGGACGTCCGGCGCCTCGCGGTTGACGGAGACGGCGACGAGATCCCCATCGGGCAGACCGAGTCGCGCCCTCGGCAGGCGCACGGTGACCCGGCGCGCGAAGCGGGCGTCACCCATCCAGCCCGACTCGAGATTGCCCAGCAGCAGGTGCACCGCCCCCGCGCTCCGCCAGCACGACACTGTCACCGGCTCATGCGCTGCGACATCGGCCACCGACACGCCACCGGCCCGGTCAGCCGCCCCGTTGAGCAGGCGGGCGGCCTCGACATATGGCGAGGTCGAGCCGATCTGGGAGTGCGGGACGAGCGGGTTGCCGGGGTCGGCCAGGTCGGGCGGCTGCCAGTGGTAGAACGGCTCCGCGTCCGACGAGCAGGGGCGTCCCCCGGGAGTCGTAGCCGACCCAGGCATCCGGGGCGCTGACCACGACATCGCGCTCGGGCAGGTGGACGCGCTCCTCGGGCGGGAGGTCCGGACTCGATGGCATGCCCAGCCGGTAGCCGTCGGCGAGGCGTTCGCCGGTCGGTCGGACACCTGCCGCGGCCAGCCAGGCAGGGTCGATCCGGTCGGCCCGGCCGGTGGCGACGACCGCGCCGCCGAGAGCTCGCGCCCGGTCCATGTCGGCGTGGGTCGGGAGCTGCCACAGTGCGCCCTCCGGCCACCGGGCGGGAAGCCATTCGGCCCTCGTCCCGGCCAGGATCGGGGCGCCCCACTTCATCGCCATCCCGGCGTAGTCCTCGGCCCATCCGCTGGTGTTCGACGCGGGCGCCTCGGAATAGGCGGCGTCCAGTCCGTCGCGGTCGTGGACGAGCAACGGCCCGTACACCGCCTCGAGCGCACCGGCGCTGGCCTGGGCGGCGTCGAGATGGCGAGCCAGAAAGGCGACGTCGTCGGCGGAGATGAGGCGCTCGTTCCAGTCGTTCATCCACGAGATGTAGCTGCCCTCGGGCACGATCGGTCGTCCGGCTCGATCGAGGACTGCCGCGTGGGAGAACGCCCAGGTCGCCCACTCGAGCTTGCCCGGCGTGTCGTGAAGGGTGTCCCACGGCTCCCAGCCGTCCCACGTCTCGATGAGGTTGTACTGGCGGCACGGCGTCGCCCGGCGTTCGTTCCCGCCGCGGATCTGGGCGCCATGCCCGAGCAGGTAGGCGAGCTGGAACGTCCAGCCCTTCCACGTGTCGTCCCACCAGTCCTGCCAGGCGCCGCCCCAGGTCTGGTCGATGAAGATGTCGAGCGCCCCATCGGCGACGATCTCCTCGAGGTCGACGCAGCCGGTCAGCCATTCCGCCGTCCCGCTGATGCCGCTCGAGTAGGCCATGACGAGGCCGCCGGGATGTGCGTCCTTGCATGCCCGGAAGAGGCGGCGGACCGCGTCGGTCCAGGTCCGGTTCTCGACCGGGTCGTCCGCGGCGACCGTCCCGTACGGCCCGACGCGGGTGTACAGCAGGGGTCCGAGGAACCCGTCGCGGAGATGGATGAGGTCGAGGCCAAGGAAGGTCGCGACCGACCCCCACTGCGCCCCGAAGAACTCCGGATACGGGTCGCCCTCGGCGATCCCGCCCGGCCGCGTGGCATACGGATAGGTGTCGGCATGCATCGCCACGCGCGGGTCGAGGTCCGGCCCGGGCAACGGCGAGATGTCGAGCGGGTAGAGCTCGGGATGACGGTCGTGCCAGTCGGAGAACAGGTCGTACATGCTGCCCGTCACGGGCGGCGCGACGACCTCGCCCAGGCCGGCGACCAGCACCCCGAGCTTCAGATCGGGGATCCCCGCGGCCGCCGCCGAGCGGCGCATCTCCCCGAGGAACCGTTGCAGGTCCTCGTAGGAGAGGCGCGCCCAGCGTGCGAAACGACGCGACCGGAGTGGCAGCCGCTGGTCGGGGCGGCCGGTCCATTCCGTGACGAGGTCGGCGAGCCAGCCCACGTTGAAGCAGACCCCGCGGAGCTCCTGCTCCCCGGCGAACAGCGGCAGCGTGCGCGCGACGAACTCGTCGATGGTGCGGTCCCACGGCGGGTCGCCGAACCAGTCGATGTCGATCTCGACCCAGCGGTCCATGCGGCGTTCCAGGTCAGTCGATCACTTGCCGTTGAAGATCGAGACGGGCACCTCGATGGAGCCCGCGACGTTCGATCCCGCGGTCAGCTTGCCGATGGCGTTCGCGGCGAGCTCGCCGGTGCCCTTCGGGTTGGTGTCGACGCAGCCCTTGTACATCGAGGCGGCCCGGATCGCGGTCACCGCGGCCGGATCGCAGTCGATGCCGAAGAAGGCCAGGTCGTTGGGCTTCCGGCCAAGGGTCTTGGCCGATTCGAATGCGCCCAGATTGCCGCCGTCATTGATGCCGGTGACGATCTTGAGCTTGAGGCCCCACTTGGTGTTCGCCTGCTCCATCGATGTGGCGCCGTTCTCCGGCAGGCCACCGAGCAGGCGGCCGACGACCTTGATCTGCGGATCCGCGGCGAGCATGCCGGCCTGGATCGCATCCGCGCGCGCCACGAGGTCTGGGATGGTCGGATAGTCGAGGATGATCGTATCGGTCTCGGCACCCGGATAGGTGGCCGCGGCGAATTCACCGGCGGCCTTGCCCTCGGCGGTGCCGATGGTGATGTTGTCGACGCTGATCGAGACGGCGCCGATGGCGCCGAGGTCGAGGCCCGTGACCTGGACCACGATGGTGCCGTTCTTGATCGCATCCGTCGCCTGGGTCCCGATGGTCGAGGCCGAGCTGGCGGTGACGATCGCGTAGGCCTTCTTCTGGACGAAGCCTTCGAAGCAGGTGACGGCCTTGGCGGCGTCACCGGTCTGCGTGTCGCAGATCTCGACGGTGAAGCCCAGCGCCTCGAGGTTCGCCTGGATCGTGGTGTTCAGGAGCTTGTGGTAATCGGTGGCCATCGTCGCGGCGATGATGCCGACCAGCTTGCCGCTGGAAACGGACCTGACTGTCGCCCCCTCCTCTGCGGTCATCGTGAGCGATGCGGCGTCACCCTTGGTGCCGACCTCGACCTTGCCGACCGGTGGCGGCGTGGGGGCGACGCTGGGGGCAGCCGTGACCGCCGTCGTCGGGGCCGCAGTGACCGCCGTCGTCGGGGCCGCCGACGGCGACGAACCGGCCGATGAACAGGCGGAGACCACCAGTCCGAAGATGACCGCGAAGACAAGCCGGGATTGTTTCATCGAGCCCTCCTCCTTGGAACCGAGCCGACGGCGGACTGCTTCCCGCCGCCTGCGTGACCGAGACCGCGCTCTTCGATGAGCTCGAGCACGCCATGAGCGGTGTGCTCGTCAGTCACCAATGCATTGAGGTAGCGCCCCGTGAGTGCCCCCGCGATGGCCGGGACCTTCTCGGACCCGGCGACGCACCCGATGGACAGCGCTGCCCTGCGAAGATCAGCCAACCTGATGCCGACGATCCGCCCTGCGAACGGACCGGGACACGGCTGGCCATCGATATCGAAGAAGTTGCCGCACAGGTCGCCGACGGCGCCGACGGCGCCGACCTCCCCAAGCTCTTCGAGCGAGATGAGGCCGGTCCGGACATAGATCTCGTCACTGGCCATGGACCCGATGCCCATGACATAGACATCCGCTGAGCGGGCGATCGCCAAGGCGTCGCGGATCTGCGGGTTCGACGCCTCGAGCTGCGCGGCGTCGGCACCCGGCCCGAGGATGGCCGGCGCGTTGATCTGGACGCTGCGCCCGGCGAACGCTGCCGCCGCAACGCCAGCGATCGCGTTGTAGTCGATCTCCAGCCCCTCGTGCCCGGCATTGCCCATCGCCTGGGCGATGGTGACGCCACCGATGCGATCCGGCTCGAGCAAGCCGACCATCTCGGCCAGCGTCCGTCCGGCGCCGAAGCAGACGGTCGCACCGGGCTGGACGACACTGCCGAGCAGTCGCGCCGCAGCCCGAGCGACGGCACGCCGAGCGACGAGCGCGTGGTCGGAAAAGACCGCTGCGACGACGACCTCGCGAAGGTGCGGGAACCAGGCCTTCAGGCGCGCCTCTGCGTCGGCATCGCGTGTCTCGGGCGCGACGATCCGGATCTGCACGATGTCGCGATCCCGCGCGTCCTGGAGGTACCGCGAGATCTGCGATCGTGAGAGACCGAATTGCTCGGCGACTTGCTGCTGGGTCAGGTCACGCTCGTAGTAGGCACGTGCGATCTCGGCGACGAGGTCGTCGGAACGGCTGTCTTGCACATTTGTGCGCGCACTTTTGACGACCACCGGGTAGGTATAGCAGAATGGCCGAGGCGAGCGCAAGGTCGATTCTTCGCCAGCCAGAACGGAGGCCCGCCCGCATGCCCCAGCGATTCGGGACCATCCGCGGCCTCCAGGCCTGCGCGTCACCGCAGGGCACGTTCACGATGCTCGCGCTCGACCATCGGCAGAACCTGCGCCACGAATTGCGCCCGGACGATCCACGGTCCGTGACGACGGACGAGATGATCGAGTTCAAGCGGGCGGTCGTCAGGTCGATCGGCGGGGCGAGCACCGGCGTCCTCCTCGACCCCGAGATCGGCGCGGCACAGTGCATCGCGGACGGATCGCTGGCGGGCGGGGTCGGGCTGGTCGTGGCGCTCGAGGCGACCGGCTACGTCGGGGATCCGACCGCGAGGATCAGCCGGCTGCTGGAGGGCTGGGGTCCGGACGGCGTCCGACGGCTCGGAGCGTCTGCCGCGAAGCTCCTCGTCTACTACCACCCCGATGCCGTCAATGCCGCGGACCAGGAGCGGTTCGTGGGCGAGGTCGCCAGCGCGTGCCGTGCGCTGGATCTCGCGCTCTTCCTCGAGCCCCTCGGCTTCTCCCTGCGTGCCGGTGAGAGACTGGTCGGCGAGGACCGACGTCGCGTCGTCCTCGAGACAGCCCGACGGCTGACGCCGCTTGGTGGCGATGTCCTCAAGGCCGAGTTCCCGTACGACGCGGCCGTGACCGACCGGGCGCGCTGGCGCGATGCGTGCGAGGAGCTGACCTCCGCGATCGACGTCCCGTGGGTCCTGCTCTCGGGCGGGGCGGACGCGGCGACCTTCGAAGCGCAGGTCGCGGTCGCGTGTGCGGCCGGGGCGAGTGGCGTCCTGGCCGGGCGCTCGATCTGGGCCGAGGCGGCGACGATGGCCGCGCCGGATCGCGACGGATTCCTGGTGACGACAGCCCGCCAGCGCCTGCAGGCGCTGGCCGACATCGTGGACCGCACCGCCCGGCCCTGGATGGACGGGGCGCCGCAGCTGCGAACGACCGAACCGATCCCGGACGACTGGTACCGCGCCTGACGCCTAGTCGCGTGCCCGTCCGACCCCGGCACGATCGCCGTCGAGGAGCTCGCCAGCGACCTCGGCGATGCCTGCCGCGTCGAGCCGGTAGTGGGCGTAGAGCGCGGCCGGTGGACCGATGATCGAGAACTGATCGAGGATCCCGTGACGACGGAACGGGATCCTCGGGCCATCAACGAGGACCTCGGCGACGGCACTTCCGAGACCGCCGATCACGTTGTGCTCCTCGACGGTCAGGATCGCGCCGGTCTCGGCGGCGGCGGCGCGGACGGCCTCGAGATCCAGCGGCTTGATCGTGTGCATGTCGATGACGCGGACGGAGCGCCCGTCGCCGGCGAGCCGCTCCGCGGCGTCGAGGCTGGCCCGGACGGTCGAGCCGGTGGCGATGATGGTGAGGTCGCCGCCGTCGCGCAGGGCGATCGCCTTGCCGAACGCGAAGGGCGCCGGGACCGCCGGATAGACCTCCGGATCGCGGCCACGACCAAGTCGGATGTACATGGCGCCGCGGTGGTCCACCGAGGCACGCAGGATCGCCCGGAGCGCATTCGCATCGGCGGCGGCGACGACGGTGAGACCCGGGATCGTGCGCATCATCCCGAGGTCCTCGATCGCGTGGTGACTCGACCCGTAGAACCCCATCGAGATCCCGGAGTGGTGCCCGATGACCCGGACCGGCACGGCGGGGTAGGCGCAGTCGGTCCGGATCTGCTCGGCGCACAGGATGGCCGCGAACGCGGCAAAGGTCGCGGCGTATGGGATCTGGCCTGACGCGGCCATCCCGGCCGCAGCGGTGACCATGTTCTTCTCGGCGATCCCGAAGTCGAAGAACCGATCGGGATGTCTGGCCTTGAACTCGACGGTGCGGTTCGCCGAGGCCAGGTCTGCCGTGAGCACGACGATCCGCGGATCACCGTCTGCGAGAGCGGCAAGCTCATCGCCAAGGACGAAGGCGGGCATCGTCATCGCCGGAGTCCCCCGGACGGTCCGGGCATCCTTCGGCTCGGCGAGGTCGCTGCCGCTGCCACGGAACAGGTCGCTCTGGTCCTGCGCGGAGCGGTCGCGAACCCCGTCAGCCATCGATCTGCGCCAGGCTGGCCGGGGGCTGGAGCCCGCGCGTGATCTGGGCTTCGGCGTCGTCGTAGTCGTCGCCGACGAGGTTGCCGACGTGCCAATCGAGGCTGAGTTCCATGAAGTCGACGCCGCGACCCTTGATCGTGTCGGCGACGATGAGCTGGGGTCGGTCACCGGTCGTGGCGGCGGCCGCCGCCAGCGCAGCATCGATCTGCACCAGGTCGTGCCCATCGATCCGCTGGACGTCCCAGCCGAAGCTCGTGAACCGGTCACCGATCGGCTCGACGGCCATGACGTCGTCCGTCCGGCCGTCGATGCAGAGCTGGTTGCGGTCGATGATCGCGACGAGCGAAGCCATCCCGAAATGGCCGGCGGCCATGGCGGCCTCCCACACCTGGCCCTCGTGGAGCTCGCCGTCGCCGAGGAGGCAGTAGACACGGTAGTCGCGGCGCTGGACACGGCCGGCCAGGGCCATCCCGAGCGCGATCGACAGGCCATGGCCGAGGGAACCCGAGCTGAAGTCGATGCCGGGGACCTTCTTCATGTCGGGGTGATCCCCGAACGGGCTGCCGAGCCGCGTATATCCGTCCAGCAGCGCCGGGTCGAAGTAGCCGAGGTCGGCCAGGATGGGGTACAGCCCGATCGCCGCGTGACCCTTGCTGAGGACGAACCGATCGCGATCGGGCCACGCCGGGTTGGCCGGGTCGATCCTGAGGTGCGCGTAGTAGAGCGACACCAGCAGTTCGGCGGCCGAGAACGTGCTCGAGTAGTGACCCGCGCCGGCGATCCGGGACAGGCGGAGTGTTTCGAGACGCACGAACCGGGCGCACTCCTCGAGCTCCGCGGTCGAGCGCGGATGGACCTCGACTCGATCCGACGTCGTCACGTCGGCACCGCCAGCTTCGACGCCGTCGGCCGCATCGCGCCAAGGGCGGCGAAGGCGCCATCGGTGGCCTCGAGTGCCTCGTCGATGTCGGCCGGGGTGTGCGCCGTCGACAGGAACATGGTGTGGACATGGTGGAGGTAGACGCCGCGGTCGAGAGCCTCCCGACAGAACGCGCGCCCGAGCGTCCGATCCGGATCGTCGGCGAAGAGGATCAGCGGCATCTGCGGTGGGCCGCTCTGGACGAGTCGGAACCCGTGGGCGATGGACTGCGCCTCGAGGCCCGCGCGAAGACGCTCGCCCATCGCTCGCATGTGCGCGATGCCGTCGGTCTCGCGGAGCCTGGTGAGCGTGGCGACGGCTGCGGCCATGGGCACGGCCGCGGTCCAGAAGGAACCCGTCAGGAAGACCTTGGACGCCGCGTCACGGAACCGGTCGCCACCGACGACCGCGGCCAGCGGGTACCCGTTGGCGATCGCCTTGCTGAATGCGCTGAGGTCCGGCCGAACCCCGACCGTCTCCCATGAACCACCGAGATCCAGTCGGAACCCGGCGCGGACGTCGTCCACGATCAGGGCGGCGTCGACGGCATCGCAGACCTCCCGGGCCGCCCTGGCGAATTCGGCCGTTGGAAGTTCGTGGTCCTTGCCGAGGTCGTGCTTGAACCCCGACACGATCACGGCCGCGAGGTCGTCCCCGGCGGCGACCGCCGCGTCCCGCAGGCTCGCCGGGTCGTTGAAGTCGAAGTGGATGAGATGCGCGCGATCCTCCGCGGTCACGCCGACGACCGAGGGCGTGCACCAGGGTGCGGCCCCGTGATAGGCGCCACGGGCGACCAGCACCTTGCGCCGGCCGGTCCCCGCCCGGGCGATCGTGACGCACGCCGTGGTGGCGTCCGTGCCGTTCTTGGAGAACATCGCCCAGTCCGCATGCGGGATGAGATCGACCAGGAGTTCCGCCAGTTCCACGAGCCGCGGCGACGGGCCATTGAGCGTGTCGCCCTTGGCAGCCTGCGCCCGGACGGCTGCCTCGACATCCGGATCGTGGTGGCCGAGGACGATCGGTCCCCAGCTGCAGATGAAGTCGATGGATGCGCGCCCGTCGACGTCCCAGATCCGACATCCGTCGGCGCGTTCGAAGAACTGCGGGTACCCCGGCGGCTGGCGTGCCGCTGCCGTATGCCCCCACATCCCACCGGGGATCACCCGTTCCGCTCTGGCGCGAAGGGCCGCGTCGATCGTCATCCCAAGGCCTCATCGAGGGCTCGCCGTCGAAGGCATTGGATATAGCACATCTGCGGTGGTCGTCTGAGGCGGCCCTTCGGCGTCGATCCCTGATCGGGGCGTGATAGGCTCGGAAGGTGGAACGAACGTCGACCGGCGCGGCGAACCCCCCGAGCGATCGCGTCCGCGTTCGCCGAAAACCCGAGCGAGGCCACTACGACCGGGAGACCGTCGACGCCATCGTGGACGCCGCGATCCTCGGACATGTCGGCTTCGTCGTCGATGGCCAGCCGTATGTGATCCCGACGGCGATCTGGCGCCAGGGCGACCGGCTCTATTGGCACGGCTCGTCGGCCAGCCGGATGCTTCGGACCGTGGCGGGCGCCCGCGTCTGCATCACGGTCAGCCGGATCGACGCCCTCGTCCTTGCCCGGTCCGGATTCGATCACTCGGTCGACTACCGCTCTGCGGTGATCCTCGGGACAGCCCACCTCGTGGACGACGAGGCGGAGAAGGTCGCCGCCCTGGAGGCGTTCGTCGAGCGACTCTTTCCGGGACGCTGGTCGACCCTCCGCCCGGCGCGACCCACGGAGCTCAAGGCGACGACCGTCCTCTGGACGGAGCTGACCGAGTCGTCGGCGAAGATCCGCGATATCGGCGCGCACGATGAGCCCGGCGACGAGACCTGGCCCATTTGGGCCGGGACGGTCCCGGTGACGACCCTTCTCGGCGAGCCCATCCCCGACGAGTTCGTCCCGGATGGGATGCCGCCGCCGCGGGTCACGCTCGAAGGCGGCCCCTGACCGAGATGGGCCAGGCGGATGGTCGCTCGTGAGGCGATCCACCAGCCGGCCGACCGAAGCCGAGCTGTACCGGATCGCTCGTGAGGCGATCGAGAGGACAGAGCAGAGCATGGCATCGACCAGGGTCGCGTTGGTCACCGGGGCCGGCTCCGGCATCGGCCGGGCGTCGGCGATCGCACTCGCGGCAGCGGGGTTCAGCGTGGTGGCCACCGGACGACAGCCCGGCCCGATCGAGGAGACGGCTGAGAGCTGCCGCGCGGCCGGGGCCGATGCGCTCGCCGTCGCCGCCGACATCACCGACGAGAGCTCGGTCGACATGCTCTTCGAGACCGTTCGCGAGCGGTTCGGGCGCCTGGATCTCCTGTTCAACAACGCCGGCCGGGGCGCACCGCCGGCGTCGGTCGAGGATCTCCCGGTCGAGGTCTGGCGAGCGGTCATCGACACCAACCTGACCGGCGCCTTCCTGGCCACCCAGGGCGCCTTCCGGCTGATGAAGGCGCAGGACCCGCGCGGCGGTCGGATCATCAACAACGGGTCGATCTCGGCACACGTCCCGCGGCCGCTCTCCGCGGCCTACACCGCGAGCAAGCACGCGATCACCGGCCTCACTCGGGCGACATCGCTCGATGGACGCGCCTTCGACATCGCCTGTGGTCAGATCGACATCGGCAACGCCGCGACCGAGATGGCCGGACCGATGATGACCGGCACGCTCCAGGCCGACGGCCGGATCGCGGTCGAGCCCACGATGGATGTCGAGGACGTCGCCCGGTCGGTCGTGTTCATGGCCAGCCTGCCGCTCGACGCGAACGTCCAGTTCCTGACGGTCACCGCGACCAAGATGCCGTTTATCGGTCGGGGTTAGCCGTCATGTCCGAGCCCTTCACCTCCGCAGGATGTCGAGCGTGCCGCGGAAACAGGTGCCATCCGGCGACTGCGAACACGAGATCTGCGTGTACTTCCCGTCGACCTGGTGGCCCTTGAGCCAGCCGTCCGTGACGACACCCGAGATGACGGCCTTGAGACCGGTCTGCTCGACGTGGACGAGCGCAGTGAACGTGTGACGTGAGCCGGCAAAGTGGTACAGAGCCTCGATCACGGTCGTCGCGCCGTCCGTGTACTTGAGGATCTCCCCGGCATACGTGCCCTCACCGACGTCGCCGCCGACGACGCCGGCCATGATCGGGTAGTCCGCGATGTACTTCGTGAATGTGTTGTGTGCCTCTCGATGGTGTCGACCGTCCGCGGCCGAGGCGCCACCCGCGCTCACCGCCAGCGCCATGAGTGCCATGGCGGTCGTCAACGCCAGTCCCCGGCCGAGTGTGCCGAGTCGAATCGAACGCATCGTTGACTCCTTCGGGGGCCTCGACCTGAGGCATGCCACGACCGTAGGACGGGTGGCAGGGAACCCGATACGCAGATTCCCCTCGACTTTGCCGCGCCCGACCCCTGACTATGCCCGGGGCGGGACCTCGCCGGCCAGCCTGCGGGCGAGCTCGGCTCGGGATCGGACGCCGAGCTTCACGTAGATCCGCGTGAGGTGACCTTCGACAGTCCGTTCGGAGACGACGAGGATCGCACCGGCCTCACGATTGGTCCGACCCGCCGCGACGAGCGCAGCGACCCTGGCCTCTGTCGGCGTGAGGGCATCGGGCGATGCCACTCTGCCACCGATCCTGCCGAGCTCGGCGCGAGCGGCCTGAGCCCAGAGCTGAGCACCGAGGGCCTCGAACCGGTCCAGCGCGGTGGTCAGGGCCTCGCGCGCGGCTCGCTTGTGGAGGCGCCGACGCTCGATCGCTCCCATCGCGAGGAGCGTCCGGGCGAGGCCGAGCGGCTCGGTCCTGCCCTGATAGCGCTCCGCTGATCGCTCGAGCATCGGGACGGCCGAGTCGACATCACCCTGCGCCGCCAGGAGGAGCCCGCGACTTCGGTCACACGCGGCAAGCGCGCCGATGCGCCCGCTCCTCTCCGCCAACTCCTCGTACCAACCGAGCATGGCCTCGGCATCGTCCAGCCGGCCGATCCCGATGAGTGCCTCGACCTCGTCGGTGACGAAGCGCATGTCCCCCGGTTCGGCGACGCCGGCTGATCGGCGCGAGGCCACGAGCGGGCCGAGCTGTGCGTGCGCCGCGGCAGGATCGTCAAGCGAAAGCTCGAGGATCCCGAGCGCCCAGGCCGCGATCCGATCCGCCTGCGGGTTCCCCGTCACCGCGAGCCTGGCCGCGGCCGAGGCATCTCGGCGAGCCGCCTCCTCGTCGCCACGGTGCGCCTCGACGAGGGCCCGGTCCGCGACGAGGATGGCCTCGAAAACGGTCGCACCGCGATCCCGGGCGAGGTCGAGCCCCTCCTCGGCATGGGCGAGAGCCCGGTCGAACAGGCCGGCCGCGCACTCGCAGATGAGTGCCCGCGACAGGATGTCGATCAGTGAGTGGGTCTCGCCGCGCGCTGCCGCCTCATCCAGGAGGTGGTCCCATGCCGCCAGGCCTCCCTCGAGGTCGTCCGTCCATGACAGCATGTCGGCAAGGCAGAAGGTGGGCCAGGCGGACACCTCACGGCCCTCACGGACGATCCACTCGCGCTCGAGCGCCCGGTGGATCAGCTCGACGGGCATGCGGCCCGTCAGTCGGTGCTCGTTGCGGGCGATGCCACGCAATGCCGTGACCGCCCGCGACTCGTCGCCGAGGCGCTCGGCGATCTCGAGTTCGGCGTGGCCGTGGGCGAGCGCCTCTCGATAGTCGTCGCCCAGGAGGTCGAGAGCCCAGGTGAAGCCTCCCTCCCAAGGGAGACGCTGGGCGTCGTCGGCCCCGATCTCCATGATGGCCTGCCGGTAGAGGGCGACACCCGCGTGCAGGTCGAACGCTCGGCATTGGATGATCGCCAGGAAGTGTCGGGCCGTCCAGCGCTGATCGTTCGTCATCGGGCCCGACAACATGCCCTCGACGAGCTCGCGGACACGAACGTACTCACCGACGACCAAGTATTCCCAGGCCTCGACAAGACCCCGTCGCGCGACATCCTCGGCCCTGGTCGGCGGGGTGAGACGACGTGCCATCCCCGCGAGCTCAGCTGCCGCGTCGGGCGCGCCACGTGCGCGGGCCCGCATCGCGGCATCCTCGAGCGTGGCCGAGACCGTCTCGTCCGGTCGGATCGCGGCCAGGGCGAGGTGGCGGGCGTGCTGTTCCGGATCGGGCACGATCTCGGCGAGTCTCGCGTGGACCTTGCGTCGTTCGGCAGCGGACAGGCTCTTCCGGACCGCGACTGCCTGGAGTGGATGGGCGAATCGGATCCGGTCGCCGTCCAGGACGACGACATGGGCGTCGACTGCGGGTTGCAACGACCCCTCGGCCGGGACGCCGATCGCCTCCGAGACGAGCTCGGTGGTCGGGGCTGCGAGGGCCGCGACGATGGCAAGCGCGCGCTGCGTCGACTCCGGAAGCGCGCGGATAGGCGCCCCGACAAGCTCCAGCAGGGTGCTCGGGAGTGGGATCGTCACCGGCGGCCAGCTCGGATGCGGGCGCCCGCAGGATCGCCCGGCCGAGCTCGATCGCATACAGAGGGTTCCCGCCAGAGGTGGCCGCGATCCCGCGAAGCGTCGGGCCTGCGAAGGCGTGGTCGAGGCGCGCCTCCAGGAGCCGGCGCAGCGCATCGATCCCGATCGGACCGACGTCGATCCGCTCGTGCGGCAGAGTGGCGAGCGCGCGGTTGAGCCCCGACGGCGCATCCGGGCGATCCTCGACGCGCCGGGCGAGCAGGAACAGGATGGAGTCGCCAACAAGACGCCGGATGGCGAATCCGATAGCCTGCGCCGACGGCGGGTCGAGCCACTGGATGTCGTCGACAGCGATCACGACAGGGCCTTCGGCGGATAACGATCGCAGGGTGTTCAGACAGGCGACGGCAACCGCCCTCGCGTCAGGGTTCGGTCCCTCCGGCTCGGCCCGGAGGAGAGCGACGCGCAGCGCCTGGCGCTGGGGGAGCGGCAGGCCAGCCAAGGCATCGTCCGGCACCGAGTCGAAGAGGTCCCCGAGGCCGGCGTAGGCGAAGGTCGCCTCAGCGTCGGTCGGCTGGACATCGAGGACACGCCACGCCCGCTCCTGCGCAGCCCCGATCGCCGCCGACCAGAGCGTGGTCTTACCCATGCCGGGTCCGCCATCGATCAGGACGATCCGTGGTCGTGTCGTCCCGGGCTCGAGGAGCCCCACGATCCGGGCCAGTTCGGGTTCTCGGCCGATGATCGATGGCGTCACGCGGACCCCCTGCGCGGGCGCATCTCCGTGCCGCCCTGCCGATTATCCATCGGACTTCGGCACTGGCGACTGCGGCGCCACACTCGCTAGACTCTGGCTCTCCCGAGCGGGAGTAGCTGAGTCGGCAGAGCGTCTGGTTCCCAAGCCGAATGTCTCGCCCTCTACCGCTGATCCAACCGCCCCTGTGGCCTCGTCACGACGCTCGTTGTGCGAGTTCTGAGAGAGGCGACGACTTTGTCTGCGAGCCGGTAGCATCAAAGGCCGCGCGGCAATCCACGCGGATGGAGCCTCGCGCTCAGCTCCCGTCGCCTCAGTCAGGCACGAATCTTGCCTAGGGTGGCATCAGGATTCGGAGTGCCTGACCGTCGCTCGGATCACGAACCCGAAGGTGGTTAACGCCCCCAGCCAGAGGAGCCCGACGAGCAGGACCCCGACCGTCGACTCCGAGCCCAAGGGCAGGCCGGGCGACTCGACGGACCCAGCACCACCGGGTCCCTGGGGCGGCGGCAGACCTACATGCTCGGCACCTGCTCCAGGCGGTGAAGAGCTCGGTGGGCTGCCCGATCCCGGCGAAGCTGAAGCGCCGGGCGACGACGTCGGGCCTGCCCCACCGCCGACGATGATCGTGCCGACCATCGCCGGATGGATCGCGCACAGGTACTCCACTACAGCAGGGACGGTGAACTGGCGAGCGAAGCTCTCGCCTGTGTTCAGAAAGCCGGAATCAAAGGAGCCGTCCTTCGCCGTGACCGTATGCGGCGCGACGCCCCTGTTCGTCCATTTCACGGTCGTCCCGACTGGGACGCGGGCGATCTGAGGCGCGAACTCGAAGTCGGCGATCGCCACGTCACCCGAGTCGGGTGGCGGGATGGCGATCGGCGGAGGGGAGCCTGGCGGCGGAGCCAATTCTCCGGGCGCGGCAACGACCAGCGTCGCGTGCATGTCCGGGTGGATCGAGCAGATCAGCTGGTATGTCCCGGCGGCTGCGAACGTGCGCGAGTAGCGAGCCCCCCGGGCCAGGATCCCCGAATCGAACGAGCCGGCTCGATCAGTCACCGTGTGGGGCGCGGCGCCCGTGTTGACCCAGCTGACCGTCGCCCCGGGCGAGACGCAAATCGCGGACGGGACGAATGCGAAATCGCGAAGCTCCAGATCCCCGGCGCCGACCGGCGGAGGAGTGGGCTTCGTTGTCGGCGGCGCAGCCGGTGGCGCCGTCCCGCCGCTCGCGCTCGAGACGCGGACCACCCCGGACATGGACGGGTGGAGCGAGCAGATGTAGGGGAAGGTTCCCGGTGTGGCGAACCGGCGGCTGTAACGGCCGCCGCCGGCCGGGACGAGCCCGGAGTCGAACGAGCCATCCGCCGCCGTGACAGTGTGGAGCGCCGCGCCGCTATTGACCCAGCTCACGGGGGTCCCGGCGATGACGTCGACGGAACCGGGATCGAATGCGAAGTCCACGACCCGAACGGTCCCCGTCCCGGGAGCCGGGGGGCTGATGGGCGTCGGCCTGGGGGTCGGTGTCGGTGGCGGCGGCGGCGGAGGCGTCGCCCCAGCAGCCCCGCGGACGGCGATGGTGCCGGTCATGTCCGGGTGGATCAGGCACAGGTAGGCGTACGTCCCGGGTGTGCTGAAGACCTTGGTGAACGTCGCCCCGACGGCCATGATCCCCGAATCGAACGACCTGTTCGACGCGCTGACCGTGTGTTCGCGGGAGTCGTTGTTCCGCCACCGCACCGCGGTGCCCGCGTCGACCGTGACCGTCGAAGGGCTGAACAGCCGACCGGCCATCAGGATGTCTCCAGGAGGCGGCAGAGCCGTCGGCGCGGCCGTCGCACCTGGCTTCGGGGTCGGAGTCGGGGAGGAGGTCGGCGCGATGGCGACGGTGATCGTTCCCCAGTAGTTCGACAGCTCCTGGTTGCGGTCGTCGATGTACTGATAGGTTCCGATCGCGGTGAGGGTGGCGCTGTACGACTCACCAGGATCGAGGTCGCCGGAGTCGAGCTCGGCCGGCCCGGAGGTCGTCCGCATCCGATGGCGCTCGCCACTGGCATTCGTCCAGATCACCGTGGTCCCGGGCGTGACCTGGAGCGACGCCGGATCAAGCCCGTCGCCGATGGTCACGGTGGCGGACGCTGCCAGGACGGGGATCGTCGATCTCGCCGCGAACACCACGACGAGCATGGCGACGAGGAGAAACCCCCGCGCGGCTCTCATCTGTCCCCGGTGACGCATGACATGTCCCCTCGACTTCCCTCCCTGTCCGGTATGTCCGACCGGCCTGGGTGGTTTCCGGACAAGAACGAAGGCCGGCTCGATCCCGAGCCGGCCCGCGCCCGTGGTCTGAACGGTCAGTCGTGACCGCCGCCGTGATGTCCGCTGTCGTCGCTGCCGGATCCGCTTCCGCTGTGATGGCCGCCGTTGTCGTCGCCGGGCTCGGCGGTGCTGCTGCCCTTGTCGTCGCCAGGCTCGGCGGTGCTGCTGCCCTTGTCGTCGCCGGGCTCGACTTCGCCCTGGCCGCCCTTGTCGTCGCCGGGCTCGACTTCGCCCTGGCCGCTCTTGTCGTCGCCGGGCTCGACTTCGCCCTGGCCGCCCCTGTCGTCGCCGGGCTCGACTTCGCCCTGGCCGCCCTTGTCGTCGCCGGGCTCGACCGTCGGGTTGGACACGATGAGGTCATCGCTGCCCTGGCCGCGCGTTCCACGGTCGTCGGCAGACTGGGTCTCGCGGACGAGCCCGACAGTGTCCGCCGGGATCGCGGCCGTCGTCCGGCTGAGCCCCGCGGTGATCGCGAGTGCCGACACGGCGACGAGGGTGATGGTTCCGAACTTGCGCATCTTGCTTCTGTCCTTTCGTTCCTGTGGTCAACTTGGCCGTGGACACAGCCTCGGCCGGGTCGAGAAAAGGAACAACGGACCCTGGGGGTGAAACCTTTCGGACCTTGGTCTGACTCAGGACTCATGTGAGGGTCCTTGATGTGAGCTACGCGACGGCCCAGCCGATGTCGCTGGCCCGTCGCTACCTGATCGCCAACCTGGCGGTCGTCGTGGCCGCTGGCCTGGCTGTGGCCGTGTGGGTCGGACTCCAGATCGAAACGAGCGTGCTCGACAGGACCGCCAGCGTGACGGCGCTCTACATCGATTCGTTCGTCGAGCCGCAGATCGCGACACTCGCGACGACGCCCGCCCTTCCCCCTGACAATGTCGCCCAACTCGATCGCCTGCTCTCCTCGACCGAGCTGGGCTCACGCGTCGTCTCGTTCCGCGTCTGGCGGCCCGACGGGACGATCCTGTACTCGCCGAACCGCGCATTGATCGGTCAGCGCTTCGAGCCGGAGGGCGGACTCGCGCGAGCGCTGGCGGGCGAGGTGTCGGTCGAGATGAGCGATCTGTCCGGTCCGGAGAACGCCTATGAACGCGAGCGCTGGAACCGCCTCGTGGAGACATACGTTCCGGTCCGGGAACGGGGCAGTGCGCGCATCCTCGCCGTCACCGAGTTCTACCAGCTGCCCGACGAGATCGACGCGGCGGTCGGTCAAGCGCGGCAGGCGTCGTGGGCCGTCGTCGCCTTGTCGGCAGCGTTGTCGTATCTGCTGCTGGCCGGGATCGTGAAGCGCGGCAGCGACACCATCGACCAGCAGCAGCACAGTCTCCGCGACCGAGTCGCGGAGCTCTCGCACCTGCTCGAGCAGAATCAGGCGCTCCATGGACGGCTCCGGCGGGCCGCCGATCGGACGACGGCTCTGAATGAGGCAGGACTCAGACGAATCGGCAGCGACCTCCACGACGGCCCGGCCCAGACGCTGGCCCTGGCGTTGCTGCGGATCGATGAACTGGAGGGCGGCGAGGTCGTCTCGGATGCCGTATCGAGCGCGCTGGGCGACCTGCGCCTGATCGCCTCGGGGCTGCGGTCGCCGTCGTTCGACGCGATGAGTGTTGCCGACGTCGTGGAGCGCGGCGTTCGCGAGCACCGGCGCCGGACAGGTCAGCGGGTCGACCTGAAGATCGATGGCGGTACAGGTGACGCGCCCGATGTCGTGAAGATCGGCCTGTACAGGATCCTCCAGGAGGCGCTCTCGAATGCCGGTCGTCACGCCGACGGACTCGACCTCGACGTCCGGCTCGTCCAGACCGATATCCACGTCCAACTCGAGGTCGCGGACAGGGGCCCTGGCTTCGACCCCGCAGCGGTCCGATCCGACGCCCTCGGTCTGGCGGGAATGCGCGAACGGAGCGAGTTGCTCGGAGGCTCCTTTTCCGTCGGTCCGAGGCCAGGCGGCCCAGGCACCCTGGTCTCGCTGACGCTACCGCTGCACGAGGGAAACCTGGCATGACGGATCACCTTCGCATCGTCGTGGCGGATGACCACCCGCTCTATCGCGACGGAGTCGTCAGCACGCTCCGTTCAGCGAACTTCGACGTCGTCGGCGAGGCGTCGATCGCCC
The DNA here is from genome assembly GCA_963782715.1 of uncultured Chloroflexia bacterium. Lineage (GTDB taxonomy): Bacteria > Chloroflexota > Limnocylindria > Limnocylindrales > CSP1-4 > SPCO01. The sequence continues at coordinate 186,124 of CAWAKU010000009.1, forward strand.
GTGACGCGGTTCGCCTGGTGGCGCAGCATCGGCCGGACCTGGCGTTGTTCGACGTCGACATGCCCGGCAGTGGGATCAAGGCGGCGGCCGACGCGCACGCCGCCAGCGCCGAGACCCGGATCGTGATGCTCACCGTATCCGAGGACGAGGATGACCTCGTCGCGGCCATCGACGCCGGCGCGGTCGGATACGTGCTCAAGGGTGTGGCGGGACGTGAACTCGCGGCCATCCTGCGCCAAGTGGCCGGTGGCGACCGGTACGTGAGTTCACGGCTGGCGTTCGCGGCCCTCGACCGACGAGGGAAGCCCGAAGCCGACCCGATCCTCGACCTGACCGAGCGGGAGCGCGAGATCCTCGATCTCGTGTCCGAGGGCTTGTCGAACGCGGAGATCGGTGAGCGCTTGACGATCGCCGAGAAGACCGTCAAGCACTACATGACCCAGGTGCTGGCCAAGCTCGGCGCTCGAAGTCGTGTCGAGGCCGCCCTCATCGGCTACAAGGCGGGACTCGGGCGCGGGTAGGCGCGAGGCTTAGACCAGGCCCAGACCCTCGACGACGAGAATCACCCCGAACACCACGAATGCTCCGGCCGCGAACAGCGCGATGGCTCTCTCAGGGAGCCTCGTGCCGAGGAACGCTCCGATGGCGATCGCGATGGCGTCGGCTGCCACCATGCCCGCGGTCGAGCCGAGCCAGGTGCCGATGGGCTCCTGGGTCGTCGCGAGCGTGATGGTCGCGAGCATCGTTTTGTCACCAAGCTCGGCGAGGAAGAAGGCCGTTCCGATCGTGACCACCGCCCAGCGGCCCGTGCGCGCGGCACGGCCCTCGTCGGCCTCGCCGAGCGTGTCGCCGCGTAGGGTCCATGCGGCGAACCCGAAGAACGCAAGGCCCGCGACGACCTGGATGGCGGCGGTCGGCAGGGCCAGTGCGAAGATCGACCCCAACAGCACCGACCCCGCGTGGACGATAAGGGTGGCGATCGTGACCGCGAGCAGGACGGTCATCGCCCGGTAGCGCGAGGCGAAGGCGAGCGCCATGAGCTGGCTCTTGTCACCGAGCTCGGCGAGGAACACGACGCCGAATGAGAGGAGGAATGCGTCCACGCGGGCTCCGTCCGGTAGGTGGGCTCGGGTCCGACGGAATGCCTTCGACCCGACACCCTGGGCTTGGTGTCGATGAGTCGAAGGTCTCATCCGTCCGCCACGAGCGAACCCGGCGACCGGGCGCCATCGCGCCAGCATGTCGATCGGCCGGAGGAGGACTACTCCCCTTCGACGTCAGTTTCGGCTCACAAGGCGTAGCAGGTCAAGCGTGAGACATCGACCAAGTGGCCCGAGACTCGGGACGATGCAGCGGTTCCATGCCCAAGAAGTAACGACCGATGGTGCTCGCCCGATTTCGGGAGCTGGCCGGATAGCCGCCTGTTGGTTGACCTCGGGTACCGCGGCCCCCTCACTCCGTCGGTGCCTCCTCGCGGCTCCGCGGAATGGCGTGCGAGCGTATGAAGCGCGTCGGCTAGATTTGCCGACGCGCGGCCGTTTGCTACGATGCGCATCTCCCGAGCGGGAGTAGCTCAGTCGGCAGAGCGTCTGCTTCCCAAGCAGAAGGTCGCGAGTTCGAACCTCGTCTCCCGCTCCATTCCCAACCCTTGCTTACAGCTCGGCGAGCACGTCACGCATGTGTCGGGCGATGCCGAAGTGCCCGACGTCATCCCAGACCGTGATCACATGATCGGGTATTCGATCGGCAAGGAGGTGCATGTAGGCCACCGGCCTAGTGACGTCGTTGGCGCCCGCCCACACGTGCACGCGAACGGTGATGTCCTCGAGGCGGAACCCCCAGGGAGCCAGCAGCCCGACCCACTGGGGAGCGAGCGCCGCCGCTCCTTGGCGAACGCCGTCCCGAGCGGATTCCAGCGCGTTGGCGTAGAGGTCCGGATCGGCGAAGAACCACTCGTCCCCGCGATCGATCGGGTCGAACAGGTCCTCAGGCCGCTCGGCGACATCCCGGACCCAGTCCTCGCCGGTCTCGGCGGCATGCCGTTCCGCGGCGCTCACGCCACCCTCGAGCGCCGCGAGCGTCGCTCGGTCATCGTCATCGGCCAGCGCCTCGAAGATCTCGGGCTCGTCGTACAAGTAGGTCATGCCCGAGGCGCTGGTGGTGATCGCGGCACCGGTCAGCCGATCGGGGATCAGAGCGGCACAGGCGAGCGCGTAGGGGGCTCCGGCCGACCAGCCGACCACGCCGAAGCGGTCCAACCCGAGGGCATCGGCCAACCCTAGGACATCGGCCGTCCAATCGGCGATCCGATGACCGGGCTGCGGATCGGAGCGTCCACTCCCCGGCCGGTCGACCGTGATCACCCGAACACCCAGCTCGGACGCGGCTGATGGGTCCGGGAACTGGAGGCGCGAGCTGGGCATGCCGTGGAAGAACAGCACCGGTCGACCTTGCGGATCGCCCCACGTGGCGTAGGCGAGTCGACGACTGTCGGGCAGCCGTATTTCGCGGTCGGTGTCGGGGGCGATCCGGCTCACAGGCCGATGCTACGCCGCCGGGAGGTCTATTCGCTCGAGGCGCCTGACAGCGCGTCGATCTCGGTGGTGATCGCACGAGCTCTCGCCTTCGTGGTATCCTGTGGACCACGTGACTGACTGTGGAGCGACCGATGACGCGAACCAATCTGACCCTGCAACTTGATAGCGAGGTGATCAGGCGTGCGCGGATCGTGGCGGCAAAACGCGGAACGTCGGTCAGCGCCCTCGTGGCGATCCAGCTGATCGAGCTGGTGGACCAAGATGAGCGGGTCGAGCATGCCCGCGAGCGCGCGGAGACGATCCTGAAGAAGGCGGTCCCTCGCGGGGGTCGGAGCTGGACGCGCGACGAGCTGCACGATCGTCAGGCGCTTCGGAGCCGATGACGACCGCCGGGCGGACGTTCGTCGACACCAACGTCCTGCTCTACGCCCACGACGCCAGCGAGACCGACAAGCAGCCGATCGCCCGAGCGTTGCTCGAGGAGTTGTGGGCGGACCGCGCGGGCGTTGTGAGCACCCAGGTCCTCCAGGAGTTCTACGTCGTGGCGACCCGCAAGTTCAAGCCACCGATGAGCCGGTCCGAGGCACGTGAGCTCGTCGCGCTGTACGCCACCTGGCCTGTCGTCCAGGTCGATGTCGGACTGATCATCGACGCCACGACTCTCGAGGAGCGCGCCCAGTTGTCGTTCTGGGACGCGCTGATCGTCGAGGCCGCGCGACGTGCCGGCGCGACACGCCTCGTCAGCGAGGATCTCCAGGACGGTCGCCGGATCGCCGGGGTCGCGATCGAGGATCCGTTCGGCGTGGTTCGGTAGGCTGCGTCGCGCTCGGGTGAGGGCCGAGATGTGATTCACGGGGACGTTGTTGACGAGGACGTCCGTCATGTGAGCCCGCTGCCAGCCCGTTCGAGCTTCTTCTGTCAATCGCACACCAGGCGAGAGTTGGTCAGCGCTCAGCTGCCAGATGGGTCGTCAGGCGAACATCTGGCAGGATCCACGTGCCGGTCGGATGCGATCCACGCTCAGGGCGATCGGCGAACGATGGGGACGGCCTGACGAACGCTCACGTGGCGCGCGTCTGTCACGAGCAGACTGCCCCGCACGATCCCTGCCGGTCGCCGACCTCGGAACCAGCTCCGCGGCCCACGTGGAGCACCCTTGCGGAGCGTTCCTTAGTGCCCCACCATGGGCCGATCGGAGCCGCCCGCGGCCGTCGCCCAGCCGGCCGGGCTACGTCCGTGGTGAGGTGTCCCATGCCCAGGGAGATCGTCAACACCCCCGATGCGCCGGGCTCGGCGGCGTACGGCAGCTTCCCGTATAGCCAGGCGGTCAAGGCCGCCGGCCTCGTCTTCGTGTCCGGCCAGGGGCCGTTCGAACCGGCGACCGGCGTCGTCGTCGGCGAGTCCATCCAGGAGCAGACGCGCCAGGCGCTCAAGAACTGCGACGCGATCCTCCGCGCCGCGGGAAGCTCCTTGGCCAAGGTCGTCAACGCGAGCTTCATCCTCCGCGACCCGGCGGACTTCGCCGGGATGAACGAGGAGTGGGTCCGCTGGTTCCCGACTGACCCGCCGGCTCGACAGGGGGCGAAGCACCCGCTCGAGGTGGAAGGTCTGCGAATCTCGATCGCCCTCATCGCGGAGGCATGATGAAACGTGATGCGATCCTGAGCGACGTCGAACCGCCGTCGCCCGAAGACCTGGACGCGATCACGGCGGTCGCCCGTGATTATGTCGAGGGTTGGTTCGATGGCGATGAGGCGCGGATGCGCGGTTGTCTTCATCCGGACCTGGTGAAGCGCACGATCTACCACGACCCGGCGACTGGCGAATGGCGGCTGGGCCGTTCGGCCGACGCGGAGGTGATGGTGGGCTGGACCCGGGACGGCGAAGGCCGGACCGCCGTTGCCGGCGAGCGGGTATTCGAGATCGCCATCGAGACCGTGTTCCGCCATCTCGCGTCGGTGAGTATCCTGTCCAGCCCGTACATGGATCTCCTCCACCTGGCGAAGATAGGCGACCGGTGGTTCATCGTGCATGCGCTCTGGGAGGTCCGACAGGGCGAGACGGAACCTTGACCTTTGGGCTGTCGCCGGCGAAGGCCGCTCCTCCATGAACGAGGATGGACGCCAGCGCCGTCGGAGCGACCACAACCGGGTCGAACCCGGTGACGCCATCGGGATCGGGATCCGAGTTCCCGCGGATCGCACGGGCGTCGTAGCCGACCTCCTTGCGCCAGGGGTTCCGGCCGAGCGCGTCACGGGCCTGACGGCGTCCGTGACGATCTACGCGACCGTCGGGCACGATTCGCTCAACCCTATGTCGGGCTCGATCTCGATCTTGGCTGGGACTACGTCCTGGGAGGTCCTTGATGCGGACTTGGGTGGTTGTGCCGTCGGTCGCGACGGGTTAACGTGCGCCCAACCTGACGACGGCCCGATCGGGCTGCCCGGCGCGATTTCCGTGGAGTGTCCCTCATGCGATCCCACCGGACTGCCGTTCTCGTCGCCACACTCCTCACGCTGGCCCTTGGCCCGGCAAACGCCCTGGCGACGGGGCCTGGTTCGGGGTCCGCTGCAGACGGCGGGTTCGTCGGCGTCGAGCGCGGCCAGTCCGGCACGTTCGACCTCCGCGATGGCGGCCATGTGCACATCCATCGAACGCGGGCCGCCGCCCGTGCACGCGCAGCCGCCGCGGCGGCTGCCGCCACCGACAACGGCATCTACTACCACGGCGGACCGGTCGTACCCGCCGAGCACGTCGTGTCGATCTACTGGGCAAAGACCCAGATCTTCCCGGGCGGCCCCACGCCGGGAACGTCCGGAGCGGGCTCATCCGACGGCTCGCTGGTCGGGTACTACCTCAGGAATCTCGGCGGGTCGAGCTACTACAACATCAACACGACGTACACGGACACGGTCGGCGGCGGCCATACGGTCGCCAACGGGCTGACCTACGCGGGGTTCTGGGCCGACAACGGCCCCACGGCGCCGGCATCGGGCTCGAGCCCGACGGATCTGCAGATCCAGGCCGAGATCGGGAACTACTTCACGACCTTCGGCACGACGCCAGACCCGGCGACGGTCTACACCGTGTTCTCGGCGCCCGGCGTGAACCTCGGTGGTGGTGCGTACACCCAGTACTGCGCCTACCACGGCTACTTCACCTACCAGGGAGCGGCGGTCCTGTACGCAGTCATGCCCTACGACAATGCCCCGGGCTGCACCGCTCTCGTCGGGTCGCCGAACAACGATCCGGCCGCTGACGCCGAGGTCAACGTGCTGTCCCACGAGCTCGAAGAGGCGAACACAGACCCGAAGCTCAACGCCTGGTATGACAACAGCGGCGCCGAGAACGCCGACAAGTGCGCCTGGAAATTCGGCACGACCTTCGTGTCGACCGGGAACGGCAACGGCGCCGCGAACATCACGGTCGGCACACGCGACTTCCTGGTCCAGCAGAACTGGCTCAATGCCAACGGCGGTGGCTGCTTCCAGAGCTATACGTCGCCAGCACCGTCTGTCCTCACGACCATCACCGTCTCCCCGGCCAGCGCCTCGGTGACGCCCGGTGGGACGCGGCAGTTCAGCGCGACCGCCCGCGACCAGTACGGCGCAACGATGAGTCCACAGCCACCGTTCACCTGGTCGGCGGCCACCGGCGGTGACGGTTCGATCAACCCGACGACCGGGCTGTTCACGGCCGGTTCGACTGCGGGTGGCCCGTTCACGGTCACTGCCGGAACGAGCGTCAACTCCGTGACCGGGACTGCCAGCGTCACGATCGCGACGGTGCCCGCGGACTTCGCCGTCTCGGTGACCCCCAGCTCACGATCGATCAGGCGTGGCACCGCCGCGACCTACACCGTGACGATCACGCCATCGGGCGGCTTCAACGGCACGCTGACCCTCAGCCTCAGCGGACAGCCGTCCGGCTCGACGGTGACCTTCACGCCAAACAACACGGCACTGACCACCTCGACGCTCAAGGTGGCGACGCTTTCGAACACGTCCCGGCGCACGTACACGCTGACGATCAAGGCTGTCAGCGGCAGCCAGAGCCATACGACGAACGTGACCCTGACCGTTACGAGGTAGGACCACCTCCTTCGGAGGCGACGGCGTCTCGCACGAAGCGCACGACTCCTGCCGCCAGCAAGGCATCGCCTCGATCGCCGGCGGCTGCCCGCTGATGGACGGACCGAGCTGACGACGCGCCGACCGACCCGCGGCCAGTGTCATCAACCGGCGCTCGGCCGGTAGAGTACGACCCCATGGAGACGTACGGCATCGCGGATGCCGCCGAGCGAGCCGCGACCAGCGTCGAGGAACTGCGCCAGCTGGTCGAGCTGGGCATCCTGCAGCCGGACGCCGATGACCGATTTTCCGAGGGCGACGTACGGCGGGTCGGGATCGTCCACAGCCTGGTGGCCGCATCGATGCCCCTCGATCTCCTGTCGAGCGCGATGCGCAGCGGCGACCTCTCGCTCGACTTCGTGGACGACCCCTCCTACAGCCATTTCGCTGCGTATGCCGGCGAGACGTTCGAGGAGCTGAGCGCGAGGACCGGCGTCCCCGCGAACATCCTGGTGGCGATGCGGGAGGCGACCGGCGCGGCGGTCCCGGATCCGACGGACCAGGTCCGAGAGGACGAGATGCAGATCCTCGCCCTGCTGGAGTTCCAGCTGTCTCACGGATACCGGCCGATCATGGTGGAGCGCTACCTGCGGGTGGTGGGCGACAGCCTGCGGCGGATCGCCGAGACGTCAGGCGATATCTGGCGTTCTGAGGTCATGGAACCGCTGCTCCTGGCCGGCTACTCGGCGAGCGAGGTCGGGGCTGCGACGAGCGAGGTGTCGCAAGGGTCGACCGCCCTCGAAGAACAGGCGCTTCTGACCATCTATCGTGCCCAGCAGGTGCACGTCTGGACGGCCAACATCATCGCTGGAGCGCAGAGCATCCTTGCGAAAAGGGGCCTGCACGATCCTCTCGAGCAGGCGTCGGCCATGTGCTTCCTCGACATCACCGGCTACACCCGCCTGACGCAGGAGCTGGGCGACGCGGCAGCGGCCGATCTCGCGACGTCGTTGGCGCGACTCGTCGAGCGGACATCGGTCCGCTACGGCGGACGGCCCGTGAAATGGCTGGGCGACGGGGTCATGTTCTTCTTCCCGAAGCCAGGCCCGGGAGTGGCCGCTGCCCTGGAGATGGTGGCGGGCGTCGCAGAGGCCGGACTGCCGCCGGCACACGTCGGTCTCCATGCGGGACCGGTGGTCTTCCAGGAGGGTGACTACTACGGCCAGACCGTGAACATCGCCGCGCGGATCGCGGACTACGCCAGGCCGGGCGAGGTCCTCGTCAGCCAGGAGGTCGTCGACGCATCGGGCGGGTCCGAACTCACGTTCCGGGAGATCGGGCCGGTGGACCTGAAAGGGGTCTCGGGCGCCATGCGCCTCCACGCGGCGTCGCGTCCCGGCTGAGCCCGAACGGGCG
>CAWAKU010000010.1:0-283936 GCA_963782715.1 uncultured Chloroflexia bacterium
AGCAGCTGTTTCGTAAACAGCAGGTCCTCGGTTCAAGTCCGAGTGTCGGCTCCATCGATCACGTGTGAAGGCGAGCCGTGTGGCCCTTCCAGTGCGGACGCGCAACGCCCTCAGATCGCGATCTCGATCGCCTCCCAGCCCTGGTTGCTATGACCGCCAGCGTACGCATCGTTGAGGATCGTCCTGTCGTTGATCTCGATGTAGACGAGATAGCAGCACGGGACGATGAGCGGGTCGCTCCAGGGATCCCACACGAACGATGTGGGCACGGGATAGCCCTGCTCCGCGGTGTTGCCCCCGTACGTCTTCGACAGCGGGATGATCGCGCCGCCCGGGTAGAGCGCCAGCGGAACGCCATTCACCGGGACCGACAGACCAGAGTTGCCGCGAGCCGTCACGGCGACACCGCTCAGATTCGGGTCGTAGGCGTGGACCGTCACCCTGATCAGCCCGTCGCCGCGCTTGACCTTCGCGCACTTGAGTGATTCGGTCGTTCCGTCGGGCTTCTGAAGCTCCAGCGTGATCGTCGGCCGCGGCAGCGGGAACGGGCCTGAGTTGTCGACCAGGACGGGCTGCGGGGCGCTCACCCGAGTGACTGCGCCGTCGCGCACCCGGAGCCGGACGTGGTAGAGGCCATCGGTCGATGGCGTCGGCCAATGAACCAGCACCTTCTCGCCGATCGCAGTCGGGCCACCGTCCGAGTCACAGATCTGGGCGACATCGAACCAGCCTGGGTCCACCCCCGTGGACGTGCTGCGGGTGCACGGCGGTTCGGAAAAGACTGGGAAGTAGATCACGTTGTAACCGGACGTCGAGCCGACGAACGGAAGATAGGTCCCGCTTGGTCCGGTCGACGAGACCTCGACGAGATACTGGGTCGCGGACGGCATGTTGAAGATGCCACGGAGCTCCGTGAAATCACCGAAAGGGTGCTCGCCGGTCCCTCCGGCCGGATTCGGGAAGCCGGTGTGTCCCGGCCCGACGCTCGGCCCGTTGGCAAAGCCCAGTGCGTTGATCTGGGTGACTGGGATGTCGCCGACGCGCGTGATGAGGGGCCGCGGCGGGCAGAGCTTGCGGCAGACCTTCCGGCAGCGTGCCGAGCAGAAGAATCGACACAGCTGGTGACAGAACCGCTCGAGTTGGAGCTTCTTGATCGTCTGGTTCCAGGCCTTGTCGTCGCCGGCCGCCTGGATCTCGAGAAGGCGCTTGACCATGTCGGGCTTGGCGACGAGCTCGGCCAGTGCGTGGGCGAAGTCGATCATCTCCTCGACGCCGACGGGTTCCTTCGGCGGCTCGGGGCAGAAGCTCAGGCAGACGCCGCCGCAGCGCTTCTCGCAGAAGAAGCCGCAGATCACCTCGCAGCGCTCGGATAGCCCGAGCCGATCGAGGGCGGCCTCGAACGCTGCGCCGTCCTCCGCCTCGTACGCCTTGAACGCCTCGGCAAAGGTCGCCGGGTCCTTCGCGAGCTGCTCAGCCGCTTCTGCGATGCTCCTGAGTTCGTCGATCGGCTCATCACCGGACCGGGTCGCCATCGCGTCTCCTTCGCCGAACGGCTTGTCACGCATCCGCGCTCGACGGAACGGTACGCAACCCTCGTTCACGGACCCGTCACCGGCCCGTCACGCATGCGTCAATGGCCGGCCGTCCGACGCGGCTCTAGGTGTCCCGGTCGTAGCAGGGCATCGCGGCATCGTCCGGCCGGTCAAGGTCGGCGATCAGGGTCGCGACGCCGATGTCGCCCTTGTAGAGGCTGTCCCGGCGAAGAGCGCTCTCCCGCACGCTCGCGACCGCCTGCCCAGCGAGATCGTGTGCACGAGCGAGCCAGAGCCGGTCGCCCCGGGCTCGATACAGGTTGAGCAGCGCGTAGGCCCGACCGGCCAGGCCGCAGCACAGATCGCCCGGGGCGGGATGGCCCTCGTACGTCGTCCAGGCGGCTCGCTCCGCGAGGGACTCGTAGCGGTCGTCACCGAACGCACGTGCCGCGGCGGTCCACAGGAAGACCATACCGGCGGCACCGTTGCACCACGTTGCGGCGAGCGAACCGTCGTCGGGTGGGCCGACCTCGCGGGGCCAGACCAGTCCGCGCGCGAGAGGGATCCCGAACCGGGCGAGCTCATCGAGGCGGGCGGTCATCGGCGGGACCTCGGTACCGCTCGACTCCGCCCAGCGCAGCTGTGCGTACAGGAAGCCGGACCAGCCGTGCGCCGCGCCGAGGTAGCCGACGGCGCCATCGTCGTGACCGCGGATCGTCTTCGCGTCGAGCTCGCCCAGCGCCGACAGCTCGGCCCACAGGTTCGTGGCCAGGCGGTTCCCGAGCTCGACGAGCTCCGGCCGCTCCGCGGCATCGTCCGGGAGCGCGTCGAGGAGCATCGTCAGGCCGAGCAGGATCCCGCTGCGTCCGAACGAGACGTCACGCGCGGGACCGCCGTCGCCCACCGCCGCCAGCATCCCGTGGATCGCCATCGACCGATCGCTCGGATCGCCCCGGGCGTTCGCGATCAACGCCTCGGTCAGGAAGGCCCCGGACGCGCTGTGGTGGATCCCGGTCGTGCCGAAGTCCTCGGGAGTGATCTCGAGGGCCGCGTTGACGAAGGCCTCTTCGCTGCCGAGCGACGACAACGCCTTCATCGACCAAGCATCGGCGAGCGCCAGGAGTCGCTCGTCGTCGCGGGCCATCGCGATGCGCAGGATCCCGTGGGCGATCCCGGCCGCCCCGAGATTGACCGACGCCCGGGGTGCCTCCAGATCGGACGACAGAAGGGGCCCCGAAAGCGATAGCCGCTCGAGCACCTCGGCGAGGAACAGATCGGTCACGGGCGGGCTCGGGTCGTGCCGCGTTCCCGGGGCCTGATCCGGCATGGTGCGCTCCTCGTCCCGAAGCCGGGCCCGGGCCACGTCCGAACGGACCGCGGCCCGATACGCCCCCAGGAGACCGGCGGTATCCGCGAACCGATCGACGGGGTCCTTCGACAACGCCCGTCGTAGCACTGCCTCGACCGCAGGCAGATCGTCCGCGTCGTGGCTGGCGAATGGCAACGGCGCATCCTCCAGCAACTGCCGCCGCATCTCGTCGGGCTCGAGGGAGAAGCTATGGGTGTAGCCGCCCGTGAGCAGCCGGTAGAGCATCGCGCCTAATCCGTACTGCTCGCTTGCTGCGGTGAGCGCCGAGGCGCCGCGCCCCGCCCGCTGCGCCGCAGCCGATTCCGGCTCCATGAAGAAGTCGACCCCGCCCCGCGGGACCCCGCGCTCGTCGCCGAGCGTCGCCAGACCGAAGTCGATGACAGTCACCGATCCGTCACTGGCGACGAGGACGTTGCTCGGGTGGACGTCACCGTGGAGGACGCCCCGGCGGTGGATGTCGGCATACGCCGAGACGATCCGGTCGCCGAGCATGAGCAGACGTTCGCGGCCGTCTGCGGGCGGCAGCCGTCGAAGCTCGGCGGCCGCGGACTCTGCGTCCGCTCCGGGATGCCAGCTGACGACCAGGTAAGCATGGCCGTTCGCCTCCCCGACCTCGATCAAGCGAGGCGAACCACGCCCGTCGAGCGCCCGCAGGATCCGTGCTTCGTGCGCGAACTGCGCGGAGCTATCCGAGCCCGCGCGCCCGACCTTCATGGCGACGTCTCGGCCCTCATCCTCGCGCGCCAGGTAGAGCTGAGTGTCGATCATGACCTGGACCGCACGGACGACGCGGAAACGACCGATCGCTGCGCCCTCGGCCAGCACCGATGCCTCGACCGGGTCGGCGAACGGTGAATCGGCCGGGACAAGGAACCCGTCGGCGACGAGGTCCTTGAGCACCGGGTAGGAGCGTTCGAGTGTTTCGCGCGGGTCGAGCTGGCGTTCAGTGGCGAAGCCGAGCACGGCATCGACGATCCGGGTCGGGGTCCGGAACGAGCCCAGCAGCAGCGCCGTGTTGGCATCGACGATGCTCGAGGTCGAGCGCGCCCGAGGCCGGGTGACCGCGTGATCCCCATCGCGGTACGTGAACTGGGCCCGGATCTCCTCGGGCAGCTCCTCGACCGGGGTCAGCTCGACGTCGGGCGGCAGCAGCATCGGGTCGGCGATCGTCATGGTGGCTCAGCCCGTCGCCGCAGCGTCGAAGATCCGTGGACCCGGCACCCAGCTGGCGGTGTCGACGCCGTCGAGCTGGAGACGCGCGAGAGCGACCTGCCACGGTTCGCCACCGGCTCCCCGTACGTCACTCGTCCGTGCGTCGAGAAGATACTCGGCGAGCCGCGTCGAGACCCAGGTCCGCCAGCTTGCACCGCGTGAGTCGTGGCCCGGTCGGGGCGAGTCACGCGGCGGATCCATCGCCCACGACAACAGCCCGTCGTCGGTCACGCCTGCCGTGAACGGCACGCCGTGCGGACGACAGCCGGCCGCCTCGTCTCGGACGCGATCGGCCCCGCCGCGAAGCTCTTCGAGGCTCGCGAAGTAGGCGACCATCTTGTCCGGTCGCGCGACGCCGTCCACCGTGCGACCGACCTTGAAGCCCAAGACGCCCGGCCTCTCCGCGAGCGCCAAGGCGACCGCTCGGACCGCTTCGGGGAGCGTCTCGGTCGTCGGGCTGACATAGAGCTTGAACGGTGCGGACGACCGCCCGCGGCCGGCCGCTGAGCGCCTCGGCTGCCAGCTACGCCAGGGTGAATCGGACGACGACGATGGCTGCTCGATCCATCGCCGCTGAAGCGTCGGACCGGCGCCGCCGAGTGGGTCCCTCGACACGACCAGTCGGCGGAGCGCCGGGCTGACCGGTCGTCTGCCGTACATGTAGAGCCGCGTGGCGATGCTCTCAGCCGGGAGCGATCCCAGCTCGAGCAGGGCCTGCCCGTAGCGGATCGCCTCCTCGGACAGGGCGGCGGTCCGGCCGCCACGCCGACCGTCGCCGGCCGGCGCCAGCGGCGACCAGCCAGCCGCACCGGACCGGAATACCCCGTCCACCTCGACCTCGAGGATGCCGTCCAGGACGAGCCGGCCCAGCGTCGATGTCAGGCGATCGCCCAACCCGCTCCGCAGGTATCCCGGGCACGGCCCGGGGACCATGAGCGTGAAGAAGAGTAGGGCCGTATCCGTCGAGGCGAGGCGCGGTTCGAGCGGACCGTCCGCGGTGGGCCGGAGGAGGCCATAGGGCGCGCGTTGGCGACTGGCCTCCTCCGCGACAGCCTCCCGCTCGACCGCGGTGAGACGGTCGAGCGGCACGAGGTCGTACCCCGGATTGGCGCGCAGGACGGCGTCGCCGATCAGCATCGGCCCGTCCCGGTCGGATCGACTACTTGGAGGCCTTGGTCTGCTTGGCGACCATCTCCTGGGCCGCCACGACTTCCTTGAGCTGGGCTTCCAGCTGCTCGCGCAGGACGTCGAGCTCCTCGACCTCCAGGGCCGGCGAGACGATGTCGGTGTGCTCGTAGATCGTCTCGGTCGCCCAGATCGTCGTCCCACAGTTGGTCGGGAAGGTCGGCCGTGTGCCCCACTCGCAGATCCGGGAGGCCCAGCCGGGGCACACCGAGATGTAGGCCGGACAGAACGGCGTCCGATAGATGCAGGTGATGACCGACGGTAGACGACAGGTCCCGAACACGCAGGCCACCAGGGTCTGCGACCCACACGGGAACTGCACCCGGAGCTTTCGGGCTTCGAATTCCACGGCGTACCTCCTCGATCATGCGCTGAGTGAGTCAGCGCGATCGTGAAGGGGGGCGCTGTCCGGACACGTCACCTCGACATCACCGACCGGCGACCGCATCGTCACCGAGGCGTCACGACATCGCATCGCGACCGTCCGTGCCGGTCCCATCGCCTCGGATCAGGCCCGGACGGCCCTGGCCGAGCCGACCCCGAGTTCGTCGATGAGCGCTTCCATCTGTGGCGACGGTTCGAGACCGAGCTCCTCGCGCATGATCTCGCGGTAGGCGCGGTACCTGGCCACGGCCTCGTGGACGTTGCCTTCGGCGAGGTAGATCCCGATCAGGACCCGCTGAGCGCTCTCGCGCAGCGGGTCGTCGGCGACGACCGCAAGGCTCACCTCGACGGCCCGACCGTACCGGCCCTCCTCGGCCAGGCGCACCCCGAGCAGTTCAAGGGCATGCAGGCGGATCTGCCGGAACCGCTCGCGGTGGGGTGTGACCCAGTCGTCGTCCCAGTCCGGCAGGAGCTCGCCGGCATCGGTCAGCTCGGCGAGTCCGTCCTCGCTCGCCTCGAATGGAACGTCGAGGAAGCGCCTGGCGAGCTCGGTCAGGTCCTGGACGTCGACCGCGACCGTCTCCCCGAGCCCGACCTCGTCCGACGATCCGTCGAGGAGGAGCTGACCAGGTTGCCGCAGCCGCCAGAGCGCGGTCCGGAGCCGCGCCATCGCCCGGGGCTCGGCCGTGTCCGGCCAGAGCCGCCCGGCCAGCCGTGACCTGGCCGTCGGCCTCTCGGCGAGAGCAAGACAGGCGAGCAACCGCTGTTCCGCCCGCGGCAGATGGATCCGCTGGCCATCGACCAGCAAGTGGAAGCCACCGAGCAGCTGGAGTGTGCTGTGCGTCATTCGTGCGACGGCGCCGTCAGCTGGGATCCGGGCTGTCACTGGCGAGTCCGTCGGCGTAGGAGCGTCCGAATCCGCGCCAAGTCGGTTCATCGCGTCCCCCTGTCATGGCCGCCCACAGTACGGCCGATGCGTTCGACAAGCCAACAGAAATTCGTCCCACCGGACCTTCGGATGGCCGTCCTGGGGAGTTCGTGGCGATGCCGTAGCGTGGCCGTGACGTTCTCGTGATGGATCGGTGACGAAGCGGTGGCGTTCCCCGTCTGTTCGAGTCTCGGGGGCCGGCTTCTTGGTTGCTCGGTCAGGATGACCGAGAGAAACTAGTTACATCACAGTCAACATGACTGTTATCATGCCAGGCATGATACGGACGCAGATCTCCTTGACCGAGGACCAGATGCGACGCCTGCGCCGAGAGGCGCGCAGCCGGCACGTGTCGCTTGCGGCGGTCATCCGCGACGCGGTCGACAGGGTCGTGCCCGACGAGGATGACCAGCGGCGCGACCGCATCGACACACTCCTGGCGGCGGCCGGTTCGGCCGCGTCCGGAACGGGCCTGGTCGCACGGGAGCACGACGCTGAGCTGGCTGGTGACCACTGGTGACCCTCTTCGTCGACTCGAGCGGGATCCTCGCCCTCGCGGACCGCGACGATCCGGCGCATACGGGAGTCGTCGAGGCATTCAGGCTAGGGCGATCCGAGGTCCTCGCGACGCACGCCTACGTCATCGTCGAGACACTGGCGGTGGCGCGCAGACGCTTCGGCCCGGTGGTGACGGCTGACCTGATCGACCGCGTCATCCCGGCTCTTGACGTGGTGCCGGTCGACGCAGACCTGCATGTCGCCGCTGTCGCGGCCTTCCGTGAAACGGTCGAGTCAGCGGTCTCGCTCGTAGATCGGACGAGTTTCCTCTTCATGCGTCGGGAGGGGATCGAACGGGCGATCGCCCTCGACGCCGACTTCCGGATCGCGGGTTTCGAGACGCTTCCCTGATCGGATCGGTCGCAGGAGGGCCGTCTCGGGACCGATCAAGGGAGGTCGATCCACCCCCTTGGCGATCCACGCCCTAGTCACGTATCGAGCGTGATAGCCGAGGTGCTACGCGGGTGATCCTTCCCGGGCCGTGGCGCCGCCCACCTGCCCATCGGGGGCGAAGAGCTCGCGGACCACGGTCTCAAGGGAGGTCGAGGTGATGGATGGGAATCGGCGCGCTGTCGCCGAGGCGTCGAATGACATGTCCCGCGTGTCCATCACGACGGCCGCGCCGATCAAGCCCGCAAGCGCGGGGCGGAACGGGCGCAGGAATGATGGATGGGAATCGGCGCGCTGTCGCCGAGGCGTCGAATGACATGTCCCGCGTGTCCATCACGACGGCCGCGCCGATCAAGCCCGCAAGCGCGGGGCGGAACGGGCGCAGGAGATTCGACATGAGCCGGAGCACCGGCAGCGGGACGTGATCCACCCGACCAGACCGGCCGGTCACCCGCTCGACCGTTGTGAGCAGCTGGTTCATCGACACGTTCTCCGGGCCGCCGAACTCCAGCACGGCGCCCCGGAGACCCGGATCGACGAGCACAAGTTCGACGATGTGGGCGACGTCATCGGCCGAGACGAGGTTGAGCGGGTTCTCGCCGCGACCGAAGACCAGCGTCCGGCCCGTGTCAACGAGCGGGTCGGCGGCGCTGTGGAGCCAGGTCTGCATGTAGAGCGCCGGTCGGATGATCGTCCAGGCGAGCCCCGACGCCTTGAGTTCCTCCTCGGCTGCGTATTTGGAGCGCATGAGCTCCATCGGATGGTCCGGCGAGGCCTGCGTGACGGACAGCAGCACGAAGTGCTCGACGCCAACGAGACGAGACGCCCGGATGAGCGCGATGTTGCCGTCCCGGTCGATCGCCTTCGGACCGGGTCCCTTCGGGTCGCCGAAGCCGCTGAACGCCGAGATGACCGTTGTGGCCCCTTCCAGCGCTCCGGTCAGGCTCACGGGATCGCGGACGTCCCCGGCCACCAGTTCGACGCCGTCGCCCAGGACTCCGCGCGCTCGCGCCGGATCGCGCGTCAGGACCCGCAACCGGCGCCCGTTCGCGGTCAGCAGGCGGATGAGCCCGGGACCGAGGTGGCCTGTCCCGCCGACAAGCAGGGTGGTCACGACTCGACTCCGGCGTCGGAGCGCCGACACTCTCACGCACGGCCGCTCCGGGCCTTGCGCCGCCGGCCTCGACGACCTCCATGTAGAAGCGGACCCAGGCGATGGCGTCGCCCTCGACACCCTGGATCGTCACGCCCGCCATGTGGTGGGGCTGCCCGTCGCGACGCGTCCCGGTCCAGTCCCACTCGGCCCAGACCGTGTCGCCGACGACGGTCGAGCGGACGAGCTCGGCTCGCAGATCGGGGACGCCGGCCAGGATCTGGCCCCAGTTCTGGCGCACCTGGTCGCTGCCCACGAAGTCCCTGGCGGGATGAGCGGGCGCCTCGCTGATGTAGCCCGGCGTGAAGCAGCCGACCAGCGCATCGAGGTCGTGCGCGTTGATGGCCGCCCGGAGCCGCTCGACGACGGCCAGGGAATCGATGCCGACCGCTACAGTCATCGGGCTGCCTCACTTCCGCTATACTATTGATATGTTGGTTAGACTGGCAATCTAGTAGACATGACCGACCCTGTCAAGCGCCGATATCGGTCACCGCTGCGACAGGCGCAGGCGGCGTCCACTCGCCTCGCCATCCTCCAGGCAGCCGGCCGACTCTTCATCGAGCACGGGTATGTCCCGACGTCGATCGACGCTATCGCCGAGGCCGCAGGTGTCAGCCGGGCGACGGTCTTCAACTCGGTCGGCGGCAAGGCGGCGATCCTGAAGGCCGCCTACGACGTCGCGCTCGTCGGTGACGATGCCCCGGTCGCGCTCCCGGACCGGCCCGAGTCGCGGGCCGTGATGGCCCGGACCGATGCCGCGGCCTTCCTCGACGGCTACGCCGGGATCATGACTGACGTGCACAGCCGTCTGGCGCTCATCTATGAGGCGGTCCGAGGAGCAGCCAGCGCAGACCCGGAGGCGCGGGAAGTCTGGGAGAAGGTCGTGGCCGAGCGTCTCGGCGGAGCCAGGAACGTCGTGGCGGGCGTGAAGGCGCGCGGGGGCCTGCGCGAGGACCTTGACCCGGTCCCTGCCGCCGACGCCGTCTGGGCACTGAACGATCCCGGGCTCTACCACTTGCTGGTGAACCAGCGCGGGTGGGCCCCACCGGCCTTTCGCGATTGGCTCTCCGAGGCGCTCCGCTGGCAGCTCATGCCGACCGACCGGTTCGACCTCCCTGCCGAGCTGCCAACCTCACCGCTTCGCCTCTCGGCTGGATCACCCCCCAAGTCACCCCCCAAGCGGACTACCCCCCCACGCACGGATTGAGCGTGACTAAGGACGGTAGAGCAGCAGTTTCGTAAAACAGCAGGTCCTCGGTTCAAGTCCGAGTGTCGGCTCCAGCGATCTGAACGTGCAACCGCCTCCTCGGGCAGCTCGAGGTGGCGGTTTCGTCGTTGATGACCACCACGATGACCACCGCGGGCCCGGACGACCGTGGACGGCAGCCTGATCCCGACACCACGCGTCCAACGGAGTGGCCGCGTTCAAGGGCCGCAACATGGCACCCCGCACCGCGTCTCACCATGCAGAGCGGGAGACAACCACCCGCAACTGGCGTCCCGGAGGCATGGCGCGATGCGCTGTCACAACGTGGCCGCACGACTCTCGGCCGGCGCCGCATCGCTGGCGCTGTTGAGCGGCTGCGCCGCCGGCGCAACGTCCTCGCCACCGCCCTCGATCGCACCCTCGACGGTCACCTCCTCCGCCTCGCCGTCGTCGTCTCCGCTCGGCACGTCCAGCCCGACGCCGTCCATCTCGGAGGGTCGGACATCGGATCTCGCCTGGCATTCTGTCGGCTCCATCCCGGCCAACGCCGACGCGCTCCGGCGGGGAGGACTCGTCGGCTTCGCCAAGGGCTACGTCGCGGCTCAGGAGGGATCGCGTTCGGTCTGGTTCTCGGCCGACGGACGTGACTGGCGCGAGGTCAAGCTGCCGTTCACCCCGACGAAGGACGCGTTCGAGCCCGGCACCAACGCCCTGGCCACGAACGGGACGCAGGTGCTCGTCGTCGGCGGGTACTCCAACAGGCCGTGCCGGGCCGGGGGGCTCGACACCGGCGGCGGTCCCGGTTGCCCGCTCTCTCCGCTCGCCTGGGTGAGCGACGACGGCGTCACCTGGCAGAGCGCCTATCCGGGTCCCAGGTCGTCCGACCCGCCCGGCTACGACCAGGGCAGCGAGTTCGTCGCCGCGTGGCCGGTGCCGACGGGCGGCTGGGATGCCGCGCTCTCGTTCTGGCAGGGCGAGTCCCTCCACGGTCGCGACCTCTATCACTCGGGCGACGGGCTGCACTGGGCGAAGCTCGAGCCGGCCCCGGCCCTCGCCGACATCGGCAACTCGGACAAGTTCCCCTGGGTGCACGCCGGCGCCGCGGGCGTCGACGGGATCCGCGTCCTGTGGCAGGGGTGGAGCGACTTCACGGACCCGCTTGCGCCCGAAGGCGGAATGCCCGTCACGACCCTCGCGACCTCGCGTGACGGACGCGCGTGGACGACCGTCGACGGGTTCATGGGACGGGGCACCGAGATCGCTGCGGGTCTGGCCCCGACCGCCGGCCATATCCGCTGGCTGCTCGCGGGCTCGAGCGGCCACCGGGTGGACTACTCGACCGGCGTGCCGACGGTCTGGAGGTCCGAGGATCGGGTCACTTGGACGCCCACGGTGCTGCCGATCCCGGCACCCCACGGGGGTGGACGCGTTGCCTCGATCGCGCTCACCACATCCGCGTATGTCGCCGCCGGCACCATCTTCGTCGACGACGGGGGACCGGAGACCTGGACGTCGCGAAGCGAGGACGGCCTGATGTGGGTCGAGCTGCCGCACGTTGCGAAGACGGACGGCGAGTCCGACCCCACCATCGTGGCCGACGGACCGGCCGGCGTGATCGGCATCGGCGCAGGCCAGACGGGTAGCGAGAACACGGCCACCGCCTGGGAGCTTCGGTGACGGGTGAGCGTGTCGGCTCCGCTTCACGCACGAACAACCAACACACTCGACCGGGCTCGACGCATGCTGCCAGCCCATCTGGGCCAACGGGGGCCAAATCGTGTGACCTACGCCTCTGGCTCGGCAGGAATTATGGCTGCATCCTTGCTGTGTCATGCGACAGAAGACCCGCGTCAGTCTTCGGATGAAGAGACCCGTCCCTGGCGATCGCACCCCGATCGACCCGGCTGACACGGGACGCCAGATCGCCCTGTTCGAGACCGGCATCGGCTGGCAGCACGGCGTTTTGGACATCCTTGTCGCGCTGATCGCCGCCTTGCTTTGGCTGCCGCTTCGCTCGTTCCTGCGGTCCGGGTCCAAGGATCGACGCTGACTCGGCCACACCTCGGCTCGGGCCTGGACCAGGGATCAAGCCTCATGCGCGCCGTCGTGCCAGACCGGGACTTTCGTGACCTACGACTCTGGCGATCCCGCGGGATCCACGGCATCGTTCATCCGGGTTCGGGGGTTTCGCGCGCATCGATCAGGTCTTGAGCGGCGGCCGTACTGCACCACGAGCTGGACCCGCCGTGCTCGACGTGTCCCGAGGAGGGTGGCGTCATGGGTGGGCAACCCCGGGTCTCGTGGGAGACGGGGCCAGTCAGGGGCCGACGGGTGCCACGCATCATCCCGATCTTCGCCGGCATCGGAATCCTGCTGTTCGTCGCAGCTCTTGCCATTGCCTGGGGTGGCCGAGCGTTTGGGCTCTGGGGGCCCGGCGCCGGGCCGCGGACTTCGATAGCAACGCTGCCGCCGCCGGTGGCCTGGAGATCTGTAACGTCGGCCGAAGGCGGCTTCTCGATCGAGTTCCCAGGCGATCCGCGGGCGGCCAGTTCGCAAGAGCAGGGCATCACGGCCCACGGCATCTCGCTGTCCACCTCCGACGGGGATTTCGCCGTCGGGTGGAGCGACGTCCCCGAGGTGGCCACCGATTACGGGCCGGCCGTGGCGACGGGCAGGGCGAAGGCTCTGTCGGCGACGATCGTGAGCGAAGGCGGCGTCGAGGTCGGCGGCCTGCCCGGCTACCAGTTCGTCCTCGCGGTGCCAACGGCGTGTTCGCCGTCGATCCCCGGGTCGTGCACCCTGACGTGGCAGGTGATGCCCGTCGGGACCCGGCTGTACCAGATCCTGACCGCCGTGCCCGATCCGCCCGGGACCAGTCCGCTGACCGACCGGTTCTTCACGTCGTTCGACCCGCGTCAGTAGCGAGGACGGCCATCGGGACGAAGACCGTCTCGGTGAAGCGACCCTGACGACGGGCGACATCCAAGGAGGCGGTGACTGTGGCGATCAGCATGGACATCGGCGCGCCGGCCGCGCCCGCTGTGCGACGCATCGGGCGCCTCAGCGTCGGCAGCTGGGTCCTGTACGACCTCGCGAACACAGCCTTCAGCCTCGGGGTGATCACCCTCTTCTACCCGCAGCTGCTTGACAAGGTGTTCCACGAGGGAGACGCGACGGTCGGCACCCTCGACGCGCTGGCCGCAGCCTCGATCTTCGTCCTGGCGCCGATCCTCGGCGCACTATCGGACCGGGCCCCGCGGCGGCTACCATTCCTCGCCGTCAGCACGCTCCTGTGCGTGGCCGCGACGTTCTTTCTCGGACAAGCGGCGTTGCCACTCCTGATCGTCCTGTTTGTGTTCGCGGCGGTTTGCTTCCAGGCCGGTCTGATCTTCTACGATTCGCTGCTGCCTGAGGTCAGCACGGACGAGAACCGGGGCCGGGTCGGCGGGCTTGGGGTGGGTGTCGGGTATGCCGTCTCGGGACCGATCAAGGGAGGTCGAGGCAATGCACACCAGACAGCCGACGCTCGGCATTCCACGCTGATGCCACGACGCTTCAGCCGGTCTCCTTCGTGACGGCCGGCAGCGACGCCTAAGATCCGCTGGGCGTCGGCTCTGGCGTCGGCACAGGCGTCGGCTCCGGCGTCGGCTCCGGAGTCGATCCGGGGGTCGGTCCAGCCGACGGCTGCGGCGTGGGTTTCGGGGTGGGTCGGGGCGTGGGTCGGGGCGTGGCCACTGGGCGGGGATACGATGATCGGGCCGGATCCGGGGTGCCCGGGAGCAGCCCTGCCACGTCTCTCCGGACCTGTGTGATCCACCCGGCCGTCATCGAGGATGGGTAGCTGGATGGGACGATCCGGAGATGCTTCACCTTCGCGTCCGTCGTCTTCCCGAACAGCTCCACCAGCGCGGGCAGGCTTTCACGCGGGAGGTCGGTCCAGGCGGTGCCCTTGGCAGCACCGAACAGTCCGGGTGCGGACAGGAGCATCTCGGGGCCGAGTTTCGCGCGCATCGCTTCGAGCAGGATCTGCTGACGCTCCATGCGCCCGTAGTCGCTGTCCATGTGCCGACTTCGAGCATAGGCGAGCGCCAGATGGCCGTTGAAGTGCTGCTGACCCGCCTTGATCCGGAGCCGGATGTCACCATTGCCTGGGTCCGGATAGTTGTCGTCGGACACAGCTTCGGGCACGTTGATGTCGATGCCCCCGATGGCATCCACGACCCGGATGACTCCGACCAGGTCGACGATGAGCACCGCATCGATGGGACGGCCGGTGATCTCGCTCACGACGGACCGCACGGCCCCGATGCCCTTGACGGCCCCCGTGCCCGGCCATAGGCCCGGGTGTCGCACGGTCGCCTCCACGTACATCTCGTTCAGCAGGCCCGACTGGCACCCGCAGGCGGACGCGTTCCGCGCGGGACCACTCGGATACGGTGCGTTCTCGAGGTTCCGGGGTAGCCCGATCATGGCGACCGCGCCCGTCTTGACATCCACCTCCACGAGCAGGTTGACGTCATTCCGCCGGCTCCATCGGTTGGTACCCGCGTCGGAGCCGATGAGAAGCAGGTCGAAGCGGCCGTCGTCACCCCATGGCTGGACCCCCGGCCGCTGCCAGGGCACTTTCGCGCCGAAAGCTGGCAGCGTCCCGTTCCCGCCGTCCGTCGGGTAGGGAGCGATCTCCGCGCTGGGCGAGGCCAGCGGCGACGGGGTCGCAGGTTCGGGCGTCGCGCCCGGAGCGAGCGACGGCTCGGGCGTGGGCTCGGGTGTGGGCGGCTCGGGGGTGTCCGTCGGCTCGACGGTCTCGGCGGACATCATCGAGAAGGTCGAGTCAAGGAAATCGTTCGCGGACAGGATGATCGAGCCGGCGACGAGATGAGGGACTCCCACGCCGATGACCACCAGCAGGATCGAGACGAGGGCTGCCGTCCGCCCCGGATGGGTTCGCCCGAGCGCATCGAGCGCGGCTGCCGCCCGCCAACCGGCCACCACGATGTTGCCGGCGAACAGGAGCACCAGCGCCCCTGGAACGAGAAGAGCGGCGGCAACCCCGTACAGACCATCGGTGAGGGCCCAAGCGCCGACGACGGCGAGAAGGACCAGGCACGGGACGAGGAAGAACAGCGCGATCGTGCGAGCGCCAAGCGCGAGCTGGCCGAGGCCCGGGAGCAGCAGACTGGCCGCGGTCACGCCGACAGCCAGCTTCATCCTCCGTGGCGATTCGGGACCTGGGGCGTCGTCAGCACCCGAGTGAGTCGTGACCTTCGCCGATTCGTCCGACCAATTCATGGTTGCCTGAATCCTGACAGGACTGCGGTCACTGCGGGTCGCCGGCGACGCGTGGTTCGTGCATCGACCACCAATCGCATCGCAGTGGCCACCGCGCAATGGCCCGAAAGTCGCGATCGGTCGCTGCGCCGCCGAATCTGCGCTCCCTCATTCGGTCGCGCGATGCGTCGGTCAGGCGGTGCGCAGCGAGAAGGCCTCGGTCGGCTCCACCCGACCCTTGACGTGTACCGGCCCGAGCGACGACAGCTCGAACCGGTCATCCAGATCCGATGCGGTCGTCGGTCCGATCACCACCGCGCCCGGCTTGGCAAGGTCCTGGAGCCTTGCCGCGAGGTTGGTCGTGTCGCCGATCGCCGTGAAGTTCCGGTAGTCCTCACTCCCGATGTTGCCGACGAGGGCCGGACCGGTGTTGATCCCGATGTGGAAGCGCGGGCCTGCCCGCGGCCCGGTCGCGAGCCGCTCCGTTCGTTCGAGGATCGCGAGGGCCGCGCTGCAGGCGCGCCACGCGTGATCAGGTTCCGGCTTCGGGGCGCCGAAGACCGCCATGACCGCGTCGCCGGCCAGCTGCACCGGTACGCCGCCGAATTCATGGATCGCCGGCAGGACGATCCCGAAGTATTCGTTGAGCATCGCCACGACCTCGGTCGGTTCGCGCTTTTCGGCGTACGTCGAGTAGCTACCGAGGTCGGCGAACAGGATCGTCACAACGGCCATCTCGCCACCGAGCTCAGCGCGTCGAGGATCGGCGAGCAGGAGTTCCGCGAGGTCCGCCGAGAAGTAGCGATGGACCGTGTGGCGCACTGTCGCGAGTGCGCCCTCCCGACCACCTGCGAACAGGCGCACGAGCAACCACGCGACCACCGGGACCATCGTGAGGTTGAGGAGAAAGAACCCGATCTGGAGCCACTCAGGCAATCCGGCCGCGCGGAATGGGGGCACGATGGCCGATGCTGCCATCAGGACGGCGTACGCGATCCCGAGCAGCAGCGCCGCCCGGCGGTGGCCGAGCAGGAGTGCGGTCAGCGGCGCGAGGCTCGCCCAGATCGCGACAACGCTCCCTGGCACGAACCCGCCCAACGTCCACATGAGCACGAACGGCAGGCTGATGTATGGGAGGAACTGACTGACCGCGAACCACTCATAGTTGCGTGCCGATCGGAATGCGGCCAGGCTCGCGAGCGAGATGACGACGTACAGCCACGGGATCGCGGCGGCGGCGGGGGCCCCTGCGATCCAGTAGATGGTGCCCCACAGGGCGGCGAGGGGTGTGAGCGCAAGCGCCGCGACGAGCAGCAGGAACTTCCTGAGCCGGGTGTCCTCGTCGTCGTCGGGTTCGGCGCCGATGGCGAGGAGCCGGCCGAGCCATTCACCCATGCCGCGGATGCTACGACTCCTGGTCTGACGGACGTGTCCCGCGACCGGTCCGATGAGCGCGGCGTTTGCGCTCAGCCGACCGCTTCGAGGTCGGTCCAGGTCCGCGTCGGCATCCGCGGATCGTAGACGGCGTGGCGGCCTTTGCCGTCGGCCTTCGCCGCGTACATCGCGGCGTCGGCCTGGGTGAGCAGCTCCTCGGCGGTCGCGTCGGGTTCGATCGCGACGGAGATCCCGATCGTGCCGCCGACGACGATCGAGTGGGCGCCGAGCAGGACCGGCCGGCGCAGCTCGCCCAGGATCCGGTCGGCCGACACGATCGCCTCGTCGGCATCACGGACACGCCCGAGGAGTACCGCGAACTCGTCACCGCTCTGACGGCCGACGACGTCCTCGGCCCGGACCGCAGCGACAAGCCGCTCGGCGACCTGGACGAGGATCCGGTCCCCGACCGCGTGGCCGTACGAATCGTTGATCCGCTTGAAGTCGTCGAGATCGACGAAGAGGAGGCCGATCGACCCGCCCGTGCGACCCCGTCGGGCCAGGGCACGCTCCAGGTGATCACGGAGGAGGACCCGGTTCGCGAGCCCGGTCAGCGGATCGTGGAGGGCGTCGTGGATGAGCTTCGACTCCAGCCGCTTCCGGTCGGTGATATCGACCAGGAAGCCCTGCGAGACCTGCCGCCCGCTCTGGGTCTTGTCGGGCATCCCGTACGCCTCGTCCCGGACCCAGACCTCGGTGCCATCGCGTCCGAGCATCCGGTACTCGGCCTGGAGCGGCTGGCCGGTCTGCCAGTGCGCCTCGTACGCGGCGATCGCAGCCGCACGGTCATCCGGGTGGATCCGGCTCGGCCACAGCTCGGGATCGTCCACGAGCTCCTCTGGTCGATAGCCGAGGATGCCTTTGATCTGCGGGCTCATGTAGGCGAGTCGGCCACCGTCGGAGACGTCGGGATCGGCCATATCGATGTAGACGGCGGCGGGGACGTGCTCGACGAGCACCTGCAGGCGCGAGCCCGCCTCGTCGACCTCGCGGAGGGTCTGCTCGAGCATCGCGGCGACCCGGTGCGATCGTCGGACGAGGACGACGCCGGACCCGACGACGACGCCGAAGATGATGACGGCCGCCGCGCCCAGGGCAACGGGCGCCGTCGGGCCTGCTGCGGCGCCGGTCAGGGCGAGGAGAGCGAGTACCGCCAAGATGAGTGCGCCGCCGAACAGACCCACCACGGCGAGGGTGTCGGGCATGCGGAGTCGACGCGCGGACTCGTCCACGTTTCGAGGCTACGCGCGGCATTCGGCGGCGACCACCACCAGATCGGGCTACTGGTGTGGAGCGCCGCCTGGACCGCGGCGGATCTCGACGCATCCCGAGCACCACAGTGATGGTCGTCCAGATGCCCCAAATCGATGGCCTCGAGGCGACACGTCGGCGCCCCACCGCCAGACCCTGGCTGTGTGGCGATCCGGACACTCCGAGAGACCGGCCCTGACCGCCGGTCGCGCACCCGGTCGGCGAGACGAAGATGGAACCTCGGGGGCATCGCCGGACTCATGATGAGTGAGCGGTGTCGCCCGGCCCGCCTTCCGGAACTGGTGACGCGATGGGACGAGAGCTGGTCCAGCTGGCGGTGGCAGGCGATCACGACGCCTTCGTCGCGCTCGCTGCCGCCTCCTACGACCGGCTCCAGGGGATCGCTCGGCTGATCCTCCGGGATGAGCACGCAGCATCGGATGCTGTGCAGGAAGCGCTGACCTCGGCCTGGTTGCACATCCGCGCTGTTCGCGATCCGGACCGCTTCGATGCCTGGCTCAATCGCCTCGCGGTCCACGCCTCCTATCGTGAGGCGCGACGCCGGCCGGGTCGTGTCGTCGAGATCGGCATTGGGACCATCGACGTGCCCGATGAGCGGGATGCCGTCGGCGCGGTCGATGCCCGTGACCAGCTCGAGCGCGGGTTCCGACGCCTCGATCCCCAGCAGCGAGCGGTGCTCGTCGTCCACCACTACCTGCAGCTCTCCGAAGCTGAGGCCGCGGCCGTGCTCGGCATCCCGGTCGGAACGGTGAAGTCACGCCTCCATCGGGCGACGGTCGCCCTTCGGGCGGCCATCGAGGCCGACGATCGGACATCCCGCGTCACCATGGAGGTTCGGGCATGACTGCGCGCGACGAGTTCGATCGACGCCTGGCCGACTGGATGACCGAGGCCGCGTCGATCCCGGCGCCCGCGGGACGCTTCGACCAGGCGGTCCAGGCCACGGCGCGGCGGCGGCCGCGAAGGCGATCGTGGGCCACGTTCGGGAGCGATTGGGTCGGGACGACCACCCGCCGGCGCTCGGCATGGGCACGGCCCGGGCTGCGCCGCGAGCACGTGATGGCGGTCACGGTCGCGTTGCTCATCGCCGGCTTCGTCGGTCTCCAGGCTCTTGGCGGTCCCGGCAGCGCAGCGACACCTGCACCCTCGGCAACGCGTGCTCCCTCGTCAACGCCGGCTCCCCTTCCGTCGGCCGGCGCCCTCGCTCCCGGGACATACTTTCTGGTCAATCCGTATGCCGACAACAAACCGCCTCGGGATTGCAGGCGAGGATGTGCCGACTACCAGCGGATCATCTTCACGCTGCCGGTCGGATGGGCGACCAGCGAGGGGCGCGTGTACAAGAACCTGGGTCAGCCTGGCGAGGTGGCCTTCAGTGCCTGGACCGTGGGTCAGATCTACGACGACCCCTGCCATTGGCAGACAAGCACTCTGAGTCCGCTCGATTTCGTCGGTCATTCCCACGGTGCAACGGGTATCGTGCTCGCCCCAGAGACCGGAGGGTTGGCCAACCAGCTTCTCCGCGGTGCCATACCGCGTCCGCTGACCGACGTGGCGCTGGGCGGTGAGACGGCGTTGCGGATCGATCTGTCAGTGCCTGACATGGACCTCTCCACGTGTGACGACGGCGAGTTCCGAAGCTGGACCGAGTGGGCTGTCGATGGGGCGAACTCCCACCATCGCCCCGGTCAGCTCGACTCCGTCTACATGGTCGATGTCGATCGCCGCCCGCTGGTGATCGATGCCTCGCACATGCCCGCCACTTCCACGGAGGACCAGGCTGAACTCGAGGCGATCTTCGCGTCGATGACCATCGATCGCGACGGACCGGCCGAAACGCCGTCCCCCGCGGCGACGGCGACCCCACCGACCACCCCGCCGGGCTTCGAACTTCCCGCGAGCGAAGTCCACACCGGCCGGCTGGACCCAGGCACGTACGAGTACCTCAACGTCGACGACCAGGGTTTCAACGTTCGCTTCACCGTCCCCGCCGGCTGGACCTGGAATGGCCGGTCTCTCAGCAAGGGCGACGTCGACATGCCGGATGGAGCCGCGGTCTTCTTCTTCGGTGGGCCGGTCCAGGTCTATGCCGATCCGTGCCATTGGGCTGGGGCACAGACGACGACCCTGTCCGGCTACGCCATCCGGGCCATCATCTCCGCAGTCGCTGCGCAGCCTTTCCGGAGCGCGACGACACCGATCGCCCGCCCCGCGAACGTGCCAGGCCTGGCCGACCGTTGGGCGGGGATGTCCGCCGAGGTGACCGTGCCTGACGACATCAGTCTGGCCGACTGCGACGGTGGCCAGTTCCGAAGCTGGGGCCCCGACGGCAAGGCCCGGTCGCATCAGGGCCCAGGCCAACGCGACCTCGTGTGGGCCATCGCCATCGAAGGGATGGGCGCACAGCCTGGCGGCCTCCTCATCGATGGCGCCACCTTCCCGGGCACGCCGGCCGACGACCTGTCCGAGATCGACGCGATCCTGAAGTCCATCGCCGTCGGCCATTGGGGTTGACCGCCCGGACGATCGAACGGCCCGGATCTCAGCCAGCCGCCTCGAGTTCGGACCAGGTCCGCGTCGGCATCCGCGGGTCGTAGACGGCGTGGCGGCCGTTGCCGCCGGCTTTCGCCGCGTCCATCGTGCCGTCGGCCTGGGTCATCAACTCCTCCGCAGTCGCGCCGGATCCGGTCGACCGACACGATGGCGAACCGCGATGCGGCACCTGTCCCGCCCCAACCTCCCCGTACGAAATGCTGCCAGACCTGACCCGATGGGACGGTACCTGTGGGTGGTTTGGAGTGGTTGCATCGGACTAACGCGTCGTTCCCCGGTGACGCGACTCATAGCCCGTCAGATGGTCCGGCTGGCCGGATCCAAGGAGGACGACATCCGCGCGACCATCGGCCCCAGCGCGGCTCACACGCGGCCGACGATCCGAACGAGGTTCGCCGCCGCCTGCCCGGGCGGCTTGCGCCCCGAGTGACCGTCCCGGTTTCGGTTGTGCCCGCCGACCCGCGGGTGCGCAGCGACCTCACGCGCCGCCTGTCTTGGCGGCGACTGGCCATCCTCGTGCTGGCCGGCGTCGTCGCGTGCGCGGGTGCGGGCGCGGGTTCGCTCGCGTTCTTCACCTCCAGCGCCAACACGACTGCGTCACTTGGCGCGGCTCGGATCTTCCCCGGCGTCCGGACCACCTCCGCGTTCATCGTCGGTGACATGTCCGCTGGCGGATCGTCCGTCGATCGATCGAGTCCGTTCGCCCTGGCTGGTGACGGGCGGACGACCACGACCGGCGCCTGGTCGACGGCTTTCGCGAGCGACCGCTACCTCCAGTTCGACCTCAACGCGCCGTTGCCGGCCACGTTGGCGGCATCGTCGGTCGGTCTCGCCCTTCGCCTGGCTAGTGCGGGCTCGTCCGGCACCGTCTGCTTCTACGTCCAGGTCCGACGGATCTCCGATGACTCGCCGCTGGCGACCTATGGCAGCACCGGATCTCCTGCCGGCTGTACGACCGGCACGTCCCAGGCCTCGTTCTCGGTCTCCCTGCCGGTCGTCGCCTCGACCGATGACGCGAACGACCTGCGGGTCCGGATCTACGGCCGCGACAGCGCTGCGGCGGCCTCTGTGCTCGACCAGCTGACCGTCGGCGGCTCGACGCCGTCGGCGGCCTTCCTCCTGTATCCGGTCCGCTACACCGATGCAGCGACATCGAATGCGAACTCGGTGCCGTGGGAGCTCCAGGGGCCATGATCCCGAACCCCATGCCCGGCCGACCGGGTGGACCGCGTTCGCCGGCCCGGCTCAGCCTTCTCACGCTGATCGTCATCGTCTGCCTCTGTACGCCGACGGGAGCGATCGCACGACAGTGGGACACCGACGCCACGGGGACCTCGGTGGCCGCATCCACGGGCGATACGGGGACCACGCCGGATCCGGCCGCCACGCCGGAACCGACCGCCACGCCGGATCCGGTCCCGCTGCCGGAGCCGACCGCGACGCCGCAGCCGAGTCCCGAGAGACGTCCGTCGGCCACTGCAACACCTGCATCGCCGGCCGACCCGACCCCGAACCCGACGCCAGCGCCCGCGGCGTCCTCGCCGACGCCCGCACCACCGGCCGCCCCGGTGCTGCTCGAATCGTCTGTCGTCACGTTCGATCACGGGTCGAGCGCGGAGACCCGCCTGGCGGCCCTTTCACTCGCCGGGGCGGAGCTCGTCGAGGCCATCCCGGCACTCGACCTGTTGGTGGTCAGCATGCCCGCGGCCGACGCCGTCGAGCGCATCGGGGTGCTCCGGCGCGCAGCGTCGGTCTTGCGCGTCGAACGCGACGTCGAGCGCTCGACCGACGCCGGGCCGGGCGATCCACTGTCCGACGGTCAGTGGTCACTGCCCCGGATCGGCTGGGACGTCGCGCGAGAACGTCTCGATCCCACCGGTCGGACCGTGGTCGCCGTCCTCGACACCGGCGTCGATCCGACGCATCCGGACCTTGTCGGGCACCTGCTGCCCGGCGTCTCGTTCGTCGACGGGGTCGCCGCCGACACGGATGCCAACGGCCACGGCACGTGGATGGCCGGCATCGTGGCGGCCGCGACCGACAACGACCGGGGCATCGCGGGCGTCGCCTGGTCCGGCGTCTCGATCCTTCCCGTGACCGTGCTGGGGGCGGACGGCACCGGCCGCGACAGCGACATCGTGCAGGGCCTGGTCCAGGCGACGGACGCAGGCGCGGACGTCATCCTCATGGCCTTCAGCGCGCCGGGCTATTCGACCGCGCTCCAGGCCGCCATCGACTATGCCTGGGCGCACGGCGTGGTCGTCGTCGCCGCGACCGGCAATGAGGGCCTTGGGTCGGCGACGTACCCCGCCGGCGATCGTGGTGTCATCGGCGTCGCCTCGACGGACCGCGACGACCTCCTCGCGCCGGGCAGCAACAGCGGCCCGGCCGTGTTCATGGCCGCCCCCGGCGTGGACATCCTGACGACGGCCGCGGGCGGCGGCTACGAGGCGATCAACGGGACGTCCGCAGCCGCCGCCGAGGTGGCCGGTGCCGCCGCGATCCTCCGGGCGGCCGACCACGGCGCCTCGAACGGGACGATCGTCGGGCGCCTCGCCCGGTCGGCCGCGCGTGCGGACACGGTCGAGCACACCGGCAACGGCCGCCTCGACTTGGGTCGCGCCGCAGGCGATCGCGACACGACCGAGGTGACCCCACGCGGCGCGGTCGGTGGTGCCGGCGGCGGGCCGTTCGTCGGTCCGTACGTGGCTGCGGCGACACGGACCTGGACCGGTGGCGGTGGGAACAGCAACTGGACGACGACGGCCAACTGGGGCGGCACGGCACCGGTGGCCGGTGACAACCTCGTCTTCCCGAGCGGGGCGGCCCAACTGACAAATACGAACAACTACGGCGCCGGCACCAGCTTCGCCTCGATCACGATCTCGGGCACGGGTTACACCCTGGCCGGCAACAGCATCGCGCTCGGTGCCGCCGGCCTGACCGAAAGCGGGGCCTCGGCCGCGAACGCCATCAACCTGCCCCTGGCCATGGCCGCGACGGCGACGATGAACCTGAGCGGCGCGGGCTCGGCCCTGACCCTGGGCGGCGTCGTGAGTGGGGCCGGGGGCATCACCAAGACCGGCACCGGCACGCTCACCCTGTCCGCCACCAACACCTACACCGGCGCGACCACGGTCAGCGCCGGCATCATCCGGATCCAGTCGGCGGCGGCCCTCGGCACGCCGGCGGGAGCGACCAGCGTGGCCAGCGGCGCGGCGATCGAGATCGACGGCTCGGGCCTGACCATCGCCGAGCCCATCGCCAGCCTCGTCGGCACCGGGGTCGGCGGCGCCGGCGCCGTGCGCAACATCGCCAATGCCAACACCTGGTCGGGTGCCATCGTCCTGGCCGGGGCGAGCACGATCACCAGCACGGCGGGCACGCTGACCGTCAGCGGCATCACCGGCGCCACCCGGCCGCTCACCATCGACGGCTCCGGCGACACCGTCATCAGCGGTGTCATCGGCACGACCAGCGGCACCCTGACCAAGACCGGCACGGGCACGCTCACCCTGTCCGCCACCAACACCTACACCGGGCTGACCACGGTCAGCGCCGGCATCATCCGGATCCAGTCGGCGGCGGCCCTCGGCACGCCGGCGGGAGCGACCAGCGTGGCCAGCGGCGCGGCGATCGAGATCGACGGCTCGGGCCTGACCGTCGCCGAGCCCATCACCAGCCTCATCGGCACCGGGGTCGGCGGCGCCGGCGCCGTGCGCAACATCGCCAATGCCAACACCTGGTCGGGGCCATCACCCTGGCCGGGGCGAGCACGATCACCAGCACGGCGGGCACGCTGACCGTCAGCGGCACGGTCGCCACCGCGGGCTTCGAGCTGACCGTCGCGGGCGCCGGCAACCTGACCAAGACGACGGGTGCCATCAGCGGCACCGGCGGTCTGACCCAGACCCTGTCGGGCACGCTCCTGCTGTCGGTCGCCAACACCTACAGCGGCGCGACCACGGTCAGCGCCGGGACCCTGCGCCTGGGCATCGCCAACGGCATCGGCTCCTCGAGCGCGCTGTCGGTGGGCACCACCGCGACGGTCGACCTCAACGCCTTCAGCGACATCGTCGCCTCGCTGGCCGGCTCCGGCACGGTCACCAGCAACGTGGTCGGCGCGGTGACCCTGACCGCCGGCGGCAGCAACGCCTCGACGACCTTCTCGGGCGTGCTCGCCGGGGGCAGCGGCACGGTCGCCCTGACCAAGACCGGCACGGGCACGCTCACCCTGTCCGCCACCAACACCTACACCGGGCTGACCACGGTCAGTGCCGGCATCATCCGGATCCAGTCGGCGGCGGCCCTCGGCACGCCGGCGGGAGCGACCAGCGTGGCCAGCGGCGCGGCGATCGAGATCGACGGCTCGGGCCTGACCGTCGCCGAGCCCATCACCAGCCTCGTCGGCACCGGGGTCGGCAGCGCCGGCGCCGTGCGCAACATCGCCAATGCCAACACCTGGTCAGGGGCCATCGTCCTGGCCGGGGCGAGCACGAGTCACCAGCACGGCGGGCACGCTGACCGTCTCGACCGGCGGCATCACCGGCGCCACCCGGCCGCTCACCATCGACGGCTCCGGCGACACCGTCATCAGCGGTGTCATCGGCACGACCAGCGGCACCCTGACCAAGACCGGCACGGGCACGCTCACCCTGTCCGCCACCAACACCTACACCGGCGCGACCACGGTCAGTGCCGGCACGCTCTCGATCAACGCGGATGCCGCCCTCGGGACCGCGCCCGGGGCGCCCACGGCCGGTCAGCTCACCCTCGCTGGTGGCTCGACCCTCGCCTCATCGGCGACCTTCACGCTGAATGCCAACCGCGGCGTCGCCTTGCCGGGCGCCGCCACGTTCTCGACAGCCGCGTCCACGACGCTGACGGTCGCCGGGATCGTCGCCGGCGTCGGCACGCTGACCAAGAGCCGGCACCGGCACGCTCACCCTGAGCGGTATCAACACCTTCGCCGGCGCCACCACGATCAGTGCCGGGACGGTCTCGATCGGCGCAGATTCCGGGCTCGGCACCGCTCCGGGTTCGGCGACGCCCGGCCAGCTGTCGATCTCGGGCGGCACGCTCCGAGCGACCGCGACCTTCACCCTCAGCGCCAACCGAGGCATCGCGCTGAACGCCGGCGGGGCGACGGTCGACGTGGCCACCGCGGTCACGCTGACCTATGCGGGGACCGCCACCGGGGCTGGATCCTTGACCAAGACGAGCGCGGGCACGCTCACCCTGACGGGTGGCTCGGTGACCACCGATGACGTCACCATCTCCGGCGGGACGATCAACGCTCCGACCACCTTCGCCGTCTCGGGCGACTGGACCAACAACGCCTCGACGAGCGCCTTCAGTGGCGGGACCGCCACGGTCACCCTGGGCGGGAGTGCCGGCCAGGCGGTCGGTGGCAGCTTCGCGACGATCTTCAAGGGCCTGACCATCGCGGACGCGGCCGGCATCATCCTTGGGTCCGACATCAGCGTGACCGGCGTGCTGACCCTGACGACCGGCATCGTCGCGACCGGGAGCCAGACCCTCATCGTGGCGTCGGGCGGCTCGGTCTCGCGGACCTCGGGCCACGTCAACGGCAACCTCCGAAAGTCGGTCGCGACCGGCTCGCCGAGCCTCACCTTCGAGGTCGGCGACGCGTCGACCTACGCCCCGGTCGCACTCACCTTCGCGAGCGTGACCTCGGCCGGGACGCTGACGGCCAGCACGACGGCCGGCGACCAGCCGCAGCTGGCCAGCTCGACCCTGGATACGTCCCGGATGGCGAACCGCTACTGGACGCTGACTGGCGGCGGCCTCGCCTTCACCACGTACGGCGGCACATTCACCTTCGTGGCCGGGGACGTCGACGCCGGCGCGACGACGAGCGACTTCGTCGTCGAACGCTACGCGGGTGGGACGTGGACGCCCCAGGTCGCCGGCGCCCGGACGTCGACGAGCACGCAGGCGACCGGCCTGACCGGCTTCGGCGACTTCGCGGCCGGCGAGCTCGCCCAGAGCGCGCTCGATCACTTCGTCGTCACCGCTCCGAGCACGGCGACCGCCGGCAGCCCGATCTCCACGACCGTCACGGCCGTCGACGTGGCCGGCAACGTGGTGACCCGCTACACGGGCACGATCAGCTTCTCGAGCACCGACACGTACGCCACCTTCTCGCCGACCGGGTATACCTTCCTCGCCGCCGACCACGGCACGAAGGCGTTCGGCAGTGGCGCAACGCTCAAGGCCGCGGGCACCCAGACGGTCAGCGTCAGTGGCTCCTCGAAGAGCGGGACGAGCGGTTCGATCGCGGTCAGCGCAGGTGCGTTCGCCCGGCTGCTGGTCGTGGCGCCCGGCGAGACCGCCGCCCCCGGCTCGACGACCGGTCGGACGGGCACGCCGACGACCCAGACCGCGGGCACGGCCTTCTCGGTCACGGTCCGGGCGACCGACGCCCAGTGGAACCCGGTCTCGTCGACCGATGTCGTGGCCATCACCTCATCCGATCCGGCGGCGGTGCTGCCACCGAACGCCGCGCTCGTCGGCGGCGTCGGCACCTTCAGCGTCAACCTCCGAACGGGCGGCCCGACGACCGTGACCGCCACGGACCTGACCGACGGGACGAAGACCGCCAACACGAGCAGCGCCATCTCGGTCACGAACGCCGTTCCGGTCACCAACCCCGACAGCTACACCGTCGTCCAGGATCGCAGCCTGGTGGTCGCCGCGACCGGCGTCCTCGCCAACGACAGCGACCCGGAAGGCCAGCCACTCAGCGTGGCCACGCCGCGCCCGGTCAGCGGACCGTCGCACGGGAGCCTGACCCTCAACGCGGACGGCTCGTTCACCTACACGCCGGACGCCGGCTACATCGGGCCGGACTCGTTCATCTACCGCGCCACCGATGGCTTCACCGCCTCGGCCGACACGACCGTGACCATCGACGTCACGAGCACGGCCTACCTGTCGTCGTCGGGCTGGTCGACGAGCTTCTCGTCGAGTCGCTATCTCGCCCTGACCTTCCCGGCCTACGTCGCCGCCGGCTCGACCGTCAACGGCGCCACCTTCACCCATGTCTATCGATCTCAGACCGCCGGCGACACGACCTGCTACTACTTCGAGGTCTTCCAGGGCGCCACGCTGCTGGCCACCCACGGCAGCTCGTCGTCACCGGTCTCGTGCACGGGCGCGACGTGGGCCAACGACGTCGTGCCGCTGCCGGAGGTGGACTCGGTCGCCAAGGCGAATGACCTCCGGGTCCGCATCTATGTCCGGAACTCCGGCGGCGGGCGATCGCTCCACCGGCTGGTCACGATCGGGGTCGACTCCTCGCTGCGCTGATCGTCACGGTCGGGTCAGGTCGCAGTCGGGCGTCGTGCACAGATCCAGCCCGAGCTGGGCCAGCCCTTCCGCGAGGGGTGTGAAGCCGAGCGTACCGCCGAAGGAACGCGAGACGACGCCGGCCGGGATGCCCCGGACCAGGACGACCCCGCCCGAGTCGCCGGTGTCGACCTTGATCCGCGACGCGATCATGCACGGGAAATAGGAGCCATCCTGGTCGTTGAGGTTCTGGCCCTTCTCGGCCACCGTCCCGCTGCGATAGGTGTTGCGGCCGTCGATCTCGACCCCGTCGCCGACGGCGATGTCGGCGCAGCCCAGGGCCGTCGTCCCTGCCGGGATCACCCGGTAGCCGCCCATGCCCATGTCGACCACGTTGAGATGGCCCCATGGGATCCGGTCCGGCGCCACGACGAGGTAGTTGATGTCCGAGCTCGCGCAGATGTGGCCGGGGTATGGGCACGTCGCGTCCCGCGCGGCCGGGCCGAACACGCCACGAACGGTCACCCCATCCTGGTCATAGGCGACGGTCCCGGGGCTCGTGCAATGGCCAGTGGAGGTCAGGACGACCGTCGTCCCATGTCGTGCATAGACACCGCCCGCGCAGGCGCCCCACAGCTGCTGACCGGCCAGCACGGGTGGGTCGTACGTGGCCGTCGTCCGCTGATGGCTGACCGCGATGCCGGTCGGCGTGAGCGCGTGGATCCCGGCCGCGATGACCAGGCCGACGACGACGGCGCCGACGATGAGCGAGATGCGCATGCGACATCGATGACACACATCGGCCCGCCGGGCAATGCCTCCAAGGTCGCACCCGCCCCGAATATCGAACCTTTTCGGCGGTCCTCGAGTCAAACTCGGTGACACGACCC
The DNA here is from genome assembly GCA_963782715.1 of uncultured Chloroflexia bacterium. GTDB lineage: Bacteria > Chloroflexota > Limnocylindria > Limnocylindrales > CSP1-4 > SPCO01. Next base: position 28,650 of record CAWAKU010000010.1, read on the forward strand.
ACCAAGGGCGTGCGAACCAGGGAGTGACACGTGGACCGGACGCTCATCGAAGCGGCACGGTCCGGGGACGAAGAGGCGTTCGCCTCGATCGCCCGTGGCTCGGCTGATCGGCTGTTCGCCGTCGCGCATCGGATCCTGCGTGACGTCGGGCGGGCCGAGGACGCCGTCCAGCAGACCCTGGTCACGGCCTGGCGACAGCTTCCGGAGCTGCGCGAGGTCGATCGCTTCGACGCCTGGATCCATCGGATCCTCGTCCACGCCTGCTATGACGAAGCGAAGCGGGCGCGACGCTGGTCCGCGAACGTCACGTTGCTGTCGGTCGACGGGCCGTCAGCCGACGACACTGCCCTCTCCGTCGCGACGCGCGACGCGCTCGATCGCGGATTCCGACGCCTGCCGCCGGAGCAGTCCGCTGTCTTCGTCCTTCACCACTACCTCGGCTGGCCACTCGGGGAGATCGCCGATTCGCTCGGCATCCCGCTGGGGACGGTCAAGTCGAGGCTTCACTACGCAACGTCGAGTCTGCGCGCGGCCCTGGAAGCCGACGCCCGGACATCGACGTCAGCCTCGCGGGAGCGGATGGCATGAGCATGGACGATTTCGACCGGACGACTCGGCTCTTCCTTGAGCTCGGGCCGACCGCGATGCCCGATCGGGGCCTCCAGGCCGCCCTCGACGAGATCCACGTCACCCGACAGCGCCGTGCCCCGTGGCCGGCGCGGAGGTTCTCATCGATGCCCAACATCATGCGTCTTGCGGCGGGGGTGGCAGCGGTCGCGCTCGTCGCCGTCGTCGGTCTCAATCTGATGCCCTCCTCGGGCCGCAGCGGACTCGCACCCCGCCCCGACCCCGACGCCCACCCCGACCGCGATCCCGACCCCGACCCCGACACCGCGTGCGCTGACCCTGGATGACCAGAGCTTCGTGGCGGGGGCGACCTACATCACAGCCGATCCCTTCGAGGCGCGGGTCACCTTCACGGCTCCCGCAGGCTGGAGTGGGAACCTGGGCGGTCCCTATCTCGCCCGACTCTCAAAGGGGTCGGCCGAGAGTGAACTTCTCGGTCTTCAGCCAGGTCTACGCGGACCCGTGTCACGCCGACAAGGGTTTGCTGACCCCGCTCCCGGGACCAACGGTCGATGCCCTCGCGACGGCCCTGTCGAACCTGCCTGGGGGTATCGGCTCGAAGCCGACGGCCGTGACCCTGGGCGGCCACTCGGGCAAGGGGCTCACCCTGACTGCCCCGGCCAGCTTCACGTCGTGCACGCTGTCGACGAACGGAACGTTCAGCGTCTGGCAGCTTCCACTGGGCGCGACCATGGACATGACCGCCGGCGGGCGCTCTCGGGTCTGGATCCTCGACGTCGGCGGCACGCGGCTGGTCGTCGATGTCCCGGAGTTGACGGGCGACCCGACGACCACCGCCGAGATCCAGGGGATCCTCGACTCGCTCCAGATCGCGCCGGTCAGGTGACCGAGGGCGCGACCTGACACGGATGCGACCAGCCCGCACGCTCCTGCGGCGGGCTGGTCGGTCCCGCTACCCGACCGACGGGCCGGCTGTCGGTGGCGTCGTCGATCAGGATCGGATCGCGGCGATCATCACCCTGATCTGCGCCGCGAGCACGAGATTCTCCTTCGCCTCCGCGAGTTGGAGTGCTTCAGCGGCGAAGTCGAACGCTTCGTCGACCCGGCCCAGTGCGGCCATGACTTCGGCTGCATCGAACACGGCGGCCGTCCGAATGTTGAGGAACTCCGTCTCCGCGATCGAGGCGAGCATGGTCGCGACCAGGTCCGCTGCCGCGGCGTCACCGGCCGCAGCGGCGATGTGCGCCCGAACCCCAAGGATCCGCGGTCGGTTGAGAGGCACTGGTCGGCGCTCGGCTTCCTCGAGCCAGGGGAGCGCATCTTCGAATCGATGCTCTTCGACCAGCAGCTGCGCGAGCCGGCCAGCGACGACGGCCGCCTGAGTCGGGTCGTCGATGGCCTCGGCCGCCGCATGCGCGCGGCGCAGCGCAGCCTCCGCAGCCTCCGGTTTCCCACCGAGTCGATAGACCCAGCCGCCGAGGTCGGCTTCGACATTGGGGAGTGAGCCGAGTTGCGCCAGATCACGCAGCGTCGCAACGCTGTCCAGCGCATGGGCCTCCGCTTCTGCATGTCGTCCGAGCATCGCCTCCATCGGTGCCAGGAGTCGTAGCACGTCGGCCCGGAGGTAAGGCCAGTCGGACGTTCGCTCCAGCAGCGACAGGCCGAGCTCGACGACCTCCGTCGCGCGCGTGGCGCCGACGAATTCGAAGACCAATGAGGTCACCTCCAGCTCGAGGGCGAGCCTGACATCGCCGGCGTCCCGTGCGTACGTCATCGCCGTCCGATCGAAGACTGCTGCGTCCGTCAGATCGCGACCGGCATATGCGATCGATCCACGGGCCTGCCAGGCCAGGGCGAGGGCGAGCGGGTCACCGGACAGCGTCGCGTCGCGCAGCGCAGACTCGATCTCGGCGACGCCGGCAGGATCCGTCTCGGGGTACAAGCCCAGGGCGACCGACGATTCGGTCCGGAGCAGTCGTGCCCGCGAGGCAAGAGCCGGTTCACCGCTCCCGATCGCCGCTGCGAGTGCGAGGTCGGCGCGGTCGCGCGCCTCGGCTGTCCGACCGGCCTCGAGCTGGACGCGGCCGATCGCGATCAGCAGGCCGGCGCGCTCTGCATCATCCCCGGACGGCAACGCCTCGGCGCGCAGGAGCGTTCCCTCCGCCACGACCAACTCGCCCCGTTCGAAGGCCCGCCTGCCGGAAGCCGCCAGGTATCGCCCGGCTCGGAGACCGAGAGCGTGGGTCCGAGCGGAGGCATCGTGGAGCTCCGTCCGGTACGACCAGGCTCGCTCGAGGTGGTGGCCGATGATCGGCTCGTACTCCACCAGTCGGTCGCCGACCACGTCTTCGAGCCAATCGGCGAACCGCTCGTGCAGGTCGGCCCGCTCGGTCTTGGTCAGTCGTTCGTATGCGGCGTCGCGAATGAGGATGTGGCGAAAGCGATAGGCATCGCCGCCGGCGACTGGTCCCTGGACGAGCGCATCGACGTCAGCCACAACGAGCTCGCGCTGGCTGAGTCGCTCGAGCGACTCGCGGACCAGCGACCTCGCCCGCGCTGGCGTCAGAGCGATGACCGTGGCCGTCTCGAAGGCGCGACCGACCACGGAGGCCCGTTGCGCCGTGCCGCGCTCACCGGCGGACAGGGCGTCGAGCCGAGCCGCCAGAAGCGCCCCGATGGTCGGTGGCAAGGGCATGTCATCGCCGGCTGGGAGCCCATCCTCGACCAGCATCCGGACCAACTCCTCTATGAACAGGGGATTGCCCTCGGCGATCGTCAGGACGCGTTCGCGCAGGACGGGCGCGAGCGCGAAGCCGCCGGGCACCGAGTCCATGAGCGCTACGCTGGCGACCTGATCCAGGGCGCCGAGCTCCAGCCACGTGAAACGGGACGGATCCACTCCCCACCCGGCTGCCGTCTCCCGCAGTTCAGGGCGGGCGGGGCAGATGACCAGGATGGGCACACCGTCGATGTTGGCGATCTGGTCGAGCAGCTCCAGCAGCGCGGCCTCGGCCCAATGGATGTCCTCCACGACGAGGACGAGCGGGCGGCCTCGGGCGAGGCTCTCGAGCGCGCGGCGGGCGGCCCACAGCAACTCTTCCGCCGGTGCGGGCAGATCCGACAGCCCGACGATGGTCGCCAGTCGCTCGGCGATGACGTCTGCGTCGCGCGTCCCTGTCACGAGCGAATCGAGCTTGGACCGTGCCGTCGATGCGTCGTCGTCCTCGGTGATGTTGGCGGCCGCATGGAGGATGCCTCTCAGTGGCCACCAGGTGATGCCCTGCCCATAGGACAGGCATCGTCCGCGCAGGACGGCCGCCCGGTCTCCGAGCCGCGCCACGGCTTCGGCGACGAGCCGGCTCTTGCCCGTGCCGGCTGGTGCGATGACCATGACGAGGTGGGCCTGTCGAGCCTGCGTCGTCGAGACGAACTGCGCCTCGAGACGATCCAGCTCAGCCGCGCGGCCAAGCAGCGACGTGCCGTTGCCGGACCGTGCGGCCGGGTCCCCTGAAGGCGGGCGGATGCCCACCAATCGCGCCGCCGCCACGGGCGCCGACTTGCCCTTCGCCTCGACGGGTGCGAGCGGCTCGGTTTCGACCTCGTGGCGCACGAGTCGCCAGGTCGCGGCAGCGAGGATGATCTCGCCCGGGTTTGCCGCCTGTTGCAGGCGCGCCGCGATGTTGATGGCGTCGCCGGTCGCGAGCGTGCCGCCGGTCGCCGGGTCGCCGGTCACGACCTCCCCGGTCGCGACGCCGGTGCGTGCAGCCAGCGTGATCTCGGACTCCGTCGCCAGCGCCGTGTTGAGTGTCGCGAGTCGCTCACGCATGTCGAGCGCCGCCCGGGTCGCCCGGAGTGCGTCGTCTTCGTGGATCGTGCTCAGCCCGAAGACCGCCATGATCGCGTCGCCGACGTACTTCTCGACGACGCCCCCGTGTGCCTCGATCTCAGCGGCCATCGTTGCGAAGTAGCGGGTCAGGACACCGCGCAGGAGCTCCGGGTCTAGACGCTCGCCGAGGGCGGTCGAGCCGACCAGGTCGCTGAACAGGATCGTGACGGTCCGGCGGGAGTCGTGCGGGCCTGGTTCCACACGTGCGACGGCCACGCCACAGCCGAGGCAGAATCGAGCGTGGGATGGGTTGGAAGTCCCGCACTGGACACAGGCGGCCATGTCTGGGGAGTGTAGGCCGCTGGTCGGCCCGGCTTCAGCTGCCGTCCGACCCGAGTGCCGCCCGTAGCGCCGCGATCTCCGCGCGCTGGCCGGCCATCTCGGCCCGAAGGCCGGCCAGTTCCTCGGCGATGGAACCTGTCGCGGTCGCGGCCACCTGCGGGTCCGCGACCGGCGCGACCGAGGTGGACGCCACGGCATCGGCTGCGGCCGCGTCGGTCGCACGGCCCTCCGCCGGCGCCGGTTCGTCGGGCGTCGGCGGCGCTACCAGGAGGCTGGCCAGGATGCTGGCCAGGGCCCCGATGATGCCGATGCCGGCGAACATGACGAACACCGCGGTGATGCGCCCGAGGGTCGTGACCGGATAGAAATCGCCGTAGCCGACCGTCGTGATCGTCACGATGCCCCACCAGATGGCATCGCCGCCGGTCGTGATGTTGGCGCCCGGCGAGCGGCTCTCTTCCTGGAGGATGAGGATGCTCGCCGTCGAGAGCACCATCCCGGCCAGCAGGATCGTGATGAACGTCGCGTACTGGCTGCGGTTCTTGAGAACGTCGATGACGAGGTCCTTGCCCGCCTGCCCGCCCAGCAGCTTGGTGATGCGGGCCAGGCGGCTGAGTCGCGCCAGTCGGAAGAGAGCCGTGAACGGGATGAAGCTGAAGCTCGGGATCGACCCGATCAGGTCGAGCCAGCCCCGTCCGCTGATGAAGTAGGCGCGCTTCGGCTTCGAGCCGGTGAGGTTGTAGGCGAAGTCGATCAGGAAGATGACGCAGATCGCGTTGTCGTAGAGGTTGATCAGGTGATGCGTGTCGTCATCGAGCGGCAGGATCAGCAGGACCATCAGGGCCAGCGAGTAGATCGTCAGGACCAGGATGAAGATGTTGTAGGCGTTGCCGTGCTGGCGCAGCACCGGTGCCTGGGTGGTCATGACTGGCGGGTCCTCCTCGTGACATCGACCTTTGGTCGGGCGGGGCCATGGTAGTGCCCGGCGAGGTCGCCGCAGCGGGTCGACGACAGTCCGGCTCAGGTCACCGGGTCGCGATGGAGCAGGACGATCCCCGTGAACGGCACCCGAACATCGCCGAGGACCTGGGCGGAGACCGCGAACCCGGCGAACAGGAATACGACGCCGAGGAACTCGCCGACGTAGAACATGCCGGTCTCGCCGAAGCGGTTGGCTCCGCTGGTGATCGAGGGGATCAGCCCACCCAGCGCGATGAGCGCCGTCGCCGGCACCCGGCCGTCCAGCTGACCGCCGACCATCGCCCGGACCGCGCCCGGGATCGAGGCCAGGAGGTTGACCACGATCGCGACCGGCGAGATCAGGAGATTGCGCAGGAACGTGGCTGCCCCGACGTCCGTCCGCAGGTCGTACGCGATGACCCGCCGCTTGGGCATGAACACGTACGCGGAGTACACGGCTCCGAGCACGAGCGCGAAGCCGCCGGTGATGTTGAAGAACGGCGTCAGCAGCCGGATGTAGCCCGGGAAGAGCTCACCCGACGGGATGCCGGTCGCCGGATCGACGTAGTAGCCGGGCGCCGCGAGCGGCACCGTGAGCACCAGCACGGCCGACCCGAGGGTGCCGACGACGAGCGCCGCCCCGGTCACCTGTGCCCAGCGGTGGTCGCCACGGTAGGTCAGCAGCGCGATGATGGCCGCCAGGCACAGGCCGATCAGCGGATACAGGACGACCGCCGCGCCGCTGTCCGGGTACTGATACCGACGCCAGGACAGGTAGGTGAAGAGTCCCGCGACGGCGAATGAGAACGCCAGGCAATAGCCGAACCGGGTCCGCCCCAGCAGGTAGACCGTCCCGAGGCCCAGCCACGCCGCGACCCACACCGCCCCGATGAGATACCACGCCCGATAGAGCGGCTCGCTCCAGCCGAACGCCCCGCCCAGCCACTCCGTGCCGGCCGACAGGCCGTACCACAGCATGCCGATCGCCCAGACCAGCTGATACGGCCGCCGCCGGCTCAGCCACTGGTCGAACAGCATCAGGGCGAAGATGAGACTGAGCGTCGCCGATGCGAGCGGAAGGATGACGTTCCAATCCATGACCGGGACCTCGTGGGACGGGTTTCGGTGAGGCTACCCGCGCGCCTTGGCGATGGGCGCGGGCCCTCCGACCGTCCGACAGGGGACACACGGCTCTCGTTTCCGGGACCTCCGGCACACGGCGACCGGGCGATCGTCGCGGCCCCGTCAGAGTGAGTTCACGGCCTCCCGCTCGATGGCCAGCCCCTTCCGATGCCGGGCGTAGAACGCGTCGAAGCCCGCGACGTCGCGGGGATCGGGCTCGACCGGCGCGCCGATGCTGCCCGCGATCCGCTCGTCGAGATAGTCAGGCAGGGACTGGGCTGGCTCCGGGCGGAGCATGAAGGCAGCGAGGAGCGCCATGCCCCAGGCGCCGCCCTCGCCCGCCGCGGCGGGAATGCTGACCGGGACGCCGAGCGCAGCAGCCATCATGCGCTGGCCCGTGTCCCCGCCTCGGAAGAAGCCGCCGTGGCCGCTGATCTCCTCGATCGCGACGCCCTCGTCGATGGTGAGGATGTCCAGTCCGCTCCGCAATGCGCAGAGGGAGGCGAAGAGCATCGCCCGCATGACGTTCTCGAGGGTGAAGGCGCTGTCAGGCCCGCGGGCGAACAGGGGACGGCCCTCGGCGAACCCGGTCTGGTGCTCGCCTGAGACGTAATTGATCGAGAGCAGGCCGCCCGCGTCCGGGTCCCCCGCAAGGGCGAGAGGAAGGAGCTGCCGGTAGAGCTCGTCGGGAGTCGCCGGGTGCCCGAGCACCCGGGCCACCTGCCCGAAGATCCCGACCCAGGCATCGAGGTCGGACGAGCCGTTGTTCGAGTGGGCCATCGCAACCGGGCTTCCGTCGGGCGTCACGACGATGTCGAGCTCGGGGTGGAGGCGCGCAAGTGGCCGCTCGAGGACGACCATCGCGAACACCGACGTTCCGGCCGACACGTTGCCCGACCTCGGCCGGACCGCGTTCGTCGCGACCATCCCCGTCCCGGCGTCCCCCTCGGGCGGGCAGAGCGGGATGCCTGCCCGCAGGGTGCCGCTCGCGTCGAGCAGCCGCGCGCCGCCGGCGGTGAGCCGGCCGGCCGGCCGGCCGGCAGGCAGGACCGACGGCAAGATGTCGCGGAGCGTCCACGGAAACCGCCCCGGTCCGACCAGGGCGTCGAAGGCCGCCAGGCGCGGGCCGTCCCAGTCTGCTTCGGTGTGGTTGACCGGGAACATGCCCGAGGCGTCGCCCATGCCCAGGACGCGCTCGCCGGTGAGCCGCCAGTGGACATAGCCGGCCAGCGTCGTGAGGTGCGCGAGCCGCAGCAGGTGGGGCTGATCTTCGAGGATCGACTGGTAGAGGTGGGCCACCGTCCACCGCTGGGCCACCGGGAAGTCGAGCGCACGGGTCAGCTCCCTGCTCGCTGTCTCGGTGATGGTGTTGCGCCACGTGCGGAACGGCACCAGCAGCTCGTCGCGGTCGTCGAGGGCGACGTAGCCGTGCATCATCGCGCTCACGCCCATGGCAGCCACCACGCTCAGGTCCACGGCGTACCGGGCGCGGATATCGGCCGCGAGCGACGCATACGCGCCGGCGAGGCCGCCCTCGACGTCGTCGATCGAGTACGTCCAGACGTCGTCCTCGAAGCGGTTCTCCCAGGCGAGCGAGCCCGACGCCAATGGTGTCGAGTCGGGTGCCATCAGCGACGCCTTGATCCGGGTCGACCCGAGCTCGATCCCCAGCACCGCCGCTCCCGATGAGATGAGCTCCGCGGCGCCGGCCCGTCGTCCAGTCATCTGGTCGCCTTCGTGCCCCCGCGGTCTGCGCCCTGGCCGTAGTAGGCGCCGGGGCCGTGCTTGCGCGCGTAGTGGCGGTCCATCAGGAACCGGTCCAGTGGCTCCGCATCGGGATCCAACGCGAGGGTCGCGGCGGCCATCGCGGCCACCGCCTCGAGGGCAACCGCGTTCTCGGCGGCGTCGACCGCGTCGGCACCCCAGGTGAACGGTCCGTGGCTGGCGACGAGGACCGCCGGCATCTCGAGCGGGTCGAGACCCAGGCCCTCGAATGTCGCGGCGATGACCGCCCCCGTCTCGTGTTCATAGGCGCCCTCGACCTCGTCCCGCGTGAGCGGCCGCGCCAACGGGACCGGCCCGTGGAAATGGTCGGCGTGCGTGGTCCCGAGCGGCGGGATGGAGCGCTTCGCCTGGGCCCAGCTCACGGCCGCGGTCGAGTGCGTATGCACGACCCCGCCGATCGACGCGAACCGCTGGTAGAGGAGGAGGTGCGTGGGCGTGTCGGACGACGGCCGCAGGCTGCCCTCGACGACCGAGCCGTCCGCGAGCGAGACGGCGACCAGGTCCTCTGGCCTGAGGACGTCGTACGGGACGCCGCTCGGCTTGATGAGCAGGACGCCTGTCTCGCGGTCCACCCCGCTCGCATTCCCGAACGAGAGTGTCACGAGTCCGGCATGGACGATGGCCTGGTTGGCTCGCCAGACCTGCTCGCGCAGCTGAGGCAGCATGACGCCGGGCATCAGTGGCCTCCCGCCAGGCGATGGGACGCCTCGTTCCAGCGGAGCTCGCGGCCGAAGTCGCGGATCGTCGTGCCCGCGTCGATGATCAGCAGCTCGAGGCCGGTCATCTCCGCGAAGTCGGCGATCACCTCCGTGCCCACCGCGCGGGAGAGCACCGTGTGGTGCGACCCGCCGGCCATGAGCCAGGCCTCGGTGGCGGTCGCGAAGTCCGGGCGGGGCCGCCAGACCGCGCGGCCGACCGGCAGGCGCGGCATCGGCTCGGGCGGCCGGACGACATCGACCTCACCGACCAGCAGCCGCAACCGGTCACCCATGTCCATGAGCGCGGTCGTCGTGGCCGGGCCGGGTGCTGCGTCGAACACGAGGCGCACGGGGTCGCTCCGGCCGCCGATCGAGAGCGGGTGGATCTCGCACGAGGGCCGGCCCTCGGCGATGGTCGGACAGACCTCGAGCATGTGCGCGCCCAGGACGAGGGGATCGGCGGGGTCCAGGTGGTAGGTGTAGTCCTCCATGAAGGACGTGCCGCCGGGCAGGCCGCGCGCCATCGTCTTGATCAGGCGGACCATGATCGCCGTCTTCCAGTCACCCTCCGCGCCGAAGCCGTAGCCGTCGGCCATCAGCCGCTGGACGGCGATGCCCGGCAGTTGCCGGAGGCCGTCGAGGTTCTCGAACGTGTCGGTCAGGGCGCCGAAGCCGCCGTCGATCATGAAGGCCCGCAGGGCAGCCTCGATGCGTGCGGCTTCGCGCAGCGCTTCGCGATCGGCGCCGGCGGCACCGAGACTGGGCGCCAGGGTGTAGCTCGCCTCGTAGTCGTCGATCAGGGCGTCGACAGCGGCGTCGGGGACGGCCCGGACGGCCTCGGCGAGGTCGTCCACGGCAAAGCCGTTGACCGACGCGCCGAGCTGGATCTGGACGTCGGTCTTGTCTCCTTCGGTGACCGCGACATTGCGCATGTTGTCGCCGAAGCGCGCGACCGAGAGGCCCTGGGCATCGTGTCGCCCGCACGCGGCTCGCGCCCACGCCCCGACGCGGGCGGTCACGGCCGGATCCTGCCAGTGCCCGGACACGGTCTTGCGGGCGATCCCCAGCCGCGTCTCGATGTGGGCGAACTCCCGGTCACCGTGCGCGGCCTGGTTGAGGTTCATGAAGTCCATGTCGATCTCGCCCCAGGGGAGATCGCGGTTGAACTGCGTGTGGAGGTGGAGCAAGGGCTTGCGCAGCGCCTGGAGGCCGCCGATCCACATCCTGGCCGGGCTGAACGTGTGCATCCACGCGATCACGCCGACGCAATCCTCCGCCGCGGAGGCGGCCACGCAGGCAGCCCTGATCCCGTCGGGGGACGTCACGACGGGTTTGGAGACCACCCGGACGGGCACGCTGGACGTGTCGTCCAGGCCGGCCGCGATCAGCGCGGCGTGGTCGGCGACCTGTCGGAGGGTGTCCTCGCCGTACAGGTCCTGGCTGCCGGTGAGGAACCAGACCTCGTACTCGCCGAGGGGCTTCATGCTTGCGTGCCTCCATCAGGGGGTGGGCCGGCGCTCCGCCCGGTCCCGTCCCCCACATCATGGGCCACTCTCACGCCGGTAGAATGGCGCCCCGCAGCATCGGTACCGCAATCGCGACCGTCCGCGCGTCCACCGCCTCGGGAGGAACCACGCTTGGCTGACGCGCGAGTCGTGATCGACCCGACGGCGGTGATCGGCGATGTGGACCCGCGGCTCTTCGGTGGGTTCATCGAGCACATGGGCCGGGCCATCTACGGCGGCATCTACGAGCCCGGCCACCCGACTGCGGACGCCGCGGGCTGGCGCCACGACGTCGTCGACCTCGTCCGGCGACTGGGCGTCTCGATCGTCCGATATCCCGGAGGGAACTTCGTCTCGGGATACGACTGGGAGGATGGCATCGGCCCGCGAGCGGTGCGACCGACCCGCCTCGACCTCGCCTGGCGCTCGATCGAGCCGAACCTCGTCGGCACGGACGACTTCATCGACTGGACGCGACTCGTCGGCGTCGAGCCGATGCTCGCCGTCAACCTCGGCACGCAGGGTCCCGAGGCGGCGCGGAACCTCGTCGAGTACTGCAACGCGCCGGTCGGGACGCGGTACGCGGATCTGCGCGCTGCCAACGGACACCCCGAACCCCACCAGGTGCCTGTGTGGTGCCTCGGCAACGAGATGGACGGGCCCTGGCAGATCGGGCACACGAGCGCCGCCGACTATGGTCGTCGGGCCGCCGAGTCCGGCGCGGCGATGCGGCTGGTCGACCCCTCGATCCTGCTCGTGGCCTGCGGGAGCTCGGGGTCGACGATGCCGACCTTCGGGTCATGGGAGGAGACGGTCCTCGACCTGGCCTGGGACGTGACCGACCACCTCTCCCTCCATCACTACGTGGACCCGGCGGCATTCGAGACGATCGGTGCATACCTGGCCAGTCCGGCGGAGCTCGAGCGCATGATCGACACGGTGGCGACGATCGTGGACGGTGCGGCCGAGCGGCGCGGGAGCGAGCGTCGGATCGGCCTCTCCGTCGACGAATGGAACGTCTGGCACCTGGCGGAGCACCAGGCCCGCGAAGACCCGAGCGGGCCGTTCCGACATGCTCCCGCGATCGCGGAAGACTCCCAGGACGTGGCCGACGCGCTCGTGGTCGGCGGCCTCCTGATCGCCCTGCTCCGCCACGCCGACCGGGTCCGGATCGCCTGTCTCGCGCAGCTGGTGAACGTCATCCCGGCCATCCGGACGGTCGATGGCGGACCGGCCTGGTTCCAGACCTCCGCCTGGGTGTTCGCCGCTGCCGCGCGCACGGCCGGTGGTCTCGCCCTCCGCGTCGACGTGGACGGGCCGACCTACCCGGTGGATGGCAGGGGTGCCGTCGAGGGGATCGACCTCGTCGCCGTTCTCGATCCCGTGACGGCCGGGGTGACCGTCCTCGCGGTCAATCGCCTGGAGCGGGCCGTGGCGCTCGAGGTGACCTTCCGGGGCGAGGGCACCCTCGAGGTCGCGGACCATCAGGCGCTCGTCGCGTCGGATCTGGGCGACGCGAATACGGTCGACAACCCGGATCGTGTCCGGTCCGTCGCGATCCCGGTCGGGATGGGGTCGGATCGGACGCCTCGCCTCGTCGTCGATCTCCCGGCGCGGTCATGGAACGCGATCGAGCTGGTGACCTCCGCCGGATCCTGACCACGGGCGTTGCCCGTTCATGAGCCCGGTCGGCGACAGTAGAATGGCGCCCCACGCCATCGATATCGCCGTCGCGACCGTCCCGCGCGTCAACGGCCTGAGGAGGATCGATTGAGCACGCAACCGGGTGCCGCGCGCGTCGTCGTCATCGGCGCCGGCATCGTCGGCAACAGCCTTGTCTACCATCTCGCCCGCCTCGGCTGGAAGGACATCGTCCAGATCGAGAAGGGCCCCCTGCCGAACCCCGGCGGTTCGACCGGCCACGCCTCGAACTTCATCTTCCTGACCGACCACTCGCGCGAGATGACGGCGCTCACCGCCGACAGCGTCGAGCAGTACAAGGAGATGGGCGTCTTCACCCAGAGCGGCGGCATCGAGGTGGCCCGCACGCCCGAGCGGATGGAGGAGCTCAAGCGCCGGATGGCGTCGTCGCGCTCGTGGGGCATCGAATCCGAGCTGGTGACTCCCGAGCAGATCAAGGCGATGGTCCCCTACGTCAACACGGACATCCTGCTCGGCGGCTTCTCGACGCCCGGCATCGGCGTCGTCGACTCGCTCCGGGCGGGCACGATCATGCGCGAGCGGGCCCAGGCGCTGGGCGCGCTGCGACTGTCGCCGATGACCGAGGTCACCGGCATCGACGTCGAGGACGGGCACGTCACCCGCGTCCGCACCGACAAGGGCGATTTCGAGGCGGACATCGTCGTCATCGCGGCCGGTGTCTGGAGCCCGCGCCTCGCGCGGATGGCCGGCGCGGAGATCCCGCTCACCCCGGCGGTCCACCAGATGATCAGCGTCGGACCCGTCCCGATGCTCGAGAGCACGGTCGGCGAGATCACCTACCCGATCGTCCGCGACATGGACACCAACTGCTACGAGCGCCAGCACGGCAGCGACATGGAGGTCGGCTCGTACGCCCATCGGGCGATCCTGATGGAGGCCGACGAGATCCCGTCCATCGCCGAATCGAAGCTGTCGCCGACCGAGCTGCCGTTCACCCAGGAGGACTTCGAGCTCCAGATGGAGCAGGCCCTCGAGCTCATCCCGGACATCCTCGGCGACGAGCGGGTCGGCATCCGGCACGCCATCAACGGCCTGCTGTCGCTGACCCCGGACGGCATGCCGATCCTGGGCGAGACGCCCGAGGTCAGGGGTCTCTGGGCCGCCGCCGCGATCTGGATCAAGGAGGCGCCCGGCATCGCCCGGATGGTCGCCGAGTGGATGACCGACGGGAAGCCCGAGATCGACCCGCACGGGTCGGACATCGCCCGCTTCCACGCTCACCAGAAGGCGCGTCATCACGTCAAGGCGCGCTCGGCCGAGGGGTTCAACAAGACGTATGGCATCGTCCACCCGGCCGAGCAGTGGTCGAGCAACCGCGACGTCCGGCTCAGTCCGTTCAACGCCCGGGAGCGCGACCTGGGCGCGGTCTTCTTCGAGACCGCCGGCTGGGAGCGACCGTTCTGGTACGAGTCCAATGCCCCGCTGCTCGAGGAGTACGGCGACCGGGTCATGCCCCGCGCCGCCGAGTGGGAGTCGCGCTGGTGGTCGCCGATCATCAACGCCGAGCACCTCGCGATGCGCGACCGGGTGGGCATGGTCGACCTGTCCGCGTTCGCGATCTTCGACATCACCGGACCGGGCGCCCTGGCCCACGTCCAGCGGATGGCCGTCGCGCAGATGGACGTGCCCGATGGCCGGGTCGTCTACACGCCGCTCCTCAACGAGGCCGGCGGCATCAAGTCGGACCTCACGATCATGCGTCTGGGCCGTGACCACTTCCGGGTCGTGACCGGCGGCGCCCACGGCATGGGCGATCGCAAGTGGTTCATCGATCACCTGCCGGCCGACGGCTCGGCGCAGCTCTACGACGCGACCTCGACCTGGTGCACGGCCGGGATCTGGGGCCCGCGGGCGCGCGACGTGGTCGCCTCGGCGACCTCGGACGACGTGTCGAACGCCGGCTTCCCGTTCGGGACATGCCGGACCATCGAGCTCGGCGGCATCCCCGTCCTGGCTTCGCGGATCTCGTACGTCGGCGAGCTCGGCTGGGAGCTGTACGTGCCCATGGAGCAGGGCGCGCGGCTGTGGGACACGCTGGCCGAGGCCGGCGCCCCGCACGGCATCGTGCCGTTCGGGATCGGCGTGTACGGCACGACCGGGCGGCTCGAGAAGGGCTATCGCGCGCACGGCGCGGAGCTCGAGCTCGAATTCGACCTGGTCGAGGCCGACATGCTCCGGCCCAAGGTCAAGGAGGCGGACTTCGTCGGCCGGACCGCCTACCTCGAGCAGCGCTCGAAGCCGCCGGTCGCGACGCTGTGCACGCTCACCGTCGACGACAACACGTCGGCCAGCGGCGTCAAGCGCTACATGCTCGGCCGTGAGCCGGTCCTGACCGCCGACGGCGGCCCGATCACCGACGCCAAGGGCCGCCGTTCCTTCGTCACCAGCGCGGGGTCCGGGCCGTCGGTCGGGGCGCACATCCTGCTGGCGTATCTGCCGCCGGCCCAGGCGGTCGTGGGCACCAGCCTCCTGGTCGAGTACTTCGGCGAGCGCTACCCGGTGACCGTCGCGGTCGTCGGCTCGACGCCGCTGTTCGACCCCGAGAACGCCCGGGTCAAGGCCTGACATGCGCGTCCTCGTTTGCGTCAAGCGCGTCCCGGCGACGGCCGGCAAGATCACCCTGACCGCCGACGAGCAGGCGATCGACACGCGCTACCTCGGCTTCACCGTCAGCCCGCACGAGGAGTGCGCGGTCGAGGAGGCGGTCCGGCTGATCGAGGCCCATGGCGGGACCAGCACGGTCCTGACCCTCGGCTCGGAGGAGTCGATCGACCAGCTCCGCGAGGCGATGGCGGTCGGCATCGACGGGGCGATCCTGCTCGAGACCGACGGCGCGGAGTGGTCGCCCATCGACACCGCCGCGGCCATCGCGGAGACGATCCAGACGCATGAGGCGGCGGACGGTCCGTTCGACCTGATCCTGCTGGGCAACGAGGCGGCCGACACCGGCGACTACCAGGTCGGCGTGCGGGTCGCGGTCGCGCTCGACCGGCCCATCGTGTCGGGCATCAAGGGGCTGGAGATCCGAGACGACGCGATCGTCGCTCGCCGTGAGGCGACCGGCGGCGGCTGGGAGGTCTACGAGGTCCCGCGACCGGCGCTGGTGTCGGTCAAGGAGGGCATCAACCTGCCGCGCTACCCGTCGGTGCCGGGGCGGCTGCGGGCGCGGAAGAAGGAGGTCGAGCGGATCGTCCCGACCCGCGCGGCCGCCGCCGCCACCCGGATCCGGCTGCGGGTCCCGGTCGAGCAGGAGAGCGCGGTCGAGATCCTCGGCGAAGGCCCGGACGCCGCGCCGCGCGTCGTCGACGTCCTCCGGCGCCTGGGGCTGATCGCATGATCCTCGTCGTCATCGAACACGAGGGTGGGGCGCCGGACCGGCTGTCGGCCGAGGCGCTGACGCTCGCTCGCTCGCTCGCCGGGACGACCGGGGAGCCGCTCCACGCGGTCGCCTGGGGCCCGGGCGCGGCTGACCTCGCCGGCGACCTTGGCACCCACGGCGTCGCCGTCCTCCACGCCATCGAGGATGGCCGCCTGACCGACTACGCCCCCGAGGCGATCGGCCGGAGCGTCGCCCAGCTCGTCGAGCGTGACCGCCCGACCGCGGTCCTCGGGACGGGCAGCGACCGCGGCGCGGAGGTCATGGCCCATGTCGGGGCGCGGACCGGGTTCGCGATGACCGCGAGCTGCACCGAGGTCAGGGTCGGGGATCCCTGGCAGGTCACCCGCCAGCGCTGGGGTGGCAGCCTCCTCGAAGAGGCGCGACTGGATGGTCCCGTCCGGCTGCTGACCGTCGCGCCGCACGCGCTGGAGCCGCAGGCGGCCGCCGCGCCGACGACCGTCGTCGTGGAGCCGTTCGCACCAGACCTGACCGATCGCGACCTGCGTGTCAGGGTCACCTCGAGGGTGCCGGCCGCAGCGGGCGCGATCTCGCTCGCGGATGCCCGCGTGGTCGTCGGTGGCGGACGGGGCGTCGGCAGCGCCGAGGGATTCGCCGAGCTCGACGAGCTCGCCGCCCTGCTCGGTGGGACCGTCGGCGTCTCGCGCGTGGTCACCTCCGCCGGCTGGCGGCCGCACGCTCAGCAGGTCGGTCAGACGGGCACTCGGATCGCGCCGGACCTGTACATCGCGTGCGGCATCAGCGGGGCGATCCAGCACATCGTCGGCTGCCGATCGGCCAAGGCGATCCTCGCCATCAACACCGATCGCGACGCGCCGATGGTGACGCGGGCGACCTACGCGGTCATCGGCGATCTCCACGCAGTCCTGCCGGCGATCATCGCGGAGGTTCGCGCGGCGCAGTAGCGGGCGCCCGTTCCGGATCCGCGCGCCGGGTGGTGCGCCGCCGCGCCGGGCGCCTGCACGGACAGGACCATCGAGCCCGGCAGGTCGCGGACCATCGCCGTGCGCACAGCCCCGTGCCCGGCAGTAGGGTGGCCGCCGGGCCTAGACCGGACGCACCCCCCAGCCTCCGGTCTCGCCATCGCACGGGAGAGACATCGCCCATGTCCAGACCCACCCTTCGGATCCTGGCCGCCCCACTCGGGCTCGCCCTCGTGGTCCTCCTCGCGCTGCCGCTGACGGCACTCGCCAACACGTCCGAAGCGATCGCCCAGACCGGTGGCATGACCGTCACCCTGCCGATGCCCGGCTCCGGGCTGTCGGTCGTGGTGAAGCTCGACGTCGTCGGCAACATCAGCCAGGTCGACCTCGACCCGGTCGGGACCTACACCGCGAGCAAGCTCGGGCCACACGCCGTGACCTTCGACTCGACCGACGGCACCCCGCAGGTCAAGGTCAATGCCAATCACGACAAGCTCGAGGTGAAGGCCAAGGCGCCGACGCTGGCCTCGTTCCTCGGTGCCGGGACCTGGTCCGCCGACCTGTTCGGGACCGGCGAGGTCACGACCGTCGGCTACTCGGTCGGCGATTCGGGTGGCGCCCCGACCATCGCCATCGATTCGGTCCTGGCGCCGTCGGACGTCGCCGTCGTCCAGGGCACGCCCAAGATGAAGACCGGACCGAAGGGCTCGGATGCCTCGGTCAGGGTCGGCTTCAGCCGTGACGGCTTCACCAAGAAGCTCGACATCAAGGTCTCGGTCAAGGCGACCGGTGACCACGCCGCCAGCCTGAAGATCAGCCTGTCGGGCAAGGACAAGCAGAAGCTCGCGGGTGCCCTGGCCGACCTCGTCGGCACGCGGACCTGGTCGGGCCACCTGTGCGACGGCACGGCCATCGGCTTCGACTACACGGTCGTCGGCGACGGCACGGTCGCCTTCGGCACCGCCACCGGCGCCCCGGCGACCGCGAAGCCCGACAAGCATGGCTTCGACGTCCGGTTCGACGGCACCAGGACCAAGGTCAAGGTCCGCCTCGACCAGAAGCAGGACGGCACGTGGGCCCTCAAGGTCGACGCCAAGGCCGGCAAGTGCAAGCACACCCCGGCTCCCGACCCGGTCGTCAACACGCCCGTCTCGCCCGACGCCAGCCATGGCCACGGGCATGATGGACACGACGGCCACGACAGCGCCACCGGATCGTCCGGCGACCGCAACCGCCAGGCCGATGGCGACCGCGGCCACGGCTCGAGCCGCGGGTAGGCACGGCCCTTGCTGACCGCCCCTGACGGGCATCAGCCTCGAGGATGGCTCCGCTTCGGCGGGGCCATCCTCGTCCTGCTGCTCGTCGCCGGCTGCGGCGCGGCCGGGCCCAGCGGCTCGCGGACCGGACGCACGCCCGGTCCATCGGTGGCCGCGTCTCCCTCCCCGAGCGCTGCCCTGTCGTCCGAGGACGCCGCCGCGCTCCTGGCGACCGCCCTCGGTCCGTTGCGGGCGTCATCCTCGTTCGAGACCGTCGTCGAGGTCGACGGCACGACCGTCGTCCGCGCGAGCGGCCGCGCCTCGGGTGGCGCGAGTCGCGTCTCGGTGACCACGTCCGGTGAGACGGTCGAGTACGTCGAGATCCCGCCCAAGGCCTGGGCGCGCCAGGCGTCAGCCAAGTGGGTCCTCGTCGCCGCGACGCAGGCGCCCGTCGCGCCACTCGACGTCCTGGCCGGTCCGTCGACCCTGGTCGCGACCTCGCCGTCGGTCTTCCAGGCCACGTACCCGGCGACGGCGCTGGGTCTTGAGGGCGATCCGGTCTCGGTGACGATCACGCTTGCGGACGACACGGTGGTCTTCCGCTATGACGCCACGACCGACGGGCACCGGACGTCGTCGACGACGACCATCCGCCCGGCGCCGGCCGACCCGATCGCCGCCCCCGCGACCTGACCCGGGCGTCCGCTCGGCACTGCGCCACGGGCCGAACGGACCTGTCCAGCGATCCCGGACGACGCGTACGGTCTGGTGACCTCCAGCGTCAGAAGGGATCCACAGATGCGTCCTCGATTCGTGCTTGCCGCCGCGCTCGTCCTGGCCCTCGCCGCCTGCAGTCCAGGCAGCACGGCCTCGTCCGCGGTCGGCCCCACGGTCACCGGTGCCTGGGCCCGCGCGGCCGCGGCCGGCGGCGGGAGCGCCGCCTACTTCACCCTGAAGAACCCGACCGCATCCGACGATGCCCTCCTGTCGGTCACCACCCCTGCTGCCGATATGGCCCAGGTCCACGAGACCGCGGTCGATGGCGCCGGGACCGCCGCGATGAAACCCGTCGACCGGGTGAACATCCCTGCCGGAGACACCGTCGAATTCAAGCCCGGCAGCTACCATGTGATGCTGATGGGGCTGTCGAAGGACCTCACGGTCGGCGGAACGGTCGAACTCGATCTCGTCTTCGAGCACGCCGGCAAGGTCGTGGTCAAGGCCGACATCCGGCAGGGCTGAGCATGGCTCAGCGTCCCGCGGCTGCGCCGCACCGAGCGGATTCGACCGGTCCCCTCGACATCGCGTTCTGGGCGATGCTGGGCATCGCGGTCTTGCTCGTCGCGGTCACGATCGCCGGGCTGGTCCTGCTGCCGAGCGGCCCCGGCGGCAGCGCTGCCGGCGCTGCCGGGGGAGGGGCGACCGCATCGCCGTCGGGCACGCCCGTCGTCGATGTCGCGTCCTATCTCGACCCCGTCCCACGCGAGGCTCCGGCCATCCGGCTGATCGATCAGGACGAGCTCCCATTCGACCTCGCCTCGCTTCGCGGCAGCCCGGTGTTCGTGTTCTTCGGCTACACCCACTGCGCGGACATCTGCCCCGCCACCATCGGCACGGTCGGGCTCGCCCTCGAGGCCTACGGCGGCAATGCCCGGGCCATCTTCGTCAGCGTCGACCCCGAGCGCGACACGCCCGCGTGGCTCCGGGAGTACGCCCGGTTCATGCCCGCCGCGTTCAAGCCGGTGACCGGGACGGAGACACAGATCCGGGCGACCGCCGACGCCTGGGGCGTCAAGTACGCCCGCGAGGTGACCGGGACGAGCGGCGACTACGAGATGTCGCACACCGCCGACGTCTTCCTGCTCGACGGCGCCGGGATCCGCCGCGCGACGTTCCCGTTCGGGACGTCGTCCGAGGCGATGACGGCCGTGCTTCGAACCATCGCCGGAGCGCCCGTCGCCACGACCGCACCGACCGTCGAACCGACAGCCCCACCGACCGTGGCGCCCTCCGCCGCGCCGACGACCGACCCGAGCGCAGGCCAGACGACGGCTCCGATCACACCCCTGGCCGTCACCGTCGTCTCCTCGTCGGTCTGGGCGCACGGACCCGGACCGGTCATCCTGTCGCTGTCCGCGGACGGCGTCCGCCTTGACGACGCCACCCTCCGGCCGAGCGTCCAGCTGGTCGCGCCGACCGGCGACCGGATCGGACCGGCGGTCGAGGCGATCCCGGTCCAGCCGCCCGGTGTCGACAAGGTCTCCTATGTGGCGGAGATGACCATCCCGACCCCAGGCTCATGGAGCCTCGAGGTCACCGCCGGGTCGGATGTCGGATCGACCGCGGTCAAGGTCCTCGATCCTGGCACGACCCCAGCCCTCGGCTCGGCCGCCCCGACCGTCCGGACCCCGACCCTGGCCGATGTCGGCGGCGTGGCCCGCGCCGTCACGACCGATCCTGCACCGGATCTGCGGCTGTCACAGACATCCACCGTCGATGCACTGGCGGCCCATCAGCCGTTCGTCCTCGTCGTGGATTCGACCCGGTTCCGCGTGTCGCCGGCCTGCGGGCGAGCCATCGTCATGGCCCGCTACCTGCTCGACCGCTGGAGGGATGTCGCGTTCATCCACCTCGAGCCATATCGCTACTCGGTCGTGGCCGACACGGCCGTCCTCCAGGGCTCGCTGGACGCGCCGACGCTGACCGACCCGGCCGATGCCTGGGGTGTCGGCGGCGCGCCGTGGGGACCGCGCTCGATGCCGTGGGTCTTCGTCGTGGACGGGAACGGGATCGTCCGGGCGACCTACCAGGGCGTGATGGGCACGGACGACATCGACGTCATCCTCGCGCTGATCGCCGACGGTCACTGATCGCTGTGACCGGCCCCCGCCCCGTCACCCTTCGGCCCGGGCGAAACGGGCCGAACGTCACGGGCGGTGCCATTGACGCCCCCGTCACCATCGGCTGATGGAAACGCTGCCGCAGGACCACCTGCCAACCCCAGAGACGACCACCGACACCCCCGAGACGTCCGCTGTCGCGTTGTCGCGGCGCGGCTTCCTCCGAACCGCCGCCCTGACCGGTGGGGGCCTCGCGGCCGTCGCCGGGTTGGCGGCCTGCGCGCCCGCCGCGACCGGCGCGGGCTGGACCTTCGGACCCCCATTCAGCCCGGCCCCGAGCACCGGAGCCGCGGCAAGTGCCGCTGCCAGCGCCGCGGCAAGTGCCGCCCCGTCCCCAAGCATGGACATGACTGCCAGCGCGCCGCCGGCCGCTTCGGCGTCCGCGCCGCCCGTCACCGGCACGATCCCGCCAGGGTGGAGCGAGCACGACGTGGCGGCTCGTGACAAGATCCGTCGCTACGTCGGCGATCTCGCCCCGGCATTCAAGGACATCTATCCGGCGCCCGTCTTCCTCAAGCTCGCCGCGATCCTCGGGGTCGAGGACGACTACCCGGCCCTTCACCAGAAGCCGGCTTTCGTCCAGGTCCCGCAGCTGATCCTGAATGACGCCCTGACACCCCTGAAGCCCGAGGTCGTGGACGGCGTCAAGGTCTTCAAGCTCACCATCGACGAGATGGAGGCGAAGATCGACGAGCTCCTGCCGCCGGTCGCGGCCCTCGGCTACAACAAGTCGTGGCCGGGTCCGACGATCCGCGTGACGGAGGGCGACAAGGTCCGGGTCGAGTTCACCAACAACCTCCAGGAGACGACGAGCGTCCACTTCCACGGCGTCGACTTCGACGACTTCTTCCAGGATGGCGTCGCGTTCGTGACCCAGCTGCCGATCGTCCCCGGCCAGACCTATGCGTATGAGTTCATCGCGAGCAATACCGGGTCCCTGATGTACCACTCGCACCACAACGCGACCGACCAGGTCGGGCGCGGCCTGCTGGGGGCGTACATCGTGGATCCGAAGCCGGAGCCGGTGAAGTACGACCGGGAGTACATCTGGATCTCGAACGACGAGCTGGGTGGGTTCACCATCAACGGCCACGGCTTCCCGGCGGTCGTGCCGGTCCTCGCCGCGGCCGGCGAGACGGTGCGGGTCCGGTTCATGAACGAGGGGATCATGATGCACCCGTGGCATCTCCACGGGATGCCGATGCGGGTCATCGCTCGCGACGGTCACCCGCTCGGCAGCGCCGAATTCACCTGCGACACCCTCGGTGTCAACCCAGGCGAGCGCTACGACGTCCTGATCACGGCCAAGACCCTCGGCATCTGGGCGTTCCACTGCCACATCCTTCCGCACGCCGAGGCGGCGAACGGGATGTTCGGCATGGTCAACACGCTGATCGTGGTCCCCAAGGCCTCCGACGTCGATGCGATCGTGAGCGCACTCCTGGCATAGACCATCCGGCCGGCGCTCCGGCTGACTCACCCCCGGGGTCAGTCGGAGCCGCCGTCCCGGATCACGTGCTCGCCGAGCAGCACGCGGACGCGCCCGCTGACGTGGGCCAGCGAATCGGCAGCCACGGCCCGGCCGATCTCGGTCGCGTAGGCGGCCTCGAAGTCCGCCCGGCGATCGAACCACAGCTCCGAGACGCCGTCGACGCCGGCCTCGTCGGCACCCTCCTCCACGACGTTGAAGACCGCGCGCCGAAGGTTCGGCAGCTGCGCGGCGAGCGGGGCGTGCTCGTCGAGCCACCAGCCCACCCACGCCTCGTGGGTCAGGTCCGCCCGGCGGGTCAGCAGGATCATCGCCTTGAACATGGCGGGCTCCTCAGGCGGGCTTGCGGACGCGCGCGTTCGGTCGGCCACCCGCGCTCAACGCGAGGGCGATGACGATCTCGTCCGGGCGGGGGGCGTCGGCGATGGCGATGTCGATCGCATCCATGTCGTCGAACACCCAGCGGTCGTCCTTGTTCCCGATCGGCATGCTGATGACCGCGCCCGGACCGGCCACCTTCTTGGTCCCCGGGATGATGTCGGCGCCGCCGCCGATGGCCGCCCGGACCGGCGCCCCGAAGCGCGGGTGAAGGACCGCGGCGGTGTGCTCACGGTCGCCGTCGATGCCGACGATGGCGCCCTTGCCGTAGCCGCGGACCTCGGTCGGACCGATGCCGACCGACGCGAGGACGGCCAGCGCGCGCTCGACGAGCAGTGCGGCGGCGTCGCGCCCGAGCGTCTCCAGCTCGGCGAGGTCCTCGACGCGGCCACGGCCGGCGAGCGGGTTGCGGACGGCGATCGCGGCCGTCGCGATGGTCGTCGGTGGGTCGACCGGCGCGCCGGCCTCCCGCAGCGTCTGCTGCACACCGGCCACGATGATCCGGACGCCGTCCATGTCGTACTCCTTCGTGCCCGCGGTCCTGCCCGATGTCGGGAGGGTACCGTCCTCCTGGCGGGGTCGCCGTGCCGTTCCGCCCGGAAGATGAAGGCTCGGGTCGGTCGTCGGAGTGAGCCGACACCGACCGTCGCCCATCGCGCGGCTGCGTCAGTCTCCGATGACGGGCGCGGGATGTGCCTGATGAGGCGCCCGCCGGCGGCGGCCGATCTGTGACAGATGCCCATCACACGTGCGCTCGTCAGGCATTCCTGCCCGAGGCCCACCGCCCGAGCGTGGATCATGCCCGACCTGCTCGCGGACAATGTCAAATGCCCACCAGACGGCCCATCTGTCAGCGGATCGATGACGAACGCTCGCCTGACGTGCATTTGACAGGGAGATCCCAACCAGGCCCGGCGCCGTCCCGGTCGAACGAATCACCCCTTGATGGCGTGTCCCTGGGTCACGGCTAGGCCAGACGGCGCCGCTGCACCTCCGCCAGCCGGCTCTCGAGGAAGTCGCGCTCGGGGGCGTTCGTCGTGAGCGCCAGTGCCCGCCGGTAGGCCGCTTCCGCCTCGGACCAGCGCTCGAGACGGCGCAGCAGGTCCGCCCGGGCGGAGTGCAGATACGGATACGAATCCAGCTCGCCCGAGGCGGCGATCCCGTCCATCATCGCCAGCCCGATCGCCGGCCCGTCCGCCATCGCGACCGCGGCCGCCAGGTTGAGCTCGACGACCGGTGACGGCGTCATCGCCTGGAGCGAACCATAGAGCGAGGCGATCTGCGCCCAGTCCGTGTCGGCCGGGGTGACCGCCTCGTCGTGCAGCGCGGCGATCGCGGCCTGGACCTGGTACGGGCCGGGTCGCCGTTCCCGGAGTGCCGCCTCGACGAGGGCCTGGCCCTCCGTGATGCGAGCGCCATCCCAGCGCGACCGGTCCTGGTCGTCGAGCAGGACGATCCGGCCGTCCGGGGCGACGCGTGCGTCGCGCCGAGCGTCATGCAGGAGCATCAGTGCCAGGAGCCCGCGCGCCTCCGGTTCGTCGGGCAGCAACGACACGACGATCCGTGCCAGCCGGATGGCCTCCGCGCACAGCTCGCGGCGGATGTGCGAATCGCCCGACGACGCGGCGTAGCCCTCGTTGAAGACGAGATAGAGCACGCGCAGGACGCCGTCCAGCCGCTCGGGCAGCAGGTCGGCCGGCGGCACCCGATAGGGGATCCCGGCGTCGCGGATCTTGCGCTTGGCCCGGACGAGGCGCTGGGCGAGGGTCGGTTCGGGGACGAGGAACGCCCGGGCGATCTCCGGCGTGGTCAGGCCGCCCAGCGTCCGCAGGGTCAGGGCGACGCGGGCGTCCATCGCGAGCGCCGGGTGGCAGCACGTGAAGATGAGGCGCAGGCGGTCGTCCGTGATCTGCATCGCGTCCTCCGACGTGCCCGGATCGATGGCTTCGAGCTCCGACTCGATGACCGCTTCGCGCCCGAGCGCCTCGGTCTTGTCGACCAGGCGCTGGCGCCGACGAAGCCGGTCGATGGCGCGGTTGCGTGCCGTGGTCGTGATCCAGGCCCCCGGGTTGTCCGGGACGCCACGCTGCGGCCACGTCTCCAGGGCGCTGATGAACGCGTCCTGGACGGCCTCCTCGGCCAGATCGAAGTCGCCGGTGACGCGGATGAGCGTGGCGACCGCCCGACCCTGCTCCTCGCGGAACACGCGATCGACGATCTCGTGGGCGGCGTCCGCTCCGGTCAAGGGCGAGGAGACGACGGGGTCGCGGCGGGAGTCAGTCGCCGGCCGCTGCCGCGACCCGGACGTCCGCCCCGGCGGCGGCCCCGTAGTCCCACACCGGGCGGACCTCGATGCAGCCGTTCCGGGCGCCCGGGATCATCGCCGCGTAGGCGATCGCCTCGTCAAGGTCGGCCGCTTCGACGAGATAGAAGCCGCCGAGCGTCTCCTTCGTCTCGGCGAACGGACCGTCCGTGGCGACGGTCCGGCCATCCACGACACGAACCGTCGTCGCGGTCGCGACCCCGTCGAGCGCCTCGCCGCCGACCATCGCGTTCCGCTCGCGGAGGTGGGCGGTGAAGGCGTCGTACTGCGCCATCTCGGCCGCCACCGCCTCCTGGGGGACGTCCCCGGTCGGCTCCGGCGTGTAGATGAGCAACGCGTATTGCATGTGATGCCTCCGTTCCGGCTGGCCGCCCGCGCGGCCGTCTACCTTACGACGAACGGACCGCCGTCGAAATCGACAGGCTCCTCGAGGAACCGGCCGGCCGAGGTGGGCAGGCTGGGCTCGGGCAGACCGGCCAATTCGCCTGCCCGACGGGCGGCCTCCTCGGCCACCAGCGACGTCAGCGCGGCGATGCCGGCCTGGAACGCCGGGGCGATGCCGGGCAGCACGCTCTCGAGGAAGGCCCGGTCCTTGGTCGATCGCGGGCGCTCCATCCGCATCTCGACCGCCGTCCCGCCATCGACCTCGGTCAGGACGTAGGTCGACCTGACCTTGGGCGCGCCCGGGATCGGCATCTGCCAATTGATCGTGAAATAGTCCGTGGGTCGCCAGTCGAGGACCTCCTCGATCACGGCGTCCTTGCCGTGGACGCAGTGGTTGGTCGTCCCGACCCCGCGCCGGCCGGCGGCCGCCTGCTCCACGATGTCCGTGACGCCGGCCTGCCAGCGCAGGCGCCGGGCGGGCGAGGTCAGGTACTCCCAGGCGATCGCGGGCGGCGCGGGCAAGAGGTAGTCGATCGACACCATCGCGCCCTCGAGTTCGACGAAGACGCGCGTTCGCGCCCGCTCGGCGGTCCAGGCCGCCTCGAGATCCGCCACCCAGCCGGTGACCTCTCCGAGGTGGTCGTACTCCTCGCGGTGCTCGACCAGACCGAGGGCCGCCGGGTCGTCGATGCCCGCGGCATGGAGGCAGTCCTCGGTGTAGAGGGCGTAGGCGCGGATGCCCGTCGATTCGGTGACTGCGTTCTTCAGGAGTCGATGGGCCACGATGACCGGGCTGCCGACCAGCTCCTCGCGACCGGCCATCCGCTGGCGGAGGATCGTCCCGTGATGGGCCAGGAGCTTGAGGTCGAGAGCCGGCATCCGGGTGCACGCGTTGCAGTCGCAGACCGACGCCTGGCCGATGTCGCGAAGCCGGCGGCGGAACGCGAAGTAGGTGCGTTCGATGGTGTCCATCAGCGCCGATGGATCGATGGTCTCGGTGATGGCGTAGGTGAAGGCCGCATCGCCCTCGAGCTTGGCCAGCCGGAACGTCGGCCGGAGGCTGCCGACGACGGTGTCGATGAGGTCCGCCAGGATGTCCTGGGCGTGGTCGAGCTCGACGCCCGCGAGGTAGCTCGTGTAGCCGGTGATGTCGGCGATGACGAGACAGGCCGGTTCGGACTGGGTGAGCATCTCGTGTCCCTGCTGACCGGGTGGCACCGGTGTGCCCCGGCATCATCGGCCGGTCGCCCGCCGGTGTCGAGGGGTATCGTGTCGAGATGGCGCCGGAGAAGGAGATCCTGCGGATCAACGGCCACGAGGTGACCGTGACCAATCCGGGCAAGGTCTACTTCCCGGAGACGGGCCACACCAAGCTCGATCTCGTGCGCTACTACCAGGCCGTCGCGGATGGGGCGTTGCGCGGCGCCGGGGGTCGGCCGATGGCCCTGAAGCGGTTCGTGGACGGCGCCGCCGGACAGCCGTTCTTCCAGAAGCGGGCACCGGAGAACCTGCCGCCGTTCATCCGGACGGCCACCCTGACGTTCCCGTCGGGGCGGACCGCCGACGAGGTCGTCATCGACGATGCGGCCGGCCTCGCCTGGGTGTCCAACCTCGGCTGCATCGACCTCAATCCGCACCCCGTCCGGGCCGAGGACCTCGATCATCCCGATGAGCTGCGGGTGGACCTCGACCCCGTGCCGGGCGTGCCCTGGGACCACATCCGGCTGGTCGCCCTGGCCGCGCGCGAATCGCTCGAGGCGGTGGGGCTGGTCGGCTGGCCCAAGACGTCCGGCTCGCGGGGCATCCATGTCAACGTCCGGCTCGAGCCGCGCTGGACGTTCCCGGAGGTCCGCCGGGCGGCCCTCGCGCTCGCCCGGGACGTCGAGCGCCGCGTCCCCGAGCTGGCCACCTCCAAGTGGTGGAAGGAGGAACGCCACGGCGTATTCCTCGACTACAACCAGAACGCCAAGGACAGGACGGTGGCCTCGGCCTACTCCGTCCGGCCGTTGCCCGACGCGCGCGTCTCGACCCCGCTGACCTGGGATGAGGTCCCGACGGTCGAGGCGGAGGCGTTCACCATCGACACGGTCCCGGCCCGCTATGCCGCGATCGGCGACCCGGGCGCCGGCATCGACGACGCGGTCGGGTCGCTCGAGGCGCTCCTCGAGCTGTCGGTGCGCGACGAGGCGGACGGTCTCGGCGACGCCCCCTGGCCGCCGAACTACGCCAAGCAGGCCGGCGAGCCGCCGCGCGTCCAGCCGTCGCGCGCCCGCCGCCCGAAGTCCGAGTACGAACCGGGCCGCGGCGAGGACGGCGGACCGCCGCCGGAGGTCGCTGCGGAACGTGCCAGTGCCGTCGCCGCGGGCGACCCGAACGCCGGCCTGCCGACCGAATGGGTCGGCTCCAAGCCGACCCCGACGGGGCGCCGGAAGACGTCCATCCCGGTCGTCGAGATCTCGCGGGCCGAGTACAAGGAGCAGGCGCTCGAGGGCCTTGAGCGCTGGAAGGCACGCCATCCCGAGGTCGTCCCGTTCCTCGAACCGCCGGACATCCTGGTCGACGCGATGCGCGGCCGCTCCACGGCCTGGTACCGAGTCCGGGTGAACCTGGTCCACGTCCCGGAGGCGGATCGGCCGGCCCAGGAAGCGCTCGAGAGCGACTTCGACCCGTGGGCGGGGATGGACATCGACGCATGGAAGGCGGCGACTGCCGGATCGCGCGCGAGGCGCCCGGGGCAGAAGCCCCCGCCGACGGCGGAGTCGTGACCCTGTCGGCGTTCGCTCGGCGATGAGGCGCGCCGTTCGAGCGATGGCCGCCCTGGCCCTCGTTCTCGGGGTCCTCGCCTGTCAGGACCCCGTGGCGCCGTCCCGGGCGAGCGACACGACCCAGCTCACGGTCTCCATCCCCATCCGGACCACGGACAAGGCGGTCATCGAAGCCGCCGTCGAGGTCATGTCGAAGCGTCTTCGGGCACTCGGCGTGGGCAACTTCTCATCGTCGGCCGGCACGAGCCTGACCTTCACCATCGACTTCAATTCGACCGTGGACCAGGCGGCGATCGACGCCGTCCTGCGCACGCCCGGCGTCGTGAGCTTCCTCGGCTGGCCGACCGGCGACGCCCCGACGGACGGCGGCCCAGCGCCATCGGGCGTTCCAGTGCTCTTCGATGCCGCCAGCCAGATCGTGTCGGCGGCCAAGGTCAACGGAGGCGACTCGCCGACGATCGCGGTGGCCCTGGCGCCCGGCGGCTCGGCCGCCCTCGCGGCCTACACGATGGGGCACGTCGGCGGCTACCTCGTCATCGTCATGGACGGCACGGTGCTGTCATCGCCACTGGTCATGGACGCCATCTCGGACGGGAAGGTGGACCTCTCGTTCCCGAGCTCCACGGCGCTGCGGCCCGACGTGATCGCCGCGATCATGGCCTCCGGACCGCTGCCCGCCGGCTGGGCCGCGCCCTAGGATCGATCAGCCGGGCGCACCCGTCGCCGCCACGACCGCCCGGGTCAGACGGTACGTCTTGAGCGCGTCTTCATAGGTGCACAGCACGCCGCCCGGGTCGGCCCATTCGACGGCGTCGAGGAAGGCCGCGGCCTGCTTCTCGTATGGATCGCATTCGGAAGTGATGGCGCGGATGACGGTCCCGTCGTCGAAGCTGGCGTGCCAGTCGCCCTGCCCGCGATCGGGGTGCTTGGACAGCCGGGTCAGCAGGCCGTCGGAGACGATCTCGATCTCGATCACGGCCGTGGATGTCTTGCGCGTGTT
This sequence comes from uncultured Chloroflexia bacterium, assembly GCA_963782715.1. Taxonomy (GTDB): domain Bacteria; phylum Chloroflexota; class Limnocylindria; order Limnocylindrales; family CSP1-4; genus SPCO01. The sequence goes on from CAWAKU010000010.1 coordinate 58,013, forward strand.
CGCGAAGGAGCCCACCGCCCCGGTCTCGAACCGGACCACCGCCGCGCTGCTGTCCGCGACGTCCACCTCCGGCGTCGACGTCGCGAGGTCGCGGGTGGACGCCGCCCCGACCACGGTCGCCTCACCGACCAGGAAGCGGGCGAGGTCGTACAGGTGGGTCGCCTGCTCGACGACCTGGCCGCCGCCCTGATCCGTCCGACCCCACCACGCCGGGGCAGGGGTCGAGTCCAGCCAGCGGGCGACGAACAGCTGGGCCGGCTGGGCGGCGAGGCGTGCCCGGACCTCGGCCATGATGTCGAGCGCCCGGAGGTGGTAGCCGACGGCGACGACGAGCCGGTTCTGCTCGATGACGTCGGCGAGATGGGCCGGGCCCTCGGCATCCGTCGCGGACAGCGGCTTCTCGGTCAGGAACGGGATCCGGCGGGCGACCAGCCGCTCCGCCACGCCGACAGCCTTGTGCGGCGGCACGGCCACGTAGACGACTTCCGGCTGGCCCGCCTCGAGCATCCGGTCGAGGTCGTCGTAGCTGGTCCCGCCCCACTGCCCGGTGACCTCGTCGGCGGTGGATCGTGACCCGGCCACGACGCCGACAAGCTCGGTCCGGCCCAGCCTCTGGAGCGCGTCGAGGTGCTGCCGGCTGATCCAGCCGCCACCGACGAGTCCCAGACGAAGCGTCATCTCAGCCCTCCCCGAATCTCATCCGTCGCCACCGAAGATGTCGGCCAGGAGGAACGGCGCGGTCTCCTCGAGCTGGTCGTAGCGGCAGTCTTCCGGCGGCTTGTCCGGCCGCCAGCGCTTGAACGTGGTCGCGTGGCGGAACCGGCTGCCCTGGAGGTGATCGTAGGCCACCTCGGCGACACGTTCCGGGCGCAGCGGCTCCCACGACAGGTCCTTGCCGCGATTCCAGCGCGAGGTTGCGCCCGGCAGCCGCTGGCCGGATGCGTCGGCGTCACCGTAGCCCGCCCATTCGGCCCATTCGCGCCAGGGGTGGTTCGCCAGGGCGTCCACCCGGAGCGGCGCGAGCTCCTCGGCCAGCTCGGCCCGGCGGTCCCACGTGAACGACGAGGTGATGCCGGCGTGGTTGAGCTTGCCGGCGTCGTCGAACAGCCCCAGCAGCAGCGACCCGATGTGCGTGCCCGGGCCGTTCTTGTGCCAGCGGAAGCCGGCGACCACGCAGTCGGCCGTGCGCTGATGCTTGATCTTGAGCATCGCCCGCTTGCCCGGCTGGTACGGCGCATCGAGCCGCTTCGCGACGACCCCGTCGAGACCGGCGCCCTCGAACCGCTCGAACCACTCCTGGGCGGTCGCCCGGTCGCGCGTCGCGGGCGTCAGGTGGATGGGCGGCTGCGCGCCGCCGAGCACGGATCCCAGGCGAGCCCGGCGCTCGCCCTGGGGGGTGGGGCGCAGGTCCTCGTCGCCGAGTGCGAGCAGGTCCCAGGCGATGAAGCTGGCCGGCGACTCCGCGGCGAGCATCTTCACCCGGGACGCGGCCGGATGGATGCGCAGCAGCAGGGCTTCGAAGTCGAGCGCCCCGTCACGGGCGATGACGACCTCGCCGTCGAGCACGCACCGCTCAGGCAGGGCCGCCCGGAGCGGGTCGGCCAGCTCGGGGAAATACCGGTCGAGCGGTTTCAGGTCGCGCGATTGCGTATAGATGGCGTCCCCGTCACGGAAGACGAGCGCCCGGAAGCCGTCCCACTTGGGCTCGAACAGCCAGCCGTCGTCGCGCGGGATCGCGTCGACGGCCTTGGCCAGCATCGGTTCGACGGGCGGTTCGAAGGGCAGTGCCATCCCCGAACCTTACCCTCGTTGGGCAGGTCGCGACGCCGCCCACGCACGCCAGGTCGGCGGCGCCGACCGTCTCAGCGGGCGACGATGACGGTCGTGCCGGCGTTGGCGGCGATGTGCTCGGAGACGCTGCCCTGGAGCGCGCGATCGAGCATCGACAGCCCGCGCGACCCGACGATGATCGCGTCGAACTCACCGGCCTCGGCCAGCTTCTCGATGGTCTCGGGCACGCTGCCGTAGGTCTCGACCAGGCGGGGCTCGATGCCCTGCTCGCGGAGCAGTCGGCCGGCCTCGAGGAGTTCCTGGGTATGCACGGTCGAGTCGTCCCACGGGTCCACCGGCGAACGCCCGGAACGCGTCGGGACGACGCTGACGACCGTGACATCGGCTTCGAACTTGTGGGCCATCGTCGCGGTCAGCTCGAGTGCGCGCCGCGAAGGATCTGTGCCGTCAAAGGCGAGCAATAGCTTCTGCATGGTTCTGTCCGTTCCTTTCCACTGGGGTGGCCGTGGATGGACGGCTCCCACGCTGTGACAGTGGTCCGTCCCACGGCGCCCGTCAGCGGTCCGAGGTCGCATTGCGGGGGTCCGAACGGCCCGAACCGCCACGCATGTCTGTCACCATGCCGGGGATGACCGACCAGGCTGAACGATACGACCGTATCGCCGAGGGCTACGCCAGGTGGTGGGCCCCATTCCTCGTGCCCGCGGCGATGGAGCTGCTCGATCGACTCGGACCGGAGCTGCCCGGCGGCGCGGCACGCATCCTCGACGTCGGAACCGGGACGGGCACGCTCGGACTGGCCGCTGTCGAACGCTGGCCGAATGTCACGGTGGCCGCCATCGACGCCTCGACCGAGATGGCCGCCGCGGCGGCTGCGGAACGGGATCGGCGCCTCGGCCCGGCCGCACGCGACCGTTTCGAGGTCAGCGTGGCCGCGGCGGCCGACCTGCCGTTCCCGGACGCGACGTTCGATGCCGCGATGTCGTCCTTCGTCCTCCAGCTCGTCCCGAACCGCCATCGGGCGCTGCGCGAGATCCGTCGCACGCTCAGGCCCGGTGCGCCTCTGGCGATCGTCACGTGGCTGCGCGATCCGACCGTCTGGCGGCCGGACGAGATCGTGGACGAGCTCCTCGACGAGTTCGGCGTGGATCCGCCCGACGACGATGAGGGCGACGACCAGCCCGACGATGCCGACGCCCATCTCGGCGACCCGGCGTCGGTCAAGGCACTCGTCGGCGAGCTGCGACGGGCCGGCTTCCGCGCGGTCGATGGCGCGGCGGGCACGCTCGAGATCGGCTTCGACCCGGAGGGCTACATCGGCTTCCTGACCGAATTCGACGATCCGACCCTGTTCGACCCGCTCGAACCCGCTGAGCAGACCCGCGCCCTTGCGACCCTCCGCGAGCGCCTGGAAGCCCTGCGCCCCGACGAATTGTCGATGCCGGCCCCGATCGTCTACGCCATCGGCCGTCGCTCCGGCTGAGGACTCGCACTCAGGCCGAGCGTTCCGGATCGCCGTCCGACGGTCCAGCAGGTCGTGGCACGTGGCCCTGGCTGTCGTATCCGGGAGACCCGGGGTGCGATCGCTCGGTTCCTGTCAAGTGCTCGTCACGCGAGCGCTCGTCCGGAGGGACGCTCGCCCAACGCGGCTGCCCACGCTCGACGTCACGCTGCCCGACACGGATCGGTGACATCCGCTCACCACGCGAATGGTCTGTCAGGGATCGCCTGACCAACGCTTACGTGGTGGGCGTTTGACAGGAACCGGCGTCGGAACGCACCCGGCGGGTCGCCCCCGCGCCGCCCGGGGCCATCGTCCCCGCGAGGCTAGCTGTCGGAGGAATCCCCGCTGGAGCCTTCGGTCGACTCGCCGGCTTCGCCGCCTTCGGCCGCCTCGGCCGCCTCGGCCTCGGCCGTCCCGATCACGGTCGGCTCTTCCTCGACGCGCGGCGCCTGGACCTTGGCGATGATCTCGTCGCTCTCGGTCACGAGCGTGACGGCCTCGGGCATGACCAGGTCGCTGACCTTGATCGTCGTGTCGAAGTCCACCAGCGATTCGATCGAGTACTCGATCGACTGCGGCAGGCGATCGGGCAGCGCCCGGACACGCACCGACTCGCTCGGGTGGAGCAGGGTGCCGTTGAGGTTCGCGACCGCGAACGACTCGCCGACCGCGACGAGCGGCACGTCCACGGTCAGCTCCTCGGTCATCCGGACGAGGAACAGGTCGACGTGGAGCGTCCGCCGGTTGACCGGGTGGAGCTGCACGGACGACACGAGCACCGGCTGCGCCTTCTTGCCGTCGATCGACAGGTCGACCAGGGAGTTCGGGCCGGAATGACGGCGGAGCTGCTCGAAGTCGTGGGCGTCGATCGAGACGTTGGCGGAGTCGATGCCGTGGCCGTACACGACGGCGGGCAGGCGGCCAGCGTGGCGAAGGCGGGCGACCTTCTTGCCGGTCAGGTCGCGATGTTCAGCGGCAAGCGTCGCTCGGGCGGTGGCCATGTCGTTGGAACCTCAAGGTGGCGGTGTCGGTGGTTCGGGCTGCGGCTCGCCGGCGGGGCCGGTGTGGCGAGGCGCCCGGATAGCGTCGGCTAGGGTACCACGCCTCGTGTGGACGACCCGTGCTGCGCTTTCCGAGACTGCCAGTCGACAACGACGGGTCGAAGGCGGCGATCGGGGCCTCCTCGACACATACCCGCGACTCCCGGTCGACGATCCGTCACGAGGAGGGCCTTCGCGTGACCCTCGACCCCTTGGTGTCGACCGTGGGTCGACGGACGGCCCCGCGGGGCGCCCATGTGCGGCCTCGGGCGCGCGACAGGCCCGGGCCTTTCCTCGCCGCCGGTGTAGCATCCCCGCGTGGCAGCCACCATCCTCATCGTCGAAGACGAGCACGCCGTCGCTCGCGGGATCCAGTACGCCCTCCAGCAGGAGGGCTACGAGGTCGCGGTCGCCCGTTCCGGCGAAGAGGGCCTCGACATCGCGACGAAGCAGGCACCGGACCTGGTCGTGCTCGATGTCCGCCTGCCCGGGATGGACGGCTTCGAGGTCCTGCGCCGGCTGCGCGCGGCCGGGGCCAAGATGCCGGTCCTCGTCCTGACCGCGCGCGATGACGAGGTCGACAAGGTCATCGGCCTCGAGCTCGGTGCGGACGACTACCTGACCAAGCCGTTCGGGCTGCGCGAGCTGATGAGCCGGATCAAGGCGCTCCTGCGCCGGTCCTACGGCGACCTCTCGGACGCGGTCGGTGGCCGGGTCATCCGCCACGGCGACCTGCTCATCGACCTGGAGCGCCGGCGCGTCCAGCGCGGCGACCGACGGGTCAGCCTCACCCCGACCGAATTCGAGATCCTGCGTCACCTCGCCTCGCGCCCGGGCCGCGTCTACACGCGCTCGGAGCTGCTCGAGCTGCTGCGCGATTACGAGGCGCTCGACCAGGACGAGAAGACCATCAACGTCCACGTCAGCCATCTGCGCGACAAGATCGAGGACGACCCGGCCACGCCGACGTTCGTCCTGACGGTGCGAGGTGTCGGCTACGCCTTCGCCGAGCGCTGAACGACCCGCCGAGCGGCGAGCTCGGATGCCACGTCGACTGCGCCGGCTTCTCCCCCGTACCTTCCAGGGCCGTCTGACCGGGGCGTTCCTGTTCGTCGTCACGCTGACGCTCGCCCTCGTCACGGTCCTCGTCATCAACCGGCTCGACGACTACTTCACGACCCAGCAGCAGGCCGACCTCGACCAGCGTGCCCAGTCGGTCAAGACCTACGTCGTCGGGGTCGCCGACAAATACGCCGACGGCAATCCCGTCGTCGGGGTCGATGGCCACGTCGACCCCGAGGTGCTCGGCACGATGGCCAACCACGTGCTCCAGCGGTTCATCGCCGACCGACTCGGCCAGGCCGACGTCGAGATCACCTTCGGGCGCTTCGTGTTCGACGGGGAGACCAAGAAGTTCGTCCCCGCCCGCGACGACCCGATCCTCCTCCACCTCGAGGCGCCACCGGCCGCCGGCCAGACCCAGGAGAAGGCTGTCGGCTGGAGCATGGCCTACGGCGCGGGCGACATCTTCACCCCGTACGCCGTCCAGGTGACCCTCTCGAACCCGTACACGTTCCGAGCCACTGCCCTCGCCAATGTCACCGGCCTCCTGGCCGCCATCGCCCTGTTCGCGCTCGGCCTGTCGGTCGTCGTCTCAGCGGTCATGGCGCGTCGGTTCACGACACCGCTGCGCCGCCTGACCGAGGCCTCACGCGGGCTGGCCGAGGGCGACCTGACCCGCCGCGTGCCACCCTCCGAAGTCCGCGCCGGCTCGTCCGAGCTGGCCGAGCTGGCCGTCCAGTTCAACGCGATGGCCGACCGGCTCGAGGAGAGCGTCGAGATCATCCGGCGCGACCGCGACCGCAGCCGCGACTTCCTGGCCGATGTCTCGCACGAGCTGCGAACGCCGCTGGCGGCCCTCCGCACGTTCAACGAGCTGCTGACCGAGGGCGCCGGCGACGACCCCGAGACACGGGACGAGTTCCTCGAGTCGAGCGGCCAGCAGATCGAGCGGCTGGACTGGCTCGCCCAGAACCTGCTCGAGCTCTCGAAGCTCGATTCGGGACTGGTCCTGCTCGACCTGCGTCCGGACGACCTCAGGGCCGCCGTCGAATCCGCGGTGGAGCAGAACCGCTCGGCCGCCGAACGCCGCGGCGTGGCCGTCACGCTTCACCTGCCGACCGCGCCGATCCGCATCCGGCACGACCCGCCGCGCATCGGCCAGGTCGTCGCCAACCTGGTGGCCAACGCGATCAAGTTCACGCCGCGCGGCGGTTCCGTGGTCGTCGACGTCGCCGCGACCGTCGAGGGCGCCCGGATCGAGGTGTCCGACACGGGCGTCGGCATCGACCCGGCCGAGATGCCCCACATCTTCGAACGGTTCTATCGCGGCTCGCGGGCCAACGAGGCCCGTGGCAGCGGCAGCGGCCTGGGCCTCGCCATCGTCCGCTCCATCGTCGACATGCATGGCGGCACGGTCGAGGTCGAGAGCCGGGTCGGCAGCGGGACGCGTTTCGTGGTGACCCTGCCGCGCGATCCGCGCCTGGTCGAGGGGACCCCGGCGGCGGAGCAGGCCGCGGTGGCATCGGCGGCCGACGCCCGTGCTCGCCGCGGGACCACGCTCGGCGGGTCGCCCGAAGCGCAAATCGCGAACGTGCAGGAAACTTCACCGTCCGAGCGGCCGCAGGTCAACCCGCAGGCCGCACCCTAGGACTGATCAGTCGTCGGTCGCTCACCGACCGAACCCCACAAGGGACCTGCCAGAACGATGCACGACGAACCCCGCGACCCCGCCGCCCCGCCCAGCGATCCGGGTGACCTCACCGAGCGCCACGTCATCGGCTCGAGCGACGGCGCGCCCGGTGGCGATCCGGTCAGCCCCACGTCCGTGACTCCGGCGACGGCGACCCCGGTGACGCCCGTCGCACCATCCACGCCGGTCGCTCCCGAGGGCGGTCCAGCGGCAGACATCCCCGCCTGGCCGACGGCCGCCGCGGTCGAACCGTACGAGACGCCGCTCGCATCCTCGTACACGACGAGCCCCGAGCCGCGCGCCGACTGGGCGCGCACATGGGACGAGACCCCGCCGGTCACCCCAGAACGCTGGTACGAGCCGGCCCCGACCCCTCCGCCGACGGCCGCGGTCGTGCCGCCCGCCCGGAACTCCACGCGCGGCGGATCGCTCCTCGCGGCGGCGCTCCTGTCGGCGGTCCTCGCCTCGGCCGGCACGGTCCTCGCGCTCGACGCCGTCGGTGCGCTCGACCGGCCGGCTCCGGCGGCCGCCAGCCAGCCCCTGGCCACCAACGCGGGCACCGTCCAGCCGGTCGCCATCGACGAGTCCTCGGCGACCATCGCGGTCGCGGCCAAGGTCAGCCCGGCCGTCGTCCGCATCACCGTGACCGGCACGGCCAACGCCGGCAACAACGGGGTGATCCCCGAGACCGGCGTCGGTTCGGGCGTCATCTTCGACAGCAACGGCTGGATCCTGACCAACCACCACGTCGTCGAGGGCGGGGAGAAGTTCGATGTCGAACTCAAGGACGGGCGGATCCTGTCCGGCAGCGTCTACGGCATCGATACGCTGACCGACCTGGCCATCGTCAAGGTCGACGCGACCGGCCTGCCGAGCGCCGCGATCGGCGAGTCCGACGCGCTCAAGGTCGGCCAGCTGGTCGTCGCCATCGGCAGCCCGCTGGGCACCTATTCGAACTCGGTCACCAGCGGCATCGTGTCGGCCAAGGGCCGGGCGATCACCACCAACAACAACGAATCGCTGACCAACCTCATCCAGACCGACGCGGCGATCAACCCGGGCAACTCCGGCGGGCCGCTCCTCGACGCGGGTGGCAACGTCGTCGGCATCAACACCGCGATCGCCCAGAACAGCAACGGCATCGGCTTCGCCATCCCGATCGACATCGCCCGGCCGATCATGGCCCAGGCCATCGCCGGCCAGCCGCTCAGCCGCCCGTACATGGGCATCCACTTCGTGTCGATCACCCGGCAGGTCGCCGAGACCCAGAAGCTGCCGGTCATGGTCGGTGCGCTGGTCGGCGGCTTCGACGCCAACGGCGACCCGGTCAGCGGCGTCGAGAGCGGCAAGCCGGCCGACCTCGGTGGCGTGAAGGACGGCGACATCATCGTCAGCATCGACGGCAAGGTCATCGACGAGGAGCACCCACTCGACGCCACGCTCGCCCAGTTCTCGCCGGGCGACACGGTGACGGTGGACGTGCTGCGCGACGGGGCGCACGTCACGCTCAAGGTCACGCTCGGGACGCGGCCAGCAGGGTTGTAAGGGTCCGCGCGGCGGGCTTGCGCCCGCGGCGGACCCGCGCGCCATTGCCATAGACCCGCCATGCGGGTCTTCGGCACGAGATGAGGCGGTCTCGGCCCCGCTGACGACCGTCCTCACGCCCGATCGAGCGTGGAACCGAACCTCTGGCCACCGTTCGGTCGGTGCGACGCTGCCTTGCAGCCGCCCGACGGGTATATGACAGAACGTGCTCGGTGGATCCGGGACCGACGCGGCTCCCACCGGTGGGTGCGTGACATCGTGACGGCGGCTCTTCGGCCGCCTGGCCGGCCGCGACCTCAGCCCTCGGCGTCGCCCCACAGGCTCCAGCGCGTCTCGGGCGGGCCGGGGTCGGGCAACGTTGCGGGCTGCCCGGTTGGTTCCGCATCGGCCACGGCCGCCGCCGCCCCCGGACGCGCCGGTCGCCCGCCGCTCCCCGTTCCCGCCGCCGCGCCCGTCCCGACCTCGACGAACTCGAGCCGCCGCCGAACGGGCGTTCGGTCCTCGATGAAGGTGGTCGGGGTCGGGGCACTGCGCGGGATGCCGGCCGCCGGCGCCTCGGGCGTGTCGGCTCGCGCTTCCCAGCAGGCACGGATCTCGTCGCCCCGAAGTGGCCGCCGTTCACGATCGAGACCGCAGTAGCCGACCTGGGCGGCGACGGACCGGCGGAAGTTCCGGCACGACGCACAGGCGGTGCTGGAGCGATGGCAGACCCAGCACCGGGCCGTCTCGGCCTGGGGGGTCCCGCAGTGCGGACATCGCCACATCGGCATGCGACGGATGGTAGCTGCGAATGCGGCGGCTGTCTTGCCCCGGAACGCTACTTGGTGATGGTGATGACCGTGAAGTCCTGGGTCGACCCGTACGCGTCGGTCGTGACGAGGGCGGTCGCACTGCCCTGGCCCACGTCCGCCCCCTTCGGGATGGTCGTCGTGAACGACGCCTTGCCGCTGCTGTTGGTCTTGCTGTCGAGGGTGACCGTCGGGATGCCCGGCATGCTCAAGGTGAACGTGACATCGGCGCCGGACAGGACCTTGCCGTCCGGATCCTTGACCGTGACCGACAGCGTCACCGGCTCGGGCAGCTTCGACCGCTTGATCCGGTAGGTGGACGCGGTCAACGACGCGGTCAGCTTGCCCGCGCCACGCTTGACCGTGAGCGTCGCCTCGGCCTGGTTGCCGGCCGGATCCGTGCCATCGATGACGATGGTGTTGGTGCCGGGCGCCAGCGCGACGCTGATGGTGAAGGTGCCGTCCGCCCCGGCCGTGCCCGCGATCGACGACCCGCTGGCGGCGTTATGGGCGAGCAGCGTCGTCCGAGCCTGGGTCTTGCCCTTGATGACGACCGCCTTGCCGTTGACGGTCGCGTTCTTCTTGGGCGAAGTGATGGTGATCTTCGGCGGTGAGTCATCGAAGACGTAGCGCACGACCGCCGACGGATCGGACTCGCCGCCCGGACCGACGATCGCCACGGTGAAGTCGTTGATGCCCTTCTCCAGGTCGACCGGGATGACGGTCTGCGGCGCTTTCGCGATCTCGACCTCGGTGATGGCCGTCGGTGGCTGGTCGGGCAGCGTCAGGTAGATCTTGATCCGGTGGTCCGTGGAACCGGCCAGACCGGGCGGCGGCGTCACGACCAGGTCCACCGTGCCCTGCGAGGTGTACGGCTCGTCCGGCTGGGCGAGCGTCGGCGAATCGGACACGACCGCCTCGGTCGCCTTGGGCGACGGGGTCGAGGTGACGGTGCTGACGAACCCGCCGAGCGTCGAGCTCACGCCGCGGGCGACCATCCCGAGCCCGCCGATGCCGACATACAGGACCAGCGCTCCCAGGAAGACGACGCCGAAGACCATGGCGATCCGCATGTAGACCGGCAGGCCGGTCCGCTGGATGGCGCGATGGTTGGACAGGCGCGTCGGACCGGGCGACCGGGTCTTGGTCTTGACCGGCACCGGACGGCCGTTGGACGGTGGGCGGGGCCGAACATGCGTCTGCCGGTGGTCTCGCCGAGTCGTCATCGCCCGCGATTGTCGCACGGCGGCTCGTTCGGTGATTCCGGGCCGTGTCGTGGCGCATCGCCGGGATGGTGCGGTGCGTTGTACTCTGGCGCGGTCGCGCGCGTGACGACTCCGTCGCGCTCGCTCCGGAGTTGGGGGATGGAGTGCAGGCTCGCGATCCGCGAGGTGGCCGGCGGGCGTCGTCCGGTTCGACGGGACGACCCGAATTCGGCGTGGGGCCCATCGCCCGCGTCTCCTCGCCGGCGGCCACGCCCGGGCACAACGGTGGTGCCCCCGGGACTGCGGCCATGCCGCCGATGCGGCCCGGCTTCGGCCTGCCCAACCTGCGCCGCAACGTCTGTCCGCACTTCTACATGACCGGCAGCCGTGGCGCGATCCCGATCCAGGCGCCGCACCTGCTCAAGGCGCTCATCCGACAGGACACCAACACCTCGCGCTGCCAGCTGCGCGGCGGCGTCCACATGGAGCAGGGCTACGTCAACGACGTGTGCCTGACCCCGCGCTTCAACCAGTGCGTCTTCTACGAGGACGAACTGACCCGCGAGTGACGTACGAGCAGGCGCTCCGGGCACTGTCGGAGCGCGGCCGCTTCGGCATCCGGTTGGGCCTCGGCCGGACGCGCGCCCTGCTGCGCGAGCTGGACCATCCCGAACGGGCCGTCCGCGGTGCCCTGATCGCCGGGACCAACGGCAAGGGCAGCGTGCTGGCCCTCGCGGAGTCCGCGCTGCGGGCTGCCGGCTACCGGGTCGGGTCGACGCCCAAGCCCCACCTCGTCACCTACCGCGAGCGTATCCAGGTCGATGGGCGTCCCATCGCCGCCGCCGACTTCGCACGGCTCGTCGAGCGCGTCCTGCCGATCGCCGACCGCGTCGCCCGCCGCCACGGCGATCCGACCGAGTTCGAGCTGCTGACCGCCGTCGTCTTCGCCCGGTTCGCCGAGGTCCGCCCGGACGTGGCGCTGGTCGAGGTCGGGCTCGGCGGGCGGCTGGACGCGACCCACGCCTGGGACGGCGGCGTGGCGGTGGTGACGAACGTGGACCTCGACCACATGGACCGCCTCGGTGACACGGTGACCAAGATCGCCCGCGAGAAGGCGGCCATCATCGAGCGCGGGGACATCGCGGTCACCGGCGCGGAGGGCGATGGCCTCGCGGTGATCCGCACACGTGCGCGACGGCTGGCCGTGCCGCTGACCGAGGCGCCGCCCGCAGCGCTCCTCGGCTGGGACCGCGACGGCATCGACATCGACCTGCCGCGCCTCGGCCCGACGCGGGTCGGCCTGCGCGGCCGGCACCAGGCCGCCAACGCGGCCATCGCCGACGCGACGCTCGACGCGCTCGAGGCGGCCGGCATCGCGACCGTCCCGGACGATGCCCGCCGCCACGGCTACGCGAACGCGGTCTGGCCCGGTCGCCTGGAGCTGCTCCGCGTCGTGGACCGGGACGTCCTCCTCGACGGCGCGCACAACCCCGCCGGCGCAGCCGCTCTGGCCATCGCGCTCGACGACCTCCGGCCGTTCCTGGACGCCGGCCCGGTCACCCTGGTCACCGCGTCCATGGCCGACAAGGACGTCGCGGGCGTGGTCGCCGCCCTGGCCGGGGCGGACGCGATGGCCGGTTCCACGGTCATCTGCACCGGTCTGGACGTCCCGCGCGCGCTGCCGGCCGAGGCTCTTGCCGCGCTGTGGCGGGCGAACGGCTCGCCGCGCACGGTCGTCGTCGAGCCCGATCCGGTCGATGCGGCCGCCGCCGCCCTCGTGGCGGAGGGAGCGGGTCCGATCGTCGTCGCCGGCTCGCTCTACCTCGTCGGGGCAGCCCGGAGCCACCTCGTCGACGACCCGGACCTGCGCGACCCCGACCCTGACCCCGATCCCGGACCTCGTACCCTGACGACATGACCGACGCCAGCCTCGGGACCACGCGCATCGGCCCGGCCATCTTCCGTTGGGGCGACCGGACGTTCGTGATGGGCATCCTCAACGTGACGCCCGATTCGTTCTCGGGCGACGGCCTTCTGGCCGGGGCGAGCGACCCGCTCGAAGCCGCCGTCGACCAGGCGCGCCGGATGGTCGCCGAGGGCGCCGACATCCTCGACATCGGTGGCGAGTCCACCCGGCCCGGTCACGATCGGGTGGACGCGGCCGTGGAGCGCGCCCGGGTCATCCCGGTCATCGCGGCCGTCCGCTCGGCACTCCCCGACATCCCCATCAGCGTCGACACGACCAAGCCGGCCATCGCCGAGGCGGCCCTCGCCGCGGGCGCCGACCTCATCAACGACGTCTGGGCCGTCGGTGACGACGAGTCGCTCGCTCGCATCGCGGCCGACCACGGCGTGCCCCTGGTGGTGATGCACAACCGGGTGGAGCCACGCTATCGGACGTTCATGCCCGAGCTCATCGCCGACCTCCAGCGCGCGCTCGACCGCGCCGCCGGGCTCGGCGTCCCGTGGGACGACCTCATCGTCGATCCGGGGTTCGGCTTCGGCAAGACGCCCGACCACAACCTCGAGCTGCTGCGCGAGCTCGGGACGCTGCGCCTGCTCGGCCGGCCGATCCTGCTCGGCACGAGCCGGAAATCGACCCTCGGGCGGGTCCTGGACCTGCCCGCCGGCCAGCGTCTCGAGGCGACCCTGGCGACGACCGCGCTGGGCATCGCCGCGGGCGTCGATCTCGTCCGTGTCCACGACGTCGAAGCCAATGTCCGGGCGGCCCGGATGACCGATGCGGTCGTCCGCGCGACCTGGACCTCATCACCGACCGAAGGAGGGCTCCCCTGAGCGACCGGATCGTCCTGGCCAACATGCGTTTCCAGGGCCGCCACGGCTACTACGACCACGAGTTGCTGTCGACCCAGCCGTTCGAGGTCGATGTCGAGCTGGTCATCAACCTCCAGCCGGCGGGCGTCGACGACGACCTCGAGCAGTCGGTCGACTACGGCAAGGTCTACGACGTCGTCCGGCAGATCGTCGAATCGACCTCGTACCGGCTACTCGAGGCGCTCGCCGAGGCGATCAGCCACGAGCTGCTGGCAGACTTCCCGATCAACGAGGTGGCCGTCCGCATCCGCAAGCCCGAGGTCGTGCTCGGCGGACCGCTCGACTACGCCGGCGTCGAGATCCGGCGGCAGCGCCCCAACGGCGACCGCCGCTAGAGGTCAGGACGGCGCGGGTGTCGGCGTCGGCGTGGGCGTCGGGGTCGGGGTCGGCGTGGGCGTCGGGGTCGGGGTGGGTGTGGGGGTCGGAGTCGGGGTCGGCGTGGGTGTCGGCGTCGGGGTCGGCGTCGGCGTCGGGCTGGGTGTCGGGGTCGGGCTTGCCGACGGTTCCGGGCCCTTGGACATCGTGTAGTCCACCGCCGTGCCGCCGGCGACGACGATGCCGGCCGACGGGCTCTGGCGCGAGACCTGGCCGGCCGGCACGACCAGATCGAACTCCTCGGTCCTGATCCCGACCCGCAGCCCGGCGTCGGACAGTGCCTGCAGGGCGCTCAATTCGTCCTTCAGCCGGAGGTCCGGGACGGGGACGGTGCCGGGGCCTGTCGCGACGGTCACCTTGACCGCGGTCCCGACGTCCACCTTGGTCCCGGCGGGCGGATCCTGGCTCAGGATCGTGCCCTCGGGCTGGGCGGACGACGCGACACCGGTCGGGGTGAGGGTCAGGCCGAGCGACGTGGCCTGCTGGCTGGCCGCGGTGGAGGCGAGGCCGACGAGATTGGGCACGGTGACCTGCTCGACCGGCGCTTTGTTGCCGCCCGAGGCGAGCTGGAACACGAAGAAGGCGACAAGGGCGAGGAGGGCGACCGCGACGATGCCGGCGATCCAGACCATCGGGCTGGTGGATTCGTCCTCGGGTGGCGGCGGCGGCGGAGCCGCGGCGGCCGGCGGTGTGGCCGGCGGTGGCGGCGTCGATCCGGGCTGACCGTCGGCGGCCGCGTAGGCGTCGGGCGCATACGGGATGCCACCCGGGTTCGATCGCGCGGTCCCGGACGCGACGGTCGCGCCGACGACCGCGCCGGCTGCGGCCGCTCCGGCCACGCCAGGCGTCCCCGAGACAGATGTCGCATCCGCGGGTGAACCGGGCGTCGCTCCCGCGACGGCGGCTCCCGCCACGGCCGCGCCGGCGACGGCGGCTGGCGCCACGCCCGGGGTGAGCGTCGCCTCCAGGGCGTCGGCCATGACCCCGGCCGACGGCCAGCGATCCTTCGGGTCGAGCGCGAGCGCGCGCCGGGTGATCGACGACAGGTCGGGCGGGACCGTCGGCCGGACGAGCATCGGATCCGGGATGGGGCCGGACAGGCGCGCCAGTGCGACCGAGGCGGCACTGTCGCCCTCCCACGGCCGATTGCCGACGAGCATCTCGTAGATGACGATGCCCAGGCTGTAGATGTCCGAGGCGGCCGTGGCCGGTTCACCGCGCGCCTGTTCCGGGCTGAAGTAGTGGACCGACCCGAGCGTCGTCCCGGGCAGGGTCACCTGTGCCTCGGAGATGGCCCGGGCGATGCCGAAGTCGGCGACCTTGACCTGGCCGTCCTTGGCGATGAGCACGTTGCCCGGCTTGATGTCGCGATGGACGATGCCCCGAGCGTGCGCGGCGGCGAGCCCGCGCGCGACGCCCGCCCCGATCCGCGCGACCTGGCGAGGTGGCAGCGTCCCGCTGCGGCGAAGGATCGTGGACAGGTCCTCGCCGTCGACGAGCTCCATGACGATGAACGGGCCACTCGGGTCCTCACCGTAGTCGTAGACCGCGACGATGTTCGGGTGGTTGAGCGAGGCGGCCGCCTGGGCCTCCTGGCGGAAGCGCGAGGAGAAGTCGGGGTCGCGCAGGTACTCGGGTCGGAGGAGCTTGAGGGCGACATCGCGGCCGAGCCCGGTGTCGGTGGCGCGGTAGATGGTCGCCATCCCGCCGCTGCCGAGGAGCTCGATCAGGCGGTATCGACCGCCCAGGACCTGTCCGATCTCCGCCAAGTCGTCCCCTTGCGTTGGTGGCCACCGCGCGGCCTGGGTGTGCGCTGCGCGGCATCGTACCGCACGGCTCCGAGCCTCAGAGCTGGAGGCCTTTCAGGTAGGCCCGGAACTCCGTGCCCAGATCTGGTCGCGCCATGGCGATCTCGACCGACGCCTTGAGCCAGCCCATGGTCGTGCCCGCGTCGTAGCGGGTGCCCTCGAACTCGTAGCCGAAGACCTGCTGCTCCTCCATCAGCGCCGCGATCGCGTCGGTCAGCTGGATCTCGCCGTCGGCGCCGCCCTGGGTCTGCTCCAGCTTGTCGAAGATCTTGGGTGTCAGGACGTAGCGACCGATGACCGCGAGGTTGGACGGGGCCTCGCCAGGCGCAGGCTTCTCCACGAGGGCGGTGACACGGTGCAGCCGGCCGTGGTCGAGTGGGTCGTCGGTCGGCTCCGAGGCGATGACCCCGTAGCGGCTGGTCTCCTCCGGGGCGACCTCCATGACCGCCACGACCGAGGAGTGGGTCTGGTGGTAGGCGTGGATGAGCTGGCCGATGCAGGGCCGCTCGCCGACGACGACATCGTCGGGCAGGATCACCGCGAACGGCTCGTGGCCGATGAGGTCCTTGGCCATGAGCACCGCGTGGCCCAGACCGAGCTGTTCCTTCTGGCGGACGTAGGCGACCTGGGCCAGGTCACTGATCGCCCGGACCTGCCGGAGCATCTCGATGTCGCCCTTCTCCTCGAGCAGGTGCTCGAGCTCGAAGGACAGGTCGAAGTGGTCCTCGATCGCCCGTTTCTGGCTGGAGGTGACGATGATGACCTGCTCGATCCCGGCAGCCACGGCCTCCTCGACCGCGTACTGGATGATCGGCTTGTCGACCAGCGGCAGCATCTCCTTGGGCTGGGCCTTGGTAGCCGGAAGGAAACGGGTACCCCATCCTGCCGCGGGGAAGACGGCCTTGCGAACGCGCATCGAACCTCTGGGACTCGGAGTGTGGGCGGTCGGGCCAGTATAGCCGGGGTGTCCCGGGCGCCCGGCGGCGGGGCCGGCGACCGAGACGTTCCGCCCACGTTTCAGGCATGTATCCTCGTCGGCGAGACGAACTGATCGTCCGGCCTGCAAGTCGAGGGCATCGCCATGAAGAACCCACCCGTCCTGATCTCGATCCTCGGTTTCTTCGCCGTCCTGGCCGGCCTCAGCTTCCTGTTCGTCGGCCTGCGGATGGTCGGGTTCGACTGGTTCGGGGCCCTCGGCGACCTCCCGGCCTTCGACCGGGTCGGACTCTGGGGCTGGCTCGCCATCGCGACCGGAGTCGTCTGGATCCTGGCGGGTGTCGGCCTCTGGTCGCTCCAGCCGTGGGCCCGCCTCTTCGCGCAGATCATGGCGGCCATCGCCCTGTTCGAGGCGGTCCTTGCCTTCTTCCAGTTCCCGGGG
This sequence comes from uncultured Chloroflexia bacterium, assembly GCA_963782715.1. Lineage (GTDB taxonomy): Bacteria > Chloroflexota > Limnocylindria > Limnocylindrales > CSP1-4 > SPCO01. The sequence continues at coordinate 75,034 of CAWAKU010000010.1, forward strand.
TCCGGCGTCGGCTTCGCGATGGCGATCATGCCGGTGCTCATCCTGTGGTACCTCGGCTCGAGCGAGGTCAAGGCGGTGTTCAACGAGGGCCAGCAGCCAGTGCCGGCTCCCGCCCCCGCCCCCGCCCCCGCGGTCGCGGCTGCGGCGTTCGTTGCGCCCGCGCCCGTCGCAGCGCCCGCGCCCGTCGCAACGGCGATGGCCGCACCCGCACCGGTCGCTGCCGCCGCGGTCGTCTCGACGCCGGCGGAGGTGGGCGACACCTCGGCTGCGGAGTCTGCCGACGCGGCGAGTGCGGCCCATCAGATGAAGATCGAGGATGTCGAGGGGATCGGTCCCGCCTACGCCGAAAAGCTCGCCGCCGCCGGGATCGCGACGACCGGCGACCTGCTCCGCGCCGGCGCGAAGCCCTACGACCGCGAAAGGATCGCCGAGGCCACCGGGATCAGCAGCAAGCTCATCCGCGAGTGGGTCGACAAGGCCGACCTCATGCGCGTCCCGGGCGTCGGGCCGCAGTACAGCGACCTGCTCGAGGCGGCCGGCGTCGGTTCACCCGCCGAGCTGGCCCAGCGGAACCCGGCCAACCTCGCGGTGACGGTCCAGGAGGTCGTCGCCGCGCGACCGGGGACCGTCCGCCGCGTCCCGAGCGATGCCGAGATCGCGGCCTGGATCGAGGCGGCGGGCGAGCTCGACCAGGTCGTCGAGCACTGACGACTCGTCGGGCGTCGCGAACGCCCGTGTGCCTTCGTTCGACCCGTCGGAACGGCGCCGACCGATCAGGCCGATAGCGACCGCGCGAACCGCCGGACCGCCGCGGTGAAGGCAGCCGGTCGGTCGAGGTTGGCCATGTGCGTCGCCCCGGCCAGGCGAACCCTTCGGGCGTCCTGGGCCGCGGCCGCGAACGTCGGTGCGAACAGCCGGAACGGCAGGTCGAATTCGCCATTGATGATCAGCGAGGGTCCCGGGTAGGCCGCCAGGCGCGGCACGAACCGTTCGCCCGCGACGGACCGGAGAGCGGCCGCGCCGCCACGCGGCCAGAACCCGCCGGCGACGATCGGGTCGGCGATGGCCGGCGGGTAGCGGCGCCGGAAGAACCAGGTGTTGATCCGGTCCAGCCGTTCGAGGTCGACCTTGCCCATCACCTCGGCGAGGGCGAGGTAGGGCAGCATCCGGACGTTCGTCGGTTCGGCGGTCGCGCCCGACAGCACGAGACCTCGCACGACGTCCGGCTGACGCGCGGCCAGCTCCATGGCGACGTACCCGCCGAGCGACAGGCCGACGACGACCGCCCGGCCGCCAGCGGCTTCGGCACGGATCGTCGAGGCGACCGTCGCCGCGGCCCCGGCCAGCGTGAACGGCTCGTCGGCCCGGGTCCCGTGGCCGGGCAGGTCGACGGCGATCGTCCGGTACTCGCCGCACAGCGCGGCCTGCTGCGGCGACCACATCGCGCCGGTCAGCCGCGTCCCGTGGATGAACACGATGGCCGGCGCGTCGGGCGGCCCGGCGACGATGGCGGTGGACCTGCCCGGCCGGACCGCGCCGTGGCGCGCCTTCAGCTCGGCCGTCGCGGCGATTCCGTCCATACGGGGCATCAGCAGATCCATGACGACCACGTCGGGGAGCAGCGACGCCGTCAATGCCAGCAGCACGCGGATGCGAGCCGGGTCCGGCGTCTGGCCCGTCACGAGACCACGGCCTCCACGGCCTCCGCCCCCTCCACGGCCTCCACGGCCTCGTCGGCCTCGATCGCCGGAGCCGCCACCGCCCGACCGCCCGGCGCGGCCGAACGCTGCAGGATGAGCGCGGCGGCGAGGATCGCGACGCCACCCGCGACCTGGATGGGGGCGAGGCCTTCGTCCAGCAGCACAGCGGCGAGCGCCACGCCCACGACGGGCTCGAACAGCATCAGGATCCCCGCCCGGGTCCCGCCGATCAGCCGGATCCCGGTCAGGAACATGATCGACGGGATGGCCGCCGCGAACAGTCCGGTGAACACCAGCAGCGGCAGGACCGACGGGTCGCGGAGCGGCAGCAGCAGGCCGTCTCCGGCGCCGATCGCCAGCGCAAGGACCGTGCTGCAGACCGCGATCGTGCCGATGATCACGCTCATCGCTTGCGACGCCGGCACCTGCCGGTAGCCGCTCTTGCTGATGAGGACGAACACGGTCTGCGCTCCGGCCGCGACCAGGGCCAGGCCCATCCCGACGGCATCGACTCGAACGCCCGACGCCGGATCGAGCTGGGTCGCCACGACCGCGACCATCCCGAGGACGGCCAGCACCAGGGCGATGACCCGCGACCGATCCATCGACTCGCGCCCGAGCGCCACGTTCGCCACGGCCACCATGACGGGGTAGGTGTAGAACACGAGGAGCGCGAGGGCGACCGAGACGAGATCGAACGCGATGAACATCGACAGGTTGAGGACGAAGCCGGACAGGGCCGCCACGGCCAGGGTGACCCGCGCCGATGTCCCGAGATCGCGCAGGCGGGTCAGCCGCTCCGTCCCGCGCGAGACGCGCCATGCCACGAACGCCGCCGCCCCGATGAACGCGATCGCGCCACGCCAGGCCACGAATGTCGTGGGCTGCATGCCAGCGTCGTAGGCGAACCGCGACAGCGGCCCGAGCGTCCCGAAGAGCGAGGCGGCCACGATGACGATGGCGAAGCCGGCCAGCGGCGGCCGGTCGGTCACGGCCGCCTGGGTCGTGGCGGGACGGGTCGCGGTCGGGGCGAGGGAGGAGGGCATCGGCGCCATGGTAGGGCCGAGGCGGGTCGGCCGGCCTAGCCGGCGCCGGGCTCCGGACTCGGGCCGAACGGTTCGCACGGCGGCGCGACCGTGCCGGCAGTCGGACCCTGGCCGCTGATCGTCACGCCATCGGGCGTGATCGTGATCCACTGCGGCAGGTCGCTGATCTTGAGCCCGCTGCGGCTCCAGTAGATCGGCATCGACAGGGTCGATGTGTCGACCGCGGCGAGGTTGCCGTTGGCCCGCTCGAGCGCGCCATCCAGCGCCCCCGACGGGTCGAGCAGGATCGATACCTCGTACTCGCCGAAGCTCAGCCCGTTGGCCGATGGGTCGGCGCTGATCTCGCCGCCGCAGGCCGTGATGATCTGCGAGAACGTCGCCCGGCGGTCGGTCGTGTTGGCGCCCTGGAAGAGCGCCGCCGAGGCGATCCTGTTCGAGACGTGGAGGACGCGCGTCGACTCGTCCGGCGCGACCGCGAAGCCGCAGCCCGCGAGGGCCAGGCTGCCGAGGAGGACGAGGGTCGCCAGCAGGGCGGGCGTGCGCTGTCGGGTCATGGCCCGAAGCCTACCGCGACGGACCCCTCAGCCGGCGACGTGCTCCGCCGCGGCCCGGTCGACCGCCGCCTCGGACGCGAGCGCCAGTGCCTCCGCCCCGGCCGGCTCGTGGCGCGCCCGGCCGAGCCGGATCGCCGTGAACGGCACCCGGATCTCGTGGAAGACCTCGATCGAGACCAGGAACCCGGCGAACAGGAACAGCACGCCCAGGAACTTGCCGAGCTGGAACCACTCGGTCATCCCGAACCGGTTGAGCGTGTCGCCGAGGGTGGCCACGATGGCGCCGATGGCGATGAGGATGGTCGCCGGCACGCGGCTGTGGAGCTTGCCCTCGAACAGCGCCCGGACCGCACCCGGCAGCGACGCGACGAGGTTGACCGTGATGGCGACCGGGGCGATCAGCAGGTTGAACAGGAACTCGTCGCCCGGCTGGTTCGGGTCGAGCGAATAGGCCAGGACCCGTCGCTTGGGCATGAACACGTAGGTCGAGAAGATGGCGCCGAGGATGAGCGAGAACGCGCCGGTGATGTTCATGAACGGGGTCAGCAGCCGCAGCGACGGCGGGAAGAGCGTCGCGATGGGCGCGCCGGTCACCGGGTCGGTGGCGTAGCCGGGCGCGGCAAGGGTCGTCGTCGCCATGAGGACCAGGCTCAGCAGCGTGGCGCCCACGACGGCCGTGGCGGCCAGCATCGGCCAGCGGTCGTTGGCGAAGTACGTCTCGACCGCGACCGCGAGCGCCAGCAGCCCGGCCGCGATGAAGTAGAGCAGCGGGAGCGTGCCCGCGCCGGCGTATTCGGGCTTGTTGCGCAGCAGGAAGGTGAACAGGCCGGCCAGGAACAGGCACAGCGCGAAGCTGTAGCCGAACCGTGTCCGCCCGAGCAGCCAGGCCGTCCCGAGGCCCAGCCAGCCGGCCGTCCACACGGCGCCGGTGAGGTACCAGGTCCGGTACAGCGCCTCGTTCCAGCCCGATGCCGCGGCGATCGCCTCGCAACCGGCACCGATCCCGTAGAAGACCATGCCGAATGTCCAGATCAGCTGGAACCCGCCTCGGCGCTCACGCCACTGGTCGAACAGGGCCAGCGCGAAGACGAGCGCCAGGATCGAGGTCAGCGCCGGCAGGATGACCTGCGGGTTCATCGGCGGTCACCCGACGGCGCCGCGGCCTGGAACGTCGCGATCAGCCGCAGGAGCAGCCGGTCGAGGAGGCCCGAGGCATTCTCGTACAGGGCCGCCAGCCGGGCGGCATCGAGCGCCCGGCGGCGACCGAGCCCGGTCAGCTCGTCGAGGAACGGGCGCCTGGCTGCGACGAACAGCCCGACCGCCTCGGTCAGGCTCATCCCGGCCTCGGCGAGACGGTGGGCGAGGTCGTCGACGAGGGCGGTCGCGTCGGCTTCTGCCTCGGTCCGGGCGTCGGCGTCGGCCGCGTCCGCGTCGAGGTGCGCGACGAGCGCGCCGATCAGCAGCCGGCCGTCGCGGCGATAGCGCTCGCGTCCGGCGAGGTCGTCGGCGGGGACCCAGTGGGCGGCCGCATCGGCCGTGTACGTCCGCTGGTAGGCGCGGGCCAGCCGTTCAGGGCTGGCGCCCATGCTGGCCAGCGGGCGATGCCCCGACCGGCGTCCGGCCACCAGCGTCTCGATCGCGCGCTGGTCGAACCGCCGGTGGCCGCCCGGCGTCACGTACGCCTCGACCAGCCCGTCGTCGGCCCAGCGACGAAGGGTGTCCGGGTCGACGCCGACCAGCCGGCTGGCGGGTCCGAGCGACAGCCATCGAACGGCGGTGGGAGCGGGAGCGGCCGGTGCGGGGTCAGACACGGCGAGGCCTCGGGAAGGGCGCCGACGGGTCGGGAGAGCGTGGGGGGATACGCTCAGACCGACCCGTCGACATGACGGGTGTGATCGCTGGGGAATCTGGGTGAATCTGGGTAACGCGGAATTCGCTCAGGCGGGCGGAGGATAGGCGCCGCGGCGAGGCCGTGTCAATTTGGCGCGCGACGCCGGAGCCGGTCAGGCCGGGACGAACTCGTGGTCGTCGCGGTGGATCCCGTCGCACAGGCCCCAGCGTGGCGGATCTCCCGGGATGGCGATCGGGCGCATGATCTCGCGGACCTCGCCCCGACGGCAGAACAGGTAGCCCTTGTCGGCCATCCAGCGCCGGACGCAGGCCGGATCGCCGTGGAACTGGAACGGCCCCGGGTTGATGGTCGGCCGGTCGGTCCAGGCGACGGGCGACTCGGCGGCGACGATGTCGAGCAGGTTGACCCGCCACGGCGTCCCGTCGATGACGTCGAGGCAGCCGTCGCAGCGGCTGGCCACGTTGTCAGTGATGATCGTCCGGATCTGGACGCCCATGATCTCCATCGCGGCGATGGTAGCAGGGGAGGACGCCGGGACGGCGAGTCGCGTGGTACCCCCAAGGGGATTCGAACCCCTGATCTCCACCTTGAAAGGGTGGCGTCCTAGGCCTCTAGACGATGGGGGCAGGGCGCGCCGCGAGTCTACCAGAGGGTCTGCGCGGGCCAGCCCGGAGGCGCGGGGGCCGTTTCGGGTCCGGGGGCCGTTGTCGACTCGTGGTCGACAACGATAGGGCGAAGCCGGCGAACGGAGCCTCCTCGACACCGAAGCGCGCCTCCCGGTCGACGATCTGGGCGGAGGAGCGCCTTCGGATCGCCTTCGGCACCTGGTTGTCGACCGTGGGTCGACGCGCAGTCGGCGAAGCGTTGCCTAACGACCCAGGGCGACACCCCGCGGCGGCAGGTCGAGAAGCGTGCCGCGGCCACCTTCGAGTCGAACCCACACGATCCCCGCTCCGGGCCACGGACCGGATGGCGTCGTGAGGGCTCGGATGACGTCCGTCGTGCGCGCCGGATAGGCGGCCTCCAACGTCAAGGCGAACGTCCTGGCAAGTTCGCGCGTGGCCACGGTCGATCGCAGGATCAGCAACCGCGAAACCGCGATCCCCTCGGCCGCCGGGTTCTCATCGGCGAGCTTCTGGGCAAGTCCGGCGGCCTTCTCGGAGCCCCATCGGATCTGCTGTTCCAGCCGTCGGAGTTCGGACTGGGCCTCGGCCGCGATCACGGTCGGACTCGACCGGTCGGTCAACGTCAGGTCGATCACCCCGTGGATCGGTCGAGTGATCGTGACCTCGGGCTCCGGTCGCCAGCGGAGATCGAGCCGCTGAAGCAACGTCTCGAGGATCACGGATTGGAAGCGATCGTGCAGTCGTGGCCCGGAGCCGGGGAAGTAGCGGAGGCTCAGATCGGCACCGAGCGCCACGCCGATCGCCGTCAGGACAGGCAGGCTGGGTCTGGCACGTCCCGCCTCGATCCGATCGATGTACGAACGATGGATCTCGACGATCTCGGCGAGCTGCGCGACCGTCACCCCCGCATCGAGTCGGAGACGGCGGATGTCCTCACCGCGCTGGTGGTCCATGTGACGCATCCGGCGGGCGGTCTCGCCCTGGACGAACTTCCGTGTGATCGCCATGGCGTTATCGAACCAGACGGCGCTTATCTCGCAGTCATCGCCGCGCGGACCGTCTGGGGCCTGGAACGGTCCGGTGTCGACTGGTGGTCGACAACGAGGGGCCGAAGCGGGCGATGTCGACTCCCTCGACACCGAACCGCGACTCCGGGTCGACGAACCGCGCCGAGGAGGGCCTCCGGGTCACCTTCACCGCCTGGTTGTCGATTGTGAGTCGACAGGTGCCCGCCTGCCTCGCGCACGCCCGCGCCCGCCGGCCGCGCCGGGACCCCTCAGCCGGACCGCGCCAGCAGGAACCCGATGACCGCCCCGGCCAGGCACAGCATGCCGATGATGGCCGCGACCCCGCCGCCGCAGCCGAGCGCCACGGCCCGCCCGTTCCGTGCCGCGACGCCGGCCTTCCAGGTCGATCGCAGCATGTATGCCGCCAGCGCCAGGAAGACGATGCCGAGGACCGCGCCGCCGGCCGCGATGAGCGGGATCTGCGACGCGTCGCGCACCGTGACGACGTAGCCGGCGAACACGATCGCCCCGATCAGCGCGATGGCCAGGAACAGGATCCCGGGCGTGATCCGGCGCTTGCGCCGGGCCGCCGGCCGAGGAGTAGCGCCGCCCCCGCTCATACCCGTGCCTCCGGCCCGAAACCACGGTGATAGACCGCCACGTTGTACGCCAGCCGCGGACGCTTCAACCCGACCGCGACCTCGCGACCGACCGCCCCGAACGCGTCATCGAGGAACGTCTCGGTCTCCTCCTCCGATTCGAATGTCCAGAAGCAATGGACGACGCGGACCTTGAACCCGCCGCGCAAGTACGGTCCGTCCCGCCGGCTCAGCAGTCCGTACTCTGACAGGTCCCCTCGGAGGCGCGACACATCGTCGCGGCCGTAGTCGAGCAGGACGAGCAGCCGGCCGCCCGGCCTGAGGACCCGCCCGGCCTCCGCCGCTTCGGCGGCGCCGTAGCCACGGAACGGCGTCCACAGGCTGACCAGCACGTCGGCCGAGGCGTCGGGCGCGTCGATACCCGCCGGTCCATCCGCCCGTGCGAATGAGACCCGCGCGCCGAGCTCGGCGAGTTGCCGGGCACGGATCCCGTCGGCGCCGTCGAGCAACAGCACGTCGCGTCCAGCCACTGGACCGAGTGCGTCGAGCGCCCGCGGGATCTTCGCCTCGACATCGAGGGCGCGGGCAAGTCGCTCGGTGAGCCCGTCCTCAAGGTCGATCGGTAGATCAGCCACAGACCGCGCAGTATGCCGGAAATCGCGGCCCCGACCGCTCACCCAAGACGGAACACGCTCCCGGAACGCGCCGGCACGGAGAGCACGGCCCGGCCATCGGCGACCTCCATCGTCGCCACCGGCCCGTCACCGGGCAGTGGCAGCAGCCTGGCCGCGGCCGCGCCGCCGGGCAGCGGGACATCCAGCCGGGCCGCCGACGCCCCGTTATTGAGGGCCACGGCCACCCGTTCCTCACCGCTCTCCCGAAGCCACGCCATGACCGGTCCCTCCGCGCCCAGGATCCGGAACGTCCCGTGGCGCAGGACCGGCACCTCTCGCCGTAGCCGGGCCGCGGCGGCGACGTACGCCAGCAGCTCCCGGTCCCAGGTCTCCGGCCGGTCCCACGGGAACGAGCGCCGGCAGTCCGGGTCGAAGCCGCCGGGCAGGCCGATCTCGTCGCCGTAGTAGATGCACGGTGCGCCCGGCAGGGTCATCTGGACGAGCGTCGCCAGCCGGACCGAGGCGACGTCGCCGCTGCACAGCGACAGGACGCGCGGCATGTCGTGGCTGTCGAGCAGGTTGAGCTGCACCGACGCGACGTCGGGTCCATACGCGTCGAGGATCGCCTCGACCCGGCCGGCGAAGGCCGGTCCGTCGTCCGCGTGCAGGTTCTCGCCGACCTTCGCGTGCGTGTCGGCGAGCGCGCGATCGAGATGGCCGGCACCCGCGAACGACACGATCGCGGTGGCCAGCGGGTAGTTCATCAGGCCGTCGTACATGTCGCCGCCGAGGACCTCGGGCGTCGCTTCCCAGATCTCGGCCACGATGTACGCCTCCGGGTCCACCGCCCGGACCCTCCGCCGGAACTCGCGCCAGAAGTCGTCATCGATCAGGTCCGGCACGTCCAGCCGCCAGCCGTCGGCCCCGAACCGGATCCAGTGCTCCGCGACGCCGAGCAGGTATTCCCGGACCTCGGGGTTCAGGACGTTCAGCTTGGGCAGTGCCGGCAGGTCCCACCAGGCCTCGTACCCCAGCTGGCTGCGCGACCACGACCCGTCCCGGGTCAGCCAGGGCGACTGCGCGTGGTCGATGACCGGGCCGTCCCCGACCGGATACGCGTCGAGCCGGCGCCGCGCCCCGAGGAAGTCCGGGTTGACGTTGAACCAGCCGACATACGGCGACGCGCCGCCCGTCTCCAGCACGTGGTGGAACGCCCAGAAGCCACGACCGCAGTGATTGAAGACCCCGTCGATGATGACCCGGATGCCCTTGGCATGAGCGGCGTCGAGCAGCGTCCGGAAAGCGTCGTCACCTCCCAGCAGCGGGTCGACATGGAGGTAGTCGTAGGTGTGGTATCGGTGGTTCGAGGCCGAGGCGAAGATGGGGTTCAGGTAGATCGCGCTGACCCCGAGCTCGGTCAGGTGGTCGAGGTGCTCCGCCACCCCGTACAGGTCACCGCCCTTGAAGCCCTCGTCGGTCGGTGGCGCATCCCACGCCTCGAGCGGACCCGGCGGGTGGACGCGGCCGCTCCGGGCGAAGCGGTCGGGGAAGATCTGGTAGAAGACCGCATCGCGCACCCAGGCCGGCGTATCGGCGCTCACCGGCACGCCCGGCCCGTGACGCGTGCCGCGCAGCCCTCAGTGCGGGGCGACGTGCACGTCGCCGCGGACGTGCTCGATCGCGGCGGTCTCGCCGTGCAGGTCCTCGACCTCGACCTCACCGCCGAACGCCTCGAACCCGCCCGCGTCGGTCGCCGGCTCCACGACGATCTCGCCCCAGGACGGCTGGATCGGGGCGGGCGGCGGCTTGTGCGGGCTCCAGTCGAAGTGGACCTCGTAGTCCTCCTGGACGCCGCGCGGCCACGGGTCGCCGCGCCACGGTTGGAAGAGCGACAGACCGAGGGTGCCCGCCGGTCGCAGCAGCGCCCTCGCCCAACGGACCAGCGCAGCGATGCTGGTCACGGCGATGATCGGGATGATGATGCCGAACGGCATCTCGACACCTCGTGCTCTGACCTCGGATTCTACCCCTCACGACCAGCCCCTCCCCCCGACAGGAGGATCACGCCCGCGAGCGACGGGACCCGGACGTCATCGTCGCCGAGCGTCGCGCGGTCATCGGTCGACAGGGCGAGGACCCAGCCGTCGGACGGCTCGAGGGGGAGCCGGCATGCCCCGTCGCCCGTGTTGAGGACGACCAGCGCCTCGTCGCCGCCCGCCGAGCAGCGGTACGCGTACAGCCCCGTCGCATCGTCCAGCGCGACCGTCCGGCGCATTCCGCGCCACACGCCCGGCCGGTCGAGCCGGACGCGGACCAAGCGCCCGTAGAAGTCGAGCAGCTCGCGATCCTGGTCCTCGCCCCAGGCCATCGGCAGCCGCGACTCCTCCGGGTGTCCGGCCCCGTCGACGTCGCGGACGTCGTGGAGCTGCGACAGCCCGACCTCCGTGCCGTAGTAGACGATCGGCGGATGCGGCAGCGTGAACTGGCACAGGGCGGCCAGCCGGAGGCGTCGGACATCGCCGCCGACGATCCAGAGGAATCGGTTCATGTCGTGGTTGTCGAGGAACGACGGCAGGACGTAGTCACCGGCGAAGAACGCCAGGTGCCGGTCCAGGAACGCGTCGAACGCCGACGGCCCGATCTCGCCGAACGCGATGAACCGGCGGATCGCCTGGTTCAGCACGAAATCGAGACAGCCGTCGAGCCGGCCGACATAGCTCCGCTGCATGGCCGGCGTCTCGACGACCTCGCCGATGGTGACGCTGTCCGCCCTGACCGCCCGGGTCGCGGCCCGGAACGAGCTCCAGAAGGCGTGCGACGGACCCTGCGCGTAGTCGCACCGGAAGCCATCGACACCGAGCTCGAGCCAGCGGCGTGCGCTGTCGATGAGCGCCTCGCGCGCGCCCGGATCGTCGCTGTCGATCTGGGGATGGTCGCGGACGCCGAAGAACGACAGGTACTCGTCGGGCCAGTCGATGAAGGTGAACCAGCCGGCCTCGCCGCTGTCACGGTCGGCCTGCGCGCGCTGGAAGGCGGGATGCTCGGACGAGACGTGGTTGACCGCCAGGTCGAGCAGCACCCGCAGCCCGGCTGTGTGGGCCGCCTCGATCAGCTCGCGCAGGTCGTCGAGCGTGCCCAGGCGCGGCTCGACCGAGTCGAAGTCGGTCGCGTCGTAGCCGTGGTGCGATGGGCTCGGGAACAGCGGCGAGAGCCAGAGGCAGGTGATGCCGAGCCCGGTGATGTGGTCGAGGTGCTCGATGACCCCACGGAGCGTCCCGCCGTAGAAGCCGGCCCGCGTCGCGGGCTCGGCGAACGGCCGTCCGCCGTCGGTCGCGAACCGGTCGATGAAGACCTGGTAGATGACGGCGTCGCGCAGCCAGGCCGGGACGCGCTCGTCGTCCACGTGGAAGGCGAAGGCGCCGCTCCGCGGGACCGGCCACAGCGGCCCCACGGCCCCGGCCACCACGATCGCCTCGGACTCCGCGACGCCCGGACGGCCGCGGACCGCCCGTCACGCCCGCGCTCTCGGTCGCCCAGGTGCTCCCGGGGAGCGTGTCGGACCAGGCCTCGATGCGATAGCGCACCAGCGTGCCGTCCGGCTGCGGCGGGACCGTGCCGGCCCACGTCTCCGTGTACGCCCAGACGAGCGTGTCCCAGGCGACGCCGGTCCGCGCGAAGGCGATGGCCGTGCCGCGGACGGCCTCGCCACGATGCCCCGCCGGGTCCCCGCCGTCGGTCGTGACATAGGCCGTCACGTGGTCCGCCCGGACGTCCGTCCCGACCCGGGCCACGATCCGGACCGGCTCGCCCGGCCGCGGATCGGCCGGTTCCATGTCGTGGAGGTGCCGGACGCCGCGCGCGCCGGCCCGGATCCGGGCGAGGCGGAGGTCGTCGGTCGCGAGCGTCCCGAAGACGAAGTCACCCGAGACTCGGTCAGCCACGGCCGGCCTCCGCCGTCCAGATCGCCACGCCGGCCGGCGTCGCTCCGATCGCCAGGTGGCCGGCCTCGGCCGTCGCGCGTGCTCCGCTCAACAGCTCCACGAAGGTCGTGCCGTCGGCCACGGCCCCCTCCGAGATCGGGAGCGGCTCGTCGGGCCGCGGCTCCGGACCGCGCACGACCACGACCACGACCTGCTCCTCGTCCGTGTCGCGCAGGAAGGCCAGGCTCTCGTCCCGAGACTCCAGCACCTGGTACCCGCCGACCGCCAGCGCACGCGACCCCACCCGGTAGTGGATGAGCGTCCGCAGGAACGCCAGCTGCTCGACATCCCAGGCCGCCTCGTCCCAGGGCATCGTCCGACGCGTGCTGAGCCCGTCCGACCCTTCCAGCCCGACCTCGTCGCCGTACAGCACGGACGGCACGCCGACAGAGGTGAGGAGCATCCCGAACGCCGCCCGGACCCTCCCCGGATCGCCCCCGACCGCCGTCCGGACCCGCGCCGTGTCGTGGCTGTCGAGCAGGTTGAACTGGCAGCGCGCGACGGCCCACGGGACGGCCGCCCGGAACGCCTCGAGCGATTCGACCAGGTCGGTCGTGGTCGTGCGCCCGGTCCGCAGCACGACGCCCGCGCCGTGGCTCTCGTAGACGTTGCCGTGGAGCCAGCCGATGACCGGCCAGGTGAACCCGGCGTAGTTCATGATCCCGTCCCACTCGTCGCCGGCGAGCTGATCCGTCCCGTCGAACGAGTGCTCGCCCAGCAGGTAGGCATCGGGGTTCTCGGCCTTGACCGCGGCCCGCATCCCGCGGGCGACCTCCGGCCCGAGCTGGTCCGGGCCGAGGCGACCCAGCATGTTCGCCACGTCGATCCGCCAGCCGTCGGCCGAGAACGGCGGCCGGAGCCAGCGCCGCAGGACGGCGTCGGACCCCGCGTACATCGCCTCGCGCAGGTCGGCCGAGCGGTAGTCCAGCTTGGGCAGCGAGCGGACGCCCAGCCACGAGACGTAGTCGTCGGGCCGCTCCCGGAAGATGAAGTAGTCGCCGGTCGGGGCCGCCGGATCGGCCTGCGCCTCGGTGAACCAGGGGTGCTCGGCGCCGGTGTGGTTCGGGGCGACGTCGAGGATGAGCGCGATATCGCGCTCGCGGGTGGCCCGCCGGAGCGAGGCGAGGGCCGCGTCCCCGCCGAAGTGGCCGGCGATCCGGCCGTAGTCGATGGTGTCGTAGCCGTGGTTCGAGCGCGCCTCGAACACCGGGTTGAGGTAGATGGCGTTGACGCCCAGGTCGGCCAGGTGGTCGAGCCGGGACTCGAGGCCGGGCAGGTCGCCGCCGTAGAACTCGACCATCGCCCCGGGGCCGGCGGTCGGCGGCTCGTCCCAGGCGCGGTGCCGGGCGGTCATCCCGCGATAGGTCCACGCCCCGTCGGCGATGTCGGTCGCCGGGTCGCCGTTGGCGAACCGGTCCGGGAAGACCTGGTAGAAGACACGGTCGGCCAGCCAGGCCGGCGGGTCGAAGCCGGCCACCAGCCGGAAGTCCTCGGCGTCGGTCGGCGTCGCCTGGTGCCGGCCGGAGCCGTTGAGCCACCAATGCCCGTCCGGGCTGACGACCAGGAACCGGTAGCCCGTCGTCGGCATCGCGAGGCGGACGGTCGTCTCCCACCAGCGGCAGGCGAGGCCCGGCGCGACCTCGATCATCTCCGTGAACGATTGCTCCCCGTCCGGGGTCGTGCGCAGGTAGATCCGGTCGATGGCGGCGTCGAACCCGGCCCGCACCCGGAGCCGGACCTCGTCGCCGATCCGGAGGCGATCGGACCGAGGGTCTCCGACCGGCACGACGTACCGGCCGGAGCCATCGTGGTGGACCGAGCTCAACCCTTGACGGCGCCCGATGTCAGGCCGCCGACGATGTACTTCTGGGCCGCGTAGAAGAAGACGACGGTCGGGATGGCCGTCAGCAGCGTGCCCGCGGCGAACATCCCGAAGTTGGCGTTGCGCTCACCCGCCACCAGGCCGTACAGCCCGACCGCCAGCGTCTTGGTGTCGCTCTGGGTCAGGAACACGCTGGCGATCAGGAACTCGTTGATCGCGCCGATGAACCCGAGCAGCCCGACCACGACGAGGATCGGCGTGACCAGCGGCAGGATGATCGTCCGGAACGTCGTGATGTGCGACGCGCCATCGACCTTGGCCGATTCGTCGAGCTCCTTGGGCACGGTGTCGAAGAAGCCCTTGATGAGCCACGTGTTCACGCCCAGCGCGCCGCCCAGGTAGATGAGGATCAGCGACCACGGCGTGTTGAACCCGATGATCGGGTACAGCCCGGTGATCTTGGTGAACATCAGGTACAGGACGACGATGGCCAGGAACGCCGGGAACATCTGGACGATGAGCAGGAACAGCAGGCCCGGCCGCCGGCCGCTGAAGCGGAACCGGGAGAACGCGTAGGCGGCGCAGGTCGCCATGGCCAGCGAGATGACGGTGGCCAGCCCGGCGATCAGGAGGGAGTTGAGGAACCAGTGCGCGAAGTCGGTCTTCGAGAACAGGTTCGTGAAGTTCTCCAGCCCGAACTCCTTCGGGATGAGCGCCGTGGAGCTCAGCGTGCCGAGTGGGTTGAACGCCGCCGAGGCGGTGAACAGGATCGGGACCAGGGCGAAGATGACCGCCACGATGGCGACGATGTGGCGCCAGCCGACGGCGAAGAACCAGCTCTGTCCACTCATCGGTTGATCTCCTCGAGGGCGGCGGTGCGCTTGAAGCCGATGATCGAGACGCCGGCCACGATCACAAAGATGATCACCGAGACCGCGGCGGCGAACCCGTATTGGGCACCGCCCTCCGCGAAGGCCAGCCGGTAGACGTAGCTGACCAGGATGTCCGTGCCACCCGCCTTCGGATTGTCAGGCGGGAACGGCGCACCTCCGGTGGTCAGCTGGATGACGTTGAAGTTGTTGAAGTTGAACGCGAACGAGGCGATCAGCAGCGGCGCCACCGCGATCAGCAGCAGCGGGAAGACGACCGCCCGGAATGCCTGGTACGGCCTGGCGCCGTCGACCGCCGCGGCCTCGGTCATGTCCTGCGGGATCGACTGGAGTGCGCCCAGGCAGACCAGGAACATGTACGGATAGCCCAGCCAGAACTGGATCATCAGGATGGCGAACCGGGCGGTCCAGACGTCGCCGTACCAGTTGATCTTCAGACCGGTGACCGTGTTGATCAGCCCGAAGTCCGTGTTGAACATGTCGCGCCAGACCAGCAGCATCGCGAACGACGGCATGGCGTAGGGCAGGATGATCAGCACCCGGTAGAAGCGCAGTGCCCGCAGGCGCGGCGAGTTCAGGGTCACCGCCACGAGCAGGCCGGCCCCGAAGGTGATGAGCACGGAGATGATCGCGAAGGCGAAGTTCCAGCCCATGATCCCGAGGAGCGGCCCGGAGATCGTCGTGTCGGTGAACGTCTTGACGAAGTTGTCCAGCCCGACGCCGACCAGCCAGCCCTGCGCAAGCGCGTCGCCGCTCGGGCTGACGAATAGTCCGCGTGCGTTGTCCGCGGTGTAGACGATCCCGGTCGTGGAGTCGGTGATGCAGTCGCACGAGGCCTGGAAGTCGGCTGTCGGTTTGCCCTCGAATGCCTTGGACAGGCCGGACGCCTTGATGGCTCCGTCGGCGGTCGGGATGACCATCGCCTTGATGTCATCCGGACGGCCCGCGGCCTGGGCGATGTTGAGGATGGTCAGTCCGGGAGCCTCGGTCACCCGTCCGGTCGCACTGACCGTGACGTCGGTCGCGGGGGTCAGGCCGTCCGGGGTGCCCTTCTGGACCGCCTTGGTGCTCGGGTCGTAGAGCAGGAACACGAGCTCGCCGGTCGTCGGATCGCCGTCGGTCGCGATCGTGAGCACGTACTCGGCCGATCCGGCGACCTGCGCGACCGACGCAGTCTCGATGGCCTGGGCGGCGTCCTCCTTGGATCCGCGGTGGCCGTCACCGAAGTTCGTGAACGCCGTCCCGAAGGTGGCGACGACGGGGATGACCTGGAACGCGATGAGGAAGATCGTGCCCGGCAACAGGTACTTGATCGGGATATGCCAGGGCTGCAGGTAGATGACGAAGATCGCGACCGTCGTGAAGACGAGGATCCCGAGGAGGACCCATTCCTTGCCGGAGATGAGCGGGACGGCCATCGCGGCCGCGAGCCCGGCGACGAGTCCGAGGATGATGATCTTGCCGATCAGGCCGCGGGTGCTGTCCCCCGACAACCCCCAGCTCCGTTTTGGAACAGGGTTCGAGATGGTCGTCACCGGCTGCCTCCTCCATCGACAACAGGGCGGACCCGATGCTGGGATCTCCGCATCGGGCGGTGTGCCGGACCGGGCCGCGTGGCGGCCCGGTCCGGCGGTGCGACTACTTGATGCCGGCTCGGATGGCCGTCGCGGCCCCCTTCAGCGCGGTCTCCGGGTCAGCCCCGCCGACGATCGCCGCCTCGGCGATGCCGAACGGGCTCCAGACCTGGCCCATCGCCGGGATGGCCGGCAGGATGGTCCCGTCCTTGCCCGCGAGCGCGAACTTGGGGATGTCCGGATCGTCAGCCTTGACGGCATCCACGGCAGCGGTCACGGCCGGCCGTCGCGGATCCACCTTGTACAGGCCGGTCTGGAAATCCACCGTCGGAACGACCGACGTCAGGAATTCCGTGGCGAGGGCCTGGTTCTTGCCCTTGCTGGCGAGGTAGAAGCCGTTGACGCCGATGAACGGCGAGGCGGCCGTGCCGTCCTTGTACGGCGGGATGGCGCAGATGTCGTACTTGATCCCGGCCTTCTTCGTGTCCGCGATGGCCCACGGGCCGGAGATGAGGAACGGCGTCTTGCCGCTGGTGAACAGCGGGATCGCGTTCTTGTCGTCGATGGATCGCTTGAGGGCACCGACGCCCTTCTCGCCGAGTGCGGCGAGCTTCTTCCCGGCGGCGATCGAGCCGGCCGAGTCGACGGTCACGTTCTTGGGATCCGGGTCGCCGGTCGCGGTCTGACCGAAGTACGACCCACCACCGGACACGAACAGCGGATAGATGTGGTAGGCGTCGCCCTTCTGGCCGACCTGGAGGGCCATGATCTCGGTGGTCTTCTTGTCCTTGACCAGCTGCTGGCCGGTGGCCACCAGGTCCTCCATCGTCGCCGGGCATTCCGGCGCGAGGTCGGTGTTGCGGAGCAGCGCGATGTTCTCGACGGAGTACGGGATGCCGTACAGCTTGCCGTTGAAGGTCATCGCCTTGACCGCCAGCGGGTCGAACATCGAGGTGTCCGTCATCTGGATCGGGTCGATGGCGCCGTTCTGGATGAAGTCGCCGATCACGTCATGCGCCCAGACGACCACGTCCGGCGGGTTGCCGGCCTGGCTGGCCGTCTTGAACTTGGTGGTCAGGTCCTGGGCGACGGCCTCGACCTGGACGTTGACGCCGTTGTCGGCTGCCCACTTGGCGGCCAGCGGCTTGATCGCCGCCGCGCGCTTCTCGT
Organism: uncultured Chloroflexia bacterium; assembly: GCA_963782715.1. Classification (GTDB taxonomy): domain Bacteria; phylum Chloroflexota; class Limnocylindria; order Limnocylindrales; family CSP1-4; genus SPCO01. Next base: position 92,468 of record CAWAKU010000010.1, read on the forward strand.
CGGCCCAGATGACGAGCGTCGCGGCACCCGCGGACGGGGCGGCGACGCTTCCGGCGGCGGACGGTGCCGCTGCGCTGGGGGCTGTGCTTGCGGCCTGGCTCGGGGCGGCGGACGATCCGCCGCTACTGCAGGCACTGATGATGACGGCCATCGCCGCCAACAGGATGCCGAATCTCTTGATCACGTTTCCTATCCTCCTAGTGCGCTTGCCACCGCTGGTCGTGGCCGTCGGCATACCTCCTAGTCGCCGAGTCGGCCCCAGTGGTCAGATCGCCAGATTGTTCGGGCCGGATGCCCTCATGGATCGGGTGGAGGCCCGGTCCGGCGCGCCGCTCGGAGGCGCCGGGTCGAACCCCGGATGATGAGATCGGTCTCGAGCTGCGTCCGGGTCTCCGCCCGGTCCTCCCGGCGGGCAGGGCTGGACAGCAGCAGGCGGACCGCCGCCCGGCCCTTGTCACGGACCGGTTGGCAGACGGTGGTCAGCGGCGGGTCGGTGAACCGCGCCAGCTCGATGTCGTCGAAGCCGACGACCGACAGGTCGGCCGGCACCCGAAGGCCCAGGTCGTGGGCCGCCTCGATGACGCCGATGGCCATCGCGTCGCACATCGCGATGACCGCGGTCGGGCGCTGGCCGGACGTCCACGCACGAGCGAACGCCTCGGACCCGCCCGCGATGCTCGCGTGGCAGTACACGACCGACTCGTCGGCCAGGACGATGCCGCGGTCGGCGAGCGCGCCGCTGTAGCCGGCCATCCGCCGCGCCCGCACGGACCACGGGCTGCCGGTCGGCGACGGGAAGGGCCCCAGGCTGATGACGAGGAACGACCGGTGGCCCAGGTCCAGGAGGTGATCCGCCGCGCTGCGCGCCCCGGCCTCGTCACCGACGGTCAGGCTGGGGACGCCCGGCGACGGCTCGGCGTCGACCGAGACGACCGGGAGCCCCGACTGCTCGATGTCGTCGATCTCGGGCCCGTCGGGCCGGAGGCCGATGGCCACGACACCGGACAGGCTCCTGCCGCCGGTGGCCTGCGCGAGCGGGCCGTGGAGCGGGGAGATGAACTGGACCGCGAACCCGGCCGCCTCGGCCTCGGCGAGGGCCCCGGCCGCGAACTCCCCGAAGGACGGGTTCGCGAACATCGTGCCCAGCGCCTGCGGCACGAGGATGGCGATCGTGCCGTGGCGAGCGTGGCCGACCGTGCGTGGCGCAGCCCGGGGTCGATATCCCAGGGCCGCCGCGCTGTGCCGGATCCGGGCCAGCGTCTCGGGTCGCAGACGGTCGGGCGTGTTGAACGCGAACGAGACGGACGTCTTCGAGACGCCCGCGTCCGCCGCGACGTCGTCGATGGTCGGCCGGCGGGTCTGCTGCGGCAACCGTGTCTCCAGCGACCGACGGATCGGTCGGCGTGCGATGGGGCGGGTGGGCCGGGGATCCCGCGAAAGTTTGCAAACTCGGACGGCGAATCTAGTCTCGGTGGGGTGGCTCGTCAATGGTCGGATGGCATGGTTCTGCACGTCGCCCGTCCCTAGACGACGCGGAGGATGGCGGCGGCCCGCGGCGCCATGTCCAGGCTGGCCCGACCGTCCACGATGGGCGACTCGCCGACCCCATCGAAGCCGGGCAGGACGATCGGTGCGAGATGACCGCCTGCCCCCGGCGCGGCATCGGCGAACCGCAGGTCCAGGCGCACCGGCTCAGCCGAGGCGTTGGCGGCGACGACGAACCGGGACGAGCCGGTGCCGCGTTCCAGGGCCACGGCCGCGTCGGACGCGCCGACGATCCGGATGCCGCCGTCCCGCAGCGCCGGGTCGGCGTGGCGGAGACGGAGCAGCGCCTGGACCGACTCGCGCAGGCCGGGTTCCCAGCGCGCCTCGTCCCACGGGAAGGCGCCGCGGCAGGCCGGGTCGTTGCCGCCGGTCAGGCCGACCTCGTCGCCGTAGTAGATGCACGGCGCGCCGGGCAGGGTGAGCTGGAGGAGCGTCGCCAGCCGGGTCCGCTCCAGGCCGCCACCGACGACCGTCCGCAGCCGCGGCGCATCGTGCGAGCCGAGCAGGTTGAGCTGGGCGGACACGACCGCCGGGTCGTAGGCGGTGGACAGGTCCACGACCCGCCCGCCGAACGCGGCCCCGGTCATCGGCTGGAGGTCGTTGCGGTACATGCCGTGCCCGTCGACCACCTCGCGGTCCAGGTCGCCACCGGCCGCGAAGCCCAGGATCGCCTCGGCCAGCGGGTAGTTCATCAGCGCATCGAACCGGTCGCCGCGCAGCCAGTCAGGGGCGACCTGCCAGATCTCGCCGACCAGGTAGGCGTCGGGGTTGACGGCTCGGCAGCGGGTCCGGAACTCCTGCCAGAACGCCTCGTCCCTGATCTCGGTCGGGACGTCCAGCCGCCAGCCGTCGATGCCGAAGCGGAGCCAGTGCTCGGCCACGCCGAAGATGTACTCGCGGACCTGCGGCTCGTTGGTGTTGAGCTTCGGCAGGTCGGGCAGGCTCCACCAGCCCTGGTAGCCCAGCCGGGTGGTGTGGTCGCCGGGCTCCGGATAGGCGTGGAGGTGCCCCTCCGTCCGGAGCTCCTCGTCGTCGATCCAGAACCACGACCGGTAGGGCGAGGCCAGCCCGGTCTCGAGCACGTGGTGGAACGGCCAGAACCCGCGGCCGCTGTGGTTGAACACGCCGTCGAGCACGACCCGCATCCCCCGGTCGTGGGCCGCGTCGAGCAGCTCCCGGAGCGCGTCGTTGCCGCCGAGCAGCGGATCCACCGCGTAGTAGTCGTAGGTGTGGTAGCGGTGGTTCGAGGCCGAGCTGAAGATCGGGGTCAGGTAGATGGCCGTGACGCCGAGGTCCTCGAGGTAGCCGAGGTGCTCGGCGACCCCGAGCAGGTCGCCGCCCTTGAAGCCGTGGACGGTCGGTGGGGCGTCCCAGGGCTCCATCGGGCCGGGCTTGACGACACGGTCGCTCGGCGCGAAGCGGTCGGGGAAGATCTGGTAGAAGACGGCGTCGCGGACCCAGGCCGGGACATCGGCGCTCATGCCGGCACTCCCCGGTCGCCGGCCGCGGGACGGGCCGGGCCGGTCGAGCCGCGGACCACGAGCTCGGTCGGCAGCAGGCAGTGCTCCGGCCTGCCCTGGTCGGGGTGGAGGACCTCGTCGAGGAGGATTCGGACGGCTTCCTCGCCCTTGCGCCGGATCGGCTGGTGGACGGTCGTCAGCGGGGGGTCGACGTGCTGGGCCAGGTCGATGTCGTCGAAGCCGACCACGCTGACGTCACCCGGGACGGACAGGCCGAGATCGCGGACGGCCCGCATCGCGCCGATGGCCATCGCGTCGCTCATGGCCAGGACCGCGGTCGGCCGGTCGCCGTCGCGCCAGCGGGCCCCGAAGGCGGCGATCCCGCCGTCGATGCTGGCCGGGCCGACGACGACGCGCTCGTCCGGGATGCCGATGCCGGCCGCGTCGAACGCCTCGCGGTAGCCGCGAAGCCGCCGGCCGGTCACGCTTTCGGGGTCGATGGTCGTCGAGGGGGCGGCCGGTTCGACCCCGACGACCAGCACGTCGCGATGGCCGAGCTCGATGAGGTGTTGGGCGGCCGACCGCGCGCCGCTGACGTCGTCGACCTCGATGGCGCCGTGATCGGGCAGCGCGGTCGAGTCGACCAGGACGACCGGCACGCCGGCTCGGCGGATGGCCTCGACCTCCGGGTGGTCCTCGCTCAGGCCGATGGCCACCACGCCGTCGACGGTGGCCCGGTCCATCGCGCTGGCCAGGCTGCCGTGGAGCGGCGAGATGAAGTACAGGGCGTAGCCGGATGCTTCCGCGGCGACGGCCACGCCCTCGCTGAACGCCCCGAAGAACGGGTTCGAGAAGATGACCGAGAGGGCCTGCGGGGTGAGCACGCCGATGGTCCGCGTCTCGCGCTGGCTCAGCATCCGGGCGACCGGGTGCGGCGTGTAGCCCAGCTGCTCGGCGACCAGCCGGATGCGGGCGGTCGTGTCCGGGGCGAGCCGATCGGGCTTGTTGAATGCGAAGGACACGGCCGTCTTCGACACGCCCGCTGCGCGGGCGACGTCGGCGATGCGCGGACGAACGGTGCGCTGTGCCAATCGGTTCTCTCGTCGGGACCGCAGGCCGCTCCACACGACCGCGCCAGAAGGGAAGGCGACCCGAGAGGAGGAGCTGATCGGGTCGCCTGAGCCGTTGCAAACCGGTTCTGCTAAACCGGTTTAGGGACGATACGAGCGTCGTTGTCCGGTGTCAAGACCCATTGCGAGTTGGTTGCGCGGGGCGGGCGCCGCGGTGGGCCTCGGCGCCGCGGGCCTCGGGCCCGGCGGGCGCCCAGGTCCGTGGCGCGTGCCCCGGCGCCGGACTCGGTCCCGGGTGCCGTGTCGACTGTGAGGCGACAACCACGAGTCGAAACGTCGTCGACGGCCCTCCTCGGCCCTCCTTGTCGACTGCCAGGCGACGGGATCGCACCAGGAGGCCTCATCGGAAGTCCTCGACCCCTGGTTGTCGACTCTCTGTCGACAGCGGGGCCGCGGGGCCTCGCCCGGCACGTCGGGCGCAGCCGTCCGCGAAACCGGCAGATGCCCACCAGGCGAGCGCTCGTCACCGATCGACTGACAGATCGATCGTGGGGTGTGCATCTGGCAGTCGACGGCGCGGAGCTGGCCCCTATCCACGCTCAGACCAGATCCAGCCGAGGACGTCGGGCGTGACCAACGCTCGTGTGGTGAGCGATTGGCAGGATCGGGCCTCGCGGCCCCGCCCCTCCGGCCCCGGCCCGGCCCCTCCCCCAGTCTCCGGTACGATGCGTCCCCGATGTTCGACCGTCTCCGCGCGATGCCCGGCGGCATCCGCCTGTTCCTCGCCTATGCCTTCCTGATCCTGGCCGGGATCGGCATCAGCCTGCGCTCGGTGGTGGACCTCGCGATCTCGGTGCCGGTCAGCTTCGAAGGCCTGGTCGTCATGGCCCTGCTCGCCTACACGATCTTCACCACGACCCTCGTCCTGCAGCGCAAGGAGGCCGCCCGGGGCCTCGCCCTCGGCCTCGCCAGCCTGACCGTCCCGCTCGTGCCGATCCTCCTCTTCGGCCAGCTGGTCGTCCACGCGATCTTCGTGGCGGCGTTCAGCCTGGCCCTCTTCCGCGGCCTCCTCCGACCCGAGGTGCGCACGTACCTCAACGAGCCGTGAGCACGACCGGGGGCCGGGACGGTACCCTCACCGTGCGCGCGGCCCGCACGCCTGCGCCACACGACACCCGACTCCCACCCATCGACCACCTCCCCGACACCGAGGCGACCACGTGAGCAAAGCCAGCCGCCGGCGCCAGCGACCCGGCACGAACCCTTCGACCCCGAAGCCGGCGGCCAGTCCGCCGCCCGCGTCGGCCTCGACCGGCTCGACGTCCGGCACGTCCGGCACGCCCGGCACGGCCGGCACGGCCGGGACCGATCCGACGGTCCAGCTCCCGGCCACTCCCCGGGCGACCGGCACGGGATCGAGCTCGACCTCCGGCTCGACCTCCGGTTCGGCCTCCGGCGCGCCCCGCCCGAGCTCCTCGCGCACGCCGTCGTCCCGGGCCGGCCGCCGCGAACGCCAGCGGACCGCCGCGCCGCCCACGTTCTTCGAGCGCTACCGGACGGCGATCATCGTCGTGGCCGCGCTGGCCGGTGTCGCGCTGCTGTCGACGTTCGTGTTCCTGTCCGCCTCGCAGTCCGCCTACGCCTGCTCGACCATCTGGACCCCGGACCCGACCGCCTCGCCGGCCGCCAACGCGACCCCGGCCCTCGGCTACGTCCAGCCCGACATGGGCCGCCAGCACGTCGCCGTCGGGACCAAGGTGACCTACACGTACTGCGCCCCGGCATCGGGCAACCACTTCAACGTGCCGGGCACCGCCGGCCCGATCCCCGCCCGCGTCTACGGCCCGAACGACCAGGTCCTGCCGCAGGGCTGGATCCACAACCTGGAGCACGGCGGCATCGTCATCCTCTACACCGGCAACGGCCCGGGCGCCACGGCCGATGGCCAGGCCCAGCTCCACGCGCTGTACGACGTGTTCCCGAACAGCCCCGTCTGCAACATCCCCAAGGGCATCGATCGCCCCGGTCATCGCCCGGTTCGACCAGATGTCGACGCCGTTCCAGGCCATCGTCTGGGGCCGGGTCCTGCCGCTCGAGACGCTGGACCAGGCCAAGATCCTGGCCTTCTACCAGCAATGGGGCGAGAAGACCAACCCGGAGAAGCAGTGCGCCGGCCCGAGCGCCAGCCCGGCCGCCAGCACCGCCCCAAGCACGGCCCCGAGCACGGCCCCGAGCCGGCCCCCAGCGCGACCCCGACCGCCATCCCCACCGCCACGCCGGCCGAGTCCGCCGCGCCCTCGAACTGACCCGGCACTGACCCAGGAGACCCGCCATGCGCCTCGTCTCGTATCTCGGTGAGGAGGACGGAGGCACCGGCCTGCTCGTCGGCGATCGCGTGATCCCGTTGTTCGACGGCTTCCTGTCCGGGCTGGACCTCGACCCGGAAGCGCTCGACGACTTCCGCCGTCGCGCGGCCACCCTCAAGGGCGCCGCCGGCATCCCGCTCGACGACGTCGAGCTCGTCGCGCCGCTGCCGATCCCCGGCAAGATCGTCTGCGTCGGGCTCAACTACAAGGAGCACGCGGCTGAGGGCGGCCGCGCCGCGCCCACCCGACCGCTCCTCTTCTCGAAGTTCGCCAATGCCGTCATCGGTGACGAGGAGCCGATCGTCCGGCCGGAGGGCACCCACGCCCTCGACCTCGAAGTCGAGCTCGGTGTCGTCATCGGCACGACCGCGCGCCGCGTCCGGCGCGAGGAGGCCATGGAGCACGTCGCCGGCTACCTCGTCGTCAACGACGTCAGTGCCCGCGACTGGCAGGGCGTGCCGGTCGCCCTCGCCGAAGGCGAGGTCGGGGACGGCCAGTGGCTCCGGGCCAAGGGCTCGGACACGTTCCTGCCGATGGGCTCGGTCTTCGTCACCGCGGACGACATCCCGAACCCCCAGAAGCTCCGCCTCCGCTCGTACCTGATCCCCGGCTCGGGCCCGAACGATGGCGGCCGGATCCTCATGCAGGACGGCAACACCTCGGACATGATCTGGGGCGTCGCCGAGCTCATCGAGCACATCAGCCGCTCGATCACCCTCGACCCGGGCGACATCATCGCGACGGGCACCCCGTCCGGGGTCGGGGTCTTCCGCGATCCGCCGGTCTTCCTGATGCCCGGCGACCGCGTCCGCTGCGAGATCGACGGCATCGGCTCGGTGGAGAACCCGATCATCGACTGGTCCGACGTGGACGACGACGACTTCGGGCTCGACCAGGGCGAACTCGACGAGCTGATCGGGGGGCACTGACCCATGCTCGCCCTGGTCAAGACCGGCCCCGGCCCGGGACTCGACCTGCGCGAGGTGCCGCTGCCGGCCGTCGGCATCAACGACGTCCTGATCCGGGTCCACAAGACGGGCATCTGCGGCACGGACCTCCATATCGAATCGTGGGATCCGTGGGCGGCGAAGACGCTCCACCCGCCGATCGTCGTCGGCCACGAGTTCGTCGGCCAGGTGACCGAGGTCGGGAGCAACGTGACGGGCTTCGCGCCGGGTGACCTGGTGAGCGGCGAGGGCCATGTCGTGTGCGGCCGCTGCCGCCACTGCCTGGCGGGGCGCCGGCACCTGTGCGCCAACACCATCGGCCTCGGTGTCGGCCGCGACGGGGCCTTCGCCGAGTACGTCGTCCTGCCGATGACCAACGTCTGGCACCACTGGCCGGGCGTGGACGAGGAGGTCGCCGCGATCTTCGACCCGTTCGGCAACGCGGTCCACACCGCGCTCGCGTTCCCGGTCCTCGGCGAGGACGTGCTGGTCAGCGGCGCCGGGCCGATCGGGCTGATGGCCACGGCCGTGGCACGGCACGCCGGGGCACGCAACGTGGTCGTGAGTGAACCCAATGCCTACCGGCGCGACCTCGCCACGAAGATGGGCGCGACCCTCGCCATCGACCCGGCGACGCGCTCCCTCCAGGACACGTTCGAGGAGCTCGACATGGTCGAGGGCTTCGACGTCGTGATGGAGATGTCCGGCAATCCCGCCGCGCTCCGCTCAGCCCTCGGCGCGATGGCCCACGGCGGCGGCATCGCCATCCTCGGCATCCCGACCGAGGAGATCAGCCTGGACGTCAACCAGATCGTCTTCAACCAGCTGACCCTGCGCGGCATCTACGGCCGGGAGATGTACGAGACCTGGTACAAGATGACGGTGATGCTCCAGTCGGGGCTGGACATCACCCCGGCCATCACCCACCGGTTCAGCTTCCGCGAGCACGAGGCCGCGTTCGCTGCCGCCCGGCACGGCGACTCCGGCAAGGTCATCATGGACTGGACGTCATGACAGCACCCGGCCGGCCCGACCCGCTCCACTTCCTCGAGGACGAGGTCGCTGCGCTCAAGGAGCGCCACCTCTATCGCCCGCTGCGGGTGATGTCGTCGGCACAGGGGCCCATCGTCTCGGTCGACGAGCGCCGGCTCATCAGCCTGTCGTCCAACGACTACCTCGGGCTCACCCACCACCCGCGGGTCTGCGACGCGGCCGTGGCCGCCGTCCGCGAGTTCGGGGCGGGGAGCGGCGCCGTCCGGACGATCGCCGGGACGATGTCGATGCACGAGGCGCTCGAGGCGGAGCTGGCGGCCTTCAAGGAGGTCCCCGCGGTCCTGACGTTCCAGTCGGGCTTCACGGCCAACACCGGGGTCATCCCGACCGTCACCGGCGAGACCGACCTCATCGTCTCGGACGCGCTCAACCACGCCTCGATCATCGACGGCATGCGGCTGTCGAAGGCGCCGCGCAAGGTCTACCCCCACGCCGACGTCGAAGCGTTGCGCGCGATCCTCGGCGAGGCCCGCGAGACCGGCACCCCGACCGGCGGGGAGTGGCGGTCGATCCTGGTCGTCACGGACGGCGTGTTCTCCATGGATGGCGACATCGCGCCACTCCCCGGGATCGTCGAGGCGGCCGAATCATTCGGTGCGGCCGTCATGGTCGACGACGCCCATGCCAGCGGCGTCCTCGGTCGCAACGGGCGAGGCTCGGTCGATCACTTCGGCCTGCACGGCCGGGTGGCGATCCAGGTCGGCACGCTGTCGAAGGCCGTCGGGTCCCTCGGCGGGTACGTGGCGGGGTCGCGTGGCACTGCGCGAGATCCTCACCCAGCGGGCACGGCCGTTCCTGTTCAGCACGTCGCACCCGCCCGCCGTGGTCGGTGCCATCCGCGAGGCCCTCCGCGTCATGCAGGACGAGCCCGAGCTCCAGGAACGACTTTGGGAGAACACCAGGTACTTCAAAGCCGAGCTGACTCGCCTCGGCTTCGACACCGGCCACTCCGAGACCCCGATCACCCCCGTGATGATGGGCGACCCCGACACCGCCGGCCGTTTCAGCGACCGACTCATCGAGGAGGGCGTCTTCGCCCAGCCCGTCGTCTTCCCGACCGTCGCCATCGACAAGTCGCGCCTGCGCACGATCGTCACCGCCGCCCACGCGCGCGAGCAGCTCGACCTCGCCCTGGCGGCCTTCGACCGCGTCGGCCACGAGCTGGGCCTGATCAGCGGTTGATGCTTGTTTCCGGGCGGTCGCGAGGGCTCTCTTCCCCTGATGCCTGTATGCGGCATCAAGCCGGCGGATCGGTGGCGCGCCCGCGCGAAGGCCCCTCCGCCCCTGATGCCACTCGACAGCATCAGGTCTGGCAAGACTGGGGTCGCGAAGGCCCCTCCGCCCTTGATGCCACTCGAGAGCATCACCGTCGGCTGGGTGGGCCGCGCGACCAGTCGGGGCGGGGCCAGTCGGGGTGGGGCCAGCCGGAACTCGGGCCGGTTTCTGCCATTTGCTCACGACGCGAGCGCACGTCCGGACCAGACTCCAGGACCGGCCCCGGCCTGAGCGCGGGATGGCCGACTCCGGTGCGGGATCGTTGTCAGATGCTCACCACATCGTCCAGTTGTCACCCGAGCGGTGACGAGCGCTCGCCTGGTGAGCAGTTGCCGGTTTTCGCGATCGGGCAGGCCCACGGCAGGGCGATCGGGCAGGCCCACGACAGAGCGGTCGGCCGGGCACGCGACGGGGTGGTCGGGCAGGCCCGCGACAGGGCGGTCGGGCGGACCGAGCTCGAACCACTCTCCGGTCCGCTTGATGCTCTCGAGTGGCATACGGGCGAGGGGGCCTCAGTGACGATCCGCGGCGACCGCGCTGGCTCCAGCGTCGTTGATGTCACTCGAGACCATCACGTCTGGCAGGACGGGGTCCGATCGAGGGGAACCGGTCTCTTGATGCCGTCTACAGGCATCAGGTTGAACCAGCCCCCACTTCCGGCTGAAATCAAGCATCACGGGTGGCGCCAGGCGCGCCCCGTGATGCTCTCGAGTGGCATACCGGAAAGGGGGCCAGGCTGACGCCGCGCCGTCTCCCCCTCGACGCCCACATGCACACGGACCTGTCGCCCGACAGCAATGTCCCGATCGACACGTACGCGCAGCTGGCACTGGAGCACGGGATCGCCGAGATCGCCATCACGGACCATGTCGACTTCGAGCCCGGGGCGCCGGCCTTCGGCTACACGACGTTCGAGGACCGCGAGCGGATCGTCCGCAAAGCCGCGGAACGCTGGGGCCCGCAAGGTGTCCAGATCCGGTTCGGGGTCGAGCTGACCTACGACCGCACCTGGGAACAGGACATCCGCGACCACCTGGCCCGCCACGCGTACGACTTCACCATCGGCTCGGTGCACGACCGCGTGGCCTCGCCATACAGCCCCCGCAACGTCGCGGCCTGGATCGCCGGCCGCTCCCTCGAGGACATCGTCGCGCCCTCCTTCGACGAGGTCGAAGCCGCCGCGCGCTCCGGCCTGTTCGATGCCATCGGCCACATCGACAACGTCAAGCGCTACCTCTACCCGCACGTGACCCCGGCGGCGTTCGAGGCACAGCCGGAGCTCTACGACCGCATCCTCCTGGCCCTCGTCGACTCCGGCACGGCCCTGGAGGTCAACACCAGCGGCCTGCGCTACACCATCAAGAGCCCCTTCCCGCACCCGGCGATCGTCGCACGGTTCCGCGAGCTCGGTGGCCGGGCGGTGACGGTCGGCTCGGACGCGCACCGGGCGGACCACGCCAACTGGGGCCTCGACGCCGGCTACGACAGCCTCGCCGGAGCCGGATTCGACGCCCTCACTTTCCGGCGCGGCGGGGCAACAGAGAGGGTCCAGATCCCCTTCTGACTAGTACGATAGTCAGAACGTGCCGTGGGGAACCTAACGCCATGCCTGCCTGTTCGTTGTGACCTTCGACGACGCCGCGATCGAGCGGCTGGTGGAAGAAGCTCGTGCGGGGGACGCATGGGCGTTCGGTCGACTGTTCGACCACTACCACCTGCAGGTCTATCGATTCGTCGCCTGCCGTGTTCGCAGCCCGAGCGACGCGGAGGACCTGACGCAGTTGGTCTTCGTCAAGGCCCTGGAAGCATTGCCTCGCTACGAATCCCGAGGCGTCCCGTTCGGGGGCTGGCTGTTCCGCCTGGCACGGAACGCGGTCATCGATCACTTCAGGACGAGCCACGAGCACGCCGACCTCGCCCAGTCGGTGGAACAGGCCGGCATCGACGCCGGTCCTGACGAGCTGGCGGTCACCCGCCAGGACATCGACGAGGTCAGGGCGGCCCTATCGACCCTGACCGACGACCAGCGCGACGCCATCACCCTCCGCTTCTTCGCCGGCCTCTCCGCCCGCGAGGCGGCGCAGGCGATGGGCAAACAGGAGGGAACGATCCGCGGACTGCAGTTCCGGGCGATCGCCGCATTGCGGCGCCAGCTCGGGATCGAGGAGCCGGAGGCCCACGCCAAGACCGGCCCTGCCCCTCGTCCGAGGGTCTCGTGATGGACGACCAGATGCTGGACTTCAAGGATCCCGCAGATCGCGTCGACCGGCCGCCTGCTCCAGGCGTACGGCGAGGACCACCTGTCCCCGAGCATCGCGGCGACCACCCGGATGCGGATGTCGGTCATGGGTATCGCCCACAAGCGGGCCGCGCTGATCGAGGCGGACGCGACGTTCGACGCGGCCGGCGAGACCACCTCGGCCCTCGCCGCCAAGCGCGCCCGTGCTGTCCGGAACGCCTGGCGCCGCCCCGTCGCCGCCGTGTTCGCCGGCTCGCTGACCCTCGTCATCCTCGCCGGGACCGCATTCGCCGCGCGCCCGGGCGGCCCGCTCTACGGCGCCCGCATCTGGACCGAGATGGCCAACCTGCCGGCCGGCCTGACCGATCGGGCCCAGGCCGAGGTCCACCGCCTCGATCAGCGCATCCTGGAAGCCCAGCAGGCCTCGACCGCCGGCGATGACGGCGCGACCGAGGCCGCCCTGGTGGCCTACTCGAGGATCGTCGCCGAGGCCGCGCTGGGCACGGACAAGGATCCCGCTGCCACGGCCACCATCGAGATCACCGTCACGCGCCATGTCGTGGTCCTGACCCAGATGGTCGCTACCGTCCCGGCGCCCGTCCGTGCGGCCGCCGAGGCGGCGCTCAGCTCGAGCACGGTTGCGCTCGACGACCTGGACGGCAAGGACGGCGACCAGAGTCAGGCGCCCTCCGGGGTCGATACCAACGTGACCCGATCGAGCGGCCATGGCCATGCCCAACCGCCCGGGACGTCGAAGGGCACCACCCCGGATGCCCCGGCAGTGGAGGGTCCCCAGCCCGCCGCCACTCCGGACGTGGCCCCGGACGGGGAGTCGGACCGCGACTCCCACGGCCTGACCACCCGGCCGTGGCGATCCGAACGACCCGATGGCCTCCACCTCGTCGGCGGTCAGTACGGGCCGAGTCAGTAGCCCCGGCGAGCGGGGGATGCGACTCGATGTCATCGGTGCCGGCCCGGCCTACACCGACCGTCCGGGGGCGACCGGTGCGGCCTACCTCATCCGTCATGACGCTGGGGCCCTGCTCCTCGACCTCGGCCAGGGCTCGTTCCCGCGGCTGGCCGGCCTCCTCGACCCGGCCGAGCTCGACGCGGTCGTCATCAGCCACCTCCACCCGGACCACTTCATCGACCTGGTCCCGCTCCGGCACTACCTGCGCTGGCAGCCGCCGCGCCGACGCGTCCGCGTCCTGGCCCCGGCCGGGCTGGGCGATCGCATCGACGGCCTGCATGACGAGCCCGGGTTCGCTGCCCAGGCGCTCGACATCGAGGCGCTGACCGAGGGCTCGACCCGCATCGGCCCGTTCGACCTCGAGGCCGCGCACGTCCGGCACACCGCCTCGAGCTTCGGCCTCCGGGTGTCCGTCGCGGGCGCCGATGGACCCGGCCTCGTCTACTCGGGCGACTGCGGGCGGGCGACCGACCTCGACGTCCTGGTCAGACCGGGCGACACCCTGCTGTGCGAGGTCTCGTTCGGGCCCGGGCCGGTCATCCCGGGCGCCGAGCACCTGGACGGACCGGCGGTCGGCGCGCTTGCCGCACGGACACGGGTCGGGCGGGTCCTGCTGACCCATCTCCAGATGGGTTTCGATCGCGCCGCCACCGTCGACAGCGTCCGCGCGCTCTACGCGGACGGTCCGGTCGAACTGGTCGATCCGGGGTTCGCGACGACGATCGGCGACTGAGCGGAATCAGAACGACCGAGGCACCCACACCATTGACAGCGGAGCGCCCCGGTCGATACGCCGCTCGGGGTCGCGGCGAATGATTGGGAAGCGTTTGAGGCCCCCGTTTGCGGACGGCAGAACCGCCCGACTTCCCCGATCTCATCCCCCCGAATGAGCCCGGCTAGTGTCCCTCCGGGAGCAGGACTCGTCTAGTACTTTCGGCTGGTCCGTGACCTGTTGAAACCTCACCCCTGTGCACAAATCCGGTCGGGCGGGCAGGTTTGCGGTGTCCCTCGTCAACGCGGGCCGCGGATCTCGCCCCAGGCCGGCTGCCGGGCGCTCCGGGAACGTCCGCGACGGACCACTCGAAATGTGGAAAACCGACGCCAAAAGCTCGCCGAATCGGTCGACACGGGCTTGCACCCCAGTGTAGGATTGCCGCCGGCAGCGGTCTCTGCCTGTCTAGTCATTCTTTCCGAGACCGCCGTTCGACCAGGGAAGAGGGGCACCGATGACTTCCGCACCGAAGCCGCGCCTGCAAATCCGACGGATGCTTTCCGCCGTCATGGCTGCCGCTTTGGTCATCGGCGTGTCCGGCGTCGCCAGCGCAGCTGTGCCCACGATCAATGCCTGCGTGAACGGGTCGACCAAAGCGGTCCGGATCTCCTCGAGCTTCCACTCGGAGGCCGACTGCAAGTCCAATGAACACTTCAAGCAGTGGAACGTCACTGGGCCGACCGGTGCCACGGGCGCGACGGGCGCCACGGGCGCGACCGGCGCGACGGGTGCCACAGGGCCGACAGGCGCGCCAGGGTCCGACGGGCCCGACCGGCGCCGCGGGGACCAACGGCGCGACGGGCGCCACCGGCGCTGCACGGGACCAGCGGTGCGACCGGCGCGACGGGCGCGACCGGCGCCGACCGGCGCCGACCGGCGCGCACGGGCGCCGACCGGCGCGACAGGCGCGACTGGCGCGACCGGCGCCGACTGGCGCGACCGGAGCGACGGCGCCACGGGCGCGACCGGCGCCACCGGCGCGACCGGCGCGACCGGCGCGACCGGCGCCGACGGGCGCACCGGGTTCGACCGGCGCCACCGGCCCGACCGGCGCAACCGGCGCGACCGGCGCCACCGGCGCGACCGGCAGCAACGGCTCGACCGGCTCGACCGGCGCCACCGGCGCGACCGGCGCCACCGGCGCGACGGGCGCCACCGGCGCGACCGGCGCCACCGGCGCAACAGGCGCCGACCGGCGCGACCGGCGCCGACCGGCGCCACCGGCGCGACGGGCGCCACCGGCGCCACCGGCGCGACCGGCGCCACGGGCGCGACCGGCGCCACCGGCGCGACCGGCGCCGACCGGCGCCACCGGCGCGACCGGACGCCGACCGGCGCGACCGGCGCCACCGGCGCGACCGGCGCGACCGGCAGCCGACCGGCGCGACCGGCGCCACCGGCGCCACCGGCGCGACCGGCGCCGACCGGCGCCACCGGCGCCACCGGCGCCACCGGCGCGACCGGCGCGACCGGCGCCACCGGCGCCGACCGGCGCCACCGGCGCCGACGGGCGCCACCGGCGCGACCGGCGCCACCGGCGCAACGGGCGCCACCGGCGCCACCGGCGCGACCGGCGCGACCGGCGCGACCGGCGCCGACCGGCGCCGACCGGCGCAACGGGCGCCACCGGCGCAACCGGCGCCACCGGCGCGACCGGCGCCACCGGCGCCACGGGCGCGACCGGCGCAACGGGCGCCACCGGCGCCACCGGCGCCACCGGCGCCGACCGGCGCGACCGGCGCACACGGGCGCCGACCGGCGCCGACGGGCGCCACCGGCGCAACGGGCGCCGACCGGCGCGACCGGCGCCACCGGCGCGACCGGCGCCACCGGCGCGACGGGCGCCACCGGCGCCACCGGCGCGACCGGCGCGACCGGCGCCACCGGCGCGACCGGCGCGACCGGCGCAACGGGCGCCACCGGCGCCGACCGGCGCGACCGGCGCCACCGGCGCGACCGGCGCCACGGGCGCCGACCGGCGCGACCGGCGCCACCGGCGCGACCGGCGCAACCGGCGCCACCGGCGCGACCGGCGCGACAGGCGCGACCGGCGCGACCGGCGCCACCGGCGCGACGGGCGCCACCGGCGCCACCGGCGCGACCGGCGCGACAGGCGCGACCGGCGCGACCGGCGCCACCGGCGCAACGGGTGCCACCGGCGCGACAGGCGCGACCGGCGCCACGGGCGCGACCGGCGCGACCGGCGCCACCGGCGCGACGGGCGCGACCGGCGCCGACCGGCGCCACCGGCGCGACCGGCGCCGACCGGCGCCACCGGCGCCACCGGCGCCACGGGCGCGACCGGCGCCACCGGCGCGACCGGCGCCACCGGCGCCACCGGCGCGACCGGCGCCACGGGCGCGACCGGCGCGACCGGCGCCACCGGCGCGACCGGCGCCACGGGCGCGACCGGCGCCGACCGGCGCGACCGGCGCCACCGGTGCGACCGGCGCCACAGGCGCGACCGGCGCCACGGGCTCGACCGGCGCCACCGGCGCCACCGGCGCCGACCGGCGCCGACCGGCGCCACGGGCGCGACCGGAGCAACGGGCGCCACCGGCGCGACCGGAGCCACGGGCGCGACCGGCGCCACCGGCGCGACCGGCGCGACCGGCGCCACCGGCGCCACCGGCGCCACCGGCGCGACCGGCCCGACCGGCCCCACCGGTGCGACCGGCGCACACGGGTGCGACCGGCGCCGACCGGCGCGACCGGGCCACCGGCGCCACCGGCGCCACCGGCCCGACCGGCGCCACTGGTGCGACGGGTGCCACCGGCGCCGCCGGTCCAACGGGTGCGACCGGCGCCGACCGGCGCCACCGGCGCCACCGGCGCAACCGGCGCGACAGGTCCCACCGGTCCGTCAGGCGGCCTCGCCGGACCGACCGGCGCGACAGGTCCGACCGGCGCCACCGGCGCGACAGGTCCCACGGGTCCGTCAGGCGGTCCGACCGGACCGACCGGTGCTACAGGTCCGACCGGCGCAACCGGCGCGACAGGTCCCACAGGTACCACCGGTACTACCGGCACGACGGGTGCCACGGGTGCTACTGGTCGCGACCGGTGCCACGGGTGCTACCGGCGCTGCAACGGACGACGGTCCGACCGGTCTATAGCGGGGCGGAACCGCACCAGGCAGGCGCGCACATCGTCACGGGCAGGTCAACGATTGCGACAGTTCGCACTGGTAACATCGACGTTGTCCGGATCGGCGGTCTTACACTTCGAATACTTCGCTACACCTGCACGGCCAGCGCGGTGCGAATGGCACGCGTCACATGCTGACTACAGGTACACTCGTGACGCTACGAGCTCAGGCACACCGATCTGTAATCACGAACACAGGTGTCGCGTCGACCCGTCGGTTGCATCTGCGTCGGTAACTAGACAGGACACGAGCCGGGCTGACCCACCGGGTCAGCCGAAGCCCTAATCGATCGAGCGACAGCGAGAACCCCGGCAGGGCGACCTCCGGGGTTCTTCCTTGTCCGGAGCACGAGCCGCGTCCCGCCGAGGACGCCGTCGACGACGACCACGATCCTGACGACCGTCACGACGACCCCGACGACCGCCTCCGGCTCGCCATCGCCCCGTAGCTCGCCTCCAGCGCCGCCTTGGCCCGCTCGGCATGCTCCCGACGAGCGAACAGGTGGCTGTACACATCGAGCGTCACCGTCGGGTTGGCATGGCCCAGCTGACGGCTGACGTAGACCACGTCGAGGCCGGACCCGATGAGCAGGCTCGCGTAGCCGTGCCGGAGCGAGTGCAGCGACAGCCGACCGTCGCGGCTGGACCCCTGACCGGCACACGGCCTCGCGGAACGCCTCGCCGACCTTGCGGTAGTCGAGCGACCGGCCGACCGAGTTGACGAAAACGAGGTCGTCGGGTCCCTTGTACGGCGATGCGAGCCAGAGGTCCCTGCTTTAGCTTGAGTACGCTCGAGGCGAGTTCGACTCCCGCCGACCGGCCTCGGTCTTGAGCGGTCCGTGCTCGCGATAGCGGGTCAGCTGGCCGAGCTGGCGACTCACGAACACCACGTCGAGCCCGTCGGCGATCAGCAGCGAGGCGTAGCCGTGGCGCAGGCTGTGCAGCGACAGCCGACCATCGGCCCGGACACCGGAGCGACGGACCGCGGTCCGGAACGCCGCGCCGACCCTGCGGTAGTCGAGCGGTTCGCCGACGCGAGTTGGTGAACACGAAGTCGTCGGGACCCTTGCCGGCACTCTCCAACCAACGCGCCCGCAACAGCCGGACGACCGCCGGCGCCAGGACGACCTCGCGCCGTCCGGCTTCGGTCTTGAGCTTGGCCCTGTTTGCTTGAGGGCGGCCGGGGCGAGTTCGACCTCCCGCCGACCGGCCTCGGTCTTGTGGAAGGCTCCCGATGACTTCGTGTTCGTCAAATACCTGGGCCTCACCTGGGCCGACGTGGACCACGAGGCGGGGCGAGGCGAGCCACAGGGCGCCCAGACGCTTGACGGCGGCCCGGGCGAGTTCGGCCTCGTCCCGTGTCGCCACGATCGGTGCTGACGGCAACGGGACGAACAGCGTAGGTGGCGCTGGCTATGCTTGGGCCGCACTACGTGCTGACAAGTCAGTCGGCGGCGGCCCTACCTTCGAAATCGCGGGATCGCACATCATCGTCCAGCCGCTGTCGGAGCGAAGCACGAGCCTGCGGCCCACAGCCCGCTGAGGTTGGCCCGCTCGGGACGCACCAATCGAGAACCTCCAGCGGGCAAATCCGCTGGGGGTTGCTCTCTGACGTGGCTAACTCAGGATGGGGTCGGCTTTGGCTTCTTGGTCGGCACCGGAGTCGGTTCGGGCGATCGGCTCTGTGGAGTCGGCTCTGGGGTCGGAGCCGTGGGTCGGCTGAGGCGTCGCCGCGGACGGGGAGGGGGTCTCGGTGCGACCAGCGCGGGATTGAGCTGGATCCCTTCATTGATCTCGTTCTGCCCGTTTCGATGTCGCCCGTCGCGGCGAGCGCCAGGCCCAGGTTGAAGTGGCCGCTCGCGTTGTTCGGGTCGACCTCCACCAGGTGCCGGTAGAGGGCGATCGCCTCGTCGTTGGATCCGGCCGCGGATGCGCAGGATGGCCAGGTTGTACAGCGCGGACGGGAAGTCGGGATCCTGCATCAGCGCCAGCCGGTAGGCGTTCTCCGCCTCGAGCGCGCGGCCCGCGTTCTGCGCCTGCACGCCGAGGTTGAAGATGCAGAACCGGTTCGTCGTCTCGAACGTGAGGCACTTCTGGTAGTGGGTGGCCGCCTCGTCGGTGTTGCCCGCCGCGTCGGCGGCGAGTCCGGCGTTCAGCTCGTCCTGCGCCTGGTCGGCGGGGGGCTTGCTCCCGCATGCCGCGACGACCACCAGGAGCAGGTCACCAGGATCGCGAGTCGGCTCCTTGCCTCGACTGCCCCTCGCCAGGCGCTGATCTGTTGTCAGGTGCATCAGTGTCCTCAATTTGTGAACAGGATCGAGGGCGACGCATATGATAGCCCACCTTCGTAGCGTCGCCCCCGGCCTCCAAAACCACGCTTACGCTATTGTTCGCGGGTGGCTTCCCCCCCCCCTCGGCCCGATGCCGCCCCAACAGGTGGCTTGGTCCGTCGAGCCCGCGTGCGCCTGAGTGCCGCGGTCGCGGTCGTGCGCGCTGCAGCTTCCACACCCCCTGAAAGGGACCCCGAGCGCGAAGTGCCTTTGGGCACGCTCGGCAAGCTCGCCGTCGTCCTGCTCGTCGCCGCCCATGGTCGTCACCGCGATCATGCTGCTGCCCGAGGTCACCATCCCGATCCCGAACCTCAACGACGACGCGTTCCAGTACCTGTTCGTCCAGCGGATGACCAGACGCTGCGGTCGGCGGGAACCCGCTCGACTTCTGGGTGCCGCAGCTGGAGCTCGGGTTCCCGCAGGCGCTCTACTACCAGAGCTTCCCGCACCTCGTGGTCGTCCTGCTGGACCGGTTGAGCCTCGGCTCGATCGACCTGTTCACGATGTTCAACCTGGTCCGCTACGTCCTGCTCGTCGGGTTGCCGCTGACCGTCTACTGGTCGATGCGACGGATGGGCTTCTCCGTCGTCGCGTCGGCGATGGCCGCGGCAGCCTCGCCGCTGTTCTCCGGGGCGTTCCGCTACGGGTTCGAGTACGACAGCTACATCTGGCGCGGCTTCGGGATGTTCACCCAGCTGTGGGCGATGCACCTCTCGTTCATCGCGCTGGCGTGCGTCTACCGGGTCGTGAACAAGGGGACCGGCTACGTCCTGGCGATGGTCGCCCTGTCCGTGCTCGTGCTGTCGCATCTGATCTACGCCTACATGATGGCCATCACGGTCATCCTGGTCGTCATCGTCGGCGCTCGACGGAGCACGATCGTCCCGCGGCTCGTGCGGCTCGGCGTCGTCGGCGTGGTGGCCCTGGCGGTGACCGCCTACCAGTGGCTGCCGTTCATCACGTCGCGCGAGTACCTCAACGCGACCCCGTATCTCCAGCCGTACAAGTACGACTCGTTCGGGGCGCCCGCGATCCTCGGCTGGCTCTCACCGGCGACCTGTTCGACCACGGACGCCTGCCGGTCCTGACGCTCCTGCTGGCGCTCGGGGTCGGGCGTCGCGGTCGTCCGTCGGACGCGACTCGACATCTTCGTGCTGACGGCTTCCTCTTCTGGCTGGTCCTCTACTTCGGGCGACCGACTCTCGGGCCGCTGTTCGACCTCTTCCCGCCCAGTAATGGGCTGTTCATCCACCGGTTCATCGGCGAGATGGAGTTGTTCGTCGTCCCGCTGATCGGCCTTGGTGGGGCGCTCATCTGGAACATGGTCGAGCGCCTGGCGACGGCCGGACGCGAACGACTTGGGATCGTCGCCTCGTGGCGGCCGTTGGTCGCGACTGCGGTCCTGGTCGCGATCCTCGTTCCGGCCCTCGCCGAGCGCGCAGACTTCTACTCGGGGAACACGACCTACATGCAGACCGCCGACACCGCGATCAAGGCGGACGACGGTCTCGAGGCGATCGTCGAGACGCTCAAGTCGTACCCGACTGGCGGGCGGGTCTATGCGGGCCTACGCGAGGACTGGGGAAAGCAGCTCAGTCTCGGGAGTCTCAACGTCCGCGACGTGCTCATCTTCAACGACATCTCAGTGGCCGGACCTCCCTATCAGGGTCTGTCTCTCAACTCGTCCCTCATCTGGTGGTTCCGCGACCAGGACGCGTCGCAATACGACCTCGTCGACGCGCGGTATGTCATCACGCCTGCCACGCTCCGGGTGCCCGACTTCTACCGCCTGATCCAGCGGTCCGGGAAGTACGCCCTGTATCAGGTCGCGACGAAGGGCGTCGCCGAGTACGTTGCTATCGCCAGTCGCCAGGAGAAGGCGACCGAGAGGGAACTGTTCGACGCCAACGTGGCGTGGTTCCGGAGTGACCAACCCGGCGCCGATCAGTTCATCCATTGGGACTACGCGACGCCAGCCGGCCCGCCGGACCTCTCAGGAGGCTGTCCCGATGGCGGCAAGACCTTGTTCGAGGCCGACGAAGCGAACTCGTTCCAAGTCGTTGTGGAGTGCCCAACCGCGGCCGATCTCATGTTGAAGGTCAGCTACCACCCGAACTGGACGGTGACCGTGGACGGGCAGCCGACCTCGACCTTCATGGTGTCCCCGAGCTATGTCGGAATCCACCTTCCCGCCGGCAAGCATCAGGTCGCGGCAACGTACCGCGCAACGCCGTCGAAGGTGCCGCTCCTCCTCGTCGGATTCATGCTGCTCGGCGTTGCGGTCATCCTCCGGCGACGACTTGACTGGCTACCCACCCGGCTGGGGGCGATGCGTCGCAGGCGCCCCGATCCGCCAGGAGAGGATCCAATCTGAGCGCGTCAACGCGCCCGGTCCGCGGTCGGGAGCCTACTTCGGTCGGTAGGGGCCCTGGATCCCGGCGAATGTCAGGACGATGGAATCCCGCGGGCAGAGCTCGATCTTGCTCCGATCGATGATCGTGTACTCGTGCATGGTCGGGCCCGTCAGCAGGATCCCGATCGGCATCATGCCGACGGCGCAATACGGGCGACCCGGTTGGAGTTTCGACCACCAATCGGCCGCGCCCCAGACAACGGCCGCGTCTCGGTAGTCGACCTTCTCGAACTGGTACCGCGCTTGGTTCTCGACGACCATGTAGCCGAACATCGCGAAGACGAGGACAAGGAGCCCGACCGCCGCACGTGGGAACCTGAGTCCGCAAGGGGCGATACAGCATCCCGATCGTCGCAGCCCACGTCAGCGGGATGAAGAGGTAGTAGCGGAGCTCGTTCGACTGGGGTAGGACCGCGACGAGGCATAACAGGCCGATGCCGGTGACGCTCGCGATGATTCCCGCCCGTCGTCGGTACAGGATCAGCATCCCGAAAGCCACGACGAGATAGATGGCGACACCGAGACCCCAGAACCCGCCCATCCGAAAGGCCGCCTCAGTGTTGCCTTGGTCGATGGTCCACCGAGCGCGATTGGGGTAGTGGACGGGATTCCGCGTCTCGAACAGGGATTCCACGAAGACTAGGGCCTGCGGAGCATCTTTGAGCGCCGGCGGACGTTCGACCCGCGGCTCCATCCCCGTGTCGTCGCTCACGTATGGGAAGAGCGACTCCGACGACGGAACCTTGGTTGGCCAGAACGGGTTCCCGTACGCGACGAGGTTCTTTGCGTAGGGAGCGGCGGCGAGCGCCACGAAGACGATGAGGATGGCAAAGCGCGTTGCGTCGACTCACACGATCGAAGATCCTCGAGCGGAGCACGATGAGGACGAAGAGGACGAACGTCACGCCCACGACGGGAACAAGCAGGTACTTGGACCAGGCGGCGGCAGCGAGGGCCGCCAGACCTCCGATGAAGACCGAGCCGGGACGGACTGATCCGGGAAGAGATAGAAGTACAGGCAGGACGCTGAGACCGATCGCCAGGAATGCGTTGCCGAAGAGGTCGACGTAGCTGACGGTGGTGTGGATCAAGACCATCGGTGCGGTCAAGCGAGATCAGGGCAACAAGCCAGAACGGCGCCCGCAGCACCTTGTGGCAGTAGATCGAGGAAGAGTGCGAACGCGATGAAGTTGACGACGCCCGTGGCGTTCATCGACCCGGTTGCTCTCCACAGCAGGCCTTGGACCAGTTCCGGAAGCGGCGGGAATCCGTGGAACCGGTACCGCATCTCATCGTTCATGTCGTACGGAACGGGCAAGCCCTCCGTACACGGCAGCGAACGGAAGGTGGTACCAGAACGAAATCCCAATGGACGTCCAGACGGATGGCGGATCTGATCGCCAGAACGACGAGTGCCACGATGGAGACCCCCGCCGAGATGCAGGTCAGCAGGAACGTTAGGCGGGCGACTCGTCCCCCGGTCGCGCCGATGCCGGCCACGCGACCGATCAAGTTGCTCGAGGTCGCGCGTGCTTCCTGCATGTCGGTGTCATCTCGCGCACTGTAGGCGATGACGGACTAGTTCACTTCGGGCTCGAGATCGCTGAGTCGACGGCCGCGTGCGCACCCTATCCGCGGATGGGAGGCGGTACACTACCGCGACGCCATCAACCCGCACGGGCGACCCGACGTGCCATCTCTACGCTTCTTCGCGGTGTTCCTCTGACCGGTGATACCAGACTTCAGTCCGCGACGCTGGAGTCTCTCGCGACCGTCAAGCAGTATCACGCTTGGCTCACAGATCTGGCGCTGCCGTACCTTGGCGACCATCCCCTCGAGTTGGGGAGCGGCCTCGGTGACTACGCCCAAGCCTGGCTCGATGCAGGTGTAGCCAACCTGACCCTGACGGAACTGGATCCCGATCGTTCAGCCCGACTCTCTCGTCGATTCGCCGATGAGCCGCGGGTCACGGTGGAGGAACTCGATATCCTCGATCCGCCCGAGGGTCACTACTCGAGTCTCGTCGCCTTCAATGTCCTCGAGCACATCGAGGATCATGTCGGAGCCCTTCGCGCCGCCCACCGGCTGGTCGTCCCGGGTGGCGCCGTCATCATGTTCGTCCCGGCGTTCATGTTCGCGATGGGCCGCTTTGACAGGACCGTCGGTCACTACCGCCGATACACGATGACCACACTGCGAGAGACCTATGGCGCGGCCGGGATCGACATCGAACGGATGCACTACGTCAATGCTCCGGGACTTGCCGCCTGGTTCGTCGGCGTCCGATTGATGGGCATGACCCCGGGCGACAGTGTGGCCCTTCAGGCGTGGGACAGGACGGTGACAAGGACTTTTCGGGTCCTCGAACGCCGGATCTCCCCGCCCTTCGGCCAATCCATCTTCGCCGTCGGGCGCCTCGATCGGCGGCAGGATCCGTGACGACCGTTCTCGTCGACACGCCCGACACGGGCCCGATCGAGCTCACCATCCTGATGCCGTGCCTGAACGAGGCGGAGACCTTGGCGGCGTGCATCCGAATGGCCTTCTCATTTCTGCGCACCTCCGGCGTCACGGGCGAGGTCCTCGTCGCGGACAACGGAAGTACAGATGGCTCGCGCGAGATCGCGTTGGCCGAAGGTGCGCGGGTTGTGCCCGTCCCGACCCGCGGATACGGCGCCGCTCTCCTCGGCGGGATCGACGCAGCTCGTGGCGAGTTCGTCGTCATGGGTGACGCCGATGAGTCGTACGACCTGTCGAATCTGATGCCCTTCGTGGTCGAGCTTCGAAACGGGGCTGATCTGGTGATGGGAAACCGGTTCAAGGGCGGCATCGCCCCGGGTGCGATGCCCTTCTCACACAAGTACATCGGGAATCCAGTGCTGAGCGCGCTAGGCAGGATCTTCTTTCCTATCAAGATCGGTGACTTCCACTGTGGACTGCGCGGCTTCCGACGCGACAGGATCCGCAATCTCGGGCTTCAGACGGCAGGCATGGAGTTCGCGAGCGAGATGGTGGTCAAGGCCGCACTCGCGGGCTACAGGATCACCGAGGTCCCAACGACCCTTGCCAAGGATGGCCGGTCGAGGCCGCCTCACCTCCGGACGTGGCATGACGGTTGGCGCCACCTTCGCTTCCTGTTCATGTACAGCCCGCGTTGGCTATTCCTGTATCCCGGCCTGCTCCTGATCGCCCTTGGGCTTGCGGGGATCGTGTTACTGCTACCCGGACCCGTGCGGGTCGGCTCGGTCACGCTGGACATCCACACGTTCGTCGCGTCATGTATGGCCTTGCTCATCGGCATCGAGAGCGTGTCGTTCGCGATCATCGCCCGTCGATACGCAACGCTTCGCGGACTTCTGCCATCGTCGGGTCGCTTCGCACGATTCCTCGGTGCCATGACGCCTGACCGTTTTCTTGGGGCGGGTGCTGTGATCTTCATGCTGAGCCTGGCCGGCCTCGCCTGGTGCGTGCTGCAATGGGTGTCGACCGACTTCGGTGCTTTGTCGGATGCCCGGATCCTGCGCGTGCTCCTGCTATCGTTCACGGGTTTGGCCGTGGGCGTGCAGTCCGTTCTGCTCGCATTCCTGTCGAGCCTGATCGAGATTCCGATCCGGGATACGAGGGACTAGGCGCGGAGCACTAGAAGCGGGATGGCGATCGAGGTGCGCAGTCGTTAGCCGTGCGTCGAGACGATCGATTCGCCGCGGCGTAGCGCACGTGAGCGATTGGCCCACATGCGCAGCCGCAGGTTCCAGAAGTCGCGGACAGCCCGGAACACGACCTGGAGCTTGGCCCCGCTCGCCGAGCCGGCCGTCCGCGGGTAGTGCGGGACTCCGACCTCGACGACGGTGCACCCAGCCGCGCGCAACTTGATGATCATCTCGGCCGAGAAGAAGGCACCGCCGGATTCGACCCTGAGGCCCTCGAGCGCCTGGCGGCGGAAGAGCTTGGCCGCGCAGTCGACGTCGGTGATCGTGAGGCCGAAGAAGATGCGGTTGGCCAGCCGGTACGCTCGCGCATAGGCGATCCGGAGGGGCGGATCGGCACGCTTGATCCGGAAGCCGACGACGACGTCAGGATGGTCCTGTTCCGCCAGCCTGGCCGTGAGCCGGCCGAGGTCCTCGACCTTGAACTGGCGGTCGCCGTCGGTGAAGGCCACCAGGGAGTACCGGGCGGCATTGAAGCCGGATCGGAGTGCCGCCCCGTAGCCGAGGTTGGTCGGGTGATGGACGACGCGGACGATGCCCGGATGTGCCGCGGCGAGGTCGTCCGCGATCCTGGGGGTCGCGTCTTTGGAACCGTCGTCGACGGCGATGATCTCGAACTGGTCGGCGAGGGTGGGCAGGGTCGCCAGGGCTTCCTCGACCAGGCCCTGGAGGTTGGCCTCCTCGTCATGGGCCGGGAAGAAGTAGGAGAGCTGCGGCACGCGCGCGGGTTCCGACATGGTCGCGATTGTACGGGCGCGGCCTGAGTCGGGTCTGAGAGGCCGGGTTCAGCCGGACGGCGGTCGGCGGCGGTTGGCGAAGATCCACATGACCACGACCACCATGCCCACGACGGCGATGATCAGCACGGTCACCGACGCGGTCCCGGTGCCGTTCGGGTCGTCGTCCCCGCCGCAGCCCGCGATCAGGGCACAGAACAGGGCCAGGATCGCCACCGGCAGAGCGAGGGAGTGGGCGGGTCGGGTCCGCCGGATGTGCATCGGTCGATTGTGCCGCGTGTCGGGGGTGTGCGTCAGCCGGAATCTCGAACGGGCCCCGGCGTCACCCGCCGAGGCCCGTTCGTTGAGCGCGTGTTCCGCCTAGTTGGCGGGCATCGCCGTGTACAGGATCTGGGTGCCGTTCGTGAAGTCGACGGCCGTTCCATTGTTGGCCGAGCGGCAGCTGTAGGTGAAGGCAGTGGCGGTCCGGCTCTCGACGTGCCACACGCAACCGCTGCTGGCGCCACCCGTGCTGCCGGTCCCGACCTGCTCGATCGAGACGGCGTAGGTGGTGGATCCGATGGACGACGAGAAGGTCACAGTGCCAACGGTGGCAGTACCGGCGGGCACGGTGGCCACGCCTGCACGCCAGCTGTTGAACGTTGCGCCGTCGGCGCCGGTCGCGCCGGTCGCGCCCGGGGCGCCGTCGCTGCCGTCGGCGCCGGAGGCGCCAGTCGCACCGGTCGCGCCATCGGCACCCGTCGGACCCACGGCCCCGTCAGCACCGGTCGCGCCATCGGGGCCGGTCGCACCGGTCGCGCCATCGGGGCCCGTCGCGCCATCGGCGCCATCGGCACCAGCGGCACCAGTGGCCCCGGTCGCTCCGTCAGCGCCAGTCGCGCCAGTCGCGCCGCCACCGGGACCCGTGGCCCCGGTCGCCCCATTGGCGCCCGTCGCGCCGGTGGCACCGTTCGCTCCGGCCGGACCCTGCGGTCCGGTGATGCTCCAGGCCTTGTAGGACTCGGACGACTTGCACCAGGTCGGGCTCGCGTAGATGCTGATTCGGACCGTCTTCGTCGTCTTGTCGACGCACGCCTTGATCGTGTTGTTGGTCGGCGTGGTGGCGCCGACGGCCCCGACGACGCTCAACGCCATGGCGCCGGCCATGACGAAGACCATCGGCTTGCGGAAGCGCGTGATCGAACGGGGGATTGAGCGCATGTGTGCCCTTTCCATGTCTGGACCCGTCTCGTGGAATGAATCGAGACGATGAAAAGTCCTGCATGGGACATGGTCGTGGGGGTGGTGCACGAGCGCGACACGCCAGACCGGCTATCGAAGCCGGTACCTTTGACGTTTGCGCGGCGAGCGCTACAGCTCGGGGACGTCCTCTGGGGCGATGTCGCCCGTGCGCCCGATTTCCGACGCCGCGATCAGCTGGGAGCGGTTGATCAGCAGGAATTCGAAGTGGCTGATGATCCGGCGGTCGGCAAGCGAGCGGGTCGTCACGCCGGTGACCGGCACGAAGCGTGGGTCCGTGGAATCGACGAAACCGGCGAGGTCCGTCTCCCCGAAGACGTGGACGCGGCCCGTGACCGTATGCCCCGGGGTGAACATCACGAACTCGCGTGCCTTGCGAACCTCGGCCTGACTCCCGAAACCCGAATCGAACTGATCCCCTGTGCCCGGCTCAGGCGGCGGCGCGTGGCCCTGGGCGATGAACGCGATCTCGTCCTGGTCGACCATCAGTTCCGGGAGGACCAGGTTGGTCGGGTCGCCGTTGCGTCGGAGGAGTCGTGCGTTGCGGACGCGGATGTACCCGCTCGAGGCATTGACGAGGTCGGTCAGTCGCCCGAAGCGCCCGAGTGCGATCAGGCCCGTCAGCCGCAGGTGCGTGCCGACCAGCTCGATCGGCTCGTCCCGGCCACCGATGTGTGACGGTGTGAGGTCGTCCCAAACCATGTCCCGATTGTAGCGGTCCCGGGGTCAGGTCTCCGCCCAACAAAGCCGACGTGGGCGTCAGGCGCTCCGTTCGGATCCGAGGTGCCCCCGCGCTTCGGTGCCGATGGAGTGCCTGACGCCCACTGGCGTCCCGATGGTCCGAAAGGTGTAGAGGTGGCTGCTACGAAGTCTTGGGAGCCGTGGTGCCCTTCTTGTGCCCGCCCTGGACGGCTGTGGCGTCCAGCGACCCGTCGGTGCGCCGGCTGCCCTCGGCCATGACCTGGTCGCCGATGGCGATATCGGTCAGGGACGCGGTGGCGGCACCCCTCATCTTGTAGGTCGTGGAATTCGGTGACGTGGATGACCGTCAGCTTGCCGTCACGGCCCTTGACCGTGATCGAGTCGCTGCCCTTGGCCGTGACCTCGCCGCCGCTGACGGCCGGGTGGATCCGGACGGTGACCGCGGTGAACGTGTCGCCGCTGGTCTTGCCGCTGGCGTCGATGTCCGTGCCGACCTTGACGTCCGCCTTGGTGGCGTCGGCGGACCCGAGCTTGTACGTGGTCGATCCGGTCACCGTGATGACCTGCGTCGAGCCGTCATGCTTCTTGACCGTGACGGCGTTGCCGTCGACCTTGGTGACCTCGCCACCGGCCTGCGCGAGCCGGACGTTGACGGTGATCGCCGTGAACGTATCGCCGCTGACGGTCCCGGCCGCTTCGACGCTGCCGCCGACGGTGACGTCGGACTTCGACCCGGTGGTCGCCCCGAGCTTGTAGACGGTGGAGCCGTTGACCGTGATGACCTTGGTCGTCCCACCGCGCTGCTTGACGGTGATGGTGGTGTCGCCGACCGCGGTGACTTCGCCACCGGCCGTCGGCGTTGCGACGGTGATGGCCGTGATGGTGTACGTGCCGTCTGCGTTCTTGGTCTGCTTGAAGGTGACTTCGTCGCCGACCTTGAGGTCAGTGGCCGTGATCGGCTGGCCGGCCTTCGTGATGGTCGTGGTGCTGGTCACCGTGATGGTCCGCTTCCAGCCGTCCTGGGTGCCCAGCGCGAGGTCGTTGCCGCTGATCGAGGTGATGGTGATCGGGCCCTTGCCCGGTCCCCGGTCACCGCCACCGAAGCCCCTGCCGCCACCGAAGCCACCGAAGCCACCGAAGCCCTTGAGGCCCGGGAATCCCTTGAGGCCCGAGTTGGGATCGGCCGTTGCGGGAGCGTCGGTCGATGGAGCATTCGTGGCGCCGGCTGCCAGGAGGTCCGTCGGCGACGTCGGCCCGGCATTGGCGGCCATGGCCATGACGACCGGCACCGCCAGCAGGAGCACGAGGCCGATGACGACCGCGATCCGAACCGCGGAGCTGCGACGCGGTCGCGCGACCGCTGTGTGCTCCGGTGTCGGCGTATAGGTCGGCTGGATGGGTTCCTGGATCACGCGTGGACCCTCCCGGTGGGTTGTGTCGCGGAGACGATGAGTGCAGGTTGAGTCGGGCCAACGGTAGCCCGCCCGGCTGGAGAAAAGGGCGTCGAATCCTGACGATTCGCTGAAGGTGGTGCCAAGTGGCGACACGGTCTCACGAGCCGGTCGCTCCGGGCTCCGCGACGAGCACGTCCGCGGCTGCCCACTCGGTCACCTCGCCGCGGATGTCCGTCGGGATGATCACGCTCACCGTGGTCCCACGACCGAGCCCGGGACTGGCCGCCTCCGCCCGCCCGCCGTGCAATTCGGCGATGGCCCGCACGATCGACAGGCCCAGGCCTGCGCCGCCGGCTCTCACGCGCGCCGGGTCGGCCCGATAGAAGCGATCGAAGACGCGATCCACGTCGGCCGCCGCCAGCCCGACCCCGTCGTCGGTGACGGAGATCCGGACCGCCCCGGACTCGAGACCGATCTCGGTTGCCGCCGCGATCACGATCGAACCCCCCGCCTCGGTGTGGCGCGCGGCATTCTCGACGAGGTTGAGCAGGACCTGCTTGAGGCGGTCCCGGTCGCCCGCCACCGACAGCCCGTCGGGGACGACCGACACCGCGACGCGCCGATCGACCAGCACCGGCCCGAGTTGCGAGACGACCTCGCGCGCCACCTCGGCGATCGGCACGTCCGAGTACGCCAGCGGCAGTCGACCGCCGCGATCCTCGAACTGGGACAGGGTGAGCAGATCCGCGGCCAGGCGGCCCAGTCGCCCGATCTCGCGGTTCATCGCGGTCAGGACCCGTTCGACGGTGGCCTCGTCGCCCTGGTCGATGCCGAGCAGGAGCATCTCGGTCATCCCGCCGAGCGCCGCCAGCGGTGTCCGGAGTTCGTGGGACGCGTCGGCGACGAAGCGCCGCTGCGCCTCGGCCGAGGCTTCCAGCCGATCCACCATCGTGTCGAACGCCAGGCCGAGCTGGGCGATCTCCACGGGCACGTCCGTCGTCCCGACCCGCACGCCGCGGTCGCCCGCGCTGATCCGCTCGGCCACACCGACCACGCGGTCCAGTGGGCGCAGCGCGATCCGGGTGATCGGCAGCCCCAGCCCGACCCCGAGCAGGATGGCCGCCACGATCCCGACGATGAGGGCGATCCGGAGCTGGGCAAGGGCGGCGTCGCCGGTCTCGAGTGACGTGGCCACGGCCGTCACCGCCAGCACGGTCCCATCGTCCGCCCGGATCGTGTCGACGAGCAGCATCGCCCGCGGCGACCGGGAGCCGTCGATCCGGCGCACGGCATGGCCCGAGGCTTCTGCCTGGGACACCTCGTCGAGCGTCGGCACCGGCCACGGCGCGACGTCGGGGATCGGCACGCTCGCCGCGCTGACGGAGTGATCCGGCCACAGGACCACGACCGAGGTGTCCCGGCCGCCGACCTCGGAGACGATGGTTCGTCCGAGCCGCTGGATCGTTCCGCGCCCGGGTCTCGGCGCGGTCGGCCTCGCGGAGGGCGCTGCGTTCGTTCCCCTGCCGGGCCGGCTGATCGGGGCCAGCTCGCGGGTGACCACGCGCGTGACGTCGGCCGTGGTCCGTGCCGCGACGTCGTCGAGCAGGAATGATTCCAGGCCGCGGTACAGGGCGAACCCGAGCAGCAGGACGATGGCGACGACCAGTGCCACGTAGGTCGCGGTCAGCCGCCAGCGGATGGACAGGGTCGAGAAGAACCTACGCACGGAGCGTGTACCCCACGCCGCGGATCGAGCGGATGAGCGTCCGGTCTCGGTCGCCCAGCTTCTCGCGCAGCGCGCTGATGTGCGCCTCGATGACGTTCGCGTCGCCCTCGTATTCGTAGCCCCAGATCCGGTTGAGGATCGCCTCGCGCGAGAAGACCTGGCGCGGATGGCCGATGAACAGCTCGAGGAGCTCGAATTCGCGCGGCGTCAATTCGACCGTCCGCTCGCCGCGCGTCACCTCGCGCGTCTCGCGGTCGAGTGACAGGTCGCCGACCGCCAGCACGCGCCCGAGCATGATCCCGCGGCGCCGGAGCACGGCCCGGACCCGCGCCAGGAGCTCCTTGAATGTGAAGGGCTTGGGCAGGTAGTCGTCGGCGCCGGCATCGAAGCCCTCGATCCGGTCGTCCACGTCACCGCGCGCGCTGAGCATCAGGACCCCGACGTCGCCCGCCGCCCGCAGCCGCCGGCAGATCTCGAGACCGTCCATCCCGGGCAGCATCCGATCGAGGATGACGAGGTCGGGCGACCATGATCGGGCCGTCTCCAGGCCGATCGGCCCGTCGGCGGCGGTCCGCACCTCGAACCCCTCGTAGCCGAGGCCCATCTCCAGGAACTCGCGCATGGTCAGCTCGTCATCGACGACCAGGACCCGTGGGAGTCGCTCAGTGACCATCGCATCGCTTCATCGGTCGAGCATCGTATCCCAGGGTCCGGCGGACCCGTCATCCACCCGACGGTACGGGCCCGGACGGGACGACGGCGCCGAGCGAGACGATGACGCCGCTGATCAGGGCCTCGATGTCCTCCATCTTGGCCCGTGCCTCGATGCCGGACGCGAGCGCGGTGATCGCCGCGTCGAGCTTGGCGGTGCCGGCCGGGTCAACGGCGGTGAGGGCCGGCTCGGCCGCGTCGAACGTGGTTCGGATGCGAGCCATCGCGGCGGGCACGCCGCCGGGATCCGAGGCGTTCGTCAGGAGCTTCGGGTAGTCCGTGCGGATCACGTCGAGCGACGATCGGATGGTCACGATCTGGCTCTGGAGGTCGGCGGCCGGGCTGGCGGCCGGGCTGGCGGCGGGGCTGGCAGCGGGGCTGGCGACCTGGCTGGCGGACGCCGGCGCCGTGGCCCGATCGTTCCCGCAACCGACGACGAGGCCCACCACGAGCGCCACGATGGCGACGATCGAGGATGCGGCGTCCGCTTTCGGCTCGGTCGATGGCCATGGTCGATGCACTCGTCACAGACATGCGTGTGCGCGGCGACGACCGCCGCACACGTCCGGAAGTTCGTTGAGCCCGACCGACGGTCGGGCTCATCTGGATCATGAGCCGTCGCTGAGCCCTTCGTCAGTTGTAGGTGTACTGGTCCGCTGACGACGGATGTTCGACGTTCCGCCCGGTGTCGTCACCGTGACGTCCACGGTCTCGCCAGCAGTTCCGGCCGGCACTCTCACGGTGAGCGACGTATCGCTGACGACGGTGAAGGATGCCGCCGCCCCACCGCCGAACCTGACCGCAGTCGCGCCGGTGAAGTACTTGCCGGTGACGGTGATCGTGTTGCTGCCGGCAGCGGGACCACCAGACTGACTGAGCGCAAGACGACCTTCGGGATCGGGTACAGCTGGACGAGGTGCGTCCGGATCCCGGCAAGTTCCGTGGCGGCCTGAGTGAAGACGGCCGTCAGGTCTGCGCCGCTGGTCGCGCAGTAGAACGTGTCGTTGTCCTTGTTCTCGGCGGCGTCGCATCGAGCCGATGACACGCCGCTCTTCGTGCATGCCATGTCGGACAGGAGGTCCGCCGCCGTCTTGCCCCGGTAGGCGCCGCTCCCGTCGGGACAGTTGCCGATGGTGCCGGTGCCGAACCCGATGGTGTAGATCTGGATACCGTCCACCTTGGCGAGGCCCGCCTGCTTGAACGCTTCAGCGCATGTGTAGTTGGGGTTGTTGTCAGGGGTGGCCGGATTCGCGCTCTGCGGGTGTGCCGTCGGTCTCGAGGATGATTCCCTGCTTGACCCTGGCGCCGTTGACGGTGCGCCGGTGATCCTGCAGGTACCTCATCGCCATCGCGACCGGACTGGCGAGGTTGGTGCCCGGAATACCCGCCGTTGGCCGAGCTGGAGAAGTCGAAGCAGTTGACTGCCTTGACGATCTGGCTGCTGGTGTTCAGCGACCCGTCGACATTCTTGAAGGACTCGTTGACGGGCGCCCCGACGCCGGACAGTCCGATCGGGATCCACTTGGGGATGTCGTCCGGGACCGTCGAACCGTACTCGGATGGGATGGCCGGCACGCCCGGAGTCCCCGGAGTCGGCCGGAGGGTGAGTGCCTGCGCGATCCAGTTCTCGTTGGAACCGGCAGTCGAGGTCCACGACCCGATAGCGCCCGAGGTCGGGACGCTGTCATCGTCCGCCGAGATGGTCAAGTCCTGGCCGATGGTGTTGTTCTGTTGGTGCTCGTACTGCTCGTTCGTGCTGTTCGGCTGTGACATCGACGTGTCGTTCTCGTGGGCGAAGAAGGCCACGAGTCGCGCATTGTCGCTCGGCGTCGAGAAGCCCGGCGCTGTCTGGGCGGTCCCGGTGCCGACGGCGGCGGCGCCCACGGCGTCGAGCGGTGTCGTCGTGTTCACCTGGTTGTAGCGAAGGATGCCGATCTCGGCCTCCACGGCCAGCGCAGCATGGGTTGTCGCGTTCTTGAAGGTCCATACATACGAGTTGGGTTCGTTCGAGACACCCGACCGCTGATAGATCGCCTGACCCAGCGACGTGGCGTCGAAGTCCTTCCGCGTGCCCGGGACCAGGGTCCAGCCGGCGGGCGGCGTGATCTCCATGTTCGACCCGTTGTTGATCAGCACCTGGGCCAGAATGAAGTCGCCGTTGGCGTTCTGTGAGCCCGCACGATTTACGGTCAGGGAGGACGCTGCGTTGTTGGTGGCGTTCCAGTTCTGGGAGTCGAGGCTCGGGACGGGTCCGGGCTGCGCCGGGATCGCCGCGACCGGTGGTGTCACGATCAGCCCATGGACACTCGGCGACCCTGTGCACAGACCCGCGTCGGAGGACTTGCTGGGGCCGATGAAGCCCAACGCCACCCGCTGGATCGTCGGGTCGTATGCGTTCAGGACGGCTTTCGCCGCCGGAGCCAGGATAACGTCGTTCCCGCTCGATGCACCATGCTGAGCGTCCGGTCAAGGATGAGGACGACGTCGACAGGGACCTGCGGCGGCTCGCCGCACGGACCGTTGCACGCCGCCGACGTGACGGTGCCGGTCGAGCCACTGGTGACTCCGACGCCCGACCGAAGCGAGAACTGGGTCGTCGTCGCGCCCTCGACGACGACGGCGTTGCAGATATCGCCCAGGAAGGGATCACAGACGAGACGACTGGTCTTGCCGGCACCGAAGAAGTCCGCGGCGACCGGCGGGTTGTGCCCGAGCGCATGGTGAGGGTCGCAGACCGCAGGGATATCGCGGCTGATCAATGGAGCGCCTGTCGTCGGGTCAGCGCCGATGAGGCATCGGTACGAGATGGTGTAGTCGGCCGCGGCGATGCCCGGGTAATCCGCCGTGACGGTCTTCGCGACGAGCGCGTTCGATTGCCGTCGCCTTCCCCGGCCACCGACCCATCGACCGGCAGCAGCGTGCCGCCGGCGAGGGCGCCCGCGTCCATCGCGTTCACCAGCGTCTGCTGGTCGTTGCGCAGCAGGCCGATGTCGATGACCAGCGACGTGAAGGCCAGGATGACGACCAGGACCAAGGCGAACAGGACGATGATCTGGTCCGCGCTCGTGTTCAGGTCTGGAGTTCGATCGAAGCCTGGGCATGTGTGGTCCTCTTTTCGGGCGCGCTGCACCCATCTTGCAATTCGGCTATTCGACCGCCATCTGGACGGACGAGCCCAGATCGATGGTCGCCCCGAACAGGAACGGGAAGAAGGTGTGGTACGTGTACGTCGACCGACACCTTCATTGAATCGCCGGTCCCGGCAGCCGTCGCTGCCGGAGGCGGAGCTGAAGTTGCACGTGCCGGTGTCCGGGACGCAGATGGTGGTCGGAACGTCAAGTCGGGAGCGATTCAGGCCGCTCGCCGCGGCCTCTGCGGCTTGCTTGGCGTCTGCGGGATGGTCTCGTGGGTCTGCGAGCGGTCACGGCAGCTCGAGCACCTTCACGGGCGGCGTTGATGACGGTCATCCGACCGTAGAGCAGGAATCCGAAGTCGAGCATCCCGGCAAGCATCAGCAGGAAGACCGGGATGACGAGCGCGAACTCGACGAGGGCCTGGCCGCGCGATGCGAGGTCGGCGGCGTTGTCCGCGGCGGGAGCGAAGTGGTGAGGTCATGGGACAGGTATTAGGCCATAAGTACCTTGCGGTCAACCTAACAAAACGGCATCAGGAGGGCCGGACCGGCCTTCCGTTGACACCCGACAACGAAACGCGCGGCCGGAGGGTCCCAGGGACCTTCGGGCTACCCCTCGGCCGGCCGGTTCGGCGGGGAGCGTCAGGCGGAAGGTGGCGCCACGACCGGGTGTCGTCGGATCGAGGACCAGGTCGCCACCCATCCCCTGGACCAGCGCCCGCGACACGTACAGGCCGAGGCCGCTGCCGTCGCCCGTGGCCCGGCCGGCGGCCCCGCGCGCGAACCGTCCGAAGAGCCAGTCGCGGTCGGCGTCGTCGAGCCCCGGCCCGCCGTCGGAGATCGTCGTCCAGAGCGAGCGGCCGGCGACCGCCCCTCCACCGACGACCTCCTCGACGACGCCGATCTCGACCTGGACCGTGCCCTTGCCGTACTTGACGGCGTTGTCGAGGAGCGCCCAGAGGACCTGGTCGAGCTGGTCGGCATCGGCCACGGCGAGCCAGCCGGCCGACGTGTCCCGGATCTCGAGGTCTCGATCGGCGACGGCCAGCGCGTCCCAGGCTCGCTGGACGCGCGGGCCGATGGCCAGGACGTCGGCCTGCGGTCGAAGCGACTGCGAGTCGAGGCGGCTGACGATCAGCAGCTGCTGGACCATCCGCGACAGCCGGTCGGCCTGCTCGGAGATGATGGTCAGGCGTGGGTCGACGGGCGACGTCGGATCGGCGATCGAGTTCGCCTTCGCCAGCGCTTCGGCGTTCGAGCGGATCCGGGTCAGCGGCGTCTGCAGGTTGTGGCTGACGCCGCGCAGGAAGTCGTCCTTGATCTCGCCCAGGCGTCGCAGCTGGGCGTTCTGGTCCTGGACCTGGTCGAACAGCTCGGCATTGCGGATGGCGACGCCGATCTCGATCGCGTACAGGTCCAGCAGCGCCTGGTCGGCGCGCTCCCACGTCCGGGTCGCCGGCAGGCTGGCGAGGAGCAGGCCCATCCGCTCGTCGCCGACCCGCAGCTCGGCCCGGATGGGGACCGACACGCCCGGGATCCGCTCCTCGGGCTCGACCGAGTCCGGGTCGACGAACAGGAGGACCGCGGCGATGAACCCGAACGCCGTCTCGGCGTCGCGGGCGGCGCGATCGGCCAGGGCGTCGAGTCCGTCCCGTGGCTCTGCGACCTCGACGGCCGCGAGGATCTCGCCGAGCTGCCGGTTGCGGCGGGCGGCGTCGTCGGCCAGGCGGTTGTGGCTCTCGGCCAGCTGGGCGATGACGTCGTTGCCCTCGACCGGGATCGGCTGGCTCATGTCGCCAGCCGACACGCGCGCCACCGCGGCCGAGATCTCGCGCAGCGGCGCGACGAGCGAGAGCACGACCGCGGCACCGCCGATGACCCCGACGACGACGACGACGGCGAGCACGAACAGGAGCAGGCGGGCCCCGATCTGCGGCTCGATCGCACCGATGGCGATGAGCAGGATCCCGAAGATGGCCAGCGGGACGATCGCCGCGGCGAGCAGGGTCAGGGTCAGTCGGGTCTGGAACGACAGGTTGAAGCGACGCGCCTCGTCGCCCGGTCCGTCGGCGCCGCGGACCCGTCACCTGGCGAGCGGGTCGACGTCGGGGTCGCGACGCACGACCGTCGGCACCAGGCGGTAGCCGACCCCGCGCACCGTCACGAGGTGGCGCGGATGGTTGGGGTCCGCCTCGAGCTTCTGGCGAAGGCGGCGCATCGTCACCCAGACGTAGGAGTGGTCGGCCTCGTCGGTGACCGCCCAGCCGCGGTTCAGGAGGGTCTCCGTGGTCACGACCTGGCCGAGGTTGGCGGCGAGGGCGAACAGCAGGCGCGATTCGGTCGGGGTGAGCTGGACGGCCTCGCCGCGGACGATCGCCTGGCGCCGGTGGAGCTCCAGGCGGAGGTCCGGGCCGAGGTCCAGGCCCTTGCGCGGGACGCGTTCGCCGACACGTCGCAGGACCCGCTGGATGCGCGCCCGGAGCTCGGCGTAGTTGTAGGGCTTGGTGATGTAGTCCTCGGCGAACTCGTCGATGCAGGTCCGCCTTGTTGTCGCCGGCATCGATCGCCGACAGGACGATGATCGGCAGGTCGGCCCGCGCCTTGACCTCGCGGGCCAGGGTCAGGCCGTCCATCTGGGGCATCAGCAGGTCGATGATCAGGAGGTCCGGCCAGGCCAGCGTCGAGGCGCCGGAGCGCCTCGTCGCCGTCTCGGGCGGTCGTGACGTCGAAGCCGTCGAGGCGCAGCTGCTCGGCGAGCGGCACGAGGAGGCCCGGGTCGTCGTCGACGAGCAGGATCCGCGGTGCCACGTGCCTCTGGGTGCCCGCCGACCCGCCGCTGAACATGGCCGCGAGTATAGGCGCCGGGTCAGCCCCGGCCGCGCGCGGCCGGGCAGGCGCGGACTAGCTGTAGGTGAATCTGTCCGCGTTGACCTGGGTCGTGGTCCCACC
The DNA here is from genome assembly GCA_963782715.1 of uncultured Chloroflexia bacterium. Lineage (GTDB taxonomy): Bacteria > Chloroflexota > Limnocylindria > Limnocylindrales > CSP1-4 > SPCO01. The sequence continues at coordinate 130,353 of CAWAKU010000010.1, forward strand.
TGGGGTCGTGACCGTGATGTCGACGGTCGTGCCGGTCGTTCCGGCCGGTGCCGTCGCGGTGATCGTCGTGTCGCTGATGACGGTGAACGAGCGTGGCCGCCGTCCCACCGAACTTGACCGAGGTCGCGCCGGTGAAGAACGACCCCGTGATCGTGACGCTCGTGCCGCCGAGGTGCGTGCCGGTGGTCGGAGCGACCGCGGTGACGACCGGGACCGGATAGAGCTGGACCAGGTGCGAGCCGCCCTTGGCCAGGGCCGCCGCGGCCGCCTTGAAGATGTTCGACAGGTCGGTCGATGCGCCGGTCTTGCCGATGCAGTAGAAGTGGTCGCCGTCGTTGTTCTCGGTCGCGTCGCAGGTCGTCGTGCCGACGATGGGCGAGGTCGCCATGCTGGCCAGGAGGGCCGTGGCTGTCTTGCCCTTCCACGCTCCGGACGTGTCCGGGCAGGCCGGGTCGCCACCGCTCGCGGCGTCGAGGCCGAAGCCGATCGTGAAGATCTCGATGTTCTGGGCCTTGGCTGCGGTCGCCGCGGCGTTCGAGAGCGCGCAGTAGTTGGGGCCGGCCGCGACCGCCCCGTTCGGCTGGCCGTCGGTCTCGAAGATGATGCCCTTGCGGACGCCGGTGCGACCGTTGTTCTTCAGCTCGTAGGCGGCCATCGTGATCGGGTCGGTCAGGTCGGTACCGGTGCTGGAGTTCGGGTAGCAGCTGATGGCCGCCGTGATGTTGGCGTAGGTCGAGCTGACCGACGGAGCCGGTCCCGCTCAGGCCGAGCGGGACCCAGCGTCGCAGGTCGGCCGGGGCCGTCGCGGTCCCGAGCGAGCCTGCCGCTCCGGCCGTGCAGCCGCCCGAAGTGGCCGCCGGCCCGATGGTGCCCGAGGGCCAGCCACTGGTTGCTCGGGTTGTAGATGCTGACGAGCGAGTTGGCGGCGGCCTTGGCATTGGTCGTGTCGGTGCCGCTCATGCTGCCGGTGCGGTCGATGACCAGGACGACGTCCACCGGGGTCAGCGGCGAGGTCCCGCACGGGCCGTTGCAGGCGGCGGAGACGACGACGCCGGTCGAGCCCTGGTTCACCCCGACGACGCGGCCGAAGGTGAACGGCGTGTTCGCGGCGCCGGCGATGACGACGGCGTTGCACTTGTCGCCGACGGCCGGATTGCAGGACGAGTAGCGGGTCGGACCGGAGCCGATGAAGTCAGCCGCGACGGGCGGGTTGTGCCCGAGCGAGAAGTGCGGGTCGCAGACCAGCGGCACGTCGCGCGAGATGTACGGCTTCGGCGGGGTCGAGGTGTCGACGCCGATCAGGCACTTGTAGCTGATCGTGTAGGCCGAGGCCGGCAGGCCCGGGTAGTTCGCGGTGATGGTCGAGACGATCAGGTTGTTCGTCGCGGTCGCGGCGCCGGCGACGGACCCGTCGACCGGGAGCGTGGTCCCGCCGGCGAGAGCCGCGGAATCGAACGCGTTGACCAGGGTCTGCCGGTTGTTCCGGAGGAGACCGAGGTCGACGACCATGGAGGCGAAGGCAAGGATGACGACGAGGACGAGCGTGAACAGGACGAGGATCTGTCCCTTCTCGCTGTCCTTCCGCCGGCGCAGGTGCAGCATCATTTCCCCCGTCAGCCGCTACTCAAGGACCATCTGGACGGTCGAACTCATCGGGAAGGTCGACCCGAAGAACAGCGGGAAGAACGTCTGGTAGGTGTAGGTCACCCTCACCGAGACCGCGTCACCCGACTGCGAGCCAGTCGTCGTCGAGAAGTTGCAGGAACCCGGAGGTCTTGATCGCGACGCAGCTGGTCGATGGTCGAGAGCTGGGCCGGTGTTGAGCCCCGGCACGTTGCTGAGGACCGTGCCGCTCGCCAGCGTCGGGATCGTCGTGTTGTCGGCGGCGGTGACCGCGATGCGTGCGCCCTCGCGCGACGCATTGATGACCGTCATCCGCGAGTACAGCATGAAGCCGAAATCGAGGACGCCGCAGAGGATCAGCATGAAGACGGGGATGACGAGCGCGAACTCGACCAGGGCCTGCCCTCGGGTGCGACTTCTTGCGGCGGGATCTCGTTGCGGATCAATCGACACGGCTGTGCTCCATCCCATGTCAGGTGCGGGATGCCGGGGTCTTGAGTCCTCCCGGTCAGGTCGAACCGTCCCATGGCGGCCGAAAGGGCGTCCATGGCACCTTCGTACTGGCGATGCGGTGGAGTAGCGAGGCAGTCCGCTACCGAGCGGAGTGGAAGCACGCCGGTGCACGCGCCGCACCAGACCGTGACTATCGCCGCCGATGTCGCAAGGTCGATTGTCAGGTCGCCGTGGGCTCCACGAATCGGCAGCGCGGCCGGAGGGGGCAGGCGGCGTGATCCGGCCGCTGGGCATGGCAGACCTTCCGGCCATGCTGGATGAGATTCACGTGCGCCTCGTACATCTCGTCGGGCTGGAGCATGCCGAGGAACAGGTCGTGGGCGTCGTCTGCGGTGGTCTTCGGGCCGATCAGGCCGACCCGCTGGGCGACTCGCTCGACGTGACGGTCGACCGGCATCAGGGGAGCGCCGAAGGAGAAGAGGAGGAGGACCGAGGCGGTCTTCTTGCCGATGCCGTCGATCGAGACGAGCCAGTCGCGCGCCTCGAGGGCGGGCATGTCGCCGAGGAATTCGAGGGAGTAGTCGCCGCGTTCCTCGCGGATCCGGCGGAGGGTCGCCTGGAGGCGTGGCGCCTTCTGGTTGGCGAGGCCGCCCGGCCGGATGGTGTCGACCAGCTCGGGGAGTGGGGCGTGATTCGATGGCGGCCCAGTCCGGGGCGATGCCGTCGGGCAGGCCGTCGCCGCCCCAGCCCGCGCCGGGGTTGTGGGCCTGTGGTTCGCCGGTGCCCGGGTACGTGGCACGGAGGGCCTCGAAGGCGACCTCGGCGTTGGTGTCGGCCGAGTTCTGGGTGAGGATGGTCAGGATGAGCTCACTTGTCGGGTCGAGCCGGCGCTGCCAGGTCGGGCGGCCGTAGAGCGCGGCCAGCTCGTCGAGGGTGTAGCGGACCAGGCCGGGCCGGTAGCGTTCCAGGCGTTTGGCCCAGGTGCGGCCGGGGTCGCTGAACTTGCGCTTGCGGGGACGGGGCTTGGGGCGGGCGCGGGGGTCACCAGATGGTCTCGACGTCGTAGCGCGTGATGGCCGGATCCGCGGTCAGGATCGGGATCCCTTCGATCTGGGCCTGGGCGATCAGCAGACGGTCGAATGGGTCGCGGTGGATGGGCGGAAGCGTTCCCGCTCGAAAGACGTGTGATAGCTCGATCGGGAGCATGTCGAAGCCGTGGAACCGGACACGGTCGGGGACATAGCGCTCGACGGTGTCAGGCAATCCCAGTCGGCCCGATCCGACCTTGATCGCGATCTCCCATGCTGACGCGACGGAGAACGACACGCCGGTGACGCCGTCCGCAAGGAGGTCGCGGGCTCGTTCAGAGAGCCGGGCGCCATGTTCCGACGACCACCACAAGAACGTGTGCGTATCGAGCAGCAGCCTCAACGGAGCAGCTCGCGCATCGGGTCTTCAGGGTGCATGTAGTCCGGATCGAACTCGGGCAGCGGGTCATCGAAATCGGGGTGGATGACGATCGCGTCGTTGCCTGGGATCCGCCTGGCGGGACGCGTCGAGATGCCAGTCAGTCGCGCGATCGGCTTGCCCGACTTGGCGATGACGATCTCCTCGCCGTTCTGGACGCGCTCGAGGAGCTGCGACAGATGGGTCTTCGCCTCGTGGATGTTGTAGGTCGTGGCCATGTGACGGACAGTGGACTAAGTCGTGGACTAAGTCAAGAAGGGAGTCGGGCGCGGGCGCGCCCGTCGCGCCCCTGGTTTCCGGTCAAATGCTCACCACACGAGCGTTGGTCCGGCGGGTTCCTGACATCTGTGTCATCTCGTGAGCATTCGTCCGGATCATCCCGACGGACGCTCACCCGGCACGCTCGGCGGTGTGCCCGCGTCGCCTCGTCGTGTCGTGACCCGGTGACGAGCGCTCGTCTGGTGAGCGTCTGACAGGAACAGGACGCCGTCCATCGTTCCGGAGGGGCGTCGGATCCACCGCCGGATCTCGACTGTCCTGGCGGGGAGCGCGGTCCGGAACGTGGCCGCGTGTCGCTCGACCCGACGCCGCGCGGTCCTGTCATCGGGCAGGACGAGGAGGCGGGTGACGGTCGTCACGTTCCAGCCGCGATCCCGTGCGATCTCCCGAGCCAGCCGGCCCTTGCGATCGATGCCGCTGAGCATCGCCTGCATATCCGGGACGACCGACTTGATCTCGATGACGAGGAGTGATCCGGTCGCCGGGTGGAACGCCAGGATGTCGATCGAGCCGCGTTCGCCCCGGACGTTGAACGAGACCTCCGTGGCGGTGATCCAATCGGCCGAGGCCAGGAGCGCGAGGGTTCGCTCGACGAGGTCGGCGTGGCCGGCATCGAGCAACCGGTCCAGGCCTTCGCCTTGCCACAGGAGCCGGACATCGATCCGCGCCCCGAGTGTGGCGGCCACCCGGACCAGGACGTGGACCGGTATCCGGTCGGCGCGACCCCGCTCGGTCCGCCAGATGGCCGCGCGCGACACCCGTGCTTTGGCCCCGAGCTCGTCCTGGGTCCAGCCCCGCTTCCGACGGAGCGCTCGCATGCCCAGGCCGAATCGGATGACATCCATGGGTCGGAGCATGAGCTCGGACCCTTCACCGAGGCTTATCTGGACGCCGCCGTCCCCGTCAGATGCTCACGTCACGAGCGCTCGTCAGAGGATCTGGTGACAGATGACCCAGCTGACGTGCATCTGACACTGTCCGCGGCCCTGGTGGGTACCGGCCACGCTCGGCGCCACGCCACGGGCACGGTCTCGGCTGACGAGCGCTCGCCTGGTGAGCGCTTGTCAGAAACGTGGGCCCGCGATGATCGGGCACGGCCTCCTATGACAAATGCTCACGTCACGAGCGCTCGTCAGGGATCTGCTGACAGATGACCCGGCTGGTGTGCATCTGACACATCCCGCGGCCCTGGTGGGTGCCGGCCACGCTCGGCGCCACGTGACGGGCACGGTCTCGGCTGACGAGCGCTCGCCTGGTGAGCGTTTGTCAGGAACTGGGCGGTCAGGCCCGGATCGGCAGGCTGACCAGTCGCGCCAGGCGTTCCCCGCACCGTTCGACCGGCTCGACCCCGGCGGCCATCGCCGCCTCGATCGTCATCGGGCGTTCCGTGACCGGGACCGCGATCGCCCCGACCCGCGCGAGCGCGGCGATCCCATCCACCTCGACCCCGCCACCGACGGCGATGCACGGGACGCCGGCCGCCTCAGCGCGGCTGGCGACACCCAGCGCGGTCTTGCCGAAACCGGTCTGGGCGTCGATCCGGCCCTCCCCGGTGATGACCAGGTCGGCCTGCGCCAGGCGCGCGTCGAAGTCGGTCGCCTCCATCACCAGGTCCACCCCGGGGCGCAGGGCGAAGCTGGCGAACCGGTCCTGGATGGACAGCAGCGCGAACCCCACGCCGCCGGCGGCACCGGCCCCGGGCGTGTCGCGTTCGCGTCGACCGGTGGCGGCTTCGAGGACATCCGCCCATCGACCGAGCCGCCCGTCGAGCAGGACGACCTGATCGGGCGTCGCTCCCTTCTGCGGACCGTAGACGGCGGCGGCGCCGGTCGGTCCGAGCAGCGGGTTGGAGACATCGCAGGCCACCGACACGCCGATCTTCGCAAGGTCGAGGTCCAGGTCGAAGAGGTCGACCTCATCGAGGACCTCCGGGATCCCGCGTGTCGGAGACGCGTCCTCCGGGCGCGGGGTCCAGTCCATCGTCAAAGCCGCCAACATGCCGAAGCCGCCGTCGGTCGTCGCGCTGCCGCCGATCCCGACGATGACATCCCGGACGCCGGACCGGGCGATCTCGCAGACCACGTCGCCGAGCCCGTCCGAGGCGGCTCGAACCGGATCGCGCTCGGCCGGGGCCACCAGTGAGAGGCCCGACGACTCCGCCATCTCGATGACCGCCCGGGTCCCGTCGGCCGATCGAAGCCACCGCGAGTGGATCGGGCGTCCGAGAGGATCCGTCGCATCGGCCTCGTGCCACGTCCAGCCGCCGGCGGCCGCCACCGCCTCGAGCGTGCCTTCGCCACCGTCCGCGAGCGGGCACAGAAGGATCGTGTCGTCCGGCCGGGCGCGGGTCCAGCCGTCGGCGAGTGCCCGGGCCACCTGGACCGAGGTCAGCGAGCCCTTGAACGAGTCGGGCGCGACGAGGACCGTCAGCGGACGAGGACCGGTCACCCGGGAGTGCGCCGCCGTCGCGCCACGACCGGTCGCTCGGGCGGTCCCGCCAGCTCGGCCGCCCCCTCCGGCCGATGCCGTTCGAGGTACTCCGGGATGCGGATCATCGGCGGGCGCTCCTGGTCGGCCAGCTCGATGACCTCGAGCGACAGCCGCCCGCGGCCGGACCGCGGCAGCTTCATGGTCGAGCCCATCTCCGCGAACAGCCGGGCCTTGCGCCGCTCCTCGAGTCGCTTCATGACGGCCTGCAGGATGACGAACGACATCCGCGACAGGCCCTCGAGCTCCTGGTTGCGATGGACCCGGCGCTCGAGGTCGACCTGGCCGAGGCCCTCGATGCCGAGCCGCTCGGCGGCGTCGATGAGGTGGCCGATCTCGACCGCGTAGCCGGTGAAGAACGGGATCGATTCGAGCAGCGCCCGCCGCCCGGCGTATTCGCCCGCGAGCGGCTGGATCATCCCCGACAGCTCCGGGTAGAAGAGGTTGATGAGCGGCCGCGCGACGAGTTCCGTGACCCGGCCGCCGCCGCCCTCCTTGAGGATCCCCTCCTCGACGATGGGTCGCTGGTAGTAGCCCTTGACGTACTGCAGGCGCGGCTCGTGGAGGAGCGGCCCGAGGGTCCCGTAGACCATCCGCGGATGCCAGTTCTTCACGTCCGTGTCGGCCCACACGATGATGTCGCCGCTGGCCTCGTAGACCGACTTCCAGAGCGCCTCGCCCTTGCCCACGAACGAGCCGTAGCGGGGCAGGATGTCGGGGTGCTGGACGACCCGCGCGCCCTCGGCCTCGGCGATCTCGCGGGTCCGGTCCGTGGACGCCGAGTCGATGACCAGGACCTCGTCGAGGAGCGGCACCCGGCCGACCATCTCGCGCATCGCCTTGCGCACGATGGGGCCGATCGTCTCCTCCTCGTTGAGCGTCGGGAGGACGAGGCTGACGGTCAGCTTCTGCTTCTCCTTGAGCGTGACGAGGCGGCGCAGGTCGGCGAATTCGGCATGGTGGAAGTTCGATTCACCGAACCAGCGCTCGACCCGGACGGGGACGGCGCGCGCTTCCTCGGCCGCCCGGTCGGCGGCGGCCAGCGTCTCGGCGCGGGCGGCCAGCTGGTCGAAGGTGGAGCGTTCGAGGGTCTCGCGGGTCTTGACCACCATGACCGTGGGCTTGGCCCGGGCGGCGATGGCTTCCGGCAGGGCACCGAACAGGTACGTCTCCCCGTCGGCACCACCGGGCGACGCCGAGGCGCCCATGACCACGAGGTCCGCCTTCTCCGCCTCGCGCAGGATCGCGTTGCGGACGTTGGGCGCCTCGCGCAGGACGGCCTCGCTCTTGCCGGTGATGTGCTGCTTGATGAACGCGGCGAGCGCCCGTTCCGCCTGGGCCCGGACCGCGAAGGTGATGCCGGGCGGGACGAGGTGGAGGACCGTCACGGTCGCGTCGTGGTGGCGGGCGATGGCGTCGGCGAAATGCATCGCCAGCTCCGCGTGGGGACCGCCGCGGACCGGGACGAGGACCTTGCGGATGACCTTCGTCCCGCGCTGCTTGACGACCGCGATGTCGCACGGTGATTCGCGGACGACCTCGTCGATGGTCGGCGAGAAGACCGTCGGGCCGGTGGCGTCGCGACCGCCGGCGGCGCGACCGCCCCAGCCGAAGATGATGAGGTCGGCCTCCTGCTCGGCCGACGCCTCGATGATCCCTTCGGCGGCGTGCCGGCCGATGCGCACGATGGGGTGGATGGTCGTCCCGTCCGGGGCGTAGTCGAGGACGCGCTGGAGCAGGCGCCGAGCGTGCCGGGCGCGGGTCGCGCCCTCGGACAGCGGCATCCCCTCCGGGACCTCGACGATGCCGAGCGCGGACAGCTCGCCCGCCCGCCGGTCGAGCATGGCCGCACCGAGGCGGATGAGCTCCTCGGCGGTCATCGGGTTGGCGACCGGGATGAGGACGCGGGCGGGCAGCGGCGCCTTGGCTGCCATCAGGCGGCGCCCTCGGCCGTGGCGGCGGTGACGCCCTCGGCGGCCGCGGCGGCCTCGTTCCAGCGGCCGACGAGGTACGGCTTCAACAGCTCGAACTCGCGGGCCTGGCGCTCGACGCGTTCCTCGGCCTGCTCGGTCGTGACGCTGCGGTTCTCGATGACGAAGCTGGCGACCCGGCCGAAGTAGATCGGCACGAGCGCCGCGACCAGCGTCTCGAGCGACGGCTTCGGATCGCGCGCGGCGATGATCAGGTCGTACACGACCCGCGCCCACAGGTCGTCGGGGAAGTGGAAGGCGGCGACTGCGTCGGCCATCTGGAGGGTCGTGGCGGTCGTCGAGGCGACATCGCCGCCGACCCCGAGCTTGGTCCGCGCCGCGTCCTCCAACCGGCCCGCCTCGGCCGCGAGCTCCAGGACGGTCGCGACCGTGGCCGGGGCGAGCATCCCGCGCCACGTCTCGGCGAGGGTCAGCGAGCCGGCGTTGAACTCGGACAGCAGGCGGAGGGTGTTCACCTCGAGCGGCGGCGGCTCGATGATCCGCTCGAAGCCGTAGGCCGGGACGTCGTGACTGCCGGTGATCGCGGTCCAGTGGTCGGGGTAGCGGTTGGCCAGCCGCAGGATGGTCCCGACGACCTGGCGGAACATCGGCCCGAGGTCGGAGCCGGGGTCCTTGGGGTCGTGGATCTTGGCCCCCAGCCGGGTCTGGCAGACCGCGAAGCCGCCGGTGATGGCCGAGGTCGTCATCCAGATGTCGATGCCGAAGCGGCTGATGTCCGGGGTCCAGTCGTCGAGCTCGAGGTAGTGCTTGACGAGGTCGCCCGAGACGCCGAAGTCGCCACCGATGGGCTGGCGGATGCGGTGGCCGTAGAGCGCCCGGGTCAGCGGGTAGGTGACGGTGTTGGTGATCGTGCCGTCGTACTTGTAGCGGGCGTAGAGCGGGGCGACGAAGTCGTAGCCGCCCTTCAGGATCGGCCCGGCCAGCAGCTCGATCCACTCGGGGACGATGGACCGCAGGTCCGAATCGACGACGACGAGGGCCTGGACCTGGAGCGCGTCGGCGATCTCGAAGATGGTCCGCAGCGCGGCACCCTTGCCGCCGACACCGTCGATCTCCGGGTAGGTCAGGCTGACCCGCTGGAGCCGGTGACTCGGCCGGACGAGGAGGATCTGCTCGATGTAGTCGGGCGGCTCGGTCTCGACGACCACGCGAGCGGTGCCGTCGGGCGACCCGGCATCCGAGTTGACCACGACGGGCCGCAGGTCCGGGAAGTACTGGACGAGGCCGGCCTGTGCCGCGCGGACGACATAGCCGATCGTCGCAGCGTTCTTGAAGCTCGGGATCCCGACCATGATGTCGGCCCGGCCGAGCCGCTCGATCTCAGCGCGGATGGCCGGTGTGAGCGCGGTTTGGGGCACAGCCCAACCGTACCACCGTCGCGTGCGTCAGCGGTGCGGCATCCCGCTGACCGCCCAGTCCGGGTGCTCCTCGCCCGGGTGGTAGCGGCTGTTGGCCGCCTTGTAGGTCAGGCCGCGGAATCCCTGCGCCTTCCAGGAGCCGACCCACGACATGATCGGCGGACGGATGAAGGCGCCGATGCGGACCACCTCGGACTCGTCGAGGACGCTTTCGAGGATGCGACGCCGCTCGAGCAGCGGGATATCGAGCAGCGACGTGTCGTCCACCCAGAGGAGGTCGGTCGCGACGTAGCTGATCTGGTCGTCGACCGTGAACGAGCGCGCGGCGAGCGCGTCCTCGCGCAGCTTGAGCGTGTCCACCGCGCGATTGCGGCGGAGCCCGATGAACGAGCCCATGTTCGGCGTCTCGTCCGACCAGGCGTTGACGGCGATGGCGGTCTGGGTCGCCTGCTTGGTCAGGAAGCCGTCGAGGACGAGACCCGTGGCGCGCGCGACCTCGGCCAGCGAGGCGACGATGTCATCGAACCCCTCGACCGTGACGCCGGCCTCATCGACCAGGACGGCGCCGGCTTCGTCGATCGCGGCGAGGGCGCGGACACCGACCCATAGCGGCTCGATGATCGGGTCGCTGACATTGGCCGGCGACTTCTTGCCGTAGACCTGGGGACGAAGGGTCGCGACGAGGTCGCGCGGTCGAGTGACCTCCGATTCCTGTGCCATGGGCACATCCTACCCGTCCGCGCGCGGCTATCATCGCCGGCGTGACGAGCGCCGCGGCCCCCAGCGGTCCAGCGACCGGGTCCGGCCGCGCGCGCGGCCTTGCAGGACTCACCCCGTCCGGCCGGGCGATCGTGCCCGCCTCGTGGGCGCTGTACGACTTCGCCAACACGATCTTCTCGTTCGCGGTCGTGTCCGGGGCGATCGGGCTGTACCTGGTCAGCGACCGTCAGTTCGGCGAACGGGACGGCAACGCGCTGCTGTCGATCGCGGTGGTCATCAGCGTCGGCATCAACGCCCTGGTGTCGCCGATCCTGGGCGCCTTCTCGGACCGCGGTGGCGGCCGGATGCCGTTCCTCCTGTTCTTCACGGCCATGTGCATCGTGGCCACGTTCTTCATCGCCGACCTGCCGCCGGTCGGCGGTCTGCTCCTGTTCATCGTCGCCAACTTCGCCTACCAGGCCGCGCTCATCTATTACGACGCGACGCTCAAGACGGTCGGCTACCCGGCGACGCGGGGCAAGCTGTCCGGGCTCGGGACGGGCATCGGCTACTGCGGCACGGTGTTCGTCGGGTTGCTCATCTTCTTCCTGGACATCCCGGTGGTCGACCGCTTCCGGGTGAGTGCGCTGCTGTTCGCGCTGTTCGCCATCCCGATCTTCCTGGTCGTCCGCGAGCCCCGGGTCACGGGCGGGGCGGCGGTCACGATGGCCGAGGTGCGCGACTCGTTCGGACAGCTGAAGCGCTCCATCGCGCACGCCCGCGAGGTGCCGGGGCTGGGCCGGTTCCTCATCGGCCGGTTCTTCTATTCCGACGCGGTCAACACGGTCATCGTGGTGATGAGCGTCGTGGTCGTGAAGACGATGGGCCTGTCCGACGCGAACGCGAACCTGGTGCTGCTGCTGCTGACGGTCGTGGCCATCGCGATGAGCTTCGTGTGGGGCTGGCTGTGCGACCGGCAGGGCCCGAAGAAGACGCTCATCTGGGTGCTCGCGTCGTGGGCGGTCGGGCTGGTGCTCGGTGGCGTGGCGATCGGGTTCGGGCCGTCGGGGCTGCCGCTGTTCCTGGTCGCCGGGGCGATCCTGGGGTCGGGCCTGGGCGGCGTCCAGGTGGCCGACCGGGTGCTGATGGTCCGGCTGTCGCCACCGGACAGGATCGGCGAGTTCTTCGGCATCTACGGCCTGGTCGGCAAGGGGTCGCAGGTCGTCGGGCAGCTGCTGTACGGGCTGATCCTGTTCGCGCTGCTCGACAGCCTGGGCAACGGGGCGTACCAGGTCGCCGTGCTGAGCCTGCTGGTGACGATGCTCATCGGGCTGTGGCTGGTCTGGCCGGTCCGGGACGACTGGGCCGGCTCGGGCGAGGCGCTGGTGGCCGAGGGGATGGGGCCGGTGGCGCCGCCGGAGCGGTTGTCGCCGGCGGGTGGGCCGCTCGAGCCTCGCTGAGGGATGCGGTTCGGGCGGCGGCTGAGGGCGGCCGAGGGCGGCCGAGGGCGGCCGAGGGCGGCGCTCGTTGTCGCCTGGGAGTCGACAACGGGGGGTCGAGGACCGCGGGAGAGGCCCTGACACGCGACTTTGCCGCCTGGGAGTCGACGATCTGTGGCTGAGGAGCCCGTTTCGGGCGCTTCGACCTCTGGTTGTCGACCCACAGTCGACACGTGCCGCCGCGGCTCGCCGGCGGGCCTGGCCGCCCCGCGCGAGTCTTGCCACCTACCCGTGGCACGGGTACTCGGCAGGGTCGGGGCCAGAGGCCGGCTGGCCGAGGCCCGTTCCACGCTCAGGACCGACCTTCGGGAGCCCGATTCGGCCATGTCTCAGCCCAAATCACGGACGACGACCCGCCCGGCGGGTATATGGCGAAACATGGCACCGGCCCGCCGGCCCGTGCGCCCCGGCAGCGCTAGTCTGCGTACCCCTCCGGGTGTGCCCGGCGCCACGCCCAGGCCGACCCGACCATCGCCTCGAGGCTGGGGCGCTCCGGGCGCCAGCCGAGGATCTCCGCCGCGCGCGTCGACCGGGCGACGAGGACCGGCGGGTCGCCGGCGCGACGCGGACCCAGGCGGAACGGGATGGCCGCCCCGACCACGGACTCGGCCGCGCTGACGACTTCGCGGATCGAGAAGCCGCCGCCGTTGCCCGAGGTTGCAGACGAGCGGCTCGTCGGTCCGCGTATCGCCCGGCGCCGTCGCCTCGATGGCCCGGAGGTGCGCATCGGCGAGGTCGGCCACGTGGATGTAGTCGCGCAGGCAGGTCCCGTCCGGGGTCGGGTAGTCGTCGCCGAAGATCGTCAGGTCGGCCGTGCCCTCGGCGGCGGCGAGGACGTTCGGGATGAGGTGGGTCTCGGGCTGGTGCACCTCGCCGAGCGAGTCGGTGGCGCCCGCGACGTTGAAATAGCGAAGGCTCACGCTGCGCAACCCATACGCGTTCCCATACCAGCGCAGGGCGCCTTCGAAGGTGCGCTTGGATTCGCCGTAGGGATTGATCGGGCGGAGCGGCGCGTCCTCCGGGATGGGCGTCGCGTCGGGCACGCCGTAGACGGCCGCGGTCGAGGAGAAGACGATCCGGCCGACGCCCGCCGCGCGCGCAGCCTCGAGGAGGGCCACCCCGCCGGCCACGTTGTCGCGGTAGTACTTCGATGGATCGACGATGGATTCGCCGACCAGCGAGCGTGCGGCGCAGTGGAGGATCGCCTCGATGCCGTCGTCGGCGAGCAGCCGGGTGGTCGCCGCCTGGTCGGCATAGGTGCCCTGGCGGAGGGTGGCTCCGGACGGGACCGCCGCGCGATGCCCCGTCGTCAGGTCGTCGAGGACGACCACCTCGTGGCCGGCGGCGAGGAACGCCTCGACCGAGACCGAGCCGACATAGCCGGCCCCGCCGGTGACCAGGATCCTCGTCATGCCCGAACGATACGCGCTGGGGCGAGATGCGGGCGGGGCGGCGACCCGCGGAACGAGCCGCCGCCCCGGAACTTCAGGTCAGTGGTGGTCGTGCCGGGTGGTGTTCGGACATGGGTTGTAGCCCAGGTCGTTCTGGAAGTTGTTGTAGCGATAGACGATGGCGTTGCCCGACTGGTACGGCGTCAGCAGCAGCGGGCCGTACTCGGACGTCGAGGTGCCACCGAAGTCGTTGATCGTGCCCGGGAGGTACTTGCCGCCCTCCTGCCAGGTGCAGGTGCCGTTCTTCATCCGGGTCGTGAAGATCGGATAGAACGCCGCGCCGGCGGGCGGGTTGACGCAGTCCTCGCCGGTCGTGCGGTCGCAGAACGGCGGGTTGAGCTGCGAGTCGGAGGCCTCGATGCGGGGCAGGTCGGCCTCGAACAGGACATTCGAGTAGTTGGTCTTGCCCTTGATCAGCGGGCTGGTGAACATGACCGGCGTGGAGTGGAACTTCTGGTCCTGCTTCACGTTCGGGTTCGTGCCGGGCCAGTCGTTCTTGTACGACGGCCCGTCGAAGTCCCCGTCGTCGAGGAAGCAGCCGTTGATCTTGATGAGCAGCGAATCCTCGGCCGGGACGCAGAAGGCGTCATCGCCGTCGGGTGTGCCTCCGGGCTCATCCGCCGCGGAGACGGCGCAGTTGAAGTCGGCATCGAGCTGCAGGCAGTTCTCGAAATGGCCGATCTCGTCGGAGTAAGCCACGTTGTAGGTGTGCGCCGACCAGGTGTTGCCGCGCGGATTGGCGGTGCTGTACTCCGGGTGGAAGGCGTACGGCTCCATGTGACAGGTGTCGGAGTTCGGCTCGTACAGGACGTGGCCGAAACCGTTGGCCTTCGAGGCGGTCATCGATCCGGACTGGTGGGTCGTCTCGTCGGAGATGTCGATCCGGAGCCCGGCCCGCGTGTCATGCATGTGGATGGTGATCCGGTCGCCCGGGTTCATCATCAGGTCCTTCTTGTAGTTCGGGGTCACCGCTGACATGTCCGGGGCGTCGAACGTGCCGGTGAACAGCGGGTTGGCGGGCGCCTGCGACTTGCCGCTCTTGGTGATGTACGCCCAGTTGATCGGTTCGATGCCACCGAGGATGTAGTTGTCGCAGTCCCCGTTGTTGCCGAGGCCGGTCGCCTGGTCGAGGCTCAGGCTGTCGATGGTCATCGCCGCGCAGTACTGCGTCGCGCTGCAGCCGAAGCCTTCGAACTGCGGGACGTAGCCGGGCCCATAGAACTGGAGCTCCATGTAGGCGTTGCCCGGGTGCTTGCCGATGAAGTCGGGCTTCGTCGGGTCGAGCCCGACGAGGTCGTTCTTGTCGGAGTCGGCCTTGCATTCCTTGGTGTATTCGGGCGCCGACTCCGTGTCGCACAGGGTCAGGCCGAACCAGAAGGTCGGCCGCAGCTGGAAGCTCCAGGTCCCACCCGAGCCGTCCGCCTTGGGCTTCTGCCTGGGCTCCTTGGGCAGGGTCACCTGGTAGGTGATGTCATTGCCCGATCCGGGGACATCGGACTTGAAGAGCACCGATGGCTCGTCGTGTCCGACGTACCCGTCACCGAGGGTGGTGTACGGGTCGGCGCAGAACGCCTTATGGCTCTCGCAGACGGATTCCCGCTGGATGGGACGCTCGGCCTTCGTGCTCACCGCACTCACCGGTCCGACCGATGCCGCGAGGATCAACAGCCCCGCGAATCCCGTGGTCAATCGCCTGGTCCGTTTCACGTTGGATCCCCTTCCTCCGCGTCCGGCGCGCAACCCCTGGGAACGGGTCGCGGCGAGCCGGGCGACTGGTCTCCCGAAACGTGGACCCGAGCTGCAGAACCTCCCTGCGCCCGGGCGGATCTCGGAACGATCTGACTCCGACCCACCTCCTTCCCGTGGGTTACGGCGACGGACCGGTGGCATCGGGTGTCAGAGGGAGCCGCGTCGTGCAGGTTGGGGATTATCCGACCGCAGCGCAAGGGGGTCCAGCCACGGCCCTGCGTCGCGGTGCGCTTGTGCACCGGCTGGGCCGCCGCAAGGCAGGGTCAGGTCGGCCATGGCGGGACGGGACACAAGCCACCGCCCCGATGCCCGATGATTCGCGCGGAGGTGGTTCGATGAAGATCGGCGCGATCGTTCCCCAGGGCTGGGTCGGTGAGTACGACGGCTGGCAGCCGCTCGACGCGTGGCGGCGGACCACCGAGGTCGCCCGGCAGGCCGAGCGGCTCGGCTTCGAATCGATCTGGTTGTTCGACCACTTCCACACGATCCCGCGCCCGACCGACGAGATCACCTTCGAGTCGTTCACCTCGCTGGCGGCGCTGGCGGCGCTGACCGAGCGGGTCCGGCTGGGGCACGTCGTCATCTGCACGGCGTTCCGCAACCCGGCGCTGACGGCCAAGATGATCTCGACGATGGACTCCATCAGCGGCGGACGGATGGATCTGGGAATCGGCGCCGGGTGGAAGCGCGACGAATGGCTGGCCTACGGCTACGGGTTCCCGGAGACGTCCGAGCGGCTGGCCCGCCTGGGCGATGACCTCGGCGTCATCGCGGCGATGCTGGCCGGCGACAAGCACGCGCATGCGACCTACGAGGGTCGATACGCCTCCGTCCGGAACGCGGTGAACGTCCCGAAACCGATCCAGCAGCCGCGCGTCCCGATCATGGTCGGCGGCAACGGACCCAAGGTCACCTGGCGGCTGGCGGCGCGCCATGCCGATGAGCTGAACGTCGACGGCATGTCGCCGGCCGAGGTCACCGAGGCACTCCCCGTGATCGCGGCACGGTGCGAGGAGATCGGACGCGACCCGGCGACGCTGCCGGTCTCCGTCCACATCTGGAGCGAGAACATGGCGGTGACGGGCGCCGCGCGGGTCGATCTGCTGGCCGGCTACCGCGAAGCCGGCGTGAGCCGCGTCATCGGCCTCGTCCGGGCGTCCGCCACGACCGATGACGCGCTCGAATCGGTGGTCGAGGATGCCCGCGCCGCCGGGGTCGAGCTGGCCTGAGCCGAGCGCCGGCCCGATCCCGCCGAGGCGGCTTTCACACCCGCGGCACGCGCAGACACCCCAGGACCGTCGGGTCGTGCCCAGACGCGTGGGTCGTCGACCATCAGCCGACGGCGGGGCCCCCAATGCGACGCGCCGTCGGGCGGCGGCGTCACCCTGTCGACTGTGTGGCGACAACCACGGGCCGAAGGGCCCGGAATGGCCGCCTCGGTCATCGATCGTCGACTGCCAGGAGACGATGTCGCGTCTAGGGGCCTGAACTGGGGCTTTCGACCCGCCGTTGTCGACTGCCAGACGACGACGGGCATCCAGGCCGGCCTCCGCTGGCCGTCCTGCGACACCGACCGCTCGGTGGCGCCGAGTGGCCCACACCGAATTCGCTCGTGGTCAGCCGACGCGAGTCCGCCAAGGACGGACGCTGTCAGCGACGGCGAAACAGGCGATCCAGGAACGATCGACGGCGCTTTGGTGGTGGTGGCGGCGGTACCCCGGATGCTGCGGCGGAGGATCGGGGGGCTGGACTCCTTGGGGTCACTGGTTCGGACGTGGCCTCGGGCTCCGGCTCCGACACCGGTTCGGGCTCGGGCTCGGGCGTCCGGCTCCGGTTCCGGTTCCGGTTCCGGCTCGGGCGTCGGTTCCGGTTCCGGTTCCGGCTCGGGCTCGGGCTCCGCCTCCGGCTCGGGTTCGGGTTCGGGTGTGGGTTCCGGTTCCGCCACCGGCTCCGGCTCCGCCACCGGTTCCGGCTCCGCCACCGGTTCCGGCTCCGGTTCCGGCTGGGGCGTCGGTTCCGGTTCCGGTTCCGGCTCGGGCTCGGGTTCCGGCTCGGGCTCGGGATCCGGTTCGCGCTCCGGCTCCGGCTCCGCCACCGGCTCCTCCAGGCCGAGCGCCGCTGCAGCGTCGTCCCGCCGGTAGTCGAGGACCTCCTCGAGCCGTGCGACCAGGCGGATCGCGGCGTCATTCTCCGGGTCGATCTCGAGCGCCCGGCGCGCAAGAACCAGCGCGCCCTCCTCGTCGCCCCGATCGAGCGTGACCCGGGCGAGCCCGACGACCGCGATCGAGTTGCGCGGGTCGGCGTTGGCCACCTGCCGGTAGAGCGTCTCGGCGCGATCGAGCAGCCCGACCGACAGGGCACGCTCGGCCTGCAGCAGCAGCTCGATCATCGGTCCTCCGTGAGCATGGCCTGCGCCAGCAGGAGCAGCGTCGGGCGCTCGTTGACGGCCGGGTCGGCGATGACCGCCTCGAGCAGGTCGTCGAGGATCCGCCCGAGCAGTGGCCCCTCCCCGAGGTCGAGCTCCGTCATGAGGTCCGTGCCGTCCACCGCCAGCTGCCCCCGGTCCAGCACGACCTCGGCGGCCAGCTCGGCCGCGACCCGAGCCCGCAGCTCGTCGAGCCGTCCGGCCCCGGCCGGCAGGCCCGACCCGACGTTGTCCGCCTCGCGCAGCTCGAGCAGCTCCTCGAGCATGCCCGGCCCGATCGCGCCCATCTTGCCGATGAACCGTCGGACCGCCGCGTCCGACCAGTTCGGCTCGTAGCTGAACATGTGCTGGCGGACCAGCTCGACGACCCGCTCGCGGACGGCCCGCGGCTCGCGAAGACGGTCGAGGAACGCTCCGGCGAGCTCGCCGCCGACCGTGTCGTGCCCCATGAAATGGCCGTCGGCGAAGGTCGCCGGCTTGCCGATGTCGTGGAGCAGGGCCGCCAGCCGGACGACCGGCCGGCCCTCCGCCGACCGCGTCCACCGACCGCAGCGTGTGGTCCCACAGGTCCTCGCCGGCGATCTTGTTCTGGGGGATCCCCCGCTGCGCGGCGAGGTCCGGCGAGATCGGCGCGAGCAGGCCGGTGTCGCTCAGCAGGCGGAGCCCGACCGACGGCACCGGGGCGCCGAGCAGCTTGCCCAGCTCGGTTGCGATCCGCTCGCCGGACAGGTGGGCGACCAGCTCGGCCCGGGCCTGGATCCCGGCCAGCGTGCCCGCTTCCACCCCGAAGCCGAGGGTCGCCGACAGCCGGACCGCCCGGACCATCCGGAGCGCGTCCTCCTCGAACCGTGCCCGCGGGTCGCCGACGGCGCGCAGGACGCGGGCACGTGCATCGGCCAGCCCGTCGTACGGGTCCACGAATCCGGGCGCCTCGCCCGACCTGGCGCCCCAGGCCATGGCGTTGACGGTGAAGTCGCGGCGCGCGAGGTCGAGCTCGATGGTGTCGCCGAACTCGACGTGGTGCGGCCGGCGGAAGTCGGCGTAGTCGTGGTCGGTCCGGAAGGTCGTGATGTCGAAGACCGTCCCGTCGCGCCGGATGCCGACCGTGCCGAACGCGTTCTCGTAGATCGCGCCGGGCACGAGCTCGACGATCCGCTCGGGCAGTGCGTTCGAGGCGAGATCCCAGTCATCCGGCGCTCGACCGAGGACGACATCGCGCAGCGACCCGCCGACGACGTAGGCCGCCTGTCCGTTCGACCAGAGCGTCTCGAGCAGGGCACGGACAGCCGACGGGATCGCGCCAGCGATGGCGTCCGGCCGACCGGTCGCGGCCGTCAGTTACGCCCCAGGAACAGGTACGAGCGCCACACTTCGTTGCGATCGTCCCCGAGGTACGGCGTGAACAGCGAATAGATGTCGCTGCGCGGCTCGAACGGCGGCCGGAGCAGGCGCAGCCGGGCCTCTTCGAGGGTCTTGCCGCCCTTGCGGTGATTGCACGGCTTGCATGCCGTGACCAGGTTGTCCCAGGCATGGCCACCCCCGCGGTGGCGCGGGACGACATGGTCGAGGGTCATGTCGTGGGCCTGCCGGCCGCAGTACTGGCAGACGTGCCGGTCGCGCGCGAAGACCTCGCGGCGCGACAGCTTGACCCGGGGGCGTGGGCGGCGGATCTGGTACTGCAGCCTGATGACGGAAGGCGCGCGGTATTCGGTCCGCGGCGTCCGGATCACCTGGTGGTCGTATTCGATCACTTCGGCCTTCTCGCCGAACACGAGGCGGAAGGCGCGAGGCAGGTTGCAGACGTTGAGCGGTTCGTAGTTCTGGTTCAGAACGAGCACGACACCGTCCATGTCGCCGGACGATAGCAGGTTGCCCGGAACGTGCTTCGCCTCGTGAGGCATGCTCGCGGACGACAGGGAGGGGCGACGCACATGAGCATGGGATTCCCGACGCTTGGCACGGACCGGTTCGAGCTGCGCCTCGCCGGCGAGACGGACGTGCCGCAGCTGTTGGCGTATCGACGAGAGAACGCCGACCACCTCGAACCGTTCGAGCCGGCCCGCTCGGCGGACCACTTCACCGAGGCCTTCTGGGCGCGCCAGGTGGAGACCGACCGGCAGCAGTTCGAGGCCGGGCTGGCGGTGCGCCTGTCCATCTTCGAACCAGGTCCCGGGGCGGCCGTCCTGGGCCTGGTCGCCTTCTCGAACATCATCCGCGGCCCGTTCCAGTCGTGTTTCCTGGGGTACGCGCTCGCCGAGAACCAGCAGGGCAGGGGCCTGATGACCGAGGCGCTGCGGCTCGCGATCGACTACGCCTTCGGCGAGATGAACCTGCACCGGATCTCGGCGAACTACCTGCCGCACAACACCCGGAGCGCCGCCGTGCTGAAACGGCTGGGCTTCACGGTCGAGGGCTACGCCCGGGACTACCTCCTCATCGGGGGCCGCTGGCAGGACCACATCCTCACCAGCCTGCTGAATCCGGAGTGGCGACCACCCATCGGGTGATGCCGGGGACGGCAGGCCCGGTCGGCGCGGTCGGGGCCAGGATCAGCTTGTGACACATGCACGCAGGCGAGCCCTCGTCAGGCAGTCCCGGCGTTCGCCGACCAGCTCAAGCGTGGATACCGGCATGCCGTGCTGCGACATCCAGTCATGGGTCAGTGCGACCGACGCCGGTCGCCGGCTCGGCCGGTCGCGGCCCCGGTGGCCGGATCCCAGCCGCCGGCCTGGCCGACCTTCGACGCGAGCGGGCGGCCGAGCGCGTCGGCGATGAACCTGGCCGCGACGAGGACGCCATCGAGGGACACGCCCGACTCCCAACCCGACGCGTCGAGGAAGTAGACGAGGTCCTCCGTGGCGAGATTGCCGGCTGCACCCGGGGCATACGGGCAGCCGCCGGTCCCGCCGGTCGAGGAGTCGAAGCAGCGGACGCCCGCGTCGAGGCCGGCCGCCACGTTGGCGAGGGCCGTGCCGCGGGTGTCGTGGAAGTGGAAGGCGATCCGCTCGAGGGGGATCCCGGCCGCCACGGCCAGCCCGGTGATGGCCGCGACCTGCGCCGGCACGCCGACCCCGATCGTGTCGCCGAAGCAGACCTCGTCGACGCCCATGTCGAGCAGCCGGAGGGCGACCTCGACGGCCGTCGCCGGCTCCACCCGCCCGGAGAACGGACAACCGAACGCGGTCGAGACGTAGCCACGCCGCCACCAGCCGAGCTGGCCGCCACGCTCGAGGACCGGCGCGAAGGCGGCCAGTGACGCCTCGACCGTCATCCCGATGTTGGCCGTGGTGAACGCGTCGGTCGCGGCGGTGAACACCGCGAGGGCGTCGGCGCCGGCGGCCTCGGCACGGTCCATGCCGCGGGTGTTCGGGACGAGGACCGGGTAGCGGACGCCGGCGACCCGTGGCAGGGCGGCCATCAGTGCCTCGGCATCGGCCAGCTGGGGGATCGCTCGGGGGGCGACGAAGCTGGTGGCCTCGATCTCGCGCAGGCCCGCGTCGGAGAGGAGCTCGATGAAACGCGCCTTGGTCGCGGTCGGGATCGCCACCGCCTCGTTCTGCAGGCCGTCGCGTGGCCCGACCTCGTAGACCCGGACGGTCTCACCCACCTGACGTCGTCGTCAGACGAGCGGCGGATCCATCGCCCGCTCGATGCGGGCGACCTCGACCTCGATCCGGCCGAGCAGGTCGATCGCCGCGACATGATCCGGGCTGCCATGCTTCGCCGCGTTGCGCTTGCGGCGCGTCTCGCGGTGGAGAGCGAGCAGCTCGTCGCGCGTCTGGGGGAGCGGCGTGGCGTCGCTCGGCGCGGTCTCGTGATGGGCCATGGGATCCTCCGAATCGGAACAGCCCTGAGCGTACCCGAACGGGCGGGTCAGGACTCGATGATCGCCAGGAGCTGGCCGCGGGCGACCTGGTCGGCCGGGCTGACGCGGACCTCGCCGATCCGCCCCGCGACCGTGGCGGCGACCACGTGCTCCATCTTCATCGCCTCGAGCGTCACGACCGGGTCGCCCGGTTCGACCGCCTGGCCCGGCGCGGTGTGGACGCGGATGACGGCACCGGGCATCGGGGCGACGACCTCGGTCGGTCCGGTGGTGCCGGCCATCCCGTGCGCAGCAGCCGCGCGGGCCGCGGCGTCCACGTCGGGCGGTGGCGCGAGCGTGAACGCCACGCTGCGACCGGCGAGGTCGAGGTAGGCGGTCTCCCCGACGCGGACGGCATCGACCGGTGATGCCCCCGGCGCGATCGTCCGCTGCTGCCCCTCCGCCGCGAGGCGGACGGTCCGTGACGCGTTCAGCCGCCAGCCGCCGCCCCAGTCGTCGCCAGGGTCCCCGTCGGCGGTCAGGGCCGTGGCGGCCGATGACCATGCCTCGGCCGGGATGGCGACCCGGTCGGCCCAGTCGTCGGGCGGCCAGATGCGATCGAGCGTGTCAGTCCGGGCCTCCCCAGCCCGCACGACCGGCTGGCGCACGAGCCAGCGCAGGAACCGCAGGTTCGTCACGATTCCGAGCACGACCGTCTCGTCGAGGGCGTCCTGGAGCCGGTCGAGCGCGGTCGCTCGGTCGGGGCCCCAGGCGATGACCTTGGCGAGCATCGGGTCGAACCGGCCACCGATCGCGGTGCCGAGCTCGATCCCGGCATCGACCCGGACGCCGTCGCCGGCCGGCCAGCGCAGCCCTTCCACGCGCCCGGTCGCCGGCAGGAACCCGTCCTCGGCATCCTCGGCGTAGAGGCGGACTTCGACAGCATGGCCGGTCGCGCTCACCGCTTCGAAGCCGAGCGGCTCGCCGGCGGCGATGCGCAGCTGGTCGGCGACGAGGTCGCGTCCGGTGACGAGCTCGGTGACCGGGTGCTCGACCTGGAGGCGCGTGTTCATCTCGAGGAAGGCGGGCTCGCCGCGGTCGTCGACGAGAAACTCGCACGTGCCGGCGCTCACATAGCCGACCGCGCGCGCGAGGGTGAGGGCAGCCTCGCCCGATCTGTGTCGGAGCGCGGGTCCGACCGCCGGCGACGGTGTCTCCTCGAGGACCTTCTGGTGACGGCGCTGGATCGAGCAGTCGCGCTCGCCCAGGTGGACGCCCGATCCGTGGGCATCGAACAGGACCTGGATCTCGATGTGGCGCCCACCTTCGATGAGCCGCTCGAGGACGAGCCGGCCGTCCCCGAAGGCCGCGGTCGCCTCGCGCCGGGCGGCCGCGAGTGCATCCGGGAGCCGATCCGGCTCGCGGACGGTGTGCATGCCCTTGCCGCCGCCACCGGCCGCGGGCTTGACCAGCAGCGGGTAACCGATCCGCGTCGCCGCCGCGGTGAGGGCGCCGTCCGTCTGGTCGTCGCCGTCGTAGCCGGCGATGACCGGGACGCCGAGGGACGCCGCAAGGCGGCGTGCCGCCGCCTTGTCGCCCATCGCCCGGATCGCGGCCGGTGGGGGACCGACCCAGCGGATCCCGGCGGCCAGGACCGCCTCGGCGAAGTCGGCGTTCTCGGCCAGGAAACCGAACCCAGGATGGATGGCATCCGCACCGGCCGCCCGGGCGGCCGCGACGACCGCGCCGATATCGAGCAGGTCGAGCGCGCTGTCACCGTCCGTTCGAGGGATGACGACGCGGATCCCGAGACGGTCGCAGGTCCGGGTGATCCGGTGGGCGATCTCGCCTCGATTGGCGATGAAGAGTGTCCTGATCGCCGTCGTGTGGCCGAGGTCAGCCGGCCGTGGCTCGGACGCGACGAACGCGTCAATCACGTCACTCGCGACACGCCATCGGCCGCCGACACGTCGCGCCGGCAGTCGCCCGGACGTGATCCACCGCTGAACGGACCGCGTCGTCGCGCCGACACGCGCCGCAGCCTGGCTCGGGCTCAACTCTTCGGACATGACTGTCGCGATCGTCGCATATCGAACGTCCCCGTGCCTGTCTCCGTGCATCGCGGCCTACGCCGGCGGGTTATGGCAGAACTTGCCTCGGGGGACCGTTGTGGTCGACCTCGAGCTCACCGGGCCGGAGATCTGGCCTCGACAAGCCCATTTGATGCTTGGCAAGGCATCAGGAAGGGCTTGCGGACTTCGGTCGTGCCGAGGGATCGACCACAACGGTCCTCGGGTGCACGTTGTGCCGGAATCCGCGGAGGGCGCGCAGGCGGTCAGCCCTCGTCTGGATCCGGCGCCCAGGCCGGACGGCGCTTCTCGACGAACGCGCGGAACCCCTCCTGGGCCTCATCGCTCGTCCGCTGGCGGGCGATGACGCGGGCCGTGTGCCACTTGGCCGAGCCGTGGCCCAGGCCACGGACCTCGCGGACGATCGCCTTGGCGGCACGGGCGGCGGTCGGGCCGGCGGCCAGCACGTCGGCCACGGCCGCATCCACGGCCGCATCGAGCGCGTCGGGACCCTCGACGATCTCGTGGACCAGACCGATCCGGGCGGCCCGCGTGGCGTCGAACCGGCGACCGCCCGGGAACAGCGCCCGGGCGTGGCTCTCGCCGATCTTGGCGATGACGAACGGGCTGATGACCGAGGGCAGGATCCCGAGGCGCGTCTCGGTGAACCCGAACCGGGCGCCAGATTCGGCGATGACGACGTCGGCCACCGCGCACAGGCCCATCCCGCCGCCGAGCGCGGCGCCCTGGACCCGGGCGATGACCGGGACCGGACAGGTGTCCAGCGCCTCGAACATGTCGGCCATGGCCATGGCGTCCTGCTCGTTGCCTTCGGTGTCGAGGGCCATCGCGGCGCGCATCCAGTCGATGTCGGCGCCGGCGCAGAAGGTCGGGCCATCGCCCGCCAGGACGACGACCCGCAGGTCGGTCGGGCGCTCGCGGGCCAGCTGGGCGAAGGTGGAACGAAGCTCGGCGATCAGCCTCGCGTCGAAGGCGTTGTGGACGTCGGGCCGGGCGAGCGTGACCCGGGCCACGGCGCCGGCGGGGCCGGTCCGTTCGACGCGCAGATGGCCATCGCTGACGGGACTCACCCGAGCATCGTAGCGAGCCGGGCGACCGGCTACGCTCTGGCGATGTTCATCGGCATCGACCACCTCGTGATCGCCGTGCCCGATCCGGATGCGGCGGCGGCCGAGCTGGCGGCGGTCCTTGGCCTGACCGTGGGCGGTGGCGGCCGGCACGATCGGCTGGGGAC
Organism: uncultured Chloroflexia bacterium; assembly: GCA_963782715.1. Classification (GTDB taxonomy): domain Bacteria; phylum Chloroflexota; class Limnocylindria; order Limnocylindrales; family CSP1-4; genus SPCO01. The sequence goes on from CAWAKU010000010.1 coordinate 154,963, forward strand.
GTTCAATCGTCTGGTCTGGCTGGGCGACACCTACCTCGAGCTGATCGGGGTCTTCGACCCGCAGCTCGCAGCCGAATCATGGGTGGGCCGGCCAGCCCTCCGGGTCCTCGGGTCCGATGCCGGGACGGGCCTCGCGACCTGGGCGATCGCCACCGACGACGTGGAGGCCGATGCCGCCCGCCTCCGCGCGGCCGGCTCGGGCATCGGTCCGCCCCAGGCAGGGGAGCGGCAGCGCCCCGATGGTCGGGTCGTTCGCTGGCGGCTCGCGGCCGCGCCGACCCTCGAGCCCGATTCGCCGCCCTTCCTCATCGAGCACGATCCGACCAGCGCCGAATGGACGGCCGAGGACCGGGCCTCGCGGGCCGCCGATCCGGGGCGCCTGACGGCGCTCGAGATCGGCGTCGAGGATGTCCCCGGCACGACATTCCGATTCCTCAAGGCGCTCGGGCTGCGGTTCCGGCCGTCGTTGCAGGGAGGCGGGGCGCGCGACGCGGACGTGGGCCGCCAGATCGTCCGGGTTCGGCCGCTGCGGTCCGAGGCGGAACCAGGACGACGGTCCGGCTCACCATCCCGGAGAGCGCGGCGCGGGAGGTCGACCTGCTCGGCTGTCGCTGGGTCGTGCGGCCCTAGTCGGGCGCGCCGGCCTGCGACCAGGTCGGCGCTTCGGACGATGAGCCGCTGGCCGATCCGCGCGAGGCCGGCCCGTTCCAGGTTCGCCGACGAGTGCGCGCCGGCGAGGGCCCAGGCCGCGACGAGATCGCAGCCGCGCTCCGCTGCGAGTCGCGACCGGGCGCCGATGAGCGCGCGCTGGATCCCTCGACCGCGGGCCGCCGGCACGACCGACGCCCAGCTCTGCCAGCCCACACCGTCCGCCTCGAACAGCGATCCTGCCGCGACGACATCGCCATCCATCGTGCCGACGAGGTGGGTCCAGCCGGGGGTCCGGGCCATGAACGGAGCCATGCGCCGCCACAGGTCGGCCACGTCGGGCGGCGGCGCGTTGGCCTCGATGACGGCCCGCATCCAAGTCGCGACGGCGTCCTCGTCGGAGCCGTCGATGACGTGGAGGGCGAGCCCGTCGACCGTCGCCGGCCCGGTCTCGCCCGGTGGACCGACATGGACATCGAGTCGAAGGCGTGGTTCGACCCCCGGTGGCAGATCGGCTGGATCGAGCGCGACGTCGCCCTGGACGCCGTGCTCGGCGAAGAATGCGAGGACGGTGCCGAGCAGGTCCGGGCGCTCGGCCAGGCCGAGGCCGCGGTTGAACATCGTCGAGGCCATCGCCGGCGCCGCCCCGAGCAGGAGCGTGCCATCGTCCACGACGACCAATGGCAGGCCGGCAGCCTGTGCGGCCGCCCACTCCGCCCGGACGGCGGCGCGATGAGTGGCGCCGAAACGCACCAGTGTCTCGTCGAGGCGGGCCCATCCAGAGTTCACGCTGGTAGCCTCACGGAGTGGGCCCGTGGGATCCGAATTGGCGTCCCGACCCGACCGGCCGCCGCCTTGCCGGGATGCGGGCGGCACGGCGGGGTGCCGTCGCGTCCGCGTTCATCTTCGGGAGCCTTGTCGCCGTGGCCGCGGTCGTCGCGACGCCGTTCACCTCGACGATCCCGCGTCTCGATGTGCTGGCGGGCGCGCTGGTCGCGCTGTTCAGCCTGCCAGGGCTCGCACTGCTCGGTGCCGGCTTGACGTCGGCCGCCCTCGGGTCGCGATCGTCGGCGGCGAGCGCCGGGCTGGCGATCGGCATCGGTTCGCCGGTCGCCGCTGTCACGTCCGCGATGATCGGGGCATTCATCCTCGTCGGGCTGGTCGCCGGCGCTGGGCGGGGCGGCGACGTGGCCGGGACGATGCTCCGGGCCGGGGTCACCGCCGCGGTCAGGATCTCGCCGCTCATCGCCCTCGGGTCGGTGGCCTGGGTCGCGCTGGTTCGCCGGGTGGCGCCGCGCGGCTGATCGGGAGCGGTGGTCACGCCACCGGTTCGAGGACGCGGACGGCATCACCAAGCCGCACCCGCCCGGGCTGGACGACGTCGGCAAGGACCCCGAAGTCGGCATGCTTGCCGTCGCGCAGCCCGCGGTACTCGATGAGCGTCCGGAGCGTGTCGAGGTCGCGCGCACCGGTGTCGGGATCCTGGGTCGTGATCGCGCAGCGGGCGACCTGCTTGGTGATCGCGAGGACCGCGTCGCCGATGGCGATCCGCCCGCCGATCCAGGTGTCCTCTTCGTGGGCCGCGGCGCCCTCGAGCTCGATGAGCATCCGGAAGCGCCGGCTGTCGACGCGATCCGCCTCGGCATGGCGGGCGAACTCCGCGAGCGACCCGTCCGACGCGATGCTCACCGGGTTGCCGGCGCGCGTCCCGCCCGGCCGGTCGCAGCGAACGAGGCTGATCGTCCGGCCGGTGAAGATGGACAGGTGTTCGGCCCACGGGCCGTCGACGACATGGCCGACACCGGTCCGGCCGTGGATCGGCGTCTCGATCGCGTCGGCCAGCCGGACGTGGTCCTCGATGACCTGGCCGTCCGGGAAGGTCATCTGGAGATAGGTCCCATCCGGGTTCGTGTGGGTCGCGATCCGGACGAGCTCCGGGACGACGAGCCGGTCGACCAGGCGGTTCGTCTCATCGGCGAGGAAGAAGCGGCGATCCTCGAGGACGCCGAGCTCGGTCAGGTCGATCTCGCGCGGGTGCTCGAGGCCGAGACTCCGGACCGGCGCGATGGAGAAGCGGACTGCGTGGGTCATGGTCGGATGCTACCGGACGCGACCAGGCTCGGTGGCTGGAGGGCTACTCGACGACGATGTCGCGGACCTGCAGGACGGCGCCGGGACTGACCTCCGTCACGTCGAAGACCAGGCTGACCCGAACCCGCTCGACGCCGTCGAAGGGTTCGCGAAAGACGCTGCCGACCGGGGGCCGCTTCGGGTCCACCGGTTCGATGAGGAGGTCCCCGTTTCGGATCCAGAAGGTCGTCGGGCGCTCATCGACGACCGACGCCGTGCTGTTCGTGAAGGCTCCATCGGGCAACCCGGCCTCGCCGAGCTCGATCCGATACGGACCGACGTGGTCGAGCGGGATGTCGAGCGCCGGGACTCGAAGGGGTCGTGCCTGCGCCTGGATCTCCGGCCGCGGGGTCGGCACCGGGGTGGCGCAGCCGGTCGGTGGATCGCCGTCACCGGTGCACGGGGTGTCGTGGTCCAGGCCACGCGCCGCGATGGCGATGATCGGGTCGTGGATGCAGGCATCGTCTCCGTTACCGGCGACGCCGATGCACCAGATCTCCAAGGTCTGGCCGGGACCGGTCGCAGGGTGGGACCGCACGCGCGAGATCATGTATCCGCCGATGTGTGTGGCACCGTCGTCGGTCGGCGGCAGGACCTCGATGGTGTCGGCGTCGACCATGTTCCCGCCCGACCATGTCGCGACGCGACCGACCATCGCCGCGCACTGTCGCGGCGCGAAACCGAGATTCGCGCAGCCGCCAGGGTAGAGCCCACCCTGGGGACCGAACACGGCGGCGAGCCCGCAGCCGGCGACCACGACCGCAGCGAGGACGAGCAGGATCCCCGGTGTCCTCACATCCGGAAGACCCCGAACCGTGTCTCCGGGATCGGCGCGTGGAGCGCCGCCTCGATGCCCATCGCCAGGACCCGGCGCGTGTCGAGCGGGTCGATGACGCCGTCGTCCCACAGCCGGGCGGTCGCGAAGTAGGGCGAGCCCTCCCGTTCGTAGGTCTCGAGGATCGGCGCCTCGAAGGCGTCGCGCTCCTCGTCCGTGGCAAATCCGCCCCGGACCGTCGACAGGACCCGGGCCGCCTGCGGCCCGCCCATGACCGAGATCCGCGAGTTCGGCCAGGTCCACAGGAACCGCGGCTGATAGGCGCGTCCGGCCATCGCGTAGTTGCCAGCCCCGAACGAGCCGCCGATGAGGACCGTGAACTTGGGCACCTCCGCGGAGGCGACCGCGGTGACCAGCTTCGCGCCGTCCTTGGCGATGCCGGCCTCCTCGTACTCGCGGCCGACCATGAACCCGGTGATGTTCTGGAGGAAGACGAGCGGGATGCGGCGCTGGCAGGCGAGCTCGATGAAGTGGGCGCCCTTGAGCGCCGACTGGCTGAACAGGATGCCGTCGTTGGCGAGGATGGCGACCGGGTAGCCGGCGATGTGGGCGAAGCCGGTCACCAGCGTCTCGCCGTAGAGCGGCTTGAACTCGTGGAAGCGGCTGCCGTCCACGAGCCGGGCGATGATCTCGCGGACGGGCACGGGCCGGCGCGCGTCCGCCGAGACCGCGCCGTAGAGCCCGGCCGGATCGACCGCGGGTGGCTCCGGGCGGCGGCGGTCCCAGGGCGGCTCGGGCGTACGCCGGTTGAGGTTCGAGACGATCGAGCGGCCGAGCGCCAGTGCGTGCTCGTCGTCGAGCGCCTCGTGGTCGGCGACGCCGGAGCGGCGGGTGTGGACCTCGGCCCCGCCGAGCTCCTCGGGCGTGACGTCCTCGCCGGTCGCGGCCTTCACCAGCGGCGGGCCGCCGAGGAAGATCGTGCCGGTGCCCCGGACGATCACGGTCTCGTCGCTCATCGCGGGCACGTAGGCGCCGCCGGCCGTGCACGAGCCCATGACCAGCGCGACCTGCGGGATGCCGGCCGCCGACATCCGTGCCTGGTTGTAGAAGATCCGTCCGAAGTGGTCGCGGTCGGGGAAGACATCGGCCTGGAGCGGGAGGAAGGCGCCGCCCGAGTCGACCAGGTAGACGCAGGGCAGCCGGTTCTCGAGGGCGACCTCCTGGGCGCGGAGGTGCTTGCGGACGGTCATCGGGTAGTAGGTGCCGCCCTTGACCGTCGCGTCGTTGGCGACGATGACGCAGGTCGTGCCCTCGATGCGGCCGACGCCGGTGACGATGCCGGCACCCGGGGCGTCGTCGTCGTACAGACCGGTCGCGGCGAGCGGACTCAGCTCGAGGAAGGCCGAGCCCGGGTCGAGCAGGCGCTCGATGCGCTCGCGGACGGGCAGCTTGCCGCGCTCGCGGTGCCGTTCGATCGAGCGGTCGTCGCCGCCGGCGCCGCGGTCGGCGATGGCCGCCTGACGTGCGCGCAGGTCGTCGACGAGGGTCGCCATCGCGTCGTGGTTCGCGCGGACCTCCACGGCCGCGGGGTCGAGCCGGCTGCGCAGGACGGGCATGGCGCGATGATAGGCCGCGTGAACGTGGAACCGGACGGTCGCCGCCAGCGTCGCGCGGGCGTGAACAGCCTGACTCGGGCCTTGGTCGTCGCGGCGTTCCTCGTCACCGGCCTGGCGGTCGCGGGATGCGGCGGCACGGCGGCGACCCCGAGCCCGAGCCCGACGCCGACCGATCCGCTGATGACCGTGGTCATGAGCGGCGGCCTGTGCGCGCCGCCGTCCTGCGACCAGACGATCTTCGTCGAGCGCGACGGACGCGTCCATCAGGCGGCCAAGCCCCCGAACGACCTCGGGACGGTGCCGCCGGCGGCGCTGGCCGCACTCGTGGACGCGATCCGGACCACCGACTTCGCCTCGATCAAGGCCCATCCTTTCACGGGTCAATGCCCGACCGCCTTCGACGGGCAGGAGATCGCCTTCGAATTCGCGACACCGGGCGGCGTCCAGCGCGTCGCGACCTGCGAGGTCGCGGTCGACTGGGGTGCGCCGCTGTTCGTGGCGGTGTCGACGGCGCTCGGTCCGTTCATCCCGATCCCGACGACCTGACGACTTGACGGGCGGCGCCACCGACCTGATGATGTTTACGTCATCAATTGGAGAGCGCTCATGTCCATGCCCGGCAGGATGGTTCGCGAGGCCCGTCGTCGAGCCAACCTGACCCAGCGCCAGCTGTCGGCCAAGGCCGGCATCCCCCAGGAGACCATCGCGCGGATCGAGCGTGGCCGCGTGGACCCGCGCGTGACGACCCTCGATCGCCTGCTCGAAGCCTGCGGCTACGGCCTCGAATCGATGCCCCGCCTCGGCATCGGCGTCGACCGGACGCAGATCGCCGAACGACTCAGTGTGCCGATGGCGCGTCGACTGGAGATCGCCATGGCGGATGACCAGCATTACGTCGAGTGGCGCAGATCGATCCGGCGGGTGGCCGAATGAGCGAGCTCGAGCGATTCAGGCCGGATGTCATCCTTCAGTCACTGATCGACCATGAGGTGCGGTTCGTCGTCGTCGGCGGGCTTGCTGCTCAGGCGCACGGGTCGCCCAGCCTGACCGGCGATCTCGACATCTGTTACGCCCGCGACGTTGACAACCTGGCTCGACTCGCTGCGACGCTGATGGACCTGTCTGCCGTCCGTCGCGGCTTGCCGGCTGACAGTCCGCGCATGCCTCCGCTCGACGCGCGAACCCTCCGTGCCGGTGGGCTGTTCACCCTGGCCACGTCAGCTGGCGACTTCGACCTGCTGGACTCGCCAGATCCGGGCTTCGACTTCGACCGACTCCGCGGATCGGCCGTCGAAACCACCGTGGCGGGCAAGCGAGTGGCGATCGCCTCCCTGGCCGACCTGATCGATATGAAGCGCGCGGCCGGCCGGCCCAAGGATCGGATCGAGCTGGAGGTCCTGGGCGCGCTGCGCGAGGAGCTCGACCGTCGAACCGACTAACCCGCTCGACCACCGCCGGTCGACCGAAGGATCGTCCGGGCCGTCAGCGTCCACAGGGCTCCGAACGCAAGCGCGGGCAGGATCAGGTAGGCGACGCCGGCAAGGCCGACGAGGACCCGAGCGACGACCGCGCCAACCAGGCCACCGAGGCTCGCGTCGCCCGCCGACATGGTGTCCGACGCGGCCTGGAGGACGGACAGCGCCATGGTCGTGCCGATGACGGTGATGGCGTATCCGATCGACGCCTTGAGCAGCGCTCTCGGGTCGGCGGCTGCCAGGGGCCCGGCGATCCAGCCGGCACTCATCGCGATGGCCGCAAGCAGGGCCAGCGACACGATCGCGTCGGTGGTCGATGCACCGACGCCTGCCCACGCCCACCAGGCCCCGATGACCGCCGTCGGCGCGAGACCTGCGACTGTGCCGATCCATCTGGCCCGGCCGATCGTCACGGCCCGACGGATGCAGGCAGTCCGGAGATCGCCCGACTGACGTGCTACTCTTTCATAGCAAGTTATGACCGATAAACACGCTACCGTCAAGGTGCACGTTGCCGCCGACGATGCCGCGCCGGGCGGATCGAACGGCCATGCCGCCGTGGGCGACGGGCCCTCTTCGCCGACCGCGGAGGCGATCCGGATCGAGCTCGCCGAGGCGTGGGGCGAGATGGGCGCGGCATGGGGTGTCGCCCCCGCCATCGCGCGGGTCCAGGCGTATCTCATGGCGCGCCAGGAACCCCTGACCGAACGCGAGGTCCGCGAGGCACTGGGTCTCAGCCACCGTGCCACGAGCCTGGCCTTGGCCGAGGCGGAATCGTGGGGCATCGTCGAGCGCGTCCCGGAGCCGCGTCGCGTCGGTCGCCGCGGGCCGGCCGGCACGGCCTATCTCGCGGTGGGCGACCACTGGCAGTGGTTCGGGCGGGTCATCGCCGAGCGCAAGGTCCGCGAGGGCGACCCGATCGTCGCCGTGCTCGAGGCCAAGGAGCGTGAGGCTGCAGCGGCCCTCGCCGCGAACCCCGGCGACACGGAGCTGTCGGCTCTGCGCGAATGGCTGGCGGCGTTCCTCGTCTTCGTCCGGCTGTTCGATCGCGCCATCGGGCTCGTTCCGCAACTCGAGCCACGGGAGCTCGAGCGCGGGCTGGAGCTCCTCGGGCGCGTCCCGGATTCGACGATCCTCCGGCTGTTCGACCTGCTCGGCGGGCTGCCCGACCAGGACGTCATCGACCTCGTCGACGCCCTGTCGCGGCTCTCTCCGACGGCCGCCCGGCGAGCGACGAAGCTCATGTCGGGGGTCGTCCGGACCGTCGCGCGCTAGTTGCCGCCGCGCGGCGCCATCGCCGGATATGAACCACGCGGGTGCGTGGCGGGAATATGGCGGGGGCTCTGCCATCTGCCCGCCCCTGGACTCTTCGGCGGTAGATTCACCTGATTCGGCCGGTTCGCGGAGCACGTCGCGACGCTCTTGAGCGTGGATCGGCGGTGCGCCGGGCCGTTCTCGGGGCGAGGCCCTGCCCAAGAGTCCAGGGATGGGCAGGTGGCGAAGGGCAGCCAAGGACCGAGTCAACGACCCACCCCACGGGTCTGTGGCAGCGAATCGCGGGGCCCCGCCCCGACACCCCCGCTGGCTTTCGACGCGGCTCGTGCGATAATCGCCGCGCGCGCGGGGCTCGGCCGACTCGAACGGGCGACGACCCCGGGGCCAGACCCGGCCGGCGACCCGAGCGCGAACGACCAGAGGGATCCCGTCACATGACCGTCGAGACGTCCACCTGGGCGACCAAGAAGGGTCTCGCCCAGATGCTCAAGGGCGGCGTCATCATGGATGTCGTCACCCCAGATCAGGCCAAGATCGCCGAGGATGCCGGCGCCGTCGCGGTGATGGCGCTCGAGCGCGTCCCGGCCGACATCCGCAAGGCCGGCGGCGTCGCCCGCATGTCCGATCCCGAGATGATCGTCGGGATCATGGACGCCGTGACCATCCCGGTCATGGCCAAGGCGCGCATCGGCCACTTCGTCGAAGCCCAGGTCCTCGAGGCGCTCGGGGTCGACTACATCGACGAGTCCGAGGTGCTGACCCCGGCCGACGAGCGGAACCACATCGACAAGCACGCCTTCAAGGTCCCGTTCGTGTGCGGCTGCCGGAACCTCGGCGAGGCGCTCCGCCGGATCAACGAAGGCTCGGCGATGATGCGGACCAAGGGCGAGGCCGGCACGGGCAACATCGTCGAGGCCGTCCGCCAGCTGCGTGACGTGCTGGCCGAGATCCGTCGTCTCCAGGGACTGCGAGAGGACGAGCTGTTCGTCGCCGCCAAGGAGCTCGGCGCGCCGTACGAGCTGGTCAAGGACGTCGCCGCGAACGGCAAGCTGCCGGTCGTCAACTTCGTCGCCGGCGGCATCAGCACGCCGTCCGACGCCGCGCTGGTGATGCAGCTCGGGGCCGAGGGCGTGTTCGTCGGCTCGGGCATCTTCAAGAGCGAGGACCCGGCCCGGATGGCCAACGCGATCGTCCAGGCGACCACGTTCTTCGATGACCCGAAGAAGATCGCCGAGGTCTCCAAGGGCCTCGGGGCTCCGATGCGCGGGATCGCCCTCGAGGAGATCCCGGACCAGGAGCGACTCGCCGTCAGGGGCTGGTAGGCGGGCACCCCAACGACCCCGCGAACGGCCCGGCCATGAAGATCGGTGTGCTTGCGCTGCAGGGCGCTTTTCGAGAGCACCTCGACACGCTCGACGCGATCGGCGTCGAGGGCGTCCGGGTGCGCGAGCCGGCCGACCTCGACGGGGTCGCCGGTCTCATCCTGCCCGGTGGCGAGAGCACGACGATGCGCCAGCTCATCGAGCGCTGGGGGCTCCATCAGCCGATCCTCGACCTCGCCGCGAGCGGTGCGCCGATCTTCGGCACGTGCGCCGGGATGATCGTCCTGGCCGCCGAGATCGCCGGTGACGAGCCGCCGATCCTGCCGCTCATCGACGTGACCGTCGAGCGCAACGCGTTCGGGCGCCAGCTCGACTCGTTCGAGGCCGAGCTCCAGGTGCCCGTCCTCGGCGACACGCCCGTCCATGCCGTGTTCATCCGGGCACCCATCATCGATCGGGTCGGGCCGGATGTGGACGTCCTTGCGCGCCTCGGCGACGGCCGGGTCGTGGCAGTCCGTCAGCGCAACGTCATCGCCACGGCCTTCCATCCGGAGCTCGCCGGCGAGACCCGCTTCCACCGGCTCGTGGCGACGATGGCCGCCGAACACGACGACCCGGGCGAGGGCTCCGGCCGCCGGCCGCACCCGACCCGGCGCGCGACGGCAGCCCGTCGGGACGCCGAGGGCTCGGCTCGATGAGCGCGCTCCGGGCCCCGCGCAGCACGGGCAAGGTCCGCGCCGCCCGACTGACGGACCTCGCCGCGCTCGGCGAGCTGTCACGACTGTGCCAATCGGACAGCGCCGAGACCCGCTCGCTCGGCCTGCCGGTCAACGGACCGCCGATCGGTGTCTTCTCGCTCTTCCGCCTGCCGTTGGGTGCGTTCCGCCCGAACGACCTGATGTTCGTCTACGAGGAGGAAGGCCGGATCGCCGGTCTCGTCCGCGTCGAGCGCGAGGCCGTCCGCGACGAGTGGACGATCGTGGAGCTCGACGCGGTGGGCATGGCCGACGCCGGCGACATCCGCTACCGGCTCGTCCAGCAGCTCCTGCGCGAGGGCGCCAAGCGGGCCGCCGCGCGCTTCCACGTCGCCTGCGCCGACGCCGACGGCAACGTCGAGCTGCTGATGCAGGCGGGCTTCATGCGTTACGGCGAGGAACAGATCCTCTTCCGCGCGACCACCAAGAGCCTGCCCACGCCGTGGTCGGAGGAGCGCGCGGCCGGCTCGCGGATCCGCCCGACGACCTCGCTCGACGCGCTGCCGCTGGCCCGCCTGTACGCCTCGGCGACACCCGCGCCGGTGGCTCGCCTGGAGGCCATCCGGCTGGCCGACTGGGAGCGCCAGGGTCCGCATTGGCGCGTCCCGCGGTCCAGCCTCACGCCGATCCTGCGCTTCGCCGATGTCGAGGGGTTCATCCAGACGACCGATGGCGGCGGCAAGGACGGGACGCAGCTCGATGGGTTCCTCCAGGTCGGCGTGGCCAAGGAGGATCAGCCGCACTACCTCAAGATCGTCGCCCGCCCCGAGGCCGACGTCAGCGACCTCGTCGACTTCGGGCTAGGCGTCATCAACGCCAGGACGACCAAAGGCAACGACCACCGCCACGACCACGGAGTCATCGCCCCGGTCCGGACCTACGAATCGCCGATCGACCGGCGGCTGGAGGACGCCGGCTTCGAATCGATCGCGAGTGTCAATCTCCTGATGAAGGAAACCCTCATCCGCGTCGCCGAACCGGCGCTCGTGCCGGCCGGCGTCCGCTAGTGGAGGACAGGATGGGATCCGACGAACGCCCGCGCGAGTCGATCGACGATCTCGATGCCCTGCTCGCGTCGCTGCCCCCGGAGATCGTGGCCGCGGTCCACGCGCTGCCCGATCGGTTCGCCCTGATCGAGGTCGTCATGGACCTCGGCCGGCGGCCGGAGGCGCGATTCCCCGATTCGGAGGTGAGCCTGCTCGATCGCGAGATCAGCGAGGCCGACATCGCCTTCGTGGTCGAGCACATCGGGACGTTCGGCGACGACAACCGCGCCGGCATCGAGCGGACGCTCCATCGGATCAGCGCCATCCGCAACCGCAACGGCAAGATCGTCGGGCTGACCTGCCGGATCGGACGGGCGGTCTTCGGCACGATCGAGATCATCAACGACTTCGTCGAGACCGGGAAGTCGATCCTGATCATGGGTCGGCCGGGCATCGGCAAGACGACGATGCTGCGCGAGGCGGCGCGCGTCCTGGCCGACGACATGGGCAAGCGCGTGGTCGTCGTCGACACCAGCAACGAGATCGCGGGCGACGGCGACATCCCGCACCCGGCCATCGGCAAGGCCCGCCGGATGCAGGTCCGCACCCCGTCGCTCCAGCACGAGGTGATGATCGAGGCGGTCGAGAACCACATGCCCCAGGTCATCATCATCGACGAGATCGGGACCGAGCTCGAGGCGGCCGCGGCGCGGACCATCGCCGAGCGCGGCGTCCAGCTGATCGGCACCGCGCACGGCAACAACCTCGACAACCTGATGCTCAACCCGACCCTGTCGGACCTCATCGGCGGGATCCAGAGCGTGACCCTCGGCGACGAGGAGGCGCGCCGCCGGCGGACCCAGAAGAGCGTCCTCGAACGGAAGGCGCCGCCGACCTTCGACGTCATCGTCGAGATCGTCGACCGCGAACGGGTCGCCGTCCATTCCGACGTCGCCGAGACCATCGACGCGATGCTCCGGGGCGACCAGGTGTCGCCCGAGCTGCGCTGGCGCGACGAGGAGGGCGTCCATCGCAGCCAGGGCCGGCCGCGACCGTCACCACGCGAACAGCTGGGTGCGGAACGGTTCGCCGGTCTCGTCGGAGCGGGCTCGCCGTGGCGGATGGAACCCGGCTGGCGGGGCGACGGCGCCTACCGCAATGGCGGCTATCGCGAGGCCGACCGCGGCTCCGGCGTCCGGCCGGGCTATCGAGCCGGCGCGACCGGAGGCTGGCGCTCGTCTCGAGGCGGCGCCGGGCGTGAGCCGGCCACCCGTGGCCCCGCTTCGGAGGGTGGCTGGGCAGGCACGATCCCGGGTGAGCGATTCGCGACGCCGCCGGGCGGTGGCCGTGGGCCAGCCGGCGCGATGGCGGCCGGCGGCGTGGAGCCATTCGTGGCCGGCGACCTCGCCGACCGCGGGCCGCTCGAGCGCGGCGCCGTGGCGACCGCGGCCGAGACGCGCGCCCGCGAGGCGCGCGAGCTGCAGCGCCAGAAGGCCTGGAGCGACCAGGCCAGCCGGGCGCTCAATGCCCTGAAGGCAGAGGACGGGACCGGCCCGGTCAATGCCGATGCGCTCGAGGACGACGACCTCGATCGCCTGCCCCTCGGCGTCGAGGAAGGCGCCGACGGCGGGACCGTGCTGGTCCCGGGTGGCTCGCCGCTGCCGACCCTGCGGGTCCTGCCCCAGGGCATCAGCCGCAAGCGTCTCGAGCAGGCGGTCCGCGACCTGCAGCTCCCCGTGGTGATCGCCCGTGACGTGGACGAGGCCGACGTCGTGATGACCCTGCGCAACGAGTACAAGCAGAAGACGCCGATGCTCCGTGACGCGGAGGATCGGGCGGTCCCGATCTACGTCCTCAAGAGCAACACCATCCCCCAGATGCAGTCGAGCCTGACCTCGATCTTCTCGCTCGAGATCGACCCGCGCGAGGCGGCCATGCGCGAGACGGAGGACGCCATCGAATCCGTCCTGTCGTCGTCGGAGGCGGTGGAGCTGTCGCCCCAGAACGCCTACATCCGGCGGCTCCAGCACCAGATGGCCGAGCGGGCGAACCTCGTCTCGCGCTCGCGTGGGCGCGAACCGTACCGGCGCGTGCGGCTGTACCCGGACGCGGCGCGCAGCGGCTGGCGGTGAGTGGCGGTCTCGCTCTCGATTTCATCGGGCACTCGGCCGTCGTCATCGAGATGGACGGGGTCCGCCTGCTGACCGACCCGGTGACCCGGGCGCGGGTCGGTCCGCTGCGGCGGGTGGAACCGGTCCCCGCGCGCGACCGGCTGCGTGACATCGACGCGATCCTCATCTCGCATCTCCACTGGGACCACCTCGACATCCCGTCGCTGCGGCACCTCGGGCGCGACACCCCGGTCTTCGTGCCGGCCGGGTCCGGGGCATGGCTGCGCTCGGCCGGCTTCGGCGACGTCCGCGAGATCGCGGTCGGCGGGACGGCGTCGGTCGGGAGCGTCGTCGTCCGGGCCGTCACGGCGGTCCACTCCGGCTACAGGCCGCCACTCGGGCCGACCGCGCCGCCGCTGGGCTTCGTGGTCCGCGGCAGCCGGACCGTCTACTTCGCCGGCGACACCGACCTGTTCGACGGGATGGGCGCGCTGGGCGAGCCGATCGACCTCGCGCTGATCCCGGTCTGGGGCTGGGGCCCGACGCTGGGGCGGGGCCTCCACCTTGACCCGCTGCGGGCCGCCCAGGCGCTCCGGCTCATCAAGCCACGGGCGGCCGTGCCCATCCACTGGGGCACATACTGGCCGCACGCCCTCGGCCGGGTCTTCCCGGAGCGGCTCGTCGAACCTCCCGCCGCGTTCGTCGAATATGCCTCCGAGCTCGCGCCCGACGTGCGGATGCTGCCGACGGCCGTCGGCGATGTGGTGGAGTGGGTGCCGTGAGTGATGACATGACCCGGTCGTACGAGCCTGCCCCGATGACACCGGCCGCGCCGGGGCCCGGGTCCGGTCCGGTCGTGCCGGATCTGCGCGCCGGTCTCGGCCGGCTGGGTCGCGGGCTGATCGCCTACGGCATCATCGGCCTCGTCGTCGCGGCCGTCGCCTTCGGGGCGCTGGTCTGGGTGAACGGCCGGATCGGCACCCTCCGGACCGAGGTCGAAACGACGATCACCCAGCTGGCGACCACGACCGACCACACGGCGAGCGCGCTGCGCGATGCGTCCGCCACGGCAGGGACCTTCAGCATCACGCTCGACCAGGTGTCGAAGACGCTGCCGGTCGTGTCCGACCGGATCACAGGATTGCAGGCCGACCTGGCATCGCTCGAGGCGCAGCTCAGGTCGGTCAATATCCTCGGAGCGACCCCGCTCGGCGGGGCAGCCGACACCGTTGCGAAGGTCTCGGCGAGCCTGGAAGGCATCGACACGCAGCTGGCCATCGTGAGCACAGCCCTGTCGGCCAACAGCCAATCACTCGCCGCCAACGAGGCCTCGCTCGGTCGACTCGCCGACAGCACCCAGATCCTTGCAACGCGACTCGGGTCGGGGACCGTCCAGGATTCGCTGGCCGACGTCCAGCTCCTGATCATGGTGATCCTGCTCGTGTTCACGGCGCTGTCCGTGGTGCCCGCGGTCGGGGCCATCGCGTTCGGCGTGTGGCTGCGGCGGGAGCTGGCTCGGTCGGAGCGGCGAACGGCCTGACGGGTTGGTTGTCGACTCGTGGTCGACAACCAGGGGTCCAAGACTCTCGAATCGGGTTCCTCGGCACCGATCGTCGACTGACCGTCGACGAATCGCGTCGTACAGGCCCTCGACGGGCCGTTCGACCCTCCGTTGTCGACTGTCAGGCGCGGATCCGGATCGAGACCATAACTCGCCTGAACTCTGTCAGGGCGCTCCGCTCGGTCGCATCCCGATGATCCATGACTCGCCCGGGCACAGCGGCGCGTCGCGTTGGGCCACCATCCGGCCCGAGGGGTCGAGCGCCAGCAGCGGGGCCGGCGAGCACTGGCCGCCCTGGTAGCTCCCGAATGTCGTTGTGCCGCCGGTCTCGATGGGCCGCGAGAGCGACACCGTCGAGCCGTCCCGGACATACGCGACGGTGATCGCCGTCGACGTGTAGTTCGAGACGTAGACCCCAGTCATGGTGTCGTAGCTCCCGCAGGCCGCCACCACGACCGCCATGACGACCAGCGTCCCAAGCGCCTGTCGATGAAGGTTCCGGACTCGCGGCCAGCCAGTCATGAGCGCGACTGTCCCGGAGCGAGCCTGACGCGTCAAGGGCCTCGGGCGCGGGCGCGGCGGGCGCGGATCGTCGACTCGTGGTCGACAACCAGGGGCCCAAGACTCTCGAATCGGGTTCCTGGGCGCCGATCGTCGACTGACCGTCGACGAATCGTATCGAGCAAGCCCCCGACGGGCTCTTCGACCCTCCGTTGTCGACTGTCAGGCGCGGAACCCGGCCCGACGCGGCCCCTCAGCCCAGGTCGTGCCGCAACGCGGACCGGGCGGCGAGCATCCCGCACATGCCGTGGACCCCGCCACCGGGCGGCGTCGACGACGAACACAGGTAGAGCCCATTGCCCACGCGATACGGGTCGAGCGACGGCCACGGCCGGAAGATGAGCTGGCGGATGTCCTGGATGCCGCCGTTGATGTCGCCGCCGATGTAGTTCGCGTCGTGGGCCTCCATGGCCGCCGGTCCGTGAGCCGACCGGGCGAGGATCCGATCGCGGAACCCCGGCGCGAAGCGCTCGACCTGCGCCTCGATCCGGTCGGTCATGTCCACGTCGGAGCCCGCCGGCACGTGGCAGTACGCCCAGGCAGTGGACTTGCCCTCCGGCGCGCGGGACGTGTCCCACGGCGCGTACTGGACGAACAGCACGTACGGCCGGTCGGGGTGACGCCCGGCCGCGACCTCCGCCTCGGACGCGGCGATCTCATCGAGGGTGCCACCGAGGTGGACGGTGGCCGCGCGGCGCGGGCCTTCGGCCGCCCACGGGACCGGGCCGTCCAGCGCCCAGTCCAGCTTGAACACGCCCGACCCGTAGCGGAACCGGCCGGCGTGGTTCCTGGAGCGCGTCGACAGCCGGTGACCGGCGATCTCGACGAGCTGGCGCGGCGTGACATCGAACAGGACGGCGCGCGCCGGCGGCAGGTCGGCGAGGGCATCGACTCGATGGCCGGTCACGACCTCGCCACCGACCGCCTCGAGCTCGGCGACGAGCGCGTCCGCGATGGCTGACGCCCCGCCCCGGGTCATCGGCCAGCCGACGGCGTGAGCGTACGTCGCGAGGACCAGCCCGAACGAGGCACTCAACGGGCGATCGAGGCGGAGCATGGCGTGCGCCGAGATCCCGGCGAACAGCGCGCGCGCCGCCTCGTCGCGGAACCGGCTGCGGGCCAGGCCCTCGGCCGACCGCAGGGCGGGCAGGCCGAACCGGGTCATCGCCAGCGGATGGCGCGGGACGTGCGGCACCGGCCGGAGGATCTCCGGACCGATCTTCGAGACATCGCGCACCAGCGGCCCGAACAGCCGCCGCCACGCCCGCCCGTCCTCGCCACCGAGTCCCTCGCCGGTGGCCGCCACGGATCGCTCGAGGACGGCCGCCCGGCCACCGTCGAGCGGGTGGGCGACCGGCGCGTCCGGGTGGACGATCTCCACGCCGTGCGCGGCGAGGTCGATCGTGGTGAAGAACGGGGAGGCGAGGGCCAGCGGCAGGATCGTCGAGCACATGTCGTGGCGGAACCCGGGCAGCGTCAGGTCCATGGTCCGCGTCCCGCCACCAGCCTCCGCTGCGGCCTCATAGACGCGGACCGAGCGCCCGGCGCGGGCCAGGGTGATGGCCGCCGCCAGCCCGTTCGGCCCAGCCCCGACGACGATCGCGTCGACCGGCGCTCCGCTCGAGGCCGTCACCTCGTCACGACGCGCGGCGGTCCCAACGACCGTCCGCTCACCCCCGTCGGGTGATCCAGCGAACCGGTGCGGTCATCGTGCGTCGGGCGGACCGCAGCGTCGCGCTGTTGCGCACGTTGCGCCAGTAGCGCCACTGCCGGTTGCCGTCGATGCAGGTGATCTGGACGTCCACGACCGGGACCGGCACGCCGACCCGGACCGCGAGGTTGCGCAATGTGGCCTCCCAGAACTTGTTGTTCTGGCGGTTGCCGCCGAGCTTGTAGGCGAGCTCGTCGAACGGATCTGCCGGCCGCTCGAGGGCCTGGGCCGAGGCGACGACCACGCCGTCCTCGCGCCGGGCCGAGAAGGTGATCCATGCCGACAGGGTATGGCCTTCGGGGGTCATGAACGTGAACAATTCATCGTCGGCGTACAGGACGAGGACGCCGGTCGACAGCTTGACCGGGGCACCCGGCACCGGCTGGATCTCGAGCAGGCCGACCTCGCCCGGCTGGATCCCCGACAGCGGCGCATAGAACCGCTGACCCTTGGGCCAGAATTCGGCGAAGTGCGCCTTCCACGTCGCGATGACCGCCTCAGGGGTCGTCTCGACGCCGTCCAGGCGGACGGAGAACGACTTCTGCCACAGCTGGCCGAAGCCCTGGAGCGGGCCGGACACCCGTTTCCCGGTGACGGCGTCGTCCTTGGCCCCGACCGCGCCAGCGCCCGACAGCTTGTCGACCGGCTTGGCCCAGTTGGCGGCGTCGCGGTTGGCTGGTGCGGCGACTTCGGTCGCGGTGCTGCCGTTCGTCTCGGTCATGGTGGGGCCTCCTTGACCCTCCGGCCGGGGCCGGATCAGGCGACGGCGGCCGCCACGGCCGCCGCTTCGTCGTCCACGATCTGGATCGCCTCGTCGAGGCGGGTGAGTTCGAAGATCTGGCGGTAGTGATCGGACAGGCCGGTCGCCACGAGGCGTCCCCCGCCGCGCTGGGCGCGGACGAGCAGGGTCACCAGCAGCCCGATGCCGCCACTGTTCATGTACTCGAGCTTGCTGAAGTCGAGGATGACGGCCGATGCCCCGTTCGCTACGGCCAGGCCATAGGCAGCGCCGAGGTCGGCTTCGCTGGCGGAGGTGATGTCGCCCGAGATGCGAAGGATGGACGCGGGGCCTTCCTGGTCGAGCTCGATGACGGTTGCGGTCATGCGGCGTCTCCTTCGACGATCTCCATGAAGTCCGAAAGCCGGGTGATCCGGAAGATCTCCTGGTAGTGCTCGGTCAGGCCGATCGCCCGGACCGTCCGACCGTCGCGTCGGGCGTCGGCCAGCAACCGGACGACGAGCGCGATGCCCGTGCTGTTGATGTAGCCGACGTTCGTGAAGTCGAGGCTGATGACGTGCGGGCCGAGCGCCGCGACCTGCTCGTAGGCGGTCGCGAGCGTCTCGTCGGCGCGAGCGTTCAGATCCCCGCTCAGACGCACCCGCACCTCTTCCGGGACTTCCGTGATCACTGCACCGAACGTCCGGTCATCCATCGCTGCGCTCCTCGCGGGCCATCGTCAGGGTCACCGTCTGCTCGGTCCCGTCGCTGGTCACGTCCATCGAATCCACCATGTTCTTGATCAGGAAGAGCCCCCAGCCACGCGGCTTCTGGTCGCCCGCGAGCTTCCGCTCGATGTCGGGCGCCTCGGGCTCGCTCGGGACGCCGCCGGACAGGGCCCGGTCGGTGATGCGGACCACGATCGCCTCGGCGGTCGTCTCGACGACGATGTCCACCGGGATGTCGGGGTTGCCCTGGCTGCCGTACTCGATGGCGTTCATCGCGGTCTCGCTGACCGCCGTCTTGAGCCGTTCGAGTCGCGCCGGCGGGAGTCCGAGGTCGGCGATCGCGGCCGCGACTCGGTCCATCGCAAGGCGCTCGTTGCCTTCCTCGCCGGGGATCGAGAAGGCCGTGACGAGGGAGGGCGCGGCATGGCCGTCGTCGGCCGGCTCGTGGGCGACACCGGATGCGCGACGCAGGGTGACGAGGGTGATGTCGTCCTCCTGCTCCCAGTCCGGGCCGGTGAACCGGTGCAGCGTGTCGAGGAGGCGGTCGAGCAGTTCGCTGCCGGCGTCGTCGACGGCCATCTCCTCGCGCAGGCGCGGGAAGCCGTACATCTCCTGGTTCGGGTCGTGCGCCTCGACGAGGCCGTCCGAGTAGAGGAGGACGTTGCTGCCGGGAGCGATGACGCCCTCGGTCTCTTCGTACTTGATTCCCGGCAGGAGGCCCAGCGGCATACCCGTCGCGCGCAGCTCGATGACGCCGTCATCGGTCCTGATGTACGGCAGGTTGTGGCCGGCGTTGGCCATGACGATCCGACCGGTCGACGGGTCGAGGATCGCGAACAGGCAGGTCACGAACATCCGGGCCGGCATCTCCGGCTCGAGCAGCGCGTTGGCGCGGGCCAGGATCTCGCCCGGCGAATCGCTTCGGCTGGCCTCGGCGCGCAGGACGGAGTGCGTCCGGGCCATCACGAGGGCCGCGGGGACGCCTTTGTCGGTGACATCGCCGACGGCGATCCCGATGCGGCCGTCGCGCATCTCGATGAAGTCGTAGAAGTCGCCGCCCACGGCGCGCGCCGGACCGTAGTAGGCGGCGATCTGCCATTGCGGCAGGTTCGGCAGCTCGCGCGGCAGGAACTGCTGCTGGATGAGCGTCGCGACCCGCATCTCCTGCTCGAGCCGTTCGCGCTCGGCGGCTTCGTGCGCCTGTTCGCGGACGAGCTGGGCGACGCGGATGGCCGGCGCGGCCTGGGCGGCCAGGGTCGTCAGGAGGCGGCGATCGTCGGTCGAGTAGTCCTGCTCGGACAGCCGCGGCCCAAGGTTGAGCGTGCCGATCAGCTCGCCCTGCGAGACGAGGGGGACGACGAGTGCGACGCCGGCCTCGCGCAGGTCGCGGACGGCCGGCGAGTCGAGCTCGAGCCGGCCAAGGTCCACCGGCCCCGGCGCCGTCTGGAGGTAGGCGAGCAGTGGATCCGACTCGGGGATGTCCACGGCGATGCTGGCCTGCGCCGCGGCCGGCGCGGCCGGCTTGGCGGACGGAGCGGGCAATTCGGCGACCTCTGTCTGGGCTGCGGCATCGGCCTTGCGGTCAGGGCGGCCCAGGAGACGGCGGATCGGGCGGGTCAGTTCACTCATGTCGGCCCTCATGCTGCAAGTCAGGCGTCCGGGAATCGTTACGAACTTGTCTGCGGAGCGGATCGCGTGACGCCCCGTCCTCATCGCGTCTCGCCGCGCAGCCAGACGCCCATCACGGCGGGGGCCATGACCCCCCGGACTGTGGCATCGAGATCGGCCGTGACGGTCGTCAGGTCGACCTCATCACGCAACCGTTCGGAGAAGGCGGCACTCGTCCGCTCCCCGTCGTAGCGGCTCCGGTCGAAACGTCGATCGACCGAGCGCTGGACCCGCCGGCGCAGCGGCTGGAAGAGGGCGAAGGCGACGAGCGTCGAGCCGGCCACGGCCAGGGTCTCGCCACCGGTCGCGGTCACTCCGGCGAGGACCGCCTCGAGGGCGATGACCCCCCCGCCGAAGACGATGACGAGCACCCCGGTCACCAGGCCGTAGCCGATCGTCCGGGACACGATCCGGTCGATCTCGTACAGCCGATAGCGCAGGACGGCGATGCCGATGGCGATGGGGATCGCCGAATATGTCAGAACCACGAAAGCCAGGGCGATGGCCCCGTGGTCGTCGACGAGATGGAGGCCCTGGGTCATCCCGAGCCAGGCGATCGATCCGGCGAGGACGATGCCGACGGCGGCGAGGATCCAGCGGAACTGGAGGCGTTCGAGCCCGGTCGAGCGCCGGAACCGCGCGAACATCGCGACGAAACCGGCAAGGACGAGCCAACCCATCAACGTGAAGAGGGTGTCCGGAGGTGGGATGCCCGCCTCGAACGGCGCGCCCGCCAGGGCAAGCGGATTCGGCGCGGCGACCTCGTTCGCGGACCCGGCCGGGAGGACCAAGAGCGTGGGCCCGACCGCCATCAGTCCGGCGAGGACGATCATCGCCCCGATGGCGAGCCGGCTGGCCCAACGGCCCCCACGATCGGGCAGATGTCCACCAGGGAACACAAGCGTGATGCCAAGGAAGCCAAGCATCGCGAGGCTCCAGCCCCACCCGTAGGCCCACACGAGTGCGGCCTGGGTCGGTGGGAGTGCTCCCGCCAGCAGAACCTGCTGGTCCACGGGCACGCGCACACTGCCCATCGCGAGACCGCACCCCGTGATCGTCAGCAGCCCGCCGATGGCGTTGCCCGGACGCCGAACCACGAGGTAGGCGCCAGCCCCAGCGTAGGCAACGAAGAACGCCGTCCCGGCCAGGCTTGTGAACGCAAGACTGGCGATGGCCCCGGCGACGACCAGGATGATGACGCCACCCTGTGCCACCCTCGCCCGCCCCGTCCTCATCGCGTCTCGCCGCGCAGCCAGACGCCCATCACGGCGGGGGCCATGACCCCCCGAACTGTGGCATCGAGATCGGCCGTGATCACGTCGGCGGAAGCCAGGATCGCGCCTGCGACAAGGATGCCGAACAGGACGACTACGCCGAGCGGGCCAAGCGAGCGTTCGGCGCCGGTCTCGGCTCGTCCGCGGGTGCGCATCAGTCGGCCCCCCGCTGGTGCGGCCAGGTGGCCAGGCCGATCGACACGACCGCGCCCGCCACGCTCGTTCGGAGGTCGCCCGCGATGCGCTCCACGTCGGTCCCCCAGCGCAACCGCACGAGCATCGTGCGGGCGACTGAGAGCCCGACGATGGCGCCGCGACCAAGGATCGCGCGGCTGTTCACCGCGCCCGGCCTCGGACCCACAGCGTCGCGCTGGTCGGGCGGACCGCGGCCCGCACGGTGGAGTCGAGATCGGCGGCGACGGTCGCGATGTCCACCTCGTCGCGGAGCCGGCCGGCGAACGCGTCGGCCAGCCGCTGCCCGTCGTACCGGGCGCGATCGAAGCGTCGGTCCACGAGCGACTGGACGCGCCGCCGGAGAGGCTGGAAGAGCGCCGCGACGGCGAGCGTCGAGAGGGCCACCGACAGCGTGTCCCCACCGGTCGCGCCGGCGAGCGGGCCGCCGAGGACGACGACGAGCGTGGCATAGGCGCCCACCAGCACGGCCGTGATGAGCAGGTACGCCAGCGTCCGGCTGACGATCCGGTCGATCTCGTACAGCCGGTAGCGCAGGATGGCGATCGCAATGACGATGGGGAGCGCGAACAATGCCAGGATCCCGACGTCGATGAGGACACCGCCGACATCAGGGAGGTCCTCGTAGACGATGAGGCCCGCCAGGACGGCGATGGCCCCGACGATGACGACGGCCGCCAGCCATTTGACCTGCTGACGCTCGATCGGGTCGCCGCGACGGAACCGGAGGGCGACCGCGACGACCGCTCCACAGAGGGCGATCGGTATCGAGACGAGGACGACGACGTCGAGATGCGTTGCGAAGACGGCGTTGAACAGCCAGGCGATCATACCCACGACCAGCAGAAGCACCACCCATCGGAACCGTCGCGACGGCAGGCGGCCATCCGGGAAGACGAGTGGGATCGCCGACGAGTGCGATGAGGATCGGGCAGAGGAACATCGCATCGGCGACGAGGCGTGCCCGCTCGACCCCTGGCCACGGCGGGGCCTGCAGGGCGCCCAGATCCGCGTACGTGCCGATGCTGGCCGTCATGGCGGCCACCGTGCCGGTTGCGAGCATCAGTGCGCCGATCGGGTTCGTCGGAACGCGGCTGATCAGGAGCGAGCCGATTCCGACGTATGCCCCGATGCCGAGCGAGGTACAGCGCGGTCGCCCCGTAGTCCAGGCTCGGGGCCACGATGGCGGCCACGAGGAAGATCACCAGATCGGCGACTGCGAGTCCCGAGGCGAGTCGGCCGCGCCTCACCGCGGCGCCCGTCCTGTCCGCAGCCAGATGGCCAGGCTGGTCGGTGCGATCGCGCGGTCAACGGTCGCCCGCAGGTCGCCGGTGACACGCTCCATGTCGGTCTCCCAGCGCAGCCGCTCGGCGAATGCGCCGGCCGTCCGCTCGCCGTCGTAGCGGGCCCGGTCGAAGCGCCGGTCGACCGCCCGGCGGACCCGGCGCAGGACCGGCTGGAACAGCGCGAAGACGGCCAGGGTCGAGACCGCGACGGGGATGCCGCCCTTGCCGACGACACCGGCAAGCACCGTCTGGAGGAGCAGGATGACTCCGACGAAGACGGCCCCCAGCAGCCCCGTCACGATCGCGTACGACAGGGTCCGGCTGATGATCCGGTCGATGTCGTACAGCCGGTAGCGAAGGATCGCGATGCCCATCGCCAGCGGCACCAGCACGATCGCGACCGTCGCGAGGATGCCGGCCGGGCTATATGGGTCGGTCGGGTCGAACGTCGCCACGTTGACGATCTCCGTGACGAGGAGGACCACGGCCGCCGCGACGACCCACTTGATCTGGGCGCGTTCGATGGTGCTGCCGCGTCGCCAGCGCACGACGAGGGCAGCCGCGCCGACGAGCAGCAGCACGAGCATGATCGCGTAGCCGGCGTAGACCAGGGCTCCGCCCGGCAGCCCGCGGATCACGAGAGGGCTGGTGAACTCGGGGAAGAGGAACATCGGCTGGTCGCCGAAGACCCAGCCCACGAGGCCCAGACCGACCCCGACCAGCGCCAGCCGGATGGCCCAGCGCCATCGCGGCGATGGCGGCCGGCCATCGGGGAACAGCAGCAGGGTCAACGCGATCACGATGAACATCGGAGCATCGAGCAGGCTGACGAAGAGGGCCGCGAACTCGACGCCCGGCAGCGGGCCCGGCCGGTGGATGTAGAAGTCCGCCGGCAGATACCAATCGAAGGCCACGCCGAAGGTCACCAGGAGAAGACCCTCGGCGTTGCCCGGCTGGCGCTCGACGATGAGCCAGCCGACACCGATGAAGACCGCCGCGACGGCTGCGTAGATCGGGTACAGCCCGCCGCCCGGGAAGCCAAGGGCGGCGTCGGCGACGCAAACCACGACGCTCACCGCGATCGATGCGACGGCGACCACGCGGATGATCCAGGGCAGCATCATCGGTCGGCAGCCTTGCGCAGCCACAGGTCGAGGCTCGTCGGCTTGAGAGCAGCTCGGATCGTGGAATCGAGGTCCGACGTCACCGCCGCGATGTCGACCTCCTCGCGTAGTCGGTCAGAGAAGGCAGCGGTGGTGCGGTCGGCGTCGAAACGGGCGCGGTCGAAGCGGCGGTCGACGAGCGCCTTGACCCGTCGGCGCAATGGCTGGAAGAGGGCGGCCACCACGAGCGTCGACAGGGCGACTGAGATCGTGTCGCCGCCGAGGACCGCCCCGAGCGGACCCTGGAGGACGAGGATGACAGCCGCGTACGTCACCACGAGCAGGGCGCTCACGACGCCGTAGGCGATGGTCCGGCTGATGATCCGGTCGATGTCGTACAGCCGGTAGCGGAGGATCGCGAGCCCCGCCGCGACCGGCAGCCCGAGCAGGGTCACGACCACCAGGATCTCGAGCACCTTCGTGACCACCGGCGAGGGCGAGACGACAAAGCTCATGTAGTACAGGGTGTCGGTCACCCCAGCGATGGTCGCCGCGAGCGCGAACCACTTGATCTGCCGCCGGGCGACGTCGTCGGCGGCCCGGAACCGCCGGACGAGCGAGGTGATGGCGAGCCCGACGGCGATCGTGAGGGGCAGGACTCCCAGGACGAAGATGATCCCGACCTGGTCCTCCCGGAGCAGGAACGGCTGGAACGGGTTGTCGACGAAGCGGGCCTGCTGGATCTTTCCCGGCACGATGGAGCAGACCGCGCTGAACACCACGGTCGCGACGACGCCGAACCGGGCGACTGGCCGCCATCGTGGCGACAGGAGGTGACCGGTCGGAAAGACCAGCGGCAGGAAGATGAGTGCGAGGGCGACCGGCACGACCCACACCCAGGTCAGCAGCCAGGCGATCCCGGGCATGCCCGGGAGCTCGCCGGGGACGGCCAGGACGGCGGCGATGGTGTATTCGTTCAGGAACGCCTGGACGCTGAACAGGAGTGCCATCGCCCCGAACAGCCAGCCGACCCGGTTATCGGGCCGACGGATGGCCACGACGGCCCCGACCGTCCCGGCCGTGATCGCGAAGAGGCTCGAGGAACCGCGAAAGCCCCAGGAGGCCTGGACATCCACCCAGGCCGTCGCGATGTTGATCGCTGTGGCCGCCCCGACCAGGATGACCGTGACCAGCCAGACGACCACCGGCCAACGCGAACGCTCGCTCATATCATCCCCGATCGCTACCGCGCAGCCACAGCCCGACCATCGCCGGCTTGAGCGCGTCGCGAACCGTCCCGTCGAGGTCGGCGATGACGATCGCGATGTCCACCTCGTCGCGGAGTCGCTCGGAGAAGGCGGCACTCGTCCGTTCGGCGTCGAACCGGGCGCGATCGAACCGCCGGTCGACCGCCCGCTGGACCCGCCGACGCAGCGGAGCGAACAGGGCAAAGGCGAGCAGGGTCGAGGCGGCCACCGCGAGGGTCTCGCCAGCGGTTGCGGTCAATCCGGCCAGGACCGCTTCGAAGGCGATGACCGCACTGGCGAAGACGATCACCAGCACCCCCGTCACAAGGCCATAGCCGATCGTCCGGGACACGATCCGGTCGATCTCGTACAGCCGATAGCGCAGCACCGCGATGCCGATGGCGATGGGCATGAGCGCGAGCCCGCCCAACATCACGATCCAGCCAGCTTCGGCAAGCGGGCCGATCCCGCTCTCGCCGGCGACGATGCAGATCATCATCAGCAGCGCGCCATAGGTGAACCAGCGAAGCTGCTGCCGTTGGGCATGCCCGGCGTGTCGGAACCTCCAGGCGACCGATGCGAACGACAACACGACCGAAGTCACCAGGGCAAGGATCGAGGCTGTGCCGATCGGGCTGCTCAACCCCTCAAAACCATCGATTCCGATCGGGTTGACGATGTTGCCGCCACTCGACATCTCACCCGGCGTGAGGGCAACGACCACGGTCGATGCCAAGATGGCCGCCCCGGCGAACCACCGAAGGGGACGCCATGCGGGGGACGGAAGGACGCCATCCGGGAACAACAACGGGACGAAGATGGCGATGGCACCGATGAGCGGGATCAAGGCGATATTCGCGGCGAACGCGATGACGACCGTTCCGGGCAGGCACCCTCCGCACGTGTCGCCACTGTAGGTCGTGAAGGCGACGCCGGCGATCGCCCAGCCGATGCAGATGCCGCTTGCCCACAGGATCCAGCCGATCGGATTGTTCGGCAGGCGAGTGAGCAGGAGGGCGCCTACGAACGCGAAGGAACCCAGGATCAGGATGAGCGCGAGAAGGAAGGTCCAGGGGGCAGGGTTGAAGGCCTCGGCCAAGCCCAGGGCAAGGACGGCAGAGCCGGCGATCCCCCAGGCCATGACGGCCCGCCAACCGGTGATACGACCTGACCCACGCCCCCCGCTCATCACCGTCCCGCCCCGCAGCCAGACGCCCATCGCGGTGGGATGACCCCGACGGGATCGAGACCGTAGTCAGGGCCCATGCCGTGCGAGGCCACAGCCTCGCGTGTCGCCGATCTCGACCTGCGCCGGACGTCACCGCCCGCCCGTCGTTCGTCATCGCCCCGGCCCCCGCAGCCAGACGCCCATCGCGGTGGGAGCCATGACCCCCCGGACGGTGGCATCGAGATCGACGGTGACGGTGGCCAGGTCGACCTCGTCACGCAGTCGTTCACTGATGGCGGCGCCGGCCCGCGTCATGGGATCAGACGTCCACACAGGCTGGCCGTCGAGCACTCTTGGGGCGATGCATCGGCGGATGGTCCTCGGTCATCGTCCCGGGAACGTTACGGGATGAGTCCGACGTCCGTTACCGTTACACCGTGCCCGGCCACATAGCGCCTCTCGCGATCCGCCTGCTCGGGCCACTCGAGGTCGTCGTGGCCGGCCGGCCGATCGTCGTCGACACGCGCAAGGCGCTGGCCATCGTGGCCCTCGTCGCCGCCGAGGCTCGGCCCTTCGCGCGCGACGAACTGGCTGCGATGTTCTGGCCCGACGCCGACGACGAGGCCGCCCGCGGGGCGCTGCGCCGGACGTTGTCGGCGCTGCGTACGGCGATCGGCGAGGGCGGGTTCGACATCGGCCGGAGCCAGGTCGCCATCCACCCGGCCGGCACGACGGTGGATCTCGCTGCGTTCGAGCGGCTGGCAGGGTCCTCTCATCTCACCGACCTCGAGTCCGCCGCGGCCCTGGCAAGGGGACCGTTCCTGGCCGGCTTCGCGATCCGCGACAGCCCCGCGTTCGACGATTGGCAGGCCGCACGCGCCGTCCGCGTCGAACGGTCCGTCGCGGCGCTGCTCGACCGGCTGGCGACCGCCCGGCTGGCCGCAGGCGATCCGGGCGGCGCGGTGGAAGCCGCCAGCCGGCGGGTGGGACTGGATCCGCTCGACGAGCTCGGCCAGCGACGGCTGATCGAACTGCTCGCCGCGTCCGGCGATCGGAGCGGCGCGATCAGGCAGTATCGCGAACTGGTCGGCGTGTTCGACCGCGAGCTCGGCGTCGCGCCACTGCACGAGACCACCGAGCTCTATGACGCGATCCGCGAGGACCGCTTCGAGCCCGTCCCGGCGCCGACACCCCGCCCGGAGGCGGTCCGGCGCGAGGTGTCCGAGGCGATCCCGCTGGTCGGGCGAACGCGCGAGCTGCATTCGATGGCGTCGGCCTGGCAGGCCTCACGGCCGGATGGACGGGTGGTCATCGTCGAGGGCGAGGCCGGGATCGGCAAGACCCGGCTCGGTGAGGCCATGGCCGCCGCCGTCCAGGCGGACGGCGGGGTGGTGCTGGCTGCCCGGGGCTATCCCGGTGAGGGCGCCATCGCCTACGGCCCGATCGCCGGCCTCCTCCGCGCGGGACTCGCGACCCAGGACGGTCAGCGCCGGCTTGCGTCGCTCGCTGAGGCGGTGCGCTCCGATGTCGCCCGGCTGGTCGAGCTGCCGCCGGGACTTCGGCCGTCGGCCGGTGGCCCGTCGATCGCTCCTGATGGACCGGGTGCACGGGTGCGTCTGCTCGATGCGGTCGCAGGCGCCCTGGCCGCGTTCGCATCCGGGCCGGTCCCAGGACTGGTCTGGATCGACGACCTGCATCTGGCAGATGACGCGACGCGCGAGGCGGCCACGTACCTGGCCCGCCGGCTCGCCAGTCGGTCGCTCCTCCTGATGCTGGTCTGGCGACGGGAGGATCTGACTGTCGGGGGCCAGGCCACCGCGGAAGACCTGCTTCGCCTGCCGCACACAACGAGCGTCAGGCTGGGTCGGCTGTCACGTGATGACGTTGCGGAGCTGGTCCGTGCCGCGCGGCCCGACGACCCACCCGCTGCGAGCGTGATCGACGCCCTCGCCGCCGACTCTGAGGGGTTGCCACTCCACATCGTCGCGACACTGGCGACCGGCGAGCCACCGTGGACGTCGATGCCGCGCGGCGTCCTGGCCCTCCTGCGCGAGCGACTCGGGTCGGTCGGCGAGACGGCGACCCAGGTCCTGTCAGCGGCGGCGGTCATCGGTCGCTCGTTCGATCTCGCGACGGTCCGGGCCGCGAGCGGCCGGACCGAGGAGGAGACGATCGACGCGCTCGAGGAAGCCGTGCGCCGCGGCATCGTCCGCGAGGTGCCCGGCGGTTCTGGTCCATCGGTCTCGTACGACTTCGTCCACGGCCGGATGCGAGACGTCGCGTACGAGGCGACGAGCCTCGCCCGGCGTCGGCTGTTGCACCGCCGCACGGCGGCCGCCCTTCGATCGGAGACCGGGACGTCCGGTCGGGACGACCTGACCCGTTTCGCGCTGATCGCTGCGCACGAGCGCGAGGCGGGACGCCCGGCCGAGGCCTCCGCGGCGTTCATCGAGGCGGCGGACCGGGCCGAGGCCGTCTATGCCAACCGCGAGGCGATCGACCATCTCGAGGCGGCCATCGCGCTCGGAGGCGTCGATGCCGGGATCCACGCCCGGATCGGCGAACTTCGAGCACGACTCGGCGAGTATCCGGCGGCGATCGCCGCGCTCGAGACCGCCGCCGCCCGGGCCGAGCCGGGTGATCTGCCCTCCATCGAGATCGCCCTCGGACGCGTCCACCGGCGCCGCGGGGATCTGGTCGCGGCGACCAGCCACCTCGAGTCCGCGCTCGCGGCGCCCGGGCTGCCCGATGACGTGCGCGCGCGGGCGCTCGTCGAGCGAAGCGTGATCGCCATCCGCGCTGGCGACCTCGACACGGCCGGCACCGCGGCGTCGAGTGCCCGTGAGTTGGCGGAACGCGTGGGCGACCCCCACCTGGCCGGCCGCGCCGAACGCATCGTCGGGCTCGTGGCGCAGTCCCGCGGCGACCTGTCGGCCGCCCGCGCGGCGCTCGAGCGGAGTGTTGCGACCGCCGCCGACGACCCCGACCCGACGGCCTCGATCGCGGCCATGACCGCGCTCGCCCTGACCCTGGCTCGCGAGGGAGACGTTGACGATGCGCTGGCCCTGGCGACAGCTGCCGCGGAGGCCTGCCGCCGCATCGGCGACCGACACCTCGAGGCCGCCGTCGAGAACCACCTCGCCGACCTGCTCCACGACGCCGGCCGCGATGACCTGGCGATGGACCACCTGAAGCGGGCCGTCGCGCTCTTCGCCGAGATCGGCGAGGGGGCGCCGGAGCGGGATCCCGGCATCTGGACCCTGGCAGCGTGGTAGCTGCCGGCCATACTTGCGACCGTCGCTGACAGGAGGACCGGGATGGACAAGATCGGGGCCGCGGTCTGGGCGACCGGCCGGGCGGGGCGGGTCATCGTCGAGGCCGGGCTGACCCGGCCGTGGCTCGAGTTCCGGGGCGGCATCGTCTATTCGCAGGCCAAGGAGGGCCTCGACCTCGGCGAAGCGTGCGGCCTGGACGTCCGGCTCGGGGCGCCGGTCTCGGCCGATGTCGATGCCGTGCTGGCGCGGCCCGATATCGACGTCGTCTTCTACTGCGGGATCGGGACGCCGACCGAGGTGGCCGCCGCGTGCCTGCGGGCGAACCGGGCGGGCAAGGATGCCATCACCATCGCCGGGCTCGTCCACCCGGCGACGATCCTGGGCGCGACCGCGGCCGCCGAACTGGACGCCGCGTCGCGTGCTTCCGGCCAGCGGATCCTGGGCACCGGGTTCTGGGACTACCTGACGATCTCGCTGCCGCTGACCTCGCTGTCGAACGTCCTGACCTACGACGAGATCCGGCTGGAGCGTGTCGCCGACACCTCGCTGTGGGGCCACGGCATCCTGCGCGACGAGGGGATCGGCGGGCCGGTGGAGTCGGCCGGTGGCGGGTTCATGATGCGCAACTTCCTGGTCGAAGCGCTGATGCTCCTGGCCGAATCGGCCGGCCTCGAGATCGACGAGCCGGCGTTCGAGAGCCTTCCCGTGCTGTCCGACGTCCGCCGTGAACGGGCCGGCTACGTGGTGGAGCCCGGGACGATCTGCGGCCACGACCGTCGCGTGACGGCCAACGTGCGCGGTGGCGGGCGGCTGGTGTCGCTGTGGCGCGGCCGGTTCGACCTCCAGCCGGAGCGGGACGGGATGGAAGGGTCGGCCCGGGTCACCGTCGTCGGCGATCCCGCCTTCGAGACCATCGTCCGCGGCGACATCTTCCTGGACACCTATCCGCCGACCGGCGCTCGCGCGATGGCCGCGGTCCGGCCACTGCGCGCGCTGGCGCCCGGCCTCCACACCATCGACGAGCTGGGGATGCGGCCGGTCTTCTGGTAGGCCGGCGCCCGAATCTGACAAATGCTCACGATGCGAGCGCTCGTCAAGCATCCGCGGACAGACGCTCGTCCAGGCGCGCATCTGTCAGAAGATCGGCGATCCAGCGCGGGCGCCCACGCTCAACGTGCCGTCGAAGCGACCCCGAGGTCGTGACGAGCGCTCGCCAAGTGAGCGTTTGTCACGAAAAGAGCGGCGCGATCCGGGACGGCGCGATCCGGGACCGCGCGAACGCGACGATCCGGGCCTGACTCACGCCTCGGTCGAACGCGGACGCCGGGACATACCCGACGCGTCGCCATCAGCGGGCGATCTCGCGCTCTGCCACGGTGAGGCTCCGCTCGGCAAGCGCGGCGAGGAACACCCCCGCGTCGAACGCGCCCTCGGGCGGGACGACCCCGGCCGGCCCGCCCCGGGCGACCATGTCGGCCGCGATGGCGGCCACGGTCCCGGTGATGGCCGACGACGCGGATCGCCCCACCTGCTCGACCGCGAAGTCGTAGACGAGGCTGACCGCTCGCCCGTCGCGGACGCCGTCCACGCAGACCTGCTTGACGTTGGCGCTCCGGTCGGTCGGGCCGATGCCGCGTCGTCCGATGTACGCGGCGGCGAACCGCACCGGCGAGATCTCCACGCCGTCAACGGTGAAGGGCTCGGTCGCATCGAAGCCGAGCTGCAGCAGGACCCGGATCCGCTCGGTCTCGTCGGCCGGGTAGCCGACCTTGAACGAGACGTCGGCCACGTCCAGGTAGCGCGGTAGCGTCACCGGCTCGGGATGGGGGACGAGATGGACCTCCTGCTCCCCGTACGGTTCCGGGAAGACATGCGCCTCCTCGCCGCTGAACGACGGCCGCTCGACGAGCCGTCCGCCCTCCAGCACGACCGACGTCCCGACGCTCGCGTCGAACCTCGTGACGACGATGCCCGGCGACGTCCACATCGGGTGGGTGATGTACGAGTACATCCGCACCGCCTCGACCGAATCCAGTCGGTCCGCCCCGTGCCGCGCGAGGATGTTGGTCAGACCCGGCGCGACACCGCAGCCAGGCACGATCCGCGACCCGCGCATGATCGCCCGCTCGTGCTGACCGAGCTGCCGGAGCGTCTCCGGGTAGTACGAGCCGAGATCCACCAGGTGGACCCCGGCCGTGATGGCCGCATCGGTGACCTGGACGTTCTGGCGCATGTACGTCGCGTTGAGGACGACCTCGGTGTCCGCGAGCGCGGCCGCCAGCGAGGCGGGATCGTCCACATCGACGTGGACCACCCGCGCCGGGGCGCCGAGCCGTCGCAGCAGGGCGGCGGCGGCGTCCATCCGGATGTCGCCGACCGTCACCTCGTGATCGGTCCGCTCGACGAGGTCCGCGACCGCCGCCGAGCCCATCTCGCCCGAGCCACCGAGAACCAGCACCCGACTCATCCCGCCTCCTCGTCTACCAATGGGTCGGCGCGCCGACGACGATCGGGTCGAGCGGCCGGCCGTAGCGGCATTCGCTGATGTCGAACGACGGCTCGCGTCCGGCGATGAGCTCGCTGATGACACGACCCGTGACCGGCCCGGCCGGGTTGCCGAAGGCGTGTCCGGCCGCGACGAAGAGCCCGGGCATGACCTCGTCGATGACCGGCGCCTGGTCCGAGGTGAACGGCAGGTAGCCGGCCCAGGTCCGGGTGATCGGCACGTCGCGCAGAGACGGGAAGTCCGCCGCGAAGCCGCGCGCGATCTGGGCCAGCCCGGCCAGCGTCGGGTGCGGATCGAGGTCCCCCGGATAGTCCGTGGCGCACCCGAGCAGCACCTCGCCGGACGCCTGCTGGACGAGCAGCGGCAGCAGGATCGTCTCGTCACCAGGATCGCGGTCGCCACTGAACAGCCCCGGATCCCACGACGGCAGGTCACGGAACAGGGCGTACTGCTTGGTCGCGTTCGGTCCGTAGACGAGCGGCTCGACCCAGAACGGCTGTGGCGTGGTGCTCATGACCTGCAGCCGCTCCCCGCCGATCGGCACGTCCACGTCCACGCCGGCGAGCAGGGCTGTGCTCCAGGCTCCCATCGCCACGACGACCGCGTCTGCCTCGAACCGGCCGGCGTCGGTCTCCACGCCGGTGACCCGATCGCCATCGAGGGTCAGCCGGGCCACGGTCACGCCCTCACGGATGACCGCTCCCTCGGCCCGCGCTCCACGGGCCAGGGCATCGACGAAGCTGGACGTCACCATCTGGGCGTCCTCGGTGCAGTAGCTGCCACCCAGGACGTCTTCGCGGATGGGCGGCACGAGCCGGCGGACGTCGGCGCCGTCGATCAGGCTGATGTCGAGGCCGTCGGCGCGACGGACCTCGACGAACTCCTCGAAGACGGCGCCCTGGCCGGGTGTCAGGAAGTACATGACCCCGCCGCTCGGGCGGAATTCGAAGCCGCCGGGCAGATCGCGCAGGAGCTCCGGGAACATGGCCCGCCCGACCCGGGCGATGTCGAGCGCGAAGCCGGTCGTGCGGCACTGGAGATAGATCCAGCCCGGGTTGCGCCCGGACGCGCCGTAGCCGAGCGTCCGTCGCTCGAGGAGCGTGACGTCCATGCCGTCACGGGCGCAGAAATAGGCGGCGGCACAGCCGACGATGCCGCCGCCGATGACGAGGACCGACGGCTGGGTCAGCTCGGCGTCTCGACCTTGTTCGCCGGGTCGTCGACGTTGGTCACGTCGATCGAGAAGTCCGAGCCCAGACCGGCGACGACGACGGACGCGACATAGCCCTCGTCGGCGACCCAGACATCGATCGAGGCATCGGCCGGCAGCGGCGAGACGCCGAGGAACGTCGTCGAATCGATCCGGTAGTGGTGGGTATTGACGCCATTCTTCGTCTCGGTGCCCTTGTCCGCTGCGTTCGCGCTCGACGCGAACGCCGAGTAGGCCTTGATCAGGTAGCTCGGGTCATAGAGCGCGAACATCTGAGTGGCGATCCCGGCCTGGGTGGGCGTGAGCTTGCCGCCAACGTCACCGGTCCACGCCTGGTCGCCGATGACGACGACGCGGCTGTCACCGCCAAGGACGACGTCCCTGGACTTGACCGGCTTGTTGACGACGGTGGCCTTGTAGGTGACAGTCCCGCCGGACGTCACGCTCACCTGATACGAGGTGTGATCCTCGAGCCCGTTGACGAGCTGGCTGAGATCGAACGACGGGATCGCGAGGCCGGACGGCAGGTCGAGGCCGGACGGCAGGACAAGGCCGGACGGCAGTGCGAGCCCGGTGGACGGGGCGGCCGTGGCAGCGGCGTTCGATGCCGCGGCCGATGGAGCTCCGGATGCGCCTGTCCCGCCACTGCACGCGGCGAGGACCAAGGCCAGCGGGATCAGGAGTGCGCCAGCGCGGCTGGCGGAACGGGACATGGACATGTGGACGGTTCCCCCGAGCGAACCGGACTTGATGCCGGCACCGGCGATGATACGCCCGGTCAGAGCGTCCCCCGGTCGAACCAGATCCGCTCCCCGGTGAACCGTTGCGTGACTGGGTCCCACGGGAACAGGATCAGCACCTCCAGCGAGACCGCCAGCCCGGACGGCGCGACACCGGCCCACGTCCCCTGATTCGTGCCGGTCAGCGTCGCCACCTCGAACGCGCCCTGCGGGCCGATGACGATCTCCGACAATGCGAACGCGTTGTCCGGGAAAGCCCCGAACAGCTCGGTGTAGAAGGCGCGGGCGCCCGCGTGTCCCTCCCAGCGCTGGCCGGTCGGGACGATCTCGTAGACACAGTCCTCGGTCAGCGTGGCGATCAGCCCGTCGATGTCGCGGGCGTCCTCGGCGATGGAGTGACGCACCCACAGCCGCTTGATCCGGCGCAGCTCGGCCGGGTCGAACGGGCGGGCCAGTCGGCGCCGGATGGACGGCCGTTCGGTCATGATCCGGCGGCGATCCGGCCGAGCGACTCGAGCGTCCGGTCCACCTCGTCTGCGGTGTTGTAGTGGACGAGACCGAGGCGCAGGATCCCGCCGACCTCGGCCTTGCCCAGCCGCTCGATGAGCCCGGTCGCGTAGAAGTCGCCGTCCCAGGCGTAGATGCCGTCCCGTGCCAGCGCCTCCGCGGCGGCCCGCGGGGTCACATCCGCGATCGAGATCGAGACGGTGGGCACCCGCGCGGCGAAGCGCGCCGGGTCGGCGATGCCGTGGATGGTCACGCCCGCGATGGCCGCGAGCCCGGCGATGAGCCGGCCGACCAGGTCGCGTTCGTAGTCGGCGATGGCGACCATCGCGGCCACGAGCTCGCGCCGGCGCTCACTGGCGTTCGTCGCTCCGGGCGCACCGGCGACATCGCCGTAGTCGCGCCCGACGTCGCGCAGGTAGTCGGTCGCGGCGAGGGTCCCGGCGATGGCCTCGAACGATTGCGTCCCGGTCTCCCAGCGGTCGTGGGCCGGTCGGACCTTGAACACCGGCAGGCTTTCGAGCGCCGCCGCCTTGCCGTACAGCACGCCGAGATGCGGCCCGAACCACTTGTATGCCGAGCAGGCGAGGAAGTCCGTGTCCAGCGCCTGGACGTCGATGGGGCCGTGCGGGGCATACGCGACCGCGTCCACGAATGTCAGCGCCCCGACCTCGTGGGCGCGGGCGATGATGTCGCGGACCGGGTTGACCGTGCCGACCGCGTTGCTGGCATAGCCCACCGCGACGAGCCTGGTCCGTGACGAGAGCTTCGACTCGAGGTCCTCGAGATCGAGCGTCACGTCGGTCATGTCGATGTCCACCGTGTGGACCGTCACGCCCCGGTCGGCCGCCATCGCTCGCCACGTGCTGACGTTCGCCTCGTGGTCCAGCGTCGTGACGACGATCTCGTCGCCGGGTCCGAGCGTCGCCCCGATCGAACGCCCGACATGGAGGGTCAGGCTCGACATGTTCTGGCCGAACTTGACCTCGTCCGGGCTGGCCGCCCCGAGGAAGTCGGCGACCGCAGCGTGGGCCTCGTCGTCGATCGCGTCGGAGCGCTGGCTGGTCGTGAAGGCACCGCCCGAGTTGGCGTTGCTATCGCGGTAGTAGCCGACGACCGCATCGATCACCCGCTGCGGGACCTGCGTTCCGCCCGGCCCGTCGAGGAAGGCGACCGGCCGGCCGTCCTGCTCGCGCGCGAGGGCGGGGAACTCCGCCCGCAGGGCATCGACATCGAACCGGGGCATCTGGACTCCTCGCCTGACCGTGGCCCGCGAGCGTAACGCAAAGGCCCCCGGTCGTGGCCCAGACGACCGGGGGCCGGGGAGGTTCTTCCGAGGTCCTTACGGGAGGCGGCCGAACCAGACCGCCGACAGGCCGGCACCGATCACGACGAGCAGGAGCCCGGCGGCGACCAGCGCGAAGGTGACTTCCTGGGTCTGCTCGGTGTAGCCGATCCGCGACTGGAGGTTCTGGTAGACGGACTTCAGGTCCTCCGCGGTCGGCGCCGTGAACGACGACCCGCCCGTGGTCGAGGCGATCTGCTCGAGGGTCGCCGTGTCTGGCGGCACGTCGAGGGTGTGCATCTGGCCGAACTGGTCGCGCACGTCCACCGTCCCGTCGGGAGTCCCCAGAGCGATGGTGTAGATCGGCACGCCGAGCGTCTTGGCGCGGGCCGCCGCGTCGAGCGGTTCTGCCTGGCCGACCGAGTTGGACCCGTCGGACAGCAGGATGGCTGCGACCAGCGGCTGGTTGGACGGCTGGTCGGTCGGCAGCTTCGGGGCGCCGGACGCGGCCGGGTCGGAGCTGGCGGTCGGGGCGTTCGGCGTCGAGCTCGCGTCGGGCGTCTCCGGCGCGTCCTTCTGGATCTTCTCGGCGATGTCGAGGACCTGCATGAGCGCGTCGCCCATCGCCGTCCCGTCACGGGCGGTCAGGCTGTTGATGGCGGCCTTGAGCTGGCCCCGATCGGTGGTGGGGCTGACCAGCGTCGTCGGCTCGGACGCGAACGACACGATGCCGACGCGGACCTTGTCGGGGAGCTGGTCGATGAACGACAGCGCCGAGGCGCGGGCCGCGTCCAGACGGGTCGGCGAGACGTCGGTGGCGCGCATCGAGCCCGAGACGTCCATGGCCAGGATGACCGTGGCGTCCTCGCGCGGGACCGGGACGACCATCGTCGGTCGGGCGAGGCCGATGAGCAGCGCGGCGATGGCACCGAGGTACAGGACGGGCGGCAGGTGGCGGCGCCACGACGGGCGCTTCGGCGCCAGGTTCGAGAGCAGCGCGAGGTTGGTGAAGCGGACCGCGTACTGGCTGCGGCGGCGCTGCGCCCAGAGGTAGAAGCCGATCGCGATCGGGATCAGGAGGAGGCCGAGAAGCATCTCGGGAGCGAGGAAGTTCATGCGGGTCGTCCTGTTCGGTCGGGGGTCCGGGTGAAGCCCTGCGCGAGCGCGGGCAGCCACGGGCCGTCGGTGGAGAGCCGGAGGTGGCGGAGGCCGAGGCGGCGGAATTCGCGGGCGAGCGACGAGCGATCGGCAGCGGCGGCCTCGTCGAAGGCCGTCCGGAGCCGGCGATCGCCGGTGTCCACCCGCAGCGTCCGACCGGTCTCGGGGTCGATGAGCGTCAGCTCGCCCACGTCGACGAGCGATTCCTCGCGCGGATCGACGATCTCGAGGGCGATGACCGCATGCCGCCCGGCGACCTCGGTGAGGGCCGGGACCCAGTCACGCGGGCCGCGGAAGTCGGACACGATGATGACCACGCCGGGCGTCGTCCGGATGGCCCCGACGACGGCGAGGGCACGGGCCGGCGAGGTCTCGCCGCCGCCCTCCTCGGCCGGTTCCGTGGCGATGGCACGCAGGAGGCCGAGCATCCCGCGGCTGCCGCCCTTCGGCGGGGTGACGCCTTCGCGACCCGCCCCGAAGGTGACGACACCGAGCCGATTGCCGCGCCGGGCGGCGAAGCGACCGACGACGAGGGCGGCACCCTCGGCGACATCGGCCTTGCGCCGATCGGCCGTCCCGAAGGTCATCGACGGGGAGTGGTCGAGCAGGAGCCAGGCCGTCAGCTGCCGGTCGGGCACGTCCTCGCGGACCTGCGGCACGAGCGTGCGGGCGGTGGCGTTCCAGTCGATCTTGCGGACGTCGTCGCCCGGCTCGTACGGGCGGAGGCGGTCGAGCTCGAGGCCCGCTCCGTGGCCGACACCGAGGTGATCGCCGCTCATCCGGCCGCCGACGCGGCGGTCGAGGGTGAGTTCGAGCTGCCGGACGAGGCTGTCGGCGATGGGGCCGGGGCCTGGTTTCGCCTCGGTCCGGGCACGGCCGCCGATGCGGGCGAGGTCCGAGGTCGGGCGCGGCCCGCCGATCGGGGTCACCGGACGCATCGGCTGGCCGACGCGTGGCGTCGTCATGCGGTCGGCTCCGCCGCCATCTCGAGGCGCGGCGCCGGGACGAGCGAGACGACTCGGTCGATGATCGTGTCGGCGCTGATCCCGTCGGCGAGCGCCGCGTAGCTCAGGACGAGCCGGTGGCGCAGGACGTCCGGCGCGAGGGCCACGATGTCGGACGCCAGCACGTAGCGGCGGCCGTGGAGCAGGGCCATCGCGCGGGCGGCGTGGATGAGGTTGATGGAGCCGCGCGGGCTGGCGCCGTACGAGACGTAGGTCTCGAGGTCGGGCGCGCCCCAGTAGGTGAGCTTGCGGGTCGCCTCGACCAGGCCGACCGCGTAGCTGATGAGCCGCGGGTCGACGTAGACCTCGGTGACGGTCTGCTGCAGGCGGATGAGGCCGGCCGCGTCGAGGATCTCGCGCGGCGGGTTGGCCGGCACGAGCGAGCGGGCGACGATCTGCGCCTCGTCCGACGGGTTCGGGTAGTCGAGCAGGATCTTGAGCATGAACCGGTCGACCTGCGCCTCGGGCAGGGGATAGGTGCCCTCGGCCTCGATCGGGTTCTCGGTGGCCAGGACCAGGAACGGTGTCGGCACCTTGAATGTGTCGTGGCCGATCGTGACCTGGTGTTCCTGCATGACCTCGAGCAGCGCGGACTGGACCTTGGCCGGCGCCCGGTTGATCTCGTCGGCGAGCAGGAAGTTGGCGAAGACGGGGCCCTGCTCGACGTCGAACGAGCCGCGGTCCGGGCGGTAGATGCGCGTCCCGACGAGGTCGGACGGCATGAGGTCCGGCGTGAACTGGATGCGCTTGAAGGTGCCGCCGAGGACCTCGGCCAGGGTCTTGATGGTCAGCGTCTTGGCCAGGCCCGGGACGCCCTCGAGGAGGAGGTGGCCGCCACTGAGGAGTCCGACCAGGACCCGCTCCAGCATCGCGTCCTGCCCGACGATGACCCGCCGGATCTCGAACATGATCGCTTCGGCGGTCTCGCGCGGATCGGCCGGATCAGGCAGCGCGTGCAGGTCGGACGGCTTGAGGGTCGAGTCGGTCATCGTGGTCTCCGGAAGGTGGTCGGCGTGGATCGACGGACGGTCGAACGGTTGCCTCGACGTTCGCGGAGTTTTCTGAGGGTTTGCTGAGAAGGACCGCGAGCCCGGATAACGATTCGAAACCTGCGGGTCGCGGCGGGCGGCGGGGCGGCGTGCCAGCGCCGACCTAGCCGTACGCGGCGAGGATCTCGCTCAGACGGCGTCGCTCGGCGGGCTTGCCGACGAATGGGATGTCGGTGTGCCCAAAGTCGTCGCCCTTGAACAGCAGCGGTTCGTCGAGCTCGCGGGCAAGGGCGTAAGCGAAGCAGTCGCCGTAGTTCAGGCCCGCCCGATGCCCGCTCCCCTTGCCGAAATCTCGGTACGCCTCACGGGCGATCCGCGCCTGAACCTCGGTGACGGGTTCGATGACGCAGCCGACGAACGCGAGGAGCTCATCGAGGCGGCGACTGACGAGTGGGTCCCCGGCGCGGTCGATGACGATCGATGCCTCAAGGTATGTCGCCGCCGACATCCGATTGACCGGCGAGGTCTCGAGCGCCCTGACGAACCAGGCACTGTCAGGCTCGACATTGATGATGGCGATGAGCGCCGACGCATCGATGATCATCGCGGCAGGCCGTCCTCGTCGTACAGGAGGTCGCCATGCTCGATGTCGAAGAAGTCGGCTGGCAGTCGCGACTTCATGTCGACGGCGATCGCATGCACGCGGCCGGCGAAGTCCTCCTTGTCCTCGGTGGCTCGGATCCGGTCCAGGCGCTCTCGGACCGCCGCCGTGACTGCGCCCGTCATCGACTCACCCGTGAGGTCGGCGAGCTCCCTGATCAGCCGATAGGTCTCGGCATTCTTGATGTTGAGGCTCATGGTAGAAATATACCATGACATGGTAGAAGGGTCTACCGGGAGTCAGTGCTCCGTCCCGCCCGTGAACGTCCAGCCGTCGATGCGGACGGCCGGCACCACGACCCCGCCCAGGAACCCCTTGAGCGTCTTGCGCTCACGCGCCACGGCGACAGTGCCCGCCAGCGCGCCCAGATAGCTCTGCGTGTACCGCAGGTTCTTGACCGGGCCGACGATCTTCCCGCCCTCGACGAGGAACGTCCCGTCGCGAGTCATCCCGGTCACGATCGCCAGCTTGGGGTGGACCGGGTTGGTGTAGTGGAAGCGGGTCACGAGCAGGCCGCGATCCAGGCCCGCGACGAGGTCGTCGCGCGAGGTCGTCCCGGCGTCCATCAGCATGTTGAGCGGGAACGGGCCCCACGGGTTCGGTGCCGGCAGGCCGTGGCCGGTCGAGGCGACGCCGGCCCGTGCCGCCGTCTGCGCGTCGTACACGACGCCGCGACAGATGCCCGCCTCGACCAGCGCGACCCGCTGCTTGGCGACGCCCTCGAAATCGAACGGAAGTGGCAGGCCGGCCGGGTCGTGACCGTCGTCGACGATCGTGACGAGGTCGCTGCCGATGCGCTTGCCGGGCTCGGCGAAGCTTCGCTCCTCCTGGACCGCGAGCGCCGAGAAGCCGAGGTAGCCGAGCATGTCCAGGAGGTCGACCACCGCGTATTCCTCGAGGACCACCGGGTAGTCGCCCGGCTCGACCGAGATCGCGTTGGCCGTCGCGCGTGCCTTGCCGGCGGCCTCGCGGCCGAGCGCCGCCGCGTCGATGGTCGTGGCGTCCACCGCGGCCGCCTCGGCGTAGCCGCTGCCGCCGTCCGGCCCCATCGAGACGGTGATGAGCTGCGAGGTCGTGCGCGTCCCGGATGCCCGGGCGCCATGTGAGTTGGCGACCGCCATCGATTCGAGACCGGTCGCGAACGAGCCGTAGGCGACGACCCCGGCCTCGTCGGCGGCGGCGATGACCGCGCGCGCTGCCTCGGCCCGGAATTCGGGCGAGGCCTGGGCCGTGGCCTGGCTGTAGCCGGCGGCGACCTCGCGGATCGCGGTCGGTCCGGGGAGGCCGCCCCAGTCCTCGAGCTCCTCGACGACCCGGGCGATGGCGATGGCGCTGTCGGCCAGGCGGCGCAGGCCTTCGGGGTCGGCCCGGCCGGATGACGCCACTCCGACCCGCTTGCCGATGACGACGCGGAGGTTGATCGAGACGTTCGTCTCGGCGACGTTCTGGTGGATCTCGCTGTTGGCGAAGCGGGTCAGCGCCGAATCCTCGCCGGTGACGAGCGCCTCGGCCTCGGTGACGCCGTCGCGCATCGCCAGCGCGAGGACGGCCTCGGCGAGCGCCAGTGCGTCGCGGCCCCGGTCGTCGTCCATCGTCCTAGCGTCCGCCTACCACTTGCCGACACCGACCTGGACGTCGCGGAACCGGGCGCCCGGGACGGCATGACCGACGTGGCCGGTCTGGCCCGGCTCGCCCTTGCCGCAGTTCGGGGTGCCGAGCATCACGTAGCTCCGGGCGTCGCCGACCGCGTCGCACGATCGCCAGAATTCGTAGGTGATGCCGGTGTAGGTCGGGTTCTTGAACAGCCGGCCCTTCTTGCCGCCCTTGATCTCGTAGGCGACCTCGGTCGCGAACTGGAAGTTGAGGCGGCGGTCGTCGATCGACCAGGAGCGGTTCGACGCGAGATACAGGCCGTCGTCCGTGTCGGCCACGATCTCGTCGAGGCTCATCCCGGGCTTGGGCAGGAGGTTGATGTTGGTCATCCGGATGAGCGGGATCCGGTTCCAGCCGTCGGCGCGCATCGCGCCACCGCTCTGGCGGCCGATCCGCGGCGCCGTCTCGCGGCTGGACAGGTAGCCGACGAAGATGCCTTCCTTGATGAGCGGCACGGCCTGCGCGGCGACGCCCTCGTCGTCCCAGCCGAAGGTGCCCATCCCGCCCGGCGCGGTCGCGTCGGCGACGATGTCGATGAGGTCCGAGCCGTAGCGGAAGCCCTCGTCGAGCTTGTCGGTCGTCAGGAAGCTGGTGCCCGCATACGACGCCTCGGTGCCGAAGACCCGGTCGAGCTCGGTCGGGTGGCCGCACGACTCGTGGACCTGGAGGTAGAGCTGGCTCGGGTCGAGGATGATCGTGAACCGGCCGGACGGGCACTGCGGCGCCGTCAGCAGCTGGACGGCCTCGTCGGCGAGGGGTTCGGCCTTGTCGGCCAGGTGGAGGCCCTGGATGAACTCGTAGCCGGCCGCCTGCCAGCCGCCGCCGGAGTCCGGGTAGCTCCGGCGCTGGTGCTCGTCGCCGTCGATGGCGTTGGCTTCGACCGCCGAACCGACGTGGGTGATGACCTGCTCGGTCAGGCTGCCGTCGGTGGCGGCGAAGGTCTTCCATTCGCGCTGGGCCGCGTAGCTGGATTCGGTGAAGGCGATGCCCTTGACGGCGGCCGCCGCTTGGTCTGCGGCGAGGAGGTCCGAGATCTTGGTCTCGAGCGGAACCGCGAAAGGGTCCTGGACCAGGGGTGTCTCGTACGTGCCGTGGGCGGGTGGGCGGTCGTCCAGCCGGGTCC
The DNA here is from genome assembly GCA_963782715.1 of uncultured Chloroflexia bacterium. Classification (GTDB taxonomy): domain Bacteria; phylum Chloroflexota; class Limnocylindria; order Limnocylindrales; family CSP1-4; genus SPCO01. Next base: position 197,381 of record CAWAKU010000010.1, read on the forward strand.
GGTTCCGCAGGGCTGTCGCACTCGCCCGGGCGATGCGGACGGCTTCGGCGGCGACGCGGTCGGCCTCGGCGGCGGTCAGGACGTGGGACGAGGCGAAGCCCCACGCGCCGTCGACCAGGACGCGGACGCCGAACCCCTCGCTCTCGCCGGAGGCGACACCCTCGACCCGCCCGGTCTTGATCGCGATGCTCTCCTCGAGGCGCCGGACGACGCGGGCGTCGGCGTAGGTCGCGCCCTGGGCGGAAGCCGTGTCGAGGGCGCGATCGGTGAGGTCTGACATGCGCGGCGCAGCCTAGCAGAGGGGGGTCGCCGCGGCATTGGGGTGTTTGACCTAGTGGCGGCGCCGGGACCCGTGGGTGGACGACGCCGGACGCTGACAGTTCGCCAACGATGCATGGGGCGGGTAGGTGTCAGGGGTCGTCACCGCCGGTCGCCAGATATGCGCGCATGGACTGTTGGGCAGCATCGCGGCCCGGATTGACAGGGTTCGGGCCCCGCGCTGAGCGTGGGATCGGAGGATTCTCAGCCTCGACGTCTCTATTCGCCGGCCTACCAGTCCAGGGACGGCTATCTGTCAAGACATGTGTCCCCGCATCTGCGCCACGAGGAGTGGCTGACGCAGTCGTGTGCCCGCGGCCACCTGCGTCAGAACGTGGCGGTCCCGGCGACCGCCTGGAACGTCAGGTACAGGCCCAGACCGAAGACGAGGGATGCGGCGACGAGGGGCACGGCACTGCTGACCCGGCCGAGCGGCGAGCCGGTGTCGACGCGATCGAGCCGACCGCGCGCCAGGACGAGCGCGAGCCCGATGCCGCCCATGACCAGCGCCATCCCGAGACCGAACGCGACGACCAGCACGAACCCGAACGCCGGCCGGCCGGCCGCGATCGAGCCAAGGAGGATCAGCAGCGCGCTGGTCGAGGGGATGAGGCCGCCGGCCAGGCCCAGGATGAACAGGCTGCGCCACGAGATGGTCGCCCCGGCCGGTGGCAGGTGACTGTGGGTGGTGCCCCCGTGACTGTGTTCGCCGGCGACCGCGGCGGCCGCGTGGTCGGGGGCGTGGTCATGCGGGTGATCGTGGCCGTGCGCGGGCCTGTGCTCGTGGTCGTGCTCATGATCGTGGTCGTGCATCGCCGTCGCGGCCGCGCGCACGCGCCACCGACGGCGCCCCTCTCCGAACAGCATCCAGCCGCCGATGGCCACGATCGAGATGGCCGCGATGACCGGCGCCGACCGCACCACCGTGTCCGGCGGCAGGAACCCCTGCGCGCCCACGACCACGGCCGCCAGGACGAGGATCCCGAGCGTGTGCGAGACCGTGACGGACAGCCCGAGCCCGGCCGCGTGGAGCGGCGTCCCGCGCGTCCCGACGAGGTAGGCGGCCATCAGCGTCTTGCCGTGACCGGGCGTCAGCGCATGACCGGCGCCCAGTGCGGCGGCCGTCAGGATCGAGACCAGGAGGACGATCGGCGACAGGTCGGTCGAGCGGAAGATCGAGGGCAGCTCGCCGCCGGTGACCCCACCCGGCACGGAGGCGACCGCCGGAGCCGCGACCACCGCAGCGACCGGCGGTGCCGATGCGATCGCCGCTCCCGGTGCGGAGCTGGCCGTGGCCACCTGGCCGACACCCGCAACCGTCAGTGGCGATGCGTCCGGGATGTCGAGAGCCGGGAGGGTCGGCCCGCCGGGCGTTGCCACCACCGTCACGGACGTGTCGGCGAGGGCCTGGGTCAGGAGGTTCGTCGGGTAGGTTCGCAGCCGGTTCGAGGTCGATGTCGTGCGCAGCTCGCCCTTCGAGGCAGCAAGGCTCACGCCCGACCCGGTCATGACGATCTCGCGCCAGCCCAGCCGGTCCGCAGACGACGTGTCCGCGAAGGCGACCGGCGTGCCGGCGGCCAGCGGCGCCGACAGCGTCGCGCTGAAGCCGCACACGATACGCATCGTGTTCAACCCGCCGACGCCCGACGGGAAGGTCAGACCAGCAACGTCGAGGACGAGCGACTGCCGCGCGCCGCCGACGCTCAACGCGAGGCTCGGCGCAAGCGACGTGCAGGCGGTCGCCCGCCCGGCGTCGGTCTCGGCGTCGGAGACCTCGCCGTCACCGTCGGTATCGAAGCCGAGCCGGGCCTGGAAGGTCGGGATCTCCGCCTGGTCGACGACGATATCCAGCAGGATGTGGTCGGACTCGACACGAACACCCGCGTAGTGGTTGATGGTGAAGTTGCCGAGCGGATGCGCGGCGACGAGGGCCGGCAGGGCGAACGCCGCGCAGGCGCCGATGAGGGCGGCGAGGCCGCGGAGCCGTCGGCGGTGTCGGGGCCTGTGGTGGTCGGTCATGGCGTCGCGTCCCAGAGCATGAAGCATGTCGTCGAGATGCATGCGCGCAGCGCCGTCGATCGGATCACCCATCCTGGCGGGGAACGTCGGTCGGCTACACTCCCGACGTGATCCGACCCGGTGCCCCCATGCGCGGCTGGTTCATCACGCTCGAAGGACCCGAAGGGGCCGGCAAGACGACGCAGGCGGTCGCCCTGGCAGCGCACCTTGCCGCTCGCGGGCTGGACGTCCACCTGACTCGCGAACCCGGTGGGACGTGGCTCGGCGAGCGGGTCCGCGAGGTACTCCTGGCCCGGACCGAGACGGCCGCGCCGACCGATCCCATCACCGACGCGCTGCTGTTCAGCGCCGCCCGGCGACAGCTCGTGACCGAGGTCGTCCGGCCGGCGCTGGAGGCGGGCCGGTCGATCCTGTGCGCCCGCTTCGCGGACTCGACGCTCGCCTACCAGGGCTACGGCGCCGGCGTGCCGCTCGACACGCTCCGGGCGCTGGAGGCCGCCGCCACCGACGGTCTCCGGCCGGACCTGACGATCCTGCTGGACGTGCCGGTCGAGGTCGGCCTGGCCCGCAAGGCGCCGGGTGACGTGACCCGCTTCGAAGCCGAGTTCGACCGCGCCTTCCACGACCGTGTCCGTCAAGGATTCCTCGCCCTCGCGATCGCCGAACCGAGCCGCTTCGCGGTCGTCGATGCGACCCGGCCGACGGGTGATGTGACCGCCGCCGTGGCCGCCGCGGCCGATGGGCTGCTCGCCCAGGGTGAACCAAGACCGTCGGCCCTGCGCATAACCTGATGACACAGGCAGGCGAGCCTCTCCGGCTCCGGACCTCGTCCCCAGCGGATGATGCGGACCGGGCTGTTCTCGTGCGCCTGGCCGAAGGGGAGCTCGATGCTCTCGAGGAGCTGTACGACCGATACAAGACGATGGCCTACTCGATCGCCTACCGCATCACGAATGACACGACCCTCGCCGAGGACGTCGTCCAGGACGCCTTCCTGGGCGTGTGGCGCAATGCCGCCCGGTATGTCGAGGGTCGTGGCAGCGTGAAGACATGGCTGCTGTCGATCGTCCATCACCGCGCCATCGACGCCATCCGCCGGCGGCGGCCCACGACCGAGCTGCCCGACGTCGAGCTGCCGCCGCCGGCCGCCCTGACCCTGCCCGATGTCTGGGCGGAGGTGGCCGTCGGTCTCGACGCCGAGACGGTCCGGGGCGCTCTCGCGGTCCTGTCCGACGTCCAGCGTGAAGCCATCGAGCTCGCGTACTTCGGGGGACTGACCCAACAGGAGATCGCCGACCGGACGGCCACGCCGCTCGGGACGGTCAAGAGCCGGATGCGGCTCGGCCTGCTGGCGATGCGCCGGAACCTGGAAGGCGGATCGTCGTGAGCGGCCCGGATGCCATGCCCGCCCTGAGCCACGAAGAGGTCATCGAGATGTCGGGCGCCTTCGTGCTCGGCGCGCTCGAACCGGCGGAGGCGGCCGCCGTGCGGGCGCACCTCGCGACGTGCGCAGAGGACCACACGGAGATCGCCGCTCTCGGGTCGCTGCTGCCGGTCCTCGCCGCCAGCGTCCCCGTGGTCGAGCCGCCGGCCGGGTTGAAGACGCGGCTCATGGCTGCGGCGGCGGCCGAGGCGGCGTCCGCTCCCGGAGACGCAGTGGCCGAGGCACCCGCTGCCCCGCCATCGGTCGCCCCGACCCCGTTCCCGACCGCAGCGGAGCGTGCTGCACGCCGGCCAGGGCGAGCCGGCGCTGCCACCTGGGCGCTCCGCATCGCGGCCGTCGTCGCGATCGTCGCGCTGGGCGGCTGGAACCTTCTCCTGCGCAACCAGCTCGACGCCGCCCGCAGCTATGAACAGGCCGTCGCAGGCGTCATCGACGTCGCTGCTCAGACCGGCTCACTGACCGCGGTCCTCGCCGCCGACGGCGGCACCGGTACCGGCCTGGCCGCGATCGACACCGCCGGCCAGATGACGCTGGCCATGCAGGACCTCGCCCCGACCAGCGGCTCCTCCGTCTATACGGCCTGGGCCATCGGCCCCGACAACGTCCCGGTCGACATCGGCAGCTTCTCGGTCGGCGGTGGCGGGACGGCCTCGTTCAGCACTGATGGCGTGCCGACCACGGCTGGTCTCGTGCTGGCCCTGACCAAGGAACCGGCGGCCGGCGCGACGGCACCGACCCTGCCCATCATCTCCAAGGGCGTGGCGACCGCCGCGAGCTAGGCTTCGGCGACGTCACGTGTCGACCCACGGTCGACAACGAACCCGGCGACGAGTCGCGATCGGTCGCCTCGGGCGTGAGCGGCTAGCCCTCTGCGGCGGCTCCGACCCCGACCGACCCGCGGCCGCCCTGGCGTGCCCGGGCCAGGCCCTCGGTCGCCGCGCTGATGAGCGCCTGGGCGTCCGGGCCGTCCACCGGGAACCGGGCGACCCCGGCCGAGACCGACACGACCCAGCCACCGACCGGCGGCAGCGCGGCGATCCCGTCGATGACCCGCTGGGCGACGACCGCACCCGCCGACCCCGGCGCCACGAGCACGAACTCGTCGCCACCGATGCGCCCGACCGTGTCCACCAGGCGGACCAATTCGGCGAGGACCGCGGCGACACGCCGCAGGATGTCATCGCCGGTCTGGTTGCCGCCGTCCCAATTCGTCGCCCGGAAGTCGTCGATGTCGAACATCGCGAGGGTCACCTCGCTGCCCTGGCGACCGGCGCGGGCGAGCTCCAGCTCGAGGATCCGGCCGACCGTCCGCTCGTTGGCGAGCCCGGTCAGCAGGTCGGTGTGGGCCATCCGCTCGAACCACTCGGACCTCTCGGCGGCGGTCGAGCCCAGGCGCTGCCGGTCGATCGCGACCGCCGCCAGCCACGACAGGGCGGCGATGGTCGAACGTTCGGCGTCGTCGAGCACTCGCGGCGCCGGCCAGTCGAAGCCGATCGACCCGAGCGAGAGTTCCACCCCGCCGCTCGAGACGATGAGCGGCAGGTAGGCGCCGACGAATGTGGTGCCATCGGCGCTCGTCGCCTCGCGCTCGAACGTGCCTTCCCGGTTCGTCGCGGCGACCGTGAACGGGTGAGCAGGATCCGTGACGTCGGTGACCAGGCGGGTGAGCGCGACATCGTCCATCCCGATCGCGGCGACGAGGTAGAGACCCGGCCGGTCCGGATCCTTGACGAAGATCGCACCCATCGATGGCGCGAGCGCGTCGGTCGCGGCGGCGAGGATGCCGGCCAGGATCGTATCGAGATCGCCGTTGCGGGCGACGGATCCGATGGCGCGGACGAGGGATGCGCGGGGGTCGCCGGAAGGTTCGTCGGTCGACACGGGTGACTCCTGGACGCTGACTGGGTCGTCGGAGGCCGCATCGTACACCCCGCGCAGCTCGTGTCTGGGCATCTGCGCCGCAACGTTGACCGCCGTCGCTCGCGGCACCGATACTCCGCGCGTGAAACTCGTCGTCGCTATCGTCCATAACGAGGATGCCGGGGCCCTCGTCAGTGCCCTGCTCGACAAGGAGTTCCGCGCCACGAGGCTGCAGAGCTCGGGCGGGTTCCTCAAGCAGTCGAATGCGACGATCATCCTCGGGGTCGAGGACGACGACGTGGAAGAGGTCATGGGCATCGTCCGGACCAACTGCACGTCGCGGACGCAGGTCGTCAACCCGATGCCGCCGATCATGGAGCCGGGCGAGTTCTTCATGCCCTATCCGCTGGAGGTCGAGGTCGGCGGGGCGACGGTGTTCGTCATGCCGGTCGAGCGATACGAGCGGCTGTGACCCTCAGCGCGACCCTGGAGCGACCCGCATGAGCCCATTCCGACCCGACCTCGTGGACTGCTGGATGTTCCGCGTCCCGACGACCGCCCGCGGGGTGGAGCGTCCGGAGATCCTGCTCATCCGCCGGGCGCCGGGCCGGATCCTGCCCGGCCTGTGGCAGTGCGTGTCCGGGTCGCTCGAGCCGGGTGAGCGCGTGACCGCGGGAGCCCTCCGCGAGCTGGCCGAGGAGACCGGCTTCGGGCCGGACGACATCGACGCCTTCTACGACCTGGACCTGGTCAACCAGTTCCACGAGCCGTCGGTGGACGGGATCGTGTCCTCGGCGGTCTTCGCCGTCCGCCTGCGGACCGATGCCGAGCCGCATCTTTCGAACGAGCACGACGGCGCCCGCTGGCATGACCTCGAGGAGGCGCACCAGCAGGTCATCTGGCCCGGCTACCGGACCGCCATCGAGCGCATCCGCGACGACCTGTCCGAACCGGAACGGGCAGGCTGGTTCGAGCTGACCCTCGACGGCCAGCGCGCGGGCTCGGAGCTCGGGTCGCCCAAGCTGACTCGCTGGTAGACTCGGGGCGGATGGGCAGCCCGACCGTGAGGCGGCACAGGAGGGTCACGTGATCGAGCGAAGCGCATTGCCGGCCGACCCGGACATCGCCGGCGCGGCCCAGCGTCGCGTCTTCCATTCGAAGGTGGACACGATCCGCCCGACCTACGGTTTCGAGGACGTCTCGCTCGCCCCGGGCACCGACACCATCGAGCCTGCGGACGTCGACCTCAGCCAGGTCTTCTGCGGCATCGATCTCGCGATCCCGATCCTCGCCTCGGCCATGGATGCTGTCGTGGACGTCCGGATGGCCGGTGCGATCGCCTCGCTCGGCGGCCTGGCGATCCTCAATCTCGAAGGGGTCCAGACCCGCTACGACGAGCCGGCCGAGGTCCTCGCGCGGATCGCCGACGCGCCCGACGGCGAGGTCCAGGCGCTGCTCGCGGAGGCCTACCAGGCGCCCGTCCGCGAGGACCTCATCGCCCGCCGGCTGGACGAGATCCATGCCGCCGGGTCGCAGGCCGCCGTCGCCGCGACACCCGGTGCCGCCCGGCGGTTCGGCGCGTTCTGTGCCGAGCACGGCGCGGACCTGTTCCTGGTCCAGAGCCAGGTCTCGTCGGCCCGCCACCTCGCCACCGAGTACGACCCGTTGTCGCTGGAGGCGTTCACCCGGTACATGCCGATCCCGGTCGCCGTGGGCAACACCACCAACGCCGAGGCGGCCTTCGCGCTGATGGAGCAGGGAGCGGCCGCGGTCTTCGTCGGGGTCGGGCCGGGTGCGGCGTGCACGACGCGCGAGGTGCTTGGCATCGGCGTCCCGCAGGTGACCGCGATCAGCGACGTGGCCGCGGCCCGGGACGCGTTCTTCGCCGAGACCGGGCGCTACGTCCCGGTCGTCGCCGACGGCGGCATGCGTCGCGGCGGCGAGCTGGCCAAGGCCATCGCCGCGGGCGCCGACGTGCTGATGATCGGGTCGCCGCTGGCCCGCGCGGAGGAGGCGCCCGGTCGGGGCATGAACTGGGGGATGGCCGCCCCGTCGCCGACGCTCCCGCGCGGGACGCGGATCCGGGTCGGCACGGTCGGCCCGCTCGAGCGCATCCTGCTCGGGCCGGCCCACGTGACAGACGGATCGGAGAACCTGGTCGGGGCGCTGCGCCAGTCGATGGCGGCGCTCGGCGCGCGGACCATCCGCGACATGCAGCGGGTCGAGATGGTCGACGCGCCGTCGACCCAGACGGAAGGCAAGTCCTGGCAGCGGAACCGCTGACGGATCGGCCGGCGATGGAGGAGGACCTCGTCGCCTCGGGCCGGTTCGTGCGGATCGAGACGCGGGGTGAGCGAAGCGGCCAGACGCGCGCGGTGACCGTCGGCTACGTCGACGACGTCCCGGGTGCGAGCGGCGCCGTCCTCGTCTCAGCCGGTTCGACGGATACCGCCTGGGCGCGCAACCTCCTGGCCGACCCGCGCTGTCGGGTGCGGATCGGCGAGCGCACGTTCGACGCCGTCGCCGAACCGCTCGAACCGGACGAACACGCCCGGGCGATCCGCGGCTTGATCCTGCGCTACGGCACCCCGGCCGAGGGTCTCGGCCACGGACCGTCGTTCCGGCTCCGGCCGGTGGGGCCGACGCCGCTGTCGGTCGACGCGCGGTGACCGTCGAGGTCGACATCGAGACCACCATCGCTCGCCCGCCGGCGGCGGTCTTCGCGGCACTCGTCGACGTCGAGCGCTACCCGACCTGGCTGATCGCCTCGGGCATCGTCCGGGTCGAACGCCTCGACGCCGGGCCGCTCAAGGCGGGCTCGGGCCTGCGCATCAGCCAGACCGTGGCCGGCCGATCGACCGTCCTCGACGGACGCGTCACCGTGCTCGAGCCGGGCGCCGCGTTCGGCCTTCGCGGCAAGGACAAGGACGGGGTCTCCGTCGAGATCGACGGCGTCCTCGCCCTCGACGACCTGGCCACGCGATTGCGCTGGTCGTTGCGGGTCGGTCTGCCGCTCCGGTATCGGATGTTCGAATCGATGGTCGCCCCGCAGGCGCGCCGCGCGGCGGCGCTCGATCTCGAGGCGTTCAAGCGTCGGCTGGAGTCCGCCGTCGACTGACGACCCTCGGCCGCGGGGAGGGTGGACGTCCGTCCAGACGTCATGTTCCACCCGAACCGACTGCGCACCGGGGAGGCGATCCTCATCGCCGATCCCGTCCGCTCCGGCGCCTGTCTCGTCGCCGGCTGCACCTGCAAGGACGCGCATCGTGTCGGTCCGTCGAGCCGCGTTCTTCGCCGCCACCGCTCGCCGCTCGGGCGAGACGGCCGATCGTCGCATCGCCCCGGAACCGGGCTGGACGATCCCAACCTTCGAAGGAGTCTGATCATCATGTCCATCCATCCCGCTCGCGTCATCGCGAGCCTGTCGCTCCTCGCCGGCGGTTTCGTCGTCGGCGTCTCCGTCCTCGCGGTCGGCTTCGCCCAGGCGCTGGTCATGACCGGCGCGACCGTCCGTCCGGTCGATGCCGCGCTCCTCGACGACCTGGTCCCGGTGCTGCCGTTCGTCGCCGGCTTCGCCGTCGCCAGTGTCGTCGCCGGCCTCGGGCTGCTCGTCGGCCAGGCGCGCGCCGAAGCACTCGCCATCGGCACGTCCATCGTCGGTGTCGTCGTCGGGGTCATCGGGCTCGCCCTCATCGTCGTCGGGCGCGATCCGTTCGCCTCGACGGCCAGCGCGACCAGCACGACCGACGGCATCGGCATCGTCGGCACGTTCACCCTCATCTATGGCGCGGTCATCGTCGCCCTCGGGTCGGCGCGCGTGCGCGTCGCCCGGTCGGCGGGCTCGGCGGTGGCGTCATGACCTCGGTCTCGCCGGACGGGCCGTCTCGTCCCGATCGCCGGGTTGATCGCCGGGCCGATCACGTGCCGATGACACCGGCCACGCTGCCCGCCGCTATCCTCGGTCGGCCATGCCGATCGAGACCACGACCCTCTATGACCGCGCCGGCGGGACGCCGTTCTTCGAGACCCTCGTCGATCGGTTCTACGCCGGCGTGGCGGACGACCCGATCCTTCGCCCGCTCTACCCCGAACCCGACCTGGCCGGCGCGACGCGCCGACTTCGTCTGTTCCTGATCCAGTACTGGGGCGGCCCGACGACCTACGACGAGGAGCGCGGCCACCCGCGGCTGCGGATGCGGCACATGCCGTTCGCCATCGGCCCGGCCGAGCGCGACCGCTGGCTGGTCCACATGCGGGCCGCCGTCGCGGACGTCGCACCGCCGGAGGACGTGGCCGCGGAACTCGAGCGCTATTTCGCGATGGCCGCCCAGGCGATGCTCAACCGCGACTGACCGGCCGAACTCGCGCCCGATCGGGTCAGATGCTCACGACACGAGCGATCGTCAGGAACCGGGTCGCGAGGCCTGCGTCCCCTCAGAACCGCTTCGGGACGAACGTCTGGTCGCCGATGGGTGGTCGCACGTAGGCCCGTTCGACGGTCCGGGTCGGCAGGGCGATCGGTGGTGGCGTCAGGTCGTCGTAGGGGATGAGGCTCAGCAGGTGGCTGATCATGTTCAGCCGCGCCCGCTTCTTGTCGTCCGCATCGACCACGTACCAGGGCGAGCCCTTGAGGTCGGTGTGGGCGAACATCTCGTCCTTGGCCATCGAGTATTCGACCCAGCGCGCCCGCGATTCGACATCCATGGGCGAGAGCTTCCAGCGCTTGGTCGGGTCGGCGATGCGGCTCTGGAAGCGCCGCTCCTGCTCCGCGTCGCTGACCGAGAACCAGTACTTGACCAGGACGATCCCAGACCGGATGAGCATCCGCTCGAACTCCGGGCAGGACCGGAAGAACTCGCGGTACTCGTCTTCCGAGCAGAAGCCCATGACGTGCTCGACGCCGGCCCGGTTGTACCAGCTGCGATCGAACAGGACCATCTCGCCGGCGGCCGGCAGCTGGGCGACGTAGCGCTGGAAATACCATTGGCCCCGCTCGCGGTCGGTCGGCGTGCCGAGAGCGACCACCCGGCAGATGCGCGGATTGAGGCTGAGCGAGAGGGTCTTGATCGCGCCACCCTTGCCGGCTGCGTCACGGCCCTCGAACAGGACGACCACCCGGAGGCCATTGACCCGGATCCATTCCTGCAGCTTGGCCAGCTCGACCTGGAGGCCGGACAGCGCCTTGAGGTAGTCCTTGTTCTTCATCGTCCGGGTCGGCGCGTCGACCTCGCTGACCGGCGGATCTGGCCACACGTCGGCAAGTTCGACCATGTCGCGCGCCTGTTCCTCGCTGGGTGACCGTTTCGACTTCGCCATGCGGCGAGTCTCGCGCTGCGTCGACCCGTACGCAAGTGCCGATGGACCTCGGGCCGGCCCTCCGGGCTCCGTCGCCCGGTACACTTGGTGCCTGTCCGGGCGAGGCGGACAGGGGCCGACCGGATCCCAGCCGGACCGACCGACGCGAGGAGGATCGTTGAGCGACGAGGACGCGCCGCCGCAGGAGCGCGGCAAGACCGTCCACGGAGAGGCCGCCAACGCCGGCCACCGCGTCCTCGCCCCGGACGACGCCGAGGTCGAGGCCTATCTCGAGACCGCGCTCAACGCGCCTGCGCCGGAACGTTCGTCCGACGACCGGCCGGCCGGCGCGACGACCACCACCCGTGACACCGTCGTCGTCCTCGACTTCGGCAGCCAGTTCGCGCAGCTCATCGCCCGGCGGGTCCGGGAGCTCGACGTCTATTCGGAGCTGCTCCCGTTCGACACCCCGTACGACGAGCTGGAGCGGCGCGGCGCACGCGCCATCATCCTGTCGGGCAGCCCCAACTCGGTCTACGACCCGGGCGCTCCGCGGCCAGACCCGGCCATCTGGGCCGGCAAGGTGCCCGTCCTGGGCATCTGCTACGGCGCCCAGCTGATGGCCCACGAGCTCGGTGGCGACGTCATCCCGTTCGACCATCGCGAGTACGGTCCGGCCAATGTCAGCCTGACCTCGGACGACCCGCTGTTCGGCGGGATCGAGCGCGAGCAGCCCGTCTGGATGAGCCACGGCGACTCGATCTCGCGGCTGCCGGAAGGCTTCCACGCGACCGCCCAGACCGATTCGACGCCATATGCCGGCCTGGAGGACGCGTCGCGCAACCTGTACGGCATCCAGTTCCACCCGGAGGTCGTGCACACGCCCCGCGGCCGCGACATCCTGCGCAACTTCGTGGTCGACATCGCCGGCGTGTCGCCGACCTGGACGCCGGCCAACTTCATCGACACGACCGTCGTCGGCATCCGCGATCGGATCGACGCCCACGCCCGCGAGACGGGATCGGATGGGCTGGTCATCTGCGCGCTGTCGGGCGGGGTGGACTCGGCGGTCGCCGCCGCGCTCGTCCACCGGGCCGTCGGCGACCGGCTGACCTGCATCTACGTCGATCACGGCCTGATGCGCAAGAAGGAGTCCGAGCTCCTGCGTGTCACCTTCGAGCGCGACCTCGGCATGAACCTCGTGATGGTCGATGCCCGCGAGCGCTTCCTGGCCCGCCTGGCCGGCGTCGAAGACCCGGAGGAGAAGCGCCGGATCATCGGCGACGAGTTCATCCGCGTCTTCGAGGAGGAGGCGACCAAGCTCGGCCGGATCGACTTCCTCACCCAGGGCACGCTGTACCCCGACGTCATCGAGTCGGCGACGTCCGAGACCAAGGCCGCCCAGAAGATCAAGACCCACCACAACGTCGGCGGGCTGCCGGCCGACCTCCGGTTCCAGCTCATCGAGCCGCTGCGCTACTTGTTCAAGGACGAAGTCCGGCGGGTCGGCCTGCAGCTCGGCCTGCCAGAGGCGATGGTCCTCCGTCAGCCGTTCCCCGGGCCCGGCCTGGCCATCCGGATCATCGGCGAGGTCACGGCCGAGCGGCTCGACACCCTGCGCGAAGCGGACTGGATCGTCATCGACGAGATCAAGGCGGCCAACCTCTATCGCAGCCTGTGGCAGTCGTTCGCGATCCTCACCCCGGTCCGCTCGGTCGGCGTCATGGGCGACGGGCGGACGTACGCCAACGTCGTCGCGATCCGGGCGGTGACCAGCGAGGACGGCATGACTGCCGACTGGGCGAAGCTCCCGTACGACGTCCTGGGCAAGATCTCGTCGCGCATCGTCAACGAGGTCCCGGGCGTGAACCGGGTCGTCTACGACATCAGCTCCAAGCCGCCGGCGACCATCGAATGGGAATGAGGGTACCGGCGCGGCCCTGACGGATGGGTCATCGAACGCCCTGTCTCGCACGCTAGGATTTCGCACATGGCTGACCCGTTGACTCCTGTCGATATCTCCACCGCCGTCGATATCTCCACCGCCAGCGCCTGCCCGTGGTGTTCCGCCTCGATCACGGCGACGACGGCGGTCTGTCCGTCCTGCAACGCGATCCTCATCGCCGACGAGGAGCACGACCTGCCCGGCCTGACCTCGGTGGACCAGGCGACAACCCGCGTGAAGCGCCCGGCGTCGCGGGGCCGATTCCTGTCGTGGCTCGGCGGCGAACCGGTCGAACAGGCGGTCGCGGCCCCGGCCGACTCGCAGGCGATCGCTCCGCCGGACGCGGACGTCCAGCGCGAGATCCTCCGTCTCGAGCTCGAGGCGCACATCTCCAACCTCCAGGCGGAGGCCGATTTCGATCATGTCCGACGCCCTCCTCGAGGGTCGTGTCAACGACCTACCCGAGGGCCTCAGGCCACTGGTCGCAGCCGAGGCAGACGCCGAGACCGCCAGCGAGACGGCCGACGCCATGGTCGAGGCGGCGATGGGCTCGGACGACGAGACCGCCCCCGAGGCCGCCGGCGGCGACGCCGCGACGGACCCGGACAGCACGACCGCCTGACGGCCACGCCGCGACGGCGGCGCTGCGGGCCAGTCCGGCTATCCTGCGGCAGTGCCCGATCGTCTGCCGCCGCCCGGCCCTTCCTTCCTCCGCGAGCAGGACGTCCGCCTGACCGATCGGACCCTGTCCGCCGGGATGAGCCGCCCCTCCGAGGCACCCGATGGTTGGTGGCTGACGGTGGTCTGGGTGACCGATGAGACTGGCGTGGTCAGCTTCCGCGACGTCGCCCCTGCCGCCGGTCCGCCACCCGACCCGCCCCTGGCGCGACTCGGGCCGGCGATCAGCGGTGCCCTCTCCGGATTGATCCTCGAGGATGGCGGACGGCTGCAGATGCGCCTGGGCCTGATCGCCCCTCCGGACGATGAGACACGACCATGGCGGGCACCGCTGGCGATCCGGGCCGCCTTCCGTTTCGAGCCCGCGCGAGCCGCGGCCATGCGCCCGAACGAGCTTGCCGAGACCGTGCTGGCCGGGTTCCGCCGGGCCATCGAAGGGCTCCACCGGCCTTGAACGGCAGAGCCGAGTAGACTCGCCGCCGGATGCGCGACCTGTTCGACGACTTCATGGAGGAGCTCCGCAAGCGTGAGGTGCTGGCGCGCGGGCAGGATCCGAACGCCGACGCTCAACGCCGGAAGGCCGGCGGATCCGAGAAGGGCCACCCGGCAGACGATGGCCCGGCCGACGATGAGGGCTCCGTCGACGCCACCGACGACGACCGCGACGCATCCGCCGACGCCGCCGACGAGCACGACGAGCACGACGAGGCGGACGAGGCGGACGACACCGACGACGAGGCCGAACCGGAACCGCCCATCGCCCTCGTCGACCGCCGCGGACGAGGCGGCGGGACCCGCGGGCGCGGGCCGGGCGGTCCGGACGACGGCGGCCCGAGCCGAGCCCGGCGGATGGGCCGGCGCATCGGCATCGGCATCGGCATCGCCGTCGTCATCGGGATCTTCCTGCTGTTCAGCGTCGGACTCGACCTGTGGACCGACGTGCTGTGGTACTCGAGCGTCGGGTTCGATGCCGTCTTCTGGACACGCCTGACGGCGACCGTCGGGCTCGGCGTCGGGGCGTTCGTGTTGGCCCTCGTGGTCCTGTACGGGAACCTCTGGCTGGCGGGTCGTCTCGCACCGACCGTGGACGGCGCCGGCGGTGGCAGCGGATTCCAGTCCATCGTCGATCGCATCAATGCCGCGGCCCAGGCGGCCGACGAGCGGCGCGGACCCAGGACGACATACGGCGGTCGCGACCCGTTCGGCCGGCCGGGCTACGACCCGCGCGGGTCAGACGATCGGGGTGGCAACGCCATCGTCTTCGACGCCGGCGACCTGCCCGACCTGACCCCGCTCGCGGGCTGGATCCTGGGCGGGATCGCGCTGGTCGTCGCGCTGCTGATCGGCGCGGCGATGTCCGGAGCGTGGGAGACGGTCCTGCTCTGGATCCACCGCGTCCCGTTCTCGCCGACCGCGTCCGTCACCGACCCGATCTTCAACAAGGACATCGGCTACTTCCTGTTCGAGCTGCCCTTCCTGCGTCTCGTCCAGGGGCTGTTCAACGGCCTGGTCATCGCGGCCCTGCTGTTGACCCTGGCGCGCTACGTCGTCGCCGCCTCACACGGCAGCCTCGTCTTCTCGACCCCGATCCGGGTCCACCTCGCCGCCCTCGGCGCGCTCTTCCTGCTGTCGGTCGCGTTCGGCTATCAGCTCGACAAGTTGGAGCTCGTCTACAGCAACCGGGGTGTGGCCACGGGTGTCAGCTTCACCGACCAGAACGCCCAGTTCGTGGCCTACGACATCCTGACCGTGCTGTCGGGCATCGCCGCCGCGCTGCTCGTCGGCGGCGCCTTCACCCGCGTGCTCTGGCCGCTCGGGCTCACCATCGGCGTCTGGTTCCTGGCGTCACTCGTGGTCGGGCGGATCTACCCGGAGGCCGTCCAGCGCTTCACCGTCGAGCCGAACAAGTACGCCCAGGAAGAGCGCTACATCGGCAACAACATCGCGATGACCCGGCTGGCCTACGACCTCGGCGGCTGGGGCAACGTCTCGTTCACGGGCAACCAGGTCCTGACCGCCGATCAGATCGTCAAGGAGGCCGACACCTTCACCAGCGCCCGGCTGTGGGACCCGCGCCCGCTCCGGACGACGCTCGACCAGCTTCAGACCGTGCGCAAGTACTACGACTTCACCGACGTCGACACCGACCGCTACCGGATCAACGGCGTGCAGCGGCAGGTCATGCTGTCGGCCCGCGAACTCGCCCTTGAGCAGAACCCGAACGCGGCCGGCTGGGTCAACCAGCGGATCCGCTTCACTCACGGGGTCGGCGCCGCGATGGTGCCGGTCAACGAGGTCGGCAGCGAGGGCCAGCCGCAGCTCCTGGTCAGCAACCTGCCGCCGGCCTCGACCGGTGGCGCGCCGCCCATCGACCCGGCCCACTCGGGCATCTATTTCGGCGAGCGGCCGAGCTCCTACATCGTGGTCGGGGCGCAGCAGAGCGAGTTCGACTACCCGACCGGCGAGAGCGACACGGAGGGCTCGATCGGCACCGAGACCCGCTGGACGGGGACGACCGGGATCGGGCTCGACAAGACGCTGACGCGGCTGCTCTTCGCCGCTCGATTCCGAGACCTCGACCTGTTGATCAGCGACCAGATCACCGCCAACAGCCAGCTGCTCTTCCACCGGTCGCTGAGCGATCGGCTGTCGCTGATCGCGCCGTTCCTGCGCTTCGATAAGGACCCGTATCTGGTCATCGACGATACCGGCCGGATGGTCTACGTCCAGGACGCCTACACCACGTCCGACCGGTTCCCGAACGCGCAGAGCTTCGACCCGGCCGGCGACTCCGGCCTGGGCACCAGCCCGTTCGACTACATCCGGAACAGCGTCAAGATCACCGTCGACGCCTACGACGGGACGATGCACTTCTACGTCAACGACCCGGACGATCCGATCATCCGGGCCTACGAAGGCGTCTTCCCGGGGCTGTTCGAGCAGTTGTCGGCCATGCCGGCCGACCTGCAGAAGCACCTGCGCGTCCCGGAGGACCTGTTCAACGTCCAGACCAGCATGTTCGGGAGCTATCACGTCACGAACACGCAGCAGTTCTTCGGCGCCGACGACCTCTGGACCGTGCCCAAGCAGACGAGCGAGCAGACCCTGCCGTCCCAGGCCTACTACGTCGAGATGCGGCTGCCGAACGAGCAGGGCGTCGAGTTCCTCCTCCTCCAGCCGATGGTCCCGACCGGCCGGCCGAACATGATCGCCTGGGTCGCCGCCCGGATGGACGGCACGAACTACGGCCAGGTCCAGGTCTACCGCTTCCCGGCCGACACGACGGTCTTCGGGCCGGCCCAGATCGAGGCGCGGATCGACCAGGACCCGCTCATCAGCGCGCAGGTCTCGCTCTGGAACCAATCCGGCAGCAAGGTCATCCGGGGCAGCCTGATCGTGGTCCCGCTCGACGATTTACTGATCTATCTCCAACCGGTCTACCTGCAGTCGACCGGGTCGGCGTTCCCGGAGTTCAAGCGGATCGTGGTCGCGTCGCCGCGCCAGGTCGTCTGGTCCGATTCGCTCGGTGGCGCGTTGAAGCTCCTCCTGGCGGCGGAAGCGGGCACGGGCCCGCCGCCGTCGACCGGTCCGACCCCGACCCCGACACCGGGCGCGACGCCCGGACCGGGCAGCAGCCCGACGACGGCTCCGACCCCGCCCCCGAACGCCGACCTGCCGAACGACGTGCCGGGCCTGATCGACTACGCCAACCTCCACTTCGCGCTCGCCCAGACCGCACTGCGCGACGGTGACTTCGCCCGCTACGGGTCCGAGATCGCGCTCGTCGAAGCAGCCCTCCAGCGTCTGCAGATCCTCGCCCCGGGACTCGCCCCGAGCGCCGGACCGTCCGCCAGCCCCGCTCCGTGAGTCGGGGCGTGGCGCTCAGCGGCGGGCTGCTCGTCACGCTCGCCCGGCCGGCCACCTGGCCGCTCGCGCTCGCCGCGTTCCTCGTGCGTGGCGGCATCGTCCTCCTCGTGCTGCCCATCGTCGTGCTGCCCACTCCGGTCGGCATCGGCGACGTGGTCGGCCCGCCGCTGACCGCCATCGCCCTCGGCGGGATGCCGCCCGAGGCGATCGTCGGCGGCGTGGTCGGGCTCGTGCTGGTCCTCGCCTGGCTGTTCGGGGCGGGCTGGCTGGCCGCCGCCCTCGAGGCGGAGGGAGCGCGGATCGTGGCGACCGACGAGGACGTCGCGGCGATCGCGTCGCCCGGGTCGGATGCGCCGCTCGTCGCCGGCGCCAGAGGCCGGACCGCGGCTCGGATCCTTGCCGCCCGGCTCATCGCCGACATCCCGCTTCTGCTCGTCCTGGCGTGGGGATCCGTTCGCCTGGTCCGGGTGACCTACGCCGAGCTGACCAGTCCCGTCGATGTGTCCACGCCGATCATCCTGCGCGTCCTGTCGGCGACGCCCGAGGTCGTCGCCGCGATCGCCCTGGCCTGGATGGCCGGCGAGATGGTCGGTGCCGTGGCAGGTCGGCGGATCGTCGTGGCCGGGGACGGGGTCGGCCGGGCGCTGGTCGGGGCGGTCGGGACATGCCTGCGCCATCCGCTGGCGACGCTCGTCCGCTTCTGGCTCCCGACCCTCGTCCTCGTCGTCGTCGTGCTGCCGTCGGCGATCGCCGCAGGCTCGGCCTGGTCGGCCGCTGCGGCCGCCCTGGAGGTCATGGACGACCCGCTCCGGGCTCTGATCGCGGTGGTCGCGCTGGTCGTGCTGTGGGCCGTCGGACTGCTCCTCGCGAGTGTCGTGTGCGCCTGGCGTGCCGCCGTTTGGACCATCGCCGAGGTACAGCGGCGGGGGACGTTCGGGGGGTCACCGGACCGCCGACCGGGTGACTGGCGCCCGGAAACGTCGTCTGCGACGCTGTGAGCCGGGCGGCCTGAGCGGCCGGTCCGAACAGGCGAGGTGTCGCGATGATGTCGAAGACCATCGACTGTCTCGAGTGCGGGACGTCGGTCCCCTATGGGCGATTGTCGTGCCCGGCATGTGGTGCGCTGCTCGCATCGGTCACGGGCGGCCGCCCGGCGCTGGTGCCCGAGACCGTGGTCTCGTCCGAGCCAGAACCCGAACCGACGCTCGAACCCGACACCGATGAGACGCCCGTCATTGCGCCGGTCAGCGCAGCCGGGCTGGCCCCGATCGACCCGTTCGAGCCCGCGCCGACACCGTCCGCGTGGGCGCCACTCGAGGAGGCGCCACCGGTCCTGACCGGCCGACCGTACCGTCGCTACCTGATCGACGACCCCGACGACCTCGACCTGCCGGCCGCTCCGCCGCCGAGCGCGTACCGGCCGTCCGGCCTCGTCCTGTCCGGCGCCGTCGCCGGTGGGGCGGCCTGGACCGCGCCCGCCCCGGCCGCCCCGATCGCGACCGCGGGCAAGGCTGCCGAGCCGGCCGCGACGGGCGTGCGCTCGCGGGTCGGTCCAGTCGATCCCGCGCGCCTCGTCGAGATCGCCGGCTGGTTCGTCGTCGTCGGCGCGACGATGGCTGTCCTGGGATTCCTGCTGCCGTGGTCGGCGGTGGTCATCGGCTCGCGCGGCATCGGCTCCTACTTCGACCAGTGGGGCCTCGCCAGCCCGACCCATGTGCTCGTCCTCGCGACGACCATGCTCGTCCTCGCGCTCGGCATCCTCCGGACCGCGGTGCCCATCTGGATCCGGTCCGGGGTCCTCCCGCTCGCGCTCGGGAGCCTGCTCATCGGGCTCGTCTGGCCCTATCAGGTCGGGCCGCTCGGCGCGGATGTCGGCATCCTGGTCGTCGCGCTCGGCGGGCTGGCGCTCGTGATGGGCGGCGTCGTGACCACGTGGGCGACCCGTCACGCCGAGGTGGACCCGCTCGTCTGAGGGGGCGCGGTGCCCGACGGAGGCCCGGGACCGCCCCTGCTACACTGCGCCGAGCGATTCGGACGAACCAGACCAGGCCGGCGCGGTGCGTTCCGGTGAGGTCCACGGAGGCAGCGACTCAGGCGCATGGATCAGATCCTCAACCCGATCGGCGACGCGCTCAACAGCATCTTCAACAGCTCGATCGTCCAGTTGGGCCTTCGCCTCGTCGGCGTCTACCTGGTCATCCTGTGGCTGGCCACGGCCTACTGGGCGTTCCGCGACATGCAGCAGCGCTCGGACAACGCGATCCTGCCGTACCTCGCGGCCGCGTTCATCATCATGTTCACGCCGCTCTTCTTCGTCTTCGGCTACTGGTTCTACAAGATCGTCCGGCCGCACGAGAAGATCGGTGAGGTCTGGGAGCGGAACCTGGCCGAGGAGGCGCTCCTGGCCGAGGTCGAGTCGATCCACCACTGCCCGGGCTGCGACCGCCGGATCGACGAGGAATGGATCATCTGCCCCAGCTGCCGGACGCGCCTGAAGCGCGTCTGCCCGAACTGCAGCCGGCTGGTCGGCATGGACTGGTCGCTGTGCGCCTGGTGCGGCAAGGACTTCGAGCGACGCGAGGCGCCGGCCGCCATCGAGGCGCTGCCGCGCGGCCGTGACGTGACCGGACGGATCGAATCGCCGGCGGCGACGCAGGCCGCCGTGCCCGAGGTCGCGCAGGCCACGAAGGCGTCGGGATCCGGATCGTCATCGACCCAGACACCGTTGCCGTCGTCGGTGCGCAGCGCCGGCTCCGTCCGCTCGGGGACCGGCCCACTGCCGGCGTCCCCGCAGGATCCGCTGCCGGAGCGTTGAACCCGTCGGACCCGCCGGCCGGTCCCGGACCGGACGAGGCGGGCGAGCCGCCGACCCGTCTTGGCACCTCCACGTTCACGATCGAGGGTCGTTCGGCGCCCGGATTGTTCGTCGTCGGCTGGCTCGCGACGCTGGTCGGCTTCGGCTGCGTCTTCATCGCGATCCTGTCGGGCGATACCGCGGCCGCCCGCCTCCTGCTCATCGGCGGCCTCGTGCCGCTGTCGATCGGGCTGATCGCCGGTGCCGGATCGCAGGGCATCGAGCGACGCGCCCGCGGCCGGCTGCCGTACGTCGGGCCGTCGCCGTTCCTTGTCCTGGCGGCGTCGGTCCCGGTGTCGATCCTGGCATTGCTCGTCGTCAGCCTGCCGCTGTCGATCGTGGGCGTCCCGCTCGACGGCCCGTTCGGGGCGCTGCTGTCGGTCTCGATCCAGGCGGTCGTCTACGTCGGGCTCGTCCGGCTGCTGGTGGTCGACACGGGGGCGCTGGACTGGGCGGCGATGGGTATCGGCCGGCTGGACCGCACGGCCGTCGGCGAGATCGTCGGCGGGGCGCTGTGGGCGCTGCCGGTCGTGTTCGCGACGGGGATCCTGGCGGCGATCCTGTCCGCGCTGATCCCGGTCCAGCCGGCCAGCCCGCTCCCCCCGACCGGGACCGCCATCGGCATCGCGCTGTCGCTCGCGGCGGGCGTCCTGGTCGCGCCGTTCGGCGAGGAGATCCTGTTCCGTGGCTTCGCCACGACGGCCTGGGTCCGGGGCCGCGGGGTCACCGGCGGGGTGCTGCTCGGCGCCCTCGTGTTCGCCTTCGCCCACATCATCACGGTCTCCGGCGGGAGCGCGGGCGAGGCGCTCCAGGGAGCCTTCGTCGCCTTCGCCGCGCGGCTCCCCGTCGCCATCGCGCTCGGCCTGCTGTTCGTGCGGCGGCGGACCATCTGGGCGTCGTTCGGGCTGCATGCCACCTTCAACGCGATCCTGCTCGTCGTCGCGGAGGTCGCTCGCCAGGGGTCCTGACCGGCGACCGCGGTGAGCCGCGGTGAACCGCCGGATGAGCCGCCGGTGAGCGCTCAGTCGCTAGGCTCTGCGTCGTCCTCGAGGTCCGGATGGCGGGGGGAATCGGCGGGCTCCCGTCGTTTGGGCCTTGAGGACTCCTCGATCGTCTTGGGCGTCGTTCGTCGGCGGCGCCGAGGGCGCCCGATGCGTTCGTTGGCCGGCTCCGCCAGTCGCTCACGCACCTTGAGGTGCGCTCGCTCCTTTGCTCGCCACCCGCCTTCGCCTCGGGCGCCCTCGGCGCCGATTCTCGGTTCGGAGACGGTACTCACCGCCCGCCTTCGCCTCGGCGCCCGACGGCGCCGATCCTCAGTTCGGAGATCGTGCCTGATGCCAACCTTCGAAGGCGGCCACTCGATCAAGGAGGTCCCGGTCCAGGAGCGGCCGCGGGAGCGGCTCGCGATGCGGGGGGTCGGCGGGCTGACATCGGCGGAGTTGATCGGGCTGCTGTGGGGCTCCGGGACACGGGGACGATCGGCGGTCGATCTCGCTTCCGACGCGCTGGCCCGCCACGACGGGCTGACCGGTCTGGCGCGGGCGACCGAGTTCGAGCTGGCCGAGGTCAAGGGCATCGGCGAGGCAAAGGCGGCCCAGCTCCTGGCGGCGTTCGAGCTCGGCCGTCGCCTGCTCGCGGACTGGCCTACCGCACGCTGGACGATCCGCGGCCCGCACGACGTGGCCGACCGGCTCATCCTCCAGATGGGCCGCCTCGAGCGCGAGGAGCTGCGGGTCGTGATGCTCGACACGAAGAACCACGTCCTGCGCGTGGTGACGGTCTACCAGGGCAACGTCTCGTCGTCGCTGGTCAGGGTGGGGGAGCTGTTCCGCGATGCGGTCCGGCTGAACGCCGCCGGGGTCATCCTCGTCCACAACCACCCATCGGGCGACCCGACCCCCTCGCCCGACGATCTGCACCTGACCGCCGAGGCGCTGGCGGCCGGCCGGCTGCTCGACATCCAGCTGCTCGACCACCTGGTCATCGGCCACGACGCCTACGTGTCGCTGCGCGATCGGGGCGTCGCCTTCGACCGGCCCGGGGCCCCGGCGCGGGCGGCCGACCGACCGCCACCGGCGGTCGTGCCGGGGTGAGCGGCTATACTGCCGAGGCTGCCCGCCCGACCCGGCCGCGACCCCGCGCGACGCGCCCGAAACCGGCGATGCGCGCGCCCGCGACGCACCCGAGCACCGCAACCACGAGACGATCGACCACAAGGACCGCCTTCCACCCATGCTCGACCGGATCCTCGGCATCTTCTCCCGTGACATCGGCATCGACCTCGGGACGGCCAACACGCTGGTCCACGTCCGCGATCGGGGGATCGTCATGAGCGAGCCGTCCGTGGTCGCCATCGACGCCAAGACCCGGCGCGTCCTGGCCGTCGGGGCGGAGGCCAAGCGGATGGTCGGCCGGACGCCGGCCAACATCATCGCGGTCCGCCCGCTGCGTGACGGCGTCATCAGCGACTTCGACGTGACCGAGCAGATGATCAAGTACTTCGTGGACAAGGTCCACGACCGGGTCGGCATGCTCGCCCGGCCGCGGATGCTGCTGGGCATCCCGTCCGGCGTGACCGAGGTCGAGAAGCGGGCGGTCCGCGACGCCGCGCTCAACGCCGGCGCCCGCTGGGCCGGTCTGATCGAGGAGCCGATGGCCGCCGCGATCGGCGCCGGGCTGCCGGTCTCGGAGCCGTCCGGCTCGCTCATCGTCGACATCGGCGGCGGGACCACGGAGGTCGCCGTCATCAGCCTCGGCGGCATCGTCGTCTCGCGCAGCATCCGCATCGGCGGCGACGAGATGGACCAGGACATCGTCACCTTCGCCCGGCGCGAGTACAACCTGTTCCTCGGCGAACGGACCGCGGAGGACATCAAGATCGCCATCGGGTCGGCCTATCCGGGCGAATGGGACGCCCAGCGCGTGTCGCTCCGCGGCCGCGACCTGCTGACCGGCCTGCCTCGTTCGGTCGAGGTCGGCGCCGACCAGATCCGCGAAGCGATCGAGCCGTCGGTCCAGCAGATCGTCGACACGGTCAAGGACACCATCGAGGAGACCCCGCCGGAGCTGGTCGCCGACATCATGGACCAGGGCATCGTCCTGGCCGGCGGCGGGGCGCTCCTGGCCGGGCTGGACCGACGCGTCGCCGAGGCGACCCAGATGCCGGTCCACATCGCCGACGATCCGCTGACCTGCGTCGCGCGCGGTACGGGTGTCGTCCTGCAGGGTCTCGACAAGATGTCGCGCGTGCTCGTGTCCGAGACCTATTCGCGCCCGCCCCGCTAGGCGAACCCGGGCGAACGAGCCGAGATGACCAACGTCCTCGCCACCCGAGCCGCCCGTCGCCGCTGGATCGCCTTCCTCGTCCTGCTGGTCATCAGCGTGATGTTGATGGGCTTCTCGTCGAACCCGGCCGTCCGTGACCTGCAGAACGGGGTGAGCTTCGCATTCCGGCCGATCCAGGGGGCGCTCGACAGCGCCGCCCGTGCGGTGTCATCGCTGGCGGCGACGATCAGCGACATCGACCGGCTGACGGTCGACAACGCGGCCCTGCGCTCCGAGAACGACCGCCTCGCCGCCGAGAACGCCCGGCTCGAGGAGATCCGG
This sequence comes from uncultured Chloroflexia bacterium, assembly GCA_963782715.1. Taxonomy (GTDB): domain Bacteria; phylum Chloroflexota; class Limnocylindria; order Limnocylindrales; family CSP1-4; genus SPCO01. The sequence goes on from CAWAKU010000010.1 coordinate 221,267, forward strand.
CGCGAGAACGAATTGCTGACCGCCCTGCTCCAGCTGCGGGCCGGGCTCGACTACGCCACCGTGGCGACGACGGTCATCGCTCGCGAATCGTCGGAATTCCGCCGTCTCGTCGTCCTCGACAAGGGCACCGACGACGGGATCGCCGTCGGCGACGTCGCGGTGGCGGCCGGTGGCGCCCTGGCCGGCCGCGTGGTCGAGGTCGGCCCGGCCAGCGCCAAGGTCGTCCTGCTGACCGACAGCAGCTCGACGGTCATCGGCCAGCTGTCCACCAACGCGGCGACCGGCGAGGTCGTCGGCCAGCTCGGCGGCGTGCTGATCATGCGCCAGATCGATGCCGGCGAGACCGTGGCGGTCGGTGACGAGGTCGTCACCGCCGGCATCGAGCTCGGCGGCGGCGTCCGCTCGCCCTATCCCAAGGGCCTCCTCGTCGGCCAGGTCGTGGACGTCAAGCGCGACGCCAATGACGTCGTCCAGACGGCCTTCCTGCAGCCCGCCGCGCAGCTCGACAAGCTCGAGTTCCTGCTCGTCATCACCGACTACCAGGGCGGCCTGCCGCCGATCGAGCAGCAGCCGATCGACTGCGGCGCGGGCGGCGTCCTGCCCGCGGGCGAGCAGCCCTGCCTGTCGCCGAGCCCGGCAGCGTCCCCGAAGCCGGCGGCGACCCCGGTTGCGACCAGGAAGCCATGACCGCCGGGATGCCGGCTGCCCTCGGCTGCTACCCTTCCCCGCGATGAAGGGCATCGTCCTCGCCGGCGGCACCGCGACGCGCCTCTACCCGCTGACGATCGTCACCAACAAGCACCTCCTGCCCATCTACGACCGTCCGATGATCTACTACCCGATCGAGACGCTCGCCGGGATGGGCATCCGTGAGGTGATGGTCATCGTCGGCGGCAAGAGCGTCGGCGACGTCGTCGAGCTGCTCGCCGACGGGTCGGCCTTCGGCATCGACCTGACCTACCGCTACCAGCCGGGCGCGCTCGGGATCGCCCACGCCATCGGGCTGGCCCGCGATTTCGTCGGCGACGACGCGTTCTGCTGCGTGCTCGGCGACAACATCCTGCGCGGGCCGGCCCTGGCCGATGTCGCCGCCGAGTTCGAGCGCGGATCGTACGGCGCGGGAACGCTCCTCTATCGCGTCCCCGATCCCGAGCGTTTCGGTGTCGCCGAGCTGGATGCGGACGGACGGGTCATCGGGTTCGAGGAGAAGCCCGACCAACCCAAGAGCGACCTGATCCCGATCGGCGTCTATTTCCTGCGCCCGGACGCGTTCGCGGTCATCGACCGGCTCCTGCCCTCGGGTCGAGGTGAGCTGGAGATCACCGACGTCCTCAACCACTACATCCCCGCGGGCAGTCTCTACAGCCCCGTCTACGACGGCTACTGGACGGACGCCGGCACGGTGCCGTCGCTCCTGCGCGCGTCGGAGCTGGCGGCCGCCGACGATGCCGCCGGGCGGCTCTCACCGCCGGTCACCCGGCCGGTCGGCTGACATGGCCGAGGCGCGGCGGTTCGATCGGCTGCTGGTCACCGGCGGTGCCGGGTTCATCGGGTCCTGCTACGTCCGCGACGTCCTGGCGCGGCGCGACGGGACGCGCATCACCGTGCTGGACAAGCTGACCTACGCCGGCAACGAGGCGAACCTGGCGCCGGCCCGGAGCGACCCCGAGATGGCCGCCCGACTCGACTTCGTGCGCGGCGACATCGCCGATCCAGCCGTCGTCGGCCCGCTCGTCGCTGACGCCGACGCGGTCGTCAACTTCGCCGCCGAATCGCACGTCGACCGGTCCATCCTCGACCCGGAGGCATTCCTCGCGACCGGCGTCATCGGCGTCCACGTCCTGCTCGAGGCATGCCGGACGGCGCCCGCTCGCCCACGCTTCCTGCAGGTCTCGACCGACGAGGTCTACGGCTCCGTGGACGAGGGTCACGCCACGGAGGACGCATCGCTCGCACCGCGCTCGCCGTACGCGGCGGCCAAGGCGGCCGGCGAGCTGCTGGTGCGGAGCTACGTCATCACCCACGGCATCGACGCCGTCGTGACCCGCGGCTCGAACACGTACGGCCCGTTCCATCACCCCGAGAAGCTCATCCCGCTGTTCATCACCAACGCGCTCGACGATCGGGAGCTGCCGCTGTACGGCGACGGCCTCCAGCGGCGCGAGTGGCTGTACGTGTCCGACCACGCCGCCGCCATCGACCTCGTCCTGCGTCATGGCGTGGCCGGTGAGACATACAACGTCGCCGGACACGACGAGCGGACCAATCGCGAGGTCGTGACCCTGCTGCTCGGCCTCCTCGGCAAGCCCTGGTCGCTCGTCCGCCAGGTCGAGGACCGGCCGGGCCACGACCGGCGCTACGCGATGGACGGGGCCAAGCTCGGCACGCTCGGCTGGCGGGCGACGACCACGTTCGAGGCGGGTCTCGCGGCGACCGTCGACTGGTATCGGGCGAACGAGGCGTGGTGGCGAGCGACGCGCTCGGGCGACTGGGACGGCTGGTACGAGAAGCAGTACGAGCAGCGTCTCGCGTCGTCTCATGCTGCCGCCCAGGTCGCGGTCCCAGACACCGCGGTCGACTGATGCGGGTCGCGGTCACCGGCGCCCGCGGACGTCTCGGGCGGGCCATCGTCGATGCCCTGGCCGACGCGCCGTTCACCGGACCGGCCGGCCCCATCGCCTGGGCGCGTGATGCGTTCGACCTGGACGAGCCCGAGGGCATCGGCGCGCGGCTCGACGCCGACCGACCCGAGGTCGTCGTCCATGCCGCGGCCTGGACCGACGTCGACGGCTGTGCCCTCGACCCGGAGCTGGCGATGCGTCGGAACGGCGTCGCGACCGGGGTGGTCGCCGAGGCCTGCGCCGCCCGCGGCGTCGACCTCTTGGTGATCTCGACCAACGAGGTGTTCGACGGGGCCCGCCTCGACGGTCACGGCTACGGCCCGGACGACCCGGCCGACCCGGCCAACCCGTACGGCGCATCCAAGGCCGCCGCGGAACGGCTGGCGACCGAAGCGTTCGCGACCCGGCCCGGAGCCGCCCTCGGCATCGGCCGGACGGCCTGGCTGTTCGGGGCGCCGGGCAACGATTTCCCCAGCCGGATCCTCGATGCGGCCGAGCGAGCCGCGGCGACCGGGGAGCCGCTGCGGGTCGTCAACGACGAGTGGGGGACGCCCACCTATACGGCGGACGTGGCCGACGCCATCGTCGAGCTGCTGGCCGAGGATGCGACCGCGGGCACCCATCACCTGGTCAACGGCCTGTTCGCGACCCGCGCCGACTGGGCGCGCTACGTCATCGGCCGGGCCGGCATCGAGGTCGATGTCGTCGACGTCCCGAGCACCACCTGGCAGCGTCCGTCGAGGCCACCGCGCTGGGGCGTCCTGGCTCCGACGCCGATGCCGTCCGGCGAGCCGATGCGGATCTGGCCGGATGCGATGGCCGACTACACGCCGACGCTGCTGCGCGCGCGGAAGGTCCGGGCATGACCGCCGGCGAGCACGGACCGTCCGCCCTGCCCGGCGTCCGCTACGGGACGATCGCCCGCCACGGTGACACGCGCGGCTCGTTCCGCGAGCTCTGGCGCGCCGGCGCCTTCCCGGACGCGGCGTTCGCCCAGGCCAACCTGTCGACTTCCGCCGCGGGCGTCCTGCGCGGGCTGCACCTCCATCGTCGCCAGGATGACCTGTGGGTGGTCGCCGACGGCCGCGCCCTGGTCGCGCTGGTCGACGTCCGACCGGCGCTCGAGGCCGACTTGCCGGCCGTCGTGGAGACCCGCGAGCTTCGCGCGGATGACTGGGTGTACATCCCGACCGGCGTCGCCCACGGCTTCCTTGCGGTCGAGCCGCTCCAGCTCGTCTATCTCGTCACGAACGAGTACGACGGGTCGGACGAGCTCGGCTTCGCCTGGGACGATGCGGCGGTCGGGGTGGCCTGGCCGACGCTCGACGCGACCCCCGACGGACGCCCGATCCTCTCGGAGCGTGACGCGGCGAACCCGTCGCTGGCGGATCTGTTGGTGCGCCTCCGCCACGCTCCGCTCTGATCGCGACCGCACCGCACCGTCCGGTTCCTCACCCGAGACGCCCCGATGGGGCTAGCGACATCGGGACCATCCCGCGATTGAGCGTGACTCGCCCTGCGCAGAGTCTGGGACGGCACACCCCCGCCGCGTCCAGTCACGGAGTCCAGATTGCGCAAGACGGCCGTCGCCATCGCCCTTGTCCTCGTCGCCACGCTCGGCATCCTCGTGCCCTCGGCCGTGGCCGCGACCGGCGATCCGAAGGTCGTGATCATCGTCGGGGCGACCCATGGCGCGACGGCCGGCTACCGCGCCGATGCCGACGTGGCCTACGCTGAGGCGAAGAAGTACACCCCCAATGTCGTCAAGGTCTACAGCCCGAACGCGACCTGGGCCAAGGTCAAGGCAGCGGTCGTCAACGCGTCGGTGATCATCTATATGGGCCACGGCAACGGCTGGCCCAGCCCGTACACCTATGACCCGGCCTACACGACCAAGGACGGGATGGGCCTCAACGCCACGGCGGGCAATGGCGACTACAACAACAAGTACTACGGCGAGCCCTACATGGCCCAGCTCGACCTCGCGCCCGGCGCGATCGTGCTGCTCCATCACCTGTGCTACGCCTCGGGCAACTCGGAGCCGGGCAACCCCGAGCCCAGCGTCTCCGTGGCACGACAGCGTGCCGACAACTACGCCGCAGGTTTCCTGAAGGCCGGCGCATCGGCGGTCATCGCCGACGGGCATTCAGGTGCAGAGGGATACCTGCGGGCCATCTTCACGACCCACCAGTCCATCGAGGACATGTGGCGGACCATGCCGAACAACCACGACAACGTCGTCTCGTACCCGTCCGCCCGGACGGCCGGCGCGACCGTCTACCAGGATCCCAACAGCCCGACCTCCGGGTTCTACCGGTCGCTGACCATCGGGACCATCGGCGTGACGACCGACGAGGTCGTGTCGGCCGGCTATGGCGACACCGGCGTCGACCCGGCCAGCCTCGTCGTCCCCGGCAACGCCGCCGTGGCGACCGACGGAGCCGCGCTGTTCAGTGGTCTCGACACGCTGAGCGCCCCGACCGCCACGCTGCCCGCCGGGACCCGCCTCCGCGTCGTCGAGCAGCCGACCCAGACGTCGGCCGTGGGCGACACGCTGGTCCAGGTCCAGGGCGTCGACGACCCGACCATCAACGGCTACATGCGAGCGTCCGACCTGGCCGCCAAGGACAGCACCGCGCCGGTCGTCCGCGTCCTCGATCCGGGCCTGCCGTTCTCGCCCAACGGCGACTCATCGCACGACGCGGCATCGATCCGCGGCCGCTTCACCGAATCGGTCGCCTGGACGCTGCGCATCAAGACGACCGGTGGCACCCTGCTCTACCAGACGACCGGGACCGGCTCGACCTTCACGGTGCCGTGGGACGGCAAGGTCGGCGGTCATCCCGTCGCCGACGGCACCTACGCCGTGAGCGTGACCGGCAACGACGCGTGGGACAACGGCGACGCGACCGCGGTCCGCGACCTCGTCGTGGACACCCAGGCGCCGGACCTGGCGAACCTCTCGCCCGCCGCCGACGCGGCCCTCTGGTTCTCGCCCAACGGCGACGGCGTCCGCGACACCATCAGTCTGTCGGCCACCAATCCGGAGATGGGTGCCCTGGTCGCCCGCGTCGTCGACGGCGGCGGGGCATCGGTCAAGACCTGGACCGTGCCCAACGGCAGCGCGGCCGAGCCGATCACCTGGAACGGCCGGACGACAGCCGGCGGGTACGCCCCGGATGGCGTCTACACGATCAAGGTCGCAGCGCAGGATCTCGCCGGCAACACCGGCGCCTTCGTCGGGCGCCAGGTCAGCGTCGTGGCGGCTCTGCGCTCGGTCGCCTCGAGCCGGAGCCTGTTCTTCCCGCAGGACCTCGACTCGCTCGACAAGGCCACCTCCCTCAGCTTCGTGCTGTCGCGTCCGATGACCGTCAGCTGGACCGTCCTGAATGGCGCGGGCACCGTGGTCGCCACTCGGCTTGATGCCGTCGCGCTGCCGGCCGGAACGCAGACGTGGACCTTCGACGGTCGCGCCGGTGACGGCACGATGCTCCCGCGCGGGCACTACACGTCGGCGGTGACCGCGACCGACGGGACGCTCGTCGCCAGTCAGACGGTCTCGTTCGATACCGATGCCTTCCGCTACAAGCCGAGCGACACGACCCCCAAGCGCGGTCAGTCGATCACCATCACGATCACCTCGGCCGAGCTCCTGTCGAAGATCTCGCGGCTGTACGTCTTCCAGCCGGGCGTCAGCCGCTGGAGTGTCGCGCTGAAGAAGGTCTCCGGCCACAGCTACAAGGCGACCCTCCGGCTCAAGGCGAGCGGATCAGCCGGCATCGTGAAGTTCAAGGTCAGCGGGCGCGACACCAAGGGCGGCTCGCAGTCCACGACGGTGACCTTCCCGATCCACTGAGCAGGCGGTCGGCCGACCGCACCAGACCGCCCCAGACCGCCCCGTACCAGCCCGGACCGGGACCATCGTGCGATAGCCCGGCCGGCCGCCGACGGCCAGTCTTCGAGTCCTCCGGAGCCCTGCTCGAGGACCGCCGCGTCGATGACCCCATCCCAGTCGCCTGCCCGTCGCTCCCGCCCGCGCCTCTCCCGCGCCGTCGCGCTCGGGGCGGGCATGCTGCTGATCGTCGTGAACCTGCCCGCGACGCTGGTGGCCGCCGCTGAGCCCGCCGCCGAGGCGACTGCGGCTCCGGCCATGGCCGACCCGGGCCTGCAGCCGACCGTCCAGTACCAGGAAGCCGTCGCCCACGCCGCCGACCGGACCCGATTCGCGGCGGGCGCTCGAGTCAGCGTACCGTTCAAGCCGCGGTCCGGCGATCGATGGGCGGTCGGTGGCGTCTCGCCGCGCCCGCTTCCGGCGGGGCGGCTGTCCGGCAAGGCGCTGCGCACGACACCGTCGCCGCAGCACCCGATCGACGCCTCGACCGCAGAGCCGGTCGTCGCCGTCGGCCCGGCCGACCTGCCGTCTGTCGACCCGGCCGGGGCGTTCGTCGCCCAGCCCGCGGCGGCGGTCGATCCGGGAGCGCTCAAGCGCGAGGTCTTCGGCTTCCTGCCGTACTGGGAACTGACCGACAGCTCGACTCGCCTGGACTGGGAGAAGCTGTCCACGGTCGCCTACTTCGGCATCGGGGCGCTCGCCAACGGCACGCTCCAGAAGCGCAACAGCGACGGCTCCACGGCGGTCGGCTGGAGCGGCTGGACGAGCTCACAGATGACCGCGGTCATCGACGCGGCCCACGCCAGCGGCGCCCGGGTCGTGCTGACGGTCCAGAGCTTCGCCTGGTCGTCGACCGGGGTGACCCGCCAGAAGGCACTGCTGGGCAGCCCCGGCAACCGGCTGACCCTCGCTCGCCAGATCGCGGCCGCCGTGCGCGACCGCGGCGCCGATGGCGTCAACCTCGACTTCGAGCCGATCGTCGCGACCTATGCCGACGAGTTCACCTCACTCGTCCGATCGGTCCGCTCCGAGCTCAACAAGGTAGCCCCGGGCTACCAGCTGAGCTTCGACACGACCGGCTGGATCGGCAACTACCCGATCGAGAAGGCGACCGCCTCGGGCGGCGCGGACGCGGTCGTGATCATGGGCTACGACTATCGCGGCGCCAAGACGAACCCGGTCGGATCGGTGGCCCCCATCGCCGGGCCGACCTACGACATCGGCGACACGGTCGCCTCCTACCTCGGCCGGATCCCGGCGTCGAAGATCATCCTGGGCGTGCCGTACTACGGCCGTGCCTGGTCGACCGCCTCGTCGGCCCTCCACGCGAAGAACATCTCGGGCACGAAGTACGGTGCGTCCACGACCGTCGTCTACGGCACGGCCCGCCAGTACGCCGCCGATCACGGCAAGAAGCGGGACACCGTGGAGGGCGCGGCGTGGACCGCCTACAAGCGCCAGAACTGCACGGCCACGTACGGCTGCGTCACGCCATGGCGGCAGATCTACTTCGACGATGCGACCGCGCTCGGCCAGAAGTACGACCTCATCAACCGGACCAACCTGCGCGGCGCCGGGATCTGGGCGCTCGGCTACGACGGGACCCGGCCGGAGCTGTACCAGGTGCTCAAGGACAAGTTCATCACCGACACCGTCCCGCCGGTCATCAGCGCGTCGTCGCTCAGCGGACCGTTCGTCTCAGCCAACGGCGACGGCCGGATGGACAGCGTGACCGTCCGGGCCACGGTGACCGGGCACATCAAGTTCGGCTGGAGCGTCGCACCGCTTCGGGGCGGGGTGGCCGGGACCGCCGTCCGGTCGGGCGGCGTGATCGGCAAGACCGTGGCCTTCACCTGGGACGGTCGTGACAACGCCGGGAAGCTCGTGGCAGACGGGCCGTACCGCATCACCGTGTGGGCCGCCGACGTCTCGAACAACCGCGCGTCGGTCGCCAAGGTCGTGACCGTGGACCGGCGCCCGTCGGTCGTCGGCGTCGCCGCGAACCCGGCATCGCTGTCACCGAACGGCGATGGCCAGGCGGATCGGACCGGCCTGGTCATGCGCGCCGACGAGGCCATCAGTGGGACCGCCCGCCTCATCGACAAGACGGGTCTGACCGTGCGGCGCTGGACGATCAGCGCGGCCAGCGCCGGCGACTGGACCTGGGACGGGCGCGACGCGGCCGGCCGGATGGTGGCCGACGGCCGCTACCTCTTCCGGGTCAGAGGCCTGGACCGGGCCGGCAACCAGACGATCCGCGACCTGACCGTGGGGGTGGACCGGACCATCACGACCCTGGCCTGGGCGCACCCGGCGTTCGTGCCGAAGACGGGTCACACCGATCGCGTCACCGTCGTCCTCCATCGGCCGGCCAGGGTGACCGTGGCGATCTACCAGGGCGCGACCCTCGTCCGCACGATCTGGAGCGGGCGGAGTCTGACCACCGGCAGTCATGGCTGGACGTGGAACGGCAAGACCGCAGCCGGTGTGCTCGTCAAGCCCGGCACCTACCGGCTGGTGGTCGACGCCACGAGCTGGATCGGGCCATCGCGGCTGGGCCGCGACGTCGTGGTCAAGGCACCGTAGCCGGGTCGGCCACGCCGACTAGACTTGAGCCGCATGACCGACACCGCCGAACACGCCAGCGCGCCGTCCACCGAGGCGTCAGGCAGCCCCGCCGACGACACCGCCCACGGCGTGTGGGTCGTCCTGCCGACCTACAACGAGGCCGAGAACGTCGAGCCGATGGTCGCCGCCATCCTTGCTGCCCTGCCGGCCGTGACGGTCCTGGTCGTCGACGACGGATCGCCCGACGGCACCGGACGTCTGGCCGACGGTCTCGCCGCCGCGGACGGCCGGGTGCGGGTCCGGCATCGCAGCCAGAAGCAGGGCCTGGGACGCGCCTATCTCGACGGCTTCGGGGTCGCCCTGGCCGGCGGTGCGATCGCGATCGTCCAGATGGATGCCGATTTCAGCCACGACCCGGCGGCATTGCCGAGCCTGGTCGGGCCGATCGCCGATGGCAGCGCGGACCTGATCATCGGGTCGCGCTACACCGCGGGTGGCTCGGTCGAGGACTGGGGCATCGGCCGCCGGATCATCTCCCGCGGTGGCAGCCTCTTCGCGCGGGTCGTCCTCGGCCTGGGCCAGAACGACCTGACCGGCGGCTTCAAGGCGTGGCGGTCGACCACCCTCGCGGCCGTCCCGTTCGAGGGCATCCACGCCGGCGGCTATGTCTTCCAGATCGAGATGACGTTTCGGGCGAGCCGGGCCGGGGCGCGCATCCGCGAGGTCCCGATCACGTTCCGCGACCGTCGGGTCGGCATGTCCAAGATGAGCCGGCGGATCGTGGTCGAGGCGCTGGTCGTCGTGGTCCAGCTCCGGGCCGAGGAGATCCTCGGACGCCTCCGGCGCCGACGCCACGGGGCCTGACCTCGCCGTGACCGCGGGCGTGTCGGACCGGCTGGGGGGCCGCGAGCCCGAGCGCCCCGCCGGCGTCCGGGTGGTCCTCGACGCCCGGCCGCTCCAGGCGCCGGACAGGTCGCCGTTGGCGGCGGCATATCTCGACGGGCTCCTCGGCGCCTACGACGCCGACGTCCTCGACGGCGAATTGTTCGCATTCCTGCTCGCGTCCGACCTCGACGACCCGACCGCCCGGTTCAGCCATCTGGAGGTCGTCGGCCGACGCCAGCTGCCGCCGACTCGCCTGCTGCGATCGGGCGCGATGACGGTCGACCCGTTCGTCCTGCGGGGCGCGGCCGTCGGAGCGGCCTGGCGGGCCGAGCGCGGCGGTGCGGCCGGATCGGTCTACCACGCGGTCGGGAGCGGGCCGCTGCCCATCGCGTCGGGGATCCCGGTCATCGTGACCCTGCTCGACCTTGCTCCGTGGGAGCTCCCGGCGGCATTCCAGCGGACGGTCGTCAATCGATTCGGCCAGCGACTGCGGGCGCAGCTGATGCGCGAGGCGGCGGCGGTCGTGGTCGGCAGCCAGGCGACGGCGCGCGCCGCGCGGCGCGTCCTGCACATCCGGCGCGAGCGTCTCCATGTCGTCCCGCTCGCACCGCGGGCCGGGTTCTCGCCGCCGTCCGCGGATGCGCCGACCGACCCCGCGCCGGGCAGGGCGGTCCGCGAGCGGCTGGGTCTCGACGGACGCTACCTGGTGTTCACCGGGCGGTTCGATGCGCGTCTCGACCTCGCGACCCTCCTCTCGGCACTCGCCGCGCTGGCCGTGGCGGGCCGGCCGGGCGGCCTGCCCGGAGAGGTCCCGTGGCCGCCGCGCATCCTCGTGGTCGGGGCCAGCCCGGACGATCGCGCCTCGGTCGCACGCGCCGCCGCCCGCAAGGGCATCGGCGGATCGCTGGTCTACGCCCCGGAGCTGCCACTGCCCGACCTGGTCGACCTCGTCCGTGGCGCGCGCGGGGCCGTCCTGCCGGTCGTCTCCGAGGCGGCCGGTCTGCCGGCCATCGAGGCTCTGGCGTGCGGTGTGCCGGTCGTCGCGTCAGCCGTCGGACCACTGCCCGAGGTGATCGGCCCGGCCGGGCTGCTGGTCGAGCCGCGCGACGCGGATCGTCTGGCGGTCGCCCTGGCCACGATGTGGGCCGACGACGGCGTCCACGACACGATCAGGAGCCTCGCGCTCGAGGGCGCCCGGCGCGAGCCACGCACCTGGGCCGACGTGGCACGCGAGACGCGGACGATCTACGCCGAGGTCGGCACGACGCGCCAGGGCGGCGGCTGACCGTCCCCCCGTCGGGGTCGGGCTACGGGGCCGGTGACGCCGGCGGCGTGTCCGAGCCGGGCTTGATCGAGACCGTATAGGTCGACGTGTTCGTGGTGATGACCTGGACGAACGTCTGGCCGACGGTCAGCGTCACCTCATTGCCCTTGGCATCGAAGAATTGGGTCGGCTTGGTGAAGCCGGTCTTCTTCCAGGTGCCCTTGATCGTCCGGCCGTTGGTCGAGATCCAGGCCGTGCCGCTGCCGACGATGGTCGCCTCGAGGCGTGGCGCGCCCGGGTGTCCGTCGTTGAGCGGTCCGAACTTCATCCGCATCACGATCACGTTCTTGGGCGCGATCCGGGTCTTGGTCGACGCGTCGGTCTGCTTCGATTCACCCGTCACCGAGCGCAGGTAGGTGTTCGTGTTCCGGTCGTACCGGTACGTGATCGTGTTGTACGGGTAGCCGACCTTGATGGTGCCGCCGTATGGGCGCTGCTCGAGCGGCGCATCGGGGGCGAAGTTCCAGACCGTGTCGTACGCCTGGTCCTTGGCGCCCATGTGCTTGGCCAGGGCGCGCAGCTTCTTGCCGTTCGTGTACAGGTTGTGCGGGGCGACCCGCGTCTTGAGCCGGTAGAACGTCCCGCTGTAGCGGAACTCGTCGCCGTTGTAGACGTACTGGCCGCCGCCCTTGGAGCGGAGGGTCTTGAGCGCCTGGGGCGAGCCGCCGGCGTGGATGTAGACCGCCTTCCATTCGGATGCCCAGGCGATGTAGTAGAGGCGCGTGCTGCGGACCGGGCCGACGATGCCGGGGATGTTGCTCTGGAAGACGGCCATGTAGCGCGGGATCCCGCCTTCGGCCGGGGCCTGCCAGACCACGTCCGCCAGCGACAGGCCGGACTGCGGCCGGGCCGGCCGGAGGTCGTCGATCATGACCGCGATCGGGTGACGCGCGGCCTCGGCCGGGGTCACCATCTCGCCGGTCAGCGGGGCCGGGACGAGAACCGGGGTCGGCAGCGGGGTCGCCGACGGGACCGGGCTGTCGGAGGGGTCTCCGCTCGGCTCGGTGGTCGGCGACCCGACCGCGGACGGAGCGGAGGTCCGGCCCGGCGCCGTCCCGCTCGCCTGCGCGACGGGCGACGGGCTTGGCTTGGGACTACCGAGGCTGGTCGCGACGACCGCGACCACGAGCACCGTCGCGGCGGCTGCGCCGATGGCGCCGATCGTGGCATTTCGTCTCAACGCCGTCGCTCCTCCGGACTAGTGCAGCACCCCACCCGACCGAACTGGGTCGCCGGTCCGGGGCACGGCATCGCGCAGGATACCGGAGGTTGGCCAGATAGGCGTTCGGCGGGCCGGATGATGGCGGTCCGACCGCGGGCGCGATAGGCTAGCGGCATGACCGACCGACCCGCGAGCGACGACCCCACCGAACCGACGACCACCGACACGCCTGCCCCGAAGCCGAAGGTGACGCGGGCCCGCACGACCGCCGCCGACAAGCCGGCGGCCAGGGCGGCGAGGGCAGGCCGGCAAGGCCGGCAAGGCCGCGACGGTCGCCGAGGACGAGCCGACCGCTCCGGTCGAACCGACCGCCCCGACGCCGGCGGCCATCCCGGAGAACGTGACGATCACGAACGGCGGTCTCGATCATGCTCAGGCGACCAACGTGAGCGTCAGCCGCGGTGGCATCTCCCAGGTCGAGGCCACCCACGTCGATGTGCGTCAAGGCGGCATCGCCCGGGTCTCCGCCCAGGACGTCGCGGTCAGCATGGGCGGCATCGCCATCGCCCGCGGCGATCGCGTGTCGGCCGAGATGAGCGGCGTCGCGCTGGCGGTCGCGGGCGACGCCACCGTCACCCAGTCGTTCGTGCGGACCATGCTCGCCCGTGAGGTCCATGTCGATCAGGGTGCGGTCTGGAACCTCGCCGCCGGCCGGGTGACGTTCGAACGCCGCGGCCTGGCCGGGGTCGTCATCGCCGGTCGCGTCGACGGCGACGTCAGGACCCTCGTGGATTGGCGCGGCGCGCTGGCCATCGGCGGCATCGCCGCGTTGGTGCTCGCGATCCTCCGTCGTCGCTAGGGCCGACCGCCGCTTCCGGCCAGGAGCGTTCGGCGGTCCGCCGAGCCTCGTCCCTCAGCGGACGTTCACGATCCTCGGGTCCACACCGGCGGCCTTCGCCATCTCGACGGTCCGGGCGCGGGCCTCTTCGGTGTGCACGCGGTGCAGCTCCACGACATCCGCCGGCTCGCCCTCGGCGACCATCTGCCCGCGTTCGAGGAGGATCGCCCGATTGCAATACTCGGTGACCCAGCTCATGTCGTGGGTGACAAGGACGACCGCCTTGGCTGCCGAGACGATCTCGATGACCCGCGTCTTGGACTTCGCCCGGAAGTTCGCGTCGCCCGTCGCGAGGACCTCGTCGAGGAGCAGGATGTCAGGGTCCACCGAAGTCGCGATCGCGAACCCGAGGCGCGCCCGCATCCCCGATGAATAGGTCCGCAGCGGGGCGTCGATGAACTCGCCCAGCTCCGCGTACTCGATGATCGATGGCAGGAGCTCGCGCGTGACGTCGTCGTCGAGCCCCAGGAACGCCCCGCCGAGCAGGATGTTGTCGCGCCCGGTCAGCTCCTTGTCGAAGCCTGCGCCCAGGGTCAGCAGGCCGGACACGTGGCCGAACACGTCGACCGCTCCTTCCGAAGGGCGGATGATCCCGGAGAGCACCTGGAGGAGCGTGCTCTTGCCGGCCCCGTTCGGTCCGATGACCGCGAGCGACTCGCCCCGGTCCACCCGAAGGTTGAGGTGACGGAGCGCCCAGAAGTGTTGGGCCCCACTGCGCCCCAGGACCTGGCCGACGGAATTGCGGATCGTCGTCTTCCTGGTGAAGCGCAGGTCGTACCGGACGCCGAGATCCGTGGCACCGATGGCGTAGCCAGGGTTGGTGCCTCGGACGAGCTTCGGTGGCCGCCGCAGGATCGACATCAGATGACCTTGGCGAAGTTCGGCTCGAGGCGCTTGAAGACCATCGTCGTCAACGCCAGGAAGATCGTGCTTGCCACCAACAGGACGGCCAACGCGGGCATGTTCGGCGGCCCAGAGGGTGGCGCCGTCGGCGTCCCGTAGATGACCGTGCGGTAGGCCTCGAACAGGATCGCGAACGGGTTCGCATTGGCCAAGGTGGTCAAGGTGGGGTGGCTCTGGAAGAAGTGGATCTGGTCGAGGCTCTGGATGCTGTACAGGCCCGGCGACAGGAACCACCACAGGCGTAGGACGTGCCCGACGACGTTGCCCAGGTCTCGGAAGAAGACGTTTCCCGCCGCGACCAGCAATGCGACGGCCAGGGTGAACACGAACTGGACGACCGCGATGACCGGGATGAACACGAGCCAGATCGTGATCCGGTCCGAGAAGGCCAGCATGACCAGTCCGAGCGCGATGGTCCCGAACGCGAAGCTGACGATGCCGGCCGACGCGGTGGCGACGGGCAGGACGATCTTCGGGAACTGGATCTGCTTGATCAGCTGGTCCGACCTCACGATGGACGTGGTCGCGTCGCCGACCGAGGCCGAGAACCACTTCCAGGGCAGGATCGCGGAGAAGATGAACAGTGGGTAGTCGGGCTGGGTCTTCGGCACGATGATCGTGATGAAGACGACATAGACCAGCATCTGGAGCAACGGATCGAGGACCCACCAGATGTTGCCGAGGAGCGTGTCCGCACCACGTTTGCGGACGTCCGCCTGGACCAGGTAGCGGACCAGCCGGCGCCGGGATCGGATGTCCGAGATCGCCTCGCCGACGAGCGCAACCGGGCCCCGGCTCCCGGCGGCGTTGCGAAAAGCTGCCGGGACCTCACTAGTGGCGGACATCGCGCGGAAGGGTACCATCCCGCGCCCCAAGGACGAGGTCGGCGAGGCGAGCGCCTCTCCGGATCAGCCATCCGCCTGAGGCGATCGGCCCGTCGAGTCGCGCCCTAGCTCTCGCCGTCGACCTGCATCGGTCGTCCCTGCAGGGCGGGCAGCACGAGTCGGTCCACGAACCGCTCGGACGCATGACCGTCGGCGACCTCGAACCACGTCCGCGCGAACGAGCCGACACGTTCGAGGTCGAAATCACCCGCTCGCACGTACGCGGCGAGCGTCGCCGTGTCCTCGAAGACCGGACCCGGGACGCCGGTCCGGAAATCCCAATAGAAGCCACGCTCGTGGTCGTAGTCATCGTGGTCGGGGGCGAAGAATGCCATCGGCCGACCAAGCAGCGCGAATTCGAAGATCGCGCTGGAGTAGTCCGTCACGAGCAGGTCGGCGACGAGCATGAGCTCGTTGATATCCGGCCAGTCGGACACGTCGATGGCGAACCCGGCGAGATCGGGGCCCAGCCGGAGTCGGTCGCGGACGAACGGATGGGGTCGGAGCAGCAGCACCCACTCTCCGGCGAGGGCGTCGCGCATGGCGGCCACGTCCAGCTCGCCAGGGTCGCGGGCGTCCCGGATCATGGCGCCCCGGAACGTCGGGGCATACAGCAGGATCCGCCGGTCGAGCGGCAGCCCGTACCGACGACGGATCGCCTCGGTCGCCCGGGCGCGCTGCTCCTCGTCGAAGAACAGGTCCGTGCGTGGCAATCCCAAGGCCGAGGTGAACCGGTCACGTGGCAGTCGGAAGGCATCCATGAAGTGGTCCGTCGCCGCCGCCGATGAGACGAGGCAGATGTCGTAGTTGGAGTGGATCGGCACGAGCCGGATCATCTCCTCGTCGGCTCCGAACGACTTCTCGAGCACGCTGTAGCCGAACTTCTTGAAGGCACCCGCGCCGTGCCACACCTGGATCCTGACGGTGCCGGGGCGGGGCGTGATCACGTAGATCGGGAAGAACCAATCGTCCACGACGACGACCCGAGCGGTCGCAAGGTGGTACCCGGACCGGAGCGTCTGCCAGGTGTTCTCGATCCGGCCGCGGAACCCCATCTTGGTCCGATAGGCGAGGGTGATCACCTGGATCGGCGGGTCGCGACGCTCGAGCTCCCGGCGGATGTACCGGAGATTGCCGGTGATGTGGGTGCCTTGCTGGGTGGCCAGGACGACATGCGCGCGGAGGGGGCGCAGCCGGCCCAGCGCGAAGCCGACGCGAGCGATGAGGCCCCGAAGACGGACCGATCGGTTGCGGCGGGTCTGGCTCACCGGCGGCATGGTAGCGGCATGGGGCTGCCGACGCTGCCAACCCTCTCGGGCGAGTCCGGTCAGTCGCCGCCGCGCGGCAGGAATCGGTCGACGAAACGGTCTGCTGCATGCCCGTCGCAGCCGGACAGATGTCGCTCGATGAACGGCCCGTAGGCCGTGACGTCGAACCGATCCTCGAGGATGGCGTCGATCGCGCCGGCGGTATCGATCACCTGCGTGCCGATCATCTCGGTCCGGTAGTCGAGGTACATCCCCGGATCCGCCTCGTAGCTGGTCAGGTCACCGACCAGCAGGACGAGCGGCCGGCGGAGCAGTGCCCACTCGAAGATCGACGACGAGTAGTCGGTGATCAGGATGTCGGCCGCGGCGAGGATCTCGTTCATCTCCGATGCTGGCTCCAGCACCACGTCGAACCCGGCGTCCGACATCGTCGACGCATCCACATTGGGATGGCTCTTGAGGACGATCGCGTGATCGGGCGGCAGAGCCGCGCGCAATGCCAGCGCATCCAGCCCTGCATCGAACCGTCGGGCGCGGCCACGGCCACGAAACGTCGGCGCATAGACGACCACGGTTCGTCCGCGCAGCTCCGGGTGAGCGTCGAGGACCCGTTCTCGAGCGGCTCCCAGTGCCACCGGGTCGTGGAACAGATCGGTCCGCGGCGTGCCCAGCGGCAGCACCCGGTCGACCGGCGTTCGCAGGGCGGCCGCCCAGGCGTCGCGGCCCGCCTCGCCCGACGTCACGACCCAGTCGTAGTAGCGGTGCAGGAACGTCCGTTCGGGTTCGGCCGGAGGATGGACCGTGTCGACGCCGAAGCGCTTGAGCGCACCCGCCGCATGCCAGACCTGCACCACGGTCGTCCCGCGTCGGTGCGGCGCGACGTGGACCGGCAGGAGCGCGTTGTCGACGATGAACAGCGAGCTGGTCTGCAACAGGTACAGCCCACGACAGGATCGGAACAGGTACCGGATCTTGGCACGGAGGCCATAGCCGTACGGTTCCAGCAGCAGGACGACCTCGAGATCCGGCCTGCGCGCCCGGATGGCCCGGTCGAGGTAGGCGAGGTTGCCCTCCAGCGTGGACCCCCGGGCGGACGCAAGGACGACGCGGTCTCGGATCGGCAACCGGATGAAGAACCATCGCAGGACCGACAGGACGGCACTCGCCAGGAGATACTCGAGGCGGCTCACCCGCGATGGCCGCGACCGGGCTGGAGTGCAGGTGCCCCCGCGGCGCGGTCGTCGGGCTGACTGGAATCGTGCCGACGGACGTCCAGGACCTGCCCGGTGAGGTCCGACGCGATCAGGCGCAAGGTCGCCCGTGCGACGTCCTGAGCCGCCAGGAGCCCGTCTCGCGATTCGTGCGGGAAGGCCTGAGCCCGCATCGGCGTGTCGGTCCGCTCGGGGCTGACGACATTCGCCCGGACGCCGAAGGTGGCCCACTCCTCGGCGAGGCCCTGGACGAGATTGACCACCCCGGCCTTGCTCGCCGAATACGCCACGTAGTCGGGCCGGCCGCGGGTGAACGAGCTGGAGGCGAAGGCGGTGAACGAGCCCCTCGTCGCGGCGAGGTGTCGGAAGGCCGCTCGAGCCACGTTCATCGTGCCCGTGAGGTTGATGTCGATGATCTCGGCAAGGGCAGCCGCGGGCGTCTCGGTCAATCGCCCGAGACGGAGGATGCCGGCCGTCACGACGACGTGGTCGAGGCCGCCGAGACGGTCCGCCACGGTCGCGACCCGGGCGTCGACGGCGGCCGCGTCCCTGACATCGAGACCCGTGGACCGACCCTCCACGCCGGCGTCGGCCCCGAGGCGGGTGGCTTCATCTGCGATCGCCCGGCCGATCCCGTTCGTTCCCCCGATGACCAGGATCCGTGCTCCACCAAGGTCGTCGACGGCCGCGACTCCCTCCGGCGACAAGGTCCGCATCTGGAGCATCCGGTCGGCCATCACCAGGTCGATCCGGGTCGTGATCTTGAGGTTGATCTCGTCGCCGGCGACGGCCTGGACCCGGGCGCCGGGCACATATCGGAGGACAAGGGTGCAATCGTCGGTCGCGCTGAGGTCGCCCGCGACCGTGGCCGCGTCGTAGGCCCGGGCCAGGATCGACATGCGGAACACCTGCGGCGTCTGGCCCCGCCGGTAGCGCCCACGATCGGGGATCTCGACGACGGCGCCGTCGTCCACGATGACCAGGGTGTCCGCACTGGGGATCACGGTGTCGGTGGCGTCCGTGGACCCATCGGCGACCGGCGCGATGGCTCTCTGGACCACGTCGAGGGGCACCAGCGGGCGGACCGCGTCGTGGACGAGGACGACGTCGTCAGGGTCCGCATCGAGAGCCTGCAGGCCGTTGCGGGTGCTCTCGTTCCGCGTCAGCCCGCCCGCCACGACGATCGCCCGGATGGGCAATCCGGCCGCCGCCAATTCGCGCTCCGTCTCGGCGATCCAGTCGGGGTGCGAGACGATCACGAGGTCGTCGATCCCGGCCGCGGCGATCGTGCGGATCGTCCGCAGGAGGATCGGCTCGCCGGCCAGGCGGACGAATTGCTTCGGCGTCTCTGCGCCGAAGCGGTCCCCGGCACCACCGGCCAGGAGGATCGCATGGACTCGCACCCGGCCATGATACGGGCGGGCCACGAGCGGTCGTGGTTCGGGCTCGCCGTGCCGTCGTCCGCCACCGGCTCGTGGGCGGTCGCCGGGTATAGTCTGGCCATGCCCGACCCGACGATCGGTAGCCGTGGGAGGCCGATGCGCATCCTCCTCCGGTCGCCGAAGGACCCGTTCGACGTCGTGCCGCCCGCGACCGTCTACGGACGCAATCTCATCGGCATGAACGCCGGGAACCTGCTCTTCCTCCAGGCTGTCTGGAAGATCCTGGGATCGGACGGTGTGGAGATGGCAGCCGACCGGTTCAGGACGAACCCGCGTGCCGCCGCTGAGATCAACGAGCGCTATGACGTCTACGTGATCCCGCTCGCCAACGCATTTCGACTCCGTTTCGAATCAAGCCTGGTCGAGATGACCCAGCTGATCAGAGGGCTGAAGATCCCGGTCGTGATCCTGGGCGTCGGGGCGCAGTCGGGCATCAAGCATGGTTTCGGCAATCTCGATCGGATCGAGCCGGCGGTCCGCGACTTCGTCTCAGCCGTCCTCGACCATGGCCCGACGATCGGCGTGCGCGGCGAGATGACCCAGTCCTACCTGCACGGTCTCGGCTTCCGCGATGTCGAGGTGATCGGCTGCCCCTCGATGTTCATGAACGGGGAGGATCTTCACGTCGAGAAGGCGCTCACGCGTCTCGGCACCGACGCCGACGTGTCGATGAGCATCACCCCCACCGTCGCCTCGATGGGCCCGATCGTGACGTCGCATGTCCAGCGCTACTCGAACCTGACGTATGTCGCCCAGGATCTCGACACGCTGGGCAGGCTGTTGTGGGGCGAGTCGTCCAAGACGCGTGACGTGGCGGACCCGATCCCGATCCACCTGTCACATCAGCTCTTCCGCGACAACCACGTCCGCTTCTATGTCGAGCCGTGGCCGTGGATCGCCGACATGCGGACCCGGGACTTCGCGTTCGGGACGCGCATCCACGGCAACATCGCGGCGATCCTCGCCGGCACCCCCGCGTTCGTGCTGGCCCACGACTCACGGACGCTCGAGCTTGCCCGCTACTTCGGTATCCCGCATCGCCAGATGTCGCAGGTTCCCCCGGACATCGATGCCGCCGATCTCTATGACGAGGCTGACTACGGCCCGCTGAACCGGGGACATGCCGCCCGCTTCCAGACATTCCGGGACTACCTCGGGCGCCATGGGCTCACCGACGCATTCGTCGACGGCGAGGCGCCGCGCGCATTCGAGCAGCGGGTCGCCCGGACCGCGTTCCCGCCCGCGGTCGACATGAAGTCCGGCATCGCCGAGAGCCGAAGCCTCCGTGCCAGGGTGGTCCGGGCCCGCCGCACGCCGCCGATCCATGGGATGCGCGCGGCCGTCATGGAACGCTTGACGGCCGTGACCAGCCGCCAGGCCCGCTAGGTCGAGCGCGTGCCGGGCCGGTCGTCGCAGGTGGAGGTTCCGCAACACGCGTCACGGACGAGCGGATCCTGCCGTCAATGAGCCGGGCGGGAGAACCTCGACAACGCTGCGGACACGAGCTTTCAGAGGCTCGGTGTACCATACCGCGGCCCTCCATCCCCGGCGTCAGCCGGCCATGTGACAGGAACCGACCGCCACCATGACCTTCCGTGCCAAGCCCGTCGTCAAGCGCGACCACCGACCAGCGTGGGAAACGCAGGACCGACGAAACTTCTACCTGAACCTCGGGTTCGGGCTGATCGTCGTCCTCGCGCTGCTGATCCTCGCCATCGCCGCTGGCCTCAACTACTACAACGACCACCTCGCGTCGGTCGGGAGCGTGGACGGGGTGTCCATCTCCAAGGACCAGCTGCGCGAGCGTGTCGCGGTCGACGGCTGGCGCCTCGATGAGGCCGATCGGCGCATCTCCACCGCGGTCCTCGCCGGCCGCCTGACGGAGGCGCAGGGCCAGGCCCAGCAGCAGACCGTCACCCAGCAGCGCAACCAGCTGACCTCGATCTCGCTGGAACGGCTCATCGACACGACGCTGCAGGCAAAGCTCGCGGTCGCCGAGGGCGTGAGCGCCTCGCCCGACGAGATCGATGCGCGACTGACCAAGGAGGCCACGACGCCCGAAGAGCGTCATGCCTGGCTCATCGAGGTCAAGCCCGTGGTCGACCTCGCCAACGTCGCGCCGACCGCGACCCAGAAAGCCGACGCCAAGGCCAAGGCCGACGCCGCGCTCAAGGATCTCCAGAGCGGCAAGGCATGGGAAGACGTCGCCAAGACCGTCTCGACCGATGCGTCCACGGCGCCGCAGGCCGGCGACCTCGGCTGGGTCGACAGCACCGGCGCGACCGTCGATGCCGACTTCCTCAAGGCCCTGTTCGCGGCCGAGGTCAACACCCCGACCGCCGTCATCGAAGGTGCCGACGGGACCTACCGCATCGGCCGGGTCACCGAGATCGCGCCCGAAGCGGTCGACACCGCCTATCAGGCCAAGATCGTCAACGACGGGGTGAGCCTCGACAAGTATCGCGCCGTCCTCGCCGCCGACGTCCTCCACGACAAGCTGCAGACCAAGATCGTCGGCGACCTGACCGGCCCGTCGCTCCAGCGGCGCGTGTCCGAGATCTATGTCGGCGAGGAAGCCCCGAACCTGGGCACCGACGCGATCAAGGTCCGCCACATCCTGTACTCGCCCAAGGACGACCCGACGAACGCGTCGACGGTGCCGGCCGACGATCCGTCCTGGGACGCCGCGCACACCCAGGCGGTCGCGACCTGGACCCGGCTCAAGCAGAACCCCGCCCTGTTCGACGCCATCGCCCGCAAGGAGAGCGACGAGGGTCAGGCGCAGGGACCGACCGGCAGCGGCGGCAAGCTCCCGTTCTTCGACAGCGCGAGCTCCGTCGACGAAGCGTTCAAGGCGGCGATCATGGTCCCCGGCCTGACCGACGGGCAGATCCTCGACCCCGTCAAGTCGGCCTTCGGCTGGCACGTGATCCAGGTCATGTACCGCCCGACCGAAGCCGCCCACATGGCCGCGCTCAAGGACCAGGTCGACAACAAGGGTGCCGACTTCGGGATCCTCGCCCGCGACACCTCGACCGCTCCGACCGCCGGTACCGGCGGTGACATGGGCTGGATCGCCAAGGGCCAGCTCAGCGACACCCTCACCGATGCGATCTTCGCGACCCCGGTCGGCAAGACCTCCGAGGTCACCGCGGTCTCCGGTGACGGCACGTACCTGTTCAAGGTCCTGGCCGAGGAGACCCGGACGCCTGAAGGCCAGCAGCTCGATGAGCTGACCCAGACGGCGTTCTCCAAGTGGTACGACGCGAAGAAGTCGGCGGCGCTCATCACGCGTGACCCGGGTATCAGCGCCGGCACGACCCAGTAAGCCGGTCGGAGGGAGGGGCGGTTGCTCGACGCGCTCGTCGCAGAGGCGCGACTCCGCTGGGGACTCGACCCCGCGAACGGCCTCCAGGTCGTCGCGGCTGAGTCGCTGGTCGGTGTCCCGCTCGAACCGTCCCGCCCGCTGCTCATCGTCCCGCTCGCGACCCTCCGGGCGACCGCCCGGCCGACGACCCCGCTGGCGGGACGGAACGGGCCCGGCGGCGGCGATCCGGTCGCGGTCCTGAGGCGGCTCTACCCGGCCGACCACCCGGTCGGTCGGTTCGGGGGGGATGACGGCACGACCGTGGCGTCGCTGGACGCCGGCGCCCTCGCCGGGCCGCTGTACCTCGCGCCGATCGCGCCCGAGCTGGCCGTCGCCGGGCCCTGGGCATTGCCCTGGATCTCGGCGCGGCTGCGCCAGCCCGATGGGTGTCCGTGGGACCGCGAGCAGACCCATACCTCCCTCCGCAAGCACCTGCTCGAGGAGGCCTACGAGGTCTACGACGCGCTCGAGGCCGGGGCGACGCCGGCACTCGCGGGCGAGCTCGGCGACCTGTGGCTCCAGGTCGTGCTCCACGCACAGCTGGCGGCCGAGGCCGGCATCTTCGACCTGGCCGACGTCCAGGCCGCCATCGCCGCCAAGCTCGTCCGACGGCACCCCCACGTCTTCGGGGATGCGGTGGCGCGCACGGCGTCGGATGTCAATCGCCAATGGGAGCGGATCAAGGCCGACGAACGGGCTGAGGCAGCCGGTGAGGCCGGGCCCGACGCGGCCGTGAAGAGCGCGCTCGATGGCATCAGCCCGTCGATGCCGGCGCTCGCCGCCAGCCAGGAGATGCAGGAGCGCGCCGCGAACCTGGGCTACGACTGGCCGACCATCGAGGGCGTCCTCGACAAGGTCACCGAGGAGGCCGAGGAGCTGCGCCTCGCCGCCACGGACGCAGATCGCGCGGAGGAGTTCGGCGACCTGCTGTTCGTCCTGGTCAACGTCGCTCGCCGCCACGGGATCGAGGCGGAAGCCGCCGTCCGGGCCGCGAACGCGAAGTTCCGTCGTCGATTCGCGAGCGTCGAGCGTGGCGCCGCCGCCCAGGGGGTCGCCCTGCGCGACCTCGACTTCGATGCGCTCGATGCGCTATGGGACGCCGCCAAGGCTGAGGAGAAGACCGCATGACCATCGGCAACCGGCCGCCCACCGTCCGTGCCGACGGGCGCGGCCCGTCCGACCTCCGGCCCGTGACGTTCACCCTGGGCGTCCAGAAGTGGGCGGAAGGCTCGTGCCGCATCCGCGTCGGCGACACCGAGGTCCTGTGTGCCGCGACCATCAGCGACCGCGTCCCGCCGCACCTGCGCGGCAAGGGCACGGGCTGGATCACCGCCGAGTACTCGATGCTGCCGCGGGCCACCGCCGAGCGGACCGATCGCGAGTCCGTGCGCGGCAAGATCGGTGGCCGGACGCACGAGATCCAGCGGCTCATCGGGCGCTCACTGCGCGACGCCGTGGATCTGACAAGGCTCGGCGAGCGGACCATCACCGTCGACTGCGACGTCCTCCAGGCCGACGGCGGGACCCGAACGGCGTCGATCACGGGCGGCTACGTCGCGCTGGCCGCCGCGCTCATCACCTACGGCATGGACCGCCACCTGGTCGGCAAGGTCGCGGCCGTCTCGGTCGGCCTGGTCGGTGGCATGCCGCTGCTCGATCTCGACTATTCGGAGGATTCGCGGGCCGACGTCGACTTCAACGTCGTCGGCACGGACGCCGGGGCGTACGTCGAGCTGCAGGGCACCGCCGAGGGCAAGCCGTTCGACCGGGCGGCGGCGGACGGGCTGCTGGACCTCGCCGATGCCGGGCTCGCCCGTCTGTTCGAGGCGCAGGCGGCCATCCTGGCCACCGTCAAGCGGTGACCCAGCGGCTGCTGGTCGCGACGCGGTCCGTGCACAAGCTGCGCGAGCTGCGCGAGCTGCTGGCGCTGGACGCGGGAGTGCTCGTGTCGCTCGACGACCTCGGCATCCCGGGCGACCCGATCGAGGACGGCGAGACGTTCGAGACGAACGCCGCGATCAAGGCCCGCTTCGGGCTCCGGGCGAGCGGCCTGCCGACGCTGGCCGACGACTCGGGGATCGAGGTCGACGCGCTCGGCGGCGGGCCGGGCGTGCGGACGCGACGGTATGCCGGCGAGGACGCCACCGACGAGGACAACAACGCGAAGCTGCTGGCAGCGCTGGGGGGCCTGCCGCCCGAGCGTCGCGGGGCACGTTATGTCTGCGTGCTGGCGCTGGCACTCCCCGAGGCCGCGGGCGCGCGCGGCGGCATGCCGGTCGTGGTGGCCCGTGGCACGTGCCGAGGCCGCATCGCCACCGAGCCCCGCGGGACGGGCGGGTTCGGCTACGACCCGATCTTCGAACCGGCCTCGGAGCCGCCAGGCGGCCGGACGCTGGGCCTGTGGACGCCGGCCGAGAAGCACGCCATCTCGCACCGGGCACGGGCCGCCCGACGGATGCACCGGAGACTGGCGGCGCTCGGGTTCTGAACGGCGAGGCGCCGCCTTGTCCATCCGGCTACGACCCCGAGTCCTGTGTGCGGGCGATCGGATGCCACACCGGGCGGAAACGCCTTGCCGTCACGCCACGCCGAGCGTGGCTCGGGCACCGCGGCGGGGCCGCAGCCGGCGATACGGCCTCCGACGTGGCAGAACGTGCATGGGTGGACCGCAATGGCCGCTTCCGCCCGGGTTCGCGGCTTCTCCAGCCGGAGACGATCCCGGTCCACGCTCAACGACCGACGATCGAGGCCGGCGAACGCGACACCTCCGGCCAGACCGGTCCCCAGGTGCACATCTTGCCAGTCTCGCCCGATGCCACAGGGTCGCCAACGGCCCTGGCGGCGAACGCTACGGGCTCGGCGTCGCCTTCGGGGCCTTGGTCGGCTTGGGCGTCGGCCAGGGAACGGGCGCCGTCCCCGGCGCGCTGAACAAACCGGCGGCCATGGCCCGGATCTTCGTCAGGTTGGGTGCCTGCGAGTCGCCGAACTGGGTGACCTTGGCCTTGACCAGTGGCGACCGGATCACGGCGGTCGTCACGTCGTCCTTGCCGACCTCGTCCAGGATCGCCGCCAGGTCCGGCAACCGGTCGATCGGGACGTCGGTCCGGATGGTCTCGCCGACCGCGTCGAGGAGCTGCGGCAGCTGGAACAGCAGGCTGCCGCCCTTGGTCACCTTGGCCCGCAGTGCGACCAGGATCTGCTGCTGGCGGGCCTGCCGGGTGAAGTCGCTCTCGCCGAGGGCCTTGCGCGACCGAGCGTAGGCCAGGGCGGCGGCACCATCGAGATGGTGTGGCCCGGCCGTGATCGAGAAGCCCTTGACCCCGCCGTTGCCGTAGCCGTCGTACTTCGGGTCCTGGAAATCGCGCGGCGCGACGATGTCGACCCCGCCGACGGCGTCGACCATCTTGATGAAGCCCTTGAAGTCGAGCTCGGCGTGGTAGTGGATGGTGATCCCGAGCAGTGCCCCGATGGCGTCCTGGAGCGTCCGCAGCCCGCCGTTCGGGAACTGCTTCGGGTTGCGGTCGGCATAGCCGAGGAGGGAGTTGAGCTTCGGCGCGAACGTGTCGCCGTTGCCCAGCGGCGTGTCGATCAGGTCGCGCGGCACGGACACCAGCGACACCGTGTGCCCGATCGGGTCGATCGAGGCGACCATCATGGTGTCGGTCAGGGTCGCCGTCCGATCGCCGCGCTTGTCGATGCCGACCAGCAGGATGTTGATCCGCTCGCCCGGCCGCGGGGTCAGCGGGCTGGCCCCCTCGCGATCGTCGGTCGCGCCGAGGACGGCGCTGGTGAAGATCCGGTCGAACGTGTCGCCCAGGACCGTCCCGTACCGATAGATGACGAGGTGGGGGACGACGACGATGAGGGCGATGATGATGATCCCGACGATCCCGAGGCGACCGGTCGGTCCCGTCCGGCGCGTGTCGAGGAAGGCCTGCCCGACGGCTGCCAGGCGCCAGGCCAGGACGACGAAGTTCAGCATCATCAGCGTGCCGAGGATCTGTGCCGAGACGATCCAGGCGGCCAGCCGGGCCGGCGACTGGATCGCCACCAGCATCACCGTGACGAGCAGCAGGATGAGCGACGGGATCAGGAAGAGGGCCGCCAGGCCGCGCCGTCCGTTGAACAGCTGACCGAGTCCGGGGAGGACGGCCGACAGGCCCGCCGCGGTGAGGCGGCGAACGTCCATCGGCCTGGTGTCGGGCCGGATCCGGCGGGCTTGCACGCGGGGCTCAGGCTCCTCTGTCGTTGGTGGGCGACTCGGGTGTCGCCCCGGAGTCTACTCGGGCTCGGCCCCGGGCATGGAGACGCCGGGCGATCGATCAGCCTGCCATGATCGCCCGGCGTCGTGACCTGTGACGCGCCGACCCCCGTCCGCGTGACGCGCGGCCGTCAGCCGACCACTTCTCCGGCCGCCGGCACGACCGGCTCGGCCAGCCGCGAGCGGATCCGACCGGGCAGTCCGAACGACACGATGACCAGGCCCGCCCCGACGAAGACCAGCAGCCCGAAGCCGAGCGTCACCCCGGCTGCGGTCACCGTCGTCCCGAGCACGGCGCCGGCGAGGCTGGCGCCCAGGACGCCGCCGAGATAGCGGCCGGTGTAGTAGGTCCCGGCGGCCATCCCGACCCGGTCGCCCGGCACGGACTCGAGCGCCGCGGCCTGCCGCGGAGAGCCGGAGAAGCCCAACCCGAACCCGACGACGCAGAGCAGCCCACCGACCACCAGCGCCGTCGTCTCCGCCGCGACCAGCCACAGCGCGACCAGCCCGACCGTCAGGCAGACCGAGCCCGCGACGACCGGCAGGCGCCGGCCGCGCCGGTCCGACAGCCGGCCACCGAACGGCGCCGCGATCGCCCCGAGCCCGGAGATGCCGAGCAGGACGAGGCCGGCCGTCTCGGCCGATCCGGCCAGCAGGCGCTCGACGAGCAGCGGCACGAGGATGAACAGCGCGTGGAGGATGACCGTCGCGCCGAGCACGCCAAGCACCGCGGCCGTGAACGGCCGGCTGGCGAACAGCCGCGGGTCGACCGCCGGGCGTTCCGCGCCGAGCTCGTACCGGACGAACACGACGAGCAGGGGGACGACCGCGATCGCGGCCACGATGCCGACGCCGCTCAGGCCGCCGAGACTGCGGATCGCGACGAGCAGCGCGATGAGCATCGCCCCCAGCAGGACCAGGCCGGGAACGTCGATGCCTGGCGTCCGGACCCCCGGTCGCGCCTCGTGGCGTCCGGTGTCCGGCGGGACGACGACGGCGACCAGGATCGCCGCGAACACTGCCACCGGCACGGCCAGCAGGAACAGCGATTGCCAGCCGAACGCCCCGACGAGCAGTCCGCCGATGAACGGGCCGATCGCGGCGCTCGTCGATACGAGCATGTCGAACAGCCCGAACGCGGCGCCACGCCGGTCGACCGGAGACATCGCCCGGACGAGGGCGACCGACGTCGTCGAGACGAGCGCGCCGCTGACCGCCTGGAGGACACGGGAGGCCGCGAGCACCTCGAACGACGGAGCCACGACGGCGATGAGCGACGAGATGGCGAAGGCCGTGACGCCGACGAGGAAGACCGGCCGCTGGCCGTAGCGGTCGCCCAGGCTGCCGCTCGCCAGCAGGGCGATGGTCACCGCGCCGAGGTACAGCGTGACCAGCGACGAGACCGTGACCGCGTCCACGCCGAACTGATCCATGATGCTCGGCAGGGCGACCGCGAGCATCGTCGAGTTGAGCGGGACGAGCACCGCCCCGCTGGCGACCCCGAGCATGGCCGGGCTGAGCAGCCGTGCCCGGCGCTCCCCGCTCACAGGAGGCGCACGATCCCGGTGCTGCCGTCGATCTCGACGAGGCGCCCGTCGGCGATCCGGGTCGTCGCGTCGCCGGTCCCGACGACGGCGGGCAGCTCGAACTCGCGGGCCACGACGGCCCCGTGCGACAGGACGCCGCCGGTGTTCGTGATGAGGCCGCCGGCGATCGCGAAGAGCGGGACCCAGGACGGGTTCGATGAGGGGCAGACGATGATGTCGCCGGGCTGGACCGACCCGAAGTCCTCCAGGGTCAGGGTGACCCTGGCTGGCCCCCGGGCGATGCCGGCCGAGGCACCGGTGCCCTTGATCTCATCGCGTTCCGTCGACTCATAGCGGGCGCCGTCGAAGCGATCCGCATTGGCGGCCGCGCCCGGCACCGCCGGATCCGACGGCTTGCCGACGGTCCGCGGCGGGCGGACGGCCGACCAGCGCGCGTGGTCCGCTCGCCGGCGCTCGACCAGGTCGTGGACCGGCTCGCCCGACCGGAGGAGCGGCCCGACCTCGTCCCGATGCAGATACAGGATGTCGTCAGGGGCCTCGATGATGCCGGCCGCGGCGAGGCGTCGGCCCGTGCGGATCACGTGCCGGCGCAGCGACGACTGCGCGCGCCGGTCGATCCAGTAGTTGTGGACCTCGGTCAGCGGCCCGATCCGGCGGGCGTGGCCGAGCAGCTCCTCGAACCGCCCCAGGCGCTCCGGGTCGTCGGCCAGCGCCAACCGTGCCTTGGTCGCGAGCGCCTCCGCCCCCGAGGCGAGATGCTGGCGCCGGGCCTCCGCACCGACCGGCATCGAGTGCTCGATCCGCTTGGCGATCTCGTTGAGGAGCAGGCCCGGTTCCTCGATCCAGGATGGCAGCGCCAGGTCGTCATACATCTGGCCGAGATGTCCGTGCGCGTCCAGGAAGGCCCGCAGCGCCTCGACGAACGTGTCCGCCGCGTCGAGCGCCGCCAGTTCATCGAGCGTCACCCCGGGCTGGCGGACGAGCCGCTCGACCGCGATGGACCCGGCCGCCATCGCGGCGAGCCGCTCGAGCCCCTGTTCGACCTCGTGGAGCTCGTGGACGTCGCCACCGATCAGTCCCAGGGCCTCGCCCGGGGCGGCGCCCGTCACGGCCAATTCGTACAGGTCGGCCAGGTCATCGAGGACCTGGTAGGGCCCGCGGATCGCGTAGAAATGGATCGACCATGCCCGGCCGATCCGGCGCCACACCTCGGCCCACATCTCGGCCAGGTCCGCGGCGGAGGCCGTCTCGACCGGGCGTGCGGCGACCCAGTCGTAGATCTCGCCGAGCTCACCGACCGCCCGCCGCCAGTAGGCGTCGGCCAGCGGGATCGCCGCTCGGCGGGCTTCCGTGTACAGCCCGTCGGCCGACGCGCGCTCGGAGTCGGGATAGTCGTTGCGCCACGCGAAGTAGGTGTAGCAGTTCCAGATGCGGGCCAACACCACGTACGGGACGGACAGACGCTCGTAGCCATAGGCGAAACCGTGGCCCATCAGGAGGTTGTAATCGCCCGACAGCGGGGTCACCGCCGTCGGCATGTGCATGTCGTCCCATTCCCAGGTCAGGTCGGCGTCGCCGGGCTCCAGCCAGGCGATGGGGAAATCGTCCATGGCGGACTCGCCAGGAGAGGTCATGGGCGCATCTCCTACGGCGTCGTGATCGGCCGGGCCTGGAGCAGGTACCAGCCGTCGGTCGCGAGTGCGGCCTCGATATCCACCGGGGCGCCGAACGCCCGCTCCACGTCGAGGCACAGGCCGGCCAGCTCCGACAGCGCGTCGCCGGAGAGTGCCGGCCCGCCCGGCTGGTCGCCCGGCGTGAACTCCGTGACGCTGCAGTCCCCCTTGTCGATGACGATCGTGTCCGGCGTCACGAGCCCCGACACCATCGCCTCGCCGAGGCCGGGTGCCGCGTTGACCAGGAGCTGGTCGGTCCGCCCCGTGACGGGGTGGCGAGTGAAGGCGACCGCCGCGGCAACGGCCGGGACCAGCGCCTGGACGACGACCGCCATGGCGCCACCATCGAGCGCGAGACCTCGCCGAGTCCGATAGCCGATGGCCCGGTCGCTCCACAGCGACGCCCAGCAGCGAAGGACCGCCGGCTCCACCTCGTCCGTGGTCAGACCGAGCTCCGTGTCGTGCAATCCGGCGAAGGAGGCGGTCGTGCCGTCCTCGGCGACGCCCGAGGAGCGGACCGCCAGGCGGAGGGGCTGGTCCTCGGTGCCGAGGTCGCGCTCGAGCCGGGCGAGTGACGCCATCAGCTCGGCCGCCACGGCGTGTGCCAGCGGACCGGCGATCATCGCGTCGACGAGGGCTGTTCGCGTCGGTCCGTCAGCCAGGGCCGCCGGGTCGGCGGTGAGCCGGTCGCCGCCGGGCAGCGTCGCGACCTGCGTCGCGAAGGCCTCGGTGGTGAGGCAGAACCCGGGCGGGATCCGGAAGCCGAACCCGGCCAGCCGGTCGAGCGAGGCGGCCTTCCCGCCGATCCGTCCGACATCCGGGCGGCGTCCATCGAGCCATTCGACGAGCGTGTGCGTCGGGTGGGCCGGAAGGGACATCGGGCGAGTCTAGCAAGGCACGGACGGCGCGGACGACCACCCATCTGGCGTCGGCGAGGAGTTCGTCGGAACGCGGAAGGGCCGGCCATCGACGGCCGGCCCTTCCTCTCGACCGTCGCCGGCAGCTGGGGGACCTGCAGCGGCGGTGAGGCGATCACGATCCCGGGAGGATATCGGGAGCGTGATCCGAGTGGATCAGATGTCGGTTCGGCGCATCAGTCGATGGCCGTCTCGGTCAGATAGCGCTGCCGGTCGTGGATCTCGACGGTCGGGCCGACCAGGCGAAGGGTCGTGGCCAGCGGCAGGTCCACCGACGAGGTCCCCACGTGGACCTCGATCGCGCCAGGTTCGACGACGCGGCGATGATCGACCCCGACGTAGGCGAACTGCTCGGCTGCCACCGTGAATGTCACGGTCCGACACTCGCCGGGCTGGAGGGCCACCCGCCGGAAGCCGCGCAGCTCGAGGACCGGCCGGGCGACAGATGCCTCGACGTCGCGCACGTAGAGCTGCACCACCTCGTCACCCGGCCGCGGGCCGGTGTTCTCGACATCGACGGAGATCCGGACCTCGCCGCCGGTCGTCTCGATCTCGGTGTGGTCGAGCCGCAGGCGCTCGACTCGGAACGACGTGTACGACAGCCCGAAACCGAACGGCCAGAGCGGTGTCACGGACCCGTCGACGTAATCGCCCTTGGGCTGTGAATGACCCCCGGTCGGGTGATGCCTGTAGGTGAGCGGCACCTGGCCGACCGTGCGCGGGACCGAGATGGGCAGCTTGCCGCCGGGACCGACCGCCCCGCTCAGCACGTCGGCGATGGCCTCCGGCCCGGCATCGCCGGGCACCCACGCGAGCAGGATGGCGGCGCAGTGCGACGCCGCCCACTCGATCGCCAGGGGCCGCCCGCTGACCACCACCAGCACGACCGGGGTCCCGGTCCCGACGACCGCCTCGAGCAGCTCCTGCTGTCGGCCGATGAACCCGAGGCTGGACCGGTCGCGGAACTCGCCGGTCGTCGAGTCGTCGGTCAGGCCGGAGCGCTCGCCCAGGACGACGATGGCCACGTCGGAGGAGCGGGCGAGCTCGACGGCAGCCGCCAGGTCGTCGTCCGTCCCGCTGGAGATCCCCGTGCCCACGGCGTACGAGACCTGCGCCTGGTGCAACGTCGAGCGCAGGGCGTCGAGGATCGTCCGCCGCCCGGCGAGCTCGTCGTGCGGCTCGATGACCTCGCCGTCGCCGACGATGCCGAGGGCATCGGTCCCGTCGCGCATCTCGCGCAGCGTCTCCATGTGGACGAGGTGGCTGTAGTCGCCGAGCAGGTCGCGGGCACTGTCGGCGATGGGTCCGATGACGGCCACCCGCCGATGCGACCCGGCCAGTGGCAGGATGCCGTCATTGCTGACCAGGACGATGGACCGCTCGGCGAGCGCTCGACCCGCTCGCGCCTCCTCGATGGCGAGGTCCTCGAGGGTCGCCGTATCCGGCACGTCGACATACGGCCGTTCGAACAGGCCAAGCCGGAACTTCATGCGCAGGACGCGGGCGACGGCCGCATCGAGCAGGCCGCCGTCGACCCGGCCGTCGGCGACGGCGGCCGACAACGGCGCGCCGTACGCGGCGGTCCGCGGCAGCTCCGCATCGACACCGGCGCTGAGCGCCAGCCGGGCGGCCTCGCCAAGGTCCGCCGTGAGCCGGTGGGCAGTGGCGATCATCTCGACACCGATGTAGTCCGAGGCGACGATGCCGTCGAAGCCCCATTCACCGCGCAGGATCCCGACCAGCAGCTCCGTCGAGGCATGGCAGGGCACCCCATCGACGTCGCAGTAGGCGGGCATGACGCTGGCGATCCCGGCCGAGCGGACGGCCACCTCGAACGGGAACAGCTGCTCGTTGCGGAGCTCACGCGAGCCGATGTGGGCCGGCGCCTGGTTGAGTCCGCCCTCGGCCAGGCCGTGACCGACCATGTGCTTCGCGGTCGCCGCAACGCCGTTGGCGAGATCGGGGCCCTGGAGTGCCGCGATGTAGGCGCTGCCGAGCTCCGCCGCGAGATACGGGTCCTCACCGTAGGTCTCCTCGATCCGGCCCCAGCGCGGGTCGCGGGCGAGATCGAGGACCGGAGCGAGCGCCTGGCGGGCGCCGGTCAGCAGCATCCGGCGGCGGATCGTGGCGGCCATCGCGTCGACTGCTTCCGGGTCGAAGCTCGCGGCGGCGCCGATCGACTGCTGGAAGCACGGTGCCTCCCAGGCCAGCAGCCCATGGAGGCACTCTTCGTGGACGATGGCCGGGATGCCGAGCCGCGTGCCCTCGACCAGGTAGCGCTGGATCGCATTGGCGGTCGCGGCCACCTCGCTCGGGCGCATGTTCGTCGAGCCCGCGAGGCGCGTGACCTGGCCGATGCCGTCGATCGCCAGCGCCGCCAGCCGGTCGGGGTCGAGACCCGTCTCGCGGACGACATCGAACGCCCAGAACGAGCCGAGCTGGGCGACCTTCTCCGCGCGGGTCATCCGGGCCAGCAGATCGGCCACCCGGGCGTCGATGGCCAGCGAGGGGTCCCGGTACTGCACGACCGTCGTTGCCATCAGCCTTTCACCGCCCCACCTGTGAGTCCGCCGACGATGTGTCGTTCGGCGATGACGTAGAAGATCAGCGCCGGGATGATCGAGACGACGGTGAACGCGAGCGTTCGGGCCATGTCCGAGCTGTACTCGGTCGAGAAGTTCATGACGCCGAGCGGCAGGGTCCACTGGGTCGCGTCGTTGAGCAGGACCAGCGGCAGGATGAACGCGTTCCAGGTCGTGACGATCGCGAGCACGCTCACTGTGGCGAGCGCCGGTCGCGACAGCGGCAGGAGGACGCGCCAGAAGAACCCGAACGAGCTGCAGCCGTCGATGCGCGCAGCGTCCTCGAGCTCGATCGGGATGCTCCGGAAGAACGGCCGCAGGATCACGATCGAGAGCGGCAGCCCGAATGCTGCCTGGGGCAGCGCCACCCCCAGGAGATTGCCCGACAGACCGAGCTGGCGGACGAGGATGTACAGCGGCAGGATCGCGACCGCCGACGGGAACAGCAGACCGAACACGAACAGCGTGTAGAAGGCCTCCCGACCCGGGAACCGCATCCGCGCGAAGACGAAGGCGGCCAGCGAGGCGCAGCCGACGGTCACGCCCACGGCGACCGTCGCGACCATCACGCTGTTGAGCACCTCTCGCCAGAAGACCGGCGCGTTCTCGCCCCACAGCACGTCGGTGTAGTTGGTGAAGACCCACGGGTCGGGCAGCAGCGCGACCGGGTTCGCCGCGAGCTGGCCGTTGGTCTTGAACCCGCCGAGGATCGCGTAGACGATCGGCACGAGGATCGCCACGGCCACGGCCAGCAGGATGACGTAGGCCAGCGCGCCGAGGGCCGGGCGTCGGAAGCTGCGCGGGCGGCTGACGGCGATGCTGACGCCATCGGCCGGCGAGCCGGCATTCGTCTGGGTCGTCATCGCATCACGCGTTGTAGGCCGTGACGGCGCCGTCGACGTCGCGTCGCAGGACGTAGCGCTGGTAGAGCAGTGCGACGACGAGCGCGCACAGGAACAGGATCACAGCCAGCGCGCTGCCGTAGCCCATCTGCTGGCTCTTGAACCCGGTCTTGAACATGTTGACGGCCATCGTCGTGGACACGTTGAGCGGCCCACCGCCGGTCATCACCCAGACCATGTCGAACAGTTGCAGGGCGCCGATCATCGACAGGAAGACCGAGACCCGCAGGGTCGGGCCGAGGAGCGGCAGGGTCACGTAGCGGAATGACTGCCAGCGGCCCGCGCCATCGATGAGCGCGGCCTCCTCGATCTCGCGCGGGATGCCCTGCAGCCCGGCCAGGAGCAGGATCATGTGGAAGCCGAAGTACTTCCACGAGATGATGACGAACAGGGTGAGCATCACCACGTTCGGGTCGCCCAGCCAATCCTGGATGAGCCCGCCGAGGCCGACCCGCTCGAGGCTCGCATCGACCAGCGCCGCGGGCTGCAGGAGCAGGCGGAAGACGATGCCGGTGATGGCCTCGGACAGCACGTAGGGCACGAAGAACAGGAGCCGGAAGATCCACCGTCCCCGGAACCGCCGGTTCAGGAGGACCGCCAGCGCAAGCGAGAACGGGATCTGGATGAGGAGGGACAGGACGATGACCAACAGGTTGTTGCTCACCGCCGTCCAGAACACGTTGCTCGCGAACGCCAGCTGGTAGTTCTTGAGGCCGACGAAGTCCTCGAGCGGTCCGAGTCCGTTCCATTTGTACAGGCTGAAATGGGCCGCCTGGATGATCGGGAAGATCACGAAGACGATGTAGAGGACCAGCGCGGGCAGCAGGAAGGCGGTGATCGTCACCCACTTCGTCGGTAGTCGCGGCCTCGTCCGGGAGACCAAGCGATCGGCCCGAAACACGATCCTGATCCTCCGTTGAATCGAGCAGGCCGGCTGAGCCGGCCTGCTCGCACTTCGACTCTACGAGTGATCGACGCGCCAGGAGACGCTACTGCGCGGCAGCCGCGTCCGTGATGGCCTGGCACACCTTGGCCGGGTCGGACTTGCCGAGGAACAACGCGGCGGTCGCGTCGTTGATCGCCGTGCCCATCGGGCCGGAGGTCGCCTGGTCGAGGTAGAGCTGCATGAAGGTCGCCGCACCACGCCCGGCCAGGACGGCCTGGAGGTTCGGGTCGGTGACCGCGGACTCGGTGCCGACGACGGTCGACAGGGCGATGCCGTCCTTGTTGAGCTTGGTGCCGTTCTCGACGCTGCTGAAGAACTTCAGGAAGTCGATGGCTTCGGGCGGCGCGTTCTTGCTGACCGCGATGCCGTTGCCGCCGCCGACGCCATCGGTCGCTGCGCCCGCGCCACCGGTCACGACCGGGAACGGGAACCAACCGAGGTCCGCGCCGAGTCCCTGCTTGTTCGCGCTCTGGTCCTTCTGGACCGCGGGCGCCCACTGGCCCATCAGCTCCATCGCGGCCTTGCCGTTGCCGACGGACGCGGCCTCGTCGTTGTAGGTCGCGCTCTTGTAGCCGGGCTGATACGGATCGAGCTTGTTGAGGGCGAGGACCGCCTCGCCGGCCTTGATGCAGGCGTCCGTATTCCAGTTCTTGCTCTGGATCATCTGGCTGAGGGCTTCACCTCCGCCGTTGCGCAGGACGAGGTACGTCCACAGGTGCATCGACGGCCACTCGTCCTTGCCGGCGATGGCGAACGGGGAGACACCGGACAACGCCTTGAGCTTGGTGACGTCCGCAAGGAACTCGTCCCAGGTCGCCGGCGGTGCGGTGATGCCGGCCTTCTGGAAGAGCGCCTTGTTGTACCAGACGCCGATCATGCCCATGTCCCACGGGATGCCGTACTGGGCGCCCTTATAGGAGTAGATGCTCATCGCGCCCGGGTTGATGGTGTCCTTCCACGATGCCACGTCGGCGGTGATGTCCTTGAGCAGGCCGGCATCGGCCTGGGCGGCCATGATGCCGCCACCCCAGGACTGGAACAGGTCCGGATAGCCGTCGGGCGACGTCGCCGCGAGCTTCGTCTTGAACGCCTCGTTCTCGAGGACCGTGATGTTGATCTTCACGTTCGGATGGGCCGCGGTGTACGCGTCGGCCACGGCCTGGAAGTCGGGCTTGCCGACCGCGTCGGTGGTGATGTGCCACCAGTCGATCGTGACCGGCTCGGCTGCGGCTGCGGACGGGGCCGTCGATGGGGCGGCGACCGATGGCGCGGTCGACGGCGCGGCCGCGGACGACGCGGCAGATGGGCTGCTGGTAGTGCCGCTACATGCAGCGACGACCACGGCCAGTCCGGCCATGATCACCATGGAACGCCAACGGATCGACACGACTCGACCTCCTCTCATTCGCGATCTCACGATGGGTTCGACGTGACGCGGCGGGTCCTCCGGCACGGCCCCTCCCGGGTCGTGACGCCCGGTCCGCACGGGCGACTCCTCCTTCTGCCCGAAAGTTTCGATTCAGTTTGCGATTGGTTTCGCTCCGGCACCATACGGCGCAGGTCACTGGCCGTCAAGAGTCGAATCGAATGAGGCGGCAGGGAGCGGCTCGGACGGCGGGTTGCGGCGCCGATCCGTGGCCACGAGCGTCGAAACTTTCGGTACACTCATGACCATGACCGCTCCGACCGTCGGACCAAAGGCCCGACACCCGCGTCGAACCACGACGATAGCCCAGATCGCCGAACGGACCGGTGTTTCGGTCCCGACGGTCTCCAAGGTCATCAACGGGCGCTCCGACGTGGCGCCGGACACGCGTCTGCGGGTCGAGGCCGCGATCCGCGACGCCGGCTATGAGCGACCCCCGCGGACGACCCGTCGAGCGCCGCTCCTGGAGGTGATCTTCCACGAGCTCGAGAGCGAGTGGGCGCTCGAGATCGTGCGCGGCGTCGAGCGCGTCGCAGGACAGCACAACATGGCTGTCGTGCTGTCCGAGATGCAGGGTCGCCGTACCCCCGGCCGGGGGTGGATCGAAGGTGTCCTGGAGCGTCGCCCGACGGGCGTCATCGCAGTCTTCTCGGACCTGTCCGACGGCCTGCGGGACCAGCTTCGGTCGCGTCGGATCCCGTTCGTGGTGGTCGATCCGACCGGCGAACCACTGCATGACACGCCCTCGGTCGGGGCGACGAACTGGAATGGTGGGCTGACCGCGACCCGCCACCTGCTCGGCCTCGGGCACCGCCGGATCGGCGTCATCGGCGGCCCGGAATGGATCTTGTGCAGCCGCGCCCGGCTCGACGGTTATCGGGCCGCGATGGACGAAGCCGGCGTGCCGATCGATGCGCGGTTCGTGAGTCACGGCCAGTTCCACGTCGGCGAGGGGATCGAGAAGGGCCGTGCCCTCCTCAGCCTGCCCGACCGGCCGACCGCGATCTTCGCCGGCAACGACCTCCAGGCGCTGGGCGTCTACCAGGCGGCGCGCGAGCTGCGGCTCCACATCCCGGAGGATGTCAGCGTCGTCGGCTTCGACGACCTGCCGGTCGCCCAATGGGTGGGGCCGCCGTTGACGACCATCCGCCAGCCGCTGTTCGACATGGCCGTGGCGGCGGCCGAGCTCGTCCTGCGGATGGCGGACGGCGAGCCGCCGGCCCAGCCGCGCGTGGAGCTCGCCACGGAGTTGGTCATCCGCGAGAGCACGGCGCCACCGCGCGACTGACTGGCGTCCTCACGTCCGGCTTCGGCAGGGCTGGCTCGATGCCGCCGAAACCGCGTCGAACCGCCGTCGGGCGCCGATCTAACCCGCTGCCGCGAGCTGCAGTCTCGCGACGAGGATCTTGCCCTCGGCGTCGTCGATGCCAGCGTCGTCGCACTCGCCGAGCGCCTGGCCGAGGCGAAGGTTGCGACGCTGGACCAGCGCCATTTCCGCGCGGTCCGGCCCGCCCA
Organism: uncultured Chloroflexia bacterium; assembly: GCA_963782715.1. Taxonomy (GTDB): domain Bacteria; phylum Chloroflexota; class Limnocylindria; order Limnocylindrales; family CSP1-4; genus SPCO01. The sequence goes on from CAWAKU010000010.1 coordinate 259,461, forward strand.
CGTGGAGGCGCTCGAGCTCCGGCCGTGAAAGCCGTCTATAGAGCCAGCGCGCCGATCGGGATCACCGAGACGCCATCGGGTCGCCGGTAGCCGTAGCCCCAGCCCGTGATCACTGCGAGCATGGCCGGTTTGCCGTGCTTCTCTGGGTCGACTCGAGCGGCGAGGCGCAACAGCGATTCGGCCGCGCGATCGATGGTCGGTACTCGAAGCCGGCAGCCGATTCGTTACTAGTTTCTGAGGCACCCATTTGCGTCGAGAAGAGGCACCCAAACGGGCCGGGTCAAGACACCCAAACGACTACATCGCCTGGACAACCGCCTAGCCTGACCCGCACCGGATGATCGAGCGGCAGGGCTGTACGGCCACGGCGCTGACGAGCACAGGCGATACCAGCAGCACATGCGATCTGAGCGGTGAAGGCCCAACCGCGATCGGAACCGGCGACCAGCCGCACGCACCCGGACGGGCCCGCATCGCGATGCTCTCGAGTATTTGTGCGATATTCACGTTCAAACGGGCGGGGAGTAGCGTAGTTGGCTAACGCACGTGCTTTGGGAGCACGAGATCGCGGGTTCGAGTCCCGCCTCCCCGACCAGCGCCCGAACCTCGCCCACCTCCTGCCATCGGTCACACCGGCGCGGGCTCGCGGGTCAGTGACATGACCGGACCCGCCGCAGGAACGCGACCCATGAACGACCAGGACTGGCTCGCCGAGCGCTTCGAGGCGGACCGCGCCCACCTGCGTGGTGTCGCCTACCGGATGCTTGGGTCCATGACCGAGGCCGACGACGCCGTGCAGGAGGCCTGGGTCCGCCTCAGCCGCAGCGACACCAGCGAGGTGGAGAACCTGCGGGCGTGGCTGACGACGGTCGTCGGCCGGGTCTGCCTCAACATGTTGCGCTCCCGCCGAACCCGTCGCGAAGCGACGCTGGAGGGCCACCTCCCTGATCCCATCCTGAGCCCCCAGGCGGAGATGGATCCGGAGCGGGAGGCCATCCTGGGCGACTCGGTCGGACTCGCGCTCCTCGTCGTCCTCGACTCGCTGACGCCCGCCGAACGGGTCGCCTTCGTGCTGCACGACGTGTTCGCGGTGCCGTTCGACGAGATCGCACAGATCGTCGGCCGGACCCCGGCGGCCGCGCGGCAGCTGGCCAGCCGTGGCCGCCGTCGCGTCCAGGGTGCGCCCGTGCCGGACGTCGGTCTCGACGGCCAATGGGCCGTCGTCGACGCGTTCCTGGCGGCGGCCCGCGGCGGCGACTTCGAGCGCCTCCTGGCCGTCCTCGATCCGGACGTCGTCGTGCGCGCCGATGGCGGCGCGGGGCGGCCGGGTGTCGTGTCCGTGGTCCGCGGTGCGCAGGCGGCAGCCGAACAGGCGATGAGCTTCCGTCGGTTCGCCGCGACCGCGACGCGGGTCCTCGTCAACGGCGTCCCGGGCGGTGTCGCGTGGGCGCCGGACGGGCGCCCGTTCGCCGTCCTGGCCCTGACCGTCCGAGGCGGGCTGATCGTCGCGATCGACGTTCTGGCGGACCCCGACCGGCTCGCGCACCTGGACCTGACCATGGTGGCCGGCTGAGGTCCTTTCCGGGCAGCGGTCACATCCGACCGTCGGGCGGGTTCCTGTCGATGAACCCGATGCACGAAGGAGCCCCGATGACCGCCACGACCGACACCCCAGCCCGTGCCCCATGGCACGTCTCGCTGTTCGGCCCGATCGCCAAGTTCCTGTTGACCGCGCACGTCCCGATCGGCTTCAACGGGCTCATCACGGTCCGTGGCCGGAAGAGCGGCCTGCCCCGAACGACGCCGCTGGCGATCATCCAGGTCGGGGACAGGCGCTGGGTCTGGTGCCCGTGGGGCGAGGTCAATTGGGTGCGCAATCTGCGGGCGCTCGGGCCGCGCGACGATCACCCTTCACGGCCGGACCGACGATGTCGTCGCGACCGAGCTTGACCCGGCCCAGCGGCTGGCGTTCTTCCGCGACACCATGGGGCCCTTCGCTCGGGGCTACCGCTTCGGCGTCCCGTTCGTCCGGATCGTCGACGGGGTCGATCTCGACGATCCGGTCGGCGCGGCCGAGGGTCGAGTGGTGTTCGAGCTTCGGCCCCTGGAGTGACACGTGCTCCCGGTGGCTGGGGGAGCGGCGACCGCGACGGATCGGGTCCGATCAGTTCGGGACGACGACGACCTCGCAGGTCGCCCGCTTCGCAACCTCGGATGAGACGCTCCCCAAGATCAACCGCCGGAGGTTCGTCCGGGGTCGCGAGCCGAGCATGATGACGTCGGCCCCTTCGGCGATCGAGGCCTCGATGATCGACTCGGCAGGGTCGCCTTCCCAGATCAGGTAGGTGGCACGGACGCCGGCCTCGCGTGCCCGCCGGACGATCGCCTGGGCCCCGGACGCCAGCCTGTCCCGCTCCTGGTCCACCCGTCGGACGCGTCCGCCGGGAAGGCTCAGGTTGCGCGATTCGACGACGCTCAGGACGACCAGCTGGGCACCGACCTCGCTCGCGCGCCGGATCGCTTCGTCGGCGGCACCATCCGAGGAGCCCATCTGGTCGATGGCCAGGAGGATGCGCGGACTGCTCGATTCCGGCTGTGCTTCCATCGCAACAGGTTGACCCCGCCACCTGGTACGGCCATGAGCCATGAGGCCCGAACAGGTGGGCCGTGCGGCCCAGCCCCCGGGTCGGGCCCCGGTCGTCCTCTGCTACCGTGTCGGTCGTGAACGAGGAGGAGATCCGCCCGAGCACGGCCGTGGTCGTCGACGCGCTCGACGCAGCCACCCGCGCGATCGCCGGACTGCAATCCGTGGACGACGTCCTGCAGGTCATCGTCGACCAGGTCCGGCCCCTCGTCGGAGCGCGCTACGCGGCGCTCGGCATCGTCGGGCCGCAGGGCGTCATCGAACGCTTCATCACGTCCGGCATCGACCGCACGGCACGCGCGGCGATCGGGGCGCTGCCGCGCGGGCAAGGCTTCCTCGGCCTGATCATCCGCGAGAACCGCTCGTTCCGGATCCCGGACATCAACGTCGACCCGCGCCGCCACGGCTTCCCGCCCAACCACCCGCCGATGCACAGCTTCCTCGGCGTCCCGGTCACGGTGAAGGGTCGCTCGGTCGGCAACCTCTATCTCACCGACAAGGCCGACGCGCCGGGATTCTCGGAGGAGGACCAGAGACTGGTCGAGACCTTCGCCCTGCACGCCGGGATCGCCATCGAGAATGCCCGGCTGCTCGAGCAGGTCGAACGCCTGGCCATCGTCGACGAGCGCGAGCGCATCAGCCAGGACCTCCACGACGGCATCATCCAGAGCATCTATGCGGTGGGCCTGTCGCTCGAGGACGTCCCCGACCTCATCGGCGAGGACCCCGACGAGGTCGAGCGACGCGTGGAGCGCGCCATCGACAGCCTCCACCTGACCATCCGCGACATCCGCAACTTCATCTTCGGGCTCCAGCCGGAGCTCCTGTCCGGGACGACCTTGATGAGCGGCCTGGTCGCCGTCATCGAGGAGTTCCGGCACAATTCGCTCATCGACGTCGAGCTGCAGGCCGGGGCCATCGACCAGGAGCCCGACCCGGCCGTGACCGCCCACCTGCTCGGGGTCGTCAACGAGGCGCTCAGCAACATCGCTCGACACTCGGGCGCCACCCGGGCGATGCTGTGGATCCGAACAGACGACGAAGGGACCCTGCGACTGATGATCCAGGACAACGGCCACGGGTTCGACCCGGCGACGACCAGCAGTCTCGGTCACCAGGGTTTGGTCAACATGCGCTCACGCATCGGGACCATCGGTGCGACCATCGACCTGGCCAGCGATCGCTCGGGCACGACGATCGAGATCCGCCGACCGGCGGACGACACCGCAGACGACCAGTCCGCTACCAGTGGGAGCCGCGCTTCATGACCGACGCACCGATCCGTCGACTGACGCTCCTCGTCGTCGACGACCACGAGGTCGTCCGCCAGGGCCTCGTCTCCATGCTCGACCGCCGGCCGGGGTTCCAGGTCGTCGCCGAGGCGGGGACCGTGGCCGAGGCCGTCGAGGCGGCCCGGCGCTTCCAGCCCGACCTCATCATCATGGACGTCCGGCTGCCCGATGGGTCGGGCATCGAAGCCTGCCGCGAGATCCGGGCCGAATTCCCCGAGACCCGCGTGGTGATGCTCACCAGCTACCCGGACGAGGAGGCGGTCATCGCGGCCATCGTCGCCGGGGCGAGCGGCTACCTCCTGAAGCAGGTCCGGGCGCGCGACCTCGTCGCCGCCCTGGAGGCCGTCGGCCGTGGCGAGTCGCTGCTCGATCCGGCCGTCACCGGCAAGGTCCTCGAGCGGATGCGCCGCATCGCCAGCTCGGACGAGCCCGACGAGCTGGGCGCGCTGACGCCGCAGGAACGCAAGATCCTCGCGCTCGTGGCCGAGGGCAAGACCAACAAGGAGATCGCGGCAGAGGTCTTCCTGTCCGACAAGACGGTCAAGAACTACGTCAGCTCGATCCTGGCCAAGCTCAACCTCGAACGACGAGCGCAGGCAGCGGCCTACGTGGCGCGGCTGAAGACGCACTCGGTCGACTGACAGCCCCTTCGGGCGGGCTGGTCTGCCCGCTCAGCTGAGGTTGAGGCGACTCGCCGCCCGCCGCAGGTCCGCCCGGAAGTCGGGGTGGGCGATCTCGATGAGAGCCTCGGCGCGTTCCCGCAGGCTGCGCCCGAACAGCTCGGCGACGCCCCATTCGGTCACGACGGTCCGGACGTGGGCGCGTGTGGTCACGACGCCCGCGCCTTCGCGCAGGCTCTCGACCAGCCGCGAGGCCGTCCCGCCGGCCGCGGTGGATGGCAGCGCGATGATCGACCGGCCCTCGGCCGCGAGCGCCGCGCCACGCATGAAGTCCATCTGGCCGCCGACGCCGGAGTAGAGCTTGTGGCCGATCGAATCGGCGACCACCTGGCCGGTCAGGTCGACCTCGATGGCCGAGTTGATCGAGACCATCTTGCTGAACGAGCGGATGACGTGGGTGTCGTTGGTGAAGTCCACCGGGCGCATCTCGACCATCGGGTTGTCGTCCACGAAGTCGTACAGCCGCTGGGTGCCCATCATGAACGCGGTCACGATCTTGCCCCGGTTGCGCTCCTTGGCCGAGCCGTTCACGACGCCTGCCTCGACGAGGTCGACGACCGCGTCGGTGAACATCTCCGTGTGGATGCCGAGATCGCGCTTGTCCATCAAGGCCAGCGCGGTCGCGCTCGGGATGGCGCCGATGCCGAGCTGGAGCGTTGCCCCGTTCGGGACCAGGTCGGCCACGTGCTCGCCGATCCGCCGCTCGACATCACCGATCGTCGGTGACGCGTGGGCGTAGGGCGGAACGTCGACCTCGACCGCAAGGTCGATCTCGCTCACGTGGATGAAGCTGTCGCCGAGTGTCCGCGGCATGGCGCTGTTGAACTGGACGATGACGGTCTTCGCGGCCCGGATCGCGGCATGCATCGCCTCGACGCTCGTCCCGAGCGAACAGAACCCATGCGCATCGGGTGGCGTGGCGTTGACGAAGACCGCGTCGAGCGGGAGCGCTCCGCTGGTGAACAGGCGCGGCACGTCGGACAGGAAGACCGGGACGTAATCCGCCCGGCCCTCGTTCACCGCGGCCCGCGCGTTCGGCCCGATGAACAGGGCGCGGTGGCGGAAATGGCCCTCCATGCCGGGCGCCAGGTGGGGGCCCGGTCCTTCGATGTGGAGATGGACCACGGTGACGTCGTGCAGCTCCTCTGCCCGGGCGACCAGGCTGTCAAGGAGGACCGACGGCGTCGCGGCCGCGCAGTGGAGGTAGATCTGATCCCCGGAACGGATGGAGGCCGAGGCTTCAGCCGCTGTGACGAGTCGCATCATCCGACCAGCCTACGCGGGCGCGGGCTGTCGGACGCGATGGTGGCAGACATGGGGGTGTACTCCTTCGACACGATCGTGCCGGGTCGCGTCGAGCGGCCGCACGTGCCGTCGGGCGGTGTTCTGGGTGACCTTTGGGACTCTCGGCGGGGGGCCGCCTGGTGCGAACCTCGTGACATGACAAGCGCGCCTGCGACATCGACTTATCGCATCCGGGTGATCACCGACGACGATCGCGAGGCGCTCACCCGGTTCTACGCCGCCCTCTCACCGGAGAGCTTCGAGGCCAGGTTCCACGGCGCCGCGGCCGGCATCGGCGCGCCGATCGCTCGCTACCTGTGCGGACCCGACCACGATCATCGCGAAGGCATCGTCGCCGAGACCACCGAGGCGGACGGGGGCGTCGTCATCATCGGGCACGTGTGCATCGAACCGAGCTGCCCCGACTCGGCCGAGATGGCCATCGCAGTGGCCGACGCATGGCAGCGCCACGGTGTCGGACGGGCGATGCTCGTCGAGGCCATCACCTGGGCGCGGGGCCACGGGCTCACCAAGCTGGTCGCGTCGATGCGCTGGGGCAATGGCGCCATCCTCGGGCTCATCGAGTCCATGGGCCGACCGGTCACGTTCGGTGATTCCGACGGCGGCGTCGTGGACGCGATCGTCGACCTCGGCGGTCTGCCCGTCCCGCGCGTCGCCTGATCCGCACTACGAGCCGGGGGCGTCGACCTTCAGGACTTCCCCGGTCGTGCCGACCGGCCCGAGATCCGTCCGGGTCAGGACGTACAGCTCGCCCGCACCATCCTGGCCGAGACCGGTCACGAACCGGTTGAGCGGTCCGCCCGCGACGCTCAGTCGGCGCCACTGCCAAGCTGTGCCCGGGGCGGCCGGTGTCGCCACGAGGAGCGACCCGAGCGGTCGCGACAGGTCGTTGTTCGGGTCGGCCGAGAAATCGGCGAAGACGTACCGATCGCGCAGGGCCGGGAGGGCCGCGCCCTCGTAGACGTACCCGCCGACGACGGCCACGCCGACCGAGCGGTGCGTGTATTCGAGCACCGGATCGATGAGCGGCTTGCCATCGGCGCCGGTCGTCGCGCAGGTCGCCAGGTCGGTCAGCGGTGCGTCGACGTCGAGGCAGTGGGCGCCTTCGCGGATCCGCCAGCCGTAGTTCCCGCCGGACACGACGATGTCGATCTCCTCGAAGCGCCCATAGCCCACGTCGCTCACGATGAGGCGGTGGTCGCCGCCCGGCTCCCACGACAGCCGCCAGGGGTTGCGCAGCCCGTAGGCGAAGATCTCCGGCCGTGCGCCCTTGCCCAGCGGCGGGTTGTCGGCCGGGATCGCGTACGGCTGCTTCCCGTCGACATCGAGTCGCAGGAGCTTGCCGTTCAGCTTGGTCAGGTCCTGGGCGTTGCCCTGCGCGGAATGGCCCGCACTGGCGTCGCCCTGCCCACCGCCGTCTCCGGTCCCGAGGTAGAGCATGCCGTCCGGCCCGAACCCGAGCCCGCCGCCGCTGTGGTTGAACTGCGGCTGCTCGAACTGGAGGATCGTCCGCTCCGACGTGGCGTCGGCCCGGTCCGGCGCGGCCGGGTCGACGTGGAATTCGCTCAGCGTGTTCGTATGATCCTGGCCGGCCGCCGCTCCGGCGCGGAGCGGCGCTCCGTAGTAGACGAAGATCCGGCCGTTGGTGGCGAAGTCGGGGTGGAAGGCGAACCCCAGCAGGCCGCGCTCGTCGTAGTCGGGCCGGAGCGGGACGACCCGATCGCGCAGGTCCAGGAACGGGGTCGTCGTCCCCGTCGTGATGTCCAGCAGCGAGATCAGGCCGGTCTGCTCGAGGACGACGACACGTCCGGCGTCGCCCGGTACGGCAACCAACCCGACCGGGGCCGTCAGGCCGTCGACGACGGTCCTGACCGCGACGTCGGCGGCGGGACTTGGCTTGGGGGTCGCGCTCGGACGGGGCGTCGCGGATGCGGCCGGGGTCACGGCAACGCTTGCCGACGCGGCGGCGCCCACGGTCGCCGCGGGCGCCGCCGAGCTGGCGCTGGTCCCACAGGCCGCCACGAGGAGGGCGACCGCGACCAGAAGGCCCGCGGCGGGCGAACGCGATGACGGATGCGGACGGCGGACGTGGGTCACGAGAACCTCGGGGTGAGCCCCGATGATGGCCGGACCTCCGCCTCCGACGCAACCGGGCCGGCCGCGGTTCCCGCCACAATGGACCCAGCCCACGACCCGAGGAGAGACCCATGGATGCCGAACGTGAACCTGCCCCGAACGCGAGCCCGAGCCCGGTCAGCGAGATGCGGCTGGTCGTCACCGCCGACGACTACGAGGCGGCCGTCCGCTTCTACCGGGACGTCCTCGGGCTCCCCGAGCGGGTCGCCTACGCCTCACCCGACGGCCGGGTGACGATCCTCGAGGCCGGTCGGGCGACGCTCGAGATCGCCGATCCGGCACAAGCCGCCTTCATCGACCGGGTCGAGGTCGGCCGGCGAGTCGCCGGTCACATGAGGATCGCCTTCGAGGTCGCCGATTCGGAGAGGACGTCGCGGGCGCTCGAAGCCGGCGGCGCCGAGATCGTGGCACCGGCGACGCCGACGCCGTGGAGGACGCTGAACGCGCGGCTCGACGGCCCGGCCGGGCTCCACCTGACGCTGTTCTCGGACGCGCCGCAGGCCGCCGAGGCGCCGCGCGACGAGACCGAGCCCGACATCGAGGACGTCTACGAGACGCCGATCGAGGAAGACCCCGAGTAGGACGCGGGCCTATCGCGGACGTGCGGTCGCGACCACTGTCGCGAGGACCACGATCGCGAATGCGCCGATGACGAGCCCGGACGCGACGTTGATCCGGTGGATCCAGCGCGGCGTCACGCGGGTCCGCAACCCGCCGACGACAGTCGTCAGGACGAGCCACCAGGTCGATGAGCCGAGGAGGACACCGAGCACGATCAGCGCCGCGTCGCCGGTCGCCCCGTTGCGCACGCCGAACCCGGCGAACAACGCGCCGAACGCGAGGATCGTCAGCGGGTTCGTCATCGTCAGCCCCAGGGTGGACAGGTAGGCCCCGAGGTAGCCGCCGCGCCTCGTGGTGACGGTCGCCGCTTCGGTCGGGGTCGACCGGATCGCCTGCCAGGCCAGCCACAGCAGGAAGACCCCGCCGACGAGCCCGAGGACCTGGCGGGCGTTGACGAGCGCATCCGTGATGACCGTCAGCCCGAACGCCGCGATCGCGCCGTACGTCGCGTCCGCGGTCGCGACGCCCAGCCCGGACGCGAGGCCGTAGAGCCGGCCCTCGGCCACCGTCCGGCGGATGACGAGCAGGCTGATCGGTCCGACCGTCGCCGCGATCGTGAAGCCAAGGACGAAGCCGCGGAGCATGAGCGCGGGATCCACGAGTCTCCTTTCGGGTGGTGGCAGCAGAGAAAGACGCCCTCGGCGGATGCCGGGGCGTCACTCGGGCTGGTCGGCGCCGTCGCGGCGCACGCGTCAGGTCAAGTGGCCCGGATGGGCCCTTGGTTCAGGCGCGTGGTGCGGCGCAGGAAGGTCATGTCGCGGCGAGGGTGCGCGATTCGGGCCGAGATTGTCAATCCGCGCCTGCTGCGTCGAGACGTGTCCCATCGCCGCGACCCGCCTGGCCGCGCTGCCACGCCGCGCCGCGCCAAGACCCATCGCCGGGCTCGCTTCGCCGCGCTGCCGCCACCCCGCGCCGCGCCACGACCCATCGCCGGGCTCGTTCTGCATGCCCATATGACTGGCAGTCTTATCTCTGGGGCAACGAAGGCCTCAACGAGGCTGCCACGGGGTCGTCCAGGCTCAACCACTCGTGGATCGCCGGGTGGATCGGGCGTTCGAGGTCCCTTATCGGGTTCGATGCCAAGCTCCTAAGACTGGGAGTCATGCGCCGGGACGCATCGCGCTTCATCGCGGTCCCGACGCCGGAGGCCGCCGCCCACACCGCCCACCGCCCACCGCCCACCGCCCGAGCGTCCCCGTGACCATCGCTCCCCGGTACGCTTCGACCATGACCACGACGACCCCCACGACCCTCCCGACCGGCCGGCCGCTCAAGGTCGGCATCCAGCTGCCCGAGGTCGAGCGCGATGTGCGCTGGTCCGAGCTGCTCGACATGACCCGCGCCATCGAGGATCTCGGCTTCGATTCGGTCTGGGTCGGCGAGCACCTGCTCTATCGCTGGCCGGACCGGCCGCCGCGCGGACCGTGGGAAGCGTGGACGCTCCTGTCGGCCATCGCCGCGTCGACCAGCCGGATCGCGCTCGGGCCGCTGGTCGCCTGCACGAGCTTCCACAATCCGGCCCTGCTCGCCAAGCAGGCGGCGACCATCGACGAGATCAGCGACGGCCGGTTCGTTCTCGGCCTCGGCGCGGGCTGGAACGAGACCGAGTTCCGCTCGTTCGGCTACCCGTACGACCACCGGGTGGACCGCTTCGAGGAAGCCTTCACCATCATCTCGACGCTCCTGCGCGACGGCGCCATCGACTTCGACGGCCGCTGGTACCAGGCGCGCGACTGCGAGCTGCTGCCGCGTGGCCCGCGACCCGCCGGACCGCCGTTGATGATCGGCTCGATCGGGCCGCGGATGCTCCGGGCGACGATGGCCCGCGCCGACGCGTGGAACGCCTGGTACAACGACACGGGCAACGATCCTGCCGGCGTCGCTCGCCTGCGCGGCATCGTCGACGAGGCGTGCCGGGACGTCGGGCGCGACCCGGCCGCCGTCGAGCGGACGGTCGCGGCGCTCGTCCGGTTGCCCGGCGGGGCGGGCCGGCTGCAGGGCTCGTCGGCACCGGCCGCCATCCCACCGCTCGACGGCGACCCGGCCGCCCTCGCGGATGCCCTGCGCGGGTTCGCCCGCGAAGGGATCGGCCACGTCCAGCTGGTGCTCGACCCCATCACTCTCGACGCCATCCGGGCGGTCGCTCCGGTCCTGGCCGAGCTCGACCGCGGGTAGGACCATCGGGCGTCGCGCCACCCGGATGGGACGATGGAACCGGCACGACCGCGTGCTAGCATGCCGCGGCGATGCGTAGTCCCGGGCGCAAGCTGCGTCCTCATCGAATCGGCTTCGTCGCCGTGGCCGTCCTGATCGCCGGCGTCGTCGTCGCGTGCGGATCGGCCGCGTCGTCGGCGACCCCGCGCCCACCGACGCCCAGCCCATACGCGTTCCCGACGCCCTGGCCACCGTTCACCACGCCGCCGACCGCCGACCAGGTCTATCTGGCCCTGCTCGCCGATCGGATCGAGATCCTGCCGACGACGGCGTCGAGCGGAGCGAACGGCAAGGATCCGATCAAACAGATCGACGGCACCTACAAGGGCCTGCCGATCACGATCGGCCAGTACAAGACTGCCGCGACGCTCAAGGCCGCGACGAAGTGGAAGCCCGGAGCGACGCCCAAGGCGGGTGAATCCGCGGCCGCCTTCATCGGCCAGGACATCCTCGTCCGGTGGGGACCGGCCGTCGGGCCGACCGTGACGACCCTGACCGACGCGCAGGTCACCGAAGCACTGGCGCTGCGCAGCGCGCTCGAGCGCCTGCTCGGTCCGTTGACCGACCGAACGATCGTGCCCGTGGCGGTCGCCACGCCCATCCCGAGCGCCAGCCCGCGATCGTCGTCGGCGGCATCGGCCAACCCATGAGCCTTCCCGCCCGCTCTGCGCGCTCGAAGAATGGCCCCCGCCCGACCGAGGATGTCTCGCCGCTGGACAAGCGGATCATCGAGCACCTCCAGCAGGACGGGCGCCGACCGTTCACCCAGATCGCGGCGGAGCTCGGCGTCTCGGAGGCCGCGGTCAGGGCGAGGACGAACCGGCTGATCGAGCGCGGGATCCTCCAGGTCGTCGGCGTGACCGACCCGCTCAAGCTCGGCTTCCACCAGATGGCGATGATCGGCATCCGCTGCGAGAGCTCCAAGCTGATCCAAGTCGCGGAGCACCTCGCGGCCATGCCTGAGGTCGACTACGTCGTCATCACGGCCGGGTCGTACGACCTCCTCATCGAGACCGTGTGCGAGGACAACGACGCGCTGCTGACGTTCCTGGCCGACCGCCTGCGCGCGATCGACGGGGTCCGCGAGACCGAGACCTTCGTCTACCTGCGCCTGGTCAAGCAGACGTACCAGTACGGGACGCGCTGACAGGACGCACCGCGTCCCTGCGACACACGGCTGATACCCGTTGTCCCGGCGCACCGAAGGGGCCGTCCGCATCTCGGACTGACGGTGGTCGGCGGCTAAGATGGCCCTCACGCGGGTCGGCGGTCGACCTGCCTCCCCACGTTCAGCGAGGGTGACATTGCCGGTCGAGCCGGTCATCTTCCTCATCATCGTCGCCGTCGCCGCCAACCTGCTCGTGATGGCCGTGATCCTGCTTCCGCCCCTGTTCGGGCGGACGAGTCCGCTCGCCCGCGAGGCCGGTCCATCGCCGACCGATGAGCGACGGGCGGCGCAGGCCGCGGTCGTCGGGGGCGTCGAGGGATCGGCGACCGATGACGGCGTGCCGACCCAGACCTACGACCGCGTCGTCCGGATCGTCGCGTGGGTCTTCCTCCTGACCACGACCGTCATCGTGGCCGCGACCGGGCTGTGGCCCGAGACCGAGCCGGCCATCCTCATCCTGCTCGCGTTCGCCGGGCTGTTCGTCGTCGTCGTCCACGACCTGCTGCCGCCGGACACGCTGGGTGCCGCCAAGTTCGTCGTCGAAGGCTCGGTGGCGATCACCGTCGCGACCCTGCTGGTGGCGCTCACCGGCGGCGCCGCCAGCCCGTTCTTCTTCGCCTACCCGCTCATCGTCGGCGGCGCCGCACTCGTCGTCTCGCCAACCATCACCCTGACCCTGGTCGCCGCGGCGGCGATCGGCTACGTCCTCGCGGTCGTCGCCGGCACGCCCGGGACGTTCGGCCCGGCGACCGCCGCGATCGTCGGCGTGAACCTGACAGCGCTGGTCCTCATCGCCTACGTGGCGATGGTCATCGCCCGGGCCCAGCGGCGAACGCGCGACGCCGCCATCAGGCTGTCCACGGTCAATTCGCTGACCGGGCTGTTCAACCGGACCTTCTTCTTCGCGGCGATGGACCGCGAGATCGCCCGCAGCGCGCGCTCGGGGCGCGGCTTCTGCCTGCTGATGATGGATCTCGACGAGCTCAAGTCGATCAACGACCGGCTCGGCCACTTCACCGGCGACAAGGTCCTGCGCGGGGTCGGGGCGGTCATCAACCAGGGCGTCCGGCAGATCGACACGGCAGCCCGCTACGGCGGCGACGAGTTCGTGGCGATCCTGCCCGAGACCGACCCGACCGGCGCCTACGTCCTGGCCGAGAAGATCCGGATCGGGGTCAACAGCATGTCCATCGACCTGCCGTCCACCGCGCCGCGACCATCGCTGTCGATCGGCGTCGTGGCCTTCCCCGATGACGGCCGGACGGCGGACGAGCTGATCATCAGCGCCGATGGCGCGATGTACGCCTCGAAGCGGGCCGGCAAGGACCGGGTGACCGGCGTCCGGGTCCCGGGAACGGAGCGGCCGGCGACTCCGGTGTAGCATCCCGACGTGACCGACGGCATCGACCCCACCGCCCGCCCGCTCCCGGCGCTCGGCGCCGTCTAGGGGCCGGAGCCATCGCGAGCCCGGCCGTCGTCTCGGCGGCCACCACCCGACCGTCCGGCCGGAACCTCCCAGCCCGCCTGGGCTACGGGTTGTGGCACCTCTTCACGTCGGTCGATTTCGCCGTCTTCCAGATCATCTTCCTGGCCCTGCTGGCCGTTGTCGGGATGACCATCAAACAGCTGCCCGACTTCGCCTTCCGCTCGGCGACCGACTACGCCCTGGCGATGGATCAGACCCACGCCCGCTACGACCCGGTCGTGGGCGCGGCCATCGTGGACATGATGGAGCGGCTGTCGGTCTTCTCGATCTTCCGCTCGCCGTGGTTCAGCGCGGGGCTGGTCGTGCTGGTCACGTCCATCGTCGTCTGCACGCTCGACCGGACACCCCGGTTGTGGCGTGGCGTGAGCGACGTCCGGGTCGCCCAGCCCGAGCCGTACTTCGACCCGCGGCTGCCGGACCGCGCCGCGATGGACGGGGTCGCCCCGGCCGACGTCCACGCGGTCCTGCGGCGGAACGGTTTCCATGTCCGCGAGGCGACCGAGGCCGATGGGACGCGCTTCGTCTACGGCGACCGCCACCAGTACACGAAGATGGCGACCCTGTTCACCCACGCCGGCCTGATCATCTTCCTGATCGCCGCCGCAGCGACCGCCCGGCTCGGCGACGAGCAGGGCCTCGTCGTCGCGGAGGGCGAGGCGCTGACGGTCCAGCCCATCGGGACCCCGGGCCTGCTCCTCGTCCGGAACATCGACTTCGAGGCGCCCGGCTTCGATACCGGCAAGCCGACCGACTTCACCACCGACCTCGCCGTCTACCAGGATGGCCAGGAGATCGCGCGCAAGACGATCCGGGTCAACGACCCGCTGTCGGTCGCGGGCTACACCTTCCACCAGAACGGGTTCGGGCCTGCCCCGCACCTCGTCCTCAAGACCGCCGCCGGCGAGATCCTGTGGGATGCCCCGGTGCCGATGACCGATGCCGTCTCCGGCCGGCCATACGCCTCGATCGGCATCCCCGGCCGAGCGATGGGCATCAAGCTCCTGCTCGACAAAGAGACCGATGGCACGGGCGTCCTCATCGCCATCCCGTACCACATCGCCGGGACCGCGGCCGACGGCCAGCCCATCGAGGACCTCTATGCCGCGGTCGACCTCCATCGCGGTGACACGAAGGTCTCGCAGGACCTGGACCTGTCGATCGGCCTGACCGACTTCTCCGACTTCACCCTGCTCATCGCCAAGCGCGACCCGGGCCAGGGCCTCGTCTGGATCGCCTTCGGGCTGCTCATCGCCGGCATCACCATCACGTTCTACCGGCCACGCCGCCGGGTCTGGACGCGGGTCGCGCCCGACGGACGTCTCGAGATCGTCTGGCGCTCGGATCGCTACGTCGACGTCGAGCGCGAGTTCGGACGCCTGCTCGATCAGCTCGTGGCGGTCCGACAAGCGGGTTAGGGATCGGTCCGTGGCGGTCCCAGGGGATGCGGCCAAATGTGCACCCGGGGACCGCTGTGGCTGGTATCTGGTCTAGAACGTGTCCGGATCAACGCCTGCAGCCCTAGCTGATGCCTATCAGGGCATCAATGTCGGTCGAACGGGCGAACGCAACCTCGATCAGTGGCCACAACGGTCCCATGGTGCAAGTACTGCCGCGGCGCTCCGGTAGGAGGCTCCCGCGGGGGCCCACGCTCGTTTCTGCGACGGGATTCGTCCGGGACCCACAACCTTGGATGGTCGCGCTCGGCGCTGAATCGCAACCTTTCGACTGGTACCCTTCGGCCAAGCCTTCGCGCGCGTCCAGTCGTGTCTCGGCACGACCGTCAGGCCGGTCTCGGACCGGCCGGACGACCACCCCAGACAGGCTTGCGGCTGGACCCGTGCGTGCCATACCGCACCCGACCGACGTCCAGCAGTGCCCCGACGGACAGGAGACCCATGACCGCGCGACAGACCGCCATCTCGGAGATCGCCACACATCGGGTCGCCAAGACCCAGGACTACCTCAAGGACGCCGGCGCCGACATCTACGGCGAGTACGTCTTCGACGAGGTGGCCCAGCAGCAGTACCTGGCCAAGCCGATCTTCCGCAAGCTGCGCAAGACGATCGACGGTCAGGAGCCGTTCGATCCGGCCATCGTCGACGCCGTCGCCCACGGCGTGAAGGAGTGGGCGCTGGCCCACGGCGCGACCCATTACACCCACTGGTTCGTGCCGATGACCGGCTCGACGGCCGAGAAGCACGACTCGTTCCTGACCCCGGTCGGCGACGGCCAGACCATCGCCGAGTTCTCCGGCAAGAACCTGGTCCAGGGCGAGCCGGACGCCAGCTCGTTCCCGTCGGGCGGGCTGCGCGCGACCTTCGAGGCCCGCGGCTACACCGGCTGGGACGTCACCAGCCCGATCTTCCTGCAGGTCGAGACCAACGGCGTCACGATGACCATCCCGACCGCGTACGTGTCGTACACGGGCGAGGCGCTCGACTTCAAGATCCCGCTCCTGCGCTCGCAGGAAGCCCTCGGCGTCCAGGCCCTGCGCGTCCTGCGCTGGTTCGGCAACACGACCACCAAGCGCGTCTTCACCAACATCGGCCCGGAGCAGGAGTACTTCCTGGTCGACCGGCGGCTGGCCGAGCAGCGACCCGACCTGCTGCTCACCGGGCGGACACTCTTCGGCGCCCCGTCGCCCAAGGGCCAGGAGCTCGAGGACCAGTACTTCGGCCCGATCCGCGAGCGGATCCTGGCGTTCATGATGGATCTCGATCGCGAGCTGTGGCGCCTCGGCATCCCGGCCAAGACCCGCCATAACGAGGTGGCCCCGGGCCAGTTCGAGATGGCGCCGGTCTACGAGGCGACCTCGGTCGGCTCGGACCACAACATGGTCGTGATGAGCCTCATGCGCCGCCTCGCGTCGCAGCACGGGCTGATGTTCCTCATCCACGAGAAGCCGTTCGCCGGCATCAACGGCTCGGGCAAGCACAACAACTGGTCGATGGCGACCGATGACGGCGAGAACCTGCTCGACCCCGGCCACGACCCGCACGCCAACGCCCAGTTCCTGGCCTTCCTGGTCGCGGTCATCCGCGGCGTCAACGAGCACGCCGACCTGCTCCGGGCGAGCATCGCCGACGCGGGCAACGACCATCGCCTGGGCGCCAACGAGGCCCCGCCGGCGATCGTTTCGATCTTCCTCGGCGCCCAGCTGGTGGACGTCATCGCCCAGGTCGAGCAGGGCCCGGCGGCGGCATCCAAGAAGGGCGGCGCGATCGAGCTCGGTGCGACGTCCCTCCCGGTCCTGGCCGCCGACGCGACCGACCGTAACCGGACCTCGCCATTCGCCTTCACCGGCAACAAGTTCGAGTTCCGCGCCGTCGGTTCGTCGGCGCCGATCTACTGGCCGCAGACGGTCCTCAACACGGCCGTCGCCGACTCGCTCAAGAACCTGGCCGATGAGCTCGACAAGCTCGACCCGGCCGACTTCGAGAGCCTGACCACGATCCTGTCGCGCATCGTCAAGGCCAACAAGCAGGTCCTGTTCGAGGGCAACGGCTACTCCGAGGAGTGGCATGCCGAGGCCGCCCGCCGCGGGCTGCCGAACAACCGAACGACCGTCGACGCGCTGCCGGCGCTCACCACGAAGAAGGCCAAGGAGCTCTTCTCGAGCTTCGGCGTGCTGTCCGAGCGCGAGCTCGCGTCGCGCGTCGAGGTCAACTGGGAGCGCTACGTCAAGATCGTCGACATCGAGGCGAACACCGCGGTGGACATCGCCTCGACGATGATCCTGCCGGCCGTCGCCCGCTACCTCGGTGAGCTCGCGGGGGCGCCGTCGTCGAAGGGCATCAACAGCATCTGCGTCAGGATCACGGGCCTCGCCGACTCGCTGGTGGACTCCATCGAAGCGCTCCAGCACGCGCAGCACGAGGCGCACGAGGCGGGCACCCTGCACGCCGAGGCCAAGGCGTTCGCCACCGAGGTCATCCCCGCCCAGGCGACGCTGCGGACGGTCGTCGACGAGCTCGAGACGCTCGTCGCCGACGATCTCTGGCCGTTGCCGAAGTATCGCGAGCTGCTCTTCCAGTACTGATCGCCCCTCTCGCAGATCCGACGCCCGGCTGAGGCTCCCTCGGCCGGGCGTCTTCCGTCACAATGTCGACGCCAAGCGGGGCCGACCGGGTCGGCCGCTCCCGATCAGCTCTTAGGGGATCGACTCGATGGATCAACCCACCCTCATCGGTACAGGATTCGTCGTCCTGGCGGCCGTGGTCTGGATCGTCTGCGCGGTGTATGCCTACCAGAACGCCCCGAAGTTCGGGCGCAACGCGTGGCTCTGGACGATCCTGTGCGTCATCTTCGGCCCGCTGGCCCTGATGCTCCTGTACATCCTTCCGAAGCACGAGCCGGTCCACGCGGCGGGCCATGCCAAGAAGAAGTCGGACCCGAAGGCCGATCTATACGAGGTCCCCAAGAAACACTGAGCGGTGACCCGGCCGCCTCAGCCCAGGCGGTGGTGGACCCAGACACACGGCTCGCAGTACACGGCATAGTCCTGCTCGACGTCGCACTGGACGGGGATGAGCGCCTCGGGCACCGTCACCGGGCCGGTCGTGTCGAACGGGAGACCCGTCCAGTCGCGCCACTGCGCGAGCGAGCCGGCGATGCTCATCGCCCGCGCCGACACGCCGACGATCGTGCCGCCGGCCCGCACGTGGACGCGCAGCCACGGATCGACCGGCAGGCCGTCGTCCCGGCGCAGCCCGGCGTAGCCCGCGATCGGGAGCTCGGGATGCAGGTGCTTGCCGTTCGGCCGGACCGGGGCGACCAGGCTGCTGAAGCCGAGCGCCGCCGCGTTGTCGCGCATCGCCGAGAGCATCAGGTCCGACAGCCCCTTCCCGCGCTGGTCGTCGCGGACGGAGATCTCCAGTGCGGAGACGAGGTTCCC
Source organism: uncultured Chloroflexia bacterium (assembly GCA_963782715.1). Classification (GTDB taxonomy): domain Bacteria; phylum Chloroflexota; class Limnocylindria; order Limnocylindrales; family CSP1-4; genus SPCO01. The sequence goes on from CAWAKU010000010.1 coordinate 277,902, forward strand.
GCGCCGGCCCGCCAGCCGGTCGAGGGTGGCCTCCACGATCACGCCATCCCAGCCGTCTTCAGGCAGTGACACGGCCGGGTCCTCGTCCCAGGTGAACGGCACGCTGTAGCCCTTGGCGATCGCCCGGCCGGGATCGTCCGGGTCGACGGCGACCAGGATGAACTCCGGGTACGCACCGACGGGGTCGGCGTAGTACAGCGACCCGATCGGATCCTGGCGCATGAACGGCGGCCACGGATTGAAACCGTTCAGCAGCGGGGCGAGGTCCGGCTGCTTCGCCACCGTCGCGATCCGAACGTCCATCTGATGCACCCTCCATCCGGTGCTGCGGGATTGGCCCACCCGGGTAGGCCAATGTGCGGCACCATACCGCCGTGTCCCACGTGACGATCCACCCGATGCGGTCGCTGGGCCTGCTGTCCGTGGCCCATGCGATCAACCATGCCCAGGCCGTCGTCCTGCCCCTGATCTTCCTCAAGATCATCGACGAATTCGGGCTCGGCGTGGAGACCATCGCATTCCTCGCCGCCATCGGCGCATTCATGGCCGGGATGGTCCAGCTGAGCTATGCCGGGCTGACCCGGGTCGTCTCGCGACGCCGGCTGCTCGGCTTCGGCGGGATCCTGTTCGGTGGCGGGTTCGCGCTGACCGCGTTCGCGACGAGCTTCGTGACCTACGCCATCCCGAACATCGCCTCGCGAATCGGCGGTTCGCCCCAGCACCCGGTCGGCAACGGCCTGCTCGCCGAGCAGTTCCCGCCCGAGCGGCGCGGCTTCGCCATCAGTGCGCATATCGCGGGCGGGAACATCGGCACGGTCGTGGTCGCGCTCATCGGCGTCCCGCTCATCGCTGCGGTCGGCTGGCGCGGGGCGGCCATCGTGTTCGGGCTGCCGGCCATCGCGGTCGGCATCCTGATCCTGCTGTTCGTGCGCGAGCGGGGGACGGACCGGGCCGCAGCACGCGCGAGCGGGACCGTCCGCGCGGCGTTCGGGCGCATCCTGCGCGACCGTGACCTGCTGTGGCTGTATCTCACCTCGGCGCTTGGCGGCGGCGGTCGCGGGCTCGGCGTCGTCAACCTGTTCGCGCTCATCTACATGACCCGGGTCATCCATCTCGACGGTGGGACGGCCGGCCTGATGTACGGGGTGCTCATCGTGTTCTCGGTCCCGGTCCCGATCGTCGCCGGCTGGCTGTCGGACCGGATCGGGCGCAAGCCGCTGATCATCGGCGTCTATCTCGGTGGCGCGATCGGGTTCATGGTGTTCCTGTCCGCGGGCACCTCCCTCATCCCGCTGTGGGTCGGCATCGTGCTGATGGGGCTGTTCTCGTTCGCCGAGAGCCCGCAGCTCCAGGCGCTGCTCGGGGACATCGCCCCGCCGTCGACACGAGATGCCTCGTACGCGCTGTACTTCGCGATGGCCTTCGGCGTCGGGTCGCTCTGGACGATCGTCTACGGGATCGTCATCGAGCAGCTCGGTGAGGCCGCGGGTGTGCCGGTCGTGTTCATGCTGATGGCCCTGACGTTCGTGCTCGCGGCCCTCGGGACCGTCCCGATCCGGGCGGAGCAGAGGGCCCGCGAGAACGCCGCGTTCGAGGCGACGCTGGGGTAGGGGGCGCGGGGCAGGTACCCGCCCGGATCGCCATATGCCCGTCCCACGGGTCGTCGTCAGACGCAAAGCGCGGAACCGGCCGTCGACGCCGGGCCTGATGCCTTCCTTGGCATCAGGTCGGCTGGCTGACGAGGTCTTGCGGGACTCGCCCCGGACCAGTCGCGACGAGTACCCGTGCGACGCATATCTGTCACGCACCGACGGCCGCGACCGCGGTCCGTTGCCAAATGCCCGTCCACGGACTGGTAGTCAGCGGTGGACACTGGATCCGGGCATCGTTGCCCTCGTTGATGCCCTACTTGGCATCAAACAAGCCGGTTCGAGACAAACCCCGGCCGTCGGGGCTGGTTGCACCTGCCCAAGAGTCCAGGGGCGCATATCTGGCAGCAAGCAGGTGGCTCAACTGCCCTGTACCCCTTGAGGGCATGCCTGGCAGCACGCCGCGGGCCGACCGCCGCGGGCCGACCGCCGCGGGCCGACCGCCACCCGACCGGAGCCCCGGCCCGGCCAGCCGCGGCTGGCATACTGGAGCCCTGCCCGCGAGGAGTGACCTTGGACGCCCGGATCCTGCTCGTCGAGGACGACCCGTCCATCCGCGAGATCACGGCCATCGGTCTGCGCAACGAAGGCTTCACGGTCGAGACCGCCGCCGACGGCGCCGCCGGGCTCGAGCGATTCGCCGCCGAGCCGTTCGACCTCGTCCTCCTCGACGTCATGCTGCCGCGACTCGACGGCCTCGAGGTCTGCCGGGCGATCCGCCGCAGCTCGACCATCCCGGTCGTGATGCTGACCGCCCGCGCCGACACCATCGACGTCGTGGTCGGTCTCGAAGCGGGCGCGGATGACTACGTCAAGAAGCCGTTCGAGGTGCCGGAGCTGGTGGCCCGCGTCCGGGCCGCGCTCCGCCGCGCCGGCCGCGGGCCAGACGACGCCGATCGACTCACCCTCGGCCCGATCGCCATCGACCTCGCCGGCCGCACGGTGACCCGCGACGGCCGCGACGTCGCTCTGACCCGGACGGAATTCGACCTCCTGACCGAGCTGACCCGCCATGCCGGACAGGTCCTCAGCCGAGACACGCTGCTCGACCGGATCTGGGGCTACGACTACCTCGGCGATTCGCGCCTGGTGGACGTGGCGGTCGGCCGGCTGCGCGCCAAGATCGAGCCCGACCCGGCGACGCCGACACTTATCGTCACCGTCCGCGGCGCCGGCTACAAGGCGGTCCGCTGATCCATGCTGTGGCGCGGCGGGATCCGGGCCCGGCTCGCGCTGACCCTCGTCGCGATGGTCGCGCTGACTGCGATCCTCCTGGGCGCCGGTGCCTACGTCTTCGTCGAGAGCAGCCTGCACGACCAGGTCCTGCGCGACGCCGCCACCCAGGCACGCTTCGACCTGTCGGTGACGGTCCCCAACCGCGGCCTGCCGGCCGACCCGACCCCCGAGGACATCGTCGACAGCGGCCTGCGCGAGACGTTCCTCCAGCGAGGGGTCGACACCATCACCGACGTCGGCTCCGGCGAGCCCGTCGTCTCCAAGCCCGACCTCGTCGGCGAACTGGCAAAGCTGCCCGACGACTTCACCAAGAGGGTGAACGAGGGCGAGCTCGCCTATACCTGGACGACGGTCGCCGGCCACCCCAGCCTGGTCATCGGAGGCCAAGTCGGCGGTGCCGGTCCGGCCTTCTACTTCATCCACGACGTGACCGCGATCGACGAGGCACTCGGCCAGTTCCGTCTGGCCCTGACCGTTGGCACCATCGCCCTGGTCCTCGTCGCGCTCCTCGTCGCACAGGCGGTCGCCCGCGGGGTCCTCGCCCCGGTCGAGGCGGCCAGCCGGGCGGCCGAGCGACTCGAGCACGGTGATCTGTCCGCGCGCGTGCCGGTCACCTCGGACGACGAGTTCGGGACATGGGCCGAGCGCTTCAACCGGATGGCCGAAGCGCTTGCCGAGACCATCGGCCGGCTCGAGGCGGCCGAAGCGCAGAACCGCCGGTTCGTGGCCGACGTCGCGCACGAGCTGCGGACGCCGCTGGCCGCCCTTGTCGCGGAGGCGTCGATCCTGCGCGAGCACCTGGGTTCGCTGCCGGATGCCAGCCGTCGTGCCGGCGAGCTCCTGGTGTCCGATGTCGGGCGGCTGCGGTCGCTTGTGGACGATTTGATGGAGGTGTCGCGCTTCGATGCCCACGCCGAGCAGATCGCCGTGGAGCCGGTCGATCTCACCCGGCTGGTCCGGGCGATCACCGCGTCCCACCTGCCGGAGGCGTCACTCGCCCTGCCCGACCGGCCGCTGGTCATCGAGACGGATCCGCGACGACTCGACCGGATCCTCGCCAATCTGCTCGACAACGCCCGCGAGCACGCACCCGGCACACCGGTCGCCGTCTCACTTGCGACGGATGCTGCGGCCGGCGAGATCGTCGTGGCCGTGTCCGATCGCGGACCGGGCGTCCCGCCGGACCGTCTGGCCCGGATCTTCGACCGCTTCTACAAGGCAGACCCATCGCGCCACGGCGGCAGCAGCGGCCTCGGCCTCGCCATCGCCGCCGAGCACGCCGCGCTGCTCGGTGGCTACCTCACGGCGTCCGACCTCGTCGAGGGTGGCCTGCGGATGGAGCTGCGACTGCCTGTGACCGGATCGTTACCGCGTGGCGATGGGATGGCGATCGCTGGGGTGGATGCTGTTCCTGCGCCCATCCGAGACCAGGAGTCCGAACCATGACACCCCTCCTCCGCTCCCGCAGCCTTCTCGTCCTCGTCGCAGTCGTCGCTCTCGTCACCGCCTGCAGCGGTGGCACCGGAGGCCTCGGGTCCGTCCCCACGTCCGAGCCCACAGCGTCCGCCGAACCGACCAGCCCCGACTTGACCCCGGGCCCCAGCGGCAGCGTCGCGCCATCCGACGAGCCGTCCAGCGAACCGTCCGGGTCGGCGGACGCATCGGTCGCGCCATCCGGATCGCCGTCCACGAGCGAGACCATGATCGTCCGTGCCTACTTCGTCCTCGGCGGCGAGCCCGGCGTCGTCGGTCTCGTCCCGGTCCTGCGCGAGGTGCCCAAGTCCACGGCCGTCGCCAAGGCCGCGATGAATGCCCTGCTGGCCGGCCCGACGAAGACCGAATCGGGCGATCGCGCGATCACCACGGCCATCCCCGACGGCACGACCCTCCTCGGCGTCAGCGCCAAGAACGGCGTGGCGACGGTGAACCTCTCGACCGAGTACGACTCGGGCGGCGGGTCGGATTCGATGCAGTTCCGGCTGGCGCAGGTGGTCTACACGCTGACCCAGTTCAGCACGATCAAGTCCGTCGTCTTCCAGATCGATGGCGTGACGGTGACCGTCTTCGGCAGCGAGGGGATCGTCCTCGACGGCCCGGTCGGCCGTGCCGACTACTACGACCAGCTGCCGGCCATCTTCGTGGACCGGCCGGCGTTCGGTGCCGCGTACAAGTCAGGTGACCGCGTCGCCGGCAACGCCAACGTCTTCGAGGCCACCTTCCGGGTGGCGGTCCTCGACGCCGGGGGCAAGACGCTGGCCGACGAGCAGGTCATGGCGACGTGCGGGACCGGCTGCCGCGGGACGTTCAGCACGACCCTCGGCTACACGGTCAGCAAGGGCCAGTGGGGCACGCTCCGAGCGTACGACCTTTCAGCCAAGGACGGGACACCCGAGAGCGTCCGCGAGTATCCCGTCTGGCTGACACCCGGCGGTTGATCAGTAGCTGCGGGTCGCGGCCGATGGGACGGCAGACGGCAGGCTGCCATCGAGCGAGGCCACGAACCACTTGCCGCCGACGCCCTGGCCGGTCGTGTCACCGGCCTTGGCGTCGCCGCCGTAGTAGTACAGCGGGCGGCCATTGATGGCGAGCTGCATCGAGCCATCCGGTCGGGCGAACGTGGTCAGCGCTCCGGTCACGCCGGATGGAGCGGTGGGCGCGGCGCCACTGACGATGAGCGGCGGCCACTTGGTCGCGCATGCGTCCACGCAGGTGCTCTTGCTCGCCGAATCGGGGGTGAAGACGTACAGCGTCTTGCCGTCGGCACCGGTCAGATAGGCACCGACAGCCCCGGTCGACGTCGCGAGGGTGACGGGACCGCCAGCCACGGCCGATGCCGCGGCACTCGGTGCGGCGGCGCTGGGGGCGGTGCTCGCGCCGCTGCTCGAGCAGGCGGCCAGGACGAGCGCGAGCCCGCCGATGGCGGTCAGGAACGTGATCCGGAACGGACGGTTGGTCGAATGCATCGAGTGACTCCTCCCAGGGTCGGTCGCGATGGTTGTCCCTGGTCAGTACGCCTCGAGCCGTCGTCCGGTTTCGCTCGCTTCGGTCCTGTGCGCTATCATCCGCAGGCCCTGTACAACGGGCACCTCGGTCGGGGCGTGGCGCAGCTTGGTAGCGCGCATCGTTCGGGACGATGAGGTCGGAGGTTCA
>CAWAKU010000011.1:0-8504 GCA_963782715.1 uncultured Chloroflexia bacterium
CCCCTGCGCCCGTGATCGCCGCATGCTGATCGGCCCGCTGCCGCGCCGATGGCTGGCGGTTTGCGCCGGTGGACTAGAGTGCCTGCGATGGACCTGCTCGAGCAGATCCCGGCCACCCTCGACCCGACCGACCTTGGGGAGCTTCCGGACGAGGTCGTCGGCCGGTCTCGCGTCTGGCGCATCCTCGCGCACAACCCGATGTTCTGGATCGGTGCTGCGATCGTCACGTTCGTGTCCGTCGCGGCACTCCTGGCGCCGATCATCGCGCCCCACGATCCGCTGGAGCAGTTCCGCGACGCCATCAATGCGAAGGGCGACCCGACCGGGCCGAGCGCGCGCTTCCCACTCGGCGTCGACGCCTCGGGGCGCGACTACCTCAGCCGCATGTTGTATGGCGCCCGGACCTCGCTCCTGATCGGTGTCGGCGCGAACCTCATCGCCACGACGCTCGGACTGCTGGTCGGGTCGGTCGCGGCCCTCGTCCGTTCGCCACGGTTGCCGTTCCCGGGCGGGCATTCGCTGGGCATCCCGCTCGACAGCCTACTCATGCGCGCCACCGACCTGTGGCTTGCCTTCCCGGTCCTCCTGCTCACGATCGCGGTCGCAGCCGTCGTCGGTCCCAGCGTCGAACTGGTCATCGTCATCATCGCGACTACGTTGTGGACCGCGACCGCGCGGATCGTGTACACGCGGATGGTCATCATGCGCACGTCCGGGTTCGTGGAGGCCTCGAGAGCCCTCGGCGCCTCCGGCTGGCACATCTTCCTGCGCCACCACCTCCAGAACGTGACGCCTCTCCTGGTGGTCTATGCATCGCTCGGGATCGCGGCCACCATCCTGTTCGAGACGACCCTGTCGTACCTGGGTGTCGGGGTCCCACCGCCGACACCGACGTGGGGCACGATGCTGGCCGACCACATCGGTCGATTCATCACCGATCCGCGACTTGTGATCCTGCCCGGGTTGGCCATCACCATCACCGTCCTCGCGTTCAACCTGCTTGGCGACGCGCTGCGCGACGCGATGGACCCGCGCTCGTGGGGCAGCTGATCGCCGGAGGGTCAGACGCGGACATGACGGACCGGGTCCACAGTCCGGAACGTCGTCTCGACGCCCCCGCATCCACGTGACGAACCGAAGGAGGGACCAGATGGACGGAGGACCGCGGCAGGCCAAACGCCTGCTCGCCCTGGGCGCGGCGCTCGTCGTCATCGCGGCCGCTTGCGGGAGTTCGACCGCGTCGAACCCGCCGGGCGCCGCGGCACCTGGTGCCTCGACTGCGCCGGCCGCGTCGACTCCTGCAGCGGCGAGCCAGCCGCCGGCCTCGCAGTCGACCGCCGGCGGCGGTGACTTGTCGATCGCTTTCGCCGCCGACATGCAGCACCTCGACCCGGCCCTGGCGTACGACACCACGTCGTGGACGGTCACTCGGATGCTGTACGACCAACTGGTCGAGTACGCCGAGAATTCCACCCAGCTCATCCCGGGGCTGGCAGAGGCGATGCCGACCGTCTCGACCGATGGTCTGACCTATACGTTCAAGCTCCGACCCGGCGTCAAGTTCGTCAAGGGCGACGGGACCGTGCTGCGAGACATGACAGCCGATGACGTGGTCGCCTCGCTCAACCGGATCCTCAACCAGAACCTCAAGCCCTCTCCGTCGCCGGTCGGGTCCGCGTTCTTCTCGATCATCGATGGCGCCCAGGAGGTCCTCGACAAGAAGGCCACTACGGCGTCGGGCATCATCGCGGCCGACGCGCTGACGGTCACGATCAAGCTGGTCAAGCCAGACAAGCGGTTGCTTGCGATCCTGGCCATGGGGTTCGGCTCGATCGTGCCCAGGGAGCTCGCCGGGGAGGACACGGCCGCCTTCGAGAAAGCGCCCGTCGGGACAGGGCCGTATTACCTCGAGTCGTACCAGCAGGGCAGCAAGGCCGTTCTCAAGCGCAACACCTTCTACTGGCAGCCTGACCTGCCCAAGACCGACCGCGTCGAGGTTCGCTTCCTGGTGGAGGAGAACACGCAGGTACAACAGGTCCAGGCTGGCCAGCTGGACATCATGGGTGAGTCCATCCCGTCCGGTGTCTATTCACAGATCACGGGCGATCCCACCCTGACCGACCAGGTCAAACATCAGATCGATGTGGCGACCACGTACGTCTCGATGGACACGACCGACCCGAAGAAGCAGCTCTCGAACATCAAGGTCCGCCAGGCGATCAACATGGCCATCGACAAGGCCAACTTGGTCAAGCTATACAACGGCCGCGGCGTCGTCGCCGATTGCATCTTCCCGCCGGCGATGCCCGGCTACGACACGAGCTGCAAACCGTACACGTCTGACGTCGAAGGGGCCAAGAAGCTGATGGCGGAGGCGGGCTTCCCGAACGGATTCGAGACGACCATGTACTCGGACACGACGGAGCTCTCGAAGTCCTCGACCGTCGCCATCCAGCAGGATCTAGCGAAGATCGGGATCAACGTCAAGCTCGTCCCCCAGGACTTCGATGTGCTCCTCGGGACGATCACCGTCCCGCACCAGGCGCCGCTGGTGTTCCTCAGCTGGTTCCAGGACTTCCCGGACCCCTCCGACTTCATCGATCCGATCCTGTCGTGCTCGACCGCAGTCGCCGGAGCATTCAATACAGCCTGGTATTGCAACCCTGATGTCGACGCCCTCGGCGTGAAGGCGTTGGCCGAACAGGACGACACCGCCCGGCTTGCCGAGTACCAGCAGATCCAAGCGATGATCATGGCCGACGCGCCGTGGGCGCCGATCCTGTTCAACGAGACGGTGATCCTGACCTCTGACAGGGTCATCGGCAACCCGCTGCATCCCACGTACCCGAACGACTTGCCAAGGATCGACGTCAAAGAATGAGCGGCAACGGGATTTGCGAGCCTTCGGCGTCCGGCGCTTCGAGCGCCCATGCGCCTCGCTGACCCGTCGTGATCGGTTACCTGGTCAAGCGCCTCCTGTGGGGCGCGCTGGTCATGTTCTGCGCAGGCATGTTCACGTTCCTTCTTGCCTACGTCGCGCCGGGCGACCCGGCGCGGTCGATAGTCGGGCCGAACGCGACCGTGGCGGCGGTCGAGGCCGTCCGCCACGCTCTCGGTCTCGACCGGCCTCTGCTCGACCAGCTGGCCGGCTACTTCGGTCGCCTGCTCCAGGGCGACCTGGGCATGTCGTATCACCTCAACCGGCCTGTCCTCGACATCATCCTCGAGCGCTTCCCGGCGACCTTCCAGCTCGTCGTCGCCGGTGTCGCCATGGCTCTGTTCATCGGCATCCCACTCGGCATCCGCTCGGCGATGCGACCGAACGGCAAGTCGGACCGGTTCGGCATCATCGCGACCTCGATCGTCGTGGCCATGCCGGCGTTCTGGATCGGCTACGTCGTCATCTACTTCCTCGCATTCCAGCCGGCCATCCTGTGGCATGTGAAGCTCTTCCCTATCGGGCAGTACCAGCCGTGGGACCTGCGCTACCTGTTCCTGCCCGCGCTGACGCTGGCGCTCGGCCTGGCCGCCTACTACGCCCGATTGACCCGCACGGCTCTGCTCGAGGAGCTTCACCAGGACTATGTCCGGACGGCGCGGGCCAAGGGACTGACCGAGTTCCAAGCGGCCTGGGGACACGGGTTCCGGAACGCCCTGGCGCCCCTCCTCACCCAGCTCGGTCTGGATCTCGGGCTGTTGCTCGGCGGGGTCGTGGTCATCGAGCAGGTCTTCTCATGGCCGGGCATCGGGACCCTGGCCATCAATTCGGTCACCTCGGAGGACCTGCCGATGCTCATGGGAACGGTCCTCTTCGCCACGTTCTGCATCGTCGTGGTCAATCTCATCACTGATGTCGCGATCGTGCTCCTCGATCCGCGAGCCCGGCTGACATGAGACTGACATGACCTTCTCGATCGTCGCCTGCCCGACTGCTGTCTGACGATCCCCATCGGGAATGCTCGTGCGACCCCGGCGGGCTGGACTCCGGACTGGGACGAGGCCCTCGTGATCTGGATGGGGTCACGAACCTCGGGGTGCGGATCGCAGCATCGGGTTTGATCGATCCGGTCATCGTATCCGAGCTCCGGACGGCGTCGGGCGACTGAGCTCATCGGGGCGCGAACAGGGCCAGGGCGAAGCCGACGACGATCAGGGCGGCGACGATGACTACGGCCACGGTGATGCGACGCCGGGGCATATGGCCGCGGGCATCGATCGAGCCTGACGCAACCGGGCGGGAACCCGCGGGTCCTCCGACATCGCCCAACGCCATGTCGAGACTCCCCGCGACTCTGGCTGCGGCGGCGACAGCGTCGACGTCGATGACGATGACCGTCACGTTGTCTTCACCGCCTGCGGCGTTCGCCAGTTCGACCAATCGGTCGGCTGCACGTGCGGGTGTAGCCGTCTCGGCAAGGACGCGGGCGATCGCCTCGTCGGATACCTGACCAGACAGGCCATCTGTGCAGATGATCACCCGATCACCGGATGCCCGGTCCGTTTCGACGCGGTCCACCCGGACTTCGTCCTCGGCCCCTAGCGCCCGAGTGACGATGTTGCGACGACCATCGGTCCTCGCCTCCGAGGCGCCGAGATTGCCCGCGCGGACCAAGCTCGCGACAAGGCTGTGGTCTTCTGTCAGTTGATCGAGACGACCGTCCCGGAACCGGTAAGCTCGGCTGTCCCCGACATGGACGATGCGGATCGCGACATCGACGACCACGGCAGTGCAGGTCGTCCCCATCCCATACAGGTCGGGATGAGCGCGGGCGTCGCGTCGGATCGTTGTATTCGCTCGCTCGATCGCCGCGACCATGTGGGCTTGGTCCGGGACGGGCGCGACATCCGCGACCTCGCGGATGTGCTCGACCGTGAGCTGCGAGGCCACCTCGCCACCCTGATGGCCACCCATGCCATCGGCCACAGCGAAGACGGGCGGCCGCACGAGGAAGCGATCCTCATTGCCTGTACGTACCCGACCGATATCCGTTCGCGCGGCAAATCCCGGTCCGTCGGTCGTCGTTCGCGGACCGCCATCCCCAGATTCCTCCGACACATCCGGTCGCTGCGACATCCGGCCAGTATGCCGGACTGCTGTCCCTGGTCGAGTCCTGGTTCGAACGCATGACCTGTGTATGCTCGCCGCCGAACCGGAGGTGACATTGGTGGTGGGTCCACGTCTCGGGAACGACCTGACGGGCGATCAGATCCTCGCTGAGGTGGTGACCGCCTCGCCGGTCGACCGTGAGTGGCGACGTCGGCGGCGCCTGATCCGATCCAGCGTCGTCCAGCCGTGATCTGTCCTCGTTGCCAAGCGGCGAATGCCGTGACGGCCAAGTTCTGCTCCGAATGTGCGTGGCCGCTCCGTGCAGCATCGAGTGCGCAGTCCCGCGAGACGCGCAAGGTGGTCACGATCCTGTTCGCCGACGTCGCCGGCTCGACCGCGCTCGGCGAGCAGCTCGATCCGGAAACCGTCCGGTCGTTGATGGGCCGCTACTTCGCGGTCATGAAGCGAATCATCGAGGCCCACGGGGGGACCGTCGAGAAGTTCATCGGCGACGCGGTGATGGCGGTCTTCGGCATCCCGGTCGTGCATGAGGACGACGCCCTGCGCGCGGTCCGGGCGGCGATCGACATCCGCACCGAGCTTGCCGTATTCGACGCCGAAGTCGCGACCAGCCGCGGCGTCTCCATCCGCTTCCGAACGGGGATCAATACAGGCGAAGTCGTCGCCGGCGACTCGTCGACCGGCGAGACCATGGTCACCGGCGATCCGGTCAATACCGCCGCCCGACTCCAGCAGGCGGCACCGGTGGGGGAGATCCTGCTCGGTCGGCTGACGTGGCAGCTCGTGCGAGATGCCGTCACCATCGAGATTGTCGAACCCCTCAGCGCCAAGGGCAAGGCCGGTCCCCTGCCGGCGTTCCGGCTGCTGTCCGTCGATGCAGCCGTCGCCGGCCACGTCCGGCGGCTCGACACTCCGCTGGTCGGACGCGAACGGGAGATGGTCACCGTCCGTAACGCGTTCGAACGTGTGGCCTCTGAGCGCTCATGCCAGCTGTTCACGCTTCTCGGGATGGCCGGGGTGGGCAAGAGCCGGCTAGTCGAAGAATTCGCCGCAGGCATCGCGACCGAAGCGACCATCCTGCGCGGGCGCTGCCTGTCCTACGGTGAAGGCATCACCTACCGGCCGATCGGCGAGATCGTGCGGTCCGCAGCGGGTATCGACGAGACCGATGATTCCGAGACCGCCCGGTCCAGACTGCGGACCATCCTGGACCATGAGCCAGATGCGGACGCCGTGTCGGCCCGGGTGGCGAGTGGGATCGGGCTGTCGATCGAGGTGGTGCCGCGGGAAGAGCTCTTCTGGGCGATCCGCAAGCTGCTCGAGCATCTCGCCCAGGAGCGGCCGCTGGTCGTCATTATCGAGGACATCCACTGGGCAGAACAGACGCTGCTCGATCTCATCGAGCATCTCACCGACTGGAGCCGCGGCGCGCCGATCCTCATCCTCTGCCCAGCCCGCCCGGAGCTGCTCGACACGCGGCCCGGCTGGGGCGGGGAACTCAACGCGAGCAATGTCCCGCTCGAACCGCTCGGGGCAGAGGCGACTCGCCGGCTGATCGCGGTCTTGCCAGGCGGCGGAGCGATCCCAGCGGCCATCGAGGCCCGGGTCACCGCGGCGGCCGAGGGCAACCCGCTGTACGTCGAGGAATTCCTCGGGATGCTCGTCGATGACGGGTTGCTCCGCCAGGCTGGCGATGGCACCTGGACCGCAACCGAGGCGCTGACCGAGGTACGGATGCCGGCATCGATCAGTGCGCTGCTGTCCGCCCGGCTCGAACGGCTGGAACCGGACGAACGCGCGGTCGCGGAACGGGCGTCTGTCGTCGGACGCGTCTTCGAGCAAGCGGCGGTCACGGAACTCGCCGGTGAGGCCCTCCGCCCAGCAGTCGTACCCAGCCTGATCTCGCTCGTGCGCAAGGAACTGGTCCGCCCGGAACGATCCGAGCTGAGCAGGGGTGACGCATTCAAGTTTCGCCACATCCTCATTCGCGACGCGGCCTACGACCGCTTGCCGAAAGCGGAACGGGCGGAGTTGCACGAGCAATTCGCGGACTGGCTGGAGCGAGTCGCCGGCGATCGTGCGGCCCAGGTCGACGAGATCACCGGCGACCACCTCGACAAGGCCCGCTCCTACCGGATGGACCTGGGGCTGGATGACGACCGGACGCGAGCCCTGGCGCTCCGGGCGGGTCGGCTCCTGGCCTCGGCCGGACGACGGAACGCCGATCGAGATGAGGTCCCGACCGCCGTCCGCTTTCTATCACGTGCCGAGGAGCTGCTCGCCGGTGACCCGGCGGCGCGGTTCGAGACGCTGATCGCGCTGGTCTACGTCGCATTCGAGGTGGACTATGTCGCAACGATGCAGGTGGCGGAGAGGCTCCTGGCCGTCGCCGCTGAGCTCGATGACATCGCCCGACGCCGGGCGCGGCTCTGGGTTTGGAGCGTGCGCACCTTCACGGACCCTACCTTCAGGATCACGGACGTCAGGGCCGAGGTCGAGGAAGACGGTCTGATCTTCGCGGCCGCGGGCGACACGAATGCGATCCTCGACCTAAGGACCGTCAGCAACTACCTCGACGCCGGCCGGCACTGGGGGACGGTCGCCGCATCGGCACGGATCGGCCTCGAGTTGGCCGCGACCGCCGGACGCGAGACGCGTCGTGAGGACTTCGCGATGTGGCTGTGCAACGCGGAAGTCTGGGGTTCGGCGCATGTCTCCGCGAGCATCGCGACCCTCGAAGCGCTGTTCGGCGCCCTCAGTCGACGGAAGACTCGGGCCACCATGCTCGAGTCGCTCGGGCTCCTCCGCGGGATCCTCGGTGACCAGGCCGGTGCCGAAGCGGCTCACTTGGCGTCGATCGCCATCTGGGACGAACTCGGGCACGGCCGATCCCACTTCCACGCTGCGTTCATGCGATATGCGCTCGACGACTTCACCACCGCGCTTCACCTGGTGCGCGAAGAGGCCGCAGACCTCGAGCATCGAGGCGAGACCGGCATGCGCTCGACGATGGTCGGGCTCGAGGCATGGATCCTCGCGATCATCGGGGACGATGACGGGGCGGCTCGGGCGGCGGACGAAGCCCGACGCTTAGGCGCTCCCGACGACGCCCTCACCCAGATCTTGTGGCGCTCGGCCAAGAGTGTCGCGCTGGCCAGACGCGGCCAGGGCGAGGAGGCCGACCAGGTTTCTGCGGAAGGCGTCGGGATCGCCGACCGGACCGATGATTCGTTCGATGCTGGGTCGGCCTGGCTCGCGCGGGCCCAGGTTCTGTCCTGCCTGGGTCGTATCGACGAATCGGCCATTGCCGCGCTCCGGTCCCGCGAGCTCTACACCGTGAAGGGATTCGCCAATGGCATTCGCCGTGCCGAGGTGCTGATCGGCGGATGAGGATGGTCGCGGGCCGTAACCCGCTCGACCGCGAACTCGATTTCGC
>CAWAKU010000012.1:0-9243 GCA_963782715.1 uncultured Chloroflexia bacterium
GCCGTCGTCCACGCCGACGACGGCACGGGACCCATCCAGGCGACGTCAGGCACCGTCGTCGTCATCTGCGACGCCCTCTTCGAGACGGTCATCGGCGCTCCCTGCGGCGGCCCAGCCGAGGAGACCGTCGCCCCGCCCGATCGCTTCGGCCAACCAGTCGACCGCTTCCAAGCCGCCCCAGGCCGCACCATCTCCATCTACCGCGCATCACCCTGACCCGTCTCCCGGGTGATACGACCGCCCAGGAAGCCGGCCCCCGACGCCGGGCGCGCCGAGCGCACGGGCACCGTTAGGCGCAGCGCCGTAGGTGCCCCGGGAGCTTGGCGCGCGCTGGCGCCGGGAATCGCGAACGCCGGCGCCCCAGACGCCGGCGTTCGCTGCCCCGAGACCCGGACCGTGGAGGGCGAATCCGGGTCGTGCCCTGGTGTGTGCTAGTAACGCCCCGGATCTCGACCGGCAGAGCGGGTGACCGAACGCACCGTGCTGACGGTGGATCCGGCTCCGACACCGATCGGGCTGGCCGAGGTGGGTCGGCGGGACTGCTCGGGTGCCCGATCGGCGTTCCCGCTGGCCTCCGACGGTTGGAAGGTTCGGCCGTACCGGCGCATCCGGACGGCGAGGTAGTACTCCATGATCTGGCGGACCTGCGGCTCGCTCAACAGCTCGTCCGCCCGAAGCGCGTATTCGACGCGAGCGGTCGGGTTCGTGTTGCCGGCCGCGACGAGGCCCAGGTATTGGGGAGTGTCCGCGTCGTCACGCAGCTCGCGAAGGCCGCGGGCCAGTTTCGTCGCGGTCCCGAGTGACGGCATCCGGTCGCCCCGGATCAGCCGGGAGATCGTGGAATGGTCCACGCCGGACTGCTGGGCGAGCTGGCGTTGCGACATCTTCTTGGCCTTGAGCTGGGCTCGAAGCCATTCGTTGAACGCTCGACCGTTCTGCGTCGTCATGTGGTGCCTGGACGCTCCCTGGGACTACGTGCGCGAAGGTTCGCTGAGGTCACTATCGGCGTGGCACCGAGACACCTGTATCACCCGTTGGTACCGGTCGCGTCTCGTGGGCATCGCACAGCGCGTGAGTGGTCCGGTAGGGTACGTCGTGGTCCGGTCGGGGCAGCGGACGACACGAACCCCTGACCTTGGTACGTCCCACCGGCGAGGTTGGAATCGCTACTGTGCGCCGATGCTCGATCCGTGTCGAGCGTGGGTCACGCTGTGGTCGCGGCTGACGGTGCCGCTGGCGGCTGCGGGATCCGGCCCATGCCGCGGGGCATCGGCGAGACGACATAGACGACCGCCCCGAACACGATGATCGACAGCACGCTGATGACCCAGTCGAGGATCGTGATCGCGGTCGCTTCGGCGAGCGGCACGCCGTAGGCGACGGTCAGGACGCCGATGACGCCCGCCTGGGCGAAGCCGAGCCCGGCCGGGCTGAGCGGGATCGCCGTCAGCAGCGAGCCGATGAGCGCGACGAAGATCGCGCCCGACAGCCCGAGCTCGACGTCTGGGAAGGCGAACGCCAGCACGACGATGTACAGCCGAAGGCCCTCGGTCAGCCAGATCAGACCGGTCACGATCGCGAGGATCGGCAGATGACGGAGGCCGACAGCACCGAACACGCCTTCCTCGAACCGTTCGTACAGCTCGAGGACGCTGGGCGGCAACGGCAGCCTGGTCAGGATCCGGCGGCCGAAGTTGTGCATCGTGAACAGGCCGACGGCGGCCACGACGACGGTCACGATGCCGACCACGAACACGACCCGGATGGCCGGCGGCATCCCTGCCCGGAAGCTCCAGAACCCGGCCGCGAGGCCGAGGATGGCGATCGCGAAGATGTCCAGGATCCGCTCGATGAAGACCGTGCCGAAGCTCCGGCTGAGTGACGCGTCGCTGTTCATCTTGAGCAGATAGGCACGGTAGACGTCGCCCAGCTTGGCGGGCACGACGCAGTTGACGAACCACGAGATGTAGAGGATCTCGACCGAGTTGCGCAACCCGATGATGAAGCCGGTCTCGCGCAGGAGCCGCTGCCACCGATAACCGCGCAGCGGGAAGCCGAGATAGAACACGATGCCCGCCAGCAGGACGAGGGCGGGATCGGCCTGCAGGATCAGGCTCGGCACCGCGGCCAGTCGGTCCCGGTTCAGATACAGGAAGAAGCCGATGATCGCCAGTGGGACGATGATCGACAGGATCGTCCGAGGCTGGGTCAGTCGGCGGCCGATGGACATCGGCGCGACGTCGGTCGGCTCCATCTCGAGCGCTTCGACGAGCGACTCGGGCTCATGCTGCGCGTGCGGGTGGTCGAGGGCGGGTGTGCTCTCCATCGGACCGGACCCTACCGGACCGCCCTGCCCGTCCACCACGGGACGATGGTCCTGCCCGTCGGTATCGCTCATGGCTGGACCCGGCCGTTGCCGCGCAGGCGATTGACGCCCTTGGCCACCGGCGTCCACAGCCGGACGAAGAAGCTCGCCCGGCCGGGGATGACCTCCAGCTGGGCGAGCGAGGCGAGGAGGCCGGCCGGCGTCGACGGGTCGCCATCGACCGCGATGTACGCCACCCCGATCTCCATGATCGAATGCGCGTCAGAGACGGCGATCCCCGGCAGCCCATGCTCGAGCGCGAAGGCCGACGCATCCTCGTTGCCGTGGCCCACGACGCGCGCGTTGTGCGCCTCCACCCAGTCCACGTGTCGGGCCAGACTGGCCATCGCCGCGTCGCGCAGCAACGACCCGCGCATCCGGTCGAACGGATGCGGGATGCCGACCAGCCCGCCCTGCTCTCTCGCCGCCGCGATCGTCTCCATCGCCGACAATCCAGGCGGGATCGCCGTCTCCAGGAACAGGCAGATCAGGTCCCCATCCCGAGTCTTGACCTCCTCCCCGACGATCACCGTCAACCCGTCAGCCGCAAGCCCCCGAGCCTCCTGCGCCACATCGATCCGATCGTGATCAGTGATCGCCAGATGCGTCAGCCCGCGATCGACCGCAGCCTTGACCATGTCCTTCGGAGCAGACAGCGAGTCGAAACTGCCACGGCTATGGCTATGCAGATCGACGAACGCCCGACTCATCGCCGGAGGGCGGTGCTTGGCGTGACGCGCGGACCGGTGCCGTTAGGCGCAGCGCCGTAGGCACCGGGGAGCGTGGTGCGCCAAGCGACAGGCCCCGATGCTGCCATCAGACCTGCTGGACCAGAGACTTCTTGAAGAAGTCGAAGTGTTCCAGCGCGAGACCCGTGCCCAGCGCCACGCAGTTCAGGGGATTCTCGGCCACATGACACGGCACCCCGGTGACCTGGGTGAGCAGCTTGTCGACGTTGCGCAGGAGCGCACCGCCGCCCGACATGACCATGCCCTTGTCGATGATGTCCGACGACAGCTCGGGCGGCGTCTGCTCGAGGACCGAGCGGACCGCGGCGACCAGCTGCTGGAGCGGTGCCTCGATGGCCTCCATGACTTCGCTGCTGGTGATCGGGATCGTCCGCGGCAGGCCCGCGATGAGGTCGCGGCCGCGCACCTCCATGGTCAGCTCGCGCTCGAGCGGCAGGGCCGTCCCGATGGCGATCTTGACCTCCTCGGCCGTCCGCTCGCCGACCATCAGGTTGTACTTCTTGCGGATGTACGTCGCGATGGCCTCGTCGAACCGGTTGCCGCCGACCCGCAGGCTGTGCGACACGACGATGCCGCCGAGGGCGATGACGGCGATCTCGCTCGTCCCCCCGCCGATGTCGATGATCATGTTCCCGGATGGACCGCTGATCGGCACGTTGGCCCCGATCGCGGCGGCCAGGGGCTCCTCGATGAGGTAGGCCTCCTTGGCGCCGGCTTTGAGCGCTGCGTCGCGGACCGCGCGCTTCTCGACGCTCGTCACGCCGGCCGGCACGGAGATCATGACCTCGGGCTTGCCGAAGCCGATCCGGCCCTTGCGGACCTTGCCGATGAAGTGGCTGAGCATCGCCTCGGTGATCACGTAGTCGGCGATCACCCCGTCCTTCATCGGCCGGATGGCGTGGATGTTCAGGGGGGTCCGGCCGATCATCTCGCGGGCCTCTTCGCCCACCGCCACGATCCGGTTGTCGTCCGAGACGGCCACCACGCTGGGTTCGGTGATGACGATGCCCTTGCCCTTGACGTAGACGAGGATGTTGGCCGTGCCGAGGTCGATGCCGATCTTCATGAGGTGGTGTCTGCTGTCCCTTCCGCGGAGCGCGAGATGCTGGCGCCGATGTCCAGGAACTTGCGTTCGATGTTCTCATAGCCCCGGTGAACGTGGTGAGCACCGTGGATGGTGGTGGTCCCCTCGGCGGCCAGGGCCGCCAGGATGAGCGAGGCGCCGGCCCGCAGGTCGCCGATCTCCACCTCCGTGCCGATGAGTCTGGACGGTCCCTCGATCGTCGCGTGGTGGCCGTCGTTCATCTCGACCCGGGCACCCATCCGCCCGACTTCGGCCAGCCACTCGAGGCGATCCTCGAAGATCGCCTCATGGATGTGAGAGGTGCCGCTGGCCTGCGTCAGCAGGACGGCGGTCGGCGGCTGGAGGTCGGTCGCGAGGCCCGGATAGGGGGCGGTCTCGACATCGCAGGCGCGGAAGCCGCCCGCGTGGAGCGCGGAGCCATCGACCTCGATGGTGTCCGTGCCGCAGGAGATGCCGACGCCGATCCGGCCCATCGTCTCGACGAACGAGGCGAGGTGCTCGCACGGGGCGCCCTCGAGGGTCAGCCGGCCGCCCGTGACGGCGGCGGCGATGACGAATGTGCCGGCTTCGATCCGGTCCGGGACGACCCGGTGGTCGGCCCCGCGCAGGCGCTTGCGGCCCTCGACCTCGATGGTGTCGGGGGACGTCCGTTGGACCGCGGCGCCCATCGCCTGGAGGAACGCGATCAGGTCGTCGACCTCTGGCTCCTGCGCGGCCGGCCGGATGACCGTGTGGCCGTCAGCCAGGGTCGCCGCGAGCATGGCGTTCTCGGTGCCCATGACCGACACGAACGGGAACCGGATCTCGCCGCCACGCAACCGGCCCGGTGCCGTCGCGAAGTAGTAGCCGTTGCGGTAGTCGATCGACGCGCCGAGCGTGCGCATCGCCTCGACGTGGAGGTCGACCGGCCGGCGGCCGATCCGGTCGCCGCCCGGGTTGCTGATGATGACCCGGCCGAACCGGGTCAGGAGCGGCCCGAGGAGCATGAAGCTGGCGCGCATCTTGGCCGCCGCCTCGAGCGGCACGAACAGCCACTCGACGTCGCCCGAGGCGACCTCGTAGACGTTCTGCTCCGGGTGATCGACCACGACGCCGAGGTCGCGCAGCGTGTCGGCCATGACCCGCACGTCCTCGATCTCCGGGACGTTCGTGAACCGGCAGCGCTCGCCGGTCAGTGTCGCCGCAGCGAGCAGCTTCAGCGCGGCGTTCTTGGCACCGCTGATCTGGACGGTCCCCTCGAGACGGTGGCCGCCCTCGATCCGGAAGACCTCCCGGGTGACCGGCTCGGGATGGTATTCCCAGTGGAACGGACGTGCGTCAGCCACGGTCCGTCAACCCCTGTGCCGCGGACCCTCGCGGTGCCTTCGCTCCGCAACGCGGATCCGCAGGAGAGCCTGCTGAAGAGAGGCACGTGCCGCGGCCAGGTCGACCGCGTCCGTCTGGGTGGCGCCCTCGAGCGTCCGTTCCGCCTCGCGCCGGGCCTCCTGCGCCTTCTCGAGGTCGATGTCACTGGCAAGATCGGCCGTCTCAGCCATCACCACGACTCTGTCAGGCCGGACCTGCAGGAACCCACCGACGATCGCGAACGACTCCTCGGCCCCACCCTTCCGGATCCGCAGCTCGCCTACCCCCAACATCGACACAAGCGGAGCGTGATGGGGCAGGATCCCGAGCTCACCCTCGATCCCCGGGAGATTCACGGCGTCGACGGTGTCCGAATACGCCAACCGCTCAGGCGTCACGATCTCAAGCAGCAGAGGCATCAGGCCACCTCCAGGAGGGGCACGAGGTCAGTGGCGGTGGGCAGACGCCGAGGCGCGCGCCCGTTAAGCGCAGCGCCGTAGGGCGCGCAGATCGGTGGCTGCCCACCGACGAGCTCCCCATCACGAAGCCAGCTTGGCGGCATTCTCACGAACGTCGTCGAGGGTGCCGGCCAGGAAGAACGCCTGCTCAGGGAGCGTGTCCGTCTTGCCTTCGAGGATCTCCTTGAAGGAGGCCACGGTGTCCTTGATGTTGACGTACTTCCCGCAACGACCGGTGAACACTTCGGCGACGAAGAACGGCTGGCTCATGAAGCGCTGGAGCCGGCGTGCCCGGGCGACCGTGGACTTGTCCTCCTCGGACAGCTCGTCGATGCCGAGGATGGCGATGATGTCCTGGAGGTCGCGGTAGCGCTGCAGGACACGCTGCGTTTCACGTGCGACGTCGTAGTGCTCCTGGCCGACGATGTTCGGGTCGAGCACGCGCGAGGTCGAGGTCAGCGGATCGACCGCCGGATAGATGCCCAGCTCGGCGATGCTCCGCTCGAGGCGGATCGTCGAGTCGAGGTGGGCGAACGTCGTCGCCGGCGCCGGGTCGGTGTAGTCGTCGGCCGGGACGAACACCGCCTGGAGGGACGTGATGGAGCCGTCGCGGGTCGAGGTGATCCGCTCCTGGAGCCCGGCCATCTCGGTCGCGAGGTTCGGCTGGTAGCCCACCGCCGACGGCATCCGGCCAAGCAGCGCGGAGACTTCCGAGCCGGCCTGGGTGAAGCGGAAGATGTTGTCGATGAACAGGAGGACGTCGCGGTGCTCCTGGTCGCGGAAGTACTCGGCCATCGTCAGGCCGGTCAGGCCGACTCGCTGGCGCGCTCCGGGCGGCTCGTTCATCTGGCCGAACACGAAGGCCGTCTTGGCGATGACGCCGGACTCGGTCATCTCGGCGATGAGGTCGTTGCCCTCGCGGCTGCGCTCGCCGACCCCGGCGAACACGGACACGCCGGCGTGCTCCTGGGCGACGTTCCGGATCAGCTCCTGGATGATGACCGTCTTGCCGACGCCGGCGCCGCCGAAGATGCCGATCTTGCCGCCCTTCTTGAACGGGCAGATCAGGTCGATGACCTTCAGGCCGGTCTCGAAGACCTCGATCTCGGTGGACTGCTGGTCGAAGGCGGGCGGGTCGCGATGGATCGGCAGGTGGACCTCGGCCGTGACCGGGCCCTTGCCGTCGATCGGATGGCCGAGGACGTCGAACACGCGACCGAGCGTCGCCTCGCCGACGGGGACGGTGATCGGCGCGCCGGTGTCGTGCACGGCGACGCCGCGGGCGAGCCCGTCCGTGGTGGTCATCGCGACGGCGCGCACCCAGTTGTTGCCGAGGTGCTGCTGGACCTCACACACGAGCGGATCGAGCCCTTCGCGCTGGATCTCGACGGCGTTGTAGATGCCGGGCAGCTGGCCGGCCGGGAACTCGATGTCCACGACCGGGCCGGTGATCTGGATGACTCGGCCGATCGCGGCCGGTGCGGCAGTCGTCATGTCGGTTGGTGCCTCCTGCGTCCTGGGAGCGTCAGCGAGCGTTCGCGCCGGACGCGATCTCGATCATCTCGCGGGTGATGTTGGCCTGGCGGACCTTGTTGTACGAAAGGGTCAGGTCTTCGATGAGCTCTTCGGCGTTCTCGGTCGCGTTCTTCATCGCGACCATCCGGCTCGATTCCTCGCTCGCCTTGGCCTCGAGGACCGCCTGGAAGAGGCGCGTCGCGACATAGCGCGGGAGGAGTTGTTCGAGCACGGCCGAGGCCGACGGTTCGAAGATGAACTGGTTGCCCGGGATGCCCTCAGTGTCGGCGGCCGGCTTGATCGGCAGGATCGTCAGCAGCGTCGGGCGCTGGACGAGCGTCGAGACCCAGTGGCTGTAGACGATGTCCACGCGGCCGTAGGTGGCCGCCAGGAAGTCGTCGGTCACGAGACGGGCGAGCGGCAGCACGTCGGCGAAGGTCGGCCGATCGCCGAACGTCGCGAAATGCGCCTCCAGCGGGACGTGCGTGCGACGCATCGCGTCACGGCCTTTGCGGCCGACGGTGATGACCGCCACGTCACCCGGGTTGTCGATGATGTCGCGGGCGATGAAGCGAACGATGTTCGTATTGAGCGGGCCGGACAGCGGCCGGTCGGTCGTGATCAGGACGACAAGGCGCTTGCCGGCGGTCGGCTCGGCCAGCAGCGGGTGGTCGTCGCCGTCGAGCACCGCCGCGAGGTCGGCCAGGACCTCGTCGAGCTTCTCGCTGTACGGCCGCGCGGCCAGCGTGGCGTCCTGGGCGCGCTTGAGCTTCGAGGCAGCCACGAACTGCATCGCCCGGGTGATCTGCTTGATGTTCTTGACGGAACCGATCCGTCGGCGGATGTCCCGCTGGCTCGCCACGTGTCTGCGACTCCCCGCCTACGCCAGGAACGACGTGCGGAACGCGTCCACGGCATCGTCGAGCTGCGCCGCCAGCTCATCCGAGAGCGCCTTCTTGTCGGCAAGCTCGGTGAGGATGGCCGGTCGCTCCGTCTCGAGGAAGCGGTAGAACTGGCTCTCGAACTCGCGGACGCGCGGGGTCGGGATGTCGTCGAGCTTGCCGGTCGTGGCGACGTACAGGATGGCGACCTGCTTCTCCACGCCCAGCGGCGCGTACTGCGGCTGCTTGACGATCTCCGACAGCTTCTCGCCGCGGGTCAGCTGGTCGCGGGTCGCCTTGTCCAGGTCGGATGCGAACTGGGCGAATGCCGCCAGGGACCGGTACTGCGCAAGGTCGAGCTTGAGCGGGGCCGCGACCTTCTTCATCGCCTTGGTCTGCGCCGCGGAACCGACGCGAGAGACCGAGATGCCGATGTTGAGCGCGGGCCGCTGGCCGGCGTTGAACAGGTCGGTCTCGAGGAAGATCTGGCCGTCGGTGATGGAGATGATGTTGGTCGGGATGTAAGCCGACACATCGCCGGCCTGGGTCTCGACGATCGGCAGGGCGGTGATCGACCCGCCTCCGTTGTCGTCGTTGAGCCGCGCGGCGCGCTCCAGGAGACGGCTGTGGAGGTAGAAGACGTCGCCCGGATACGCTTCGCGTCCCGGCGGACGGCGCAGCAGGAGGGCCATCTCGCGGTATGCCCAGGCGTGCTTGCTGAGGTCGTCGTAGATGCACAGCGCGTCCTTGACCAGTCCCTGCCCGGGGACCTGCACGCCGGCCTCCATGACCTCCTCGGCCATGGCCACGCCCGAATACGGGGCGAGGTACTGGAGCGGGGCGGGAT
>CAWAKU010000013.1:0-8730 GCA_963782715.1 uncultured Chloroflexia bacterium
GCCTCTGAACGTGACCCTCGTCGTGCTGACCCTCCGCTCTGTACGCGGGCCACCAGTCGTAGAGTGAGTTCGTGAAGATCCACCACCCAGGCTACGCGGAGCCAGGCTGGGAGACATGGGTCGGTGCGCGCCTCGCCATCGACCAGCTCCCAGGTCGATGGCCCGCTTGCGATGACCGGTGCGCAGGGCTCCCCCACGATCAGCGGCTATGTCTCCTCCTTGCTGACCTCGAGGTCGAGCGAGCATCCGCGCGCGGCGGTGATTGGTGGGACTACACGACGAAGGTCGAGGTCGAACGCGATCCCGAGTGGGTGGCGGTGCGCCCGGCCACCGAGACGACGCCGCCGGAGGCTCGACTCCCGCGCTCAACACGACTCG
Organism: uncultured Chloroflexia bacterium; assembly: GCA_963782715.1. Lineage (GTDB taxonomy): Bacteria > Chloroflexota > Limnocylindria > Limnocylindrales > CSP1-4 > SPCO01. Next base: position 379 of record CAWAKU010000013.1, read on the forward strand.
GCGCAATCGCAACGACGGACAGGCTCTGGGATGTGATCCTCAACCCTGGCTCGCCGGTCTTCGAAGACCTGTATGACATCATCGACGGGCCGTTCGCCGGTGGCCAGCTCGTGGCCGTCAACTTCGGACCCTGCGACATCCTCAAAGGGTTGGCGGGGAAGCTGATCGTGCTCGACCACCCGCCCGCCCGCGATCCGGGCACCGCGGCGGCTCGCCTCCGCGACGCTGCCGGAGCGCTCGAACGCGGTCTCCCACTCGAGTGGTCGGCGGCGGACTGACGATGGTCTAGCCGGGGGCGCGACCCGGTCCTCAGCGCGTGACCATCGGCGCCGCCGCCCGTCCCGGCCGCTCGCGCTACCTCACGTGGAAATGGCGCCAGACCGAGCTCGTCGTCCCACGGTCGCCGACCGCCCGGACCTCCCAGTAGTAGGTCCAGCCGTGGTGAAGAGTCGCAGTACGGTAGGACGACAGGTGCAACCCCCGCACGATCTTCACGATCGGTCCCGTTCTCGAACGGTGGCGGATCACCACGGTGTAGCTCTCGACACACGGCACGTCAGCCCAGTCGAGCGTGGGCCTGCGGACCTTGACAGTCCGGTTCGTCGGCGAGACGAGATGGGGCGCCGAGGGCTTCGTCTGGCAAACCTCGACGGCGCCCACGTCGACGGCCGAGCCCTGCGGGCGGGCGATGCCGCGCTGGTCGGCGGCCGGGCCGCCGCTGCCGGCATCGAGCGCGGGGCTGCCGGGTCCGGGGAGCAGGGTCCGCGTCGGTCCGCCATGGTCGGCGAGCGGACCGAGCTTGAGGTCGGCGATCCCATCGCCTGCACCGAACCCGCACGAGCTGTCGTCCGAGAGGTTCCACAGGCCGCCGACGATGCTGTTGCAGTTGGCTCCGCTCGTGCCCTTCGCGATCAGCGTGTCGGTCGCCGTGAACGACGCGCCGGGCGAGACGAACACCCCGCCCGCCGTCGCCGCCGAGTTCCGTCCCATCGTGACGCTCGTCGCGGTCATCGTCGCGTAGTTCGTGGTGAACACCTCGAGGTACAGGCCCCCGCCGTCGGCCGTGGCCGAGTTGCCGCTCAGCGTGGTGTTCGTGAAGTGGGTCTCGCTCCCCGCGTAGCCGTAGACGCCGCCGCCCTTCGCGCCAGCCCGGTTGGACGCGACCGTCGACCCGGACACGTCGAGCACGCCGTAGTTGCCGATCCCGCCACCATAGACGTCCGCGACGTTGTCATGGATGTCGCTCGCGGCGAGCAGCACCGGGTGGGCGGCGGTGCCGGCGTGGTTCTCGATCCCGCCCGACAGACCGGTGGCGTGGTTGCCGGAGATCGCCGAGTTGCGGATGGCGATCGTGGGGTCGAACGATGTCACGCTGCCCACCGAGATGTAGAGCCCACCGCCCTCGTACGCCGTATTTCCGTACACGCGGCTGTTCCGAAGCGTGAACGAGCTGCCCTCCGACAGGTCGGCAGCGATGCCGCCCGCTGCCGCGGTCGACGTGTTGTTCCGAACAGTGATCCCGTTGAGATCGACCGAATCGTCGAGGCCGGCCTGGAGATCCAGGCCGCCGTCGTACCTCGCCGCGTTGCCCGCGATGACGAGACTCCGTAGCACGAGGTGCCCGTTTCCCCCGCCCTGCCAGGAGAGGCCGCCGCCGGAGTCGAACGTATCGACGGTGCGTCGCCCATTGCGGATCGTCAGCCCACTGATCGTCACGTTGGCTGCGGTCGGCAGGATCTGGATGACCCGGTCGTGGGTGTGGATGCCGTTCCCATCCACGATGGTCCTGGAGCTTCCCGCACCGCTGATCGTGACGCTGTCGGTGACGTCGAGGTCACCCAGGATCCCTCCGTCGTCGCGACCCGCGCGGGTGAGGGTGAAGATCCCCGCCGGGACCTTGATGATGTCCGGGCCGGGATGGAAATTGGCCTGCATGATGGCGCCGCGCAGGGTGCACAGACGATGGGTATCCGAGCAGGCCGGCGTCCCGACATCGGCGTCCGGGCGGTCCGCGGTGCTGTTCACGACGTAGGTCCTGGCCGCCGACGAGGTCGAGCTGGGGCGCGGTTGCCGGCCCGGCCGAGCCCGCGGCCCCCGACATCCCGACGGCCGCAACGAGGACGACGACGATGCTCCGAAACGGGAGTCTCGACGGGTGAGCGGTCATCGGACGCCTCCAAAGCCGCGCCGGCACGCCTGGCTACATGACGAGCACCGGTCGGTCGCGACCGTCGCGAGTGTACGCCGTCGTTGTCGGCCCGGGTTGTGCTCAGGACTCGGTTTGGACCGGGATCGCCCGGGCCTCCGGTGCCGAAGAACGCCACATCCGCCCAGCCGTCGATCGAGCTCCGGTGAGGCGCAAGGAGGCATCCGCGACACATCTCCGCCCGCGGCGAGAAACACCGACGCCGGCCGCCCGGATGACGCCGATGTGACGCGCGCATACTGCCGCCGTCGGCGACGACACCGAACCCGGGATCCCGCCGACTCGGCATCTGCGTGCGATCGCCTCGACGACCGCTCCGTGCGGATCGCGAAGACGATCCATCGAGAGGGGGGACGATGTCCAGGCTCTCAGCCAAGTCGCTGGCCGGTCCGGGGCCGCGCATCCACATCCTCGGAGTGATCGTCCTCGTCGCGCTGTTGGCAGGATGCTCGTCGGGATCGCCGGCTGGAACCAGCACGTCACAGAACTCGCCGGTCGCGTCGGCATCGTCCGCGCTTGCGACAACGGCGCCGATCTCGGCGGCGCCAGCCGCGTCTCAGGCTGGCCAACCGGCGGCTGGCGGCGGTGCGACCGACTTCTGCTCGGCCTTCAAGGAGTACCGGACAGCCACCCAGGAGGACGCTCCGGAGGCCGTGGGCACCGGCTACCGGGCTGCCGCCACGGACCTGCGGACATACGCGCCGGCCGACATCAAGGCTGCTGCCGGGCTTCTCGCCGACGTGATGGACGAGGTCGGGCAGTCCATCCTGGCCGGCAATCCCCCGCCTGAGCTCCTCAGCCAGGGGCAGTCCAAGGAGCGGGTCCAGGCGCTCTTCGACGTGTCAAAGTGGATCGACAAGAACTGCGCGTAGCCTGACGACAGGACGTCCTCCAGGCGCCTAGATCGTCTCCCCGAAATAGATCCGTCGGGCCGTTTCATCGGCAACGAGACCGTCCGGCCCGCGTCCCTCGATGGCTCCGAATCCGCCCAGACTCGGATCTTGCTGCTTGGCGCGCTTGTGCCCCTCGCGGGCGCGATCGGCCGCGTCGCCGATGCCGTAGTTGTACATGCTCACCCAGCGGTCGTACTGATGGATGACGTCGTAGTAGCGGCGCCGCCTGACCTCGAACTCGGCGATCGCCGCCGTCCAGTCGCGCTCGGCGAGCAACAACTCGCTGAGCTCGCGAACGTCATGAAAGAGCATGGACGTCCCGTGGCCCTGCGTGGGATCGACCGAGCCCGCCGCATCGCCGATCAGCACGATCCCGTTGCCGGCGATGCGGCTCGGCCAGATGTCGCTGTTCGCGAAGAACCCGATCGGACCCTCGGGACGGACATCGTCGAGCGATCCTTCCGGCATCGCGCCGGCCGCGACCGCGATCAAGGCATCGAAGGACCGGTCGACGCCGTGAGCCCTCAGCACTTCGGCGGGTCCCATCAGGTAGAGCCGTGTCATGTCGACACTCTGGGCGAACCAGTTCACGGAGGTATCGCCGGAGTCTCCGACATTGTCGGTGTCGCGGTCATCCGTGCGAACACCGGAGACGAGGACCCCGCCGAACCGGTTGACCTCGGCGTCGGAGAGCGTCTCCGCCCCGAACCAGCGGCGGGCCACGGACAGCTTGCCGTCCGCCCCGACGATGAGGCGGGCGCGGTAGTCCGACTCCCGACCTTCGTGAACGACACGCACGGACGCCGTCCCGGCGGATGAAGCTCCGATGGCCTTCGCGGGTCGGATGGCCGTGGCGCCCTGGGCCTCGGCCCAGCTCAGCGCGACTTCCTGGAGCCTCGGGTGCGAGAAGCCGACCTCGGGCAGTCCGTCGATCGAGTCCGTCGCGAAGACATCGAGCGTGCTTCGACGCTGATCGGCGTACCACTGCATGCCGCGCAGATCCACGCATCCGGCCTGCCCGAACACGTCACCGAGTCCCATGGCCAGGGCGTCGGCAAGCCCCCACGGAAGGGTCGCCTCCCCGCGGACGCGATCTCGGAAGCGCGCCTCTTTCTCGACGACCAGGACGCCGACGCCGGCTCGTGCGAGGACACCCGCGAGCGCCGAACCGGCGATTCCCCCACCGACGACGATCACGTCATACGAGCGCGCGGTCACCATGCCCGTCTGCATCCCGGCCGGCACGCGACTCGATCTCAGGGCGTGATCGTGAGGGTGCCGACCATGCCGTCTGACGCGTGGCTGCCGCCCTCGTGGCGGACGGAGCACCACAACGCGTACGTGCCGGGTGTCAGGCCGGCTACGGTGAAGGTCGCTGACTCATTGGCGAGCAGGTGGGGCGTTTGGGCGAGGACCTTGTCGGCCGGAGTGCTTCCGTCCGGAAAGAACCGGGTATCGGCTGGCCCGATGAGCAAGTCATGGTCGGGCGCGTCTGCGCCCGGGACGTTCCGAAGGAAGAAGACGACCGTCCCCGCCTTCGCAGTGATCGTTCCGGGCACGAAGCGCGGCTCCCCATCCGGCAGGGCCAGATCCACTCGGATCGCGCCGGCCGGAGCCGTGGACGCGCTCGCCATCGTCGTCGCGAAAGTCGGGATGGGCGTGCCCGGCGCCTCGCTCGGTGCGGCGGAGGCCTCAGACGCCTTTGCGGTCGGGGGTGGCGGTGTCGGGCTGGCCGGAGCCGAAGCTGCGCTCGGCGCGACCGTCGACGGCGATGATGCACTGCCCGATGCGCCGCACCCCGTGGTGGCGACCATGACGGCGATGAAGAGACCAAGGCGTCGCCGGGTCATCATGGTTCGACCGCCGTAGGGAGCAGGGCTCGGCGACTATACGCCTACCGGGCGGACGCACAAGGACGGGAGTGGATCGGATGTCACCTGGGCTCATCGACAAGGATCTCGTGGGGGTGGGCGTGCGGCAGTTCCACGTCGGGGTCGCCCCGGGCGAGGTCGGCACCGTCGCGCTCCTGCCCGGCGACCCGTTCCGGGTCCCGCTCATCGCCGAGTTCCTCGACGACGCCCGCGAGGTCGCGCACAACCGCGAGCACCTGACGGTGGTCGGCACGTACAAGGGCAAACTCATCACGGCGACCTCGACCGGCCTGGGCTGCCCGTCGACCGCGATCGCCGTGGAGGAACTCGGCCGCTGCGGGGTCACCTCGTTCATCCGGGTCGGCAGCACCGGCGGGCTCCAGCCGGGTATCGAGCCGGGCGATCTCGTGGTCAGCCACGGCAGCCTGCGCAACGACGGGACCTCCGATGCCTACGTCCCGCGCGGCTACCCAGCGGTCCCCGACCTGGAGCTGACCGTGGAACTCGATCGCGTGGCCCGCCGGCTCGGCGCCGAGCGCGGATTCGCCGTCCACAGCGGGATCAACGCCACCGACGATGCCTTCTATGCGGAGACGCCCGAGTGGATCGCCGAACTCTCGCGGCTCGGGGTGACGAACGTCGAGATGGAGAGCTCGGCCCTGTTCGTCGTCGCCCGCCAGCGCGGCTGGCGCGCCGGGATGGTCTGCGCCTGCTCGAGCAATCTCGTCGCCGGCTCGAGCCTGTACGACCTGAAGCCGGGGACGCTGCAGAACGGCTGGCGCCAGAGCATCGAGGTCGCGCTCGAGGTGGCCGTCAGCCTGGACCTGTAGCGCACGGACGCCGCCATGTACCATGCGCGCCATGGCGACGACCGTGACACCCGACGTCCTGGCGAAGGTCCCCCTGTTGTCCGGCCTGGACCGCCGGTCGCTCGAGGCGTTCTCACGCACGCTCAAGCACCGCACGTTCCATGCCGGCCAGATCGCCCTCGATGAGGGCGCGTCCGGGGTCGGGTTCTTCATCGTCATCGACGGCACGGCGACCGTGTCGATCGGAGGTCGCGAGGTCCGCCACCTCGGACCCGGCGACTGGTTCGGCGAGATCGCGCTCCTCACGGCCGACAGCGTCCGGACCGCGACGGTCACGGCCGAGACCGAGGTCACCTGCGTCGGCCTGACCGAGTGGGAGTTCAAGCCGTTCCTCGCCGAGCACCCGGACGTGGCCTGGCAGATCATGGTGACGATGGCGCGCCGGATCGTGGACAGCTCGCAGGGCTGATTCGGACCGTCGAGCACTCCGACCGACGCAGCCGCCCGGCCGAGCCATTCCGTCGATCGCCCATCTGGCGAGCGTTGGTCACCGATCGGCTGGCCGATGGGTCGCTGAGAGGACATCTGGCAGGACCCGACGGCCGGTCGGACGCGGACCGAGCTGACGAAGGCGGGCGTCGAAGACGACTGCCCTGACGTGTGCTCACACGGCGTGCATCTGTCCCACGCAGGCTGCGAGCGCTGATCCCGACCGGTCGTCGGCCTCCGGGCGCGGAGTAGGTCGGGCCGTCGACAACGTGTCCGGGAATCACACCTGGATGCCGGATCGGCCGAGGGTCGACGCCTGACGGCGCCGACCCTCGGAAGACGAGACGCCACGAACAGGGACTACATCAGGATGTCGAGCGTGCCCTGGAAACAGGTACCGTCCGGTGCCTGCGAGCACGAGATCTGCGCGTACTTCCCCTTCACCTGGTGGCCCTTCAGCCATCCGTCCGTCACGACCCCGCTGATCACGGCCTTGACGCCGGTCTGCTCGACGTGGACCAGCGCGCTGAACGCGTGACGAGAGCCATCGAAGTGGTACAGCGCCTCGATCACGGTCGTCGTGCCGGGCGTGTACTTGAGGATCTCCCCGGCATAGGTGCCAGATCCGACGTCACCACCGACGATGCCAGCCATGATCGGGTACGCCGCGACGTACTTGGTGAACGTGTTGTGCGCGTCGCCGTGGTGCCGCCCGCCATCGGCCGAGGCGACCCCGGCGCTCAGCGCGAGAGCCATGAGCGCCATGGCGGTGGTCAGGGCCAGTGCCCGACCGAACGTTCCGAGTCGATTCGAACGCATCCTTGATCTCCGTTCTTCATAACGACCTGAGTGGTCGCGCCTGCCTCGCGGGGACGTATCTGACATAGCCCTCCCTCGCGGTCAGCTACCGCCGGCCGTGCTGAACGTGCCGGTCTTCGGGTCGTACAGCTCGGCTGCGGCCAGTGGCGCCAGGACGCCATACCCGCCGCTCACGAGGACGCGGCCATCTGCAAGCAAGTTCGCCGGGAACCAGGTGCGAGCGGCGGCCATCGAGCCGGTCGGGCTGAACGTGCCGGTCTTCGGGTCGTAGAGCTCGGCTGAGGCTGTGAACGCGCGGTTGGTGTAGTCCCCGCCACCGCCGGCGATCAGGACGCGACCGTCGTCGAGCAGCGTGGCGGGTTGGTACTGCCGCGTGACCGTCATCGGGCCCGTCTCCTTGAACGTGCCGGCCTTCGGGTCGTAGAGCTCTGCCGTGGCGAGCTCGGCCGCATTGCCGAGGCCACCTGTGATCAGCACTCGACCGTCCGTGAGAAGGACAGCGGCATGGAAGGCCCTCGGGGTCACCATCGAGCCCGTCGGACTGAACGTGCCGGTCCCGGGGTCGTAGATCTCGGCCGTCGAGAGGACGAAGTTGAAGTTGTTGTTGGCGGGGTCCCCTCCCGCCACGAGGACGCGGCCGTCGGAGAGGAGGGTCGCCGTGTGGTAGCCGCGGGCGATCCACATCGAACCGGTCGCACTGAACGTGCCGGTCTTCGGGTCATAGAGCTCGGCCGTCAGTGTCGCGCGGTCGCCGACATCGTTGCCACCGGCGATCAGGACCCGGCCATCCTTGAGCAAGGTCGCGGTGTGATTCTCGCGCGCCGTCGCCATCGAGCCGGTCGGGCTGAATGTGCCGGTCGTCGGGTCGTAGAGCTCGGCGCTGGCGAGGTACGGGTCGTCATTGACCCAGGCGGCGGGGCCGCCACCGGTGACGAGGACCCGTCCGTCCGCGAGCAAGGTGCTCGTGTGAAAGCCGCGTGGCGTCGCCAGCGAACCTGTCGGGCTGAACGCGTTCGACCTGGGGTCGAAGAGGACGGCCGAAGCAAGCGGGTCGTCCTTGCTGCCGAAGCCGCCGGCGATGAGGACACGACCGTCGGCGAGCGTGGTCGAAGTGTGGATCTGTCGTCCGTCCCCCAGCGGACCGGTCAGGATCGGGATGTCGGGGGTCGGGGTCGGGGTCGCCGCCGGTGTCGGCGTCACGGCCGCCCGACTCGCGGTGGGGCTCGGGCCGGGCGTCAGCCCGGGGACTCCGACCGCTGGTTTGC
>CAWAKU010000014.1:0-106512 GCA_963782715.1 uncultured Chloroflexia bacterium
GGCAGGTACCATGCGCGAACCGATGGACCGAGTGCCTTGAGGGACCCCGCATGACGAATGGCTCGACGACGGGGAACGGTCACGACGCGAGCGCGACGGCCAGCCAGCCGACGATCGCCGTCAAGCACCTCTGGAAGGTCTTTGGACCGGCCGAGGACAAGATCATCGGCACCCCGGACGCCGACCTGCCGCGCGAAGAGCTGCGCGCCAAGACGGATTCGATGATCGCCATCCGCGACGTCTCGTTCGAGGTCAACGCCGGCGAGGTCTTCGTCGTCATGGGCCTGTCCGGCAGCGGCAAGTCGACCCTCGTCCGGTGCATGACCCGCCTGATCGAACCGACCGAAGGCGAGGTCCTGCTCGACGGCGAGGACATCCGCAAGGCGGACGACAAGCGCCTGCGCGAGCTCCGCCGACACCGGTTCAGCATGGTCTTCCAGCATTTCGGGCTGCTGCCCCATCGGCGGGTGCTCGACAACGTCGCCTACCCCCTCGAGATCCGGGGCGAATCGAAATCCGTCCGCTACGAACGGGCGCGCGCCATGATCGACCTGGTCGGGCTCCAGGGTCACGCCGACAACTACCCTGATCAGCTGTCGGGCGGGATGCAGCAGCGGGTCGGGCTGGCCCGCGCCCTGGCCGTCGACCCCGAGGTGATGTTCTTCGACGAGCCGTTCAGCGCCCTCGACCCGCTCATCCGGCGGGACATGCAGAACGAGGTCCTGCGCCTCCATCACGAGGTCGGCAAGACCATGGTGTTCATCACCCATGACCTCGCCGAGGCGCTCAAGCTGGGCGACCACATCGTGATCATGCGTGAGGGCACGGTCATCCAGTCCGGGCGGCCCGAGGAACTCGTCGGCGCCCCGGCCGATGACTACGTGGCCGACTTCGTGCGTGACGTGCCCAAGTCGCACGTCCTGACCCTGCGCTGGGTCATGCGCGACCCGACCCCCGATGACGAGCTCGATGGACCGTCGTTCCCGGCCGACACGGTCATCAGGACCGCCGTCCACGTCGCCGCCGCCACAGACAAGCCGATCCGCGTCCTTGAGGGCGACCGGCTGGTGGGCGTCGTCGATCGCGGCCAGATCCTGACGGCGATCGCCGGTTCGATCGAGGTCGAGCCATGACCGCGATCAGCCTGCCGGCCGTCGCCCGGGTCGATCCGCAGACCGGAAGGCGCGTGCTCGGCATCCTGATCGTCGTCGCGGTGGTTGCCCTGTACGTCCTGTTCCAAGGCCAGTGGACGCTCCCCCACGACCCGGAGGCCGGGATCTTCACGTGGGTCAACGGGGTCCGCGACTGGGTCGACGCCAACCGGACGGTCCCGGTCTTCACCTTCGTCATCGACCCGATCCGGATCGGCATCGGCGCCCTGGTGACCTTCTTCGTCGAGCTCCTCGCGACGCTCGGATGGCCGGGCGTGCTGGCCGTCGCGGGCTCGCTCGGCTTCATCTTCGGCGGTCTGCGCCTGGCGACCCTGAGCGTCCTCGGCTTCGCCTCGCTCGGGGCTCTCGGCCTGTGGCCGGCGAGCATGGCGACACTGGCCTTGATGCTCTCCGCGGTCATCATCGCGCTGGTCATCGGGATCCCGCTCGGGATCATCGCCGGCCGGAGCAAGCGCTTCGCGGCGTTGATCTCACCGGTCCTCGACATCATGCAGATCATGCCGACGTTCTGCTACCTGGCGCCGCTGGCGCTGCTGTTCTTCATCGGCGCCCCGTCGGCGACCATCGCCACGTTGATCTACGCCATCCCGCCGGCCATCCGAATCACCGAGCTCGGGATCCGCGGGGTGCCCACGGAGACGATGGAGGCGGCCGTCTCGCTCGGGTCGACTCGCTGGCAGGTGCTGCGCAAGGTCCAGCTCCCGCTCGCCCGCCGGACCATCGGCATCGGCGTCAACCAGACGATCATGATGGCCCTATCGATGGTCGTGATCACCGCGCTCATCGGCGCACCTGGACTCGGCCGGAACGTGCTCCAGGCCCTTCAGAAGGGCCACGTCGGCGAAGCCTTCGATGCCGGCCTGGCTATCGTCATCCTGGCCATCGTCCTCGACCGGCTGACCGATCACGCCGGGCAATGGATGGACCCGCGCATGCGCAGCGTCGATGCCGGCGTGCGCAGCCGGCGCTGGTTGTACGGCGCGCTCTTCGCGATCGTCGTCGGGGCGATCATCTTCGCCCAGACCCTGCCAGACGCGACCATCTTCCCGAAGCTCGTGACGTTCTCGTTCCGCGAGCCGATCGACGCGATCGCAGCGTGGGTCACGACCAATCTGTTCTTCCTGACCAGCGCGTTCAAGGACTTCACGACCTACGTCCTGATCAATCCGCTCGAGACGGTCCTGACCAGTGCCCCATGGTGGCTGGTCATGGCGGTCATCATCGGCCTGGCCTGGTGGATCTCGGGTCTCCGCTCGGCGGCCATCGCAGGGGCCTGCCTGGTCCTGCTCCTGCTGGCGTCGCTCTGGGAACACTCGATGCAGACCCTGACGACCGTGCTCGTGGCGACGACCGTGACTCTGTCGATCGGGATCGTGGTCGGCATCCTGAGCGCGCGAAGCGACCGCCTCGCAACGGTCCTGCGACCCACCCTCGACGCCGCCCAGACCATGCCTGCATTCGTCTATCTCATCCCTGCCGTCGCGCTGTTCGGGGCCAGCCGGTACACCGCCATCGTCGCTTCGGTCATCTACGCGGCGCCGCCGGTCATCCGACTGGTCGACGTCGGGATCCGGTCCGTGTCGACAACGGTCATGGAGGCAGCCATCGCCGCCGGGTCCACCGAACGGCAGCTCCTCTGGAAGGTCCAGTTGCCGTTGTCGCGCAAGGCGATGCTGCTGGCGGTCAACCAGGGCATCGTCCTGGTGCTCGCGATGGTGGTCGTGGGTGGCCTCGTCGGCGCTGGTGCTCTAGGCTTCGACGTCGTCGCCGGGTTCGCCCAGCGATCGAACTTCGGGATCGGGCTGGTCGCCGGGGCGAGCATCGTGCTTCTCGGCATCATGCTCGACCGGATCAGTCAGGGCGCTGGAGGGCGCCCGGTGAAGGGGGCCTCCACGGGAGGCTGAGGACGCACGTGACGACCGGCCGGCTCGGCCGACCAACGGAGGACCGTCGCCGGGGAGGGTGACGGACACAGGGCGAACGAGGAGGAACAGATGACCCAGCAAACCAAGGGGATCCGCCGGCTCGGTACGGGGATCGCGATCCTCGGCCTGGTCCTGGCAGCCTGTAGCAGCGGGGGCGGCTCGTCCGCAGCCCCGTCGACGGCGGCCAGCGCGGCGGCCCCGACCACGGCACCGAGTGCGGCGGCACCGAGCACCGAGGCCAGCACGGCTCCCAGCGCAGCGGCCGCCGCGGCCACCTGCACGGGGGCCGGCGACAAGGGCACCGTCAAGCTCATGATCAACCAGTGGGTCGGCGCGGCGGCGAACGTCGCGGTGGCCGAGTGCCTGCTCAAGCAGATGGGCTACGCGGTCACCACGGACACCCTCGCCGAGGAAGTCGCGTGGCAGGGCTTCGAGACCGGTGAAGTCGATGTCATCCTCGAGAACTGGGGCCACCCCGACCTCGAGAAGACCTACATCACCGACAAGAAGGTCGCCCAGGACGCCGGCCCGAACGGCGTGACCGGTCTGATCCACTGGTACGTCCCGCCGTGGCTGGCCGCCGCGTACCCGGACATCACCGACTGGAACAACCTCAACAAGTACGCCGACAAGTTCAAGACGTCCGAGTCCGGTGCCCTCGGCCAGTTCCTGGCCAGCGACCCGACCTTCGTCCAGGAGGACCGGGCGATCATCAAGAACCTCGGCCTGAACTTCAAGGTCGTCGACTCAGGCAGTGAGGGCGCGTCGATCGCCGCCTTCCAGCAGGCCGAGGCGCAGAAGACCTGGCTCATCGGCTACTTCTACGACCCGCAGTGGCTCATGGCCGAGATCCCGCTCGTCCAGGTCAAGCTGCCGCCGTACAGCGCCGAGTGCTATGGCGACTACTCCGCGGCAGCCCGGGCGAAGATCGCCTGCGACTATCCGGAATACGCGCTCAACAAGGTCGTCGCGACCAAGTTCGCCGAGACCGGTGGCGACGCCTACACACTGATCAAGAACTTCCAGTGGAAGAACGCCGACCAGAACGCGGTCGCCGATTGGATGACCAACAACAACATGACCCCAGAAGACGCGGCCAAGAAGTGGCTCGACGCGAACCCCACCGTCTGGCAGCCGTGGATGCCGGCGTCTTGATGAGGGACGACTCCTGAGCCGATCCGGCGGCGGACCCATCCGTGGGGACGCCGCCGTTTCGTTCACGACGTTGATCGCACGGTAGCCCGGGGTTGACGATTCCGGTACATCCTCTTGACGCCCGCATGACGCGGGGGTCCAATGCGCACGGAGACCGCGCGACGGTCCTCCGTGTCGTCCACACTGTCGGCCGGACGGAGACGGGGGATCATCCGGGGAAGAGGAGGTCCTCGGCGTCTCCGGTCTGGGTATCGACATCGCACTGGAGGATGGATCTTGTCTGATCATCGCTCGGTGACTCGCGTTGCGGGTCTCCTGACCATCGCCGCTCTGACATTCGCGGCCTGTTCGTCGTCGGGCGCCTCGACCGCTCCATCGGCCGCGGCTTCCGTCGCAGCGCCGTCGACCGCCCCATCGGCCGCGGCATCGGCTGCCGCGTCTGCCGCCGCATCGGCGGCCCCGTCGGCCGCGTCCATGGACACCCTGATCGCGGCCGCCAAGGCTGAGGGTGGTCTGACCACGATCGCGCTCCCGCGCGACTGGTGCAATTACGCCGCCGCCATCGACGGCTTCACCGCGAAGTACGGCATCCCGATCAACGGCCTGAACCCGGGTGGTGGCTCGAAGGACGAGCTGGCCGCGATCGTGGCCAACAAGGACAATCCCGGACCGGCCGCGCCGGACGTCGTCGACGTCGGGCTCGCGTTCGGCCCCCAGGGCGTCGCCCAGGGCCTCTTCCAGCCGTACAAGGTCTCGACCTGGGACACCATCCCGGACTCGGCCAAGTCGGCCGACGGCATGTGGTACGGCGACTACTACGGCGTCATGTCGTTCGAGGTCAACACCAAGGTCGTCACCAACGTCCCGCAGGACTGGCCCGACCTGCTGAAGCCCGAGTACAAGAAGATGGTCGCCCTGTTCGGTGACCCGCTCGCGTCGAACCAGGCCCAGTCCGCCGTGTGGGCGTCCGGCCTGTCGTCGAACGGTGGCAACCTCGACAGCGTCAAGGAAGGCCTCGACTTCTTCAAGCAGCTGAACGATGCAGGCAACTTCGTGCCGGTCATCGCCAGCACCGCCACCGTCGCGAGCGGCAACACGCCGATCCGTCTCGGCTGGACCTACAACGGACTGGCCGACAAGGACAGCCTCAAGGGCAACCCCCCGATCACGGTCGTCGTCCCGACGTCCGGTCGCTTCGGCGGCATGTACGTCCAGGCCATCAGCGCGTATGCCCCGCATCCGAACGCTGCCAAGCTCTGGATGGAGTACCTCTACTCCGACGAAGGACAGAACATCTGGCTGAGCGGGTACTGCAACCCGATCCGCTACGACGACATGGCCGCCAAGAACACCCTCGATCCGGCAGCGCTCGCGAAGCTGCCCGAGTCGAAGGGGACACTGCTGCCGACTCTCGCCCAGATCACGGCCGCCTCGAAGGCGATCACCGCGGGCTGGCCGACCATCGTCGGCGTGACCGTCAAGTAACGTCGACCTCGTCGACGAAGAGCGAGTGGTAGTGCGGTGACAGACGCCGTTCTGCCTCGAGTCGGCCAGGACGCGCCAGCGGCGCGTCCTGGCCGTCGCGTCTCCTGGGCGTGGCTGGGGCTCGTGCCCTTCTTCGCCTTCGCCCTCGCGTTCCTGATCATCCCGACGTTCTACCTGGTCAACGGCAGCTTCCACACCGAGAAGGGCGCGTTCACCCTTCAGAACTACGCCGACCTGTCCGACCCCACCATCATCGGGGCGTTCCAGGCCAGCATCGAGATCAGCCTGGTGACCGCGGTCATCGGCGGGATCTTCGGCTTCCTGCTCGCCTACGCCGTCATCCGCGGTGGTCTGCCCGGGATCCTCGGGGCCGCCCTGATGACCTTCTCGGGCGTCGCCTCCAACTTCGCCGGAGTCCCGCTGGCGCTCGCCTTCACCTTCACCCTTGGTGTCAGCGGGCTCGTCACGGTCCTGCTCCAGCCCCTCGGGATCGACCTTGCGCGCGGCGACTTCTCGATCTATTCGAAGATCGGGCTCGAGATCTGCTACCTCTACTTCCAGTTCCCCCTGATGGTCCTGATCATGGCGCCCGCCATCCAGGGCCTGAAGGCGGAATGGCGCGAGGCATCCGAGAACATGGGCGCCAGCACGTTCCAGTACTGGCGGCACATCGCCCTGCCGATCCTGATGCCGACCCTGCTCGGGACGATGATCCTCCTGTTCGGGAATGCGTTCGGCGCCCAGGCGACGGCCCAGACCCTCACCGGTGAGTTGAACATCGTGACCCTGCTCGTCAGCCGCCAGATCAACGGCGACGTGCTCAACAACGTCAACCTCGGCTACGCGGTCGCGATGGGCATGGTCGCCGTCATGGGTGTGACGATCCTCGCCTACCTCTGGCTGCAGCGGCGCGCGGCGAGGTGGCAGCGATGAGGGCGAGCAAGCTCGGCTGGTGGATCATCTTCATCATCGGGGCCCTCTACTTCCTGATCCCCCTGCTCGCCACCTTCGTCTTCTCGCTGGGCAACCCGATCGGCAAGGACCCGCCGCCGCCGTCGTTCGAGTTCTATGGCGAGGTCCTGACGAGCCCACTGTTCTGGACGGGCCTCGGCTACTCGTTCGTCGCCGGGATCTTCACGATCATCGTGAGCATCAGCCTGCTGATGCCGACCGCGTACTGGGTCAGGCTCAAGGTGCCGCGGGCCCGTCCGCTGGTCGAGTTCGTCACGCTCCTGCCGTTCGTCATCCCACCGATCATCCTGGTCTTCGGCCTGCTGCAGACGTTCAGCAAGGGACCCCTGCCGCTGACCCATACGGACCTCGGGAGCAACATCCTGCTCGTCGCGGCGTACACGGTCCTGTCGTTCCCGTACATGTACCGCGCGATCGATACGGGCCTCCAGGCGACCGACATCCGGAGCCTGACCGAGGCCGCCCAGAGCCTGGGCGCGGGTTGGACCCGGATCCTGGTCGTCGTGATCCTGCCGAACCTCCGGGTGGCGCTCCTGTCCGGGGCGTTCCTCACCCTCGCGATCGTGATCGGCGAGTACACCATCGCCACCTTCCTCGCCCGACCTGCATTCGGCCCGTACCTGTATCTGCTCGGTCAGAACAAGGCCTACGAACCTGCCGCCGTCTCCCTCATCAGCTTCGGGCTGACCTGGCTGGCGATGATCATGATCGCGCTCATCGGCCGCGGCGGCCGAAACCGCGTCGCCGTCAACCGCGCTCACTAGGAGGTCGGCGACCAACGATGGCATTCCTGACCCTGACCACGGTGAAGAAACTCTTTCCCGGTGGCGTCGCCGCCGTCGAGGACTTCAACCTCGATGTCGCCCGCGGCGAGTTCGTGTCGTTCCTCGGCCCATCGGGCTGCGGCAAGACGACGACGCTGCGGATGATCGCCGGGTTCGAGAAGCCGACCTCCGGCACGATCACCGTCGACGGCAAGGACATCACCTTCAAGCCGCCGAACCAGCGCAACGTCGGGATGGTCTTCCAGTCGTACGCCCTCTTCCCGAATATGACCGTCGCCGGCAACATCGGTTTCGGGCTCAAGGTCCGCAAGCGCCCGAAGGCGGAGATCAGCAAGAAGGTCGAAGAGCTGATCGAGCTGATGCACCTTCAGGGCCGCGCCGACCGCTATCCGTGGCAGATGTCGGGCGGTCAGCAGCAACGAGTGGCGCTCGCCCGTGCGCTCGCCATCGAACCCCAGGTGCTGTTGCTCGACGAGCCCCTGTCGGCCCTCGACGCCAAGATCCGGATCGTCCTGCGCAAGGAGATCCGAAGCATCCAGCGCCAGCTCGGCATCACCACGGTCTACGTCACCCACGATCAGGAGGAGGCGCTGTCGTTGTCCGATCGGGTCGTCGTCATGAACGAGGGCCACATCGAGCAGATCGGCGTGCCGTCGGAGATCTACAACTTCCCGACCACGGCGTTCGTCGCCTCGTTCGTGGGCACTCTCAACCTCGTCTCGGCGGGCGTCATCGATCCGACCACCGGTCGTGTGTCCGTGGCCGGCCAGGAGATCCGCACCAACCGGGCGATCACCAGCGCAGCAGCGAATGAGGTCGTGACCCTGGCCCTCCGTCCGGAGGGGATCTCGCTCGGTGACGGGCCGGAAGGCTCCAACCGCATCAAGGGCACCATCGACGACATCAACTTCCTCGGCTCGATCGTGCGCATCCGGCTCCACCTCAACGATGGGGCGGACGGCAAGGCGCCGACCAACATCGCGCTCGACACGTTCAACGAGCCGCACCTGATGGTGCCGACCGTCGGTGCCGACGTGACCGTGTCCTTCCCGCACGAGGCGTGCTTCGTCCTGGGCGCGTCGCGGGACAGCAGCGTGGCATCCGAGGACGTCGGCGCGCAGGTGTGACCGTCCGGCTCGACGGCATCGACCTCGTCATCTTCGACAAGGACGGCACGCTCATCGAGTTCGGCTCGATGTGGAGCGGCTGGGCGGTGGCCATCGCCGCGGCCCTGCGGGTGGAGGTCGGGCGGTCGGTGGACGTGCCGCTGTTCGCGATGCTCGGCTATGACGCCGAGAGCGGCGTCGTCCGGCCCGGCGGCGGCCTCGCGGCGACCCCGATGGCGCGGCTGCGCGAGCGGACCCACGAGGTGCTCGTCGGCGCGGGCCTGAGCGACGCGGCGGCGGAACGGGCGCTCGCCGCGGCCTGGCACGCGCCCGACCCGGTCGGCCTCGCCCGGCCGCTGGCCGACCTGCCGGCCCTCTTCGCCGGCCTCCGGGCCACCGGCCGACGCATCGCGATCGCGACGAGCGACGACCGCGAGCCGACCGAACGGACGCTGGCCGCGTTCGGGCTGACCGACGACATCGACGCGGTCGTCTGCGCCGACGACGGCGTCCCGGTCAAGCCGGCGCCCGACATGGTCATCCGGTTGTGCGCCGAGGTCGGCGTCCCGCCCGAGCGCACGGCCGTCGTTGGCGACTCGGCCGCCGACCTGCTGATGGCCCGGGCGGCGGGCGCGGGCCTGGCCATCGGGGTCCTGACCGGGGTCGGCGACCGGGCCGAGCTGGCAGCCCATGCCGACCATCTCATCGACTCCATCGGGGAGCTCCGGGTCGGCTAGTCGGAACACCGTCTCGACGCCGACTGGTACCGATGGCCTATCGCTCGCGAGGGCCGGACCCCGTACCGTCATCTGACCGCCTGCCCTCGATCCGTCGGACCGGTCCCGAATGGAGGAGTCCCTCCCATCTCGTCTGCGATGACCCCGCCGCCCGACCTGCCACCCCGGTCTGCGGCGAGCGGCCGCCACGACCCGACCCGCACGATGACCGGCCGGCTGCGAGCCATCTCCGAGCTGGCCGGCCGGCTCAGCCGGCTTCAGGACATCACGGGGATCGCCAACTCGATCGTCGCCGAGGCCGGGGCGTTCGTCGACCACGACACGATCCGGGTCTATCGGGTCGACCACGAGACCGAGATGTGCGAACCGATCGCCTTCCAGGGCACGTTCCTCGGCGCGAGCAACCCGGATCCCGAGGCGCTCCGCGTGGCCGTCGGTCGCGGCCTGACCGGCTGGGTCGCCGCCCATGGCGAGTCCGTCCGGCTCGGTGACGCCTCGGCCGACCCGCGGACGATCATCGTCCGGTCGACCGACGAGCCCGAATCGATGCTGCTCGTCCCGATGACGTTCGACGGCACCGTCCACGGCGTCATCGTCGTGTCCAAGGAGGGCCTCGACCGCTTCGATGCCGACGACGAGACGACCCTGGCCATCTTCGCCGGCTACGCGGCACAGGCCCTGGTCAATGCCGAGAACGTCGAGCGACTCGGTCGCCAGCGGATCGAGCTCGAACACCAGCTGGAGGGCCAGCGCCGCCTGCTCGAGGTCAACGAGCGGCTGCTGTCCACCCTGGACCCGGCCGGCGTGCTCGACCTCATCGCCAATTCACTCAAGGCCATCGTCCCGTACGACTCGCTGACGATCTACCGGGCCGACCGGTCTGCCGGCGTCCGGCGGGCCGTCGTCGCGCGCGATCAGTTCGCCGATTCGATCCTGGCCCACGAGATCCCGCTCGGGGCGGGGATCACCGGCTGGGTCATGGACAACGGTGCGGCGGTCCTGGCCAACGAGGCCCACCTCGATCCGCGATCCATCCAGGTGCCCGGCACGCCGTTCGAGCCCGAGGCGATGATCGTGGTCCCGCTCATCGTCGGTGGCCAGACCATCGGGACGCTCAACATCGGCCGCAACGGCGAGGCGGAGGCCGCCTTCAGCCCCAACGAATTCGAGCTGACCCAGCTCTTCGCCGGACAGGCCTCGATCGCCCTCCAGAACGCGGAGACGCACGGTGCGGTGAAGGTCCGGGCGGACCTCGACGCACTGACCGGTCTGCGCAACCACGGGTCTTTCCAGCGCGAGCTGGGCGACCGGATCGAGACCGGCGACCACGATGAGCCGTTCGCGCTGATGATGCTCGACCTTGACGGCTTCAAGGCGTTCAACGATGCCTGCGGCCATCCCGCCGGCGATGCGTTCCTGGTCACCGTCGCTGACGCCCTCGCCCGTGCGACGCGGGACGGCGACAACCTGTATCGGTACGGTGGCGACGAATTCGTCGTGGTCCTGCCGGGGGCGGACCGGCATGTCGCGCACGAGGTGGCCCTCCGGATCCGCGGCACGGTCAGCGACCTGTCCGTCGTCACCGGCGGACCCCTGGTGACGGTCAGTGTCGGCATCGCCTGCTATCCCGACGATGGGCGGACGAAGGACGCGCTGGTCGTGATGGCGGACAGGGCGCTCTATGTCGCCAAGCCGGAGGGCCGGTCGTCGACCGACCGCGATCCGGGCGACGATCCCTACCTGCGCGCGCTCGATGAGACCGCACTGGCGCTCCTCGACCGGCACCACCCGAGCCTGCTGCTCGAGGCGATCCTGGCCCGCGCGACGGCCCTGCTCGGGACCCCCCACGGCTACATCTACCTCGTCGAGCCCGACGACAGGACGCTGGTGATCAGCCACGGCAGCGGTCTGTTCACGGAGCTGATCGGCTACCGCCTGCCCGTCGAGGAGGGCCTCGGCGGTCAGATCTACCGCACCGGCGCTCCACTGAGCGTGTCCGACTACGACGCGTTCGCCAGCCGGTCGCCGAGGATGCCGACGTCCACCCTCGGTTCCGTCCTCGGTGTCCCCCTGGCATCGGGTGGCAAGACCGTGGGGGTCATCGGCCTCGCGTCCGGAACGTCGGATCGGATCTTCGGTCCGCGCGAGACGCATGCCCTCGTCCGATTCGCCCAGCTCGCGTCGATCGCGGTCGACAACTCCCGGTTGTTCGACGCAGCGCAGCGCGGGGCGCTCCACGACCCGACGACGGGTCTCCCGACCCGCGACGTCCTGACCGAGCGGATCGGGGCGATCCTGGCTCGGACCCAGGCCGGTCGGGCGGCATCGGTGGCGGTCGTCCTGCTCGACCTCGATCGGTTCAAGGTCATCAACGAGAGCGTCGGCCACGCGGTCGGCGATCAGCTGCTGGCGGCGGTCGGCCAGCGGCTCGTCGAGTCGCTCCGTCCGAGTGACATGGTCGCCCGGTTCGGCGGCGACGAGTTCGCGATCATCCTCGACCCGATCGAGGACACCGACGACGCGCGTCGCATCGCCGAACGGATCGGCAGCGAGATGCGGGCACCCTTCCCGATGGACGGCCGGGAATGGTTCATCAGCGCCTCGCTCGGCATCGCCGTCGGTCGGCCGGGCCGGGCCACGCCCGGCGAGATGCTGCGCGAGGCCGAGATCGCGATGGTCCGCGCCAAGTCCGACCCATCACGCCGCTACGCCCTGTTCGAGCCGTCCATGTCCGACCAGACCATGGATCGGATCGACATGGAGAACGACCTCCGACGAGCCATCGAACGGGGCGAGCTGCGGCTCCACTACCAGCCGCTCATCGACCTGACGACCGATCGGATCCTCGGCTTCGAGGCGCTGGTCCGCTGGCAGCATCCCGTCCGCGGCCTCGTCCCGCCGCTGGCGTTCATCCCGCTGGCCGAAGAGACCGGGCTGATCCTGCCGCTCGGGCGCTGGGTGCTCGAGACGGCCTGCCGGCAGGCCTCGCGCTGGCATGATGCCCGGCCGAACGGCCCGCGGCTGCAGATGTCGGTCAACCTGTCCGCCCGCCAGTTCGCCCAGCCAGACCTGGTCGACCAGATCGAGTCGATCCTGGCCGAGACCGGCCTCGACCCGACGACGCTCGAACTCGAGATCACCGAGAGTGTCGTGATGGACCAATCCGAGGTCGCCATCCGGACCCTCGGTCGGCTGCGCGACATGGGCGTCCGGCTCGTCCTCGACGACTTCGGGACCGGCTACTCGTCCCTGTCGTACCTGAAGCACCTGCCGCTCGACACCATCAAGATCGACCGGACGTTCGTGGCCGGCCTCGAGAGCGACGTCGACCGGGCGATCGTGGATGCCGTCATCGCGCTGGCCCACGGGCTCCACATCAGCGTCGTCGCCGAGGGCATCGAGACCGAGGGCCAGTTCGAAGCCCTGCGTGAGATGGGCTGCGACATCGGGCAGGGCTATCTCTTCGCGCGGCCGCTGCCGGCCGAGGCCGCCCAGCGCCTGCTGTCACCGAGCCGTCTCGGGGCAGCGACACGCGCGGCGTCGGACGGTGGTGCGGCGCTCGCCGGGGCGCGACCGACGCGAGCGCCGGTGCGGCTGCGTGCGGCCCGTGACCGCGCGAGACCCGTCAGCGGGTTGCCCCGCCGGCGACGTCCCTAGCCGCGACCGCCCATCAGGCGGAGCATGAACAGGAACAGGTTGATGAAGTCCAGGTAGAGCTGGAGCGCGCCGACGACGGCCGCCTTCTCCATCGACCCGAGTCGGGCCGCCAGGTCGCCCGACTGGATGCGCTGGACGTCATAGGCAGTCAACGCCGTGAACAGCACGACGCCGACGATCGAGATCAGGTAGGTGATCGGGGTGCTGTGCACGAAGAGGTTCACCAGCATCGCGATCAACAGCCCGAAGACGCCCATGAACAGGATCCCGCTGAGGGCCGCCAGCGATCGCTTGGTCACGTGGCCGTAGACCGCGGCCGCGCCGAACATCGCCGACGCGCTCAGGAACGCCGTCGCGACCGAACCGGTCGTGTAGCTGGCGACGATCAGGCCGATCGTGATGCCGAGCGTGGCGGCGTAGACGAAGAAGAGCGCCAGGGCCGCGGTCGCGCTGATCCGGTTGATCGCGCCGGCGATGACCATCACGATCCCGAGCTGGGCCAGGAACAGCAGGAAGAAGTTGCCCTCAGCGAAGTCGAGGAGCTTGGGATTGCTCTGCACGGCGTAGGCGACACCGGCCGTCAGGAGCAATCCGGCGAACATCCACATGAACGCCTGGGTCAGGAATGCATTGGCGAGACGGGCGTCGGGCTTGACGCCCAGGGCCGACGGCGTGGCTCCGACGCCACGCACGACCGGCGAGGCCGGCGCCGTCGGGTTCGCGGCGTATGGGGTCCGAAGCTGGTCCGGGTTCGGGACTTGGTTCTGTGTCATCGCTTGGCGCCCTCCAGGCTCTCGTTCCTCACCACATCAGGCCGGCGTCGCGCGGATCCCACCGCTCGGCCAGCAAGGTCACTTTCACGTCGTGGTCCACCACCGTTTCGGTCTGTTCCTTCACCTGGGCGATCATCGACCCGGCGTAGGGGCAGAACGGGGTGGTCAGGATCATCTTCACCTCGGTCGAATCGGGGCCGAGGATGATCTGCTTGATGAGGGCGAGCTCGACCACGTTCATCCCGATCTCCGGGTCCACCACGGCGCGCAGCGCATCGAGGATGGCGAGCTCCGTCGCCCGGCGGGTGGGGTCGAACGCGGCGGCGTCCGCGGACGGGGCTTCGGACGAGGTCGCGGTCTGGTCGGTCATGGTCGCCTAATCCTAGCATCACGCTCGGATATGACCAGCAAGGCCGTCAGGAGGCGACCGGGGCTCCGGTGCCGACGACGATGCCCGCGACGCGGTACTGGGCGGGCAGGCGGGCAGCTTCCGCATCGGTCAGACCAGGCCCGGTCAGCGTGCCGTCGGCCTCGAAGAAGTCGGCGTAGCGCTCGCGCTGGCCGGCCGCGTAGACGTAGGCCGCCGCGATGCCCAGGACACGCAGCTCCGGGTGATCCTTGAGGATGCGGGTCAGGTCGTAGCCGTTGGCGCGGAGCTCGAGCAGCTGGCGGACCGTCAGCCGCGAGCCGTAGCAGAACGGTTCGCCGTTCATGACCAGCGGGTCCTGCTGGACCCATTTGATGGTCATCCGGTCAGCCGCCCTTGTAGAGCAGCTGGAGGAGCGCGTTCTTCTTGCGCGCGTCGCCAGCGATCCGGCGGTGCCAGCGGTAGCGCTCGATGGCGGCATCGAGCGACGCATCGGCGAGGGGCAGCTCGCCCGGAGCCAGGACGCTCGGGAAGGCCGACCGCAGTCCCTCGCACAGGCCGATGACGTCGTCCATCGGGGTGAACCGGCGGCGATAGAGCGGGGCCGTCCACTCGGCGTACTCGCGAGCGTGCCCTGTGTCGCCGGTCTCCACGCAGAACGCGATGCGTTCGGCCAGAAGCTCTGCGTCGCGCAGGAGCCGGCGCTGTCCCGCGTCGTCGTTGCGCGTCCCGATGGTCGCGTCCTGGTCCATGGCCGCGCGGAGCGCACGGGCCGCGAGCCGTTCCGCGTTGACACGGATGCGTGCGGCCGCATCCGGGAAGCCGGCGCTGCGATCGGGCGGCGGGAGGCCGAGGCTGGGGTGACTCACGATGGGGCGAGTCTAGCGTGCGCCACGAGGCGCCGCCACACGGCAGGTCACCGGCCGAGGCTACGATGACCATGTGACCGACACCGATCCGACCGCGGCGACGGAGTCCGCCACGCCGCCGGTCGCGCCGAACCCAGGCGAGCAGCGCCGACTCGCCCATCCTCCCTCCGATCGGTACCGCGCCGCCGCGGCAAAGGCCGAAGCCGACGCCGCCCCGCGCGAGGACCCGTCCGCCTCGGTCGCCCGGGGAGTGGCCATCGCGACCGCCATCGCGCTGGTCGGTGCCGCTGCCATCGTCGTGCTGGGTGGCGTCGCGACGATCACGACCGGGCTGATCGTGGTCGCCGGGGCGATCGGCTTCGGCGTCGCGGTCGCACTCCAGCTCGGGGCGGGGGACCGACTGTCCCGCGGCAGGCGGATCGGCGTCGCGGTCGCGCTGACGGTCGCTTCGGTCGGACTCGGCCAGGTCGGCCTCTGGCAGTACGCGTTGACCGAGGGCGGCGTGCTGCCGCCGGTCGACTACCTGGGCGAGGTCTTCGGCCCGCTCGTCATCGTCGAATTCATCGTCGGCGCCGTCGTCGCCTGGGTGGCTGCCCGGTGACCGGGTTCGCGCTGCGCCGTCCGACGGAGGCCGACCATCCGGTCCTGGTCGCCCAGGTCGACGATTGGTGGGGTGGTCGCAAGCTCCATCACCTCCTCCCGCGGCTGTGGCTCCAGCACTTCACCGGGACCTCCTGGGTCGCCGAGGACGACACCGGCCGGATCGTCGGCTTCCTGGTCGGGTTCATCAGCCCGGACCGGCCGGACGATGCCTACATCCACATGGTCGCGACCAGCCCGAACCACCGCGGCGCCGGTCTCGGCCGGGCGCTCTACGAGCGGTTCTTCGAGGACGTCCGGGGGCGCGGCGTCCGGCGGGTGACCGCGATCACCTGGCCCGGCAACAGGGTCTCGATCGCGTTCCACCGGGCGATGGGCTTCACGCCTGCCGACGGCCCCGGCACGCAGAACCTGTACGGCACGCCCGCCTACCCCGACTACGACGCCGAGGGCGACGACCGGGCGGTCTTCAGCCGGGAGGTCTGACCGCGGCCGGGGTCAGCTGCTCGCGCAGGAGCCGGCCGAACCTGGCCGCCTGGTCCTCCGGCGGCACGGCCTCGACCCAGCGCTCGAGCAGGGCTTCGCCCTCCGCGTAGACGAAGATGTAGGTCCGCCACAGCGGATGCTCGATGAACTCGAGGCGCTTCTCCGCCTTGGCCGGCGTGACCCGGCCGACATCGCGCAGGTAGGCGGCGACCTCGTCGTGCGAACGGCCATCGACGTGGCGAAGGAGTGCTGCGTTGCCGCCGACCGCCGCCAGCGTCCCGCGCAGGGATTCGACCACGGCGGCGCGCTCGGCGATCTCATGGACGGCGATCGGATCGGCGGCCACGGCGAGACCCGCCCGGTCGAACAGCTCGACGAGGAGGTCCGCCCGCGTGTCCTCCGGCGCCACGAACCGGACGCCGAGGTCGCCCAGGCCCTCGCTGATCAGGCACTCCGGGGTATTGATCAGCAGGATCGACGACTCGAGACGGCCCTGGCGGTCGACCAGCTCGGCCTCCTTCGAGGCGTGCTCGAGGTGGTGGCCCGGGTAGGCCTCGTGTGCGACGAGGCCCGGCAGGCTCGAGGCCCGGACCGGCAGGTCCGTGTTGACGTCGATGCGCGAGCGACGGCCGCCGTGGAACCAGTTGTAGGCGCCCCACGGCTGGCCGCGAACCAGCTCGATGCGCAGGTCCTCGCCATCCGGCAGGCCGAACAGATCGTCGGCCGCGCGGCGGAAGCGCCCGACCAGCCACTCGACGACCGGGATGACCCGCTCCACCGGGATCTCGAGCATCGCGTCCCACGCCTCCAGCCGGTCTGACAGTGGTCCGTCGCCGGGGAGGAGCTCGTCGACCCTGGCGGCAGCGGCCACGAAGCGCTCGTCGGGTATCCATGCCGGCGTGTGGTCGAAGCAGCGCGTGACATGGTCGAGGTAGGGCAGGGACTCTCCGGCGAGATCCGCGGCCTGTGCCTCAAGGGCGATGAGCTGGACGTCGAGGTAGGCGCGGCGGTCGAGGTCGGGAACCTCGGCGGGGAGGCGGGCACGGAGGGCGGCCGCGTCGTCGCGAAGGCCCGCCGGCGCGCGGAGCTGCTCCATGTCCACCTGCGCCTTGAGCGACGCCGGCCCGAAGTAGCCATCCACCAGCCCGGGGATGTGCTGCTCGAGCCGCAGCGCAAGCACGATGTAGTCGCGTGCGACGGGGTCGGGCGCGGGGACCGTCCTGGTCCCACCCACCGCAGAGACGAGCGTCTGCGTCATCGCTGCATCTTCTCCGGACGGGGCGCCCGCGGTGCGTCGTGGTCGAGATGGGCCTCGGCGCGACGGCGGGCTTCGGCCAGGCGCTCGGCGAGAGCCGGGTCGGTCGGCAGGCCGGATCGGTCGGGCGCGCGATCGGGCGCGCGATCCTGCCCGGGCGACGACCCCGGCCCGACCCCGCCGGACTCGCCGACGAAGGGCATGCCCTGGCGCTCCACGGCATCGAGACTCATCCGCAGCGCGGCCGTCTTCTGCTCGGCGACCTCGCGGACATAGGCGGCCTCCTCGTCGGCCGTCATCGGGCGGCCGCGGACGATGCCCTTGGGCTTGCCGACCATCAGCCAGGCCAGGTGGTAGCGGTCCATGCTCCCCCATGCCGTCGCGAGCAGGTCGTCCGAGCGCTGGAGCCACATCTGGAGCGATGCGAGCGACGGGTTGGCCTGCAGGCGCTCGCCCTCCACGATCAGGGCGCGGTTCGCCTCGATGAAGTCGTCGCGCTTCACGAGGCGTCGCCGCCGGCCAGGATCATCGCCTCGCGATCGGCCCGCGCCCGACGCGTCCAGGGCCCGGGCCGCCCGTCGCCGATCGGTCCACCGGCAAAACGCGTGACGGGCAACACCCCGGCGACCGACGACGACAGGAATGCCTCGTCGGCGGTGGCGAGGTCCTCGCAGGTGAGCCGTCCCTCGACCGGCCGGAGGCCGACGCGCGCGCCCCAGGCGAGGAGCCACGAGCGCGTCGTCCCGGGCAGGATCGCGCAGTCGAGCGAGGGCGTCGCGAGGTCGGTCCCGCGGACCAGGAAGATGTTGGCGGTCGTCCCTTCGGACAGGTGGTCGTCGATGGTCAGGAACAGGGCGTCGTCGGCACCGGCCCGGCGGGCTTCGAGGCGCGCGAACACGTAGTCGGCGCGCGAGATCGTCTTGAGCGTGACCAGCGGGTTCGTCGGGTCGCGCCGGACCGCCGAGGCGACGAGATGCAGGCCGCGCTCGAGGTGGTCGACCGGGGCCGGGACGACTGGCCAGGCCTGGATGGCGATGGTCGGCGGGACGACCTCGGCCGGCGGGAGGAGGCCGCGGCCGCGGAACGGGCCACGCGAGACCGTGATCCGGACCGACGCGTCGCCGGTCGGGCCGTCGAGACCATCGGCCGCCAGCAGCGCCGCGATCCCGGCGGTGAGCGTCGTGTCGAGATCCGCCGGCAGCTCGATGTCCAGACCCGCCGCCGACCGGTGGAGCCGGGCGACGTGCTCGGCCAGCTCGGTCGGGTGCGCGCCACGGACGCGCAGCGTCTCGAAGACGCCGTCACCGAGCTGGAAGCCGCGGTCGAAGACGGAGATGTGCGGATCGTCGGCGGGCAGGAGACGGCCGTCCACCCAGACGTGACCCGGACGACCCGCGGCGGACTCGCTCATCCGGCCTCGATCGCGCCGATCGCGCCGAGCGGTCCGCGCCCCTTGGTGACGGTCTCCTCCCACTCGGCCGCCGGATCGCTCTTCCAGGTGATGCCGCCACCCACATGGAGGGTCAGGCGCTGCCCGTCGGCGACGAAGGTGCGGATGACGATGCTGGTCTGCATCGCGCCATCCGGCCCGATCCAACCGATGGCCCCGGTGTAGGGACCGCGCCGGACCGGTTCGAGACCTTCGAGGATCTCCATCGCCCGGATCTTCGGCGCGCCGGTGATCGAGCCGCCGGGGAACGAGGCGGCGAGGAGGTCGAAGGCGTCGCGACCCGGGGCGAGGACGCCGGTCACGGTCGAGACCAGGTGCTGGACCGCGGCCGTCCGCTCGAGCCGGCACAGGCGCGGCACGCGGACGCTCCCCGGGCGACAGACGCGGCCGAGGTCGTTGCGCAGGACGTCCACGATCATCACGTTCTCCGCCCGGTCCTTGGCGCTCGACAGGAGGTCGCGGGCGAGCGCCCGGTCGGTGGCGGCATCGCGCCCGCGCGGACGCGTGCCCTTGATCGGGTCGGTCGTGACGACGCCGGTCGCATCGACCGACAGGAACGGCTCCGGCGAGGCCGACAGCAGCGCCCGCGGACGACCGGTCAGCTGCCCGGTGCCGAGATCGAGATACGCCGAGAACAGCGACGGGTCCCCCGTCCGGAGGCGCCGGTAGAGCGGCCACGGGTCGCCATCGAACGGCGTCTCGAGGCGCCGGGTCAGGTTGGCCTGGTACAGGTCGCCGTCCGCGATGTGCTCGCGGAGCGCCGTCACGCCGGCCTCATAGGCGCGCCGATCGAGGCCCGAATGGAAGATCATCGGGCCGGCCGGCATCGCCTCGGGCTGGCCGCCGCCGGACCGACCGGGGGTGGTCAGACGGGCGTGGACGTCGTCGAGCCGCCGGGCCAGCCGTCGGCCGTCCCCGTCCAGGGCGCGGCCGCCGATCCAGGCGTGTCCCGTCCGCCGGTCCCAGGCCACGACCCAGTCGTGGAGTGCGAGTCGCAGCGGTGGCAGGTCCTGGTCGGCCGGGGCGACCGCCGGCAGGCGCTCGAGGACGGCTCCGATGTCATAACCGAGGAAGCCGACCAGGCCACCGAGGAAGGGCGGCGCGTCCGCGGGCACGAGGACCGTCCGGTCGAGGCGGGCAGCCAGCCGTCGGGCGACCGCGAACGGATCGGGACCGGCCGCTGGTGACTCGAGGACGGCGACCGGGTCGGCCGTGAGATAGGTCCACCGGGCGTTGCGGCCGGGCCGGGCGCTCTCGAGCAGGACGAGCCCGGGCAGGTCGCGGAAGGCCTCCGCCGCGTCGATCGGACGGGTCGTCGCCATCCGGTCCGGCAGGCGTCGGAGCCGGATCGGGGCCTGGGAGCTCGGGGTCGGGATCATCGTGCCGATGATACGGCCGGCCTTGCGCGAGCAACGAGCGCGCTCGGGTGCCGCGCGACTAGCATCGGTCGATGCGGACGCGCGATCTCGGGATCGTCATCGGTCGGGGCCGGCCCGGACCCGGCAATGCCATCACGGACGTCGCCGGCGTGCGCGTCGGCCACGCCACCATCGTCGACGGGGACGGGCCGCTGGTCGTCGGACGGGGTCCCGTCCGGACGGGGGTCACGGTGGTCGTTCCGCGCGGCCCGGATGCCTGGACCGAGCCGGTCTATGCCGGCTGCCACCGGCTCAACGGCAACGGCGAGATGACCGGGCTTGAATGGGTTCGCGAGTCCGGCATGCTCACGACACCGGTGGCGATCACCAACACGCACAGCGTCGGCGTGGTCCGGGATGCGCTCGTGGCCGCGTCGGTCGAGGGCACCGATGCCCGGACGACCCACTGGTCGCTGCCTGTCGTCGGCGAGACCTACGACGGGCTGCTCAACGACATCAACGGGTTCCATGTTCGCGGCGAGCACCTGCGGGCGGCGCTGGCCGCGGCGACCGGTGGGCCCGTGGCCGAGGGCAACGTCGGCGGCGGGACGGGGATGGTCTGCCACGAATTCAAGGGCGGGATCGGGACCGCGTCGCGGGTCATCCCGGAGGACCGCGGCGGGTTCACGGTCGGGGCGCTGGTCCAGGCGAACTATGGCAAGCGGGCGTGGCTTCGAGTCGATGGCGTGCCGGTCGGCGAGGCGATCGGGGTCGACGAGGTCGCCAGTCCGTATGGCTCCGACGAGGCTCCCACGCCGGGGGCGGTGGCTGGCTCGGGCTCGATCATCGTCGTGGTCGCGACCGATGCGCCGCTCCTGCCCCATCAGTGCGAGCGGCTCGCCCAGCGAGCAGGGCTCGGGATCGCCCGCGCCGGGGGCACGGGCGGGCACACCAGCGGCGACTTGTTCATCGCCTTTGCGACCGGGAACCGCCTGCCGCCCAACGACGAGGATCGCCCGAACGCCCGGATCCACGACGTCCGCAGCGTCGGCGACGGGATCATCGACGCGCTCTTCGACGGTGTCATCGAGGCGACCGAGGAGGCGATCATCAATGCCCTGGTCGCCGCCGAGACGATGACCGGGCGCGACGGCAACACGGCGCACGCACTTCCGCACGATCGGCTGCTCGAGGTCATGTCGCGATACGGGCGAGGGTCGCGAGCGCTCTGAGGCGGCGACCAGATCCTGGCAGATGCTCGTGAGGCGAGCGCTCGTCACGTTCGAACGACCCGGAGACGGGTCGGCCACGCTCATGGTCAGGCGCCCAGGACGCGACACGGTGACATCCGCTCACCACGCGAACGGTCTGTCAGGGATCGCCTGACCAACGCTCGCGTGGTGAGCCTTTGACAGGAAACGCCGGGAAACCGGGCCACGCCACGCGACGAGGCCCCGACCCCAACCTCAGCCGGCAGTCACCGGCGCGGGCTTCTCGATCGGCACGCCGATGAGGCTGCCGTACTCGGTCCACGAGCCGTCGTAGTTGCGGACCCGGCTGTAGCCGAGCAGCTCGTGGAGGACGAACCACGAATGGCTCGAGCGCTCGCCGATCCGGCAGTAGGCGATGACGTCCTTGTCCGGCGTGATGCCCTTGGCCTCGTACAGGGTCGCGAGGTCCTCGGCGTCCTTGAAGGTGCCGTCCTCCTTGACCGTCTGGGCCCACGGGATGGACGCCGCACCCGGGATGTGGCCGGCCCGCTGCGCGGTCTCGCTCATGCCCGGAGGCGCGATGATCTCGCCGTTGTACTCGGCCGGCGAGCGGACGTCGACGAGCGCCAGCCCGGGATCGCCGAGGCGCGGCAGGATGTCGTCGCGGAAGGCCCGCAGGCTGAAGTCAGGCTCGGGCAGCTGATAGCCGGTCGGCACGAACGAGGGCACGTCGACCGACAGCGCCAGCCCGTTGTCCAGCCAATACTTGCGCCCGCCATTCAGGATGCGGACGTCCGCGTGTCCGTACAGCTTCAGCTGCCAGTAGGCCCAGGCGGCGAACCAGTTGTTGTTGTCGCCGTACAGGATGATCGTCGTGTCCGGCCCGATGCCCGACTCGGATAGCAACGCGCTGAAGTCCTCACGGCCGGCGATGTCGCGGCGGATGCCGTCGGCCAGCTGGCTCGTCCAGTCCCAGCCCACGGCGCCCGGCAGATGACTCTGCTCGTATGCGGTCGTGTCGACGTCGACCTCGACGAAGCGCACGTTCGGGTCGTCGAGATGGGCGAGCGCCCACTCGCTGTCGACGAGGGCGTTCTCCTTGGCGTAGGTGTGGTGGCTCATGTCTGGTTCCCTCCTTGGGGCTGTCGTGGGGACGCTGATCGGTTCAGGGCAGCTTCGCGGCTCCGGTGGTCTCAGCCGCCCGACGTCGGTCGGTCGCGGCGGCTGAACTCGGCCAGCCGCTCGGTACACGACGCCGCGGCGCGGCTGGCCTGACGGACGATCCATGGATCGACCCGGCTCGAGTCCTCGATGGTCAGCGTCGTGCCCAGCGGACCATCCTCGACGACGATCCCGGAGCTGTTCCGGTAGTCGGCCATCCAGTTGGCCTGCAACTGGAGCGCGACATCGGCGATGACGGCGGCCGAGAACCACCAGTCGAGGTACGTCGCGTTCAGCCGGTCGGCGATGTCTGCGAGGCGAACGGGGGCGGCGCGCTCGAGCCGCGCGACCAGGTCGATGACGCGCACGGTCGTGAACGGATCGCCGGATTCCGCGATCGTCGGGGGGACGATGGCCGGATCGGGCATGCCGGCGGGCGCCGGCCGGAGCGGTCCGAGTCCGATGGCGGTGCGAGTCTGGGGCACGAGGGCGGCGTCGGTCACGTGGTCGGTCATCTCCGACTGTTCCACTAGGGATTGCCGAGTCTACCGCAGCGGCGCGGCGGGGGTCCAGAGCGCCGCTTCCTCTGCCGTGTACCCGCGGCACGGGTACCGGGCCATATCCGCTTCGTTGCGTTGACAGATGGTCATCGCTGGACTGGTCGGCGGGCGGACTGCCCGACTTGGGCATGATTCGGGTGCGCCTCAGCGCGACATGAGCGTGAGGCTGACGGGCGATCCGTCCCCGCGGACTCTGGAACTCGCCGAAGAGTCCAGGACCGGGTATCTGGCAGGAGGTGGCGCCGGATCCCGTCAGGTACCCGTGGCACGGCTGCGCGACGCGGGGAGAGGATGAGCCGAAAGTCCCACCTGCGTGCGAACGAACCTTCACCTTCCCGATATCGCATGTCCACGCGGATGGGGCATGCTTGTTCGACCGGGCAGAGCGCTCGGCGGCGATCTGCGCAGTGCGGCTCGTCAGAGCGCACCGCCAATCGAGCAAATGACGACGATGGACTCCGATCCGATCCCGACCGAACCGACCACCGACCCCGAGCCACCGGTCACGGCACCTGTCGTGCCCGGCCCCTCCCTGGTCTCGGAGTCACCGGCGGCCGGTCGCGGACGCGGCTCGAAGCTCCGTCGTGCAGCCATCGGTCTCGCATTGGTGGTGACGTTCAGCGTCGGGATCGGGGTCGGACGTCTGGACCTGCCCGCTTTGGGCGGTTTCGGATCGACGACCCCGGCTCCGGGCAGTTCGGCCGCGCCGGACTACGGGCTCATCAAGGAAGCCTGGGACATCCTCCACACCAAGTACGTCGGCGCGAGCAGCCTCGACGACACCAAGCTCATCTACGGGGCGATCAACGGCATGACCGACGCGGTCGGTGACACCGGCCACACCTCGTTCATGACGCCCGAGGAGCGCGCTTCACGATCGAACGGCCTGTCCGGCAAGTTCGTCGGCATCGGCGTGCGCATCAGCGCAGCCACTGACGGCCTGCCGCTCGTCGTCGGCGTGTTCAAGGGCAGCCCGGCCGAGGGTGCCGGCATCGTCGTCGGCGACGAGATCGTCGCGGTCGATGGCAAGCAGGCGACCGGTCACACGAACGACGATGTCGTCGGCTGGGTCCGCGGCGAGGCGGGCACGTCGGTCACGGTGACCGTTCGGCTGGGTGCCAGCGGTACCCCGCGGGACGTCAATATGACCCGCGCCGAGGTCGCTAGCTCCCCGGTCACCTGGGCCATGGTCCCCGGGACGCACACCGCGCTGATCCGCCTCGACCAGTTCTCGCAGGGTGCGGCCGATGCGGTCAAGGCCGCGCTCGGTGAGATCAGGGCGGCCGGCGCCGACCGGCTCGTGCTCGACCTGCGCGGTAACCCGGGCGGCTACGTCAACGAAGCCGATGCGGTCGCCAGCCAGTTCCTCAAGAGCGGGGTGGTGTTCATCGAGCGCTCCGCCGATGGCCACGAGACCAAGCACGACGTCGCCTCGGGCGGCCTGGCCACGGACCTTCCGATGGTCCTCCTCGTTGACGCCGGGACGGCCAGCTCCTCGGAGATCGTGTCGGGCGCCCTCCAGGACGCCGGTCGTGCCCAGATCGTCGGCATCAAGACATACGGGACCGGGACGGTCCTCGGCGAATTCCCGCTGTCGGATGGGTCCGCCCTGCGGGTGGGCACGGTCGAGTGGCTGACCCCGGACGGACGGCAGATCTGGCACCAGGGCATCACCCCCGATGTCGTCGTCGAGCGGGCAAGCACCATCGCCCCGATCGACCCAGATCAGGTCAGCACGATGACGCCGGCCCAGATCGCCGCGCTGACGGATCCCCAGCTGGCGCGTGCCCTGACCCTGGTCACAGCGATGACCACGACCGGCGGCTGAGCCCGGCCGGACCCAGCCCGCCGCCTTGCGGCGGGACGCGCTCTCAGCCGGCGAGCGACCGCCAGCGCCAGGTCATCTCGGCGATGAGCGGCCGGCCCGGCTCCACGATCGTCGGATCCGTGTTGACGGCGTCGGGCGGCGCGGTCTGTGGCTCGACGCAGATGGCGTCCTCCGGCACGGTGTAGACGACCCATGCCGAGCAGTCGGATTCGATGGTCAGCTCGAGGAAGCCCGGCCAGCGCACGACCGGCGGGCGGCGCAGGTCGATGAAGCAGTCGTCCCACGGTCCCGGGCCGGGCGGGACCGCCTGAACCGTCGCGATACCCGCCGCGTCGCGCACCAGCATCGCGCCGGCGTCGAGATCGAGTTCGAGCTCGCCGTCAACCCCGTCCAGCCGGCGCATGAAGTAGGGGTGCCAGCCGATCGAGCCCGGCATCGGCTCGTCGGCGTGGAGCTCCAGGCGACAGGTCAGGACGTCCGCGCCGAGCGCGAACCGCTGGACGGCGCGGCCCCGGTATGGCCAGTCCGGCCCGAGGTCGGTGGTGATGGTCGTCTCGCCGCTGAGGGTCCACGGGCGCTCGAGGACCGTGCCGTGGATCGCGTGGGGCGGCAAGCCGAGCGGCAACCGGTGCTCGACCCCGTCGAACCTGAGGATCCCGTCGCGCACGCGTCCGGCGAAGGGGGCCATCGGGAACGAACCCCAGGCGATCGGCCCGTCGCCGGAAGTCTTGAGAAGCTCGCGACCATCGACCACGAGCGACGCCAGCCGGCCACCGGCCACGAGGTCGACGACGGCCGACACGCCGGGCGCGGTCAGCTCGAGCCGCCCGGGGTCACCGTCCTCGGGCAGTCCGACGGTCAGTCGCCCGCCACCGGCCGCAGCGGCCGATGGGAGTGGCGCGCCCTTGGCGACCAGCTCGTTGACCGGCGGCGTCGCCCGGAAGACCTGCTGGTCGAACCCGACCAGGATGCCGCCGATCGTCGGCCCGAGCCCCGAGCCCTTCTTCTTCGTCACGCAACGAAGTCTAGCCGCGCGTCAGCCTGACCCTTCGGTCGGTCCACCGGTCAGGTCGCTGATCCGGAGGGCCAGGGTCAGGTCGAAGATGACCCGCGGGTCGCCGAGGTCGACGGCCAGCAGCTCGGCGATCCGTCTCAACCGGTAGACGACCGTGTTGACGTGGACGAAGCAGCGCTCGGCGACGCGCCGCTGGACCCGGTCCTCCTCGATGTAGGCCTGGAGCGTCCGGACGAGGTCGCCGCCGTGGAGCCGGTCGTAGGCGGTCAGCGGTCCGAGCGTCCGCCGGGCGAACGCGTCGAGGTCGTCGCGCGAGCTGGCCCGCAGGAGCAGCCCGTACGGCCCGAGCTCATTCGTGGTCACGATCGCACCCCGACGCCCGAGCCGGATCATGAGCTCGACTGCGTCGCGGGCAAGCCGGTGGGCCGGGGCGTAGTCGTCGGGCCGGCTGCACCGGTCGGCGATGGCGATGGCCGCCATCCTCACCGTCGGACCGCCGGAGGGGTCGCGTCTGGCCGCCAGCCCGTCGATGATCGCCCTCAGATCCACGGCGAGGGCCCGGGCCTCGTCCGCCGGAGAACGACCCGGGACGGCGAGGACGACCAGCGTGCCGCCGTGCCAGACCGCGATGTCCTGCGGGTCGCGTGCGCCCAGATGGTCGCGGACCGCATCCATGACCCGCTGCTGCGCTCGCTCGCCAGCGCCCGGCTCGCTGCCGTCCAGGCCGACGACGAGGAGGTCGCGCGGTCGCCCCAGGTCGTAGCCGAGCCGGGCCGCCCGGGCGGCAATGGCGTTCTCGTCGGCGTAGGTGCCGACGAGCAGGTCCGTCACCGCCTCGCCGCGCAGACGCGACTCCACCTCGACCGCCGCCCGCAGCTTCGCGAACTCGAGCGCGACCCCGGTCGTGGCCACGTCCACCAACGCGCGGTCGATCGGACCCAGCTCGTCGTCGGCGGACAGGACGAGGTGACCAACGACCTCCGGCCCCATCCGGACTGCCACGGCGAAGGGCTCGTGATCGGGCACGCCCCAGCCGCCATCGGCCGCGCCGAGCAGCGCCCGCCAGTCGTCGCCGCCACCCGGCGCTGCGCCCGCGATGAGGCGGTGGAGGTGATCCTGGATGACGACGCGTCGCTCGAGGTGGTCGGCCAGGACCTGGGCGATCCCGGCCGGCCCGCCATCGAGCAGCACCTGCTCGGCGAGCCGTTGCTGGACCGTCAGGGAGCGAGTCAGCGCCCGGTTCGTCTCCGCGAGCTCACGCCCGAGACGGACCTCGCTCTCGAACCGGCGGGCATGGTCGATGGCGATCGCGGCATGCCCGGCGAACGCGGCCAGCAGGTCGGCCGCTCCGGGCGCGAAACGATGGCCGCCCGACCAGGCGTGGACGTTGATCGAGCCGATGGCGTCGCCCCGGAAGATGAGTGGCGCGCACATGACGGCGCCGAAGTGGAACCGCTCGAGGCCCGGCCCGCGGTGCTCATACGCCGCGTAGTCGTCGACGACGACGGTCTGGCGGGTCAGGATCGCCTGGGTCGAGATGCCCTCGCCGAAGGCCATCTCGTATTCGAGCATGTCCGGCGGGAAGTTCCAGACTGCCGCGACCGCCAGCTTCCCGGAGTCCCGGTCCCACAGCAGCATGTCCCCGCTGTCGCCGCCGAGCAGCGTCGTCGCGTCACGGACGATGGACCCGAGGACGGTGTCGAGCTCGAGTGATTCGGCGACCCGCCGGGCCGTCGCGAGAAGCTGCTCGAGCTGCACCGCGAGATCGGCCAACGGGCCATCCCCCCTTGTGTTCAGCATCCAACGATCGTAGCTGAACATTGGTCGTCACGACCATACGGTTCGGGACAAGTCGCTGGTACCGTGTGGCGCACCAGCCACCCGTCCTCAGGAGGAGACCCGTGGGCACGTCATCGGACGTCCTCGTCATCGGCGGAGGGATCGTCGGTGCTGCGTCGGCGTACTCCCTCGCGCAGGCGGGCGTCAGCGTGACCCTGCTCGAGGCCGAGTCGCTGGCCTTCGGGGCCACCGGGCGGAACCTGGGGTTCATCTGGACCCATACGCGCAAGAAAGGCCCGGAGCTCGACCTCGTGATGGCGACCCGCGCCCGCCTGCCGGAGCTGGTGGACGAGCTCGGCGAGAACGTCGACCTCCAGACGAACGGCGGCATGGTCTTCTTCTCGGACGAGCGGCAGACCCCCGTCATGACCGAGTTCGTGGCCCAGCGCGTCGCCGACGGTCTGCCGATGTCGCTGCTGTCCGGTGACGAGGCGCGCGAGCTGGCGCCGATCCTCTCTGCGGACGTCGTGGGCGCCACCTTCTGTGAGCTGGACGCCCAGGTCGAGCCGACGCTCTGGGTCCAGGCCTTCGCCTCGGCCGCCCGGCGTCTGGGAGCGGACATCCGCGAGGGCGTCCGGGTCGAGCGACTGCTCCGCGACGGGGATCGGATCATCGGCGCCGAGACGTCCGAGGGCTCGATCACGGCCGGTGAGGTGGTCCTGGCCGCCGGCGGCTGGTCGCCGACCCTGGCCGCTACGGCAGGTCTCGAGCTGCCGATCCACCCGATGCGCCTCCAGATCGTCCAGACCCTCCCGATGCCGATGGAGACGCGCCACGTCATCTACGGCTCGACGGCCCTCAAGCAGTACTCGATCGTCCAGGATCTGCCGTCGTACGACGACACGCTCTTCGTGAACGATGTCGAGTGGCGGTACGACATGCTCCTCCTCGAAGGGTTCGCCCAGAAGGCGGACGGCTCGTACCTGCTCGGTTGCGCGATGGACTACCCGGGGTTCGTGTGGGATGCCGACCTGCGCGGGGTCAGCTTGATCAACGAGCTGATGATGGAGCACGTCCCGCGCCTGAAGGAGGCCGGCTTCGGTCAGGCATGGGGAGGCGTCCTGCCCTTCACCGTGGACAACCTGCCGATCATCGACCGCGCACCCGATGTCGACGGGCTCGTGATCGCATCCGGGCACGTCTTCGGCAATGGCGCCGGCCCGACGACCGGACGCCTCGTGGCGTCGATCCTCACGGGTGAGGAGCCGGTGATCTCGCTCGAACCGTTCAGGGCCGTGCGCGACGGCCTGCGGATCGAGGCCGGCCAGAGCGTCTGGTAGGCCATGGACTTCCGCGACGCCTTCAGCATGCCGGCCGACCCGCCGCGCGTCTGGGCGGCGATGTTCGACCCGGACGTCATGCGCCAGGTCCTGCCCGGCTGCCGGCGCCTCGAGATGACCGGCCCGGAGGACTACGCAGTCACCCTGGCCGCGGGGATCGGGGTGCTCCGCGGGATCTTCACCGGGACGGTGCACTTCGGCGATCTCGTGCCGGCCGAGCACTGCTTCCTGGCGATCGGCGCGCAGGGCAGCCTCGGACGGGTGTCCGGCGATGGCACGGTCGACCTCGTCCCAGACGGGCTCGGCACGACCCTCACCTACCAGGCGACCTTCGCCTTCGCCGGCCCGATGGCCGGCCTCGGCGAGGGCTTGATGCGAAGCGTCGCGTCGTCGCTCACGCGCGAAGCCATGGCCCGCTTCTCGTCCCTGGTCTCCACCCCCCAGCCCGTAGCGCAGCGAGGATCGTGATGAGAGGGGCAGGCACGGAACGCCGGATCGCGTTCATCAACCCGTTCGGGACCGCGGCCTATGACGCGATCATCGAGGAGACGTTGGTCCCGTACGCCGCCCCGAACACGCTGGTCCACGTCATCCACCTCGAGGGCGTCCCGGCCAACATCGACTACTACTACCCGAAGCACCTGATGGAGCTGGCCATCTTCGACAAGGTGCGCCGGCTCGAGGAGCAGGGCTACGACGCCGTCGTGGTCGGCTGCTGCTACGACCCGGGCGTCCGGGTCGCCCGCGAGCTGGTGGACATCCCGGTCGTCGGGCCGCTCGAGGCGGCGATGAACCACGCCTCGTACTTCGGTCATTCGTTCACGGTCGTGACCGACCACCAGAAGGCCCGGCCGTGGCTCGAGGACCTCGTCCGGATCCACGGTGCCGGCAACTGCCGCGGCGTCCGGACCATCGACTGGTACGTGACCGAC
Organism: uncultured Chloroflexia bacterium; assembly: GCA_963782715.1. Classification (GTDB taxonomy): domain Bacteria; phylum Chloroflexota; class Limnocylindria; order Limnocylindrales; family CSP1-4; genus SPCO01. Next base: position 29,979 of record CAWAKU010000014.1, read on the forward strand.
ATGATCGAGGACACGACCGCTGTCGCCGACGACGCCGCGGCGGCCTGTCTCCAGGCGCTCAAGGACGACCAGGCCGAGGTCGTCATCCTCGGCTGCACGATCATCGGCGGCTGCCTCGAACGCGAGATCATGACCACCGGCCGGCACCGCGATCTGCCGATCCTCAACCCGAACCTGCTCGCGCTCAAGGCGGCCGAGACGCTGGCCGACCTCCACCGGATGGGCAAGTACACCATCAGCCGGGTGGGGCTGTACCAGCGTCACGAGCAGCACGACCCGGTCGAGGCGGCGGAGGTCCGGCGGCGCTGGTCCCTGGCCGACCGGGGTGCGGCCGTCGCAGCCGAAAGCGAGCGATGACCATCGGCGCGGCCGCGACCTTCACCGTCTCGGACATCGCCGAGCGGGTCGCCCGCGACTACCTCGGGCTGCGGCCCGGCGAGCGGTTCGCGATCGTCGTCGACGACCGGACCGACCCGGAGATCCCGCGCGAGCTGGCCCGGGCGGCGCGGACCCTGGGCGCGGACCCGGTCGTCGTGTCGTTCCCGCCTCGGGCACGGAGCGGCGCTGAACCGCCGGCCTCTGCCGCCGCGGCGATGGCCGCGGCAGACGTCGTGATCTGCGCCGCCAGCACGTCCCTGTATCACACGACGGCCAAGGCGGCGGCGCAGCGAGCGGGTGCCCGGGGCGACTTCAACGCCCCGTACCGTGGCGACGCCTGGCGGGCCGGCGCGATGACCGCGGACTTCATGGCCATCCGCGAACGTGCCGAGCGACTGGCCGGGCTGTTGCGCCGGACGCACGAGATCCGGATCACCTCCCCGGCCGGCACGGATCTGCGAGCGATCGTCGAGGGGCGCGAGCCGATGGCCTGGCTGACGGGCATCTGCCGCAACCCGGGCGAGGTCTCGGCGCTGCCCGGCGGTGAGGTCTCGCTGCCGCCGGTCGAGGGCACTTCGGAGGGCATCGTGGTCTGGGAGCGTGTCGCCTCGGACCTCGGGGCGCTGGACGGCCCGGTCGTCATCACGGTCCGGGCTGGGCGGGCCACGGACATCGCCGGCGGGGCCTCGGCGGAGCGCCTGCGCGCCATCGTGGCCGCCGTGAGCGACGCCGACAACATCGGCGAGATCGGCATCGGCCTCAACCCGGCCGCCCGGATCGGCGACGAGATCACCGAGGCGAAGAAGGCGTTCGGGACGGTCCATGTCGCCCTGGGCGATTCGGCCAACGAGTACGGCGGCCTCGTCGAATGCGACGTCCACCTCGACGGCATGGTCATGGCGCCGACCATCGAGTTCGACGGCGTCGCGGTCGTCATCGCCGGGCGCCACGTCTACGACGACATGCCATGAACGGCGAGCCGACGACCGCGGCCACGGCACCCGTCATCGTCACGCCCTACCCGGGGCCGCGGGCGCAGGCCGTCATCGCCCGGATGCGCGCGGTCGAGGGCGCCGGGCCACGGACCGGCGGACCGGACGCCCCGCTCGTCGTCGAGGAGGCCCATGGCTCGGTCGTCATCGATCCGGACGGCAACCGCTTCGTGGACCTCGGGGCGAGCTTCGCGGCGACGACCATCGGCCACAGCCACCCTGCCGTCGTGGCTGCGATCCGCGACCAGGTCGGCCGGGCCGCCCACGTGTCGTCGGCCGCCGTCAGCGAGGCGCGCGTCGCGTTCGAGGAGGCGCTCATCGGCATCGCGCCGGCCCGCCTCGACCGGGTGCTCCTCGGCCTGACCGGATCCGACGCGAACGACACCGCGCTCAAGCTTGCGCGCACGGTGACCGGCCGGCGCGAGGTCATCGCCTTCTCGGGCGGCTACTTCGGGCGGGGCAGCGGGGTCATCGGGCTCGCCGGCAAGGCCTCGGTCCGGGCCGCGGTCGGGCGCGAGGCCGACGCACATTTCCTGCCGTATCCCTATCCCTACCGCTGGCCGCTCGGTCCGGGCGAGGCGGCTACCGATGGCGCCCTCGCCCTCGTGCGCCATGCCCTGGAGGACCCGGCATCGGGCTTCGGGCCGATCGCCGCGATCGTCGTCGAGCCCGTCCAGGGCAACGGCGGCGTCGTCATCCCACCCGACGGGTTCCTGGCCGGCCTGCGTGAGCTGTGCGATCGCCACGGCGTCGTCCTCGTCTTCGACGAGATCCAGTCGGGCTTCGGGCGGACCGGACGGACCTGGGCGGCGGAGCACTGGGGCGTCGTCCCGGACCTGATGACGGTCGGCAAGGGGATCGGCGGAGGGCAGGCCATTTCGGCCGTGGTCGGACGGGCCGCGGTGATGAGCCACTGGACGCCGGGCAGCCACACCACCACGTTCATGGGCAACGCGGTCAACCTCGCGGCCGGCTTGGCGGCGATCGGCGTCCTGCGCGAGGAACGGCTGGCCGACCGGTCCGCGTCCCTCGGGGCCGGGCTGCTCGACCGGCTCACGACCGCACTCGCGGACGACGAGCATGTCGGCGAGGTTCGCGGGCTGGGCCTGTTCGCCGGCATCGAGATCGTCACCGACCGCCGCTCGCGGACGCCCGACGCGACTCGCGTGGCTGCGATCCGCCGGTCCGCATTCGAGCGGGGCGTGCTGCTCGGCGGCGGTGGGCATCACGAGAACGTCGTCAAGATCTGCCCGCCGCTGACCATCGACCCCGACCTGCTCGACACCGCCGTCGAGCTGACCATCGACGCCATCAGGGGAGCCCGATGACCACGACCGAGACCTCCGTCATCCAGGTCCACAACTACATCGGCGGCCAGTGGGTACCTGCCGCGTCCGGCGAGACGCTCGAGAGCCGCGACCCGGCGACCGGTGCGCTCGTGGCGGTCGCGCCGCGATCGGGCGCCGAGGATGCCAGCCGGGCGATCGCCGCGGCCAGGGCCACCTTCGACGACGGCGCCTGGCCGTCGACCGCGGGCCGCGATCGTGCGGCGATCCTGTTCGAACTCGCCCGGCTGCTGCGTGAGGAGGCCGAGCCGCTGTCGCGCCTCGTCGCGTCCGAGATGGGCAAGCCCATCCGCTACGTCCGCGAGCGCGAGCTCGAACCCGCCATCGACCGCATCCTGTTCTACGCCAGCGCCGCCCGGATGATCCGCGGCGAGGTGACCGCGTCTGCCCCGAGCCACCTGCTCAACTTCATCCTCAAGGAGCCCGTCGGCGTGTGCGGGCTGATCACGCCCTGGAACGACCCGGTCGACCTGCCGCTGCGCAAGATCGGGGCTGCCATCGCGACCGGCTGCACCTTCGTGCTCAAGCCGGCCAGCGACGCCCCGGCGTCGTCGATGGCGATCTTCGGGTTGCTCGACCGGATCGAGGTGCTGCCCCAGGGCGTCGCCAACGGCATCGTCGGATCGGGCGAGGTCGTCGGCGAGGCACTGGCGACCGACCCACGGGTCGACAAGATCAGCTTCACCGGCAGCAGCGAGGTCGGCCGGCGGCTGATGGAGCTCGGCGCGCGGACATTCAAGCGCGTCTCGCTCGAGGCCGGCGGCAAGGCGCCGGTCATCGTCTTCCCCGACGCGAACCTGGACAAGGCGATGGACGCGGTCTCGGTCGGGATCTTCCTGTACGCCGGGCAGTCGTGCACCGCCGGCAGCCGACTGCTCATCGAGCGCTCCATCCACGACGCGTTCGTGGCCGGGCTCATCGAGCGGGCGGAGGCTCTCGTCGTCGGCTCGCCGCTCGACGACGCGACCCAGGTCGGCCCGATGGTCTCGCGCCGCCAGCTCGATCGGGTCCTGGGCTACGTCGGGCGCGGGCGGGCAGAGGGCGCGAACCTCATCTTCGGCGGCTCGAAGGTCGGTGGCGAATGGGCCGGCGGCCACTACATGGCGCCGACGATCTTCGATGACGTCGATCCCGCGATGTCGATCGCGCGCGAGGAGATCTTCGGCCCGGTCCTGTCGGTCATCCCGTTCGACACGGAGGCGGAGGCGCTGGCGCTGGCCAACGACAGCGACTTCGGGCTCGGCAGCGCGGTCTGGACGCGCGATCTCGACCGGGCGATCCGGATGGCCCGGCGGCTGCGGGTCGGCGACGTCTGGGTCAACACCCACTACGTCCGGCTGGCCGAGAGCCCGTTCGGTGGCGTGAAGCAGAGCGGCATCGGGCGCGAGCTCGGGATGGAGGGCCTCGACGCCTATCTGGAGTCGAAGCGCGTCTGCATCGACAGCTCGCCGACATTCCACATCCGCTGAGGTGACGGCCCGACGGATCGGCCCCGCCGGACGGACGGTCCGCTTCACGTTCGACGGGCGGGCGTTCGAGGGAGTCGAGGGCGAGCCGCTGGCGGTCGCGCTCCTCGCCGCCGACCAGGTCGTGCTGTCGCGCAGCTTCCGGTTCCATCGGCCGCGCGGGCTCATGTGCTCGACCGGTCAGTGCGGCTGGTGCGAGTGCGAGGTCGATGGCAGACCGAGCGTCCGGTCGTGCCGGGTCCCCGTCCGCGAGGGTCTCGTGGCTCGCGGGGAACACGCATGGCCGTCCGTCGAGCGCGACCTGCTGTCCTGCGTGGGCCTGCTCTCGCGCTGGATCCCGCCGACGTTCTATCACCATCGGTTCCTGCGACCACGGCGGTTGCGGAAGCGGTACCTGGACGTCCTGCGCTGGTTCGGTGGACGGGGACGGTTGCGCGTCGGCGAGCGCTCCGCGCCTGTGGGCCGCATCGCCGAGCGTCTCGTCACGGATGTCCTGGTCATCGGTGGCGGGCGGGCGGGCGTCGCCGCGTCGATCGCGGCGGCCGAGGCCGGGTCGGGGGTCATCCTGCTCGAGGCGGACCGGCCGGTCGCGGAGATGGCCGGCGTCCGGGTCCTGGCCGGGGTCACGGCGGTCGGCTGGTACGGCGGGATGGTCGCGGCGCTCGGCGATGGGGTCGCCTACGAGATCACTGCGCGTCACGTGGTGGCTGCCACGGGATCGTACGAGCGCGTGCCCCTGGTCCCGGGCGCCGATCGGCCCGGGGTGATGTCGGCACGGACCGTGATCGGACTCCTGGATCGCGACGGCCACGGGATCCTGCCGGGTCGCAGAGCCCTCCTCGTCGGCAGCGGCCAGGAACTCGCGGCTGCGTCGGAGCGGCTAGGTCGGGCCGGTGTCTCGGCGACCCATGGCCCGATCGGGACTTCATCGCTCGTCGCGGTCCATGGCGGGCACCGCGTCACCGGCGCATCCAGCGACATCAACGGCAAGCCGAAGCGCATCGCTGTCGATCTTGTGGTCTTCGGCGATCGCAGCCCCAATCTCGACCTGGTGCTCGCGGCCGGAGCCGCGGTCGAGCGACGTGGCGACACGCTCGTGCCGGTCCTCGACCCGGATGGTCGGACGACGGTGCCTACGCTGTCAGTCGTCGGATCGGCGGCGGGCCGGGCTGACGGTCGCGGCCCGTCCAGGGCCCACGCCCACCCAGACGCGATGGTCTGCTTCTGCGAGGACGTCCGCGTCCGTGAGATCCGCGCCGAGCTCGCGGCCGGCTACACCGACCCCGAGCTCGTCAAGCGGCGGACCGGCGCGCTGACCGGCCCGTGCCAGGGCAAGTCGTGCCTCCAGGCATTCGCCCGCCTGGCCGGCACGGACACGGTGCCCACCGCCCGCCCGCCGCTCCGGCCCGTCCGGCTCGGCGACCTCGTGCCGCCGCCATGAGCCGTGCCGGCCTCGGCGCCCTGCTGACCGGCGAGCTGCCGTCGCACGCCGAGGTGGTCATCGTCGGGGCCGGCATCGCCGGCCTCGCTTTCGCCCGTGAGCTCGTCGCCCGGGGCGTGCGCGACATCGTCATCGTCGATCGCGGCTACCCGGGCGGCGGCGCGACCGGCCGGAACGTCGCCCGGATCCGGGCCATGCAGCTGACCGAGGAGTTGACCCACGTGGCCCGCGCCTGCCAGGCGAAGTACGACCGGATGGGCGAGGAGCTCGGCTTCAACGTCCTGTTCTACCGGCTCGGCTACGCCTGGGTCCTGTACGAGCCCGACGAGGTCGAGCGGATGCGCGCGATCGTCGAGATGCACCATCGGATCGGCGTCGCCAGCCGCTTCCTGACCCCCGACGAGACCCTCCGCCATCTGCCGGTCCTGCGCGGCGGCGACCCCGTCGCGGGCGCGGTCCTCAACGACGACGCGATCGTCCACCACGATGCGGTCGTCTGGGCGCACCTCGAGCATCTCGCCACCCAGGCGCCGGGTGTCGCGCGGATCGTGCCGGACACGGTGGTCACCGCCATCGCCCGCGGCGATGCGGGTGTCGAAGCCGTGGCGACGTCACGCGGCCGGATCGAGACGCGGGCGATCCTCAACGGCGCCGGCGGCTGGTCGGGCACGCTCAACGAGATGGCCGGCGTCAGCGCTCCGAACCGTCCGTTGCGACGCGAGGTCCTCGTGACAGCGCCGCTCCGGCGCTCGATCGAGGCCGCCATCACCTTCTACCGCCCGAACGAGGGCTGGTTCAACCAGACGCTCCGCGGCGAGATCGTGATGGGCGTCGTGGACACCGACGAACCGTCCGCCGTCAACCAGCGCTCCTCCTGGGACTTCCTCCGACGGACGGCCGCGCTGATGACCCGCAAGGCGCCGGCCCTGGCGGACGTCGCGGTCATCCGCCAGTGGGCCGGGATGTACGACATCAGCCCCGACCACCAGCCGCTCGTCGGCCCGACCTCCCAGCTCGACGGCTGGTGGCAGGCCAACGGCTGGAGCGGCCGCGGGATGCTGCTCGGGCCGTACCTCGCGGAGCTGCTCGCCGAGCGGTTCACGACCGGCCTGACCCCGCCCCGCCTGGCCGCCTTCGACCCCGACCGGTTCGCGCTCGACGAGGCGCCCGAGGAGTCAGCGGGGGACTACTACGCCCGCTATCGGCGGTAGGAGACCCACGGTCCGTAGCGGAACCTCTATCGCGCCGCCGACCGTATCGCAACCCCGGCCGGTCACGATGATCCCGGCGCACGTCCGGGCTGCGCGGACCATCGACGGTCCGGCCCGCGACGCGCCGGGAGTGTCTTTACCGATGACGACCTCGGCAGCGCGGGCATGGCCGCCTGCAGGATCCTGGATCCGACGCTATTTCCCGCGGAGTGGCTGGGCGACCACCCGCTGGCACCTGTTCACCGGCGACGCCGTCTGGCGGCTCAACTGGCCCGGGCCATCGCTCGAGACGGTCTGCGGCTACGCGACCGGGCCGCTCTGGGCGGCCGACGACCTGAGCGTCGCTCGCGTCGAGCCCGAAGCGCCGTGCCGGCTGTGCCTGGGCCGCGCAGCGGCGCACGGCCTCGCCGAGATCGACGATCTGGAGGCCGAGGCCTAGAGCAGCTCGCCGTGGGCCGACGCGGTCGGCTCGCCTTCACGCGGGCGGGGCTCCTCGCCAGGGCCGTAGTCGGGGGTTTCGCTCTCACCGGCCGCCTCGCCGGGCTCGATGACGCGCAGCGCCGCCGAGGATGTCCCCTCGATGGCACCGACCCCGAACGGCACCCACTTCGACGGGTCCTGGAGGCGATGCGCCTCCGTGTTGCCGCGGCTGTGGACCTCCTCGAAGCCGCGCGGCTCGATCCACATGCGCTCGCCCTCGAGCAGCCCCAGCACGCCTGACTGGCCGGGCTCGGGCCGCTCGTGCTGGCAGTAGCCGCAGGTCAGCGAGTCGTGCTTCTGGTAGGTCTCGGGCTCCTCGTAGGTCGTGATGTAGCCCTCGTAGTTGCGCAGCACGACCTTGTGGTCCGAATAGCTGATGAGGTAGTTGGGCATGACCGGGATCTTGCCGCCACCACCGGGCGCATCGATCACGTAGGTCGGCACCGCATAGCCCGAGGTGTGGCCGCGCAGGCCCTCCATGATCTCGAGGCCCTTGCCGACCGGCGTCCGGAAGTGGCCTGAGCCGGCCACGAGGTCGCACTGGTACAGGTAGTACGGTCGGATGCGGTTGGCCACGAGCTTGTGGACGAGAGCGCGCTGGATGTGGACGCAGTCGTTGACGCCGGCGAGCAGCACGCTCTGGTTGCCGACCGGGAGGCCCGCCTTGGTCAGCTTGTCGACGGCGCGGCTCACCTCGGGGGTGACCTCGTTCGGGTGATTGAAGTGGAGGTTGATCCAGAGCGGGTGGTACTTCTCGAGGACCTCACAGAGCTCGTCGTCGATCCGCTGCGGCAGGAAGACCGGGACCCGGCTGCCGATCCGGATGATCTCGATGTGCGGGATCTCGCGCAGGCCGCGCAGGATCTTCTCGAACAGCTTCGGCGCCAGCGTCAGGCCGTCGCCGCCGGAGATGAGGACGTCGCGGACCTGCGGCGTCCGGCGCAGGTACTCGAGCTGGGCCTCGTGGTCGCGGCTGTTGAAGTTCTGGGTCGGGTCGCCGACGATGCGCGACCGCGTGCAATAGCGGCAGTAGCTCGCGCACTGGGTCGTGACCAGCATCAGGACGCGGTCCGGGTAGCGGTGGACGAGGCCCGGGACCGGCGAGTGGCGATCCTCGGCGAGCGAGTCCTCCATCATCGCGGTGAACGCCTGCTGCTCGCCGCCGGTCGGGATGACCTGGCGCCGGATCGGGTCGTTCGGGTCGTTCGGGTCGATCAGGCTGATGAAGTAGGGCGTGATGTCCACCCGGAACTTGTCCGGCGCCGACAGACCCTCGCGCTCATCGTCGGTCAGGTTCAGGACCGCCTCGATCTCGGCGAGGTCGTTGACCCGGTGGCTCAGCTGCCAGCGCCAGTCGTTCCACTGGGCGTCCGGGACGTCCTCCCAGATGGGGGCCCGGCGGCTGACCGCCGCGCGGCCGTCCGGCCCCAGGGCGCGCGCGGGATCGGCCAGATTGACGAAAGGCGGCTCGGCCGCGACCCGGGCGGCCTCCTGATGGGCGACCGCGGTCTTGATCTCCTGGGCGTCCACCTGGCAAGCCTCCGGTCTCTGGTCGGGCCGGGCCTGCGGCCGGCTCCAACGCATAAAGTCTATGCAGTCTGCAAGTCCGGCGATGATAACGCGACACAAGTCGGGCGGTCCATAGGCCGGCGTTGGGCCGAATGGCACGGGACCGACCTCCGGCCGCCCACGTACCGTCGCACCAAAGGAGCCCGTCTGGCTCCACGTCCGGAGACTCCCGACCGTGCTACCGAGATTGATCCAGGGCGGGATGGGGGCCGGCGTCTCCAGTTGGACCCTCGCTCGCGAAGTCTCCCGTCTGGGACAGCTGGGCGTCGTGTCCGGCACTGCGCTCGATTCGATCCTCGTCCGCCGCCTGTGGGACGGTGACACCGGTGGACACGCCCGCCGGGCGATGGCGGCCTTCCCCTCGCAGGCCATCGTCGCGGCCGTCCTGGACCGCTACCTTCGCGATGGCGGGGAGACCAGGCACGCGAGCGCACGGCGCTACAAGCTGGCGCCGCTGCTGCGGGCCCCCCTGACGGCCGAGCGCAACAAGCTCATCGTGCTGGCCAACTTCGTCGAGGTCACCCTCGCCAAGGAGGGTCACAGCGGCGTCGTCGGGATCAACTACCTCGAGAAGATCCAGCTGCCGACCCTCCCCAGCCTGTACGGCGCGATGCTGGCCAAGGTGGATGTCGTGCTGATGGGCGCCGGCATCCCCATCGAGATCCCGGCGGTCCTCGACCGGCTGACCGAACATCTCGACGTCGAGATCGCGCTCGACGTGCTCGACGCCGGGGAGCGGAGGTTCGCCTTGCGCTTCGATCCGGCATCCATCGGCCTCGGCGCCACCATCGGGGCGACCGACCTGCCCCGCCCGGCCTTCCTGCCGATCGTCTCGGCCGCGACCCTGGCCAAGGCCCTGCTGCGCAAGTCGCCGGACGGGATCCAGGGGTTCGTCGTCGAAGGTCCGATCGCCGGCGGCCACAACGCGCCGCCGCGCGGCAGGCTGCAGCTCGATGACGGCGGCGAGCCGGTCTACGGCGATCGCGACGTGGTCGATCTGGGGCAGATGCGGTCCTTCGGCGTGCCATTCTGGCTCGCCGGGGCGTACGGCAGTCGCGCACGGTTCCAGGAGGCCCTCGCCGCCGGAGCCCAGGGCGTGCAGGTGGGGACGGCTTTCGCATTCTGCGAGGAGTCCGGGCTGGACCCGGAGCTGCGTCATCGGTTCCTCGCGAGCATCGTCGATCGCGACGCGAGCGTGTTCACGGACCCGGTCGCCTCGCCGACCGGCTTCCCGTTCAAGGTGGCGGAGCTCGCGGGTACCCTCTCGGACGACGCTCCCTACCAGGACCGCGAGCGCCTGTGTGACCTCGGCTACCTCCGCCGGGCCTACGTCCGGGCCGACGGGACGCTGGACTATCGATGCCCGAGCGAGCCGGTGGACGACTACGTCCGCAAGGGCGGCCAGGCCGAGGACACGCTCGGTCGCAAGTGCCTGTGCAACGCCCTGGTCACGAACATCGGGATGGGCCAGCGTCGCCCGAACGGGTACGAGGAGCTGCCGATGCTGACGGCCGGCGACGACCTCGCCTCGGTCCGGGTCCACATCTCCCCCGGCAATCTGTCCTATCACGCCCGCGACGTCGTGGCCTCGTTGCTGACCGACGACCCGATCAGGCCGGCCTGAACGCGATCGCCCCCGGGATCGTCACCGGGGTCCCGTCGAGGATCCACTCGGCCGCGATGCGCCCGAGCGCGGGCGATGACTGGAGCCCCGACCCGCCGGCACCCGCCACGGTGATGACCGACGGTCGGCCGGGATGTGGGCCGACCACCGGGCGACCGTCCGGCCGCATCGGGTAGATGCCCGCCCAGACGTCGCCCAGGCGCATCTCCTGCAGGCCCGGCAGGCGATGGGCGAGCCGCTCGGCGACCAGCTCGACGTACTCGTCCGGCGCGTCTCGAGCCTGGTCGTCCGGATCGACGATGTCGTGGATGACCTCCTCCGTGTGCAGCCCGGCGATGAATCGGCCCGGCCCGTCGTCGCGGATGTAGACGCCGAACCCGCCCGACGATGGGACGTAGTCCATGATCGACGGCATCGCATAGGCGAGCGGTACCGCGAGTCGCCCCATCAGTGCCTGGTGGCGTTGGGGCAGGATCTCGATCGGAGCGCCAACGATATCGCCGACGCGGCCGGCCCAGCCGCCCGCCGCATTGACCACGACGTCGCAGTCGAAGACGCCGCGGTTGGTCGTGAGACGCTCACGGCCACCGGGCGCAGGGTCGCAGCCGAGCAGCTCGGTGTCCTGGAGGACCCGGCCGCCACGGATGCGGACCATCGCCGCGAGAGCGTCGCAATAGGCGTGGCCGTCGATGTAGCCGTCGCTCGGGCCGAACAGGCCGCCGGCCAGGTCGTCCACCCGCAGGTCAGGGACGAGGTCCGGGAGCTCGGCCGCGGTGACGACGCGGCAGTCGGAGACACCGAGGTCGTGCTGGATGTCGACGCTCCGTGCGAACGCGGCCATGTCCTCGGCGCGATGGCCCAGGCGGAGGTACCCGTACCGGACGATCTCGAGCGCGCCCGAGCGTTCCAGGGCGGTGAACGCGCGCATGCTCTCGACGCGGACCTCGATCGCCAGCGGGTCGAGGTACTGCGTCTCGATGATCCCGACCGACAGGCCCGACGACGCGCCGGCGACGTGGCCGCGCTCGATGACCGTCACGTCCGTGACGCCGCGCTCGGTGAGGTGCCAGGCGGTCTGTAGCCCCAGCGCGCCGGCGCCGACGACGACCACGGACAGGGGTTGGGTGCTCATGGGTGGGGCCTCGGCCCTCTTACTCGCCGATCACCGCCCAGAGGAAGCCCATCATGATGAAGAAGCCGCTGAACAGGGCGATCAGACCGATGCCGCCGTACGGCGAATTCGCACCGGTATGCGGGACCAGCTGGAGCGCCACCCCGAAGAAGATGGCCCAGCCGATGAACAGGAACGCGAACAGGAACTTGCCGTTCGGGTTGGTGACGTACTTCTTGACCCAGCGCGAGCCACCTTCGACCGACAGCGCAGAGCGGAAGATGATGGCGATCATCAGGATGACGACGGCGGCCGAGATCCCGAACGGGATGGGCTGCTGGAAGGCGACGAGGAACAGCTGCACGCGCGGATGCTAGCAGACGCACCGAGGGCCCGGAACGGCGTTCACGGGTACGATGCCGGTGCCCGCCATCCGCTGAGCTGACCGAGGCGAACCACTGTCGTGACCCCATTCGATCGACTCGGGCAATTCGTGGTGCGCCGCGCCCGCTGGGTCGTCGGCGCCTGGGTCGTCCTGCTCCTCCTGGCGCTGCCGTTCGCGCCGCAGCTGCCCGGTCGGCTGAGCGCGGGCGGCTTCATCCTCGACGACCTCGAATCGGCACGAGCGAAGGCGCTCCTGGGCAACGAGCTGGGCGCGCCGCCATCCGCGCTGGTCATCGTCTTCTCGAGTCCGACCCTGCAGGCAGGCACGCCCGGCTTCGAGGCTGCCGCCGCCGACGCCGTCCGCGATATCCCGACCGCGCCACACGTCGCCCGGGTCGTGTCGCACACGCTCGCCCCGAGCCAGGTCTCGGCCGACCGGCATACCGCATACGACATCGTCTTCCTCGACCTGGCGCCCGACGATTCGCCCGACGCCTTGCCGATCCTCCACCAGCGCCTGCGACCGACGACCGAGCTGACCGTCGAGCTCGCCGGCGGCCCGGCGTTCTACGGCGACGTCCAATCGGTCTCGGAGGCGGACCTGCGCCGGAGCGAGGTCATCTCGCTGCCGCTGGCCGCGCTGGCGCTCGTCTTCGTGTTCGGGTCGCTGGTCGCCGCCGGAGTGCCGCTGGCGGTCGGCGGGGCGGCCGTGCTGGTCGCGCTGGCCGCGATCTTCGTCGTCGCATCGCTGATGCCGATGAGCATCTTCGTGCTCAACCTCGCGACACTCCTGGGACTTGGGCTCGGGGTGGACTACTCGCTCCTGATGACCAGCCGGTTCCGCGAGGAGCTGGCGTTGCGCCCGGATGGTCCCGAGCGCGTCGGTGACGCGGTCCGGGTCACGGTCGCGACCGCCGGTCGGGCCGTGTTCTTCTCCGGTCTGACGGTCCTTCTCGGGCTGCTCGGCCTCGTCCTCTTCGAGTTCATGATCCTGCGCTCGGTCGGCATCGCCGGGGCCATCGTCGTCGGGCTCGCGGTCGCGTCCGCGCTGACGCTGTTGCCGGCGCTGCTCGTCCTGCTCGGGACGCGGGTGGACCGGTTCGCCGTCCGGAGGGTCGCCGTCGGCGCACGCACGGACGGTGCGTGGTCTCGCCTCGCCCGACGGGTGATGCGTCACCCGGTCGCGGTCCTCGTCCCGACCCTCGCCTTCCTGCTGCTGCTCGGGTCGCCGTTCCTGCACGTCCGGTTCAACGCCCCCGACGCCTCGATCCTGCCGCCGCAGGTCCCGTCGCGGGCCGCGTTCGACCGGCTGACGGCGAACTTCGGCGAGGGCGAGTTCGCGCCGATCGTGCTGGCCCTGCGAACGACCGGCCCGGCCACGTCGCCGGCGAACCTGGCCGCCCTGTACGACTACTCGCGCCGGCTCGCCGCCGACCCGCGGATCGCCCGCGTGGACAGCCTGGTCGACGTCGACCCGCGTCTGTCGCTCGACCAGTACACGCTGCTGTACGGCGACCCGAACGGGCCGCGCGACCGCTACGTCCAGACCGCCCTCGCGGCGACGACCCGCGGCGACCTGACCGCGTTCACGCTGACGACCCCCTACGGCCCGAACCGCGACGAGGGCCGAGCGCTCGTCAAGGATCTCCGCACGCCGAACGGTCCGCTCGCCCCGCCGGCCGGTGTCACGGTCCTCGTCGGCGGTGGTGCGGCCGATGTCAGCGACGTGGTCGACCGCGTCCGGGCCGACTTCCCCCGGACGGCGCTGTTCATCATCGTCTCGACCTACCTCGTGCTGTTCGTGCTCCTCCGGTCGGTCGTCCTGCCGGCCAAGGCGCTGGTCATGAACACGCTGTCGATCGTGGCCAGCTTCGGGGCGCTGGTCTGGATCTTCCAGGACGGCAACCTGTCCGCACCGCTCGGCTTCGGGCCGCTCGGCTTCGTCGAGACGACCCAGCCGGTCATCCTGTTCTGCGTCCTGTTCGGGCTGTCGATGGACTACGAGGTCTTCCTGCTGACCCGGATGAAGGAGGTCTGGGACCGGACCGGCGACAACGTCGAGGCGGTCGCCGGCGGGATGGAGCGGAGCGGCCGGATCGTGACCTCGGCCGCGCTCATCGTGGTGGTCGTGGCGGGTTCGTTCGCCTTCGCCGACATCGTGCTGATCAAGGCGCTCGGGGTCGGGATGGCCATCGCCGTCGCCCTCGATGCGACGGTCGTCCGGGCACTCCTCGTGCCGGCCACGATGCGCCTGCTCGGGAAGTGGAACTGGTGGATGCCGGCCCGGCTGGACCAATTCCTGGCCGGCAAGCTGCCGGCGTCCGAGGCCGAGATCGAGGCGGCGGTCCGATGAGACGGCCGATGCTCGCATGGATGGTCGTCGTCGTGCTCGCGCTGGCGGCCTGCTCGGCCGGCTCGGCCGCGTTCGGTGGCGGTCCGATCCTGGCCAATCCGGTCGCCGCCCGGCCGACCATCGCGCCGCCGACCCCGGTGCCGAGCCGGCCGGCCGACCCGCTCCCCGTGGTCCTGCCACGCGACGACGGCCCACACGATCGGCTGACCGAGTGGTGGTACTACACCGGCCACCTGCGTGCCACCGACGGCACCCGCTACGGCTTCGAATACGTCATCTTCCGGGCCGAGCGCGGCCGCTTCCCGACCTCGTGGGTCTCTCACCTGGCGATCACCGACGAATCAGGCGACCGGTTCCTGTACGGCCAGCGTCTCGAGATCGGCCCGCAGGTCGATCGCTCGGCCACGGCCGGCTTCGACCTGTCCATCGCCGGTGCCGACCCCGCCCACCCCGAGGTCGTCGGCGCCTCGCCGTGGACGATGAGCGGGTCGGACGGACACGACCACCTGGTCGCCACCGATCCGCGCGGGTTCGGGCTCGACCTCAGCCTGTCAGCGACCAAGCCGGCCGCACTCCACGACACCGATGGCTGGATCGACTTCGGTCCGGCCGGTGGCTCGTACTACTACTCGCGCACGGCGATGACCGCCTCGGGCACGCTGACCGTCGATGGGCGGTCGCTGACGGTCGACGGCGCGGCCTGGTTCGACCACCAGTGGGGCGACTTCATCTCGGTCGGTGGCGGTGGCTGGGACTGGTTCGCGGTCAACCTCGCCGACGGCACGGACCTGTCGCTGTCGCTGGTCCGCGACAGCGATGGCAGCTACCCGCTCGTCTACGGCACGATCGTCGCGCCCGATGGCACGGTCCGACATCTCGATCGCGACGCCTTCAGCGTGACGGTGACCGACCGCTGGCGAAGCCCATCGACTGGCGCCGACTACCCGGCCGGCTGGACGGTCCGCATCCCCGCCGACGACCTGACCATCGAGCTTCGGCCGACCGTCGCCGCCCAGGAGCTGGACACCCGGGCGACGACCGGCGTCATCTACTGGGAGGGCTCGCAGGTCGTCCGCGCGACGCGCGGCGGTGTCGCGCTCGGCGGTGAGGGCTACGTGGAGCTGACAGGCTATGCGGGGTCGACGCCCGCGAGCCACTGACGGGCCGGCTCCTCGCCGGTCCGGTGTCGCTCAGGGTGCGCTGGAAGCCGGCGCGCTCGACGACGGGATGGCGACCGGCGGCAGCTCGAAGTCGTTCGCCCCGGCGAGAGCCCGTGAGCGGGAGTCGATGTCGCTGAGGGTCGCGAGGACCGCGATCATGTCGGCGCCGGCCTTGCGGTACGCCGCCCGGTCGGTCAGCGAGGCGCGCAGACCACCGTGAGCCGCGTCCGCCATCGCCTGGTAGAAGTCGTTCAGACCGGCCTGGACCAGCTTCGCGTCCGTCCACGTCCCAAGCCGTCCGGCAAGGTCGATCCCGAGCGCGGCGTCGGCGGTGAGCGAGCGGAGCGCCCGGGCGATCTCGATGGTCGTGGTGTCCGAGCGAGCAAGGGTTGCGGTCAACGTCGCGGCGTCCACGAGGATCCGCCCGTTGACCACGGCCGTTCCGCTCAGGGCCGAGACGGCAGTCGTCGGCGGGACCGGATCGAACGCCGCGAACGAGGGAGCGGCGCTGACGACGGCAGCCGCGGACGGCACTGCTGATGCCACCGGTTTGGTGGCCGTCGCGGGGTCGTTGAGCGAGACCGTGATCGCGGCGGCCGTCGTGACACCGCCGATGAGGATCCCGAGCGCCATACCGAGCGCGAGGATCGCGCCGGCTCGCTTGAGCCGGACGCCCATGACCAGGTGGACACCGCAGCCGGGGCACTTGTTGGTTCCCTCGGACAGCGGGCGCGCGCACGACGGGCAGGTGAAGACGTTGGCGTCGGATTCGCCGATGGCGAGGCCTGCCGCCTTGGACTTGCCGTCCGGCGATTTCGAGTCATGCATCGCGTTGGTCGTCATCTTCGCTCACTTTGGATCGCCCGCGCAGCGGGCGATGACGATCCGTGGGTCGGCGTCCCACCGGTCGTCCGGCCAGTGTGGTGGCAGTGGCGCGCGCACGCACCCAGCCCGATGGTCCGGGTCGATCGCCGGTACATTCGGTCGGTCGCGCGGAAGCCCGTCCGCCGCGTGCGACATACTCCGGGGCATGCGGCTCGAACTCACCCGCCAGGGCGATTACGGCGTGCGGGCGATGGTCGCGCTCGCCGGCCACTCCGGGACGGATTGGTTGAGCGTGCCACGCATCAGCTCGGAGATGGCCATCCCGGAACGGATCCTGCCCAAGGTGATGACCGAGCTGGTCCGGGCCGGGCTGGTCGAGGGCCGGATCGGGCGGACCGGTGGCTATCGCCTGGCCCGTCCGGCCGGATCGATCACGCTGCTCGACGTCATCACCGCGCTCGAGCCCGAACCCGATGCGCGCGCCTGCGTGCTGCGCGGCGGTCCCTGCGGCCTCGACGGCCGATGCGTCGTCCATGACGCCTTCGCGGGCGCGCGCGAGGCGATGCTCCTCCGGCTCGACACCGTGACGCTCGACGACTTCGCCACCAACGGCGGCTGAACCGCCGATCGCCGACGTCCGCCACGAAATAGGGCCATTCGGCTCATCCGGGGCGTCCGTCCGTGGCATAGTATTCACATACCTCGGAGGTATGTGTTTCCGAGATCGACGAGGTCCTGGACGATGCGCAGATCACACCTTCTCCCACTCGCCATCCTCATGACGGTCGCCCTGGCCGCCGGCTGTTCGGCATCGACCGGGCCGAACTGGACCTTCCCACCGGCCAACGCCATCCCGGCCGTGGCCCCGTCCTCGGCGACACCGCCCGCCGCGGCCCCGTCGAGCGCGACGGGCGGCTCGACCGCCGTCGCCGGGAGTGTCGAGCTCACCGCTTTCGACCTCGGCTTCACGCCGAAGGCCGTCACGGTCGGGGCGGCCGGACGCTACGCGTTCACCCTCAAGAACACCGGCGCGATGACCCACGACCTGACCTTCGCCGATGGCTCGACCAGCGGACCCGTCGACGCGGGCAAGACCGCGACGGTCGAGGTGGACGTGCCGGCCGCCGGCATCACCTTCCTGTGCTCGGTCCCGGGTCACGCGGCCGCGGGGATGACCGGCTCGGTCACCGTGACCGGCGCCTCGGCCAGCGCCGGGACGGCCAGCGGCGACAGCCACGGCGGGCCTGCCCCCGACACCGGCACGGTCAAGCCCGACCCGGCGGCGCCCAAGTACGTCCTCCACGACGCCACGGCGCCCGCGGTCCTTGCCGGGACGACCCACGACATCGACCTCGTCGTCAAGGAGATGCCGATGACCGTCGGCGAGACGCCCGAGGGCGGCTACGTCCAGGCGGTCTGGACCTTCAACGGCACGGTCCCGGGGCCGGTCATCCGCGTCCACCTCGGCGATACCGTCCGGATCCACCTCAAGAACCCTGCCACCAACCAGCTCTCGCACAGCGTGGACTTCCACGCCAGCCAGGTCGCCTGGAACGACGAGATGACCTCGATCAAGCCCGGTGAGGAGAAGCTGTACGAGTGGAAGGCGGACTACGCCGGCGTCTGGATGTACCACTGCGGCACGGCGCCGGCGCTCCACCACATCGCCAACGGCATGTACGGCATGGTCATCGTCGAGCCGACGGGTGGCTTCAAGCCGGTCGATCACGAGTTCGCACTCGTCCAGAATGAGTGGTACCTGGGACCCCAGGGCCAGCCGGTCGATCTGACCAAGGCGTCGGCCGGCGCCCCGTCCCCGGACTTCGTCACCTTCAACGGCGTCAAGGACCAGTACAAGGATCATCCGCTCGAGGTGGCCACCGGCAAGACCGTGCGGATCTTCATCCTCGACGCGGGTCCGAACATCGACAGCTCATTCCACATCGTCGGCACCATCTTCAACACCGTGGTCAAGGAAGGGATCGCCCTGACGCCCGATAACCCCGGCCACTTCGGATCCCAGGCGGTCGACCTGTCACCGGCCCAGGGCGCCTACGTCGAATTCACGACCGCCGAGGATGGCCTCTACCCGATCGTCACCCACGCCTTCAACTTCGTCGGGCGCGGAGCGCTCGGCCTGGTCAAGGCCGGGGACGGCGATCCGCTCAACTAGGTGCCCGGTGCGATCGCCGCCGATGCTGCCTGACCGTGCGTCCGCTCCGGTCAGGCGGGCGGACGATCGCCGGACGACCTTCGGCGGCCTGCTCATCTCGGCGTCGTTCCTGGCACTCGGGCTGGCGGCGGCCAGCCTCAGCGCCGCCGGCGGTTCGGGCACGACCTGGCCGGCCCTCCACCTCGTGCTGGCCGGCGCGGCCGGGACCGCGATCGCGTCGGTCATGCCGTTCTTCACCGCGTCGCTGGCACGTGTCGCCCCGGCCCGTCTCGGTCTCCGCGTCGGCGCCATCGCGCTCGTCTCGGGCGGCGCGCTGTCGGTGACCGTCGGCTGGTCCTCGGGCCGCACGTCGCTGGCCGTGGCGGGCGGCTGTGCCTACCTCGGTGGTCTCGCGCTCACGGCCGCGGCCGCGTTCCTGCCGCTGCGGGCGACGCTCGGCCATCCGCCGCGCGCGGTGGCGGCCGCCTACGCGGCCGCGCTCGTCGAGGTCTCGGTCGGCGTGGCACTGGCGACGGCGATGGTCGCCGGCTGGGCACCCGTCGCTGACGATTGGATCGCGTTGAAGCCGGCCCACGCCTGGCTCAACCTGTTCGGCTTCCTGTCGGTCGTGGTCGCGGCCACGCTCCTCCACCTCGCCCCGACCGTGGCCGGGACACGGATCCGCCCGCGGACGAGTGGCACGGTCGCGCTCCTGGGCCTCGCCGTCGGCGCCCCGCTCATCGCCGTCGGCGCGGCGGCTGGCTGGGATGCCGTGGCGCGACTCGGGGCCGTCATCGAGCTCGGCGGCGCCGTGGCGCTGACGGTCCACGCCATCAACGTCCAGCGCGACCGTGGACGCTGGACCACCGACGAGGGCTGGCACGCCTTCACCAGCCTCAGCCTGCTGGCCGCGCCGGCCTGGTTCCTGGTCGCCGTGGCGATCGCCGCCGGCCGGGTCCTGTGGCTCGGGGCCTCGCCGGCGGCCTGGTCGATCGCGCTGGTCGGCGTCCCGTTCGTGCTCGGCTGGACCGCCCAGGTCCTCATCGGATCGTGGACGCACGTCGTGCCGGCGATCGGGCCGGGCGACCAGTCCGCCCACGCCGCGCAGCGAGCCCGGCTCGGCTGGGCCGGCGCCGGACGGGCCGGCGCATGGAACGCTGCCGTCGCGGTCCTGGCGGTCGGGATCGTCGCCGATGCCACGACCCTGGTCAGCTTCGGCGCGGCCGTCATCGCGGTCTGCCTCGTGGTTTCGATCGCCCTCCTGCTGGCCTCGATCCCACGCGCCGCGCTCCCGGCGCGCCTCAGTCGGACGTCGCCCAGGCCGTGAACGCGACGATGACCCAGCCCGCCACGATGGTGATCGCGTAGGTCACGCAGTAGACGCAGATCGCCTCGATGACGAACAGCTCGAGGTAGGTCAGATAGACGACCGCGATGATCCCGGCCAGCCCGAGGCCATAGGCGGCGTACAGAGCTCGCCGGTCGGCCCGCCGCCACCAGGCCAGGCAGGCGCCGATCAGGACGGCGGAGAAGCCCACCCCGAAGAGGGCCACCGGGATGCCGAACATCGTCGCGTACTCGCTGGCGGCGACCGTCTCGCAGCCGTGGACCGGTCCACACGCCGGCGCCTCGCCGAGCAGGCGCGCGGCCAGCAGGTAGATCGCGATGGCGAGACCGACGACGGCGAGGGCCGTCAGCGCGAGACCGAACCGGCCGCGCGTCGCGGGCTCAGCCAGCGCCGCCTGGTTCACCCCCCGCTCGCCTTCGCGGCAGCCGCCTCGATCTTGGCCCCGAGTTCGGTGATGCTCTTGAGTCCGACGATCTTCTCGCCGTTCAGGCTCATGGTCGGCGTGGCATCGACACCGGCGGCGACCGCCTTGGCGGTCTCGGCCTTGACGGCCGCCTGGGCGGTCCCGGTTGCCAGGCAGGCCTGCCACTTCGTCACGTCGAGACCGGCCGCGCTCGCCATCCCGGCAAGACGGCTCGCCGCGAAGGCGCCCTGGTTCTCACCGTTCTGGTTGGCGAAGGCCCAGTCCTGGAACGGCCAATAGCCGCCCTGCTCGGCGGCACAGCTCGCGCCAGCCGCTGTCTCGACCGATTCGTCGTACGGGGAACTGCTCTTGGCGCCCTGGAAGGCGGCGTTGTGGTGGACGATCCGAAGCGTGCCGGGCGTCACGTACTTGCTGACCAGCAACGGTTCGACGGTGCGCGCGTACTGGCCGCAGACGGGACACTGGAAGTCGGTCCAGACCTCGAGCGTGACCGGTGCGTCGGCCTTGCCGATGGCGGCCCCATCGGCGAGCGTCACGGGCGTCTGGGTGGCGGGCGTGATGAGGCCGCTGGTGTCCGCCACGGCCTGCTTGTTCTGGCTGGCCAGGATGAGCGCGCCGAGCACGACGATCCCGATGCCGCCGACGATCGCCGTGATGAGCAGGACCGGCGAGCGGCGTTTCGGGGCGGGCCTGGCGACGGGTGCGGATGTGCGGCGCTCGGCGGCACGTCGTGCTCGCCGGCTCTGGCTGGTCGATGCCTTCGACGGATTGCTCACGAGGGGACTCCCGGTGTAGGGGACTTGTCGTATGGCGTGCTCGGTCCGGGTCGCTCCCTCGCGACCCGACGATAGCATCGAAGCCGGATGTGGGCCCCCAGCAGGGCCATCCGACCCGAACGGGGCGGGCCGACCGACCCAAGTTGAGACTGTGTCTCAACTATCTGGTATCCTGCGGCGGTGACCGACTCGACCACCTACGTCTCCGCGCTCGACCGCGCCGGCTATCGCCTGACCGAGCCACGCCGCGCGCTGGCCACCCTGATCGCCGACCAGGAGGGTCACTTCACGGCGGCCGGGCTCGAGGCCGAGGCGCACACTCGCCGGCTGGGCATCGGCCGTGCGACGGTCTTCCGGACGCTGGAGGTCCTCGCCGAGATCGGCGCGATCGAACGTCTCGACCTGCCGACGGGCGAGCATGCCTATGTCGGCTGCGACCCGCGCCATCACCACCACGTCATCTGCGTGCGCTGCGGCCGGACCGATGAGATCCACGATTCAGACCTGCGCTCGATCGTCCGGGACGTCTCCCGCCAGACCGGTTTCCGGGTGGACGAGCATCGCCTGGAGCTGTTCGGACTGTGTCCGGCCTGCCTCGCCAGCGAACCTGGTCCGACCAGTGCGACCGCCTGAACCGACGATGTCCCTGCGCCGCACCCGCCTCGGCGTCGCCGTCCTGGCGGTCCTCGCGGTCGTGGTCATCGGCTGCGGGAACCGGGGACCTGCGACGTCCGCGGCCTCACCCGGCAGCCATATCGCCGTCGTGGCGACGACGACCGTCCTCGCCGACATCGTCCGCAACGTCGCGGGCGATCGGGCGACGGTCAGCTCGATCATCCCGTCTGGTGCCGGCCCTGAGGACTACGAGCCAAAGCCCGATGACGCGCGTCGGCTGGCCGATGCGGACCTCATCGTGTCGAACGGTGCCGGCCTCGACGACTTCGTCGACAAGCTGATCGCCGCCGCGGGCGGCAAGGCGTCGCGACGGCTCACCCTCGCCGACGGGATCCAGCCGATCATCGTCGGCGGGGCACCGAACCCGCATTTCTGGCTCGACCCGAGCCTCGTCGCCGATCACTACATCCCCGAGATGGTGGACGCCCTCACGGCGGCCGACCCGGCCGGAGCATCGACGTATGTCGCGAACGCCGCCACGTATGCCGCGTCCGTCCGCTCGATGGACGCGGCCAACCTGGCGCGGATCGCGACGATCCCGACAGCGAACCGCAAGCTGGTCACGTCGCACGATGCGTTCCCCTACTTCGCCCGGCACTACGGTTTCGAGTTGATCGGGGTGATCCTGCCGAACGTCGGCCAGGAACCCAGCCCGTCGGACCTGGCCGCACTGGTCAAGACGGTGAAGGCGGCGGGAGTCACGGCGATCTTCTCGGAGGGCCAGTTCAGCCCCGAGCTGGCCCGGACGCTGGCCCAGGAGGCCGGCATCAGCAAGGTGGTCTCGACGCTCTACACGGATTCCGTCGGCCCTGCCCCGGACGACACCTACCTATCGATGATGCAGTGGAACGTGGACCGTATCGTCGAGGCGCTGTCGTGAGCGCGCTGACCACATCGCTCGGCAGCCCCGCCGTCCGGCTCAGCCAGGTGACCGCCGGATACGGAGAACGGGTCGCCCTGGCTGGAGTGGACCTCGAGATCCCGGTCGGGTCGCTGCTCGCGGTCATCGGCCCGAACGGCGCCGGCAAGAGCACACTCCTGAAGACCATCGCCGGCCTGCTCCAGCCGTTCGCCGGCACGGTCGAGGTCCTCGGGTCCACACCTCGGCTGGCCGCCAAGCGGATCGCCTACGTGCCCCAGGCCGAAGTCGTGGACTGGGCATTCCCGGTCACGGTCGGAGATGTCGTGATGATGGGGCGCGTCCCCCTCATCGGGTTCGGTCGCTCACCGCGGAAGGACGATCGCGACGCCGTCGCCGCCGCCCTGGACACGGTCGGCATGGCCGCCGAACGCGACCGCCAGATCGGCAAGCTCTCCGGTGGCCAGCGACGGCGCGTGTTCCTCGCCAAGGCGTTGGCCGCGAGACCGGACCTCTATCTGCTCGACGAGCCCGTGACGGGCGTGGATGTCACGACCCAGGAAGATCTGATGCGGATCCTCGAGGACGAGTCCGACGCCGGGCGGACGGTCATCGCGACGACCCACGACCTCGCAAGCGCGGCGCACCACTTCCACCAGGCGGCGTTCGTCAACGGCCGGCTGGTGGCCTATGGTCCAGCCGACCTCGTGATGGATCCGGCCCTCCTGACCGCGACCTACGGCGGCCATGTCATCGTCCTGCCGGCCGGTGAGACGATCATCGACGACGCCCACCACCACGACCAGGCACCCGGCGGAGAGCGCCACTTCCACGATGAGCCGCGCTGACGATGCTCGACTTCATCCTGGACCCCATGACCTATGGCTTCATGCAGCGCGGGCTGGTCGCGGCCGTCCTCGTCGGCATCGTCTGTGCGGTGATGGGGGCGTTCGTCGTCCTGCGCGGGCTGGCGTTCATCGGCGATGCGGTCAGCCATGCCGCGTTCCCCGGTCTGGTCATCGCCTATCTGATCGGGCTGCCGCTCTACGTCGGCGGAGCGATCGCCGCCGTCGGGACGGCGCTCGCCATCGGCGTCGTCGCGCGCCGCGGGTCACTCCGGTTCGATACCGCCGTCGGCGTCCTGTTCGCCGGCATGTTCGCCTTCGGGATCCTGCTGTTCAGCTCCATCGAGGGGTACGTCGCGGACCTGTTCGGCTATCTCCTCGGGAACGTGCTCGGGATCACGTTCGTGGACATCGTCCAGATCGCCATCCTCGGCGGCGCAGTCCTCGCCGTCGTGGCGATCCTGCGCAAGGAGTTCCTGTACGCGTCGTTCGACCCGGCGGGAGCGGCCGCCTCGGGTCTCCCTGTCGCGACCCTGGACTACCTCCTGCTCGGGCTCATCGGGGTCACCATCGTCGTCAGCATCCAGGCCGTCGGCATCATCATGGTCGTGGCGATGCTGGTGACGCCTGCGGCGACCGGACAGCTGCTCGTGGACAAGTTCTGGGACCTCGTCAAGATCGCCATCGCCGTGGCCATCGCGTCCGCCGTCACGGGGCTCTATCTCGCGTTCTACCTGAACGTCGCGTCGGGCGCGTCGATCGTCCTCGTCGAGACGCTGTGCTTCGCCCTGGCGCTGCTGTTCTCGCCCAAGTCGGGCTGGCTGCGACGCCGCGGGGCCGCCCCCATCGAGCCGCCGATCACGACCTGATCAGGGACTCGCGATCGACCTCAGGTAGTTGACGATGTCCCAGGTGTCGGACGGCGTCAGCTGACCCGTGAACGCAGGCATCCCACCGGGCAGCCCGTTCTGGATCCAGAAGTACAGGTCGCCGTCCGAGTGCGCGCCGACGTGCGCGACCAGCGATGGCGGGGCGATCGGCGTCGTACCGGACAGTGGACCTCCGCCTCGTCCGTCCACGCCGTGGCACTTTGCACATGTCGCCTCGTAGAGCGTCGCGCCGCTCCGGACGGAGGTCACCGTCGCCGGGTTTGGATTCGCGGTATTCGACATCGGCGTCGCGCCACCATAGAAGCCGACGGCGATGAGGACGATGCCACCGATCACTCCGAGCGTCCGCCCGATGATCACGCCGCCGACGCTGCCCGGCCAGCGACGGATCAGGCGGGGACCGATCGCGAACAGGATCACGCCGAGGATGACGACCTGGATCCCGATGACGATCAGGACGGATGGGTCCATGGTCAGATCCTCCCGGCGAGCAGGATGGCGGTCCCGAGCGAACCGGCGATGACCGTCCCGACCAGGGAGGCGACCCGTCCGGTCCGCGGATCGACGCGCGGAAGGACGCCCCCCGCGACGGTGAAGATCCCGAGCAGGAGCGCACCGCCCAGCAGCGCGATCGCGACGAGGAGGGCGACGTCGACAAGCTGTGACGCTCGCCCTTCGGCCACCCCGGTGGCATCCATCGCGAACGTGAACCGCGTCCGGCCCGTCTCCACGCCCGCGGCATCGTGGACCACCGCGGTGACGTCCCAGCGGCTGCGGGCCGGGAGCTGGCCGGCGTCGCTGACGAACGTGTGCTCCTCGCCGGCGGCACCCGACGCGGGCGGTGCGGGGCGCATCACGATCCGGCTGGTGCCGTTGCCGGCGTCGAGCCGCGCAAGGATGAGGTCGACGCCACCGGGCTGGCCGGGCACAGTGACGATGAAGCGCGTCGGCCCAGGCCGCCCCGGCTGGAGGGCAAGGGACGCGTCGGCAGCCGTCGCGGAACTGAATGCCGGCTCGATCGCGACCGGCGCGGTCAGACCGGGCGGAGAGCCGCTGGCAAGATTGCCTGTCGCGATCAGGATGGCTGCGGCGAGCCCGGCTTCCAGGACGACCCTTGCCCGGAAACCACCGAATCTGCGAGGGGCACGTCCGCCGTCGAGATAGTTGAGCGCGCCGATGGTCAGCGCGGTCGCCACCAACAGGACCTTGACCAGCAAGGCGATCGAGTACGGCATCTCGAACCGGAGCGGAGCCCCGGTCAAGAGCCAGTCCGCGTACAGGCCGGTCGCAGCGACGAGCGCGATGGAGATGAGGGCCAGGGCCGAGAACCGTGGGACGATCTGTTGCAGGTTGTCGGGCAGGGCAGGTGGTCGGGCGACCGCGACCCAGAC
This sequence comes from uncultured Chloroflexia bacterium, assembly GCA_963782715.1. Classification (GTDB taxonomy): domain Bacteria; phylum Chloroflexota; class Limnocylindria; order Limnocylindrales; family CSP1-4; genus SPCO01. Next base: position 55,679 of record CAWAKU010000014.1, read on the forward strand.
GACGACCGCCAGGCCACCGACCCACACCGCGGCGGCGCAGACGTGGATGAACGCCGCAAAGACAGGCACCGGCGATGTGAAGGCCGATGCGTGACCCGCGGCGACGATGCAGGCGATGCCCGCGAGCCCCGCGAGACCTCCGGCGATGGCGCCGGCACGCGGTCGCTGCATCCGCTCCGTCAGCTGGATCGCCACGATCCCGGTGACGGCGATGACGACGCGCAGGATGAGCAGGACCCCTGTCCTCGTCCCCAGGACGTACGCGACCGATGGCGAGCTCGAGGACAGTGCCCCGACCAGTGCGAGCGTCACGGAGCCGATGGCGCCGAGCACCAGCGCCCAGGCGATGGCCGGGACGACCAGCCACGCCCGAAGCACGAAGACCGACGCGATGGCAAGCCCGAACGCGAGCATGAACCCGAGATCGGCCAGCGCCCGCGACTCCGTCTCGAGCAGGATGAGCCCGGCCCCATGCCCGGCATGGAGATCGCCACCGCTGCCACCCGTGCCGGACGCAGGCGGTGCGACATCTCCGACCCCGAACGTGTAGAACCCGGCGGTCGAGTGTCCGTCGGCCGCGGAGACCGTCCGCCAATCGACGGTGTAGACGCCATCGGCGAGCGGTGGCACAGCCACGGTCATGATGCGTGGGTCGCCGGGGTCCTGGACCCCGGCCCGCGAGAGGATCGTCGAGCCCGAGCCATCAAGGACGTCCACGCTGGAATACGCCGGTTCGAACGGCTCCGCGAAGGTCAGGCTGAGCGTCGACGGTGATGTCGGGACGACCTCGCCCGCGCCGGGCTCGCTGGTGACGAGGGTCGCGTGGGCAAGGACGGACCCACCCGTCGGTCCGGCGAGGGCCGGACCGACGAGCAGGATCCCCAACGCCGCGACGATCGCGGCGAGGCGACGCATTCGATCAGGCCGCCTTTCGGCGACCTGCCAATGCCACACCGAGCGCGATGACGCCGACGAGGAGACCGACGCCGCCGAGGACGAGGGCGATGGTCACCTGGGAGGACGCGTCCTTGGCAGCCTGTGTATCGGCCACGAGCTGCGCCTGTGACGGGAATTGGACCGGGAACTGGCCCGCGGCCGACTCCTCGACCTCGCTGAATCCGGTCGCGCTCGAGGTGAAGGACTCGTCGATCGCGTTGCCCTCGATGGTCCCCGTGAGGTGGAAGGTGTACGGACCGGCGACGGTCGGGATGAACACCGACTCGTAGGCTCCGGGGTCGCCCTCGCGGGCGGAGATCTCGAGCGGACGCGTCTGCCCGTCCTTGATGACCTCGGCCTTCACGGTGGCCTCGAGGCCTTCGACCGGGGCGTCGCCCTTGTGGACGAAGAATTCGAGACCGCTTCGCTGCCCGACGAAGACGGGCTCGCTGATGAACCCGACCTCGACGGTATAGCCGGCGATCTCGCGTTCCTCGTGAGCGGCTGCGGTCCCGACGGCGAGGCTCGCCAGGGCCGTGGCGGAGATGAGCGCGGCCACGCGGCGCGCGCGAGAGAAGGAAGACATGATCGTGTGGACTCCCAAGCGCCACCGGCCGCTCGACCGGTGGGACGGACCGGCCCCGCGACACATGCGCAGGGCGTGGCGTTCAGGCTCGGAGGGTCACCGGTGGCGCTCGACCAGCATCCTGCCTATCGAGGATCCAACGATGCGGCGCGGCGGCGGCGATGGCCGCCCACTCGGAGGCTGGCCCCTGATGACGAAGCGCTCGCCGGAGCGCCGCTCGGATCGCCAGCAGACGCACCTGGAGCGACGCGATGCGCCAGCGAACGAGCGCTCCGACAGCCGCCAGAGCGAAGGTCGCGACGGCAAGGACCGGGATGGCCAGGGGGAGCGAACCGGCGAACAGCACGTCGATCCCCGGGACGATGCCGTGGTTCAGGAGCGTCTCGATGTTCTCCTGGAGGGTGAACAGCACGACGACGGTGACCAGCAGGCGCGGCCACAGGCCCATGAGTTCGCGTCGATATGAGGCCGCCGCGGGGACGTCGCCCGTGAGCGGACCGATCGGCGCGTCGGAGCCCGTGGCGCCGATCCGCCGACCGAGCATCCGGATCCTGACCACCGAAACGAGCGTGAGCGCGGCGGCAGCGACGATGGCCAGAGCCGTGAACCCGCCCCACCATCCGTCGTGGCCGAGGGCCGACATCGCGGCATCGAGCGCCGGCCCGGCCCCGTGCTGCCCGGTGTAGACCGCGTCGTGACCGATGAGCAACGCGATCATCGCAAGCAGGGCGAATCTGATCCGGGTCGCAGAGCGTGCCAAGCCAGCGGTCGTTTCCCAGGTCATGATCGGCCGATCATACGCGGACGGTCACATCCCGACCGCGGAGTCGTTGCAGTCCCTGGGTCTTGCGCCCGGCCGACGATGGTCCGATGCGCGGCTGGGACCATCGGCTCGAAACCTTTTAGGCCCGCGGCGGCTCAAGATGGCAGAAGCGTCCCGTCCCCACTATCGGGAGAGCGCATGACCAGTGAACTCGCCGCGCCGCCCAAGCCTCGCCGAGCCGGACCCGCCTTTCGCCTGTCGGGACGCGGGACCTTGATCCTGCTGGCGATCCTGGGGATCGTGACTGTTTGGGCAACGGATCAGATCGTTCCGGCGACCACGGACCGGGAGGCGCAGTTGCGCCTCTGGCTGGCCGCGCGGGCCGCGGGCAACGTCACGCTCGTCCTGCTCGCATTCCAGATCTCGCTCGGGCTCATCCTGAGCCACCCCACCAACAAGTCGACCTGGAAGCTGTCCAAGCAGATCTTTCCGTGGCACGAGCATCTGTGGGTGTTCGTGATGGCGTTCATGGCCGTGCACATCGTGGCGATCGTGCTGGACCCGTACGCCCGCGTCTCCATCCTCGGAGCCTTCATCCCGGGCCTGTCCGAGTACCGCAGCTCGCCGGTGGCACTCGGGACGATGGCCCTCTACGCCTTCCTCATCACGGCTGTCACCGCCCGCTGGACGAAGCTCCTGCCATCGGGCGTCTGGCTCTCCATCCATCGGCTTGCGCTCGTCGTCTTCGTCCTCAGCTGGCTGCACGCCGAACTCGCTGGCAGCGACTCCGGTGCGCTCGCCTGGCTCTACATCGGCACCGCGCTGGCCGTCCTGTTGTCCGGGTTCTATCGCTATTGGGCGTCGCGCCAGCGGCGGCCGACGTTCACCACATCGCTCGAGGAGGTCACCGAACCATGAGTATCGCGTCGCTCCGGCTTCGCCGCACCCTGACCCTGATCATCGCCGTCAGCGCCCTCTTGCTCGGGTTCGCGGCTGTCCGCGCTGCGTCAGCCTGGACGGCTGAGGCCGCACCACTGGTGGCCAGCCCGGCCTCCGCGTCGCAGATCGAGGCCAAGCTCACTGCCGAGCAGTCCCGCTCGGCGGACCTCGAGGCCCAGATCGAGGCGATGACCTCCCAGGCCGACGAGATGACGTCAGCTCTCCAGGTCGCCCAGGACCGGATCGCCACCGACGGCTCCCATGCCGACCAGCTGGCCAAGGACCTGGACGCGGCAAAGAAGCGGCTCAAGAAGCTCGAGGCATCGATCAAGGCAACCGCGGCGCAGCGGACGGTCACGGTCGTCAAGACGACCTCGTCGAGTTCGAGTAGTGGTAGCAGCAGCAGCGGTGGTGGCGAGCACGAAGGCCCCGGGGATGACTGATACCCGTCGGCCGCTCCATCTCGCGGTCATGTTCGGCGCGTCAACCGCGCTGTATGCGGTCAGCATGGCCGGTGTCGTCTCGATCCAGTCGAACGGCGACCAGGCGCTCGCGGCCAAGCAGGCGCCGGCCGACGACGCCGCGACTCGGCTCCAGGATGGTCATGACGCGCTCGAGGCACGGCTGGCCCGAGCTGCCGACGCGTATGCCCGCGCCGCAGCTGGATACGATCAGCTCGCGACCACCCTGGAGACGACGGAGAGCGCCCTTGGTGACTATGCCGGCCGGGTCCAGGCGGTGACCGGCGCATCAAAGGCGCTGCCCGGACGCGTCAGCCTGCCGTCTGTCTCGTCGAGGGTCGTGACCAGGACGACGTCCAAGCCGAAGACGACCACGTCGACCGGCGCCTCGGGAGGCTGACCGACGGGCGATGTCGCTCCCCGAACGGATGACTCGGTCGTCCGGTTCGAGGGACGGGCGATGGGCTCGCCGCTGCGCTTGACGCTCGGCGGGACGGTGGCAGGCAGATCGGCCGACGACGGGCGGGCCGCGTGGGACGGGGTGGTCGCCTCGTTCGAGACGTCCGAGGACGCCATGTCGCGCTTTCGCGAGACGAGCGAGATCACGACGTTCAACGTGGTCGCGGGGCGGTCGGTCATGGGGCGGCCCTCGGATCGGTTGCGGCAGGCGCTGGTCGCCGCGGACCGGGCTCGGCGGGTGACCGGCGGGCGGTTCGATCCGAGCGTGCTGGTCGATCTCGACCGGCTCGGGTATCGCGGCGCGCCCCTGCCGGACGACCGGCCGGCGCCGGCACAGTCCGCCGTGTCAGCCGTCGTCGAACGCTGCGGGAGACACGACCTCGCCCTGCCGCGTCCGGTCGACCTGGGCGGCATCGGCAAGGGGCTCGCCCTCCGCTGGGCCGCTGCGGAGCTCGTCGCGGCCGGCATCGGGGAGTTCCTGCTCGAGGCCGGCGGCGACCTCGTCGCGCAGGGAGCGGACGCGTCGGGCGAGCCGTGGTTCGTCGGGATCGAGGATCCGGCTGGCGGCGACGACCTCGCGGTGATCGCCGCGTCCGACACCGCGGTCGCGACCTCGTCGGTTCGGGTGAACCGCTGGACGGTCGACGGCCGGACCGTCCATCACCTCATCGACCCGGCGACCCGTGAGCCGGCCGAGTCCGGGACTGCTCGCCGTGACGGTCGCACTGGCCGATCCGGCCTGGGCCGAGATCTGGTCCAAGGTCCTCTTCCTCGGCGGCCGAGACTCCATCGCGACCGAGGCCCGGTCACGCGGGCTGGCCGCCTGGTGGGTGACCGACGATGGTGCGCTCGAGATGACCTCGGCCGGACGGGCGATGACCGCCTGGGTCGAGGCAGAGGACGGCGACGGTCGCGCGGACGCCGGGGACGGCGCCCCGGCCTGACCGTCAGCCGGCCAGGGCCCTCTCCAGCTCCTCGGCCGTCGGGATCCCTTCGCGCGCACCGGAGCGGGTGACGGCGAGCGAGGCGGCGACCACCGCGCGGCGGGCCGCCGTGCCCAGGTCCAGGCCGTCGGCGAGCGCCGCGGCAAGCGCGCCGTTGAGCGTGTCGCCGGCCCCGACCGTGTCGACCGCATCGACCCGTGGTGCGTGGATCGCCCGGGCGCGCCGGCCGACGACCAGCATCGCCCCCTGCCCGCCGAGCGTCACGAGCACGGCCCGGGCGCCTGGCTCGGACCCGAGCAACCGCTTGGCCCGCGTGGACGGGCTGCCCTCCGGCCCGACGAGCGCGGAGAGCTCCCCGTCGTTGGGGGTGAGCACGTCGGCGAGGTCCAGGGTGTGGCGCGCGAGCCCGGTCGCGGGGGCCGGGTTGAGGATGGTCGTCGCGCCGGCGATCCGGCCGAGCCGAAGCGCCTCGTGGGTGGCCCCGGTCCGGATCTCATGGCCGACCAGGAGCACGTCCTCCCGGGTCAGCGCCAGCCGCTTGAGCGCGGCCCGGACCTGCGGCGACCCGAGCGCCGTGTTCGCGCCGCTCGCCACGGAGATGGCGTTCTCGCCGGTGTCATCGACCAGGATCAGGGCGACGCCGGTCGCCTCGTCGGCCAGCGTCAGCAGTCCGCTGACGTCGACCCCGGCTGCCTCGAGCGCCGCCCGCGCCTCCAGCCCGAAGGTGTCGCCGCCGACGGCACCGATGAAGAAGGTCGGCGCGCCGAGTCGCGCCGCGGCGACGGCCTGGTTGCCGCCCTTGCCGCCGTGATGACGGGCGAACCGCCCGCCGATGACGGTCTCGCCGGGGCCGGGCAGCCGCTCGGTCGTGACGACGAGGTCGACATTGACTGATCCGACGACGATGACCCGGCCGCTCATGTCGGCCTCAGGAACCCGTGATGAACTCGCCGCCGTCGACGCTGATGATGTCGCCGTTGATGAACTCGGTGCCGTCGCCCGACAGGGCGAGGATGGCGTTCGCGACGTCCTGCGGCGTGGTCATCCGGCCGGTCGGGTTCCGCTTCATGGTGATGTCGATCATGGTCTGCGACTCGGGGATCTTGAGCAGGGCCGGGGTGATCGTCACGCCAGCGCGGATGCAGTTCGCCGTGGCGCCGATCCCGGTCCGGGCGAGCTCCATCGCAAGCTGGCGGACGTGCGACTCGAGGGCGGCCTTGGCCGACGACACGACGCCGTAGGACGGGACGACGCGGGTCGAGCCCTCCGAGGTCATCGCGTAGATCTTGGAGCCCTGGCCGAGGAAGCCGCCGCGCCACAGGTCCTGGACCCAGTAGACGAGGCTGTTGGCCATGACGTCCTGGGTCATCTCCATCTTCTTGCGATCGACGGCGCCCTTCGGGTCCTCGGACAGGAAGGGCACCAGCGAACCGAACGCCAGTGAGTGCATGACGACCCGGACATAGGGCTTGCGGCCGGCCGCCTCGGAGGCATCGAACCGTTCCCGCAGGGCGGCGAGCGCCGCGGCGCGCTTCTCGTCGTCGGCGGCGTTCATGTTGATGAAGAGGGCCTGGACGCCTTCCGCCTCGATGGCGGCCCTGATCTCCTCGACGTGGGCCAGAGCCGCCCGGAAGTCGAGGTGGATGCCACAGATGTTGTAGCCGGCCCTGGCGAGCGTCAGCGCGGTCGCCTCGCCCATCCCGGACGATCCGCCGAGGATCAGCGCCCAGCGCTCGCGGTCGTCGGTCATTCGAGGGCCTCCAAGGGTGGTCGTGCGGTGACGGGACAGTGGGCCCGAGTCTAGCAGCGGGTCGAGCGCCACCACGGACGCGGTCCGTGCACTCGTGCACGTGCGAGCGGCCCCGAATCGTCCGAAGGACCGGTCGGCGACATGACCGATGGCCGTTGACGCACGGCCGCGCGTGCGGTACTTTGTCGTTCGCCTAACAAGGGAGTGACCGAAATCAATCGTGTCTACAGAGCCCTGGCCGACCCGACGCGTCGGCGCGTCCTCGCCCTGCTGCGCGAGCGCGACATGACCGCCGGCGAGCTTGCCGCCCAGTTCGACCTGTCGTGGCCGACGATGTCCGGCCACTTCACGGTGCTGCGCGAGGCGGACCTGATCTCAGCGGACAAGACCGGGACCTCGATCACCTACCACCTCAACGTCTCGGTCCTCGAGGAGGCGATGGCAGCACTGATGGAGACCTTCAAGATCGGGCCGAGGGCGGGCGCGTGAACCGTCGCGGACCGGCCATCTTCAGCGCGATCGTCGTCGTGTTCCTGCTCGTCGTCAGCGCCTGGGCCTGGATCCAGCTGCCGGCCGACGCGCAGGTCCCGATCCACTGGGGCGCCGACGGCGTGGCCAACGGCTACGCCTCGAAGACCGTCGGACTGCTGTTGCTGCCGCTGACGACCGCCGGGGTTGCGGCGCTGTTCTGGATCATCCCGAGCATCGAACCGCGCCGGACGAACATCCTCAAGTCGGAGAAGGCGTACACCGCCATCTGGATCGGCGTGATCCTGCTTCTCGCGGCGGTCGACCTGGTCGCAGTCGCCGCCGCGATGGGCACGAACGTGGACGTCTCGATGATCGTGTTCGTCGGGACCGGGGCGCTGTTCATCGTCATCGGCAACTACCTGCCCAAGGTCCGACCCAACTACATGGTCGGGATCCGGACGCCATGGACGCTGACCAGCGACCTGTCGTGGGACCGGACACACCGGGTCGGTGGCCGGTTGTTCGTGCTCGAAGGCGTCCTGTTCATCCTCCTCGGCCTGCTGCGTCCCGCGCCCGAGGCCCTTGTCGTCGCCCTGCTGGGAGGGATCGCCGTGATGCTCGTGTTCGTGTTCGCGTATTCCTACCGGGTCTGGAAGGCCGACCCGGCCAAGCGGACGGGCTGACCGATGTCCGACACGCAGCTGCTCCTCCTCCTCACGCCGGTCATCCTCATCGAGCTCGGGCTGATCATCTACGCCCTGCACGACCTGCTCAAACCGGAGCGGACGGTGCGTGGCGAGAGCAAGCTGATGTGGGGCCTGCTCATCTGCTTCATCAGCCTGCTCGGGCCGATCCTGTACCTCACGGTCGGGCGGCAAGAGGAATGAGCCCGGGTCTGGCGGCGCCGTCGAGCGTCGTCTGTCGTGGCCTGACCAAGCGGTTCGCGGGCGGGCGCGGTTCGGGTGGCGAGGGCGGCGTGCTCGCCGTCGACCGGCTGGACCTCGACGTACCGGCCGGCTCGGTCTTCGGCCTGCTCGGGCCGAACGGGGCCGGCAAGACGACCACGCTCCGGCTGGTGACCGGGCTGGCGCGTCCGACCGCCGGCGAGGTCACCATCGATGGCGCGCGGGTCGTGCCGGAGGCGGCCGGATCGCGCGGCGGCATCGGCGTCCTCGACCAGGATCCGCGCTACTACGGCTGGATGTCCGGCCGCGAGCTGGTCGAATTCGCCGGACGGCTGCAGGGCCTGACGCCGGCTGCGGCACGCGAACGCGCCGGCGAGACGCTCGCGCTGGTCGGGCTCGCCGACGCGGCGCGGCGGCGGGTCAGCGGCTACTCCGGCGGGATGCGCCAGCGGCTCGGGATCGCCCAGGCCCTGGTGTCGCGGCCGCGACTGCTCATCCTCGACGAGCCGGTCAGCTCGCTCGACCCCGAGGGACGGCGGGACCTTCTCGCGCTCATCGCCGACCTGCGGGCGAGCGCGACGGTCATCTTCTCGACCCACGTCCTCGCCGACGTCGAGCGGATCTGCGATCGCGTCGGGATCATGGCGGCCGGGCGACTGGTCACCGAAGGGCCACTCGACGAGCTGCTGGCGCGCTATGCCCAGCCGCTCTATCGCATCGAGCCGGAGCCCGGCCAGGAGACGGCGATGGCCGGTCTCGCCGCAACGCTGCGGGGCGCGCCATGGGTCGATGGCGTCACCGAGGACCGCGAGCGGCTCATGGTGTCGGTCACCGACGAGATGGCCGCCTCGGCCGGGCTGCTGCCGCTGGTCGTCGCCGCCGGTCTGCGGCTGGCCGCATTCGAGCGGGTCCGGCCGTCACTCGAGGACGTCTTCCTGCGCCTGGTCGGGCGCGACGGAGCGGCGGCATGAGCGGCCTGTCCGTGCTCCTGCGCAAGGAGCTGCTCGAATCGTGGCGGACCATGCGCCTGCCGATCGTCGGCGGGCTGTTCCTGCTCGTCGGGCTCACCTCGCCACTGCTGGCCAAGTACCTGCCCGAGATCGTCAAGGCGGCGGCTGGCGACCAGATCCCGACCATCCCCATCCCGACTCCCGTCCCGGCCGATGCGGTCGACCAGCTCTGGAAGAACCTGGCCCAGTTCGGGGCGTTCGCGGCGATCGTCCTGGCGATGGGGTCGGTGGCCACGGAACGGGATCGGGGCACGGCCGCGTTCGTGTTGTCGAAGACGGTGACGCGTGGGACGTTCCTGGGCGCCAAGGTCGCCGGGCTCGGGCTGGTTCTCGCGCTGTGCGTGGTGCTGGCCGTCGCGGTCGGCTGGGTCTACACGGCCATCCTGTTCGAGCCGCTGCCGATCGGCGGCTGGATCGCGCTCGCGGTCCTGGCCTGGCTCGGTCTGGCGGCCTGGGCCGCCGTCACGTTCCTCGCCTCGACCGTGACCGGCTCGACGGCCGCGGCTGCCGGGGTCGGGTTCGGGGCGCTCCTCGTCCTGTCACTCGTGGCTGCCATCCCGAACGTGGGTCAGTTCCTGCCGGGTGGCCTGGCCGGTCCCGCGATCGCGCTGGCGGCCGGTGCGCCGGTCGCGTTCGGAGATGCCGTGATCCCGGCGGTCTCGACGGTCGTGCTGATCGCGGTCGCCGTGGGCGCGGCCATGTGGTCGTTCCGGCGCCAGGAGATCTAGCCGGCCTCGATCGTGTCAATTGCACATCACGCGAGCGCTCGTCACGACAGACCAAGGCCCGCACGCCCGATCCGAGCGTGAAGCCGACCGGCTCCAGCTCCGCGATCCGGTCATTCGCTCGCCAGACGATGATCATGTCACTGATCCCGTGACGAACGCTCGTGTGACGTGCGTTTGTCAGAGCGCGTGCTCAGACGACCCCGCGCGCCCGAAACCCAGCGATCTCCGCCGCCCCGAACCCGAGCTCGCCGAGTATCGCGTCCGTATCCTCACCCAACGCCGGCGGCGGCGTCCGGATCGAGGCCGGCGTCTCGGACAACCGGAATGGGATGCCCACCTGCCGGATGACACCCCAGGCGGGATGCTCCTGCTCCACGGTCATCCCGAGCGCGGCCGCCTCCGGGGATGCGAACGCGGCGACAACATCGTTGATCGGCCCGACCGGGATCTCACCCGCCTCCAGGATGGCCGTCCACTCCGCGGCGCCCCGCTCCCGGAACCGCGCGGCCAGGATCGCCCGCACCTCCCCGCGACGCTCGACCCGACCGCCATTCGTCGCGAAGCGGGGATCCTCGGCGAGCTCCGGCAGCCCGATGGCCGCGCACAGCCGCCGCCATTGCCGCTCCGACCCGACCCCGATGGCGATCGCGCCGTCGGCCGCGTCGAAGGTCTCGTACGGGACGATGTTGGGGTGGGCATTGCCCAGCCGTCCCGGCGCCGCGCCCTCCGCGAACGCGTTCTGGGCCTGGTTCACGAGGCTGGCCAGGGTCGCGCCGAGGATCGACACGTCGACTCGCTGGCCACGACCCGCCGCCGCGCCCTCATCGCGCTCGCGACCGACCAGCGCACCGAGCACGCCGACCGCCCCGAGCATCCCGGTCACGACATCGCTGATCGCCACGCCGACCTTGGTCGGGCCGCCGCCGTCCTCGTCGGACGCTCCGGTGATCGACATCAGCCCGCTGGTCGCCTGGATGATGAAGTCGTAGCCGGGCCGGTCGGCGGCCGGGCCGGTCGTCCCGTAGCCCGTGATGGCGAGGTGGACGAGCGACGGGTTCAGCGCCGCGAGGGTCGCCTCGTCGAAGCCGAGTCGCGCGAACGCCCCGACGCGCAGGTTCTCGACCAGCACGTCGGCATCGGCCAGGAGCCGGCGCAGGATCGCGGCGCCGTCGGCGGTCTTGAGGTCGAGCCGAAGCCCGCGCTTGTTGCGGTTGACGGCCAGGTAGTACGCGGCGGTCCGGCGGCCATCCGCGTCCGGCTCGCCGACCCACGGGGGTCCCCAGCCACGCGTGGAATCGCCCTCCGGCGGCTCGATCTTGATGACCTCCGCCCCGAGGTCACCCAGCAGCATCGTGCAATACGGCCCGGCGAGGACCGTCGAGGCGTCGATGACGCGGAGACCCGCAAGCGGCCCGGTGGGAGCGAGATCGGTCATCGCGACCGATGGTAGCGGCGGCGCCTACGGTCGGTCGGCCGTGACCCCGGGCTCCGCCTCGGCCGTCTCGTCGGGCGGTCGGTGTGTCGGCTTCGGCGGGAACTCGGCCCGGTCGGGTTCGATCGCGTCAAGCCATTCGACCTGGTCGCGGTTGACGATGGCGACGTCGACCCGCGTCTCGCGCACGTCGCCGTCGATGGTGTACTCGATGCGGACGTTGGTGAGCGGGATCATCGCCTTGCGCCGGCCGATGCTGGTGATCGGGTTCGTGCCGGGCAGGCCGTGGAAGAAGCCGCGGACGCGATAGGGGCTCATCTTGAGCGCGACGTACTGCTGCGAGGTCCGGTGGCGGCGCGCCTCGACGCCGCGCGGCTCACCGGTGTGGACGACCCAGATCTCGTCGCGCGAGACGACGACCTCGTCGACGACCATCGGCGGTCCGCCGTCGAAGCGCTCGACGGTCACCCCCAGCAGCGCGTATTCGTCGTGGTCGTTGAGCATGTCGCTCAGCCGGTCGCCATCGAGGACCGTCCGGCCGGACAGGATGCAGTCGACGCTGTAGGCGACGAAGTCGACGACCTGGCCGGCCTCGTTCGGGCTCGAGCCGTCCGACTCGGATGCCACCTCGGGCGCGCCGAAGGCGACACGCAGGCGACGCGGGAGCCGATCGATCATGAACGGAATGGTCGGCGCCATTCGGCGGCCGCGAAACCGTCTGAACGTACGGGGTGCGCTAGCATCCAGACCATGACGAACGACACCGCTCCCCACCGCCCGACGTTGATGACCGTCCATGCCCATCCCGACGACGAGACGATCGGGACCGGAGGGGCCATGGCCAAAGCCGTGGAGGCCGGCCACCGTGTGGTCCTCGTGACGGGCACGCGCGGGGAGCTGGGCGAGATCGTCGTGGCCGAGATGGACACGCCCGACAACCACCGCCGCCTCGGCGAGATCCGGGCGGGCGAGCTGGAACGGGCGATGGGCCACCTCGGCGTGACCGAGTGGGAGAACCTCGGCTATCGCGACTCCGGGATGATCGGCACCGACGGGAACAACGACCCGCGCTCGTACTGGAAAGCCGATCTGGACGAGGCGGCGGGCCGCCTGACCTGGTTCGTGCGGATGTACCAGCCGGACGTGATGACCACCTATAACGAGTTCGGCGGCTACGGCCACCCAGACCACATCCGGACGCACGATGTCGCGGTGCGTGCCTTCGAGCGGGCGGGCGATCCGGCCTGGTATCCCGATCAGCTCGAGGCGGGGCTGGCCGCCTGGGCGCCGTCGAAGCTCTACATCCAGGCGATCCCCCGGTCCGTGCGCGAGAAGATGAACGCCATGATGGTCGCGGCCGGCCGGAAGCCCTGGTGGTCGGCGCCGGACGACGCGACTCCCGAGCAGATCGCCGAGATGGAAGAGTTCGCCGCCAAGATGCTCGTCCCGGACGAGTCCATCACGACCTGGGTGGACGTGTCTGGTGCGCCGCTCGAAGCGAAGTGGGCGGCGATCCACGAGCACGTCACCCAGATCAGCGCCGACAGCCCGTTCATGCTGATGGGCTTCGAGGGCTGGCGCGACAGCTGGGCGAACGAGGCCTACATCCTGCGCGAATCGCGGATCGAGTCGGCGCTGCCCGAGACGGACCTCTTCGCCGGGATCGCCTAGGGACCATGGCGGCCTCGGCCGGGCGGATACCCGTGGCACGGCTGTGGGACAAGGATCGCCGCGCCGTCTTGTCATCTGCCCATCCGTGGACTCGTCGGCGATGCACCAGCCCACATCGGGCGGAATCCGAGCCGGATCGGCGGCCGACGACCCTGGCCCAAGCGTGACTGAGGGCTCACGCGCGGCCTCCCGGTCGAAGTGCCTCGCCGATGAGTCCAGGGGTGGGTATCTGGCCATCAGTGGGCCCCCGTCGTGCCACATACCCGCCACGCGGGCATTGGGCAAAGGATCGACCAAGGTCGCGGCCGAGTCGACGCCCGGCGACCCGCCTCCAAGCGTGGCTTTGCCGACTGCATTCCGATCGAGGCCCAGCGACCCTGCCGAACACCCGCCAGTGGGTAGATGGCGAACTATCGCCGGCCAGGCATGACCCTCACCAGGGCAGCAGCCCCTTCGACGCCGAGAAGATCTGGCCCATCACGACCTTGCCCGAACCGGCCGGGTCGAGGAGGTTCGGCTGGGCCTTGTCGAGGATGATGTGCGGGTGCATCCGCGCCTGGACCAGGGTCTTGCCGCGGAACGTCAGCTCGAGGGTGATGCCCTCCATCGTCGGCTCCGACCAGGTCTGGTCGAACACGAAGTTGCCGAGCGCGTACCAGATCGGCTTGCCCTTGTAGACCTCCATCGCGCCGGCCCAGTGGGCGTGGTTGCCGATGACCATGTCGGCGCCGTTGTCGATGATCATCTCGGCCAGCTTCTGCTGGTTGGCGAAGGGGGTCGGGTCGTATTCGGTGCCCCAGTGCGGATAGACGATGACCAGGTCGGCGCCGGCCTTGCGCGCCGCGGCGACGTCGGTCTTGACGGCCTTGGCCGACAGTCCGGCGCTGCCGATCTTGGTCGCGGTCGCGTGATACCCGCCGGCGATCGCGTCGTAGCCCAGGATGGCGACCTTCGTCCCGCCCGCTTCGAGGATGGCCGGCTTGCGCGCCGCGGCCAGGTCCTTGCCGGCCCCCGACACGGCGATGCCCCGTTTGGTCACGTTCCTGATCGTCTGCAGCAGCCCTGCGCCACCGGCGTCGCGGATGTGGTTGTTGGCGAGCGAGACGTAGTCGATGCCGGCCTTGGCCAGGCCGTCGATCCACTTCGGGTCGGCCGAGAAGTTCGTGCCCGAGGCGTGGAACCGAGGGTTGTCGGGCGCAGGGTTCTCGAAGTTGGCGGCCGCGATATCGGCACCCGCGATGAGGTCGCGCATGACGCCGGCATTGCCGGTCCGCTTCGTGTACGGCGTGTCCCATCCGAGCGGCGAGCAGTTCCTGCAGCGGCCGGTGATGTCTGCCGTGCCACCGTCGAACGGGAAGTCGGCGCCCTGCTTCTTGAGCGTCAGGTAGACGCCCCGGTCGAGCATGATGTCGCCGCCCGCGAACAGGGTCCAGGTGGTCGCCGGGTCGTAGGCGTCGGCCGCGGCGGGGGCCGGGAGCCGGGCGGTCAGCGGCCAGTCGGCGATGGCCTTGACGCGATCGACACCGAAGAGCGCCTTGCCGCGCCAGGCGAGCGCGCGAACCTCCGGTCCGACGACGTCGGCCCGGACGAAGGCCAGCCGCTTGCGGTTCGTGGCGAAGTCCGCGGCGAGCGCCGGCTCGTCGTCGAACAGGACGATGTGGGCGGGGTCGGCGTCCGCGATGCCGAGGGCGTCGAGGACGGCCGGGGCCTCCGCCTTGACCAGCGCGAGCGTGTCGTATGTCGAGCTCGTGCCGGCCAGGATCGCGGCGACGTCCTTGGCGCTGGCGGCTGTCGCGGTCGAGCGGTAGTTGGTGACCGGGACGATCGGCACGTCCGCGAGCTCGGCCGGCGCGGCCGGGGTCGCAGGGGCGGTCGTCGCGCCCGGCTCGGACGTGGCGCCCGGCTCGGACGTGGCGCCATCGACCGTCTGGGTCCCGCTCGCGCGTCCCCGACGGCCGTACGGTCGGCCGGCCGACCAGCGCGCCACCCGACGCGGATGGCGTTGCGGACCCGCCGACGAGGCCCAGCTGCGAGCCGGCCAGCACCGCAACGAGCGCCACGAGCACGAGACCGGCGGCGATGGGGATGGGTCGGCGACTCACGCGGCGGAGTGTGACAGAGGTCGGCCTGATGGGCCGCATCGCGCCCGGAGGCAGAGGAACGCCCCGTCCGGGCGGGCGGACGGGGCGTAGGGAGATTCGGAAAGATGGCGGACCCGACCGGATTCGAACCGGCGATCTCCAGCGTGACAGGCTGGCATGTTGGGCCGCTACACCACGGGTCCAGTTGCGGCGAGGGCGGAGCATAGCAGAGGCGCTCGGGGTTGTCGCAGTTCCCCTCGACCTATACTCGCCCCATGCCCCAGATCGACCTGCGCAGCGACACGGTGACGCACCCGACGCCGGCCATGCGCCGGGCGATGGCGGACGCCGAGGTCGGCGACGACGTCTTCGGCGACGATCCCACGGTCATCGCCCTCGAGGAACGCGCGGCTGAGCTCCTCGGTAAGGAAGCCGGCCTGTTCGTCGCCAGCGGCACGATGGGCAACCTCGTCGCCCAGATGGCTCACCTCGCGCGCGGTCAGGAGACGATCGCCGGCCGCGAGCACCACCTCGTCATCGACGAGGCCGCCGGCCACGCGGTCATCGTCGGGACGAGCATCCGTGCCCTCGACGACCGGCCCGACGGCACGATGGACCCGGCCGACATCGACGCCGCCTTCCGCGACCCACGCGACGTCCACGAGCCGATCAGCGGCCTCGTCACCATCGAGAACACCCACGCCCACTCGATGGGCCAGCCGTTGACGCCGGAGTACACCCGCCAGGTCGCGGATATCGCCCACGCCCACGGCGTCCCGCTTCATATCGACGGAGCCCGGTTCTGGAACGCGGTCGTCGCCCAGGGCGTCACAGCCACGGACCTCGCCGGCCCGGCCGACACCGTCACGTTCTGCCTGTCCAAGGCGCTCGCCTGCCCCGTCGGATCGGTCGTCGTCGGTCCGCGCGACGTCATCTGGCGTGCCCGCCGGGCCCGGAAGATGGTCGGTGGCGGGATGCGCCAGGCGGGCATCCTCGCGGCGGCCGGGCTGGTCGCCCTGAGCGACGGCCCGGACGGGACCATCGAGCGCATCGCCGAGGACCACGCCAACGCGCGCCGGCTCGCGGAGGCCCTCGCGGACATGGACGGCATCGTCTCGGCCGGCGGAACCGCCCAGCCGGCACCCGGCCGGCTCGATCCGGCCCGGGTGCGGACGAACTTCGTCCTGTTCAAGATCGAGCGCGACCGGGCCGCCTTCCTCGCGGCCCTGCGAGCGCGCGGCGTCATGATGGTGGAATATCCGCACGGACAGGTCCGCGCCGCGACCCACTACGGCGTGACCGCCGCCGACATCGAGACGACCATCGAGGCAACCCGGGCGGCCCTCGCCGAGACCGAGGGTCCGGCGTGGTCCGGGGGACCGGCCGACCACGGCACCGTCGCCGCGACCGCCTGACGCCGACCCGACCCGACCCAAGATCGACCACGGCCCGCCCACCAGCGCGGGCCACCAAGGAGGACCCCCAGTCCGTGGCCCAGTCACGCGCCGCCGCGCCGCTCCCCCGACCCGCGGCGTCGGCCACCCCCGGACCGCTCGACGCGGCCCTGTACGACCTCGTCGAGACCCGGTTCGTCAGGCTCATCCGCGACAACCCCGTCCTCGGCACCGCGGTCGGCCTCCATCAGGACGACGATCTCCTCGGCGACGGCAGCCGCGAGGCGGTCCTCGGCGAGCTCCAGGACGAGCGCGAACACCTGGTCGCGATCGAGGCGATCGACCCCGCCGCGCTCTCGCCGGAGGCCCGCGTCGAACGCGACCTCGAGCTCCACAACGTTCGCCGGGCGATCTTCGACATCGATGAGCTTCGCCTGTGGGAGCAGCGCTCGCTCGCGCTCGACCACGTCGGCGACGGCCTCTTCCTGCTGTTCGCACGCGATCACGCGCCGCTGGCCGAACGGCTCGACGCGATCGCCGGCCGGCTGGAGGCGATCGCCACCTACCTCGAGGAAGCCAAGACCCGGGCGACCGTCCCGCAGGTCCGCCGCTGGCAGCAGATCGAGATCGAGGCAGCCGCCGAGCTGCCCGTCTTCTTCGACGAGATCATCGCCGCCGGCTCGGACGACGTCCTGCCTCCGGCCGAGCAGCGACGGCTCGAGCGGGCCAGCGAATCGGCCAAGATCGCCGTCGAGCTGTACGCCTCCTGGCTGGAGGGCACGCTCCGGGCTGGGACGGACGACTGGGCGATCGGGCGCGAGCGGCACGAGGCGCTGGTCTCGCTGAGGGCCTTCGACGGGCTCGACGGCGATGCGATCCTGGCCCTCGGCTGGGAGCGGCTGCGCGAGGAACGAGCCGCCCGCACCGCGGCCGCCCGCGAGATCGACCCCGATGCGGACGAGGCGGCCGTCATCGATCGCGTGAAGCGTGACCAGCCGACCGACTTCACGTCGGCGCTCGATGCCTACCGCGACGCGATGCTCCGCGCCCGGGCCTACCTGATCGAGCACGACCTCGTGACCGTCCCGGACGACGAGCGGATCGACGTCATCGCGACGCCCGAGTACCTGCGCAACGTCCTGCCGTTCGCGGCGTATTTCGAGCCCGCCGCGTTCGATCCCGACCCGAAGGGCATCTACGTCGTCACGCCGGCCGTCGGGCATGACCCAGACGCGATGCGCGAGCACAACGTGAGCTCCATCAGCAACACCAGCATCCACGAGGCGTACCCCGGCCATCACCTGCAGCTGGACACAGCCCGGCGGATCCCATCGCTCACCCGGCTGCTGACCGACGCACCCGAGTTCGTCGAGGGCTGGGGGATGTATTCGGAGCTGATGATGCGCGAGCAGGGGTTCGATGCCGGGCCGGCCTTCCGGCTGGCGATGCACACCGACGCGATCTGGCGGGCGTGCCGGATGATCCTCGACGTCCGGATGCATCGCGGCGAGCTGACCGTCGACGAAGCCGTCGACTTCATGGTCGAACAGACGAGCTTCCAGCGCTCGAACGCCGCTGCCGAGGTCAGCTGGTACACCTATCGGCCGACCTACCCGCTGTCGTACCTGCTCGGCCGGACGCTCCTGCTCGGACTGCGCGCCGACGAGCAGAGCCGTCTCGGCGACCGTTTCAGCCTGAAGGGTTTCCACGACACGCTCCTCCAGAACGGCTCGATCCCGATCTCCTTCCACCGCCGCCTGATGACGGGCCAGGGCTGATCCGCCCGTGCTGGTCATCCCGGCCATCGACCTCGAGGGCGGTCGCTCGCGGATCGTCTACTGGCCCGGAGCCGGGTCGGGCATCGGTGCGCCGACCGACCGACCGGACCGCATCGCCGAGCGGTTCGTGGCGATGGGCGCACGGCTCGTCCACCTGGTGGATTTCGATGGCGCCCGTGCCGGCAGCCCGGGCAACCTCGACGCGGTCGGGGCGATCGCGGCACGGGTGGCCGTTCCGCTCCAGCTCGCCGGCGGGGTGGATTCGGCCGATGCCATCAGCCTGGCCTTCGCAGCCGGCGCGACCCGGGTCGTGCTGTCGACCGTGATCGCCGACCGCCCGGACGAACTGCGGGCGTGCGTCGCGGTCGCCGGCGACTGGCTTGCCGTCGGTCTCGATCCGCGCCCCGAGCGATTGGCCGCCTTCCCCTGGCGCCGTGCCACGCCGCCCACCGTGGACGTGCTCATCGGGGAGCTGCTGGGGGCCGGTGTCGCTCGCTTCGTGCTGACCCACGGTGGCGCCGAGACCGACGAGGCGGGGCTCGCCCGCACCCGCGAACTGGTTCGGTCGTACGATGCGGAGATCCTGGTGGCCGGAGGCGTTCGAGACATCGACGGGCTCCGCCGCCTGCGCGACACCGGCGTCGCCGGCGTCATCCTCGGAGAGGTCCTGCTCTCCGGGGCGATCGACTACCCAGCCGCGATGGAGGCCGCCGCATGACCCGCGCCCGCAGCCCGAGGACCGACCGTGCCTGAATCGAAGCGGGGCAAGCGCCGTCGCGGTTCGCAGCAGCATCGGTCGACGCAGCCGGCCGCCGCGAAGACCAAGCCGGTCAGTCACAGCAACGTCAACAGCAGCATCCCCGGCCTGCCCTGGCTGGTCGGCGGTGCGATCGTCCTGATCGTCCTCGTCGCCGGCCTGCTCCTGCTGCAGCCGTTCAAGGGCAGCGGCAGCGGTGCGGGTGCCTCGGCCGCGGCCGGTTCGTGCCCGACCAGCCAGCCGCCGCCGCTCCCCGCCGGTCAGACCCGGACGGTGACCATCCAGACCTCCAAGGGCTCGATGGTGCTCGCCATCAAGGCCGATCTGTCGCCCATCGCGGCCGGCAATTTCGTGGCCCTCGCCTCGTGCGGGTTCTACGACGGCAGCCCGTTCCATCGGGTCGTCCCGAACTTCGTCATCCAGGGTGGCAAGTCCGCTGCCGGGACCGACGTCGGCTACACCATCCAGGACGAGCCCGTGACCGCGTCCTATGGCCGCGGCGTCGTCGCCATGGCCCGCACGTCGCAGCCGAACTCGGTCAGCTCGGAGTTCTTCATCGTCCTGTCCGACCAGGCCATCGACGCGCTCAAGTCCTACGACACGTACCAGATCATCGGCAACGTGACCTCCGGGATGGAGACGGCCGATGCGATCGCATCCGCCGCGGACGCCGAGAGCCCGTCCAACCCGGTCATCATGACCAGCGTGACCGTCGCCAACCCCTGACATCGGAGAGGAGCCCCAGCCCATGACCAGCGCCACCATCTCGACCGACATCGGCGACATCGAGGTCGACCTGTACGACGAGAGCGCCCCGAAGGCGACCGCCAACTTCATCAAGCTCGCCGAGCAGGGCTTCTATGACGACGTGATCTTCCACCGGGTCATCCCGGGCTTCGTCGCCCAAGGCGGCGACGGCGAGTACGGCAAGAAGTCGTCACTCCAGCGCAGCCGCGTCGGGACCGGCGGCCCCGGCTACAAGTTCGAGGACGAAAAGGTCCAGGGCGACTACGTGCGTGGCTCCCTGGCGATGGCCAATGCGGGCCCGAATACGAATGGCAGTCAGTTCTTCATCTGCCATCAGGACCTGACCGGCAAGCTGCCCAAGAACTACACGCTGTTCGGCCAGGTGACCAAGGGCATGGACGTCGTCGACGCCATCGTCGGGGCTCCGCGGGACAATCGCGACCTGCCGAACGAGCCGGTCGCGATGACCACGGTCACGATCCATCACGCGGAAGGTTAAGGAATTTACACCCGCGGACGTGTCAAAACCCTTGGAAAACTGCCCCTGACGGGGTAGGATATCGGTGCTGCTCAGTCAGCGCTGCCCCAGCGACAAGGTCATGGGTAGGTAGGGTCAGGGTAGTCGGTGCAGCCGACGTGATAGATGCCCTTGACGCGCGGCAGAAGCGTTCGTTTCGGCGGACTCTTTCACCGGGACAGCATCGAGGCCGGTTCCTTCGGGGACCGGCCTCGGCTTTTGTCCGACCCCTGGCGAGCCCGGACATCGAACGTCCGTGCTAAGGTGGATGCTCGCCGCACCTCGCGACGATGCTCCGCGTGGTCACCCCTTTTCGAACGGGCCGTGCGTCTGCCAACTGTGTTCGGGAAGTGTTGGAGGTCACTGTGGCCACCGGTACCATCAAGAAAGTCGTTGCCGATCGCGGCTTCGGCTTCATCGCCGCGGAGGATACGAAGGAATACTTCTTCCACCGCGACGGCCTCAATTCGTCACTCGACTTCGACCGCCTCATCGGCGGCGAGCGCGTCGAGTTCGACGTCGAGCAGAGCCCCAAGGGCCCACGCGCCACCAAGGTGCGCGCCGCCTGACCTCGCGAGCGGTCCGTCCGCGAGGGCGGACCGCTCCGACCGACTCCGGTCCCGCGACAGCAGCGGGTCAGTGAGAGGAGTCACCCGATCATACGGACGGCCTTCGTGTCGACCTACCCGCCCCGCCGCTGCGGGGTCGCCGCGTTCACCCACGACCTGGCCGCGGCGACCGGCGATCGCGAGATCGTCGCCCTCCATCCGCCCGGCTCGGCCGCGCCGTACCCGCTCGAGGTCCACCACCGGATCCGCCGGGACGAGCCCGCCGACTATCTCCAGACCGCGCGCGCCCTGGAGCGCTGCGTCGATGTCGTCTCGATCCAGTTCGCGTCCGGGATCTGGGGCGGCGAGGACGGCGCATCCGTTGCGGAGTTCCTCGAGGGACTGCGACTCCCAGCCGTCGCCACGCTCCACACGATCCCGGAGCATCCGACGACCAGTCAGCGCGAGACGCTCGGCCTCCTGATCGAGGGCGTCGCGACCACCATCGTCATGTCGCAGGCCGCCGCGGCGCTCATCGCCAGCACCTATGGCGCCGACCCGAAGCGCACCGAGATCGTCCCGCACGGGGTGCCAGACCTGCCGCTGGTCGATCCCGAGACGATGAAGCCCGGCCTCGGCGTCGAGGGTCGCGCTGTCCTGGTGAGCTTCGGCCTGCTCGGGCCGGGCAAGGGCTACGAACTCGCCATCGACGCGCTGCCCAAGGTCGTCGCTGCCCATCCGACCGCCCTGTACGTCATCGTCGGGGCGACCCAGCCCGACCTGGTCCGCGACGACGGCGAGGCCTATCGTGACGGGCTCGTCGCCCGGGTCCGCCAGCTCGGGCTGCAGCAGCACGTCCGGTTCGAGGACCGTTTCGTCGGTCGCGTCGAGCGCACCCGGTGGCTGCAGGCCGCTGACATCGTCGTCACGCCCTATCCCAACCTCGGCCAGACGGTGTCGAGCACGCTGGCCTGCGCGATGGGCTCCGGCCGGACGGTCGTCGCGACGCCGTACGCCTACGCGCGCGAGCTGCTCGCCGACGGACGCGGCGTCCTGGTCGAACCGGGATCGGCGGACGCCATGGCGACCGCGTTGATCGACCTCCTCGCGGACCACGATCGACGATCCGCGATCGGACGGCTGGCCTACGACCAGACGCGGCCGATGGTCTGGTCCGCGGTCGGTGCCGAGTACCAGCGCGTGCTCGCCACGGCGGCGGGACGAAGTCCGCTCGCGATGCGACCGCGACCGTCGAACGCATCCGTCTCCCCCGCCTGAGCGTCAGTCCACCCTTCGACCCAACCTTCGACTGTCCGCTGGCATCTGGACAGGCAACGCCAGACTGATGGCGACCGCAGAGGGACCGAAGTGGACACGCTGGCCGGTGGACAGCTCGTCGCGGAATCCTCGGACGAGGCACTCGTCCGACGGGCCTGCCGTGGCGACACGGCCGCGTTCGACGCGCTCGTGGCCACTCGGATCGACCGTTGCTACCGATTGGCATGGGCGATCCTCTCGAACGACGCCGATGCCGCCGATGCCACGCAGGACGCGTTCGTCTCGGCCTGGCGTCAGCTCCCGCGCCTGCGCGACCCTGCCGCCTTCGACGGCTGGCTGAACCGGATCGTCGCCAACTCGGCCCGGATGTCCCGGCGCCATCGACGCCGGCTGCGCGAGATCCAGGTCGATCCCGGCGTGGCGGGAGACGGCGTCGCGGCGCGTGACGAGCGCACGTTCGACCCGAACGCGCGAACCGTCATCGATGACGTCGACGACGGCGACGCCATCGTCCGGGCGTTCGCCCGCCTGCGCGATCAGGATCGGGCGATCCTCGTCCTGCATCACGTCGACAGGCGGCCCGTCACAGAGATCGCGCGGACCCTGGGGATCCCTGTCGGCACGGCGAAATGGCGTCTCCACGCCGCTCGACGAGCCCTTGAAGTGGCCATGGAGGCCGAGTCATGAACGATCGGCCGATGACCGATGACCGGATCGCCGCCGCGCTCGGCGGTTACCTGCCGGCGACCGCCCAACCCGGCCTGCGTGACCGGATCCACGGCGTCGTCACCGTCACCACCCAGCAAAAGCGGATGCCGTGGCCTCTGGGGGCACTCGTCGAGGCCGATGTGGCCGCGCGGCGCAGGAACCTGCTCGTCGGGACCGCGTTCCTCCTCGCGCTGGCGCTCTCGGTGTCCGCCGTCGTCGGGGCGCTCCTGCTGCGTCACCGTGACGACACGCTTCCAGCTCGGCGGGGACCACTCGCGTTCGTGCAACATGGTGACCTGTACCTGGCCAACGAGGACGGGACTGGCGCCGTGGCGGTCGCCCACGTCGACGGCAGCCCACTGTCCAGACCCCACTGGTCCCCGGATGGCCGGTGGATCGCGGTCGAGACGGATGAGCCGGCCGTCCTCGCGCTCGATACACGAACGCTGAAGCTGCGTCGTCTGGCCGTGGGCAGGATCGGCGATTGGTCGCCGGATGGGAACCGGCTGGCCGTCGTTCCGTCGCGGGCAAGATATCTCGATCGTCGACATGACGTCTGGTGAGATCCATGCGTTGCCGCCGCAGCCAGGCACGGATGGCTACGACACGTCCGTCGCCTGGTCGCCCAACGGACGTTGGCTGGCGCTGGGCACCTGTTGCGGTCCCAGCCGGCTCAGCCTGATCGATGTCGCGACCGACGCGGTCGTCACACTGGATCCGACCGGATCCGACTATGGCTACACCCTGAGCTGGTCGCCGGACTCCCAGCGGATCGCAACAGTCCAGAAGCGCGAGGTCCGGGGCGTCCCGCCGCCGGCATTGGTCACGTGGAGCGTGGACGGGACCGACCAGGTCGAGGTCGTCGCGCCGAGCGGGAAGCCCGGGACACCGTATTGGTCGCCCGACGGCTCATGGATCGCCTTCGAGGCGCGTGCGGAGCGCGGCGGCACCGTCGACTACCCGAACGCGGTCTTGATCGTGCGGCCCGATGGCACCGACCGCCACCAGCTCGCGGCGCCGATCGCGAACATCGTCGGCTGGGATCCTGATGGGACCTCGATCGCCTATACGGTCCCCAGCGACGGTGGACCGCAGCTCGAGCTGCGACACGTCTCGATCGCGGACGGCGCGACTCGTCCCGTGGCGGTGCCGGCCGGGGCCAGCGGCTTCGCGTGGGCGATCCAGCGTGACTCGGAGCCTGTCGCTGCGGTGCCCACAGCACCGGTCGCCACCGCCCAGCCAGCGGGTGAGACGCCGGCCGCACCACCGAGCGGGGCGGCGATCGACCCGCGGAGCGTGTCGCAGGCGCTCGCGTTCTTCGGGCGGGCGTCGCTCTCGTCGGGAGATGACCGCTGTGACGTGCTGCTCGTGCGCCTCCCGGATGACATCGTGTCGGTCGGGCGCGACCCGAACGCTCCCGTCGATCAGCCCGGCGGGTGCTACTTCAGCACACAGGCCGGTTATCGCACAGACGCCAGCCAGCTCTGGTCACCCGACGGTTCGGCCTACGCGCGGGTCGTGTACGGCACACCGGAGACCCTGGAGATCATCGGGGCGGACGGCCGCTCGCTGTCCGGGCCGACGCCGATCGGCAGTGGTGATGTCGCTTGGTCTCCGGATGGGACCTGGGTCTCGACGGCCGGGTGCCCGGGGGCGGTGGTGTGCACCACCGGCTCGCTGCTCTTTCGCGTCGGCGGGACGGACCCTCGCCACCTCCCCGGCGGGCCGGCGTGGTCCCAAGATGGGCGGCACATCGCCGTCGAGACGGCCGACGGCACGCTCATGGTCGGCGGTCCCGATGGGTCGGACCTGAAGGCCATCGGCGCCTACCCGCTGCCGTCCGGCTGGGCACCCGACGGCCAGCGCCTCATCTTCGTGCGGAACGGCAATGTGTGGATCGTCGACGCCGACGGGACGCGACTGCGCAACCTCACGAACCTTGAGCTGGGTGGCACAACCTCCGCGTCCTGGTCGCCGGATGGACGGTGGATCGCGTTCCTGCAGGGTGACGGGCTGTGGGCGGTCGACCCGGACGGCGAGGGGACCCAACGACTCGGCGGTGGATTCACGCCCGGATCCGCGCCCGTCTGGTCGCCTGACGGCACACGGCTTGCAGCCCTGCACGGGCAGGACGTCATCCTGTTCGAGGTCGGCGCGTGGCACCCCGTCCTCCTCGCGGATGGTCGGTCGCCGGTCTGGACGACCGATGGTCGGTACCTAGCGGTCGTCGCCGATGGCGACGGCCAGCCCTCCATCGACCTGATGAACGCGGACGGCTCCGGCCGGCGATCCGTCTGGCGAACCCCGTATCAGGGCGGAGCCATCGACGGGCCCATCATGTGGGTGCCCTAAGCCGCGCGACCCGACGACGGGAGGGCGGTATCCTTGGCGCTCGCGCGCCTGTAGCTCAGTGGATAGAGCGTTGGGTTCCGGACCCAAAGGTCGCAGGTTCGAGTCCTGTCGGGCGCGCCATTTCAACCTTTTCGGGCAGCGCCAGCGCGAATCCGGGGGAGTCGGACGCGACGCTCGGTCGGGGTAAACCCCAGCGACGACCAGAGGGCTTCCGCTGCCGCCCGGTAGCGGGTCACCCGGTCAGCAACCATCAGTGCGACCAGGCGCTGAGAGCGCGTCGGCAGCCGAGGTGCCGGCGATCACGTGGGTGCGGCTCGCGAGCGCGGGCACGGCAGCAAGGGCGAGTAGCGGGCCGGCGCCGATCGCCGGACGAGCCAGGCGCTTCACAGGGACGCTCCTTCGAGGGTGATGGGGGCCGGACCGGTGATGCGCAGTGCGCTGATCCCCAGCGCCACCCATCCGCCGGGGAACGCCACCATGGCCGGGATGACGACGATGACGGCGATGGCCTCCGGAACCAGCGCCCAGCTCACGCCGAGCAGCGCGAAGACGACAAGCACCGCACCGACGCCCAGCAAAGCGGACGCGGCACGGGACAGGCTTCGGGCCCGCCACGTGGCGACGGCGAAGAGGACGGACCCAAGCACCATCGTGAGGAGCCCGATCGAGCCGAGGGCCCACGGGCTCACTCCGCCGACAAGGGTGGCATCGCTGTCGCCCGTCAGGACGATCGACACGTACCCCAGCAGCCCGATGACGGCGCCGATCGCCGGGATCGCGAACGCGGCCCAGGTGAGCACGGGGTGACTGCGCGCCTGGAACGCGCTCAGCCCGATGAGGGCAACGAGCGTCATCACCGTCGCGCCGACAACGGCGTAGCCGAGGAACGGGGCCGATGACTCGCCCCCGTTGTTGATGGCATTGCCCGCGAGCACGAGCAGCCACAGGACGCCGCCGATGATGGCGGCGTACCCACCGATGCGAAGTGACATGGCAAACCCCTTTGCGTGTTGGGACGCGGCGCCGAGGCCGCGGAGATGCAGGTGGGCATCGAGCGCGCCGAGCAGGACGTCGGCCACGTCGAACGGGCCGAGCGGCCGCTCCTCGAGCACCACGGCGAACTCGTCGCCGTAGCGGGCTCTCCAGCGCGCCGGGTAGAGGCGGAGCAGCAGGGCGATCATGGGACGCATCGCCGGTCAGCTTGTCGGTTTGCCGAGCCGGCGGAGGCCGAGCTGCGCGAACTCGGAGAGCTCGTGGAGCTGCTCGGCGAGGATCGTGGCACCCACCGCGGTCAGCCGGTATGGCCGGCGGCGGTCGACGGGTGCCACGGCCTCGATCAGGCCACGCTCCTCCAAGCGGGCAAGCGCGGCGTACAGGGTTCCCGGACCCAACGGCCGGCCGGTGCCGGCCTCCACGTCGGCCATGATCGCGTAGCCGTGCTTGGGGCCATCGGAAAGGCTGACGAGGATCAGCAGGGCAGGCTCGGCAAACCGGCCGAGCTCGGGGATCCGGGTAACCATGGATCGAGACCTTCCTAACGATTGCCGATATATCGTGGGACGATATATAGTCGCTGGCGCAGCGCCTGTCAAGCTACTTGGCCGTTTGGGCCATGGGTTGCGCGGTCAGGCAGGTCACGTTCGGACCAGTCGCATACTGGGATCGCTGGGCGTGGCCAAGGCTGTCAGGGCGTCAGGCGCACATCCGGGTACTTCCCGTCCGTCTGGGAGGTGAGCACCGGCTCGCCACGGGCTGCATCGACGAACCCGACCTTCACGTCGCCAGCGAGAAGTCCGGACCGGTCGACGTGAGGATTGAAACCGCGATCCGGGTGCCGACACGGCGACGTGCCCGAGCGCCAGCCCGATCGCGTCCTCGTAGACGCCGACCTTGTGCGACTCGGCCCTTCGAGCGCTACGTGCTCGAATCGGTGGCCGGCAGGATGTTCGCGTTGAAACGGAACAGGTTGTCCGGATCGTACTCGCGCTTGACCTCCGCGAGCCGCTGGAACGCCGGCCCAAAGCTCGACCTGGCCTCCTGCTCACCAGCTTCGAGCAGGCCCGGGAAGTTCAGGTACTGGCTACCGCCGACCTCCCCCACCGTTGCGCGCGCCCAGGCCACGTTGGCCTCGTCATCCGGCGCGGCTTCCCAGTTCGACTCGGCGCTGATGACCCACGCGGCGTCCCGGTGCCCGAAGGGGCTTTCGGCGGTCGAGATCCGCGAGATGGCCCCGAGGTTCGGCCAGAAGTCGATGGTCGAGTGGTGCGACGGGCGAACCCGAAACCGCTCGACAAGCCGGTTGATGAGAGCATCGGAGGGGTCGTCGCTGAACGACGACTTCCAGTAGTAGCGCATGGTCCCTGCCGGGTAGTCGGCATCGAAGAACTTCTGGACGTCGACGAAGGGCAGGGCACCACCCACGTCGGCGAGCGCACCGTGGCCGAGCGCCGCCAGGGGTTCCAGCATCTTCGCCCCGGCGTCCACGTCGGTGGCGGCCACGCCCATGATCACTAGACCCTCTCCGCCGCGCATCGAAGCGGGGAACGCCTCGTCGTCGGGGATCGGGGCCAGGTCGGCGAGCGACGACACCTCGTCGGGCAGGCTCGCCGCCATGTCACGGAATTCGCGCAGGCGCGCCGCGGCCTCCGTCATCGGGTATAGGGCCACGGTCGTCGAGACGATCGGGCCGACCGGATACAGCTCAAACTCGAACTCGGTCACAACACCGAAGTTGCCACCGCCACCCCGGAGCGCCCAGAACAGGTCCGCGTGCTCCTCGGGACTTGCGCGGAGGATCCGGCCGTCGGCGGTCGCTACCTCGGCTGCGCGCAGCGCGTCACAACTCAGGCCGTGCTTGCGCCGCAGCCAGCCGAGCCCGCCGCTCAGGGTCAGGCCCGCGACGCCAGTGTCCGATACGGCACCGCCAGGTGTGGCGAGACCATGCACCTGGGCCGCCTCGTCGACATCTGCCCAGCGCGCACCGCCACCGACCCGGGCGCGTCGTCGAACGGGGTCCACCTCGACCCCGCGCATCGCAGCCAGGTCGACGACCAGTGACCCGTCGCCGACCGCGAGACCGGCCGCATTATGACCACCGCCTCGGACGGAGAGCGGCAGGCCCCGCTGCCTGGCGATCGCGATGGCCGCAGCGACTTCACCTGCCGATGTCGGGCGAACGATCAGCGCCGGACGGTGGTCGATCATCCCATTCCACACTCTGCGTGTCTCGTCGTAATCCGGGTGATCCGGTCCGATGATGTCCATGTCGCTGGTCGAGGAGCCCGTCTGCGTACCGGCCTGCACCATATGCCTCCACACACTCAACATACCGAACGGTCGGTACGGTAGCGTCCGCGCGTCGAGCCGTCAAGCACCGGTCTGCGAGCGTTTGGGACAAGACCGGTTGGTCTGGTAGGCTGCGGCTATGGTTCGAAATGGCCCGGCGACCCGTGAGCGCATCCTCGACTCCGCGAAGCGGATCACGCTCGACAGAGGGTTTGCCGCTGCGACGCTCGATCAGATCATGGCCGACGCGCAGGTGACCACGGGCGCCTTCTTCCACCACTTCGAGTCGAAGGCCGCGCTCGGACGCGCGATCCTGGACCGGTACGCGGAGGAGGATTACGCCGCCCTTGACCGTCTGTGGACGCAAGCCGAGCGACTGTCGTCGGATCCACTGCAACAGCTGCTCCTGTTCGTCGGACTGATGGCCGAGGACTATGGCGGCATAACCGAGGCGGAGGTTGGATGCCTGTATGCCTCGTTCGTGTACGAACGACAGCTTGGGGTCGAGTCCGCGGCGGAGGTCATCGAAAAGGCGATCCGCGCCTGGCGATCTCGATTCCGAGAACAGTTGGATCGAGTCGTGCAGCGCTATCCCCCACGACTGCCGGTCGATCTCGACGCGCTCGCCGACCTCGTGTACAGCGCTGCCGAGGGCGGCTATATCGTCGCTCGGGCCACCCACGAGCCGGACCTGATCCGCGGCCAGCTGATCCAGGTCCGCACCTACCTGGAGCTCCTGTTCGGGACGCCCGCGCCCGCGCCATCAGACCGCTGACCACTTACACGCTCGCGCTCGGCGCACTGTTCTGATCCTCCGGCGCGTCTGGTTTTCGGGACCGAATGTCCTCGCACGGACGCTACTCGTCCGCCTGCAACACTCTCTGGCTCGGGCAGCCGCGACCCGAGGATCCACACGTGCTCGCGCTCGGTAGCGCGAGCCGGAGCGCGTTTCCCCACGCCAGCCGCCTCGCCGCGGCCAGCCACTCATCCCGACCCTCGATCGGAATGTCGTAGGTTGCTAACGCGCGCAACACCTGTCGGGCGCGCCATTTCAACCTTTTCGGGCAGAGCCAGCGCCAATCCGTGCGCGTAGGCCGCCTGGGTCAGCCGGACACCCACGATCACCGGCCGGCGACCGTGATCCGGTCGTAGATGGCGTGCATCAGATCGCGCATTGTTCCGGCCGTCATGCGGCAACCTGCACGTCCGCCACGCGCTCGTCGGCGATGATCCGCCCGTCACGCATCCGGATGATCCGGTCGCAGGCGGCGCCAACCTCCTGGTCGTGCGTGACGATGAGCACGGTCTGCCCGCGCTCACGGTTGAAGCGACGGAGCAGGCCCAGGACTTCCGCGGCCCGGGATGAATCCAGGTTGCCCGTCGGCTCATCACCGAGGATCAGCTTCGGGTCGTTCACGAGGGCACGGGCGATGGCCACGCGCTGCTGCTCGCCCCCTGACAACTCCATCGGCCGGTGCCCCGCTCGCTCGGCAAGGCCGACCGACGCCAGCGAGGCGCGCGCAGCCACACGGGCTGCCGAACCGGACGTCCCGGCATACTCGGCGGCGAGGGCCACGTTCTCCTCGGCGGTGAGCGTCGGGACCAGGTTGAAGGACTGGAACACGAAGCCCATCGATCGAGCCCGGATGGACGTTCGCTCGCCGTCCGAGAGGGTCGTCGCATCGACCCCATCGATGCGCAGGGTCGGGGCCGGGCCGTCGTCGGTATCCGGCGCGTGGAGCAGCCCGAGCAGGTGCATGAGCGTGCTCTTGCCGGAGCCTGACGGCCCCATGATCGCCACCATCTCGCCGGCGGCGATGCTGACGTCGACACCCTGCAGGGCATCGATGCTGGTCCGGCGCGACAGCCGGTAGGTCTTGCGCAGGTCGGTCGCTTCGATCAGGTTCATCGTTCGCTCCTTCGTCGTTCGGTCGTTGGTCATTCGTAGCGCAGGGCCGACACCGGGTCGAGCCGTGCGGCAGTCCAGGCCGGGATGATCCCGGCCACCATCCCGAGGATCGTGCTGAAGCCGACCGCGAACGCCGCGGTCTGTGCGGTGAGGTCGAAGAGGACGGTGCCGCTCGATCGGCCGGCCTCGTTGACCAGGACGACGACCGCAGCGCCCAGGCCGAGCCCGATCAGGCCGCCCAGCAGCCCGATGACCCCGGCCTCGGCGACGAGCTCGCGGACGATGCGTCGCCGGGAGCCGCCGATGGCCCGCCGGATGCCGATCTCGCGGGTCCGCTCGGCCACGCTCATGGCCATCGTGTTGATCACCGACAGGCCACCCACGATGAGGCTGATGGCGGCCACCCCGATGATGATCGCGTTGAAGATCACGGTCGTGGCGCCGACCGTCTTGGAGAACTCGGCGCCGGTCATGGTCGCGCTGTTCTCGACCGCGGCCTCGATCGCCGCGGCCACCGTCGTCGGGTCGGCACCGACTTCGGGGAAGACGACGATCTGGTTGGCCAGCTCGTCCGCCTGGAGCGACTCGGCGACGAGTGGGGGCAGGTCGCCCAGGTACAGCGCCTGGGCCGTCGAGAGCGGGATGAAGCCGTTCGTGTCGGGCGAGCTGAGGGTGGGTTGCAGGGTCCCAAGGACCTCGAAGGACTCGCCTCGGATGTCGACCGTCCCGCCGGCGACGACGCCGTACTTGCGGGCGATGGTCGACCCCAGGACCACGACGTTGCCGGTGTCCTCGGCGATGAGCTGGCGTCCCGTGGCCAGCTCGAGTGTGAACGTATCGAACCCGGCGTCGGCGCCCGGGATGGTCCCGACCAGGAAGTTCGGCGCGCCGAACCCGATAGCGGGATCGGGGTCCCACGGGATCTCGACCTTGGGCTGGACGGCACCGACGCCGTCGAGGCCGGCGATGATCTCGACGTCGTCGAGGCGCATCGGCGACGAGCCGAAGGCCATGCCGTCGGTGACGACGATCTTGTCGGCGAAGTATTCGCTGCCCATGCCGACGAGGCCGTTGATCTGGTTGGCCAGCGAACTGAACACCACGAGTGCCCAGATGCCGATGGTGATGCCGGTGATGGTCAGGCTCGTGCGCAGCTTGCGCCGCGAGAGCTCTCGGAGGATTCGCATGACTACCCTGCTTTCAGGCTGAAGGGGGGATAGCGGTCGGTCACGAGCAGGAACGCGTAGGCGTTCACGCGCAGGCTCCACCGCCCGACGCCGACCACGTAGTTGAAGAGCGGCTGGGGATAACGCCCGGTCATGAGGATCGCGAACCAGGCGATCACGATGGCGAGGGCCGCTCCGATGATCAGGACGATCAGCGCGACGTAATGGGGGATCGCCAGGAACCACTTGACCAGTGGAAGCCAGCGGTTCAGGTCGCGATCGACCTCTGGATACTCGATCTCGAGGTGCACCGATTGCTCCTCGACAGTGGACGGATATCGGTCCGTGAGCAGGGCCACGTAGGCACCGACGCGGGCGCCGAAGCGGGTCAGCTCCCGTGCGAAGTCGAACCACCAGCGCGGGTAGCGCATGCGGATGACGATCATCAGCGCCGTGGCGAAAGCCAAGCCAGCGAGCAGTCCACCGCCGGCTCCGACGATTTGCTCACCGGCTGCGGTGACCATCATGTGGGTCCCGCTCCCCGTGATCACTCCGAGCACGATGGCGATCGGTATGACCCAGATCAGGCGAAAGAAGGTCGTAACCCGATCAAGGCGTTCGGGGTAGTCAATGGTCAGACGAGCCGCGTACGGCCCCACTGGCATCGCTGGCGCCGTCACGACGCCACACTCGCCCGCGTCAGCGCGGCCAGCGCGCCGCGGTCGCTGATGCTGATGATGACCTTGCCCCGGGCACGTCCGAGTTCCAGGTAGCGGATCGCCTCGGCTGCTTGGTCGAGGCGGTAGGTCCGGTCGATGACCGGCACGATCTTTCCGTCGTCTGTCAGCTGCGCAAGGACGAGCAGGTCGGCACTGCTCGGAGCGGTCGTGAACGAGACGATCCTGTGGCTCGTGAACCGCGTCAGCACCTTGGCAGCCAGGATGTGACCGAACGGCCCCACCCAGCGGTTGGTACCGACGTATGACAGCAACAGCGTGCCCGTCGCAGTCAGCGCGCGTCGTCGAGCCGACAGTGAGTGGTTACCCACAAGGTCCAGGATGACGTCATACCGACTGGCTGACTCCGTGAAGTCCTCGCTGGTGTAGTCGATGACGTGGTCGGCGCCGAGTGATCGAACCATCTCGACGTTCGGGCCGCTGGTCACTGCGGTCACCTCGGCGCCCAGGACCTTGGCGATCTGCACCGCATAGGTGCCGACGCCGCCCGAGGCCCCATTGATCAGAACCCGCTGCCCGGGCTGGACCTGTCCGGCATCGCGAAGCCCCTGGAGTGCGGTGAGCGCGGCCAGCGGCATCGCGGCGGCCTGTTGGAAGCTGAGGCTCGCCGGCTTGGCCGCCAGGGCGGTGTCCGGCGCCGCGACGTACTCCGCGATCGCGCCGGGGACGCTCCCGTACACCTCGTCGCCGGGGCGGAAGGCGGTCACCAAACTGCCTACCGCCGCCACACGACCGGCGAGGTCCGTGCCCGCGACGGCGAACTGGGGTCGACGCGGGCTAAAGCCGAGTCCGGAGCCCGCGGCGCGCATCAGATAGGGGCGGCCGCGCAGGATGAGCCGGTCGGCGGTGTTGACCGACGCGGCATGGACGCGCACCAGCACGTCGTGGTCGCCGATCGTGGGCTGGTCGATGTCGCGCAGCTGCAGGTCATCGGGTGAGCCATAGGTTGGTTGAACGATTGCCTTCACGGTGGTCTCCTGCTAATGTACGGCGTACATCGCCAATACGGCGTACATTAGATGTACAGCGTACATACGTCAAGACCCAGGTGCCGAGAGGGATCCAAATGTCTGTCAAGCAACGATCGAGGACCAGACGACGAGTCCCACTCAGCCGGCAGCGAGTGCTCCGAACGGCCATCAAGCTCGCTGATGAAGGCGGAATCGAGTCGCTCAGCATGCGCAACGTCGCCCAGGAGCTGGGGGTATACCCCATGGCGCTCTACAACCACTTCGCGAACAAGGACGATCTGCTCGACGCGATGGTCGACGTGATGTACGAGGAGATCGACGTCACCGCCGGAGGGTCAGACTGGAAAGGGGCGATGCGTCAGCAAGCCAGCTCGATCCGCGAAGTGCTCGCGCGTCACCGCTGGGCGCTGGGGGTGATCCAGTCCCGCGTCCATCCAGGCCCGGGCAACATGCGATACCACGACATGGTGCTACGGGCGTTGCGGCAGGCTGGCTTCTCCGTCGCGATGGCCGTTCACGCCTTCACCCTGCTCGACAGCTTCATCTTCGGCTTCGCGCTGCAAGAGCAGACCCTGCCCTTCGAAAGCACGGACCAGGTCGACAAGTTGGCGATCGAGATTCTCAGCCAGTTCCCCGCTGACGACTATCCCTACCTCGCCGAGTCCGTTGCCGAGCACGTGGGCAAGGCCGGCTACGACTTCGCCAGCGAGTTCGACTTCGGTCTCGATCTGATCCTCGCCGGTCTGGACAGCCTCCGGGCGTCGCCCGACCGTGCCGATCCCATCGGCACGGCCTGACTGCGGAGCGAGAGTGGTTGGCGCATAGTCGGGCTTGAGCGAGCGATGGGCACTCGGGGTCGCGCGCGGGGGCTCAGCCTGCATTCAAGAGATCACGCTGGCTCCAGGCTCGGGACGACGAGCCAACCAAGGGCGCGGCCCGAATAGATCAGCTGCTCGGTCGTCAGTCCCGACCGCGCTCGTAGGTCGGCGAGGTGCCGCTTGACGGTGCTGGGCCTGATACCCACGAGTTCGGCCGCGTCGTGGACCGACCCGCCGGCGGCGACGTAGGCGGCAAGCACGTCCATCTGAGCGCCGCGTCGCCTGCGGCGGAAGCACCCCGCGCTGGTACCCGTCCCTCATGCCAGCCGCCTGGCAGCGGCCAGCCACTCGTCGCGCCCCTCGATCGGGATGGTGTAGGTTGAAATCGCGCGCAACACCTGTCGGGCGCGCCAATCGGTGCGCGTGGGCGGCCGCGGTCAGGCGGAGTCGCGGTTACGCCACCGGAGCCGACAACTCGATGGCAGACTCCGCAACGACGAGCCGCGCGAGGATGCGCGCTGCGCGGTCGGCCGGCATGCCGGGGCCGGGCAGCGCCAGCACCTCGGCGTCGTCGGCGAGCTCCCCGCACGTCGTGCAGTGCACCTCGACGGTCACGGCTGAGCCACAGGCATCGTGCCGGTACAGGATCGGCGGGCCGTCGGGCGCAGCCCACTTGTCGCCCCACTCGGTCAGGGCGATGAGGACCGGCATGAACTGGCGACCCTTCTCGGTCAGGACGTACTCGTACAGCTCGGGCTTCGACGACGGGCGGCGCTCCATGATCCCCGCCTCGACGAAGCCATCCAAGCGGTCCTGGAGGATGTTCGTCGCGATGCCCAGACTGCGCTGGAACTCGCCGTAGCGGGAGGAGCCGGCGAACAGCGCGTCGCGCAGGAGGAGCAAGCTCCAGCGTTCGCCCACCACCTCAAGCGAGCGGGCGAGTGAGCACACCTGGGATTCGTACATGTTGCCGAGCACCCGGACATCGTATCGCGAGGGCTTGCGTCATGCAAGCTGACCCTGTACGGTGGCACTTGCATCGTGCAAGCAGATAGGAACCCGGAGGCATCCCATGAGCGAGCAGAGCTACACCACCAAGTTCACCGTCGACAGCACCCCGCATGACGCCTTCACCGCAATCAACGACGTCCGCGGCTGGTGGGAGGAGACCATCGCCGGCCGCACTCACGAGGAGGGCGACGAGTTCACCCACTGGGTGCCGGGCGTCCACTATGCGCGGATCCGCGTGGCCGAGCTGCTGCCCGGGAAGCGCGTCGTGTGGCAGGTCCTCGACAATTGGATGAGCTTCATCAGCGACCAATCGGAGTGGAAGGGGACCGAGATCCGGTTCGACCTGCGCGCCGGGGATGGCGGCACCGAGGTCCGCTTCACCCACGTTGGCCTTACGCCCGAGGACGAGTGCTTTGACGTGTGCCGAGACGCTTGGGGAACATACATCAACGACAGTCTGCGCAGCCTTATCGCGACGGGCGTCGGCAAGCCGTCGACGAACCCAGATGAGGCACCGGATGAGCGGTTCGCCGAACTCCGGCGACAGCTCGCGGGGGCTCGGAGCTAGCCCGTCGTCAACCGCAGGCACGCTGATCCGTCGCGCACACGGCCTGTCTGGCTCTTCGCGAGCGGGCCTGTGACGGGGTCGAAGACGCGGCTGACGCCGCGGAGGGTCTGAAGCTCGTCGAGCTCGTCGGCGCGCGCGAACGGCCGGGTCTTTCCGGGCAAGCTCGATCACCACGGCGTCGAAGGTGGCGCTTGATGGTGCTCGGGCGGCTATTCACGCGCTTGGCTGCCTCGAGCTCCTGCCGGCTTCCGGGGTCGCATTGACCGTTCACGCGGATCGCGAACTCCCGTAACGTTCTCCGGACCATCGCGGTCCACGCTCACACTGTCGATCGCCCCCACACAGGTGACATGCCATGAGCTGGTCCATGGAAGGCGTCCAAGAATTGTCTGCCGCGCCGGCCGACATCTTCCGCTACTACGCGGATCCGTCCACGTGGGGGCAGTGGGCCCACAATACGGCCTGGGGCCGCACATCCGCGCCGCTCGAGCCCGGATCGACAGTGCAGGTCAGGGTGCGGAGCTACCCCTGGACCTACAAGGTCCGAGTGCGCGAGCTCGATCCCGGCACCCGGATCGTGACCGAGGTCCGACCATTCGGCGTCACCATCACGTCCACCTACGAGGTGACGTCGATCCCGAAGGGGTCGCGCCTCCACCACACGATCAGCCTCG
Source organism: uncultured Chloroflexia bacterium (assembly GCA_963782715.1). Classification (GTDB taxonomy): domain Bacteria; phylum Chloroflexota; class Limnocylindria; order Limnocylindrales; family CSP1-4; genus SPCO01. Next base: position 92,033 of record CAWAKU010000014.1, read on the forward strand.
CAGGCCCGCTCGAGCGCCTCTACACCCTGGTGCGCGGCAAGTACACGGCGATGCTCGTCGAGGAGACCCGCATGGTTGCCGAGCTCGCAGAGGGCAGTACCCCGGGAACGTCCGCGGCCCACCGCACCCCGGCGCAAGCATAGACTCGGCGTGAGCGCCACCGCGTCGCGGCGCCCGCCGCCCACCATTCCGAATCCCTGTGCTTGCGCCCTACCTGCCGCCTCTGGCAGCTCCGATCCGGTCGACCCGCTTGCATGACGAGCGGATACGTTCTACGATCCGGCAGATGGTAACCGCTCGTGTGCCAAGCGTATGACGCTGCACCTGACCTACACCCCGAATATGCTCTTCCGCGAACGACTTGATCGCTGGGACAACGTCGTCCAGCGGGATATGGAGGTCGGACCGGGCAATTGGCGGATGCTCGCGATCTGGCCCGCAGCTCGCGACGCGGCCGTTTCCGGCAGCACCGGGATCGAAGGCAACCCACTTGGTCCAGCCGAGGTCGAGGACGTCCTCGCGGGCGCGGCCGTCGATGCCGATGGGGCACACGTCCGTGAGGTCGAGAACTACAACCGCGCGCTGAACCTAGCACGCGACGCGGCCGCTCGGCCGGACTTCGCCTGGTCGCACGAGGTCATCCACCTGATCAACGCGACGATCATGGAAGGGCTGCCTCGCGCCACCCACGGGGACTACCGGGGACCCGGCGAGGAGGTCTACGTCGGGATCTTCACGGGTCCAAGCCCGGTCGTCGTGCCGTCGCTCATGGATGAATGCGTGGAGTGGTTGCGACGTCGTGACGGTACGCCCCCACTGATCCGGTCGGCGCTCCTCCACCTGAACATCATCGCCATCCACCCGTTCAACGACGGCAACGGACGGACGGCGAGGATCCTCGCGGCGATGGAACTCGTTCGCGATGGGATTCGCGCTCCCGAGCTCATCAGCATCGAAGCCTATCTGCGGCGGAACCGGGACGAATATGTCGAGGCCTTGCGGACCACCCTGGGGGCAACCTACGACCCAGACAACCACCCCGTCACCGAGTGGCTCGACTACTACACGCGGATCTCCCTGGATCGACTCGAGGCACGCGATCGGATCCTCGACGCGCTTCCGACGGACTTCGGGGTCATCGCCTCCGCCCTGGCCGATGCCGGGGAGCCGCTCGACTGGGCGGCGACGCTGCTTGCGGCCCGGGTCGGCCGCCTTCGAACCGCAGCGCTGGCCGCACTGACTGGACGTTCGATGCCGGCCGCACGCGCGGAACTGGGTCGCCTAGCGGGGGCTGGCTGGCTCGAGCCACGTGGCGTCACCCGAGGCCGCTGGTATACGCCCTCCGCGCGACTTGCGGCGCTCCCGCTCCGCGTCCCGTCCTTGATGACGCTGCTGGCCAACGGCGACCAGCTCAGCCTGTTCGAGGCTGAGTGATCAGTCGGGTCAGCCGCCCCCGCCTATCTGTTGCTCGTATGACGCCGGCGAGGTTCGCGACAGGGTGGCAGTATCCTTCGCGGTCCTCGATCGCCATGTCATGGGCCCTTAGGGCGTGCCCGACACCTGGTGGCCGCGCCGGCCAGCCAAGGTGGATCCCACACTCCAAGCCGCCCGACAGAGCCTCCTTGTCCTTGCCGGAGTAGGCTCTCGCCGTGGCACCTGACCGATTTCAGCGCCACCTGGTCGCGACCCTCTATGGGGTCGCTCTCATCGCCTTGGTCCTGTTCCTCCCCGACCTGGCGCCGCGGACGACGAATCAGGCGAACGGTCCGCTGGAGGCCTACCGCGGTCGCATCGAGCGGATCTCCAGCCCGTCGTCTGACCCGGATTCGGGCGTTCCACCGGTCCCGGTCGCCACTGTCACATTCCTTGACGGGCCACGAGCCGGGCAGCAGGTCGATGCCTATCTCGCCGGGCCAAGCGGCAACCAGGACACGTCGACCTACGCGGCCGGGCAGGAGGTCGTCGTGACGATCACGAAGACCGCCGACGGATCGCAAGACTACGTCGAAGTCAGTGATCGTTGGCGACTCCCGGGCCTCGGCATCCTCGCGCTGTTGTGCGCGATCGCCGTCGTCGTCATCGGTGGCTGGCAGGGCGTGCGGGCCCTGGTCGCGCTCGGGCTGACCGCGGTGATCATCCTGAAGGTCCTTCTGCCGCTCATCGTCGCCGGCGTCCCGCCGGTCCCGCTGGCCGTCCTGACGGCCAGCGCGGTCACGGTGCTGACGATCCTGCTGACAGAAGGTTGGGGACGGTCCAGCCTGGCGGCGATCCTTGGCACGACCGGAGCGCTCGCGATCGCTGCCCTTCTCGCGGCCGTGGCCACCGCCATGCTCGGGTTCACCTACACGGCCGGATCAGACCTGGCCTTCCTCGCAACGCCGGGCGGCGGCGGGCTGGACCTGCGAGGGGTCCTCCTGGCGGCGATCATCCTGGGCTCGGTCGGCGTTCTCGACGACGTGACCGTCACCCAGGCGGTCCTGGTCGAGGAGCTCTCCGGAAACGGCGGGCTCGAGGGATCGGCCCTGGTCCGCAGCGCGATGACCATCGGCCGCTCGCACATCGGCGCGACGGTCAACACCCTCTTCCTGGCCTATGTCGGTGTCGGATTGCCGCTGCTGATCGTGCTGATGGTGAGTGCCCAGCCGAGCGCGGCGATCCTCAACGATGAGCTCATCGCGACAGAGATCGTCCGGACGCTGGTCGGGAGTCTAGGGATCGTCCTGGCCATCCCACTGACGACGTTCATCGCAGCTCCACTCGTCGACCCCGGACTGCCAGGCGCTCGCGTATCCCCAGCCCGGACCAGGGCCCGCATCGGGGTGGTGGTGATCGTGGTGGTGCTTCTCCTTCTCGCGACGTCTGCGTCGTCGCTCCTCGCGCCATCACGCGCGCCTCTCGCCGCGGACACGCTCGCCCGGGGTTCGTTCGGCGCGACCGGCGGCCCGGGACCATCGGGTCGAACAGGAGGCGGGGTCGGTCAGCCATCCGGCGATGCCGGGGCATCGGGGGGACCCGTCGGGACGAGCGCCGCCGACGTGTCGCCAGCCCCGAGCGATCCTGCGACTCCGGGAGGACAGCTGCAATTGATCCCGCCCGGGACGCCGGTGCCGGTCCCCGTCGCCGGCCAGGACGTCGGCACGGTCACGGTCCGTGGCCCCGGCACAACGCGGGGCCCCGGCGCCGGAAAGCTGACCGTCAGCGCGACCATCCACTACGAAGCCAGCGCACCGTTCCCGCTGTCGAGTGGCGACTGGGAGGTGCTGCTCGATGACGGGAGCGAGGTCGCGCTCGCGCCGGTGTCGGGCGATGAAGTGCTGAAGCAGACTCTTGCGGCGGGCGAGAGCCTGGACGTGCCGATCTCGGGCACGATCCCGAAGACCGCCAAGAGCGCCTTCATCGTGTACGTGGACGCCGAGACCGAGAGCTTCGTGTTCGCCGTGGACGCCGAGTAGCACGACAGCCGGTCGGGTGGCGCTGAGGCTCCCCATCCGACCGTCAGGTTCGAACGTCCCCGCGTCCGGGTCGCCGTGCGTCACATGAGCCTCAACAGTCCCGAAACGACAACGACTCCGGCGCGATCCCGCCAACCGACGGCTTGCGGCGGCGCGTCGCACCTCTACACTCCCGCAATGCACTCTGCGGAATGCATCCTCGACACCGTGGGCGCCAAGTCGCTGGTGCATCCGATCGGCGGCCAGCCGAGTCGGTTCGTCTGCAAGCTCGACCACGTCGCGTACATATCGCGTCGAGACCGGCCGGGGGCCGGGTCACAGACCGCTCGATGAACGCTGCGCCGCCCGGCCCCCGGACTGTCGGACGACGCTGCCCGTGACACGGGAAACGAGCCGACTGCTCGTCGGGAGGACGGCCGAGCTCGAGCGACTTCGTTCGGCGGTTCAGACGGTGCGCAGCGCGGATCGGTGCGTCGTCCTGCTCTCAGGCGAAGCGGGCATCGGCAAGAGTCGCCTGGTCGCAGAACTCGAGCGATCGCTTGAGGATGGTCGGACCGATCGTCCCGGAACGGTCCTCCGGGGCACCTGCGTCGACGTCGGGGGCGGCCTCGCCTATCTCCCGCTCATCGAGATGCTCGAGGAGGGCCACCGTCTCGAGCGAGACCTCGCCGCCGAGGCCGCGATACTCCGCCGGGCACTCGGCGGAACGACTGATCCGGCAGTGGCCGCTGATGGCCTGTCGGCCACGGCGAGCCGGCCCGCCACGTTCCTGCGTCTCCGCGACCTGCTCGCGCGGGCCGCCGCCGAACGCGACCTGATCGTCTTCATCGACGATCTGCACTGGGCCGACCGGTCGACCCTGGATGTCGTTTCATTCCTCTCGCGCCGCCTGGTGGGCACGGGGGTGCTGCTGCTCCTGGCGTATCGGTCCGACGAGTTGAACCGGCGCCACCCACTGAAGCCGCTGTTGGCCGATCTTGTGCGACATGCGACACTCGATCACCTCCGTCTCGAAGCGTTGAGTCCGGACGAGGTCACGGCCCAGGTGACCGCGATCCTGCGCGTGGAACCGCCACCGGCCACGCTCAAGCGCGTCATCGGGCTCGCTGACGGGAACCCATTCCACGTCGAGGAGCTCCTCGCCCTGGACGACGGACGCCGCCTGCCTCGATCCCTCCGTGAGGTTCTCGACGCACGCTTCGATCAGCTGGATGACGGCTGTCGGGGCGTCGTCGAGCTCGCTGCCGTGATCGGTCGACAGGTCGATGCCTTCCTCCTCGCGGTCGCTATCGACGCGCCCCTCGCCTCCGTCGTCAACCACCTTCGCACCGCGGTCGATGCCTGGGTGCTCGAGTCGGCCGACGACGGGCGCCACTACCGCTTCCGCCATGCCCTGTTTCGCGAGGCCGTCTACGAGGACCTCCCACCGCTCGACCGCATCGAGGCCCATCGCGCGATCGCGAAGGCGCTCACGGAGCACCCGGAACTCGGGCGCGACGCACCGGCCGTGGCCCTCGCCGATCGTGCCCGCCATTGGCTAGCCGCCGGCTCCGAGCCGGAGGCTTTCGCGGCGTTGATCCTGGCCGCCACGTCAGCAGTCTCGGCGACGGCCTGGGCCGAGGCCCGCTCCGCCTACGAATCGGCCGTCGCGCTGTGGGACCTGGTGGCTGATCCCGTCGCTGTCGCAGGGTCGACCCGCTCGGGGATCCTCGAGCGTGCGTCGGAGATCGCCTGGTATGAGGGCGATGCGCGCGGGGCGCTGGCGCTGAATCGCAGCGCGCAGGCGGAGGCCGATGTCGTCGACGACCCGGTCCGGCTCGGCCGCCTGGCGTATCGTGAGGCAGGCCTCCTCGATGACGTGGGGGATCTGGCCGGAGAGGGCGAGGCTGCCCAGCGAGCGCATCGTCTCATTCCGCCGGATCCGCCCACGAACGATCGGGCGGCAGCGCTGCTGCGCCTGGGCCTGTACCGCCTGAGAGAGGGTCTCGTCCTCGAAGCGATCGGATCCCTCGAGGAGGCGATCGCCATCGCCGAGACCATCGGCGCCGAGGACGAGGTCGCGGCCATCCGGGCGTTGCTCGCCTTCGCCTGGGTCGAGGTCGGGGAGGTGACCCGGCCGGCCGAGGCGATCCTCCGTCTCGATGAGGACCTGCCGCGGATCGGCGAGCCGCTCGCATGGTCGTTCGTCTCCACGTGGGCGCCGTGGGCCTGGATCGGCATGGGCGACTACCCGCGTGCGATCGAATACGCCGAGCGACTGCTCATCGACGCCCGGCAGCGAGGGCTGGATCAAGGTGTCGGCCTGTGGTGCCTTGCGCCCCGCGCGCTGGCCGAGTTCTGGCTGGGCCGCTGGGACGCGGCCGAATCGACCATCGCGCAACAGGACGGGTATACGTGGGGTCTCGACGCGTCCATCTACCTCCGATCCGTCGCCGCCCAGATCGCCGCAGGCAGGGGCGATCTCGTCCGTGCCCGATCGCTGGCCGAGGAGGCCATCGAGATCGCTCGAACGGGCTTCCCCGAGCAGGCGATGGTCGCTCGCGTCGCGGCCGCCTGGGTCGAGCTCCTCGCCGACGACCCGGCCAGCGCGCTGGATCACATCCGGGACGCTTGGTCACTGGCGGCCGACTGGAACGGCCTGGTGATCCGCTCGCTGGTGCTGTGGGTCGGCATGTGGTCCGCGGCCGACTTGGTGACGAACCCTTGGGTGCGCGGCGATCGCGCGGCGACCCGCCTGGCGATCACGCTCGGCGAGGAGCTCTCGGCTCAGATCGAAGCAGCGAGAGCTCGGACCAGCGATGGGTTGGAGGCAGACCAGGGACCGCGACTCACGCTGGACATCGCCGCCGCCGAGGCGGCCCGATCCCGTGGATCGGATGACGCGCGGATGTGGGCGACCCTCGCCGACCGCTTCTCGGCCGTCGGAGACCTGCCGCGCCTCCTGATCGCCCGGCAGAGGGAGGCCGAGGCCCTGCTGCGCGACCGAGGTGACCGCTCTGGTGCCGAGGCGGCCCTCCGGACTGCCCTCCGGACTGCAGACACCATCGGCGCCACCCGATTCCGCGACCGGGTCCTGGCGATCGGCAGAGCCGCCCGGATCGACCCGGCGATCGGAACCAACGGTCCCATGGCCAAGGCCCCGGAGTCGGTGCCGTGGGGCCTGTCCGGCCGAGAGCTCGATGTCCTGGCGCTCCTTGCCGCGGGCTGGACCAACCGTCGGATCGGCGAGGCCCTGTTCATCACGGAGAAGACGGTATCCGTCCACATCACCCACATCACGACCAAGCTCGGAGTGTCCGGGCGAACGCAGGCGGCCCTGCTTGCCGTTCGTGCCGGCATCGTGAGCGGCGCCGGCGAGACGACGACCGTCGAATAAGGGAATCCCGGTCCCGGATATGAGGTTTCAGACGATGCCGGGCCGGCCCGACATCGCGAGCCTGTCAGCCATGGCGAGCTTTCTCGTCGAGACCCATGTCGTGCAGGGCGGTCGTGAGCAATTCGCGATCGCCGTCCACCACCTCCGCGCCGCGCTCGACGCCGTGCCCTCTGCCGATCGCGATGTCCGGCTGGTGCGCTCATACCTCGTCCCGAGGGACGAGCTGGGTGTCCATGTCCTGCAGGCGAACAGCGCGGACGCCGTCCTTCGACTGACGAAGGCCGCCGGAATCGAGGTCGAACGGATCGTCAGCGCGGTCGGGCTGGACCCGGCCGATGCGGGGGATCCGGGCATCGGGACGCCCAGCTAGCTCCGCGGACCATCGGGCGCCGGCAGACGTCCCGGAGGCACCGACCGAGCCGATCGTCAATGAGGAAGGGAAGGCATCGTGAGCGTGATCCGCAGATTCGGGACCATCCTCGGCATCGCCGTCGTCGTCGCTGCGTGCGGCGCCGGAAGCGGCGCGACCAGCTCGCTCGGCGCAGGATCGGCGACCCCGGCGACGGCCGGTCAGGGAGCGTCGCAGGCCCCTGCCGGCGGGAGCCCCGCTGCCCAGCCGTCCGCGGCGACAGCGACGGCTACGGCGACCCAGACCGGGGGCGGCGGATCGGCTGCTGTGTGCGAGCTCGTGACGGGCGCGGAGCTCGAAGCGATCCTCGGCCTGTCGCCGGTCGTCACTCAGGTCATCGCCGGTCCGCCAGACACATGCGACATCCAGGTCGACAATGCCCCGACGGCGGCCGTCGTCCTGAACACGACCAACGGCAAGATGATCTTCGACCTCCTCGCCGCCGGCGCCGACGCCCAGAAGCTGGATGGCATCGGCGACGGTGCCTTCTATTCGTCGGCGACTCAGCTCGTCGTCTTCAAGAAGGGTGACGCGATGGTCTCGGTCGCGGTCACTGACGTGAACGTGACCGACGACAAGCGCATCGCCGCTCAAAAGGCGATCGCGGCGAAGGCGGCGAGCCGCCTTTGAGGCCAAGCATCGCCGCGTCCGCGCTGACTCGGCAACGCCCGAACTTCAGGCCGTGGAAGGCTGTGGCGGTCTACGACACGCTCGCGCTCTCGGCCCAGTCGATCGTCGTCCCGGGCACGGACGAGAAGGTCGCGGCTGGCCGGATGTGACCCACCGCGTGGTCGGGGCTGCCGTTGCCATCCTGCTGGCTGGCGCGATGTCGCTGGGCGGTGGCGTCGGGGTCGCGACCGGCGCCGCGACGGACGGGGGCCTCGTCGTCAGCACGGTCGACCCGGCCGGCGGGGCGGTCACGGCCGCCTGCCTCGAGCTGTGGACCGACGCCGGGGCGGGCGCCCGCGGGTCGCTCGTCGCCGGGACCCACCGCTGCGACGCGCCAGCCGGCCTGACCGGCAGGCTGAGCGGCGGCGACGGGCTGCGCGACGGCTCGCTCGGCTGGACCGGCCTCGCCCCGGGCGGATACGTCGTGGTCGAGACCCTGCCGCCCGCCCTGGCCGGCAGCGCGGCGACCTACGAGCTCGCCGCCGACCGCCCGGTCACGGTCGGCGCGGGCGGGGTGGCCCGACTGACCCTGGTCCACCGCCCGACGGCCGGCCTGACCCTGCACAAGGTCGATCCGGCCGGACGACCGCTGGCCGGATCCTGCTTCAGCCTCGTGGCCAAGGACGCCCGCTCGGCCGACCGCGTCATCGCGGCCGCCTGCGATGGCACGGTCCCGGCGGCCGCCGGCGGCCCGGCCGGCGACGGCCTCGCCGACGGGCTCCTCTTGTTCACCGCCCTCGCCCCGACCGGCGGGCCGACGACGTACACCCTGCGCGAGGTCCATCCGCCCGACGGCTACCAGGCGGTCGCCGACCAGACCGTCACGGTCAGCCGCAGCGAGCCGGTCGAACTCACGATCACCGACACGACCGGCGCCGCGACGGACGGGGGCCTCGTCGTCAGCACGGTCGACCCGGCCGGCGGGGCGGTCACGGCCGCCTGCCTCGAGCTGTGGACCGACGCCGGGGCGGGCGCCCGCGGGTCGCTCGTCGCCGGGACCCACCGCTGCGACGCGCCAGCCGGCCTGACCGGCAGGCTGAGCGGCGGCGACGGGCTGCGCGACGGCTCGCTCGGCTGGACCGGCCTCGCCCCGGGCGGATACGTCGTGGTCGAGACCCTGCCGCCCGCCCTGGCCGGCAGCGCGGCGACCTACGAGCTCGCCGCCGACCGCCCGGTCACGGTCGGCGCGGGCGGGGTGGCCCGACTGACCCTGGTCCACCGCCCGACGGCCGGCCTGACCCTGCACAAGGTCGATCCGGCCGGACGACCGCTGGCCGGATCCTGCTTCAGCCTCGTGGCCAAGGACGCCCGCTCGGCCGACCGCGTCATCGCGGCCGCCTGCGATGGCACGGTCCCGGCGGCCGCCGGCGGCCCGGCCGGCGACGGCCTCGCCGACGGGCTCCTCTTGTTCACCGCCCTCGCCCCGACCGGCGGGCCGACGACGTACACCCTGCGCGAGGTCCATCCGCCCGACGGCTACCAGGCGGTCGCCGACCAGACCGTCACGGTCAGCCGCAGCGAGCCGGTCGAACTCACGATCACCGACACGACCGGCGCCGCGACGGACGGGGGCCTCGTCGTCAGCACGGTCGACCCGGCCGGCGGGGCGGTCACGGCCGCCTGCCTCGAGCTGTGGACCGACGCCGGGGCGGGCGCCCGCGGGTCGCTCGTCGCCGGGACCCACCGCTGCGACGCGCCAGCCGGCCTGACCGGCAGGCTGAGCGGCGGCGACGGGCTGCGCGACGGCTCGCTCGGCTGGACCGGCCTCGCCCCGGGCGGATACGTCGTGGTCGAGACCCTGCCGCCCGCCCTGGCCGGCAGCGCGGCGACCTACGAGCTCGCCGCCGACCGCCCGGTCACGGTCGGCGCGGGCGGGGTGGCCCGACTGACCCTGGTCCACCGCCCGACGGCCGGCCTGACCCTGCACAAGGTCGATCCGGCCGGACGACCGCTGGCCGGATCCTGCTTCAGCCTCGTGGCCAAGGACGCCCGCTCGGCCGACCGCGTCATCGCGGCCGCCTGCGATGGCACGGTCCCGGCGGCCGCCGGCGGCCCGGCCGGCGACGGCCTCGCCGACGGGCTCCTCTTGTTCACCGCCCTCGCCCCGACCGGCGGGCCGACGACGTACACCCTGCGCGAGGTCCATCCGCCCGACGGCTACCAGGCGGTCGCCGACCAGACCGTCACGGTCAGCCGCAGCGAGCCGGTCGAACTCACGATCACCGACACGACCGGCGCCGCGACGGACGGGGTCGCGACCGGCGCCGCGACCCTGGAACTCGAGATCGACTCCGAGATCTCGATCACGAAGCTCGGCGGTATGCCCGTCGCCGGCGGTGTCACGACCGCGAAGGGGAGGATCTCCCTGCAACCCGATGCACCGGACGCCTGGCACGGGAGTGGCACACTCGATTCGGTCACGACCTCTGGCAAATCGACGACCTGCCCCGGCATCCAGGTCGCAGGCAGCGGGCCCTACGACTGGGTGGTTCGAAGCGTCCATGCCGGTCCGGACATCTCGGTCGATGCGATCACAGTCGATATGGATAGCGGTCCGATCAACGAGACACCCGATTCGGCCAAGGCCGACATGTGCAGCCTGACGACCGATAGCCAGTTGAACACGTGGGAAAACCTGTTCTTCGACGCCTACCGGTCGCGCTACGCCGGTCTCGGACTCCATGTCGACGGCTGGCGTGCCGTCGGCGGGCCGGACGTATGGACTGCCGGCGGGGAGGTCGCCGAGGCCACGTGGACAGGTCGATGCGTCTCGACCTTCGTCATCGAGTGCGCCGATCACACCACGTTCCGGTTGTTCGGCCATGCCGGTGTCGCGGCGCCGTCGCCCGGAACAGGTGGCGGCGCGACGGCCAGTGAGTCGGTGACCCCCTCGTCTCTCGCCGCGGCCGTCACCACGCCGGTTGCCACGCTGCCAGGGGCGGGCGGGCAGTCGGCCTGCGCCGACCCCGGTGGCTGCCCCGGGTTGCCGGTCGGACCCGCCATCGCGGTCGGCGCGCTGGTGGCCGCAGGGATCGGGGGGCTGCTCCTGCTGCGGTTCTTGGGCAGCCGAGGGAGTGCGCCGCTCCCGGTCCAGCCGCCGCAACTCAACGGGTCGGCCGGCCCTGATCCCGCGATGGAGACGCTCGCGCCCGATGCGTCCGTCGTCGTCAAGCTGCCGGTCGGGTTCGACAAGACACCACCAGGGGCCTCGACGGCGGACACGATGCCCAACGACTTCATCAAGTTGCCGATCCCGCCCGACGCGAGCGCGCCGACCGTGGACACCGGGAGCGTCCCCGGCTCGACGCTCTTCGACAAGACGCCACCGGGCCCCTAGGCAAGAGCCATGGACTCCGACGTCTTCGGTCGTCTCCGCAGCCTCTATGCCGACGAGGCATCGGCGAATGGCATCCTGAGGTGCCTGTTCGAGCGGGAGTCGACGCTCTTGCGGGGCGCGATGGAGGCAGACCTGTCCGCCCGCGACATCGCGTGCCTTTGCGACCTGGACCTCGTCCGGCTCGCGGGCGACGAGTACGTCCCACTCGCGCGGATCGACCGGATCCGGGGTCTGCTCATCGCGTCCGACCTTCGTGGACGGCGTCGTCAGCCCGACTTCGTCGTGGAGCCCGGCCCGGCCAGCTTCCTCCTCGCCGGCTCGGTGCGGCACGGCGACCCCGGCCGGTCACTCGACCTGGGATGCGGCTCGGGGATCCAGAGCCTTCTCCTCGCGTCGGCCGGAGCCACTGTCGCCGCGATCGACATCAACTCACGCGCGCTTGGCTTCGCACGTTTCAACGCTGCCCTGAACGACTTCCGGGACATCGCGCTCGAGGAGTGGGACTTCCTCGAGGGGTGCGCGGATGATCGGTTCGATGGGATGTTCGACACCGTGGTCGCGAACCCTCCGTTCGTCCTGGCGCCCGAGCACCAGGTCCTGTACCGCGATCGGTCCCTGCCGGGCGACCAGGTGGGCGCCCGCACGGTCGAGATCGTCGGCCGCGCCATGGCGCCCGGTGGTCGCGGCTATGTCCTGTGCAACTGGATCGATGACGGCGGGGGCGACTGGAGCGAGCGGCCCCGCCGATGGAGCGCCCGGGCCGGGTGTGACGCGAGCGTCACCCGGGTCGCAGAGCTGACGCCGGCCGACTACGCGGCTATCTGGACGCGTGACCTGCCAGAACCCGAACGGGGCCGTGCCGTGGCTGCATGGACCGCGGCCCTCGATGCCGAAGGCGCCCGTCGCGTCCACGTCGGCGTCATCGCCATGGGCAGGGACGCCTCGGCGAACGGCAGCCGGCAACGTTTCCAGGCAGTCGATCGCGGAGGGGCTCCGGAGGCCACCGAGGTCGAGGCTTTCCTTGGGGCCGAGCGTCATGCATCGGCGGCCGACAAGGCTGCACCGCGACGACCGTGGCGGACTCGCGCGATCGACCTCGGCACGATCAGGAGGCACTGAACGATGAACCCTGGGTTCCGACCACGGATACTCCGCATCTTCGTCGTCGTCATGGCGATGCTCCTCGCCGCCTGCTCACCGGACCCGACGGTCGGCCCGTCAGGCACGCCGGCTGGTGACGCGAGCGGGAGGCCAAGCCCTGCGGCAGCGGCCGACGGACCGGGGTCGCCGACCACACCCCCGGCCGACTCGACGGCGGAGCCACCGGGCGCGGTCGACCCCGTGCCTTCCGGGTGGCCCACGTTGCCTGTCATCAAGCCGATCGACCCGGATGCAGACCTGGCTCTGGCGCCGCTCCCCCAGCCGTCGATGACCGAACCTTCTGCGATCGGCCAGGCGCTGTACGATCCCGGCCGCGTCCCGGACGCGGTCGTCTCGCTGCTGCGCCTCATGGGGATCGGCATCTACTCGGCGGACGGGTCGCCCATCCGGCGGGGCAGCGAGCATGCCCCCGACGACGTCTGGCTCTCAGAAGCGGAGGTCCGGGGGTTGATCGAGATGGGCGTCGCGGATCTCGCGGGCGGTGACGCGGAGACATTGCCGTACCACTTCTCGGACCTCGCCACGGCCCTGGCGCCGATGGTGCCGGGCTGGTCCGCCGAACGCCTTGCCGCCGCCTACCAACAGGCCTACGAGGCCCGCCCGGACGACCTGGTCCCAAGGGTCATGCTCGGGCAGCCGATCGAACCGGGGATTCCCCTGACTCGCGTTCACATCTGGCTCCTGCTGCTCGACGGCTTCCTTGCGCCCGCGGCGTCGGCAGGCATCCTGCCCGGCGTCGAACTCGCGGCCGCTGGGTCCTCGTGGGGCACCGCGCATGCCGGTCTCCCGGCGCTCGACTCACCTGACACGACGTACTCACAGACGGAGTTGCTGCAGCTCCTCCCACATCTCGTGATGCTCGCCTGGAACATCCCCTTCACGATTGATCCTCCCATCGCTCGCGCGCACGAAGGCCACGGCCGGCCAGGGCCACTGGTGACCATAGCCGCCCGGGTGGGCCTCGGCTCTCGGGCGACGCCGGCGCCGTCGTCGCCCATCAGCGGTCGCATCATCATCCGGCCGCGGGTTGGCCCGGCCGCCGACACCTATCTCCGCTGGTTCTCCAAGACGGAATCGACGCTTCGCGCACACGGCAGCGCCGACTTCGAGGGGGCGGTTCGGATCGACGCCACAGGTGCGGCCACAACCGCCTACCAGGTCCGCAAAGAGGACGGTGACCAGACCGGCCCGGTCGTCTCCGATGCGGTCGACTTCACCGCCCAGGCCGACCTCCGGTCCCTCGTCAGCGCCGCCTACGTCCTCCCGGCCGGGGTGCAGGGCCTGCTTATGGGCGTACGTCAAGTCTCGGGCCGGGTCCGGGTCTCGTGGCACGCTGTCGCCGGGATCATGATCCGACTCGCCAACGAGTACGACACTTCCTTGTCGGGGCAGGGCTGCGCCGGCCGCTCCGACCCAACCTGCGTTTCCGTCGATCTAGGTTTCGGCGGGTCGGCTACCGGGAACGGCGTGGACACCGTCGTCGGTTCACTGGAGAAGAAGCCCGACGGATCCTATCGTGGCTACGTCGATGCGGAGGCAAGCGGCACGTTCGAGGGCGAATGGGGCGGCCAAACGTGCACACGCCACCATGACGCCCAACAACGTCTCTTCGTCGTCGGAGTCCCGACCGGCGGGGATTCCCTGCAGCTCTCGTTCTACCCGGCCTCAGCGCCGCAGGCTGAATTCACCGACAACTCGTGCCCCAAGGACGCTCCATGGCAGCTCAGCTACGACGGCGGGGGCCCGTATGAGGCCGGAGCCGCCGCACGCACGTGGGGGTACATCCCGTTCGGGAACGCCGCCTGGAACAGTCCGGCCGTCGGGTTCATCATGAAGATGCCGACCGCCAGCGACCCGATCCTGGACACCGTGGATGATCATGAGAGTGGCCCGAACGGGGACAGCACGTGGCGGATCTATGCCCGGCTCTTGCGCGCCGCGTCGCCATAGCGATCGCGCCGGTCCTTGTCGCTGGTCGCGATCCCGGGGTGTGATCTCGCTCGATCGGCCGCCGTAGTCTGTGAGGCGACGTCGAACTCGTCCGGCGCCACCGCCGATACTGCCTTGTCGAGGAGA
>CAWAKU010000015.1:0-22500 GCA_963782715.1 uncultured Chloroflexia bacterium
GGGCGTACGAGATGCGGCCCGATGGCGTGCGGGCGCGATTCGAAGACTCAGCAGACAGCATGAAGCACCACTCCTTGACGGAGGTTGGAGGGGGAGGGAAAGGCCGGACTCACAGAAGGAGTAGGATACCGCGATTCTCAGTCTTGTCAAACGCCCCACTTTCGTGGTAAGGGGGCCTCAGGGCCATCATCTGGCCCTGCGAAGACGGCACTGGGGCAGATCGCGCCGCCCCAGTGCCGGCCGGGCTGTTCGCCCGGACTACTTGATCTCGACCTTGGCGCCCTGCTCTTCGAGAGCGGCCTTGATCTTCTCCGCCTCGTCCTTCGTGACGCCTTCCTTGACGGCCTTGGGCGTCGCGTCGACGAGGTCCTTGGCCTCCTTGAGGCCGAGGCCGGTCAGCTCACGGACGACCTTGATGACCGGGATCTTGTTCGGGCCGATCTCGGTCAGGGTCGCGGTGAACTCGGTCTGCTCCTCGGGGGCTGCGGCGGCCTCGGCGGCACCGCCACCGGCGGCCGGCGCGGCTGCGACGGCGGCCGGCGCGGCGGCCGTGACGCCGTAGCGATCCTCGAAGCGCTTGATGAACTCGGACAGCTCGAGGACGGTCATCTTGTCGATGGCCTCGAGCAGGTCGTCCTGGGTCAGGGTTGCCATGGGGTCGTTCTCCTTGTGGGGTCGAAGTGTCGTGGGCTGGGTGGTGAGCGCCTAGGCGCCGGAGTTCTCGGCTGCGGCTTTCTGGTCCGCCACCTGCTGCAGGGCGTAGCCCAGGTTGCGCAGCGGTGCGGCGAACAGGCCGGCCAGCGTACCGACCGGCGCCTGCATCCCGCCGGCCAGCTTGGCCAGCAGGACCTCGCGCGACGGCAGGGCCGCCAGGCGGACGACGTCGTCGCCGCTGATCGCCCGATCGCCGAGGACGCCGCCGGTCACCCGGACGACCTTCGCATACGGGCGGGTGGCGTCGAGGACGGCCTTGGCCGTGGCGGCCTCGTCCTTGCCGAACGCGATGGCGGTCGGTCCCGAGAGCAACGGCCCGAGGGCCGTGCCGACGGAATCATCCGCGGCGATGCGCATCAGCCGGTTCTTGACGACGCGATACGTCACGTCCTGCTTGCGCAGGGCGCGCCGGATCTCGGCGATCTCCTTCACCTTGAGGCCCCGGTACTCGGAGACGATCATCGTCCGAGCGTTGGCGAGTTCCTCGCGCAGCTCGGCGACCGTCTCGCGTTTGGCCTCCGTGGGCATCTTGTCTGCTCCTTCTCCAGCACGCAGCCGGCGTGCGGCGGTGGGCCTCCGACCGTATCGGTCGGATGTGGCCCCTGCGACGTCCCATGGCGGCCCTCGTCAGAGGGTCGACCCCACTCGCAGGGACGCGGCCCACCCGGAGGTGGAGCGGCGCCGATCTGCCTCGGCGTGCTCGTCGGCGTCCCCGACCCGGTCCCCTGGGGTCCCTGGTCGATCCGGTCCGACGGATCAAATCCCGACCGACACCGACCGTCGGTCGATGCGGTCCGCGGACGCAGGCTGTCTGCGGCGGTGCGTCTGTATGAACGGGTGGCGCGCCTCTCGGCCGTCACCGTGTCTGGTGACCGGCGGACCGCCGGTCGGGGTCTTCGCTGGGCTAGGCGACCGCGGCCGCCAGCACGCCCGGCACGTCGACCCGGATGCCCGGGCCCATCGTGCTCGCGATCGTGAGTCCCTTGAGGTACTGGCCCTTGGCGCCGGTCGGCTTGGCGCGGTTGATGGCGTCGACCAGGGCGGCGAGGTTGTCGACCAGGTCGGCCGGCTCGAAGCTGCTCTTGCCGACCGGGGCATGGACGATGGCCGTCTTGTCGACCCGGAACTCCACGCGACCGCCCTTGACCTCCTTGACGGCCCGTTCGACGTCGAACGTGATCGTGCCGGCCTTCGGGTTCGGCATCAGCCCGCGACGACCGAGGATCTTGCCGAGCTTGCCGACCATGCCCATCGAGTCGGGCGTCGCGATGGCGACGTCGAACTCGAGCCAGCCGGCCTCGATCTTCTTGACCAGGTCCTCGCCACCGACCTCGTCGGCGCCGGCGCGGAGCGCTTCCTGCGCCTTCTCACCCTGGGCGAAGACGGCGACCCGGACGATCTTGCCGGTGCCGTGCGGCAGGACGACCGTACCGCGGACCATCTGGTCGGCGTGGCGCGGGTCGACACCGAGGCGCAGGTGCGCCTCGATCGACGCATCGAAGGCGACGTAGGTCGTCTGCTTCGCGAGCTCGACGGCTTCGAGTGGGCTGTAGATGCGCTCGCGATCGACGAGCTTCGCCGCCTCGGCGTACTTCTTGCCGTGTGCTGCCATGTGCTGTTCCTCCGTTCGGCCGGGTCGAGCCCGGCCTCCCCCATGTCGCGGGGTGGGCGTCCGGCGAGATCGGCGCCGCCGGCGCGCGCTGGTGATCGGCTAGCCGACGACCTCGATGCCCATGCTCCGGGCGGTGCCTTCGATCTGGCGCATCGCAGCGTCGACGTCATTGGCATTCAGATCGGCCATCTTGATGCCGGCGATCTCCCGGACCTGGTCGCGGGTGACCCGGCCGACCGTCTGGCGCTTGGTCGTGGCAGCCCCCAGGTCGACCCCGGCGGCCTTGCGCAGGAGGTCGGCCGCGGGCGGCGTCTTGAGGATGAACGAGAACGAGCGGTCCTCGAAGATCGTGATCTGGGCCGGGATGATCTGGCCGGCCTTGTCGGCGGTCTTCTCGTTGTAGGACTTGGTGAACTCGACGATGTTGATGCCGTGCGGGCCCAGGGCGGTTCCGACGGGCGGGGCGGGGGTCGCCTTGCCGGCCGGTAGCTGCAGGGTCAGGACGATTCGGATCTTCTTGGCCACGGGGGTTCAGGTCCCTTCTTAGAGTTTCTCGACCTGGAGGAAATCCAGCTCGACGGGCGTCTCGCGGCCGAAGATGCTCACCAGCACCTTGACCTTGTTGCGCTCCGGGTTGACCTCGTCGACCGTGCCGATGAACTCGGCGAACGGACCGTCGGTCACGCGGACGCTCTGGCCCTTGGTGAATGCCACGCGGTACTTCGGCGTCTCGACGCCCATGTGCCGCAGGATCTGCTTGACCTCGTTCTCGTCGAGCGGGATCGGCTCGCTGCGGACGCCCGGGATGTTGGCGCCACCGACGAAGCTCGTGACACCCGGCGTGTTGCGCACGACGAACCAGCTGTCCGGGTCGAGGATCATCTCGACGAGCACATAGCCCGGATACACCTTCTTCTGGACCGTGTGCCGCTGGCCCTGGCGGATCTCGATCTCATCCTCCATCGGGACGAGCACCTGGAAGATCTTGTCCTCCATGCCCATCGACTCGATGCGGTGCTCGAGGTTTGCCTTGACCTTGTTCTCGTAGCCGGAATAGGTGTGGATGACGTACCAGCGCTTCTCGGGCGCCTTGGTCGTCTCCGTCGTCATCTCGGTCATCATTCGTCCCCTACCCCGCGATGAACGCGATGATGTTCTGGAACACGGCGTCCCAGAACGCGATATAGATCCCGATGACGAGGCTGACGGCGAAGACCAGGACGGTCAGATTCCGGACGGTCTCGCGCGTCGGCCACGAGACCTTGCGGAGCTCGGACCAGACTTCGTCGAAATAGCGGCGGATGCGGGTCACGTCAGTGGTTCTTCTCTCGGGCTACGGAAGTGAAGTGGCAGGGGCGATAGGACTCGAACCTACAACCGCTGGTTTTGGAGACCAGTGCTCTGCCAATTGAGCTACACCCCTGTGGCTGTGGGGCTTCGCCTGCCTACTTCGCCTCGCGGTGAAGTGTATGCCGTCGGCAGCGCGGACAGTATTTCTGCAGTTCGATGCGGTTCGGATCGTTCTTCTTGTTCTTGCGCGTGGTGTACGTCCGCTCCTTGCACTCGGTGCAGGCGAGCTGGATCGTGGGACGCGCTTCGACTCTGGCCATGTGGGGTCCCTACTCGACGATGCTGACGATGGCGCCGGCACCGACGGTCCGGCCACCCTCGCGGATGGCGAAGCGCTGGCCGATCTCGATGGCGATCGGGGTGATGAGCTCGACGCTCATCTCGACGTTGTCACCGGGCATGATCATCTCCGCCCCGTCGGGCAGGCCGATCGCTCCGGTGACGTCGGTCGTGCGCAGGTAGAACTGGGGCCGGTAGCCGTTGTAGAACGGGGTGTGCCGGCCGCCCTCCTCCTTGGTCAGGACGTAGACCTGCGCGGTGAACTTGGTGTGCGGGGTGACCGAGCCTGTCTTGGCCAGGACCTGCCCCCGCTCGATCTCGTCGCGCTCGATGCCCCGGATGAGGCAGCCGACGTTGTCGCCGGCCTGGCCCTGGTCGAGCAGCTTCTTGAACATCTCGACGCCGGTCACGACGATCTTGCGGGTCGGCTTGATGCCGACCAGCTCGACCTCGTCGCCGACCTTGACGATGCCGCGCTCGATCCGGCCGGTCGCGACGGTGCCCCGGCCCTTGATGCCGAAGACGTCCTCGACCGGCATGAGGAACGGCTTGTCGACCGGTCGCTCGGGGGTCGGGATATACGAATCGACCGCGTCCATCAGCTCCTGGATGCAGGCGTAGGCGGGGTCGGTCGGATCGTCGGGCGCCTCGAGCGCCTTCAGCGCCGAGCCGCGGATGACCGGGATGTCGTCGCCCGGGAAGTTGTTCTTGGTCAGCAGCTCGCGGACCTCGAGCTCGACCAGGTCGAGCAGCTCCTCGTCGTCGACCATGTCGACCTTGTTGAGGAAGACGACGACGAAGGGGACCTCGACCTGGCGGGCCAGCAGGATGTGCTCGCGGGTCTGGGGCATCGGCCCGTCGGTGGCGGCCACGACCAGGATGGCGCCGTCCATCTGGGCGGCCCCGGTGATCATGTTCTTGATGTAGTCGGCGTGGCCCGGGCAGTCGACGTGGGCGTAGTGGCGGGCGTCGGTCTCGTACTCGACGTGGGCGATGGCGATGGTGATGCCGCGCTCGCGCTCTTCGGGCGCGTTGTCGATCGAATCGAAGGCGCGGTACTCGGCATGGCCCTTCAGGGCGAGGTACTTGGAGATCGCCGCGGTCAGGCTCGTCTTGCCATGGTCGATGTGGCCGATCGTGCCGATATTGACGTGCGGCTTGGTGCGCTCGAACTTCTTCTTGGCCACGAGACCGTTTCACTCCTTGACTAGGCGCGGCTTCGCCGCAGATACCGACTTCAGGGGGCGTGGGCGCCACCTGGGGCGTGGAGCCCACAATCGGACTCGAACCGATGACCTCTTCCTTACCAAGGAAGTGCTCTGCCAGCTGAGCTATGTGGGCCCGGGACCGATCGCGAGAGAGTTAATTGGTGGGCAGGGAGGGAATCGAACCCCCACAGCCGAAGGCGGCTGGTCTACAGCCAGCGGAGCTCACCACCTGCTCAACCTACCCACTGTGGCAGCGGCACCGAGTCGAGAACTGCGGTCTCGTGGTGTGACCCGCCACCGGATCATTCGCTCTGGAGCCGACGACGGGACTCGAACCCGGAACCTGCTGTTTACAAAACAGCTGCTCTACCAATTGAGCTACGTCGGCGCGACGCGCAGGGACATACCGCAGCTGACCCCACCGGCGCCGGGGAATGATAGGGCCGTTCGCTCCGATGGGTCAAGCGTGGGGGGTCCGCGGTGCTCGCGGCTTCCTCGGCTTGGCCGCGGTCGGGGGCGGCGGGCCGCCGGGCAGGAGCTCGTCGTCAGGCGGCGCGGCGACGGTCCCGGGCGCCTCCGTCTGCTTGGCCCGGGTCGGCGGCAGCGGCGGTTCGATGGCTGCCCTCGGTTCCGGTTCCGCAGCGACCTCGGCGGGTGCATCGGGAACCGGGGCGTCCGCGGGAACCAGGGCGTGGCCGCGCTCCGGTGACCGGCCGGCCTCCGGGCCGCCGGCGTCGCGCTGGGCGACCGCCTCGAAGAGCAGCACCGAGCCCGCGACCGCCGCATTGAGCGAGCCGATCGCGCCGCGCATCGGGATCCGCATGAACAGGTCGCAGCGTCGACGGATGGCGGGTCCGAGACCCTGGCCCTCGCTCCCGACGACGATGGCGAGCGGGCCGCGCAGGTCGGTCTGGCGCGCCGTCAGCGGGGCATCCGCCTCCGAGCCGGCGATGCGCAGCCCGTGCGTCCGCAGGTCGGCAAGAGCCCCCGGCAGGTCGTCCACCGGGCACAGCAGCAGGTGCTCGGTCGCACCGGCCGAGGCCTTCACCGCGGCGGCCGACAAGGGCGCCTGGCGACGGGTCGGGAAGACGACGCCATGGACGCCCGCCGCCTCAGCGCTCCGGAGCAGCGTCCCGAGGTTCTGCGGATCCTCGAGCGAGTCGAGGACGAGCACGAACGGCGGCTCACCCCGCTCGGCAGCCCGGGCGAGGATGTCGTCGAGTGTGGCGAACCGCCGCGGCTCCACGACGAGGGCGACGCCCTGGTGACCGTCGAAGCCGGCGATCGCCGTCAGCGAGCCACCCTCGACCTCGACGATCGGGATGCGCAACCGGGTCGCGTGCAGGACCAGCTGCTCGAGTGCATTCCGGCGTTGCGGGACGACGAGCAGGCGGTGGGCGGTCCGGCCGGCGGCGAAGACCTCCTCGACCGGTCGCCGGCCGGCGACCAGCTCCTCGCCGGGGCCGAGCAGGTCCGGGGCCGGCAGCGAGGGCGTGGGGCGCGGCCAGGATGAGGTATCGGGAGCCGGACGGGGCCATGGTCCGGTCTCCGGAGCCGGGCGCGGCCACGGTCCGGGTGCGGGCCGCATCGGTGGTCCCGGCGGACGGACCGGTCCCCGGGATCGGCCACGCTCGAACGGCTGGCCAGCGTGCCCTGCAGGCGGGCCGCTGCGCTCGTCTGACGGACCACTGCGCTGGTGGGGCGGACCCCCATGCGTCGGTGGGCGCCACGGACCGCGGGCGGGCGGCGGACCGCCCCGCGTCGGTGGACGCCACGGACCGCGGTCGGGCGGCGGACCGCCGGCGCCGGCCGGTGGTCGCGGACCACGATGGTCGCCGGGTGCCCCGCGACGACCGGACGGCGGTCCACCTGCCGCACGAGGCCCGTCGAACGGGCGCCGGTCCGGACCGGCGGAGCCGCCCCACGACGGCCGAGCCGGGCGCCACGAGCCACCGGGGCCAGCCGGACCGTCCGGGAGACCGGGGCCGGTGGCGCGATCGGGTGGTGCGCCGCGGTACGCCGGCCCGGCCCGGCCCGCCTTGCCCGGTGGCCGGCTGCCCGGCTTGCCGGGGGGTCGCTTGCCAGGCTTGCCTCGACCCGACGGCGGTCGAGCCGGCCGATCGCGCTCGGGATCCGGGCGGTCAGCCATGACCGACGTCGATGGTGCGCCGCCAGCGCTGGCCGTCGCGGGTGTCCTCGACGGCGACGCCGATGGCCGCGAGTTCGTCGCGCAACCGGTCCGATGCCGCGAAGTCCCGGGCCGCTCGGGCGGCGATGCGTGCATCCAGCAGGGCCGCCACGGCCGGATCGAGGTCATCGGCGGGTTCCGCATCGGGCAGGATCGCCAGCACCCGATCCACGTCGCGCAGCGCTTCGACCGCGCGTCCCGCGTCCGCCGTCGACAGCGACCGCGCATCGATCCGTCGGTTGAGGTCACGCACGAGGTCGAACACGGCCGCCAGACCGGCCGACACGTTCAGGTCGTCGTCGAGCGCGGCGCCGAAGTCGGTCCGCGCCGTCTCGAGTCGTTCGGTCAGGGTCGGGTCGTCAGGCCCGTCCTGGACGTACGCGCCGAGCGCTGCGAGCGCCGCATCGAGCCGGTCCAGCGCCGCACCGGCCGCCGCGAGAGACTCCGGGGAGTGGCTGAGCCCGGCCCGGTAGTGGACCGAGATGAGGGCAAGGCGCAGCGCCCGGGCGGAGACGCCGCTCGCGAGCACCTCGCCGACCCGGGCGATGTTGCCGGTCGACTTGGCCATCTTCGCGCCGCCCATCTGCAGGTGGGCGCAATGGAGCCACGTGCCGACGAAGGTCTGACCGGTGGCCGCCTCGCTCTGGGCGATCTCGTCCTCGTGGTGCGGGAAGATGAGGTCCACGCCGCCGGTGTGGATGTCGAACGACGGCCCGAGGTGGGCCATGCTCATCGCGGAGCATTCGATGTGCCAGCCGGGCCGTCCCGGGCCGATGGCCGTCTGCCAGGCCGGCTCGCCGGGCTTCGGGCCCTTCCAGAGCGCGAAGTCCCGGACGTCGTCCTTGCCGTACTCGTCGGCCTCGACCCGCTCCCCCACCCGGAGACCGTCGGGGTCCAGCCGGGCCAGCCGGCCGTAGGCGGGCCACGACGCGATCCGAAAGAAGACCGAGCCATCGTCGGTCCGGTAGGCATGCCCGCTCTCGATCAGCGTCGCGATGAGCTCGACGATCCGGTCGATGTGGCGGGTCGCCCGGGGCAGGACGTCGGGGACGGTCATGCGCAGGGCGGCCGCGTCGGCGAGGAACATGGCCAGGTAGCGCTCGGCCAAGGTGTCGATGGTCTCGCTGGCCGCGGCGGCGCCACGGATGATCTTGTCGTCGATATCGGTGATGTTCATCACCCAGGTCACCGGGTAGCCGCGCCAGCGCAGGTGGCGGACCAGCAGGTCGGCGAACAGGAACGAGCGGAAGTTGCCGATGTGGGCCGGTCCATAGACGGTCGGTCCGCACGAGTAGACGCCGACCCGGTCGTCACGCAGCGGAACGAACGGGCGCGTTTCCCCGGAGAGCGTGTCCTGCAGGCGGAGCGTCATCGGCTGGTCTCGACGGACGCGATGGCCAGCGCTGAGATCGACCGCCCGGCGCCCTCGGCACCGTCGAGGTTGCCGGTCGAGGCCTTGACGTTGACCGCTGAACGAGCGAGCCCGAGCAGGTCCGCGATCGAATCGCGCATCGGGTCGAGGTGCCCCGCCAGGCGTGGCCGCGCCGCGACGACGGTGAGGTCGACCGTGGTCGGTCGCCAGCCAGCGGCTTCGACGCGTCGCAGGACGTCCGTGACCAGCTCGACGCTGTCGATGCCGGCCCGGGTCCGCGAGTCTGCCGGGAAGAGGCGTCCGAGGTCGCCCTGCCCCGTCGCGCCCAGCAGCGCCTCGCAGACCGCGTGCAGGACGACATCGCCGTCGGAGTGGCCGACAAGGCGCGGCGCCCCGTCGATGGTGACGCCGCCGAGCCGGAGCGGCCCGCCGGGACCGAAGGGATGGCTATCGTGGCCGATGCCCGTGCGCGTCGGGGCGGCGCCACCGAGCACGAGGGCTGCGTGCCGAAGGTCGGCTGGCAGGGTCACCTTGAGATTGCCTGGATCGCCGGGGACCACATGGACGTCGATGCTACAGGCTTCGAGCAGGGCGGCCTCATCAGTGAAGGTGTCGGGGCCATCGGGCGGGAACCGGTCGTAGGCCCGGAGCAGGATACTGGCGCGAACGGCCTGGGGGGTCTGGGCCGTCACGAGTGTCGAGCGATCCACCGTCTCGCGAACCAGCGCGCCGTCCACGCGTTTGACGGTCTCGGCGACCGGCAGACCCGGGATCGCCGCCCCGTGGAGCTCGGCAGCGCGCGTCACCGACTCGATGAGCTCGCCGGACACGAGGGGCCGCGCGCCATCATGGACGAGGACGACCCTGTCCCCGCGGTCATCGGCCGCATGTCCCCTCGTCTTGCCTCGCAGCGCTTCCATCCCCGCGGCGACCGAACCCTGCCGACGGTCGCGGCCGACCACGACCTGGGTCACTCGAGGAGGCAGCCACGCCGCCGCGTGGATCGCCTCGACATTCGCCCAAGCTGCCACGACGACGATCCGGGCTACGACTGGCGACGATGCGAACGCGTCGAGCGTCCAGGCCAGCAGCGGACGCCCGGCGATCGGTGCTAGCAGCTTGTCGACCCCGTCCATTCGCCGCGATGCGCCCGCCGCGACGACGATGACGTCGGCCGAACCCGGCCCGCTCAATCGAGTCGCGGCTGGGCGAAGATCATGCGACCCGCGACCGTTTGCAGAACGCGGGTGACCGAGACGTCCAGTTCCTTGTCGATATGCCGGGCCCCGCCTTCGACGACGATCATCGTCCCATCATCGAGGAAGCCCACGCCCTGGCCGGCCTCCTTGCCCTCCTGGATGACCCGCACCCGGAGCTCCTCGCCGGGCAGGACGGCTGGCTTGACCGCGTTGGCGAGCGAGTTGATGTTCATGACCCGGACGCCCTGGAGCTCGGCGACGCGATTGAGGTTGAAGTCGTTGGTCAGGATGACCCGGCTGCGGACGAGCGCCAGGGCGACCAGCTTGGCATCGACCTCGGCGATGTCCGGGACGTCGTCCTCGACGATCTCGACGGGAGTGGTCGGCTCCTTCTGCATCCGGTTGAGGATCTCCAGTCCGCGCCGGCCCCGATTGCGACGCAGCGTGTCGGAGCTGTCGGCGATGTGCTGGAGCTCGTCGAGGACGAAGCGCGGGATGACAAGCGTCCCGTAGATGAAGCCGGACTCGACGATCTCGGCGATGCGCCCATCGATGATCGCGCTGGTGTCGACGACGATCCTGGGATCGCCCCGGACCGGACCGGCGCGCTCCGACGACGGCGGCCGAAGGATGCCGACCGCCTCAGCGGCGATCAGCAGGTCCTTGCGCTTGGCGACGACCAGGCCGAGCATCCCGAGGCCCAGGAAGATCGAGACACCGAGCGGCAACAACTGTCCCCACGGAGCGGCCAGGCCGGCCAACGGGATGCCGAGCAGCAGTCCCATCAACAGGCCGAGCAGCAGGCCGATGACCGCGGCCACGAACTCGGCGGTCGAGAGCTCCTCGACCCGGCGGATCAGCCACTGCGCCGGGACGACCGTCAGGTACGGCAGGATCGCGAAGCCGACGACGATCCAGGCGACGACCCAGCCGGCCAGCAGGGCGCCCTGGTAGTCACGCCCACTGAACAGACCCGTGCCCGAAACGGCGAGGACCAGCCCGATGGCGCCCCCGAGTGCGGCCCCAAGTATCCGGATGTAGCGGATCAACGATTCCCTCGGCAGTGGCCGGCGTCCCGGGCCGCGAGCGACCTGGCCGGACGGTCAGCCTAGCATCGCCGGGACCGCCTCGCCACGAGGCGACGGCCGTTCGGCGAGGGCCGCCTCGACGGCGTCCCGCAGGGTCGCCACACGAACGATCTCGAGACCGTCGACCGGGACGAGCGGCGCTCCCGTCTCCGAGGCGGGGACGATCGCCCTCCGGAAGCCGAGACGAGCGGCCTCGCGCAGGCGCCGTTCGAGGCCGACGACCGCCCGGAGCTCGCCGAGCAGGCCGACCTCGCCGATGGCGACCGTGCCGGGCGCGATGGGTCGGTCGCGCGTCGACGATGCCAGGGCCAGCGCCAGTGGCAGGTCGAGCGCGGGTTCGGCGACGGACAGCCCGCCGGCCAGATTGGCGTACACGTCGTGACTCCCGAGCGCGACGCCGGCTCGCCGGCCGAGGACCGCGATGAGCAGGCTCAGGCGGTTCGGGTCCACGCCGCTGGCCTTGCGCGACGGCGTGCCGTAGGCGCTCGGGCTGACGAGGGCCTGGACCTCGACGAGGAGGGGCCGACTGCCTTCGAGGGTCGGCGCCACGACGCTCCCGGGCGCGGTGCCGCCGTGGTCGGCAAGGAACGCGCGGGCCGGATCGGCCACCTCGAGCAGGCCCGCTTCAGCCATCTCGAAGACACCGACCTCGTCGGTGGAGCCGAACCGGTTCTTGGTGGCCCGGAGCAGGCGCAGCGCCGCGTACCGCTCGCCCTCGAGGTTGATGACGGCGTCGACCAGATGCTCGAGCGTCTTGGGTCCGGCGATCGCACCGTCCTTGGTCACGTGCCCGACGAGGACCACGGCGATCCCGTCGCCCTTGGCCAGGTCCATCAGACGCAGGGTCGATTCGCGGACCTGGCCGACGCTGCCGGCGGCCCCGTCGAGCTCGTCGATGGTCGCGGTCTGGATCGAATCGACGATGACCACGGCTGGGCGTTCGGACCGGGCGGCATCCATGATCCTGCCGACGTCGTGCTCGGCCAGGACACGGACGCCGTCGGCGGACGGCCCGGTCAACAGGCCGAGGCGTGCCGCGCGCAGGCGGACCTGACCGGGCGACTCCTCACCCGACGCGTACAGCACGGACCCGCCACCGGGTGCCCGGGTCAGCCCCGCCGCGGCCTGGAGCAGGAGCGTGGACTTGCCGATGCCCGGCTCGCCACCGACGAGGACGAGAGATCCCGGTACGAGTCCGCCGCCCAGCACCCGATCGAACTCGTCGATGCCAAGGCGCAGGCGTGGCAGGTCCACGTCGGCGATGGCCGCCAGACCCGTCGGCGAGGCACCTGCGCCGGCACCTGCGCGGGCGGTCACGCGGGTCCCGCGGGCCGGCTCGTGGACGACCGTTTCGACCAGGCTGTTCCACTGGCCGCAGGCAGGGCACTGGCCTTCCCAGCGCAGGAACGCTTCCGCACAGGACTGGCAGACGAAGCGGCTCTTCGGCCGCGCCATCGCTAGGCCGCCAGTCGGGCGGCGCGGATCACCGCGCCTCGACCGGCGTGCGTGGCTCCGCGAGGTGGATGTCCAGACCCGCCTCGGGATCCTTGTCCACGATGATCGTGGACCCGCGCTCGTACGAACCCAGCAGGAGCTGTTCGGCGAGGACGTCCTCGATCATGTTCTGGATGACCCGGCGCAGCGGCCGCGCACCATAGGCGACGTCGTAGCCGAGCTTGATGATGTGCTCCTTGGCCGCGGCCGTGACCTCGAGCGACATCTGCTGCGCCCGGAGCTGATCGCGGACCCGGGCAAGCATCAGGTCCACGATCTGGGCGATCTCCTCGACCGTGAGCGATCGGAACACGACCGTCGCGTCGATGCGGTTGAGGAATTCCGGTCGGAAGTTCGCCTTGAGCTCGACGGCGACCTTGTCCTTCATGAGCTCGTATGAGCTCTCGGCCCGGTTCGCGTCCGTGGAACCCATCGCCCGGAAGCCGAGGCTCGAGTTCGTCTGGAGCTGCTTCGCCCCAAGGTTCGAGGTCATGATGATGATCGCGTTACGGAAGTCCACCCGGCGGCCCTTGGCGTCCGACAGGTGTCCATCCTCGAGGATCTGGAGGAGGATGTTGAAGACCTCGGGGTGCGCCTTCTCGACCTCGTCGAGCAGGATCACGCAGTAGTTCTTCCGGCGGACTGCCTCGGTCAGCTGTCCACCCTCGTCGAACCCGACGTACCCGGGGGGCGCCCCGACCAGCCGGCTGACGTTGTGGCGCTCCATGAACTCGCTCATGTCGATCTTGATGAGCGCGTCCTCACTGCCGAACATGAACTCGGCGAGCGCCTTGGCAAGTTCGGTCTTCCCGACGCCGGTCGGCCCCAGGAAGATGAACGAACCGATCGGCCGCTTGGGATCCTTGAGCCCGGCGCGCGCGCGGCGGACGGCCTTCGAAACGATCCCGATGGCCTCCTCTTGGCCGATGACCCGGGCGTGGAGCGACTCCTCCATCTTGAGCAGGCGCTGCGATTCCTCCTGGGCGATCCGGGTGACGGGGATGCCGGTCCACATCGCCACGACCTGGGCGATCTCCTCTTCGCCGACCGTCGGCTGGTCTCCCGACACCTGCGCCTGCCACTCCGCGCGCTGGGCGTCGACGCTCTCGCGGGCGGTCGCCTCGGCCTCGCGGAGCGTGGCCGCTTCCTCGTATTCCTGGTTATTGATCGCCGCGTCCTTCTCCTTGGTGATGCGGTCGAGTTCTTTCTGCGCCTCGCGCAGGCTCGGCGGCGCGGAGGCGTGACGAAGGCGGACGCGCGAGGCAGCCTCGTCGATCAGGTCGATGGCCTTGTCGGGCAGGTGGCGATCCGTGATGTACCGGATCGAGAGGTCCACCGCGGCCTTGACCGCCTCGTCCGTGATGGTGACCTTGTGATGCTGCTCATAGCGCTCGCGGATGCCCATCAGGATGTCGATGGACTGCTCGAGCGTCGGCTCCTCGACCATGACCGGCTGGAAGCGCCGCTCGAGGGCGGCGTCCCGCTCGATGTACTTGCGGTATTCATCGAGCGTGGTCGCGCCGATGCACTGGAGCTCGCCCCGGGCGAGCGGCGGCTTGAGGATGTTGGCCGCGTCGATCGCGCCCTCGGCCGCGCCGGCACCCACGAGCGTGTGCAGCTCGTCGATGAACAGGACCGCGTCGTTGGTGTTGCGAAGCTCCTCGATGATCTTCTTGAGCCGCTCCTCGAACTCGCCACGGTACTTGGTGCCGGCGACGAGCGAACCGATGTCGAGGGTCAGGACGCGCTTGTTCAGCAGGGTCTCCGGGACGTCACCCGCGACGATCCGATGGGCGAGGCCCTCGGCGATGGCGGTCTTGCCGACGCCGGGCTCGCCGATGAGCGCAGGGTTGTTCTTGGTGCGCCTCGAGAGGATCTGGATGACCCGCTCGATCTCCTTTTCTCTGCCGATGACGGGATCCAGCTTTCCTGCACGGGCCGCGTCGGTGAGATTGATGCCGAGCTGATCGACGGTCGGCGTCTTGCTGGCTCGCTTGGCCTCGGGAGTCGGGCCGGCGGACGAGCTCTGGGACAGGACGCGGATGACCTCATGGCGGACCTTGTCGAGGTTGACGCCGAGCGACTCGAGGACACCGGCGGCGATCCCCTCGCCCTCGCGGACGAGGCCCAGGAGCAGATGCTCCGTGCCGATGTAGTTGTGGCCCAGCCGGCGCGCCTCGTCGATGGCCAGCTCGATGACCCGCTTGGCCCGCGGCGTCAGCCCGACCTCGCCCACGACCGGCCGGTCGCCGCGCCCGATGATGAACTCGACCGCCGTCCGGACCTTGGGCAGTTCGACGTTCATGTTCTCGAGCACGCGCGCGGCGACACCCTCGCCCTCACGCACCAGCCCGAGCAACAGGTGCTCCGTGCCGATGTAGTTGTGGTTGAACCGCTGGGCCTCGTCCTGAGCCAGTGTCAGGACCTTGCGTGCGCGGTCAGTGAACTTGTCGAAGCGATCCATCGAGTCGAACGCCTGTTCCCTTCCCGAGCGCCACGAACGTGCCGCTCTGGCCATGCTAGCACGACGCCCCGGGCCGTACGCCGGGTCACGGGTCCGGTGCGTCTACCCGTACCAACGTTCGCGCCCGCGTGGTGGATGCATCGGGACCGGGTAAGAAATCGAAACGACCCGCCGGTGTGACCGGCGGGTCGTCTGGCGTCGGCGGTGGGCGGTCAGCCCTCCGTGTTCGCCTCCATCGTCTTTCGAGCGATCTCGCGGACGGCTTCGCCGGCCGCCGCTTCCTCGGCGGCCTCGTCCTCGACCACCGTCTCGACGACCGTTTCGATGGTCTCCTCGGCGGCCTCGTCCTCGGCGGCTTCGTCCTCGGCAACGGTCTGGCTGACCGTCTCGATGGTCTCGGCAGCGGCTTCCTCTTCGGCGGCTTCGTCGGCGGCGACGGTCTCGACGATCGACTCCACCTTGTCGGCGGCGAATGCCTCCTCGATGGCCTCGTCCTCGGCGACGGTCCCGGCGAGCGCCTCGGCCGTCTCGGTCGCGGCTTCCTCTTCGGCCGCGTGGTCCTCGGCGACGGCCTGGACGATCGCTTCGATCGACTCGGCCGCGGCCTCTTCCTCGGATTCCTCGAGGACCGCGACCGTTTCGACGATGTCGACGGCGGCATCTGTCGCAGCCGGTTCATTCGCCTCGTTGGCGGCAGCGGCATCGGACAGGCGCTCGATCTCGGCTGCGGCCGCGGCCTCGAGCGAGGCCTCATCGGCCGCGACCGTCTCGACGATCGCCTCGATCTTCTGGCTGGCGAACGCGTCCTCGATGGCCTCGTCCTCGGCGACACCCGCAGCGACCGTCTCGATCGTCTCGGCTGCCGCTTCCTCTTCGACCGACTCGTCCTCGGCGACTGTCTCGAGCACGCCCTGGATCTTGTCGGCCGCGAAGGCCTCCTCGACGGCTTCGTCCTCGGCCACGGTCTCGACCACGCCCTCGATCCGGTCGGCCGCGAAGGCCTCCTCGATCGCGTGATCTTCGGCGACCGTCTCGACGACGTCGTCGATCTTGGCGGCCGCGAGGGCCTCCTCGACGGCTTCGTCCTCGGCCACGGTCTCGACGACCTCGTCGACCTCGGCTGCTGCCAACTGCTGGCGGACCTGGGCGAAGGCCGAGGCGAGGGTGTTGTCGATGCCGCCCTCGGGCTCCTGGACCGCGTCCGACATCGAGTAGCTGCGCTCGGGGCGCGGTCGGCGCTCGGGTCGCGGGGCACCCGGGGCACTGGGCGCGCTGACGGCGCTGGGTGCACCGGCCTCGGCGACCGGGCGAGCCGGCGGCTCCTCGGCCTGCTTGAGGCTGAGGCCCAGGCGATGCCGCTCGGAGTCGAGCGAGATGATCTTCAGCTTGAGTGACTGGCCCTCGTGGACGACGTCACCCGGGTGGGCGACGCGCTGGTGGGACAGCTCGCTGATGTGGATCAGGCCTTCGAGGCCGTCGCGGACGCGGACGAAGGCGCCGAAATTGACCAGCTTGGTGACGGTGCCGTCGATGATGTCGCCGACCTTGAAGTCGGCCACCGTGGAGTGCCACGGGTCCGGCTGCAGGCGGCGGATCGACAGGCTGATCCGGCCACGCTCGTGGTTGATGTCGATGACTTCGGCCTCGACCTCCTCGCCGACGTGATAGCCGGACTCGGGGTTGTTGACCTTGTTCCACGACAGCTCGCTCTTGTGGACGAGGCCGTCGATGCCACCGAGGTCGATGAACACGCCGAACGGGGCGATCGAACGGACGGTGCCGGTGACCTTCTGGCCGACCTGCAGGCTGCTGAACAGCTCGTCGCGCTTCTCGCGGCGCTCCTCGTACAGGGCGACCTTCTCCGACAGGATCAGGCGGTTCGCCTTGCGGTTGACCTCGAGGATCTTGAGGCGAAGCTTGCGGCCGACGAACGGCATCAGCTTCTCGGCGATCTCCTGCGCCGCGTCGCGCGGCTGGTCGTTCTGTGGGCGGCGCGGGAAGTCCACGATCTGGCTGATCGGGACGAAGCCGCGGATGCCGCAGTCGACGATGAGGCCGCCCTTGTTGTGGTCGATGACCGGCGCTTCGATGATGACGCCCGCCTCGAACTGCTCCTGCATCGCGCGCCACTTGCGCTCGAGACCGGCGCGCCGGAGCGACAGGACGACGTGGCCCTCGGGCGATTCGGGCTGGAGGACATAGACCAGGACGGTGTCGCCGATGGCCAGCTCAGGCTGGCCCTCGCCGTGTCGGCCGAACAGCTCGCGATTGCTGACGACGCCTTCGCTCTTCGCGCCGATGTCGACGAGGATCTCGTCCTTGTCGATCCGGACCACCTGGCCCTCGACCACGTCCCCGTGCTTGAAGCTCTTGATGTCCGAGTCCTGCTCGGCGAGCAGCTCCTCCATCGTCGTCGGCTCGGGACCAAGCTCGCGCGGAGCGGGCTCCTCCTCGTCGTCGCTCGCGGCGGGCGCGTGCGCGGTCTCGTCGTCGGTCAGGACGTCCGCGGCCGGCTGGCCATTCTCGGATGTCTCGATGACCGGGACCTCGGCGACGGCCTCGGCCTCGACGGCGACGGAATCCTCCGGCGCGGCCCCGACTGGGGCGGGCTCGTCGGTGGACGGGGCGGCGTCGTCCGCGCTGAGGGCGGGCTCGTCGGCGACGGCGACCGCCGCCGCGGTCTCTTCGGACGCCGGGTCGGCGACGGTGGCGGTTGCCTCCGGCTCCGGCGCGGTCCCGCTCTGCTGCTCTTCGGTCAAGGTGGTAGTCACTCCTGGTGGTGGATTTGCGCCCGAGAATCACGAACGGCCTGAGCGACGCTCAAGCCGTGTCCGAAACGTTCGGGGTGTGGTCCGTGGTGATCGACTCCGCGGTCCGCTCCTTCGTGCGTCGAATGACTTGTCTGTCGCTCTTCAGCTGTCCTGCCTCTTGGGGCCGGGAGAGTCTAGCACACGACTTCTGGCGGCTACAATCGGCGCGCCGTGCCCGAATTGCCCGATCTGACCGTGGTCGCCGATGCCCTCCATGCCGCCCTGTCCGGCCGGCCGATCGCTTCCGCCACGGCGCCCGGCCCGCTCGCGGTGCGCGGCACGCCCGGCGAGCTCGCGGCCCTCGTCGGCCAGACGGTCACGGCCTTCCGCCGGCGGGGCAAGTTCCTGATGATCGAGCTCGACCGGGACATGATCGCCTGCAACCCGATGCTCACCGGCCGCTTCCAGCTCGCCGCACCGGGCGACAAGCTGCCGGCCAAGACGGCGGTCGTCCTCGGGTTCGGTCCACGTGCCGGGCGGCCCCGCGATGCCGCCGCCTGGACCCGGGGCGCCGCGTGGATCCCGGGCGACGACGCGCCAGCCGAGGTCCGCTATCGGGACCCGACCCAGATGGGCAAGGTCTACCTCGTGCCCGCGGGCGTCGATCGTCCGGTGCCCGGCCTCGGGGCGCCCGACCAGGGACCCGAGGCGGACGACCCTGCGCTGACCATCGAGGTCTGGCGCGAACGGATCCGGAAGCACCCGGGCGAGCTCAAGAACCTGCTCCGCAACCAGGCCTTCGTCGCCGGCATCGGCAATGCCTACAGCGACGAGATCCTGCATGCCGCCCATCTGCTGCCGTTCCGCAAGCGCGCCTCATTGGCGACCGAAGAGGTGGACGCGCTCTATGCGGCGACGCGCTCGACGCTTGCCGATGCCATCGCCGTCCTCCGGGAGCGGGTTCCGCCGACCTTCGAAAAGCAGGTCCGCGACTTCCTGGCCGTCCACGACAAGGGTGGCCAGCCCTGTCCGCGCTGTGGGACCCGGCTCACCGAGGTGCGCGCCGGCGGGTTCATCACGTCCTATTGCCGCGGCTGCCAGCACTGACGGCCGGCGCCGGCCGTCAGGGGATCTGGAGGACCTGACCGACCTTGAGTGCCGAGGGGTTGGTCAGGCCGTTGAGCTTGGCGATGGCCTTCGGAGTCGTATTGAACTTCGCCGCGATGCCGATCAGGGTGTCGCCGGCCTTGATCTTGTAGCTCCGCGTGCCCGTCGCCGACGGTTGGGCGGAGCCGGCTGGGTCGGAGGAGACGGCAGGGCTCGAGCTCGAACCGTTGCTCGGATCGACAGAGGCGCTCGGTCGGCTCGACGCGCTTGGATGGGTCGCCGCCGCGGATGCCCCGGCGCTGAGACCGGCGGTCGGCGAGGCGTCGCCGAGGGCCGCCGGGGCGCCGCCGCCGGTGAGTCGAGCGAGCAGGATGGCGGCGAAGGCAAGACCGAGCAGGACGATGAGGACCGCCTGGCCGGACAGGCGCTCGCTCCGGAGGGCGGGCATGGTCACGGAGATCCGGCCGTGGTCGAGGACGACCGGCGTGGTGCGGGCGAGCGGCCGCGGCAGCGTCGCGGCGCGATCGAACCCGTTGGGGCGGGTCGCCCGGGCAGCCTCGAAGGTGGCGCAATGGACGTAATCGCTGGTGAGACACAGGCGTCGCTGCTTCTCGGCGGCAAGGATGGCCGGCGGTGCGACGGCACCGCACCGATGCTCGCGCGCGACGGTCGTGCTACGCCAGGCGCCGTCGACGGCGGCGAGATACGGACACATGCCGATCTCCGCGAGGTCGGACGGCGATTCGCCGGGCACGGGCGGCGTGGGGCGCGTGCCTGGGTCGACCGCGGTCATCGGGGAAGGATAGCCGGAGTCGGCGACGAGCCTCGGCAGTCGCGGATCATCAAGCCCTGGAAACGCAAAAATCCCGGCGACGACCTATTTTCCCGAAAGGCTGCCCTCTCAGTATCTTCGGCGCTGGAGAGCTTAACTTCCGTGTTCGGGATGGGAACGGGTGTGGCCTCTCCGCTAGAGTCACCGGGATCTTTCGCGTCTGGACGTTTCGGCAGCGGCTCGACGCGCGGTCGCGATGACCGTGCGGGGCGCCGGAATGGATCTTCGACTTCGAGTCGTCACATGGATCTGATCACGATCCCCCCAGCCACCGACCCCTGGTCAGTTGCTGAAGAGGTCAAGCCCTCGACCGTTAGTACCGCTCAGCTTCATCCGTCACCGGACTTCCACATGCGGCCTATCAAACAGGTGGTCTCCCTGCGGTCTTACCCGGTTGACCCGGTGGGGAACCTCATCTCGAGGCGAGCTTCGCACTTAGATGCTTTCAGCGCTTATCCCAACCGAACATAGCTACCCAGCGATGCCCCTGGCGGGACAACTGGCACACCAGCGGTTCGTTCACTCCGGTCCTCTCGTACTAGGAGCAACTCCTCTCAAGTTCCCTACGCCCACGGCGGATAGAGACCGAACTGTCTCACGACGTTCTGAACCCAGCTCGCGTGCCGCTTTAATTGGCGAACAGCCAAACCCTTGGGACGTACTTCCGCCCCAGGATGCGACGAGCCGACATCGAGGTGCCAAACGGTGCCGTCGATGTGAACTCTTGGGCACCATCAGCCTGTTATCCCCGGGGTAGCTTTTATCCGTTGAGTGATACCCCTTCCACTCGGAGGTACCAGATCACTAAGCCCGACTTTCGTCTCTGCTCGACTTGTGGGTCTCGCAGTCAAGCTCCCTTATGCCTTTGCACTCTTCGGCTGGTTTCCATTCAGCCTGAGGGAACCTTTGGGCGCCTCCGTTACACTTTAGGAGGCGACCGCCCCAGTCAAACTGCCCGCCTGACACTGTTCCGCGCCCGGATCACGGGTCGCGGTTAGAAACGAAATCCAGCAAGGGTGGTATTTCAACGTCGGCTCCACCGAGGCTAGCGCCCCAGCTTCAAAGCCTCCCACCTATCCTACACAAGCTGAACCCCAATCCAATGTCAGGGTGCAGTAAAGCTCCACGGGGTCTTTTTGCCCTGCCGCGGGTAACCTGCATCTTCACAGGTACTTCAATTTCGCCGGATCCCTCGTTGAGACAGCGCCCAGATCGTTACGCCATTCGTGCGGGTCGGAACTTACCCGACAAGGAATTTCGCTACCTT
Source organism: uncultured Chloroflexia bacterium (assembly GCA_963782715.1). GTDB lineage: Bacteria > Chloroflexota > Limnocylindria > Limnocylindrales > CSP1-4 > SPCO01. Next base: position 20,925 of record CAWAKU010000015.1, read on the forward strand.
AGGACCGTTATAGTTACGGCCGCCGTTTACCGGGGCTTCGATTCAAAGCTTGCACCTCTCCTCTTAACCTTCCGGCACTGGGCAGGCGTCAGCCCCTATACGTCAGCTTTCGCTTTCGCAGAGACCTGTGTTTTTGCTAAACAGTCGCCTGGGCCTTTTCACTGCGGCTTCGATCAACCCACTGCAAGCAGCGAGCTGCGAAGCGCCCCTTCTCCCGAAGTTACGGGGCCATGTTGCCGAGTTCCTTAACGAGGGTTCTCCCGATCGCCTTGGTATGCTCTACCCGCCTACCTGTGTCGGATTGCGGTACGGACACTATTGATCTCGCTAGACACTTTTCTTGCCAGCTCGGCTCACTCGACTTCAAGGCAAAGCCTCTCGCATTCGCGTCTCGGGGTTTGAAATGGCCGGACGGATTTACCTGTCCAGCCCCCCTACCTGCTTAGACGCCCACAACCAATCGGGCGCTCGAACTACCGTGCCGTGTCATGCCATTGCTCTCACCTGGGATCAGATCCGGGACTCGACCGACTTTCGCCGGCCAACCTCCGTTCTCCTACCCCCAGGCGACACCTTGCGGTGCAAACGATCGTTAGTGGTTCGGGAATATCAACCCGATGTCCATCGCCTACGACGTTCGTCCTCGGCTTAGGCCCGACTAACCCTGAGCGGACAAGCCTTCCTCAGGAAACCTTAGGCTTACGGCGTGTGAGATTCTCACTCACATTGCGCTACTCATGCCGACATTCGCACTTCCGCCCACTCCAGCCGTCCTCACGGTCGACCTTCACTGCTGACGGAACGCTCCCCTACCAAACCACGACCGGCGAACCGGTCATGGAGTCCGTAGCTTCGGTACCAAGCTTGAGCCCCGCTGAATTTTCGGCGCAGATCCACTTGACCAGTGAGCTGTTACGCACTCTTTCAATGGTGGCTGCTTCTGAGCCAACATCCTGGTTGTCTATGCGAATCCACATCCTTTACCACTTAGCTTGGATTTAGGGACCTTAGCTGACGGTCCGGACTGTTTTCCTTTTGACCACGAAGCTTAGCCCTCGCAGTCTGACTCCCGGGCTCTGAAATCACGGGATTCGGAGTTTGGTTGGGGTTGGTAAGCGGGAAGCCCCCTAGCCCATCCAGTGCTCTACCCCCGTGATTGAACGCCCGAGGCTAGCCCTAAAGCTATTTCGGGGAGAACCAGCTATCTCCGAGTTCGATTGGCATTTCACCTCTATCCACAGCTCATCCCCTAGCTTTTCAACGCTAGTGAGTTCGGTCCTCCACGAGACATTACTCTCGCTTCAACCTGGCCATGGATAGGTCACTCGGTTTCGGGTCTACAGCGTGCGACTGATCGCCCTATTCAGACTCGCTTTCGCTCCGGCTCCGTCCTTCTCGGACTTAACCTCGCCACACGCTAGTAACTCGTCGGCTCATTCTTCAAAAGGCACGCCATCAGGCTACCGGCGAACCGGCAACACCCTCTGACTGCTTGTAGGCACGTGGTTTCAGGTACTATTTCACTCCCCTTCCGGGGTGCTTTTCACCTTTCCCTCACGGTACTAGTTCACTATCG
>CAWAKU010000015.1:25000-644006 GCA_963782715.1 uncultured Chloroflexia bacterium
ATCGTCCTCTCAGACCACCTACCGATCGTCGCCTTGGTGAGCCGTTACCCCACCAACGAGCTAATCGGACGCAGGCCCCTCCCGAAGCGCCTTGCGGCTTTACTGGTGTGAATGAACACACCACCACATGCGGTATTAGCCACCCTTTCGGGCAGTTATTCCCCACTTCGGGGCAGGTCACCTACGCGTTACTCAGCCGTCCGCCACTAACGAACAGAGCAAGCCCTGATCGTCCGTTCGACTTGCATGTCTCATGCACGCCGCCAGCGTTTATCCTGAGCCAGGATCAAACTCTCCAAAAAGATGCACGACCTTGCGGCCGCGACTTTTGTCCGAGGGTTTGACCACTCGCACATCCTTATCACGGATTTCCTGTCACTCTTCAGTTGTTAAGGTGCAGCGGCCGAGGCGCGACGGCCCGCGGCGCAGAAGTCGAATGATGGGGCCTCGGGCGGCGAGTGTCAAACGCGGCCCTGGGGCCGGTCAGCGACCTCCCGACAGGCCCTCAGAAGAGGCCCGTCTCCACCAGCAGAACGAACGCGGCGCCGCTCAGCCAGCACAGGAGTGCGAGCTCGGCGGAGGCGTTCACGCCGAGCGGTCCGACGAGGATGGCGAAGACGATCAGGCCCAGTACCGCCGCGATGCCGGCCTTGGCCAGCCGCAACAGGATCTCGTTGACGAGATTGCTCACCGATCGCCTCAGACCGCTCGCCGGCCCTGGAGGGCGCGGATCAGGGTCACCTCGTCGGCGTATTCGAGGTCGCCGCCGACGGGCAGGCCACGGGCGATCCGGCTGACCACGCCGACGACCGATTCGAGGCGCTCGGCGAGGTACATCGCGGTCGCCTCCCCTTCCAGGGTCGGGTTGGTCGCCATGATCACCTCCACGAACGGCGTGCCGTCGCGGGCGGCGGTGTCGGCGCGCTCGAGCAGCTCACGGATGCGCAGGCGGTCCGGTCCGATGCCGTCGATCGGTGAGATCGCTCCGTTGAGGACGTGGTACAGACCCTTGAATTCGCCGGTCCGCTCGAGGGCGAGGACGTCGAGCGGCTCTTCCACGACGCACAGCCGAGTCGTGTCGCGACCGGAGTCCCGACAGATCGGGCAGAGCGGTGCGTCGCTGATGTTGAAGCAGCGTTCGCAGAAGACGACCTTGTCGCGGACGTCGATCAGGGCGGCGGCCAGCGTCCGCGCCTCGGATTCCTGGGCGCGCAGGAGATGGAAGGTCAGGCGCTGGGCGGTCTTCGGGCCGATCCCCGGCAGGCGCGCGAACGATTCGATCAGGCGCGCGACGGGCTCGATGACGGGGCTTGCCACGATCGGGTGCGACCTACATCCCGGGCAGGCGAAGCCCACCCGTGACGGCGGCCATCTTCTGTTCGGCCAGCTCCTTGGACGACCGCAGCGCGTCGTTGACCGCGGCGACCACGAGGTCCTGGAGCATGTCCACGTCGTCCGGGTCGACCGCCGACGGGTCGATGGTCACGCTGACGAGTTCCTGCTTGCCGGTCACGGTCGCGCTGACCACGCCGCCACCGGCGGAGCCGTCGACCAGGGTGGTCTCCAGCTCGGCCTGGATGCGCAGCATCTCCTGCTGCATCTGTTGCGCCATCCGTTGCAGGTTGGCCATCCCCATCGAGTCTCTCCTCTCGCCGATATCGTGTCGTCAGTCTGCCGGAACGGGTCGCGCTCTGCAGTCCGGGCTGTGACGGGCGGTCAGCTGATCTCGCCGACGTCGGCCAGCTCGTCGGCGAAGATGCGCCGCGCCTCGGCGACCAGGTCGTCCGTGCCCGGCGACGCGAGCTCGATGTTGGCGACGACACAGCGGACCGCGACGGGATGGCCGACGACGCCCGAGATGCCCGCCTCGATGGCCGGTCGGCGCCTCTCTGCGGCGTCCTTCAGGAACGCCTGCTCCTCCGGAAAGCCCAGCGTGACGATGGCGCCGTCGACCGCGACCGGCCGGCAGGCCACGATCAGCGGCTTGGTCGGGGGATGGGCACTGAGCTGGGTGACGATGGCCGGCCAGGCAGCCAGGAGCTGCTCGAGGTCCGAGCCGCTGCCGCTCGAGGTGGCGGCGACCTGGACCGGCGGCGGGGCCGGTGTGGGCGGCTCGACCGGCACCCGCTCGGCGCGCCTCGTCGACACCGTGACCGGCGGCGTGGGCGGCTCCGGGGCTGACTGCACGGCCGCTGCCCCCGTGTCGATCGTGGGCGGCGGCCCCGATGCCCGAGGCGACTCGGCGGCCGACGGCGCGGTCGTCGTGGGCGGCGTGTCGATCGGCGCAGCGCGGCGAAGTCCAGCGGCGGGCTGATCGCGCTCGGCGGTGAACATCGCCAGCTCGAGCTGGAAGCGGAGTCCGCCGATGCCGGCCCGGTTCGGATCGATGGCGGCCAGCCGGCGACCGGCGCTGGCGAGAGCGGCGACGTCGTGGCGCCGCGGACCGACATCGTCGAGCCCGGCGATGAGCTCGCCACGGATGGCTTCGACGGCTTGGTCGAGGAGGGCGCGGATGTCTCGGCCGCGTTCCTCGAGGCTGTCGAGGAGGGCGACTCCGGCAGCCCCGTCGCCATTGACGAGATGGTCGACGAAGGCCTCGACGACCTCCGCATCGGCCAGGCCGAGGAGGTCCCGGACGGTCGATTCCTCGATGCGATCGGGGGCGGCCGACAGCAGCTGGTCGAGCATCGATTCGGCGTCGCGCATCCCGCCGGCAGCGAGCCGGGCGATGAGGTGGACCGCCGCGGGGTCGGCCGCACGGTCGTCGGCGGCGAGGATCCGGGCGAGCTTCCCCTCGATCTCGGAGACGGTCAGGCGGCGGACGTCGAAGCGCTGCAACCGCGACAGGATCGCCGGCGGGAAGCCCGACGGCTCGGTCGAGGCGAACATGAAGATGACGAAGTCGGGCGGTTCCTCGAGCGACTTGAGCAGGGCGTTCCAGGCGTCGCGGGTGATCTGGTGCGCCTCATCGAGGATGTAGACCTTTCGCTTGAGCTGGCCGGGCGGGTACGGCAGGCGCTCGCGCAGGTCGCGGACGGCATCGATGCCACGGTTGCTCGCCGCGTCGATCTCGATGAGGTCGAGGCTCGTGCCTTCGCGGATCGAGACGCACGACGGGCAGCGGTCACAGGCATCGCCGTCCTGGAGGTTCGTGCAGTTGACGGCCTTGGCCAGGATCCGCGCCAGTGACGTCTTGCCGGTGCCGCGCGGGCCGACGAACAGGACGGCGTGGCTCACCCGGTCCGCGCGGACGGCGTTGCGGAGGGTCTCCACGACGGCCTCCTGGCCGACGATCTCCCCGAATGTCTGGGCGCGCCAGCGCCGATAGAGCGCCTGGTGCGGGACGGTCGACGTCACGACCTCCTCCGATCGGGGGCAAGCGAGATCAATTGCCGTGCACCCTCCGTCGACCTGGACGTCACTCGTGCCCACCATGACGAGCGGCTCGGACCAGGCCGTTCCGCGGCACTCGACGATGGTCGCTTAGTGCTGCTTCCTTCCGGACCTGACACGGTTCGCGGTTCGCCGATGCGCGGGACCCGGTCCTCAACGTCGCGTCGTCGGGCAGCGTTCGAGAACGGAGACCTCGGGAGGGGATTCAGCCCTGCTGTAGCGGATTGCAGGTACAGGGCACCGCTAGTTCCCCGCCTAGCACGGCTCAGGAAGGATACCCGGTTTTGGCGGCGGGCCGGGACCAGGCCTGACGGTCGTGTCCGAACCCGACATGGGTCGGATCGATCGACCTCAGCCGCGCGAGCGACCGGTCGTAGGCCCGCGGGTCGGGGGCCGACGATCGACCCTCGCGCGCGGCCGGATCTCCGATCCACTCGCCCGCTGTGTAGACGGCCTGCCCCGCGAGGACGACATCGCCACGGTCCGTCGAGACGACCAGCGACTGGTGACCGATGGTGTGGCCGGGCGTGGCCACGATGCGGATGCCCGGCAGCGGCTCGTGGTCGCCGGCGACCAGTCGATAGTCGGCGCCGGGAAAGTCGATCCAGTCGAGGATGGTGTGGTCCGTTGTGTGGGCGATCTCCCATTCCGCCGGTTGGACGTAGATGGGGACGCCCGGGAACAGGCTGTTCTGGCCGGCATGATCGGCGTGCAGGTGGCAGTTGACGACCGACATCACATCGCCGACCGCGAGCCCCGCCTCGGCCAGCGCGTCCGGCACGCGCCGCGCCTGGACCTGGTAGTGGGCATCGAGCTCGTCGTTGCCGAACCCGAAACCCGTGTCGAACAGCACGACGCCGCGACGATGCCGGATGGCGTAGCCGACCACGACCCCGAGCTCCCCGGCCCACCGCTCATCCGCCGCGAACCGGAACTCGCCGAGGAAGAGCGGCACGACCTTGGCCACCGATCCGGTCACGACGGCCCGTGTCGACACGACAAGGAGTGGCGGAGAGGGCGGGATTCGAACCCGCGACGGGTTGCCCCGAACCGCATTTCCAGTGCGGCGCCATAGTCCACTAGGCGACCTCTCCGCGAGGCACGATCCGATCCTCGCCGACGCGAGTCCACGGTTGGAGCCACGGCGCTCGTCGAGCTGGCGGACTCTGGGAAGGCGGAGCCGAGCACCGGAGCGAACGCACCCGATGGTGCGTAAGCGAGGAGCACAGGCGACAACGCACCCAGGGGCCGTCAGATCGAGGAGCGCTTGGCGGAGAGGGCGGGATTCGAACCCGCGGTGCTTTCGCACACCGCTTTTCGAGAGCGGCACCATCAACCACTCGGACACCTCTCCGCGAGAGAGGATACCAAACCCGCCGGACCCGCCCCTCAGCCGGTCGGCAGCGGGGCGAACAGCGCCTCGGCTTCGTCCCGGCGGATGCCGCTCACGACCTTGATCCGGCGCGGCAGCGACGGGTGCTGGGCGAGCTGGATGACCGTGCCGGCCGCCCCGTCGCGATCGTTCGGGACGGCGTAGACGAGGGCCTCGATGTCGCTCTCGAGCATCGCCCCGACGCACATGGCGCACGGCTCCTGGGTCGAGAAGATCGTGGCATCCGCAAGGCGCACCGACCCGAGCTTGCGGGCCGTTTCCCGGAGCGCGACGACGACCGCGTGGGCGGTCGGGTCGTTCGTCTCCTGGACGCGATCGTGAGCGCGGACGACCATCGCCTCATCGACCACGGCGACCGCGGCGTTCGGTCGCTCGCCGCGTTCGAGCGCCAGTCGCGCCTCGGCCAGCGCCTCGCCCATGAACAACTCGTAATTCATGGGTCGATGCTAGCAGACGGGTCCGGCCGGTCCGACGCCGTCGCGTCGGGCCATGATGCCGAACCGCAACCGGACCGAGTCCCGGCGGAGGCGTAGCATGACGCCCGCTATGACCGAACCCAGACGCATCGCGATCCTCACCGGCGGCGGCGACGTCCCCGGTCTCAACGCCGTCATCAAGAGCGTGGTCTACCGCGCCACAGAGGCGGGCTATTCGGCCCTCGGCATCCGCCGGGGCTGGGAGGGGCTGACGCATATCCGGCCCGGAGCGGAGCCTGATCCGACGTACCTCCGACCGCTCGACCGGACCAACACCCGGACCATCGAACGGACCGGTGGGACCATCCTCCACACCTCGCGGACGAACCCGCGCAAGATGCGCGCCGCCGGCCTGCCGCCCTGGATGAGCGAGCCGGACCGCGCCCGCTACGCGATCGGTGACGACCTGTACGACCTGACTCCCCGGGTCCTCGACAACCTCTCCGACCTGGGCGTGGACGTCCTCGTCACGATCGGCGGCGACGACACGCTGTCGTACTCGCAGGTCCTGGTCAACGAGGGCGTGGCCCTCATGGCGATCCCCAAGACGATGGACAACGACGTCCAGGGGACCGAGTACTGCATCGGTTTCTCGACGGCGATCACCCGGGCCAAGGAGGCCATCAATCGCCAGCGCACGACGCTCGGCAGCCACGAGCGCATCGGCGTCTTCCGGATCTTCGGCCGCGATGCCGGCTTCTCGGCGCTGTACACGGCGTATGTGACGTCGGCGCGCTGCGTCATCCCGGAGACGCCCTACGACCTTGACGCTCTGTGCCGGCTGCTGGCAGCGGACCATGCCGCGAATCCGAGCCACTACGCCTTCGTGATCACTGCCGAGGGCGCGATCTGGGAGGGCGCCCGGATGGCCGACGTCGGCTGGGCCGACGCCTTCGGACACAAGCACAAGGCCAATGTCGGCGAGGCCCTGGCGAGCGAGATCCGCGAGCGGACGGGCATCGAGACGCTCGCCTCAGAGCTGACCTACGACCTCCGCAGCGGCGAACCCGATTCGATCGACTCCCTCGTGGCGACGACCTTCGCCAACATCGCGATGGACCTCGTCGAAGGCGGGATCACCGGCCGGATGCTCGCCATCCAGGACGGCAAGTACGCGCATACCGAATTGCCCGACCCGGCCCTCGGGCCGCGCAAGGTGGACGTGCCCGCGATGTACAACGTCGAGCGCTTCCGACCGAGGTACAACGGGAAACTGGGCGATCCGATGCTGTTGGTCGGGCTCGACTGACGGTCACTCGAGGGGCATGCGCCAGACCGAACTGACGTCGTGGGCGCTGACCCAGACGGCGGCTGCGTCGGCGGCGACGCTGCCACTGCCGCTCGGCGGTCCGTAGGTCGCGAGCAGGGCGCCGGTCTTCACGTCCAGCTTGGCGACGAGGGCGGCGCTGATGCGTGGCCAGACGAAACCGCCGCCCGCGGCGATGTCGCCACCGTCGACCGGTGACAGCGAGACCGGGATGGTCGCCTTGACCGTGCCATCGGCGCCGATCCTGGTGACCGTCGCATCGCCATTGTCCTGGACCCAGACCGAGTCGCCGCCGATGGCCAGGAAGCGCGGACCGCGCCCGGCCTTGATCGTGGTGATGACGGTGCCGTCCTTCGGGTCGATCCGGAGCACCTCGTCCGAATCGGGGACGGTGACCCACACGGATCCGAGGCCGGCTCGGACCCCTGCCCCCGACACAGGCAGCGGGAAGGCCGTCTGGGCGCCGGTCTTCGGATCGAAGCGGACGAGCGTCGACGACGTCGTGGCGACCCAGACGCCACCCTCACCGGCGCCGACCGACCCTTCCTCCGCGACAGATCCCGCCTTCAAGGGAAAGGTCCCGGAGACCTTGGCCGTCGTCGGGTCGATTCGGACCAGGGTCCCATGGTCGCAGTCGGCGGCCCACAGGCTGCCGAACCCGGTGTCCATGGCCGTGCACACCGCGGTGACCGGGACGAGCGCACCGTCGGCGCCCGTCCTGCCATCCATCTGCTGGATGCCGTCGTTGCCCGCGCCCCAGGCGGATCCTCCGGCCAGCGCCAGCCAATCGGGCCGCCCGCTCTCGATGAGGACGACGGCGCCGGCCGAGGCGATGTCGACCATCGGCGGCCCAAGCGGGCTCGGCGTCGGTCGCTCGGTCGGTGTCGCGGCGACTGCCGTCGGGCTGGCCGGAGCAGGCGTGACGGGCGGGGTGGTCGCCTCGCTGGGTGTCGCCGACGGCGTGGACCCGGCGCCTGACCCGCAGCCGACGACGAGGATGCAGCAGATCGCGAAGCCGACGACGCCACGCATCGATCGTCAGTCCAGGGCGGACAGGGCCCGGATGGAACGCGCCACGGCCGAGATATCGTCGTCACCGTGGCCGCCAGCGATGAGGCCGGTCTCGAGCTGGGCGACCAGCGCGCTGACCGGCAGGACAGCACCGACCTGGGCGGCGAGATCGAGGGCGATGGCTAGATCCTTGCGATGGAGCGCGACCTTGAACCCGAGCGGGTAGTCGTCGTCGATCATCCGGCCGCTGCGGTTGGCCAGCACCCAGCTCTGGGCGGCTCCCCCACCGAGCGCGCCGACGACCTGCTCGACGTCGAGACCGGCCTTGATGGCCAGGACGATGCCCTCCGCGACGCCGAGGTACGTGCCGGCCAGGATGACCTGGTTGACGGCCTTGACCGCTTGGCCCGCACCGATCGGCCCGACGTGGGTGATCGTCCGGCCGAGCGCCGCGAGGACCGGTCTGGCTCGCTCGACATCGGCGGCGTCGCCACCGACGAAGATGGTCAAGGTCGCGTTGCGCGCACCCTCGCTGCCGCCCGAGACCGGCGCGTCCACCAGCTTGATCCCGCGCTCGGCGAGACGGGCGGCGAAATCCCAGCTTCCCGACGGGGCGATGGTCGAGCAGTCGATGACGAGCGTGCCCGGGGCGGCCCCCGCCACGACGCCATCCGGCCCGAACAGCACGGCTTCGACGTCGGGCGTATCCGAGACGCAGATGACCACGATGCCGACACCGGTGACCGCGTCGGCCGGTGAATCGGCCGGAGCGACGCCGAGGTCAGCGAGCTCGGCGCCACGCCCGGCGGTCCGGTTCCAGGCGGTGACCGCGAACCCGGCACGAGCCAGGTTGGCGGCCATCGCCGCGCCCATCGTGCCGAGTCCGAGGAACGCGACGCGGCCGCGCTCCGGGCTGGTTTCGGTGGTCATCGCCCTTGTGTCACGACGGGGTCGGCGCAGGCGGCTGGGTCGGGTCGGGCGGAGGCTCGGATGCCGCCGCCGTCGCGTCATCGACCGGTGCGCCGGCCGGGTCGGCGGCGGCCCCTTCGGCGGTGCCTCCAGCGTCCGGACCACCAGCTGGCGGCGGCTCGTCAGACGAACGGCCGCGGGCGATGAAGAACGCGGCGACGGCACCGATGACCGCGATCAGGATGATGATCGCCAGCAGGCCGACGTTCCGAGACGGGGTCGGTTCAGCCGGCGGAGGCGGGCTCGGAGCGGGTGTCGGCGGCGGTGCCAGCGTCGGCGACGGCGAGGCCACCACGACCGGGGTCACGACGACCTGGACGGCCGTCTTGGGGTTGCCGTTGGTGATGACCGGGACGCCGGCCGCGTTGCGCCAGGTGGCGCCCGCGTCGCCGACCTCGGCGGTGACGACGTAGTCCTGGGTGGGCTTGATGTCGGTGATGGCGTACGGGACCGAGAACGCGACAGGCAGCCCGTTGTCCACCGTGCGGACGTCGATGCCGAGCGAGTCGCCGGTGGCCGGGTCGATCAGCACGGCCATCGAGTAGGCCGTCGGCGAGAGCGAGATGCCGACGCCGGTGATCTGGCCGGTGACCGCGCCTTTGAGCAGGTCGGGCCGGAAGGCGAGGGTGATGGCCACCTTCGAGGGGTTGCCCTTGGTCAGGACGGGAACGCCTTTGGCCGTGACCCAGGCGTTGTCGCCGTCGACGATCGTGGCTTGGAGCGTGTAGGTGACCGACGGGTCGATCGTCACCGACCCGAGGGCGAGCGAGAACGCATACGGGACCGCGGTGATGTCCCGGTCGATCTGCGAGGCCACCACCGAGCTTTCCGTGGCGCGCGCGGAACCCTTGACCAGCGCCACCACGGCGAAGGCGTCAGGGCTCAGCTGGTGTGGCTCGACATAGGTCAAGGTGCCAGTCACTGGCCCGGTGATCGGCGAGGGGGTCGGCGCGCCGGACGGTGCGGGCGTGGGGCTCGGGGTCGGGGTCGGGCTGGGGGTCGGGGTCGGGCTGGGGGTCGGACTCGGGCTGGGGGTCGGACTCGGTGTGGCGGTCGGGGCAGGGGTCGCCGTCGGGGTGGCGGTCGGAGTCGCGGTCGGGATCGCGGTCGCGCTGGCACCGGCGGTCGGCGTCGGGGTCGGCGCGGCGGTCGGAGTCGCGGTGGGAGCGGCGCTTGGTGCCGCCGACGCACTCGCCACCGGCGAAGCGACCGGCACGCCCGTCGGCGCCAGCGTCACCGGCAGCTGGACCGTCCCGGTCGCCGCGCCCTGGGCGATGGCGGTCACGCCCGCCCGGTTCTGCCAGACCGAGGGAGCGTCGATGAGGCCGCCCTTGACCACGTAGGTCGCCGTCGGGTCGATGAGCGTCGGGTCGTAGCCGATCGAGAACCCAAGATCGGTCGGACCGGTGATGGGCCGGACGACCCGGGAGACGAGCGTCCCGGTCTCGACCTTGATGAGGGCGGCGATGAGGATGGTCGACGGGTTGAGCGTCGTCTTGGTCGGCGGACTGATGGTCCCGGCCACGATCGCGCCCGGTGCCTGCGGGGTGGCGGTCAGGGTGAGGTCGAGGCCCTTCGTCGGACCGCCCGTGATGACCGGCTCGCCGACCGGATTCTCCCACGTGGAAGGCCCGTCGATGATCGTGGCGAACAAGGCGTAGCTGTGGGTCTGGTCGATCGTGGAGGCGTCCACAAGGACCGAGAAGTCGATCGGGACCGCGGTCGGGCCGTTGATGACCTGCTGGCCGATGACCGCGCCGGCATCTGGCGCCGCGGTCGTATCGATGATCGTGACGATCGCGACTGCTGCCGGCGTCAAGGCGATCCTCTCGCGGTAGGTCAGCGATCCGGTGACCGATGACGTCGCGGCCGCGATCGGAACGACCGCCACGCCTGCGAGGAGCACGATGGCGACTGCAGCCAGGGCGGCTCGTCGCAGACCGGTTCGAGTGGACGGCACGTGGCGACCTCTGCTGCAGGAGTGTCAGGCGAATCCTCCGAGCCCGGACACGTCCCAAAGCCTAGCAGGATGACCGCGGCCGACACACGCTCGACGATGGGACGGGCAGGGACGGGCTGTCCGGACGCGATACAAGGACGGCCTCCAGCGGACGGTCGATCGGTACGAGTCCGCCCGAGGGCGATCGCGCTAGCGGTCGGTCGTTCGGGGGCTGAAGATGGTTCGAGTCGTATCATTCGCGCGCCCCCCCCGACGAATGTGCTGGTCCGGGCGCCGCCTCGAGGTGATCGTGGGTCCGATTCCGAGGAGTCTCCGGTGGTCTCGAGCTCACATCGTCTGGCTCGGCCTCGCGCTGGCGACATTCTTCGGGCTGCTGCTGATCGGGCGACACCTCACGTTCTGGCAGGACGAATGGACGTTCATCGGCGCCGACACATCCGGGATCGCGGCGTATCTCGAGCCGCACAACGAGCACTGGTCGACCGTCCCGCTGATCCTCTACAGGGCGATCCTGGCGATCGTCGGGCTCCACTCGTACCTGCCGTACATGGTGGTCCTGACCCTGCTCCATCTCGCGGCCGCGGGTGGCGCCTTCGTGCTCCTCGCCCGCCGCCTGCCGGGATGGGCGGCACTGCTCGCCGCGATCCCTTTGCTGGTCCTCGGCAGTGGCTCCGAGAACATCCTGTGGGCCTTCCAGATCGGGTTCGTCGCGTCGGTCGCGGCTGGGACGTGGGGGTTGGTCGCCCTGGAAGACGATCGCCGACGCTCGACGGCGATCGCCGGGACCGGGCTCCTGGTCGTCGGCCTCGCGTCGTCGGGCATGGGCATCTTCTTCGTCGTCGCCACGGCCGTGCGGCTGTTCGTGGACCCGGCCCTTCGGCGGCGCTCGGCGTGGGTGGTGGTCCCCGGCGTCGTCTTCGTGATCTGGTACCTGACCTACGGTCGACACGGTGTGAGCGGTGGGTTCGCCTCGCCCGCTGACGTCATCCCGTTCGCCGCGCGCGGCCTGACCTACGCCGTCGCCCGGGTCGCCGGTTTCGACCTTGCCGGACGCCTGCCCGTGCTGGGCTGGGTCGCCGGTCTGGCGGCCATCCTGCTCGTGGTCGCCATCCTGGCTCGCCAGGCGGTCGGGCGACTCGTGGCCCCTCTCGCGCTTGGCGGCGCGGTCGCGGCACTGACCATGTACCTGGTCATCGGCCTATCGCGGGCGGACCTCCCCGGCGATTTCGCGACGCGCAGCCGCTACGTGTACGTCGCGGCATTCCTGCTGATCCCGGCACTCGGCGATCTGATCGGTTCACTCTCGACCGGACGGAAGGTGCCCAGGCCGGCGACCGTCGGGCTCATCGCCCTGGCGGCTCTGTCGATCGGCGCGAATGTGCTGGACCTCCGAGCCGGTCGCACGCAGTTCGCGCGCGATGCAGGGCTGACCCGGGCGTACCTGACGCTGCTGGCGGACCGTCCGGCGGACTCATCGCCCGATCCCACCCTCCCACTCGGGTGGCCGGACGTGCGCCAGCTCGATGAAATCCTCCAGCGTTATGGATCGCCGCTCGAAGACACGTTGGTGCCGTCGAACGTCGTTCCGCCGACGACGTCGCAGCTCGAGCAGGCGGTCCTCGGAATGACGCGTGGGTCGTTCAGCGCCTCGGCGGTGGGTCCGGCCGCGCTGGCCGGGGACTTGATCCCGATCGTCCTGGGGTCGGGTGGCGCAGCGGTCACAGCGGGCGGCTCCTGCCTTTCGATCGTCACGGCGGCGGCTGATGGATGGGTCACGTTGTCCGTGCCGGTCGGCGGGGGATTGCTGGTCGAGGGGCCCGTCGATGGCGCGACCGCGTCGCTTGGCTGGACGCTGCCACCCGCGTCACGCACGGCGATCGCCTTGCCCACATCTCCAACAGACAGGTGGTCGATCGCCGTGCCCGACCTCGGGATGGGCGGCTTGCCGTGGCAAGTCCGTCTCGACCTCCCAAGGCCCGTCACCATCCGGGTGTGCGGCCCCTCACGCTGAACGAACGGTCAGACGATCCCGGGACCGGCCGGTCCTGCCCGCCGGCGACCTTGCATGTGATCCCGAACAGCCAGGGCCCGGTCGTCCCTTCGGCACGATCGTCGCGGCATCGGCCAACGTCTCGTGCCGGCGCGTGGGTCGTGCGATGCCTGTCTCCGTGCGGCTCCGTCAGCCAGACATGGCGAGGGCGTCGTTTCGTGACAGGCGGCCTGTCGGCACCAGCCACCAGACGGGTCGGGCCCGGTCAGCGCCGACCCCGAGCACCGTGCCGCGCAGGACGTCCATGCCGACGAGACCCAGCATCGTGTCGATCTCGTCCCGGACGAGGAGCCGGGCGACGGGCAGCCGGACGTCGCCGACCCGAAGGACGTGCTCCTCCGTGACGGTGCCAAGCACCGGCGCGCCCCCGACGCCCTTGCCCGCCTCGCCCTGGGCCACACCGGCGAGGCCCGGCACGGCTGCGATCGCGACCTCGGTCCCACGACCGCCGGTGTTCAGCATCGTCGGGACCGCGGCGAACGGCTCGATGGCGGCGGCGATGACCGGGGTCGCTTCGGCTGGATCCCGGTCGAGCCGGAGGACGCGCAGATCCGGCGCCCGCGCCCGGAGCCAGCCTTCGACGGCGTCGTCATCTCCGCCGTCGACCAGCATCAGCCGATCTGCCACCAGGTCGATCACCGCCAGCGCGGTCGGATGAAGGTGCTGCGGACTCAGGAAGCCGCCGACGCCCCACCCGGCGAACGGCGCCGGGCCGGCGATCGCGACGACGTCATGAAGCGCGAAGCGGACGCCGTCGATCTCGGCGCCGGCGTCACCGACGAACCATGAGTCGACCGAGGCGCCGGCGTGGTCCGTGCCCGGCTCGCCCGGCTCATGCGGCATTCCGGCGGCACCGACCAGCTCGATCGTCAGGACGTGGTCGGTCGAGCCCGTGTCGAGGATGAGCCGGGTCGGCTGGCCGGCCACGACGACGTCGACCATCGGCGCGTGCGTCACCGTGTCGCCCACGTCGAACCGGATCGGCACGTCGAGCAGGGTCGTCAAACCGGACATGGGCGGGTAGCGTAGTCCGACCAGCATCACGATGGAGGGACACGATGCCGCGCCGACGCCTGGGCCTGACCTCCAGCGCCCGATCCTGACCCGGGCGACCTGACGCCCCAGGCGATCATGACGATGGTTTGGCGCGCCCGGCGGGACTCGAACCCACGACCTTTAGGTCCGCAACCTAACGCTCTATCCACTGAGCTACGGGCGCACGATGCTGCGAGGGCTGGCGGAGAGGGAGGGATTCGAACCCTCGATGCAGGTTACCCCACATGGCGGTTTAGCAAACCGCTGCACTAGACCTCTATGCGACCTCTCCGTCGCGACAGCGGCCGGAATCCTATCATGGAGTCCGCGCCCGCCCGACCCGCCGCGCCACCGCCCCCGAAGGAGCCGCCCATGCTCAGCGCCGACCTCCGCAAACTCCTGATCGCCCAGATCGGCAACGAGCTCGGGGCCCACCAGCTCTACCTCGCGATCGCCATCTACTTCGAGCGCCAGAGCCTCGGTGGCTGGGGCAAGCTCTTCCGCGGGCAGTCGGTCGAGGAGGCCCAGCACGCCCAGAAGATCATCGACTTCCTGGTCGACAACGACGTCGACTTCGACCTGCCGGCGCTCAAGGCGACGTCGACGAAGTTCGATTCGCCGGCGGCAGCGGCGCGCCGGGCGCTCGAGTCGGAGCGGACCGTGGCTGGACAATTCGACAGGGCGGCAGGCGTCGCGGTCGCGGCCGGGGATCACCGTGGCTTCCAGTTCCTCCAGTGGTTCATCGAGGAACAGGTCGAGGAGGAGTCCAAGCTGCAGCACGTCGTCGACCTGATCGAGAGCGGCATCAACCTGTTCCAGGCCGAGGCGAACCTGGACGCCCTCGAGTAGGACCGTGCCAGACAGCCGCGACGACTACATGGTCGCCGCAACCATCGGCCCGCGTCGGCGCGTCGATGGTCCGATCATCCTGGCCGACTACGACCCGGACTGGCCCGTCCTCTTCGAGCGCGAAGCCGGGCGCATCCGCGGCGCTCTCGGGGACCGCGTCGGTCTGGTCGAGCACGTCGGTTCCACGTCCGTCCCCGGTCTGCCGGCCAAGCCGATCGTCGACATCCTTCTGGCGGTCCCCGATTCGGCCGACGAGGCCGCCTACGTCCCGCCGATGGAGACGGCCGGCTACGTCCTGCGGATCCGCGAGCCCGACTGGCATGAGCACCGGGTCTTCAAGGGGCCCGACACCGACATCAACCTGCACACCTTCACTGTCGGCTCATCCGAGATCGAGCGGATGCTCGTCTTCCGCGACTGGCTGCGGACCCACGACGACGAGCGCGACCTGTACCTCCGGACGAAGCGCAAGCTGGCCGCTCGTCACTGGGTCTACGTGCAGGACTACGCCGACGCCAAGGGCGAGGTCGTCGAGGCGATCATCGCCCGCGCCCTCGTCGGCCGGGCGGAGACCGACGCGCGTTGACATCGAGCCCGCCAATCGATACCGTCCGGACCACAGACATGAGCCCCACCTTCTACTTTCGATGCCCGGCATGACACTCCGAGGTCGCTGAGACCGAGGGGCACGGGTCGTGCCGGGCAAACGAAGCAGAGGCCTGACCTCTGCTTTTTTGTTTTGTGCCGGACGGCCGACAAGGAGAGACCAGCGCGATGTTCGTGGTGATGACGGTCGGCGCGACCGAGGCGGAGATCCTTGGCGTCAAGAGCCAGATCCTCGCCGAGGGACTCACGCCGTTCGATCACGTCAGCGCGGGCCGCACGACCGTGGCGGTCGTCGGCGAGATCGGCTCACGCCGGCCGGCCCTCCTCGAGCGGTTCGCGACGCTGCCCGGGGTCGCCTCGGTGACGCCGATCAGCCGCCCGTTCAAGCTGACGTCGCGCGAATTCCACCCCGAGGACACCGTCATCCGTGTGCTCGACGCGGTCATCGGCGACGGGTCGCTGACGATGATGGCGGGGCCATGCTCGGTCGAGAGCCGGGATCAGCTGTTCGAGACGGCCGACGCGGTGAAGGCCGCCGGCGCGACGATCCTGCGTGGCGGGGCGTTCAAGCCGCGGACCTCGCCGTACGCCTTCCAGGGCCTCGGCATCGCGGGCCTGCGCCTCCTCGCCGAGGCGCGCGAACGGACCGGCCTGCCGATCATCACCGAGGTCATGGAGCCGAGCCAGGTCGACATCGTCGCCGAGTACGCCGACATCCTCCAGATCGGCACCCGGAACATGCAGAACTACTCGCTCCTGCGCGACGTCGGCCGGGTCGCCCGCCCGGTGATGCTCAAGCGCGGCTACGGCGCGACCGTCGAGGAATTCCTGATGGCGGCCGAATACATCGTCAGCTCGGGCAACCCCAACGTCATCCTGTGCGAGCGCGGCATCCGGACGTTCGAGACGTACACCCGGAACACCATGGACCTCGCCGCCGTGCCGCTCCTCGACCGGCTCACCCACCTGCCGATCATCGTCGACCCGAGCCATGCGACCGGCAAGCGCTGGCTGGTCAAGCCGCTCGCGCTCGGTGGCGTCGCGGTCGGTGCCGATGGGGTGATGGTGGAGGTCCACCCGAGCCCGGACGACGCGCTGTCCGACGCAGAGCAGCAACTGACCCTGGACCAGTTCCGCGACATGATGGCGGCCATCACGCCGCTCCACGCCTTCATCCGCGGCGTGTACGCCGCGGAGCGGTGACCACCGCCGTGACCACCTCCGCCTCGGCCGGATCCGGAACGCCGGTCGCGCGCGTTCGCGCGAGCGCACGCCTGCGCGGCGACCTGCGCCTGCCCGGCGACAAGTCGGTCAGCCATCGCGCACTGATGCTGGCCGCCCTGGCCGACGGCGAGAGCCGGATCAGCGGCGCCGGCGATGGCGCCGACGTCCGCTCGACGGCGAGCATCGTCGCCGCGCTCGGGGCGACCGTCGACCGGGTCGAGGGCGAAGGCCCGACGGTCGGCTATCGCGTCGTCTCCGGCGGCGCGGACACCCTGACCGTGCCCGACGGCACGCTCGATTGCGGCAACTCCGGGACGACCCTGCGCCTGCTGAGCGGCGTGCTCGCCGGGCTGCCGGTCACGGCGATCCTCGACGGCGACGATTCGTTGCGCCGCCGTCCGGTGGCTCGTATCATCGAACCACTGCGCTCGATGGGTGCCGTCCTCCATGGCCGGCAAGACGATTCCCTCCCACCACTGACCGTGATCGGTCGTACCCCGCTCCGGGCGATCGACTACACGACGCGGGTGCCGAGCGCACAGGTGAAGTCGGCCATCCTGCTCGCGGGACTTCGTGCGGACGGGCGGACGACGGTGCGCGAGTCGGTCGCGACGCGCGACCACACGGAACGGATGCTGCGGGCGAGGGGCGTGCCGGTCGAGCGGACGGACGCACCGGACGGGTCGGTCGCATGGTCGCTGGAAGGAGGGATCGCGGTGCGCGCAGTGTCGGAGAGGGTCCCGGGCGACGTCTCGGCCGCGGCCTTCTGGCTGGTTGCCGGGGCCATCCATCCCGACGCCGAGCTGATCCTCCACGACGTCGGGGTCAACCCGACCCGCCGCGCGATCATCGACATCCTGCGATCGATGGGCGCTGACATCGATGAAGCCGCCCACGGCGGTGCGCCCGACGATGGTGTCGGCGAGCCGCTATCCGATATCACCGTGCGGTCGTCGGCCCTCCATGCGGTGGACCTCGGTCCGTCGGACGTGGCCGCGGCGATCGACGAGATCCCGGTGCTCTGCCTGGCGGCCACCGCCGCGGTCGGCACGACCGTCATCCGCGGTGCGGGTGAACTCCGCCACAAGGAGTCGGACCGGATCGCCGGAACGGCCACCGGCCTGCGCGCCCTCGGTGCACGGATCGAGATCGACGGCGACGACCTGCGCATCAGCGGCCCGACCCGGCTCCACGGCGCCCCGACCGACAGCCTCGACGATCACCGCCTGGCGATGACGTTCGCCATCGCCGGGCTCGTCGCCACGGGCGAGACCGCTGTCGGTCGCCCGGATTCCGCCGCCATCTCCTATCCCGGTTTCTTCGACGACCTCGAAAGGGTGCGAGCATGACCAAGCGCGTGGTCCTCATGGGGCATCCCGTCGCCCATTCCCTGTCGGGGGCGATGCAGCAGGCCGCCTTCGATTCGCTCGGGATCGACGCGACCTACGAGCTCTGGGATCGCACGCCGATGGAGCTGGCGGCCGCGATCGAGGAGATCCGCGGCGACGACTTCCTGGGCGCGAACGTCACCATCCCGCACAAGGAGCGAGTCGTCCCGATGGTCGACCGGCTGACCGACGAGGCCCATGTCACCGGGCGCGGTCAACACCATCACCCGCGAGGGCAAGCGGCTCATCGGCCACAACACGGACGTGCCGGGCTTCAAGGTCGCGCTCGACCGGCTCGTCGGCAAGCAGAAGATGCCGCGCCAGGCCGTCGTGCTGGGAGCCGGCGGCGGCGCCCGCGCCGTCGTCTATGGCCTGATCACCGAGGGCTTCCAGCGGATCGTCGTGTTCAACCGCCATCTCCATCGCGCCGAGGGCCTGGTCAAGCACTTCGGCCGGAGCGCCGCCCACATGGAGCTGCGGGCGATGCCCTGGCACGACTCGATCATCGAGTCCGAGCTGGCCAAGACACGGGTGCTGGTCAACGCGACCTCGATCGGCCTGACCAGCGATGAGCGCCCGATCCCGGCCGAGGCCCTGCACGGCGACCTGCTCGTGCTCGACCTCATCTACGCCCGGACCCAGCTGCTCCGCGACGCGGCCGCGGCCGGTGCCACGGTCGCCGACGGCGAGCTGATGCTGCTCCACCAGGGTGCCTCGGCATTCACGCTGTGGACCGGGCAGCCCGCTCCGCTCGACCTGATGCAGGCCAAGCTCGCCGAAGCCAGGGCGGCCGGGCTCCGCTCGGCCGAAGGGGAGCCGTCCGGTGCGGCGGCGGACGGCGTCGCCGTGGCCGAAGGCGAACCGGCCGCAGCCGGCACGCCGGACTGACCGACCGAGCCGCGAGCGATCCACGACGGATGGGCGCCTTTCGATTCCTGACCGCCGGCGAGTCGCACGGCCCCACCCTTGGAGTGACGGTCGAGGGCGTCCCGGCCGGGCTCGCCCTGACCGCCGACGACCTCGCAGTCGATCTCGCCCGGCGTCAGAAGGGCTACGGCCGGGGCGCCCGGCAGGCCATCGAGCAGGACCGCGCCGAGATCCTCGCCGGCGTCCGCCACGGACTGACCCTCGGCTCGCCGATCCTGCTCCTGGTCCGCAACAAGGATTGGGAGAACTGGACGCAGGTCATGGCCGTCGAACCGCTCGACGAGGCGGCCGCCGCGGCGCTCGGGGAAGCGGCCGCCGACGGCAACAAGCGGGCCACCCCGGTCACCCGGGTCCGGCCCGGTCACGCCGACCTGGCAGGCGCCCTCAAGTACGACTTCAACGACGTCCGGAACGTCCTCGAGCGTGCCTCCGCCCGAGAGACCGCGGCCCGGGTGGCGGCCGGCGGCGTCGCGCGGGCCTTCCTGCGCGACCTCGGCATCGAGGCCTGGTCGTTCACCGCCGAAGTCGGCGGGGTCGCCCTCGATCCTGCCCGGGCGACCCGGTCGCGCGAGGAATCCGAGGCATCACCGCTGCGCTGCCCGGACCCCGATGCCGAGGCCGCCATGATCGCCCGCATCGACGAGGCGCGCTCCGCCGGTGACACGGTCGGCGGCGTCTTCGAGGTCGTCGTCCACGGCCTGCCGATCGGGCTCGGCTCGTACGTCCACTGGGACCGGCGGCTCGATGGCGCACTCGCGGCCGCGGTCATGAGCATCAACATCGTCAAGGGCGTCGAGTTCGGTCTCGGGTTCGAGCAGACGCGCCGGTTCGGGTCCGGGGTGCACGACGTCATCGAGGGCCGGACCGACGACGGCCGCTGGGTCCACCGCACCAACAACGCCGGTGGCCTGACCGGGGGCGTCACCAACGGCGAGCCGCTCGTCGTCCGCGGGGCCGTCAAGCCCATCTCGACACTCGCCCGGCCGCTCCCGTCGGCCGATCTCATCACCGGCGAAGCGGTCGACAAGGCGCACTACGAGCGAAGCGACATCAGCGTCGTGCCGGCGGCAGGCGTCGTCGGTGAGGCGATGGTGATGCTCACCCTGGCATCGTTCGTGCTGGAGAAGTTCGGGGGCGACACGGTCGACGATGTCCGGGCGGCGCTGGCCCACTACCGGGCCCGGATCGCCGCATCGCCGGATGCCCCGGTCGCGGGCGGGCGGGCCGTCGCGCCCGCGGGACACGGCCTGAGCGGCACGGACGAGGCCGGCTCCGGCGGCGACGACTGAGGTCGATGGTGGACGTCGTGCTCGTCGGCCTGCCCGGGAGCGGCAAGAGCGTCGTGGGCCGCCGGCTCGCGAACCGCCACGCCGCGTCATTCATCGACCTCGACGAGCGCATCGAATCGACGGCGGGCCGGTCCATCCCGGAGATCTTCGAGGAGGATGGCGAGTCCGCCTTCCGAACCCTCGAACGCGCCGCCATCGCCGATCTCGGACCGGCCGACCTAGCTCCTGAGGTCCGCCGGGTCATCTCCACCGGCGGCGGCGCCATCGTCGATCCGCGCAATCGCTGGGCGCTCTACCGCGGGCGGACGTCGGTCTGGCTCGACGGCCGGCCCGAGGTCCTGGCCCAGCGGCTGCGTCGCTCACCGCACGTCCGGCCGCTCGTCACCGGTCGTGACCCGATCGGCACCATCCGGGACCTCGGCAGCCGGCGCGAGCGGTTCTACGCCGCGGCCCGGATCCATCACGCCGGTGTCGGCGAGGTCGGCGGCGTGGTGGACGCGGTCGAGGCCCACCTCCCCGTCGGCACGGCCGACGCGGACCGGGGGACGCGGCTGCTGCAGGCCGGCACTGCGATCGGCCGGATCGTTCTCGGCGAAGGCATCGCCGCTGAGGTCCTGGCCGAAGAGCTCGACGTGATGCGTGCCAGACGCGCGATCCTCGTCAGCGAACCCGGCGCCTGGGCGGCCGTCGGTGAACGGCTGGCCGACGACCTGCGCGCGCGCGGCCGGGAGGTCGTCACGATCCTCCTGCCCGAGGGCGAGAACGCCAAGCGCATGGCGGTCATCGAGACCGCGGCCAGCGAGCTCGCGGCGCACCGGGTCGATCGCGGTGAGGTCCTCGTCGCCGTCGGTGGCGGCGCCCTTGGGGACGCGGCCGGGTTCCTGGCGGCCGTCTACCTGCGCGGCATCCGGTTCATCGCGGTCCCGACCACGCTCGTCGCCCAGATCGACTCGTCGATCGGCGGCAAGACAGGTGTCGACCTGCCCGAGGGCAAGAACCTCGTCGGGGCGTTCCATCAGCCGACCGCCATCGTCATCGACGTCGCGGCACTCCGGACACTCCCCGTTCGCCAGGTGCGGGCCGCCCTCGGCGAGGCGGTCAAGATGGCCGCCCTCGGCGATGAGCGGCTGTTCGAGCTGCTCGAGGCGGACGGCCCGGCACTCGCCCGCGCCGATCCGGCCGTCCTCGCCTCCGGCGTCCCCGCCGAGCTCGTCGAACGGGCGGCCTGGGCCAAGGTCGCGGTGGTCCTTGCCGACGAGCGGGAACGCGATCCCGGCGGCGGACGGATGACCCTCAACCTGGGTCACACCCTCGGCCACGCGGTCGAGGCTGCGGCGGGTTTCGGCGACCTGCTCCACGGCGAGGCGGTGGCGTACGGCCTGCGGGCCGCCGTGCGGATCGGCCTTGAGGTCGGGGTCACGCCGACGGACCGCGCCGAGCGGATCGTCCGGTTGCTCGACGCGCTCGGCCTCGCGATCGAGCCACTCCCCTACTCGCTCTCCGCTGTGCTCGACCATCTGGCCTCCGACAAGAAGCACGCCGCCGGACGCCTGCGCTGGGTCCTGCCGACCGCCGACGGGGTGGTCGTCCGTGACGACATCGAGCCCGATGTCGTCGAACGCGCCGCCGCCTCGCTCCTGGCGGCCCCGACCGGGAGTCCGCGATGACCGCCGTCCTCGTCCTCGAGGGCCCGAACCTCAACCTCGTCGGGACACGCGAGCCGGAGATCTACGGACGCGAGACGCTCGAGGAGATCCATGAGGGCCTCGTCACCCACGCCACCGAGCTCGGACTCGAGGTCGCCTTCTTCCAGTCGAACCATGAGGGCGCGCTGATCGACCGGTTGCACCTTCGCGACTTCGACATCGCCATCGTCAACGCCGGCGGCCTGACCCACACGAGCGTCGCGCTGCGCGACGCTCTGCTCGGGATCTCGAAGCCGTTCATCGAGGTGCACCTGTCCGACCCCGGCACGCGCGAGCCGTTCCGACAGGTCAACTTCCTCCACGACATCGCCCTCGAATTGATCGTCGGTCGGGGGGCTCGCGGCTACCACCTCGCGCTCGAGGCGATCGCCCTGCGATCGGGCGACGCCGGTGACTAGACGGCCGCCAACGCCCATCGAGACGCCCGAGCTCCGGCGACTGCGGCGCCAGATCGACGCCCTCGACCGGCGCATCGTCGCGCTGCTCAACGAGCGGGCCGAGCTGGCCCGGGCGGCCGGCCGGCTGAAGACCGTCCAGGGTAGACGGGCCATCCGCGATGCCGACCGGGAGCGCGAGGTCCTCCTCCGCATCACGATGGCCAACCAGGGTCCACTCGGGCAGGCCGACCTGCTCGCCCTATACCGTCGACTGATGTCCGCCACCCGGGCGCTCGAAGCGCGCGACCGGGCGCGTGACGACGCCGGCCAGGGCGATGACGCCTGACCGACCCGTGGAACGGACCGGCTGGACGAACGTCGCGGTCGCCCGCGGGCTGATCGGCCTCGTCGCGGGCCTGGTCGCCCTGTTCCGGCCGGACGAGGCCGCGATCGTGCTGGGCGCCTCGCTGGTCTTGGTGAGCGTCCTCGAGCTGTCCATCCGGGTGACGACCGGCGACCCGACCGGCGATGCCCTGCGTCGCCGGCGACGGCTGCTGCGCGTCGGGGCCGGCGTGCTCGCCGGGATCGCCCTCGTGGCTTCGACGGTCGGTGGCGCAGTCACCGAGATACGGGTGCTGGCGATCGTCTTCGGCATCCTCGCCCTGGTCGACGCCTGGGGTGCGATGCATTCCCGCCTGCCCGGGGTCCGAGGCCTGCGACTCGCCCGGGCCGCGCTCCTGCTCGCGACCGGGGTCGTCCTGGCGGCCATCCCGAGTGTCGCGTTCTCGATCGTCGTCTTCGCCGCCGCGATCGGCTGGATCGTCGTCGGGGCGATCGCCCTGGCGATGGTCGCCTGGCCGTCCGACCTGCGGACACCGGACGGTCGGACGCCGACCGGGTTGGCCGAGATCGGCGATGCGTGGCTCCACAGCCGAGACGTCGGGGACGCGCGACGCGACGAGATCCTCGACGCCTACGACTACGACCCGGCCGACCGCGGCCGGCTGGTGCGCTTCTCCGTGCTGCTGACCCTGGCCGGGATCATCGCCAGCGCCGGGCTCATCTCGAACTCGGTCGCCAGCATCATCGGCGCGATGATCATCGCCCCGCTGATGGGGCCGATCGTCGGGATCGCGCTGGGGATCGTGACCGGGCTCCCGAAGCGCGCCGTCCAGTCCTTGATCGTGACGGCCGCAGGCATCGTGACCACGATCCTGATCGGGGTCGTGATGGGCGCCTGGCTGGGTTCGGCACCGGACGTGCCACAGAACAGCGAGATCGTCGGGCGGACCTCGCCGACCCTGATCGACCTCGTCGTCGCCCTGGCGGCCGGGGCGGCGGGCGCCTACGCGGCATCGAACGCCAAGGTCGCCGATTCGCTGCCGGGGGTGGCCATCGCGATCTCGCTCGTGCCGCCGCTCGGGACGGCCGGCATCCTGCTGTCGGCCGGGCTGCCCGAGGAGGCAGCCGGTGCGCTCCTGCTGTTCGCGACGAACTTCGTGTCGATCGTGCTGGCCGCCTCGGTCGTGTTCGTCCTGACAGGGGTTGTGCCGATCGGTCGCCTCGTGGCGAACGCGGAACGGACCCAGGTCTGGTTCGCATCGTTCGCGGTGACGGGCATGCTCCTGCTCATCCCGCTGGCGATCGGTGGCCAGCAGGCGTACGCCGCGGCCACGGACCAGCAGCTCGCCCAGGCCGCCGTCGCCGAGTGGCTGGCTCCGGCTCCCGCCTTCAAGGTGGTGGCCGTCAGCGTGTCCGGCGACCTGGTCGAGGTCGACGTGGCCGGGCCTGGGACGCCGCCGGATCCGGCCGCCCTCGAGGCCTTGCTGACGACGGCGCTCGGCCCGTCCGTCCGACTCGATCTTGCCGTCACCCAGACCGTGGTCTACTCGACGCCGGCCAGCCCCGGCCTGTCACCGGCTCCGTGACGGCTCCCATCGTCGCGCACCGGACGCGCTTTGCGCCCGCGCCGACCGGCTACCTGCACCTCGGCCACGTCGCGAACGCCATCTACGTCTGGGGGATGGCCGCCACGACCGGTGCCGATGTCCTGCTCCGGATCGAGGACCATGACCGTGTTCGGAGCCGGCCCGAGTTCGACGCCGCCCTGACCGAGGACCTCGCGTGGCTCGGATTCCACGCCGATGCGGGGCCTGAGCGCCAGTCCGATGGCGACGCACCATACGCGGCCGCGCTCGTCCTGCTGCGCGACGAGGGGATCGTGTACGGCTGCGATTGCTCTCGAAAGACGGCCGCCGTGTGGGCGCACGACCACGGTCGGCGGTGGCACGGGCCCGGCTGTCCGGGCGGCTGCCGTGAGCGCGGCCTTGATGGACCGATCCTGCGGGTCGCATCGGGTGGCGGCTCGGAGCGCTGGATGGACGGCATCGTCGGCCCGTGCTCGGACGAGGTCGCCAACGATGGCGACATGCCGATCACCGACCGCGACGGCAATTGGACGTACGGGTTCGCCGTCGTCGTCGACGATCGACGGCAGGGTGTCGACCTCATCGTCCGTGGGCGTGACCTCCTGTCGGCGACCGCGGCCCAGATCCGCCTTGGCGCCCGACTCGGGCGCGAGTCGCCGGCGACATTCGCCCACCATCCCCTGATCAGGCGACCCGATGGTCGCAAGCTGTCGAAGGCCGACGGCGACACCTCGGTCCGTGAGTTGCGCGCGGCCGGCCGCAGCGCCGCGGAACTCATCGGCCAGGCCGCCGCCGCGGTCGGCCTGATCGACCGGCCCCGACCGATCGCGGCGGCCGACGTGGCGACCCTGTTCACGGTGGGTGGGGCCGCCGACACGGTCTAGCCCTGATCGCTTCGGTCTTCCATCTCCCAGGCGTGGTCGAGGGCGTGCCAGGCGATCCTGCCCGCGGCGTAGCGCACCGTCCACTTTCGGCCGCCGAGCGGCGTGCCATCCGACGGCTGACGCAGCACCTCGAGCATCGCCGCTCGGAGCGCATCGACGGCCGCCCGATCGGTCGGATCCGGCAGCCTCTCGCGGATACCCATCTCGCGGGCGTAGACCGACTCGGCTTCGACGACATGCGCCAGCATCTTGTCGCGGTCGCGGCCGCCGCCGCGCGGTCCCTTGCGAAGCTCCGCCGGCGCTGAGGCAGCGACGCGGTCGAGGGTCGTCCAGGCCGCCGCGACGAGCCGCGCGAGCCGGTCGGCCTCGGCGGCGGTCGTCGGACGGCGCTCGGCGTCGGTGATGACCGACGGGACGCCGAAGTCCGTCCCGCCGCCGCCGCCGGCGTGGTCGACGATCTCGTACGAATCGGGGGCGAACGACTCGCCGGCCGCGACGGCAACGGCCGCATAGCGCGCCGCCGAACCGGCCAGTGCCGCGAGGGCAAGCTCGTCCGTCTTTCCGCCGCGGGCCCAGCCGGGCCACTCGAGGGCTCGTGCGAACGCCTTCTTGGGTGTCGATTCGATGGTGACGACGATGACCATCCCGCCGCCCTCAGGTCGCCTTGCGGAGCGTCGCGACGAGGCTCGACAGCCCGTCGACGTCGCGCCCGTCGGGACCGAGCGCGTCGACCAGCGCCGAGGCGACGATGACCCCGTCGGCGCCGGCCCTGGCGATGGCGCGGACATGGGCCGGCTTGCTGACGCCGAACCCGACTGCGACGGGCACCGGCGATGCAGCCTTGACCGCGCGGACGAGCTTGCCGACCGAGGCTGGCAGCGAGGTCCGCGCGCCGGTGACGCCGACGAGCGAGACGCAGTACAGGAAGCCACCGCTTCGGGCGGCGACCACAGCCCGTCGCGCGGGCGGCGTCGTCGGGGCGACGAGGTAGACGACGGCGAGTCCTGCCGCACGGGCGACGGCCTCGAACGGCGCTCCCTCGTCGGGCGTCAGGTCGGCGACGATCAGCCCGGCCGCACCCGCACCGGCCAGGCGCTTCGCGACGGCCTCGCCGTCGCCGCCACCGATGACCTGGTTGGCGTAGCCCATCGGGACGAGGGGCAGATCCGGCCGGGCGGCACCGATCCGCTCGATGAGGCGGAGCGACCGCTCGAGCGTGGCCCCTGCTGCGAGCGCGACGCCCGACGCGCGCTGGAGCGTCGCGCCGTCGGCCAACGGGTCCGAATACGGCAGCCCGACCTCCAGCAGGTCCGCTCCCGCGTCCGCGGCGGCGAGCGCGATCCGAAAGCTCGTGTCCGCGTCCGGGTAGCCCGCGACGACGTATGGGATGAGCGCGGCCCGACCCTCGGCTCGGGCACGGGCGAACGCGGCGGCCATCCGGCGCGCGCCGGACGTCGCGTTCGTGCCGGTCTCGACGGGCGACGCGGCAGCCGGCGTCATCGCGCAGCCTCCCAGGGCTCGACGTCGGCGAACCGCTCGAGGGCGGCGAGATCCTTGTCGCCCCGCCCGGAGAACCCGACCAGGACCAGCACCTCATCCGGCCACGACCCGCCGACCCCGCCGGTCCCCGCCAGCAGCTTGGGCAGGGCTGCGACCGCGTGCGCGGTCTCGAGCGCCGGCAGGATGCCCTCCGTGCGCGTCGTCGCCTTCATCGCGGCCACGGCCTCGCGGTCGGTCGCCGCGGCGACCTCGATCCGGCCGCCTTCGGCGAGGGCGGCGAGCTGCGGCCCGATCCCCGGGTAGTCGAGGCCGGCCGAGGCCGAGTGCGCCTCGGTCACCTGACCGTCCGCGTCCTGGAGCATCAGCGAGCGCGAGCCGTGGAGGATGCCCGGCGTCCCGCCGAGGATCGCCGCGGCATGGCGCCCGGTCTCGATGCCGTCGCCGGCCGCTTCGACGACCGCCAGGCGGACCGTCGGCTCGCCGATGAACCGCGCGAGGAGGCCGATCGCATTCGACCCACCACCGACGCACGCGACCGCGAGGTCCGGCAGGCGCCCTTCGACCGCGTCGAGCTGCGCCGCAGCCTCGTCGCCGATCCGGCGCTGGAGGTCGCGGACGATGGTCGGGTAGGGATGCGGCCCCATCGCCGAGCCCAGCACGTAGTGGGTCGTCTGGACGTTCGTGACCCAGTCGCGCATCGCCTCGTTGACCGCGTCCTTGAGCGTCGCCGTGCCTGAAGTCACCGATCGCACCTCGGCTCCCAGGGCGCGCATCCGGAGCACGTTCGGACCCTGTCGCTCGATGTCCTCGGCGCCCATGTACACGACGCACGGCAGATCGAGCAGGGCGCAGGCGGTCGCCGTGGCGACGCCGTGCTGGCCGGCGCCGGTCTCGGCGATGACCCGGGTCTTGCCCAGCCGGCGCGTCAGCAGCGCCTGGCCGAGCGCGTTGTTGATCTTGTGCGCGCCGGTGTGGGCGAGGTCCTCGCGCTTGAGGTAGAGACGCAGGGCCGGGATGCGCGATCCGCGCGGCCCGGCCAGCCGCTCGGCCTCGGCGCGGACCGCGGCCGCCAGGCGGTCGGCCCGGTAGAGCGCGGTCGGCCGACCGGCGAACGTTCCCAGCAGCTCGCGCAGCTCGGCCCAGAAGACCGGGTCCTGGCGCAGCGCGTCGTACGCCGTCTCGAGCTGTTCGAGTGCGGCCATCAGCGTCTCCGGGACGTAGCGGCCACCGAAATCGCGCTCCATCCCCCATCGGCCGGCGCCATCGGCGTCGAGCAGGCCGGCATGGATCGGGGTCGGGCCGAACGCGATGTTCGGGCGGTCGTCGCGGGCCGCCCGGGCCCGCTTGACGAACAGAGCGACGCGAAGCGGATCCTTGGCCGGCCGCGTGCCCGGGGTGCGCGGCCGTTCCACGCCGGACGCCACGTCCACGGCCGTGGCCGGGATGGCGCGCAGGGCCCCGGCGACGTTCGCGGGAGCCAGTCCACCGGCCAGCATGACCGGCAGCTCCCGGGCGACCGCCGCGGCCAGTCGCTCCGAGGCCCGCGTCCCCGTCCCACCCGGATGCGGGCCGCCCGCCGCATCAAGCATGATCCGGTCCACTCCCGCGGCCAGGTATGCCTGCCCGCGCGAGACGAGATCGGCGGCGGCGGCGGCGAGGTCGTCGGGCTCCACGGACGGGACCTGCAGGACCTTCCAGGTCCGCCGCCCAGCGCGCTGGGCGAACGCGATCGACTCCGTGCCGGCCAGCTGGACCACGTCCGGGTCGATGGCCGCCACGGTCGCGGCGAGATGGGCGGCCGACGCGTCGGCGGTGATCGCGACGATGAGCGGTCGCCCGTCGCCGGTCCCGGCCGCTCGGGCGATCCGGGCAAGGTCGGCGGCCTCGTCGAGGGCGAGCTCGCGGGGCGTCCCCGGCACGACGTTGAGACCGATGGCATCGGCGCCGGCCGCGACCGCAGCCAGGACCCCTTCGACGTCCGTGACGCCGCAGATCTTGACGAACGGGCGGCGGGCGACGTTCGCCGGGTCGTCCGGCGCCGCACCGGCGGCCACGAACGCACGCGCAGCCGCGGCCGGATCAGCGGCGCGAACGAGAGCCTCACCGACGAGCGCGCCGTCGAACCCGAGCGCGCGCCAGCGCGCGACGGTCGCGGGCTCGCGGACACCGGACTCGGCGATCACCAGCCGGTCGTCCGGAACGAGCTCGCGCAGCCGCGACGCGCGTTCGACATCGACGTCGAGCGTCCGCAGGTCGCGGTTGTTGAGGCCGATCAGTCGGGCCCCGGAGGCCAGGGCGGCATCGAGCTCGCGGGCGTCGTGGACCTCGACCAGCGGCTCGAGGCCGATCTCGAAGGCACGCTCGACGAGCGTCGCCAGGCGCTTCGCCGGATGGAGCACGGCCAGCAGCAGCACGAGGTCCGCGCCGGCGGCCCGGAGCATCGGCAGCTGGATGTCCTCGACGACGAAATCCTTGGCCAGGACGGGGACGGCGACCGCGGCCCGGACCGCCCGCAGGTCGCCCACGGATCCGCCGAACCAGTGCGGCTCGCACAGCACGGAGATCGCCGCGGCACCGCCGGCCTCATACGCGCGAGCACGGGCGACGATGTCCTCGCCGGCGGCCGCGATCCGGCCGGCCGAAGGCGATGAGCGCTTGATCTCGGCGATGAGGTGGAGGCCGGGCGCCGCGAGCCGGCCCGCGATCGGGCGCGGGCGTGTCGTCGCCAGCGCTGCGTCGATCATCACCGCGGGGTCGGTGGCCGCGACCTCGGCCAGGATGTCGGCGCGACGCCGTTGGGCGATCTCGGCGACCACGTTCCGGCGCGTGGCGACCGTCATGCCGTCGCCCCGGCGGCATCCGCCGCCCGTCGCTCGGCGCGCAACGCCGCGAGCAGCTCGCTGGCGAGCCCGGCGTCGATGGTCAGGGCCGCCCGTTCGATCCCCTCCTCCATCTGCTCGACGACGCCGGCCACGAGAAGGGCCGCGCCGGCGTTGAGCAGGACGACGTCACGCCGGATCCCGGGTTCGCCGCGCAGGACGGCTTCCGTGAGGCGCGCATTCTCCTCGGGCGTCCCGCCGGCCAGCTTGGCTGTCGAGGCCCGCTTGAAGCCGAGCGCTGTCGCATCGATGACGTGGCGCTCCACGGTGTCGTCGGCGATCACGTACAGCACGCCGCTGCCGTCGAGCGGCAGCTCGTCGACGCCATCGCCGTGGATGACGAACGTGCGCTCCGTCCCGAGGCGGCGGACCACCTCGGCCATCCGGGCTGCGACGGCCGCATCGCCGACGCCGAGCAGCTGCCGCCGGGTGCCGGCCGGGTTGGTCAGCGGCCCGAGCAGGTTGAACGCGGTCCGGACCCCGATCTCGCGGCGGGTCGGGCCGGCATGGCGCATGGCCGGGTGGAAGTTCGCCGCGAACAGGAACGCGAAGCCGAGATCGCGCAGGGCGGCACCCGCCGACGCCGCGTCGTGATCGATCCGGACGCCGAGTGCGTCGAGCACGTCGGCCGAGCCTGAACGTGAGGTCATCGCACGATTGCCGTGCTTGGCGACGGGCACGCCGGCGGCCGCGGCCACGAGCGCCGCGGTCGTCGAGATATTGAACGTCCCGCTGCCGTCGCCGCCCGTCCCGACAACGTCGATCGCGCCCTCGGGCGCCTCGACCCGGGTGACCCGCTCGCGCATCGCGGTCGCGAAGCCGGCCAGCTCGTCCACCGTCTCGCCACGCATCCGCAGGCCCATCAGCATCGCCGCGAGCTGGGCCGGTGTCGCCTCGCCGTCCATCACCGCGCCCATCGCGCCACGCGCCTCGTCCAGCGTCAACGTGCCGCCGTCCACGATCGTGTTCAGCGCGGCCTTGACCAGGTCGCTCATCGCTCCGCCATCCCTGACGTCGCGAACGTTCCCGACACATCGTCGAGGCGGGACGCCTCGCCCTCGCCGGCCTGGCGCAGGAAGTTGGCCAGGAGATGCGGCCCCTGCGGCGTAAGAACGGACTCCGGATGGAACTGGACGCCCTCGAGCGGCAGCGACACGTGCCGGATGCCCATGATCACCCGGTCCACCTCGCTCATGGCGGTGACCCGCAGCTCGGGCGGCAGTGTCGCCGGGTCGACCGCCAGCGAGTGATAGCGCGCGGCCATGAACGCCGGCGGCATCCCCTCGAGGAGGCCGGCACCGTCGTGAGTCACCTCCGATGCCTCGCCGTGGACGAGCGTGGGCGCCCGGACGATCGACGCGCCGAAGGCCGCCGCCATCGATTGCATGCCAAGGCACACGCCGAGCAGCGGCAGGCCCCGGTCCGCGGCGATCAGGACGGTCCCGACCGAGATCCCGGCATCGTCGGGGTCGCCGGGTCCGGGCGAGATGACGATGCCGCGCAGGTCGGCGCCCGGGTCGTCAGCCATCGCCGCGACCGCCCCGATCTCGATCGCGTCGTTGCGCACGACGTGGACCTCCGCACCGGCAGCCTGGAGCGCCTGGACCAGGTTGAACGTGAAGCTGTCGTAGTTGTCGATGACGAGGATCATGGCCGGGCGGGCTCCCCGTCCGCTTCGAGCGCCGCCGCGGCCTCGGGTCGCGGCGCGTCGACGATCCCCGCCGCCAGCTCGATCGCACGCCGGAGGGCCGCCGCCTTGTGCTCGGTCTCCTCGAACTCCTTCTCGGGGACGGACGCGGCGACGATGCCGGCGCCCGTGTGGATATGCGCCTGACCGTCCTTGAGCACCGCGCTCCGGATGGTGATCGCCGTGTCGAGGTTGCCGTCGTAGCCGAGATAGCCGACCGCGCCGCCGTACAGGCCGCGCCGCTCCCCTTCTGCCGCCGCGATGAGCTGCATCGCCCGGACCTTGGGCGCTCCCGACAGCGTGCCCGCCGGGAAGACCGAGCGCAGCGCGTCGAGCGCGTCGAGCTCCGGCTTGAGCCGCGCCTCGACATGCGACACCAGGTGGAGCACATGGCTGTAGCGCTCGACCTCCATGTACTTGCTGACCGACACGGTTCCCGGGCGCGCGACGCGACCGAGGTCGTTCCGGCCAAGGTCCACCAGCATCACGTGCTCGGCACGTTCCTTGGGGTCGCGCTGGAGCTCCTCGGCGAGGAGGGCATCCTCGCGGGCGTCGGCACCGCGCGGCCGGGTGCCGGCGATCGGGTGGGTCGTGAGGCGGTCGCCCTCGACCTGGAGCAGGAGCTCCGGCGAGGCGCCGACGACCTCGAAGGTCGGCGTCCGGGTGAAGAACAGGTATGGGCTCGGGTTCACCCGGCGCAGTGCCCGGTACAGGCCGATCCCATCGAGCGGCGCCCCGGTGGCGGGGTCGGTCGGGAGGCCGAACGACTGGCGTCGGGCGAGGACCACCTGGATCGCCTCGCCGGCCGCGATGGCGTCCTTGGCGACCTCGACCGCGTGGATGTACTCGTCCCGCCCGAGACTCGTCTCGATGGCCCGGCCGAGGCGGGTCTCGCCGTCGTCGGCGAGTCGTGGCCGCGGCCGTGGACCGGCCATCTCGGCGGCGCTCGGCCGCGCGGTCCGCTCGAGGGCCTCGAAGATCGCGGCCTCCGCGATCCGGTAGCGCGACTCGAGGTCCGGTGTCTCGGTATGGAGCGAGGCGATGGCCGACAGGGTGTGGGTCAGGTGGTCGAACACGAGGACGAGGTCGGTCTCGATGAATGCCGCGGTCGGGACGCCGACGGGGTCGCGCTCGGGCAGCGGCACGGTCGGCTCGAACGCCGACACCGCGTCGTAGGCGATCGCGCCGACAGCGCCTCCGGTGAACCGCGGCATCCCCTCGGTCGGCTGGACGCGTCGGCGCGGGACGAAGGCCCGGATGGCGGCCAGCGGGTCGGTGCCGTCGAGCGTCTCGATCGGCAGGTCCGCCGAGTAGACCGGTTCGGTGACCGGCCGGGTCTGCACGCGGGCCAGCCCATCGCGGACCTCGAGCAGTCGGCGCGGACCGACGCCGAGGAACGAGTAGCGCCCGAGGCGCTCGCCACCCTCGACGGACTCAAGGAGATAGGCGGGGCCGCCGTCGTCGAGACGGAGGAACGCGCCGATGGGCGTCTCGAGGTCGGCTGGACGCGTGGCGCGCAGCAGGATCGTGTCCGCGTTGGCGGACAGGCGCTGTGCCTGCGTCAGGCTGATCGGATCCGATGTCGTCATCGCGGTGGTGCCTCGAGAATCAAGAAACGACCGTTTCGTCCCGGGACGAAAGGTCGTGCCTTCCGCGGTGCCACCCTCATTCGGCGATGCCGCACTCTTGCCTGACCGACGGGCCGGCCGCGTCTCCGCGGTGACCGATCGGCGCTGCCCTGTATCGCTGGCGCTCTGCGCCGGAGCCTACTGACGTCCGCGGCTCGCGCCGCCCCGTGTTCGGTCCGGAGGCTCCCGGGGCCATTCCCTCGTCATCGTCGCTCCGGCTCGCACCGACCGCCGGATCTCTGGATCGACGCCTGACGGGTACTCGTCCCGTTCATCGCCCGTATCTTCGTGATGGTCCGCGGAGTCTAGGCGGGGCTCGCTCCGGGCGTCAAGCGGTCTCGGTCAGTCGCGAGTGGCGACAGGCGAGGCACGACCCGACCGTGTCGATCGCGGTCGGGGATGGCGGAGAGGGTGGGATTCGAACCCACGAAGTCTTTCGACTCAACGCTTTTCAAGAGCGCCGCCATCAACCGCTCGGCCACCTCTCCCGCGCGAGAGGATACCAGCCGATATCGGGCAAGCGATGAGCCGTGGTCGTGCGACGGGTGTGGGGGGACGACCTCAGGACACGTACTCGGCCGGCGGGACTTCGACGACGACCGTGCCGCCGATGAGGTCCTGCCAGCCGCGCTTGCGCTTGTCGATGAAGATCCAGATGACGCCGATGTAGAAGACGGCCAGGCCGACCCACAGGCCGATGAGGCGCAGGATCGCCGTGCCGATCGTGAGCGGGCCGCCGTCCGCGTCGCGAACGACCTTGATCTTCATCGCGTTCATGCCCGGGGTCTGACCGCTCCGCACCCAGAAGTACGGGAAGTAGCCGACCGAGACGACGATGATCCCGAGCGCGAAGACGGCCCCGATCAGGAAGAAGATCGCGCCGAAGACCACGGCCAGGGTGCCGAGCATGATCACGATGAGGAACTGGATGATGAGGTCCAGGATGTAGGCGACAAGCCTCGACCCTGGGCTCGCGAAGGCGATCCCGGGCGCGGGTCCAGCGTCGGGTGCGGGCGCCTGCCAGGCGGGGGTCGGTTCACTCATGGTCTCTCTCCTCCGGGGCCAGTCCGTCAGGACTGCTTGACGACGATGGTCCCGGCGATCAGGTCCTGCCATCCACGCCGGCGCTTGTCGATGAAGATCCAGATGTAGCCGAGATAGAAGACGGCTCCAGCGACCCACAGGCCGACGAGCCGGAGCAGGGCCGTCCCCCAGCCGATGGAGCCGCCGTCACGATCGCGCACGACGCGCAGCCCGAACGGACGCATCCCCGGAGTCTGGCCGCCGCGCGCCCAGAAGAACGGGAAGTACAGGAGAGCGACGAAGACCGTCAGGATCAGGATCAACACGAACAGGGTCGTGGTGACCGGGTTCATCGAGGTGACCTTGTTGTCGACGATGGTCGACCCAGCAGCCAGCACGACCGCCGCCAGGACGGCGAGGATCACGCACACGGCCGTCACGATCAGCCCATCGAGGATGTACGCGACGAGACGGGCGCCGTGGGGGGCGAACTCAAGGCCTGGCGCGGGTCCGTCCGTTCGCTCAGGGCTCTCCCAGACGACCGCGGGCGTCGTGGTTGGTGGCGGCGTGGCACTCATTCGACCATCTCCCTCTCAGGAGATGGTAGCGCGGCCCATGTAGCCCCGGAGCACCTCGGGCACGATGATCGTGCCGTCCGGTTGCTGGTAGGTCTCGAGCAGCGCGGCCACGACCCGGGCGAGCGCAAGACCGGACCCGTTGAGGGTATGGACGAGCTCGGGCTTGGCACCCGGCTCCGGTCGGTAGCGGATGGCCATGCGACGGGCCTGGAAGTCGCGGAAGTTCGAACACGAGCTGACCTCCAGCCAGCGCTCCACGCCGGGCGACCAGACCTCGAGGTCGTACTTGCGGGCCTGGGTGAAGCCCATCTCGCGGGTGCTCATCAAGAGCACTCGGTAGGCCAGCCCGAGGCGCTGGAGGAGGATCTCGGCGCGCTCGGTCATCCACTCGAGGGCGGCCGCCGAATCCTCCGGCTTCTCGAACAGCACCATCTCGACCTTGTCGAACTGGTGGACGCGCAGGATGCCGCGGGTGTCCTTGCCGGCCGCGCCCGCCTCGCGCCGGAAGCACGGGGTGTAGGCCGCGTAGCGGATCGGCAGCTCGGTGGCCTCGAGGATCTCGTCGCGATGGAGGTTGGTGACCGGGACCTCCGCGGTCGGGACCAGGTACAGGTCGTCGCGGGTGACGACGTACATCTGGTCTTCCTTGTCCGGGATCTGGCCCGTGCCCGTCGCGCTTGCGGTGTTGACGACCGCCGGCGGCCAGACCTCGGTCATGCCGTTCTCCCGGGCATGGACGTCGAGGAACCAATTGATGAGCGCCCGCTGGAGGGCGGACCCTGCGCCCTTGTAGACCGGGAAGCCGGAGCCCGTGATCTTTGCCCCGCGGGCGTTGTCCAGGATGCCGAGCGCCTCGCCGAGGTCCCAGTGGGGCTTGCGGGTCCAGCCGTCGACCTCGTTGGGAAGAAGGTCACCCCAGGTGCGGATGGTGACGTTGGCCTCCTCGCCACCGACCGGGATGTCCGCGTCGGGCGGGTTCGGGATGCGCAGGAGCTGGTCGTCGAGGGCCGCCTCGGTCGTCGCCAGCTCCGCGTCAAGCGCGGCGATGCGGGTGCCGGCGGCCGTGGATGCTGCGCGCAGGTCGGCGACTTCCGGGCCGTTCGGAGCCGCCCCGGCCTTGATCGCCTCGCCCACTCGCCTGGAGGCCGCGTTGCGCTCGGCCTTGAGCGCCTCGCTCTCGGCGAGGAGGCGTCGTCGCGTGGCATCCAACTCGAGCGCTCGATCGACCAGGGCCGGGTCCTCGCCCTTGCGGATGGCGCCGTCGCGGATGGCGTCCGGTTCCTCGCGGAGTCGTTGCAGACCGACGCTCACGAGACACCTCCCGATATCCCCGCTGCGGCGCGCAGCCGGTCGATGACGAACGCTGGCTCGAGGCTGGCCATGAGCCAGCCGGCGCGCGGTCCGTTGGTCCGCCCGAGGAAGGCTGCGTAGATCGCCGCGAAGGCGCGTCCCGCCGGCAGCTCGGTGGCCGTCGCCGCGCTGAAGATCGCGTCCTGCCATGCGTCGCCGCCCGACCGCGGTGTCGCCTCCACCGCGTCGGCGAGGGCGGTCAGGAAGGCTCGTTGGTCGGCCTCCAGCGCGGACACCTCGACCGGCACCCCGTCGTGGCGAACCGCCAACCGCGCTCGATCCGGTGCATACGCCTCGAGCCACGCCCGCGCAGCAGCGACACGCTCATCGAGCATGTCCCTCTCGCGTCCGGTCAGGGCACTCCCCTTCTCTGCTTCGACCCTGGCCCGGACATCGACGCCCGGGACCTGGGCGAGCAGCGCGAGGTGGGCGAACGCCGGTCGGAAAGCCGCCGCCTCGGCGGCGACATCGGCGGCCGGGTCGAGCAGGGCGTAGCGGAATGTCGCCTCGAAGCCGGGCGGCAACTCGCCTTTGACCTCCCGTCCGTCGGTCGCCGCGGCGAACCGGTCGAACTCGTCGAACAGCCTCGGGACCGCGTCGGTCCCCTCTGGGTCGAACTCGATGGCCTGGTTCGGCCGCGGGCGGAGGAACAGGAAGCGGAGCTGCTCGGGCGGGATGACCTCGGCGATGGTGTGCGCCGCGGCGCCGCGACCCTTCGAGGTCGACATCTTCTGGCCGGCGATGTTCAGGAACTCGTAGGGCACGTTGAGCGGCGGTTCGCGCTCGAACACCTCGCGGGCGATGGCATCGCTCCGGTCGCGTGAGCCGCCTGCGGTCGACAGGTCCTTGCCGCCGGGTTCGATGGTCACGCCGAACAGCGACCACTGCGCCGCCCACTCGAGGTTCCAGGGCAGCTTGGCGTTGCCCCCGAACGGGCTGATCCAGCCCGAGGTCCCGCAGCCGTGAGCCCAGGCGACGAGGTCGGCTCGGCATTCGAAGAAGACCTGCTCGCCGTTCCAGTCGGTGACGATGGTGGTCCCGACCTTGCCGCAGTTCGGGCAGATGAGCCCGAGCGGATGCCATGTCTCCGGATGCTGGACGTTGGCGACGCGGCGATAGATCTCTCGCACGAGGGCCGCCCGCTCCAGGGCCAGCCGGATGAACGGATCCATCGCCCCCGTCGGGTAGATGTCGCTCATCCAGTAGTAGCGGTCCGGATGGATGCCGAGTCCGGCGAAGACGTCGATGAACAGGCCGGCGAAATGCCGCGCATAGCTGGCGTGGCAGTCGCCCGCCGGGTCCGGCACGTGGGCCAGCGGCCGGCCCATCTCGCGCTCGATCGCGTCGGGCGTCAGGAGCGCCTGGGCGTCCATCGGGTCGAGGTCGTCCACGCCATACAGCAAGGTCGTCTCGAGACCGTTGGCACGCAGTGCCCGGGTGATGACGTCGAGGATGACCGGACCGCGCAGGCTGCCGACGTGGACCGTCCCGGACGGCGTCTTCGAGTCGTTGACGACCTGCGGGCCGCTGACTCGTGACGCGAGCTCGTCCGCCCAGTCCATGCGGGCCTCCGAGGTTGCTAGCTGATGCCGACGATCTTGTAGGTGAAGTCGCCGGCGGGGACCTTGACGACGACCTTCTCGCCCTTCTTCTTGCCGAGCAAGGCGCGCCCGACCGGGCTCTCGTTCGAGATCCGGCCCTCGGCCGGCTTGGCCTCGGCCGAGCCGACGATGGTGAAGGCTTCCTTGCCGTCCGGGCTCTCGACGGCGACCGTCGAACCGATCTGGACGTGGTCGGTCGAGTGGTTCTCGTCGATGATCGTGGCGTTCTTGATCAGCGCCTCGAGGGTCTGGATCCGGCCTTCGACGAACGCCTGCTCATTCTTGGCGTCCTCGTACTCGGCGTTCTCGGACAGGTCGCCGTGTTCCTTGGCGTCGTGGATGCGGTTGGCGACCTCGGGTCGCTTGACCGAGACCATCTCGTCCAGCTCGGCTCGAAGCTTTTCGAGACCGTCCTTGGAGAGGTAGGTCGGCTTGCTGTTCACGGTCTTGGGCCCCCGTTCGCTGGTGGGTCAGATGTGGGCAGACCGGACTTGGCGGTCTTCGATAAAGGAAAGAACTCCAGGCGTCTCGCAGCCGAGCCGCGCGCCTGAAGTTCCGACCGGGTGCGAATGGTAGCCGCGTGCAGGGTGCCTGTCAAAGCCGACGAGGGGCCGCGCCGGGGGTCGCGATGGCCTCCCTGTCAGCTGCCGGCCACGCTCTCCGTCAGGCGGATGAGCCGTCGCTTGATGCGCTGCAGCGAACCCCGGTCCGGGAACGCCACGAACAGCGTGTCGTCGCCGGCGATGGAGCCTGCGACCTCCGGCCAACGGGCTCGATCGAGCGCCGCGGCGATGGCGTGGGCGGACCCAGGCAACGTCCGCAGGACGAGCAGCAGGCCGGCCTCGTGGATCTCGACCGGCAGGTCGACCAGCAGCTTGCGCAACCGGTCCTCGCCGGATGTCTCGGCTTCGATGAGGCGCGGCGGAAGCGCATAGGCGGCGGTGCCTTCGCGGGCCACCTTGATCAATCCGAGCTCGGCGACGTCGCGCGAGATGGTCGCCTGGGTCGTCCGGAAGCCGCGTTCACGGAGGGCCGCGGCGAGTTCCTGCTGGGTCCGGATCGGACGCTGGTCAACCAGGTCGCGGATCGCCCGTTGCCGGAGTTGCTTCATGACCTCCATCGATCGCCCGCCAGTCGGCTCCCTACCTGAGCCAGGCGACGACGACGACTGCAGCCACGAGCAGTCGATAGACGACGAAGATCGTCAACGAGTGCGACTGCAGGTATCCCAGCATGAATCGGATCGCCAGCACGCCCGACGCGAATGCCGCGAACATCCCGACGAAGAGCGGCACGAGCTCGACCGCGACGCCCGATTCGCCGGTCGCGAGCTTGCGGATCTCGAAGATCGCCGCGCCGGCGATGATCGGCGTCGCCATCAGGAATGAGAATCGTGCTGCCGCTTCACGACCGAGACCGGCGAACCGACCGGCCGAGATCGAGATCCCCGACCGGCTGATGCCGGGCACAAGGGCCAAGGCCTGGGCAACGCCGATACCACTCGCGATCGGGAACGTGACGTCGCCGATGCCCTTGCTGAGACCGCCCCAGCGATCGGCCAGCCACAGGATGACTGCGCCGCTGACGAGCATCAGGGCGACGATCCCAGGCTCGCGGACGGTCCTCTCGAAGAAGTCGTTGAGCAGGAATCCGGCCAGCGCGGCGGGGATCGTCGCGGCGATCAGCAGCCAGGCCAGCCGCCGGTCCGGATCGGAGGCGAACGACCGGTCGCGGATCGTCGCCAGGCCGGCCGGCACGAGGCGGAACCACTCCGCCCGGAAGTAGATCAGCAGCGCCAGCAGCGTCCCGACGTGGAGCATGACGCTGAAGGCGGGCGACCTGATGAACGGGTCCTTCCAGCCAAACAGGAAGGGGACCACGATGAGGTGCCCGGACGATGAGACCGGCAGGAACTCGGTGAGTCCCTGCACGATCCCCATGATCAGGGCCTGGATGGTGGTATCCATCGTTCTGACCTAACGCCGCGTTTGGCCGGCGAGGCGGTTCCGCGCGGCTACCTGACGAAGACCGGGGCGAGCACCAGGGCGATGGTGGCGATGAGCTTGACCAGCACGTGCAGCGACGGCCCAGCGGTGTCCTTGAATGGATCGCCGACGGTGTCGCCCACGACAGCCGCGGCATGCGCGTCGGTCTTCTTGCCGAGCACATTGCCCGCGTCGTCCTTGAGCTGGCCCGATTCGATGTACTTCTTGGCGTTGTCCCACGCGCCGCCGCTGTTGTTCAGGACGGTTGCGAGCATGACCCCGCTGATGGTGCCGATCATCAGGAAGCCGGCGACCGCCTCGTAACCGAGGACGACCCCGACCACGATCGGCGTCGCGACGGCCAGGGCCCCCGGCAGGATCATCTCGCGCAAGGCCGCCTTGGTCGTGATGTCGACGACCCGGGCGTAGTCCGGGCGCTGGCTGTAATCCATGATCCCGGGCATCTCTCGGAACTGGCGTCGGACCTCGACGATGATCGCCTGGGCGGTCGTGCCGACCGCGCGGATGGCCAGCGAGCTGAACAGGTAGACGAGCATCGCCGCGA
Organism: uncultured Chloroflexia bacterium; assembly: GCA_963782715.1. Classification (GTDB taxonomy): domain Bacteria; phylum Chloroflexota; class Limnocylindria; order Limnocylindrales; family CSP1-4; genus SPCO01. Next base: position 64,529 of record CAWAKU010000015.1, read on the forward strand.
TGAACGCGGCGATGAACACATTGATGTTGGCAAGGTTGATCGACTCGAGGATCGGCCTGCCCTGGACCCGCAGGATCAGGTTGACCTTGTCGATGTAGGCCGCGAACAGCAGGAATGCCGCAAGGGAGGCGGAAGCGATCGCGTAGCCCTTCGTCAGGGCCTTGGTCGTATTGCCCACGGCATCGAGGCGGTCGGTGATCTCCCGGGCGCCCGCCTCTGCACGGCTGAACTCGGCGATGCCACCGGCGTTGTCGGTGATCGGACCGAACGTGTCCATCGCCAGGATGTAGGCCGTCGTCATCAGCATGCCCATGGTCGCGACCGCGGTCCCGAAGATGCCGCCGACGTTGACGCCGTTCTCGTTGACGATGCCGGCCCGGTCGCCGAGCCAGTGGCTGACGAACAGCGCGACGACGATCGAGATCGCGGTGACGGCAGTGGTCTCGAAGCCGACCGCGACGCCGGCGATGATGTTGGTGGCGGGACCGGTCTTCGACGCCTCGGCGATCTCCCGGACGGGCCGGTACGACCCCGCGGTGTAGTACTGGGTGATGTAGACGAAGACGATGCTCGTCAGCAGACCGACCAGACCGGCGCCGAAGAAGTAGATCCAGGTCGGCAGGCCGTCCGGGCCGGTCTGGGTGCCGGTCGACATCAGCACATTCGTGCAGAACAGAAGGCCGAGGGCCGACAGGAGGGTCGTCGCCCAGTAGCCCCGGTTGAGGATGTTCATCGGGTCTTCGTCTTCGCGACCGCGGATGGTGAACTGGACCGAGATGATCGTCGCGAACAGGCCGAAGGCGCGAACGATGAGCGGGAAGAAGATCCACCCGGCGGGGTTCGGCCAGCCGGCCTGCAGGGCGATGGCATAGACGCTGACGCCGAGGATCATCGCGCCGATGTTCTCGGCCGCGGTCGACTCGAACAGGTCTGCGCCACGACCGGCGCAGTCGCCGACGTTGTCACCGACGAGGTCGGCGATGACGCCCGCGTTGCGGGGATCGTCCTCGGGGATGCCCTTCTCGACCTTGCCGACGAGGTCCGAGCCCACGTCGGCCGCCTTGGTATAGATCCCGCCGCCGAGCTGGGCGAAGAGGGCCACGAACGAGGCACCGAAGCCGAACCCGACGATCAGGAACGGGGCAACGGCCGGGTGCTCGAGTCCACCATAGAGGGCGAAGATGCCGTACACGCCGAGGAGTGACAGGGCGACCACCAGGAAGCCCGAGACCGCCCCGCCGCGCATCGCCACCTGGACCGCCTCGACCAGGCTGCGGCGCGATGCGGCTGCGGTGCGGACGTTGGACTTGACGCTGATGTACATGCCGATGATCCCGGATGCCATCGAGCACGCGGCGCCGACGATGAACGCGACGGCGGTCATGATGCCGAGCTGGACCCCGTACGCACCACCCGGCAGCTGCGACGTCTCCGCCACGCTCTTGGTCTCGACCACGGCGATGATCGCGCCAAGCACGACGCAGGCGACGACGGCAAGGATGGCGATGGTCACGTACTGCCGCCGGATGAAGGCGACGGCGCCCTCGAAGATCGTCGCCGAGACGTCCTGCATCGCCTGCGGACCCTGATCGCGGGACAGGACATCGCGGGCAAGCCACAGCGCATAGAGGACAGCCGCGATCCCGGCGATCGGGATGATCAGCTGGAGTGAACTGGCATCCATCAGGGTCTAGCGGTCCTCCTCGAGAAATGCTGTGTCTTCGTCGTCCGGTCGGGCGCGGCGCCATTCGAGGACGGCGAACCTGGGAGAGGCTGGTCAAGCGTCCCGTCGGATATCCGATTCGGGCTGGGACCTTGCAGGCCGGCGCGAGTGTAACAAGGCGTGAGAAGTCGGGTCAAACCCGTTTCGCAACCTCGTTATGCAGCCGCCGGACGACCTCCGGCGGCCCGCCCAGACACACGCTATGCTGCGCGTCTTGTGACCCGACGACCCATGCTCGGATGTCTCCTCGAGATCGCGGAGACACTCGCTCTCACCCTCATCATCTTCTTCGTCATCCAGACGTTCGTTGCCCAGCCCTACAAGGTCCAGCAGAAGTCGATGCAGCACACGCTGGAGCCGGAGCAATACGTCCTGGTCGACAAGCTGACCCCCCGCTTCGACTCGTATAAGCGGGGCGACATCGTGGTATTCACGCCGCCGCCGGACTGGGTCCAGGACGACGGAACGCCGTTCATCAAGCGGGTCATCGGACTCGGTGGCGACACGGTCGACATCCACGACGGCAGCGTCTACATCAACGGGACCAAGCTCGTCGAGCCGTACCTCTATGCCGAGCCGCCGTCCGCCCCGCCGCAGCCGACGACCGTCCAGGGCGACCAGCATCAGTGGACCGTCCCGCAGGGCGACCTGTTCCTGATGGGCGACCATCGGGCGAATTCGGAGGACTCGCGGACCTTCGGGACCGTGGCGGTGTCGCAGGTCATCGGTCGCGCCTGGCTGCGCTACTGGCCGCTGGGTACCTTCGGGATCCTGCCGACGCCAAGCTACCCGGAGCTGGCCACCTCACCATGAGGCCGACGCCGTGAACCCGGCCCTCGCGGGGGTCGCGCTCGCGGTCATCGTCGGCGCCGTCGTGGCCGGGTCCGCCCGCAACGCGCGGACCGCGATCTTCGGGCTGGTCATCACGATGGTCGGCGTGCCGGTCCTGGCCGATCCGCTGCCCTGGCCGCTCGCGCTGGCAGCCCGTCTCGTCGCTGCCGTCCTGGCCGGCTATCTGCTGTGGGTCGCCGCGCGCGGCCCGCGGGTCCGCACCGGCGGATCGCTCGTCGGCTGGCCGACGGACGCATTCCTGGCGATCGGCGCGGCCGTCGTCGGCTACGGCAGCCAGGGTCTCGGCGCACCCGCCGCCGGTCCGGCCCTCGCCGCGGCCGCCGGGTTCGCCCTCGCCGCGCTGGCCGTCCTGCCGGTCGTCAACGGCCGCGACATCCTGCGCGTCGGCATCGGGTTGATGCTGCTGCTCAGCGGCGCGCTCCTCATCAGGACGAGCCTGGGCGGCACGCCTGATCCGCTGGAGCAGCTCATGACGGCCGGGCTGGTGGCCACCCTCGGCGGCGCGGTGGCGATCCTCGCCGTGGCTGCCCGGTCCGACGGCGGGACCGGCTTCGAGATGAGCGACTCGATGCCCTCGCGATCGAGCCGTGGCGGCGACGCCCACCCGACCGAGCCGCGATGAGCCTGCTCGTCTTCGTCGTCATCGCCTTCGCGTTCGCCGGCCTCGCCGCGGTCCTGCGCGCCGATCCGGGACCGCGGACGGCGGCGGGGCTGATCGGGCTGATCGCGGCTGTCGTCGCCGCGCTGGCGATCGATCCGGCCCAGGGCGTCGACATCCGCGGCGGCGGCCTCGCCACGACCGCCTACCTGCGGCTGTTCCTCGTGCTCGGCTCGGTCGTCGGGCTGGCTCTGGCGGTCTCGGGTCTGGCCGGTGGGTCGCGCCGCGATGCACCGGCGGTCACCCTGGCCGTCCTCGCCGCCTGCGGCCTGACCCTCGGCCTGGTCGATGCGCGGGCTGCGGTCCTGGTCGCGACGGCAGGTGGGCTGTTCGGGGTCCTCGTCACGCTCATCCCGGGCAACGCCCGAGCGGGCGCCACGGTCGGCATCCGCGAGACCCGCGCGGTCATCGTGGCCGGAGCGCTTGCCATCGCCGCGACCTCGTGGTTCGGGCGCGACCTGAGCCAGCTGGCGGCGCAACCGGTCGTCTTCGGGCTGGCCTACCTCGCGTTCGCGGTCGCGGTCGCGATGCGCTTCGGGGCGATCCCGTTCCATCTCTGGGCGGCACGCCTCACAGATGTCGTCCCGGAGACCGCCCTGCCGATCCTGACCGCGATGGCCCCGGCGTCGCTCGCGGTGGTCGCCCTGGCCTGGGTCGACGCGTCGGTCACGCCGCTGCTGGTCGATGTCGGCTCAGCGCGCGTGCTCGTGCTCGGCATCGCGATCGCCTCGATCTTCCTGGCGGCCATCGCCGCCTTCGTGCAGGACGACCTCGAACACGTCCTCGGGTACTCGATCATCGGCGACGCCGGGGTGGTCATGCTCGCCCTCGCGACACTGGATCCCGAGGCGTGGGCACCGGCCCGAATCTGGATCCTCGTCTTCGTGGTCACCCGCAGCGCATTCGCCGCCTGGGTGGCCGGCATCCGGGCCGGGTTCTGGACCGGACGCGTCGCAGACCTGCGCGGCTGGGTCTGGCGGTCGCCCATCCTGGCGGCGGCGTTCGTCCTGGTCGTCGTCGCGTCGGTCGGGTTCCCGGGTCTGGTCTCGTTCGATGCCCGCAAGACGATCGTCGAGCTCGCCCTCGACGGCCCGCTGGCGACGATCGTGCTGATCGGGACGCTCCTGCCGCTGGCCTACTACGGCCGGCTGCTGGTGATCGGCGTCGGCCGACCCGATCGGACCGTCAAGCCGCCGAGTGCCTGGCACCCGCATCTGAGCCGCCCTGACGTGACCGCACTGCGGTCCTGGCTGGGTCGCACGTGGGACACCAACCGGGCGTTCACGACCGCGACCGTGGCGATCCTGCTGGGTGCCCTGGCGTTGGCGACATCAGCCGGCGCGTTCGGAGGCCCGGAGGCCGCGGCGGGACTGGCGCCGGCCCTGTCCGCTCCGGGTGGACAGGCAGCGCCGGTCGATCCCGGCCAGGTGCCTTCCGGCCCGATCGAATCGGTCGAGCCGTAGCCGACTACTCGTTCGGCGCGAGCACCCAGCGATCGACGTCGCGCTCGTAGTCGAGCAGTTCCTCGGGGCGGAACCACAGGGCGAGCTCGCTCGCGGCGGCTTCCGGGCTGTCCGAGGCATGGACGATGTTCTGGGCGGTCTCGAGCGCGAAGTCTCCCCGGATGGTGCCCGGTGCCGCCTCGTGCGGGCGCGTCGCGCCATTGATGGCGCGGACGACGGCGATCGCGTTCGGGCCGTCAAAGGCAAGAGCGACGAGCGGACCCGAGATGATGAACTCGACGAGGCCCTCGAAGAACGGCTTGGCGCGATGGGCGTCGTAATGCCGCTCGGCAAGATCGCGATCGACGTGGACGAGCTTGAGCCCGACGAGCTTGAGCCCGCGCGCCTCGTAGCGGGCGAGGATGCGGCCGACCAGCTGGCGCTGGACGCCGTCGGGCTTGACGAGGACGAGAGTCCGTTCGGTGCCTGACATGTCTACCTTGGGTACGGGTCGAGTTGGACGAGCCGGGATTGTATCGGATAGCGCCGGCGCCGCTCGCCGTGGTCGGTCGGGAGGCAGTCAGTCGGCCCGGTCGAGAGACAAGGCCTCGGGTTCCGCCGCCGTCTCGGGCGACCACGACTCCGGCTCTGACTCGTGGTCCTCCTCGAGCTCGGGCTCGTGCCCGTCGCCGGGCTCGTCCGTCGCGACCGCATCGGGGTCGAGCGCCTCGCGATCGTCGGACTCGTCTGGCTCGTCGGGTTCGGGCACGACGGCGGGTGGCTTCGCCTTGGGCCGGACGCGGACCTTGGAGCGACGCTCGGGCAGCCCGCCCCTCGCAGCGATCGCATAGGCCTGGCGGGCTTCGGTCTCGTGGCCTGCCAGTCGATAGGCGTCACCGCGGACGACCGACAGGGACGATGCCCGTGCGCCCTCGGTCGCCTCGAGGACCGCCGGCGCCAGCGCCGGCGCGAGCCGGAGGGCCAGCCCGAACCGCAGCGCCGCCTCGTCGAACGACCCCGCGACCAGGGCGAGGCGGCCGGCTTCGAACTCCCGGGCCGGGTCGGGCTGGTCCGCGGACGTCTCGTCCTGGACCTCGTCGTTGTCCCAGAAACCGAGGGTCATCGGACCGGCGGCCGCCTTGGCCTCCTGCGTCGCGGGCGCCTCGACCGGACGGGCGACTGGCTCGGTCGGTGCGGCGATCTCGGGCCCGCGATCGAACAGGGTCGGCGCGGATGGCAGCGGTTCGTTGGCGTCGGGCGCCCAGACCGCGGAGCGCGGCATCCCGGCAAAGATGTCGTCGATCGATTCCGGCGCCGCCGCGGCGGCCCTGGTCGCCAGGCGGCGGGCCTCGCTCGGTCGTCCGATGGACGCCGCCGCCTCGGCCGCCACGACCAGCGCGACCGGGTCCGATTCGTCGGTCCGCAGGGCAGCCGCGGCCGCCTCGCCGGCGCCGAGCAGGTCGCCCGTCCGCCAGCGGACCTCGGCCAAGTCCACCAGTCCCTGCGGGTCGAGCCCGCCGAGGCCGGCCAGCGTCTCGAGCTCGACCCGGGCCAGCGCCAGCGAGCCAAGCTTCAGGTGCATGTGGGCGAGGACGAGCTCGATCGTCCGGCCCGGCGTGGGGGCGGACCGGTCGGCGGCCGGCAGGGTGACGGTCATGCCGGCATCCGCAGGCGGGCCTCGAGCCCGCGCAGGTAGCGCGTCGGAGCGACCGCGGCGAGCCGCAGCGCGTCGTCCTGGAAGAGCCGGGTGGCGAGCACCTGGATCGATCCGGCGTCGACGGCCTCCACCGCGGCGAGCGCCTCGTCGAGTGTCAGGACCCGATCGTGGAGCGCCTCCTGGCCGCCGATCCACGAGGCGACGTGACGGGTGTCGTCCATCCGCAGCTCCAGCCCGCCGGCGAGATACCGCTTCGCTTTCTCGAGCTCCTGCGCCGGGACGGGTTCGTCGCGCAGCCGCGCGAACTCGACGAGGATCGCATCGAGCGCGGCCGGCAGGCCCGCCGGGTCGACCCCCGCCGAGACCTCGAGGGCACCGGCGTCGGCGTAATCCACGAGACCCGACGACACGTCGTAGGCGAGGCCCAGCTCCTCGCGCACGGACAGGAACAGCCGGCTGCTCATGCCATCGCCGAGGACCGCATTGAGCACCGCCAGCGTCCAGCTGTCGGGATGGTCGCGGTGCAGCGCCGGGACGCCGAGGCACAGCTGGGCCTGGCTGGTATCGCGCTTGCCGGTCCTGATGCGCGGCCCGGCAGGCAAGGTCGGGGCCGCTGCGAAACCGGGCACGACACCGTTACCGCTCCCGAAGGCAGCCGAGGCCAGGCCAGTCGCGGCCTCGTGGGACAGGTCGCCGACGACGGCGATGACCGTGTTGGCCGGCCGATATGCCGTCCGCCAGAAGTCGTGGACGGCCGCCTCGGGCAGGGCCAGGATGTCCGACTCCTCGCCGCAGATCTCGCGCCCGAGCGGCCCGTCGCCGAACATCGCGGTCTGGAACAGCATCTGACAATACTCGGAGGGGTCGTCGAGATAGGAGCGGATCTCCTCGATGATGACCGCCCGCTCGCTCTGGATGTCGGCCGCCTCGAGTCGCGGCCGGACGATGAGCTCGCCGACGACGTCCATCGCGCGCTCGGCCTCGCGCAGGGGGACACGCACCCAGTAGACCGTCGATTCGCGGTCGGTCGCCGCGTTGAACGACCCACCGACCCCCTCGATCGCCTCGCTGATGGCGCGCGTCGACGGGTAGGCGGTCGTGCCCTTGAACGTGATGTGTTCCATGAAGTGGGCGACGCCGACCTGGCCGGGCGCCTCGAGCCGGGAGCCGGCCAGCACGTACGCGGCGATCGACACGGACCGCGCCGCGGGCAGCCGGGCACTGATCACGCGGGGTCCGGCTGGGAGCACGGTCCGTTCGAACATCGCAGGCGATGGTAGCCGATTGACCGTCCGGGACCCCGACCGCAGCGTCGGCGCACCCGATTCAGGCCCCACCGACGGGGTCGTCCGGGACTATCCTTGCGGGCGAGCGTCTCGGTCCGAGGTCCTTCGTGATGCGCCTCTGGATCGCGCCTTCGGACGCGTCGATGCCATCCCGCCCCGGCCTGTTCGAGCGAGCATCGAGGAGGAGACCACCCATGGCAGCTTCGCGTACCAGGTTGCTGGCGCTCCTGGCGACAGCAACGATCCTCGCCGGCGCGTGTAGCTCGACGGGAGGGTCGAGCGCCGCACCGAGTGGAGCCAGCGCCGATTGTGCCGGGACCGGCACCCAGGGCGGCGCCAATCTCCAGATCCCCGAGGTCGTCTCGGGCAAGTTCAACGTCGCGATGGTCCTCATCGGCCCGCACGACGACGGCGGCTGGAGCCAGGCCCAATACGAAGGGCTCCAATACGTCTGCCAGAACATGCCCGATGCCCACATCGCCTACATCGAGAACGTGCCTGAAGGCGCCGACTCCGAGCAGGTCTTCCGGAGCCTGTCGCGCAAGGGCTTCAACTTCATCATCGGCACCTCGTTCGGGTACATGGACCCGATGGAGACCGTCGCCAAGGAATACCCGGACATCACCTACCTGCACCTGACCGGGTACAAGTCGAACGGGACCAACTTCGGCAACTTCTTCGGCGCGGTCGAGGACATGAAGTACCTCGCCGGGATGCTGGCCGGATCGCGCGCGGTCAAGGACGGCAACCCGAAGATCGGCTACATGGCGACCTTCCCGATCCCCGAAGAACTCCGCCTCGGCAACGCGATCATGCTCGGCGTCAAGCAGACATGCCCCGCCTGCACGATGGATGTCCGGTTCATCCAGACCTGGCATGACCCGCAGAAGGAGCGCGAGGCCGCGGACTCGCTGTTCGCCGCCGGCGCCGACGTCGTCTTCACCGGGGCCGACACCCCGGCTGTCGCCGACGCCGCCCTGGCCAAGGGCAAGTGGGCCGTCACCTACGACCACAAGGCCAGCTGCAAGAACGACGCATGCCTGACGGCGCCGTACTGGATCTGGGGACCGGAGTACGTCCGCATCGCCAAGCAGGTCCAGGCCAAGACCTACAAGGCCGGCTATGAGTACTTCGACGCCGACTCGAAGGCGATGGGCCTGTACGGCTTCATGGACGGCCAGACCCCGCAGAAGGGCATCGCGGACCTTCCGGCAGCCGACGTCCAGAAGGTCAAGGACACCCTGGCCAAGATGCTGGCCGGCACGTTCGGCCGGTTCGACGTCTTCGCCGGGCCGATCAAGGACAACACCGGCAAGGAGATCCTGGCGGCAGGCGCCAAGCTCCAGCAGTCGGACCTCGACCAGTTCCCGCCCGGCGCCCCCGGCAACGAGTGCAAGGTGTGCATGTACTGGTGGGCGGACGGGATCACCGTCGCCCTGCCAGCCCTGTCGTAAGAGCGTGGTGAGGCCCGCGAGCGAACGCTCGCGGGCCTTTCCCGTCCGTCAGCGGAAGATCCGATGACCGCAGCGACGGCCGTGCCGGCGCTCGAGGCGCGCGGCATCGTCAAGGTCTTTCCCGGCGTCGTCGCCAACGACCACGTCGACTTCGACCTGCGTCGCGGCGAGATCCATGCCCTGCTGGGCGAGAACGGAGCGGGCAAGAGCACGCTCATGAACATCCTCGACGGGCTGTACCGGCCCGATGCCGGCGAGCTCCGCATCGCTGGCGAGCCCGTCGCTTTCGGGTCGCCGCGCGATGCCATCGCCGCCGGGATCGGCATGGTCCACCAGCACTTCACCCTCGTCCCGTCGCAGACCGTCACGGAGAACGTCCTGCTCGGCCTCTCGAAGCCGCGCTTCTGGATGCGCCCGGGCCGGTCGGAGGACGAGATCGGCGCGCTCGCCGCGAAGTTCGGCCTGCGGGTCGATCCGGCCGCCAAGGTCTGGCAGCTGTCGGTCGGCGAGCAGCAGCGGGTCGAGATCCTGAAGCTGCTGTACCGCGAAGCACGCATCCTGATCATGGACGAGCCGACGGCCGTCCTGGCTCCGCAGGAGATCGACGACCTCTTCCGGACCCTCCGGTCGATGACCGCCGATGGCCGGAGCATCGTGTTCATCAGCCACAAGCTCGGCGAGGTCATGGCCGTGGCCGACCGGATCACGGTCATGCGCCGCGGCGTCGTGACCGCCGCCGGGATCGCCGTCGCGGACACATCGCGAGCCGACCTCGCGCGACGGATGGTCGGACGCGAGATCGTCGATGTGCTCGAACGGACACCGTTCCGGCCGGGGCCGGTCGTCCTCGCCGTGCGCGACGTGGCCGCCGAGAGCGACCGCGGCCTGCCCGCCGTGCGCGGCGTGTCGATGGACGTCCGGGCGGGCGAGATCGTCGGCATCGCCGCGGTGGCCGGCAACGGCCAGAACGAGCTGGCCGAGGTCATCACGGCCCTCCGCCCGAGCCAGGCCGGCAGCGTCACCATCGGCGGCACGGAGGTGGCCAACAAGCCGGTCAGCCTGGCCATCCGGCAAGGCGTCGCCCACGTCCCGGAGGACCGGACCGGGGTCGGCAGCTCGCCCAACCTGTCGATCACCGACAACCTGATCATGAAGCGCTACCACGACGCCCCGATCGCCCACGGTTGGTTCGTCGACGATGCGGCGGCCCGGACCATGGCGACGGGACTGAAGGACGCCTACGCCATCGCGGCACCGTCCATCGAGACCGAAGCACGCCTCCTGTCCGGCGGCAACCTCCAGCGACTCATCTTCGCCCGGGAGATCGACACCGGACCTCGAGTCATGATCGCCGTCCATCCGACCCGCGGCCTCGACGTCGGCGCCATCGAGGCGGTCCACCGAGTGCTGCTCGACCGGCGCGAGGCGGGCACGGCGATCCTGCTCATCTCCGAGGACCTCGACGAGATCCTGGCCCTGGCCGACCGGGTCGACGTCATGTACGAGGGCCGGATCGTCGGCTCCTTCCCCGTCGGCGAGGCGGAGATCGGGACGGTCGGCCTGCTCATGACCGGCGGCGACATCGCCGATGCCGAGGTCGCGGCGACCCCGGGCGGCCCGGCCCCCGCGGGAACGGCTCGATGACCCTCCACCTCGAGCCACGCACCGATACGCCGCGCTGGCTGCCAGCCGTCGTGACGATCGGCGCGCTGGTCTTCGCCTTCCTCGTCAGCGGCGTCATCATCTGGCTGGTCGGCGGCGACCCGGTCCGCTCGTTCGGCCACATCATCGTGTCCGCCTTCGGCAGCGTCGGGGTCATCAGCGACACGCTGGTCAAGGCGACCCCGCTCATCCTGACCGGCCTCGCCTGCGCGCTTGCGTTCCGGATGCGCCTGTGGAACATCGGTGCCGAGGGACAGTTCCTGCTGGGCGCCTGGGGCGCCAGCGCCATCGTCCTCGCGCCCATCCTGCCGGCCGGGACGCCGGCCATCATCGTCATCCCGGCGATGATGCTGGCCGGTGCTCTCGCCGGCGGAGCGTGGGGGTTCATCCCGGGCATCCTGCGAGCCCGGCTCGGGGTGAGCGAGATCATCACGACCCTGATGCTCAACTACGTGGCCCTGCTGTGGGTCCAGTACTGGGTCTTCGGGCCATGGAGCGAGGGCGGCTTCCAGCAGACCCACCAGTTCCCGCCCGAGGCATGGTTGCCGCGCCTGACCGATCTCGCCGCCCAGTACCCCGTCCTCGGCGGGCTGACCGTCCACCTGGGTCTCATCTTCGGCATCATCGTTGCGACCATCATGTGGATCGCTCTCGAGCGGACGCGCTGGGGCTACGAGATCCGGCTCATCGGTGACAGCCCGCGAGCCGCCCGCTACGCGGGCATCGACATCGGCCGCAAGATCATCGTGGTGTTCGTCATCTCGGGCGCCCTGGCCGGCCTGGGCGGGATGAGCGAGGTCGGTGGCGTGGTCCATCGCCTCCAGGACCACATCTCGCCGGGCTACGGCTACACCGCCATCATCATCGCCTACCTCGCCCGGTTCGGACCGTTCCGGGTCATCGTCGCCTCGATCCTGTTCGGGGCGCTGATCCTGGCCGGCCGCGAGATCCAGCCGTCGGGCGTCCCGGCGATGATCCAGGGCATCATCCTGTTCTCGCTCATCGGCGGCGACGTCCTGATCCGCTACCGGATCCGGTTCGACCGCCGCCTGGCGATCGCCTGATGGACCCGACCGCGATCCTGGCTGCCGGCGTCGCCAGCGGGACGATCCTGCTGTTCGCGGCGATCGGCGAGATCCTGGCCGAGCGCAGCGGCGTCCTCAACCTCGGCGTCGAGGGGATGATGCTGTTCGGGGCCGTGGCCGGCTTCTCGACCACCGTCTCGACCGGCAACCCCTGGCTCGGCGTCGTCGCGGCGATGCTGGCGGGTGGCCTGCTGAGCATGGTCCACGGGGTCATGGCCATCCACTTCCGGGCGGACCAGGTCGTGTCCGGCCTGGCCCTGACGTTCCTCGGGACGGGCCTGGCGCGCGTGCTCGGCGAGGGCCTCGCGAGCGCCCGCGGGGTCGCCCAGCTGCCGACGTTGACGATCCCGCTGCTGGCCGACATCCCGATCCTCGGCACGATCTTCTTCCACGACCAGAACGTGCTGGTGTACGTCGGCTACCTGCTGGTGCCACTGTCCTGGCTGTGGATCGCCCGGACTCGGCCGGGGCTGCACCTTCGGGCGGTCGGCGAAGCGCCGACCGCGGCGGATGCCCAGGGCATCGGCGTCTACCGCACCCGCTACGCCTATGTCTTCGTCGGCGGGATGCTGGCCGGCCTCGCCGGCGCGGCGATCACCCTGGCCATCTCACCGGGCTGGTTCGGCGACCTGACCGTCAACGGGCGTGGCTGGATCGCCGTCGGCCTGGTGATCTTCGCCCAGTGGAGCCCACTCCGGGCCGCCTTCGGGGCGCTCCTGTTCGGGGCGATCTTCCGGTTCATCCTCGACGTCCAGGGGGTCGTCCTGATCTTCGGCGTGGACAACCCCTTCCAGGCCGGCCGCAGCGCGACGTTCTTCCTGGGGATGCTGCCGTACCTGATGGTGATCCTGGTCGTCGTCATCGGATCCCGGGAGGCGGTCCGCAAGCGCATCGGGGCGCCGGCTGCGCTCGGTCGTCCCTACGTCCGCGGCGAGCGAGGCAGCTAGTCGTCCTCGGCGCGGAGCTCCATGCCGAGCAATTCCATCTGGACGAACTCGCTGGTGTCGAACGACAGCTGGCGCGGCGCGAACGGCGACTCGTCAGCATCGCCCGGGCCGATCGGCGCGAATTCGAGGACGACTCGCTCGTCGCCCTGGACGAGCGTGTAGATGAGCAGCTGGTCGGGCCGCGTCTCGAATTCGAGGTGCTCGAACGAATCGATGTTGAGGGTGATCGCCAGCGGCGTGAAGTAGGTCGAGATGTCGTCCGCGTCGACCACGATCCGCTCGACCCAGCCGGTCCCGTGCGAGATCACCTCGCGCCCGCGCAGGTAGCGGTACGTGATCGTCTGCTTGAGCAGCGGTCGGAGCAGGTGGAGCATGTCCGTCCGGCTCGTGACGACGCCCTGGTTGACGAAGAACTTGGCGGGAGGCGGGCTCGACACCCGGCGTCACCTCGGTGGGCGGAGGGGGGACGGAACGGCCCGATGGTACCGCAATGAGCGGTCCCCGACGACCCCGAAATCGAGGCCTGCCCGCGTATCATCGGCAGATGCTCCTTGCTCTTGACATCGGCAACACCAATGTCACCGTCGGTCTCTTCCGCGCGGGCGCCCTGCTGGCCACCCGTCGCGCGGCCACCGACGCGCGGGCGACCGGCGATGAGCTCGAACTCCTGCTCGACGGGCTGCTGCGCCTCGACGGCGTCGCCCTGGGCGAGCTCGACGCCGTCGCCCTGGCCTCGGTCGTGCCGTCGCTGTCCGGCGCCGTCGAGTCGATCGCCGAACGGCACGACCTGCCGCTGCTGACCGCCGGTGCCGGCACCATCCCGATCCCGGTCCGGGTCGACCGGCCGGGCGATGTCGGCGCCGACCGATTGGTCAACGCCCTGGCCGCGGCCCGGCTCCACGGCACGCCGGCCATCGTGGTCGACCTCGGGACGGCCACCACCTTCGACTGCGTCGCCTCGGATGGGGCGTACGTCGGGGGTGCCATCGCGCCGGGGCTCAACGTCGCGCTCGAGGCGCTCTCGGCACGGACCGCCAAGCTGCCCCGGATCGACCTGCGCGTCCCCGACCGGGCGATCGGCCGGGACACCGTCAGCGCGATGCAGTCGGGCACGATCCTGGGCTATCACGCGCTGGTGACCGGTCTGCTGGCCCGCATCCGCCGCGAGCTGGCCGAAGCGAACGGGGTCACACCCGGCGACGTCAGGGCGATCCTCACCGGCGGGCTGTCGGCGGCGCCGTGGGCCACATCCTTGGCCGACATCGACGCCATCGACCCCGAGCTGACGCTCAAGGGCCTGGCCATCCTCCACGCCGAGGTCGGCGGCGGCGAACCGCTCGAACTGGGGCTGGCGTGACCGGTCGGCTCGAGGGCCGCCTCATCGGGCTGGGCGTGACCGGCTCGATCGCCGCCTACAAGGCCGTCGAGCTGCTCCGGCTGCTGCGCGCCGAGGGAGCCGACGTGTCGGTGATGCTGACGCCGTCGGCAGCACAGTTCGTCGGGCCGCTGTCGTTCGGCGCGCTGTCACGTCATCCGGTCGAGACCGAGGTCCTCGACTTGCTGCCCGACGGCCGGATCGGCCACATCGTCGTGGCCGACGCGGCCGACGCGATCGTCGTCGCACCGGCCACGGCGCACTGGCTCGGGGCGATGGCCGGCGGTCTGTCGGGCGACGTGGTGACCGCGACCTGCCTGGCCACGGCCGCCCCGGTCGTCGTCGCGCCGGCGATGGACGGCGACATGTGGACGCATCCGGCGACGGTCGCCAACGTCGCGCGCCTGCGGGGGTTCGGCTACGCGATCGTCGAGCCCGACATCGGCTCGCTGGCCTCGGGCCAGTCCGGGGTCGGCCGCCTGGCCGAGCTCGGCACGATCGTCGACGCGGTCGTCGCGACCGTCGGCGATCGCCCGGTCCGTGCCGCCGACCCGTCGGCGCGGCCACCGCTGACCGGCCCGGGCCGTGACGCCGATCTGGCCGGACGGCATGTCGTGGTGACCGCCGGCGGGACGCGCGAGGCGATCGACCCGGTGCGCTTCATCGGCAACCGCTCGACCGGCCGGATGGGTGCGGCCATCGCGGCCGCCGCGCTCGATCGCGGGGCGCGCGTGACGATCATCGCGGCGAAGACCGAGGTGCCGCTCCCGCCCGATGCCGCGCTCGTTCAGGTCGAGTCCACGGCGGACCTGCGCGCCGCCCTGTTGCGGGTGACCCACGGCCCCGACGGCCGGGCCGGCTTCGACGCCCTGGTCATGGCGGCAGCGGTCGCCGACTTCCGCCCGGCCGTGGTCGCCGACGCGAAGCTCCCACGCGAGGACGCGCTGACCCTGCGACTCGAGGCCACGCCCGACCTGCTGGCCGAGGTCGCGCGCATCGCCCACGGGCTCGACAGCGACGGCGCACGGACGCGCGAGCCGCTCGAGCCGATGCCCGTCCTCGTCGGTTTTGCGGCCGAGACCGGGTCGCTCGCACGCGCCGAGGAGAAGCTCCGGCGCAAGGGCGTCGACCTCCTCGTCGCCAACGACGTGGCCGAGGCCGGGTCCGGTTTCGGGACCGACACGAACCGTGTGTCGATCCTGGCCGCCGACGGGTCACGCGACGACCTGCCCCTGCAGTCCAAGCGGGCCGTCGCCGACGCGCTGCTCGACCGCGTCGCCCGCGCGCTGGACGAGCGCGACGCCGCCGCCCACACTGTCGTCACGACCGAGCCGGAGCGGGAGCCAGCATGAGCGCCACGACCGAGACACCACGCCGCCTGACCGTCGTCGACATCGCGAAGCTGTATGCCGACGGCCAGCGCCTGCCGATGCTGACGGCCTACGACTACCCGACGGCCCAGATCATCGACGAGGCGGGCATCCCGCTCATCCTCGTCGGCGATTCGCTCGGCCAGGTCGTCCTCGGCTACGAGACGACCGTGCGGGTGACGATGGCCGAGATGGTCCACCACACCAAGGCCGTCGTCCGCGGCACGTCGCGCGCGCTGATCATCGGCGACATGCCGTTCCTCAGCTACTCGACGCCGGACGAGGCGCTCGAGAACGCGGGCATCTTCCTGCGCGAGGCCGGCGCCCAGGCGGTCAAGGTCGAGGGCGGCGTCCGGACGGCGCGGGTGATCGAGGCGCTGGTCCGCGCCGGCATCCCGGTCATGGGCCATATCGGGCTGACCCCCCAGTCGATCAACGGGGTCGGTAAGGTCCGCGTCCAGGGCAAGACGCGCGACCAGGCGCGCGCGCTCATCGCCGACGCGCTGGCGGTCCAGGAGGCGGGCGCCTTCTCGATGGTCCTCGAGCTCATGCCCGAACAGCTGGCCGCCGCCGTCACCGACCGCCTGCACATCCCGACCATCGGCATCGGTGCCGGCGCCGGGTGCAGCGGCCAGGTCCAGATCATCACCGACCTCATCGGCCTCGGCGACTTCATCCCGCGCCATGCCCGGCCGTATCTCCACGCCCGCGAGCTGATCCGGGACGCGGCCGCGGCCTACGCCGCCGACGTCGTCGCCGGGACCTTCCCGGGCCCCGAGCAGACCGTCCGGATGGACGATGCGATCCTCGACGAGGTCCTCGGTCGCGGCCTGTCCGACCGGGCGGAGGCGGACATCCCGGTCGGCGGCATCCCGCTCGATCGCGACCTCTAGCGCCACCCAGCGCTTGACCGAGGTCGTTCGCACCCGGGCCGCACTGCGCGACGCCCTGGCCGGCGTCGCCCGGCCGGTCGGTCTCGTCCCGACGATGGGCTGGCTGCACGACGGCCACCGAGCGCTCATGCGCCAGGCCCGGGCGACCGACGCCACGACGGTCGTGACGACCTTCGTCAACCCGCGCCAGTTCAACATCGCCGACGACTTCACGAAGTACCCGCGCAACGAGGCACGCGACCTGGCCATCTGCGAGTCGGAGGGCGTGGACCTCGTGTTCGCGCCGGAGCCGTCGGAGATCTACCCGCCGGGCTTCGACACGGTCGTGTCGGTCGGCGCGGTCGCCCGTCCGCTGGAGGGCGCGGCCCGGCCCGGCCATTTCGATGGCGTCGCGACGGTCGTCGCGATCCTGTTCGACCTCGTCCCGGCCGACCATGCCTACTTCGGCCAGAAGGACGCCCAGCAGGTCATGGTCATCCGCCAGATGGCGCGCGACTTGGCCATCCCGACCCGGGTCATCGCCTGTCCGACCGTCCGCGAGGACGATGGCCTCGCCATGTCGTCGCGGAACGTCCACCTCTCGCCCACCGAGCGCGCCGCCGCGGCCGTCCTCCATCGGGCACTCACGGCCGCTCGTGCATGCTGGGAGACCGGCGAGCGGTCGGGCGACGCCCTTCGCGCGCTGATGCGTGACGAGCTCGCCCGCGAACCGCTCGCCCGGCCCGAATACGTGTCGGTCGCCGACGGCGCGACGCTCGCCGAGCTCGACCGGGTCGACGGCCCGGCGCTGCTGTCACTGGCCGTCCGGTTCGGGACGACACGCCTGATCGACAACGAGCTGCTCGAGCCCCGACCCGTCCCTTGATGCCGGGCATGGCAGCCGGTGGGCGGATCCTCCTCGCCTACCTCGTCTACTTCGCCGCGATCGGTGCCGCCTACCCGTACTTGCCCGTGTTCTATCGCGACATCGGTCTCGGGCTCGAGCAGATCGGCATCCTGACCGCCGTCCAGGCCGCGGTCCAGCTCCTGCTCGCTCCGGTCTGGGGTGGCCTGGCCGATCGGTTCCCGCGCACGCGCCTCACCCTCCCGCTGGCCGCCGCGGTCGCGACCGTCGGCGCCATCGTCCTGTTTCGAGCCGACGGCTTCGCGAGCGTGCTGGTCGGATCGCTGATCCTCTACGCCGGCATCTCGGGGATCGCTCCGACGCTCGACGCACGGACGCTCGAGACGCTCGGGTCCAGCGCGCGCAGCCGCTACGGGGAGGTTCGCGCGTTCGGTTCGCTGGCGTTCGTCCTCTCGACGCTGGCCGTCGGATTCGTCCTCGACGCCGAGGGAGCGCGCTCGTTGTTCTGGGTCTACATCCCGTTCCTCATCGCCACCGTCGTGGTGACCGCCACGATCCCGCGCCGAGGGTCAAGCCGCTCGGTCA
Organism: uncultured Chloroflexia bacterium; assembly: GCA_963782715.1. Taxonomy (GTDB): domain Bacteria; phylum Chloroflexota; class Limnocylindria; order Limnocylindrales; family CSP1-4; genus SPCO01. The sequence continues at coordinate 82,362 of CAWAKU010000015.1, forward strand.
ACCTCATGCGCGGCGTGGGCACGTTCCTGTCCACCTCCGGGGTGGCCCTGTTCCTGGTCGGATTCACCGTCGTGTGGGCGGCGCTGGCCGCCGTGAACGCGTTCTATTCCATCCAGGTCGTCGCGCTCGGTGGAAGTGCCGGGCTCGTCGGCATCGCATGGGCCTTCGGGGCGAGCATCGAGGTGCCGTTCATGTACGCGTTCCCGCGGATCGCCTCGCGGGTCGGTACGGAACGGCTGGTCGTGTTCGGTTCGCTGGCGTTCGCCCTGCGCGGGCTCCTCGGGTCGATCATCGTCGACCCGCTCGCGCTCGTCCTCATCGCCCCGCTCGAGGGTCTCGGGTTCGCCTGCGTCTTCGTCGGCGGCGTGACGGTCCTCGGGGCACGGGCACCATCCGGTCTGCAGGGGACGGCGCAGGGCCTGTTCGCCGCCGCCAGCGGGCTGGCCACGATCGTCGGTTCGGTCGCCGGCGGTGCCATCGCCGGCGCCGTCGGCATCCCCGGGCTCTTCCTCGCCATGGCCGGCGTCAGCGTGACCGGCACGGTCGTGATGGCGGCTGCGCTCCTTCGCCCCGGGGCCGGCCGGATCTCGCCGTCGGCCAGGAGCGCGACGACCTAGTCGAAGCGCGCCTCTTCGGCGACCTCGAGGACCCGGTCGATGAACAGGTACTCCCACAGCAGCGCCTTGATCTCGGCGATCTTGCCGGCGTCCTCGGGATGCGTCTTGACCAGCAGGTCGTGGAGCTCCGAGGCGACCTGGTAGGTGTCCTCGGGCACGAGCATCGCGAACAGGTCGCCGCCGCGGATCGCGTCGAGGACACGCTCACCCGGCCGGTAGCCGCCCGACAGGACGATGCCGAGGGCTCCATCGCCGCCGTCCGATCCGTCTCGGCGCGCTCCGACGATGGCCTCGATGACGTCGGCCCGGTCGCCCGGCACGATGACGAGGCTCTTGGGCCCGATCCGCTCGAGCATGTGCTCCGGTTCCATCGCCCCGATGGCGATGCCGCCGATGACCTCGTCGAGATCCGGACCGGCGTTGATGGTCTCGCCGCGGAGTCCCTCGAGGACCATCGACAGGGTCGGGTTGGACAGGATGGGCCGGTACGGCAGCACGCCCAGCAGCGGGATGCCATGCCGGGCGAGACCGCGCTCGAGCGTCCGCGCCAGACCCGGTTTGGCGTCGAGATCGACCTTGTTGACGATCGCCCCGGCGACCCGGACGCCGACCCGCTCGAACAGCGCCGCGTTGAGCACGATCTCGTCGATCGGTCGTCCGACGCCGCCCTCCGAGACGATCACCGCGGGTGCGCCGAGCATCGCCGCGACGGTCGCGTTCGACAGGCCGATGACCGCGCCGACGCCGGCGTGGCCGGTTCCCTCGATGAGCAGGATGTCGCGATCGTCGGCGAACGCGGCGTGGGCAGCCCGGATCCGTGCCGGCAGATCCTCGACGACCTGGCCTTCGATGTAGGCCTGGGTGAACCCGCGCGGGATGTGGACCGGGCTCATCTGGGTGAGCGGCTCGTGCAGGCCGAACACGTGACGCATCAGGACGGCGTCCTCGTCGGCCGGGACGCCGTCCTCGATGATCGTCCGCTGGCCGACCGGCTTCAGGAACGAGGTGGACAGCCCGCGGCGCTGGAACCCGTCCAGGACGCCGAGGCTGACCGTCGTCTTGCCCCGGTTCTGGCCGGTGGCCGCCAGGTAGACATGGCGCATCGCCGGGTCAGGTGTGGCTGGCGGTCTTGCGCTCGATGAGCTGGATCGCGTCGCGCAGCCGGGCGATCGTCTCGGCCTCCACCCCGTCTGGCTCGAGGTACGGCCCGAGCCGTTCCATGATGTCCGCCACCAAGCTCAGGAAGACGCTGGCATCGGCCACGAAGAACTGCGGCTCGTTGTTGTAGCGGACCAGCGTGAGGCGGCCCTGCAGGACGCGCCGGTCCTCGACGTGGGCGATCTGGGTCGCGAAGTTGTGGCCCTGGATGCCGTCGGGGTTGTTGAGGAAGTTCAGGGCGTTGTCGATGGCGAGCCCGAAGCGCGCCCGCCAGGCGACGAGTCGCTCGTGGACCTCGGACGGGATGCGCACCTCGGCGACCTCGTCGAAGACTTCCGGGGCGACGGTCAGGAGGCCGACCAGAGTCGTGCCCGCCCGAGGCCCGAGCATCACCTGGAGGCTGCGTTCGAGGGTGAACACCTCCGAATCGAAGCGCGGGCTGGTGATGACGTCGGTCAGCAGGTCCTCGACGTTGTCAAGGACGCCCGGCTCCGCCACCGCATTCGAGAGGTGGAGGATCTCCTCCTTGAACAGGAACTTCTCTTCGTGATCGAGCATGGTCGCGATGGTAGCACCGGCCGGCTCCGGATCCGACTGGAGGCCTGCTGCCTATCCCTCTCAGGGAGTCCTCAGGAAGTTCGGCCATACTCGCGCATGCGGGACCGCCCCAGCGATCGCCTGCACATCATGCGGACTGGAGCCCGGATCGCCGATGACGCACCAGCCGAACGAGACACCGGTCGGTGACGTCCCGACCACCACGCCGAGACGGCGCCAGGTGAACGCGCGGCTGGGGCCCCTGGCACTGTTCGTGGCCGGCGTGGCGGCCGCCTTCCTCGCCCTCGCGCTGTCCCGGATCGCATTTCCCGGGCCGACGCCGTTGACCAGCCGCGACGTGACCAATTCGATCGGCCGGGCGCTCGCCTCGCAGACCCCCGGGCCGGCCCTGTCGGTCGGGGCGTTCGCGGCGATCCGGCCGTCACTCGTGCTCATCGAGACGGTCGGCCCATCGGCGTCGGCCGACGCCACGGACGGTCGGCTCGGGAGCGGCGTCGTCATCGACGAGGCCGGCGACATCCTGACCAGCCTCCATGTCGTCACTGATGCGACATCGATCACCTTGACCTTCGCCGACGGGACGACCTCGCCCGCCGAGATCACGACCAGACAGCCGGAGAACGACATCGCGGTCCTCCAGGCCGAGTCACCGCCGGCGGGCCTCGTGCCGGCGACTCTCGGCAACCCGGGCGCAGTCCGCGTCGGCAGCGAGGCGTACGTCGTCGGGAGCCCATTCGGGCTGTCTGCCTCGATGAGCGCCGGCGTCATCTCCGGCCTGGGCCGGACCTTCCAGGAACCGTCCGGTGGACCGGTCCTGCACGACCTCATCCAGATCGACGCGGCGGTCAATCCTGGGAACTCCGGCGGTCCCTTGCTCGACCGCGACGGGCGGGTCATCGGCATCGTCGCCGCGCTCATCAACCCGACCAGGCAGGATGTCTTCGTCGGCATCGGTCTGGCCGTCCCGATCGACGTCGCCGGCGGCGCCGCCGGCCTGCCCCAGTACTGACCCGACAGAGGAGGACCCGTTGGACCAGCCATCGATCGCCGCGACGAGCCGACCCATGGAACGTGTGCTGTACGAGGTCAAGAAGGTCATCGTCGGCCAGGACGTCCTCCTCGAGCGACTGGCCGTGGCTCTCCTGGCCAGGGGCCATCTCCTCGTCGAGGGCGTGCCCGGCCTGGCCAAGACGATGGCCATCAAGACCCTCGCGGCGTCGATCGGCGGCGAGTTCAAGCGCATCCAGTTCACGCCGGACCTCGTGCCGGCGGACCTCGTTGGGACGCGCATCTACAACCAGAAGACCGGTGAGTTCAGCACGTCGCTGGGGCCGGTGTTCACGAACCTCCTGCTCGCCGACGAGATCAACAGGGCGCCCGCGAAGGTCCAGTCGGCGCTCCTCGAGGTCATGCAGGAGCACCAGGTCACGATCGGCCACGACACGTTCAAGGTGCCCGCCCCGTTCCTCGTCCTGGCAACCCAGAACCCGATCGAGACCGAGGGCACGTACGCCCTGCCCGAGGCCCAGGTCGACCGGTTCATGCTCAAGGTCCTCGTCGGCTACCCGACCCAGACCGAGGAATACGCCATCGTCGAGCGGATGACCGGACCGCTCGACAGCGTCCAGCAGGTCCTCTCGACCGACGACCTCGTCGCGCTGCAGCAGGCCACCGACCGCGTCTACGTCGATCCGTCGCTGTACGAATACGCGGTCCGCCTGGCGACGGCGACGCGCCAGCCGCAGATGTTCGGGATGCCCGACCTGCAGCGCTACATCCAGTTCGGGGCGAGTCCGCGGGCGTCGATCAACCTGATCCTGACCGCCCGGGCACTCGCGTTCATCCGCGGGCGCGCCTACGCCCTCCCCCAGGACGTCGTCGACATCGCGCGCGACGTGATGCGCCACCGCCTCGTCCTGACCTTCGAGGCGCTGTCCGACGACGTCACCAGCGACGACATCCTGACCACCGTCCTGCGCAGCGTGGCGGCTCCGGCCGTCCCGACGAAGGAGCTTCCCAACGTCCACGTCCACGCCTGAGCGCATCCTCCAGCGCCTCGACTGGCAGGTCGTCCGTCGGCTCGACGGGCTGCTGCAGGGCGACTATCGGAGCCTGTTCCGCGGCTACGGGGTCGACCTCGCCGACCTGCGCGAGTACCAGCCGGGGGACGACGTCCGCTACATCGACTGGAACGTGACGGCCCGGATGGACAGTCCCGTACCTGCGCGAGTACACCGAGGACCGCGAGCTCAGCGCCTGGTTCCTGCTCGACCTGAGCCCGTCGGTCGACTTCGGGACGGCCGAGGCGGACCGCCAGAAGCGGACCGTCCTCATCGACTTCGTCACCACCCTCGCTCGGCTGCTGACCCGCCGCGGAAATCGCGTCGGGGCGATCCTGTACGGCGGCCGGGTCGAGCGGACCATCCCGGCCGGCAGCGGCCGGATCCAGGTCCTGCGTCTCGTCGAGGCCCTGCTCCGGCAGCCCCGGCATCCAGCCGCGCCGTTCACCGATCTCAGCCCGCTGCTCGACGCAGGCCACAAGGCGATCAAGCGCAGGTCGCTCGTCTTCGTGATCTCCGACTTCATCAGCGAACCGGGCTGGGAACGGTCGCTCGAGCTGCTCGCCCGGCGGCACGAGGTCATCGCGGTCCGGCTGGTCGACCCGCGCGAGTCGATCCTGCCCGACGTCGGCCCGGTCATCCTCCAGGACGCCGAGACGGGCGAACAGGTCTATGTCGACACGAGCGATGCCGGCTTCCGGAAGCGGTTCACCGCCGCGGCCGAGGCGCGCGACGCGGCGATCGGTGCGGGCTTCCGGCATGCTGGCGTCGAGGCGGTGACCCTGTCGACCGCCGACGACCTCGTCCGGTCCATCGTGCGGATGGCGACCCTCCGGGCGCGCCGGCGCAGGCGATCGGCATGAGCCTCGCCTGGCCGCAGGCCCTGGTCGCGCTGCTCCTGATCCCGCTCGGGGTGCTGGCCTACCGTGCGGTCGATCGACGCCAGCGACGCAAGGTGGCGGCGTTCGGCGGAGCCGAGGCGTTCGGCGGAGCGCGCCCGATCGCTGCGCCCCGGATCCGGCGGATCCTCCCGGCGGCGCTCATCCTGGCAGGGCTCACGGTGATGGTCATCGCTCTCGCCCGGCCACAGGGCACGATCGACGTCCCCCGGCAGGAGGGCACGGTCGTCCTGGCCTTCGACATCTCGGCGAGCATGGGCGCCACGGATCTGACCCCGACCCGCATGGCGGCTGCCGTCGCGGCGGCGACCGACTTCGTCCACCAGCAGCCGGCCAGCGTGGTCGTCGGCGTCGTCGCGTTCAGCGACTCCGGGATCGCGGTCCAGCAACCGACCAATGACCAGACCTCGGTCATCTCGGCGCTCGGCCGGCTGCAGCCCCAACGCGGCACCTCGCTGGCGCGCGGTATCGACGCCTCGCTGACGGCCATCGAACGCGCCCTGGCCGGTCCGAACGTCGACTACTACAGCAACCGCTCGCCCGAGCCGACGGCTTCGCCGACTCCAATCCCGGCCGGGACGCACGCGCCCGCCGTCATCGTGCTGCTGTCCGACGGCGAGAACACGCAGGGCCCGGATCCACTCGAGTCGGCCCAGTCCGCGGCGGACCGTGGCATCCGGATCTACACCGTCGGGATCGGCAGCGAGAGCGGCGCCACGCTCGACCTCGACGGGTTCCAGGTCCATACCCAGCTCGATGCCGCCACATTGCGCGCGATCGCCGACCGGACCGGCGGGACCTACTACGGCGCCGAGGACGCCAAGACGCTCAAGGCGATCTACGACCAGATCGACACCGCATTCGTGGTCCGACCCGAGCAGATCGAGCTGACCGGGTTGTTCGCCGCGGTGGGCCTCGGATTCCTCCTCGCCGGGGCCATCCCGTCGCTGGCCTGGGCAGGGCGGTTGCCATGACCTTCCTGTGGCCCGGCCTGCTGCTGCTGCTGGCGTGCCTGCCGGTGCTCGTCGGCTTCTACGCCTGGAGTCTCCGGCGGCGGCGTCCGACCGGGGTCCGCTTCTCGAGCCTCTCGCTGGTCCGCGCTGCGCGACCCGGCACGGCACGCTGGCGACGCCACCTGCCGTTCGCCCTGTTCGCGGCGGCCCTCGCGGCGCTCGTGTTCGCGGTCGGCCGACCCGTCGCGATCGCCGCGGTCCCGGCCAACCAGACGACCATCGTGCTGGTCATGGACGTATCGGGCAGCATGTGCTCCAACGACATCGAACCGACACGCCTACAGGCGGCCGAGGACGCGGCGGCGGCGTTCATCCGGCATCAGGGCCCGAGCACCCAGATCGGGATCGTCGCGTTCAGCGGTTTCGCCCAGATCGTCCAGGCCCCGACCAACGACCAGGCGGCACTGATCAGCGCGCTGCGCAGCCTGACGACCGGTCGCCGGACCGCCCTCGGGAGCGGCATCCTGGCCGCCATCGACGCCATCGCCGAGGTCGATCCGTCCGTCCAGCGGAGCACGGGTCCGGACCGTCCGGGCGTGGAGCCGCCGCCGGTGACCAGCGGCGCCTACGCGCCGGACATCATCGTCGCCCTCACCGACGGGGCGAGCAACTTCGGGCCCGATCCGGCGGACGCCGCGCAGCAGGCCGCCACGCGCGGTCTGCGCGTCTACACCATCGGCTTCGGGACTCCCGACGGCGGCGAGCTCGATCCCGTCTGCGCGACGCAGTTCCGTGGTCGCGAGCCCGGCAACGGCGGCGGTGGCGGGTTCGGCGGTGGTGGCGGCGGCGGGTTCAGGCGCGGCATCGACGATCAGGCCCTCAAGCAGGTCGCCGACCTGACAGGGGCGACCTACTACCCGGCCGAGAGCGCCGACCAGCTGGAGGGCGTCTTCGCCAGCCTGCCGACGAACCTCATCCTGAAGCACGAGGTCGTCGAGCTCGGGGTCGGGTTCGTCGCGATCGGCCTGCTGCTGGCGGCGGGCGGCCTGCTCCTGGGGAGGGCCTGGCGACCGCTGCCGTGACGCCGTCGCCGCGCAACACAGAAGCCCCGGTCGATGACCGGGGCTTCGTCGTGTCTGCGAAAGGCGCGGCTTACGGGTACAGGCCGCGCATCTCCATGGCGTCCGCGACGCGCTTGACGGCGAGCAGGTAGGCGGCCGTCCGCATGTTGACCTGCTCGTGGATGGCCATGGCGAGGGTCTCGCTGAAGGCCTTGACCATGATCTCCTTGAGCTTGGCGTTGACGACGGTCTCGCTCCAGTGGTCGCGGTTCAGGTCCTGGACCCATTCGAAGTAGCTGACCGTGACGCCACCGGCGTTGCACAGGATGTCCGGGATCATGAACGTCCCGGCCTTGTACAGGATCTCGTCGGCTTCCGGCGTCGTCGGGCCGTTGGCGGCCTCGGCGATCAGGCGAGCCTTGATCTTGCCGGCGTTGTGCGGCGTGATCTGATTCTCGAGGGCGGCCGGGATGAGGATGTCGCACTCGACTTCGAGCACCTGGGCGTTGCTGATGTCGGTCGCGCCGGGGAAGCCCTGGACGGTGCCGTGCTCGCTCTTCCAGTTGACGACCTTGGCGATGTCCAGTCCGGCCGGGTTGTGGATGCCGCCGGTCGAGTCGGAGACCGCGATGACCGTGGAGCCTTCCTCCTCGATGAGGCGGGCTGCGATCGAGCCGGCGTTGCCGAAGCCCTGGACGGCGACCTTGGCCGTGGTCAGGTCGAGCCCGAGGTGGCGAGCCGCCTCGACGATGGTGTAGACGCAGCCGCGGGCGGTGGCCTCGTTGCGACCCTCCGACCCACCGAGGCTGATCGGCTTGCCGGTCACGACGCCCGGGACGGTATAGCCGGCATGCATGGAGTAGGTGTCCATCATCCAGGCCATGATCTGGGCGTTGGTGTTGACGTCCGGGGCCGGGATGTCCTTCTCCGGTCCGACGAGGATCTCGATCTCGGTGAAGAACCGGCGGGTCAGGCCCTCCAGCTCCTTCTGGCTGAGCTGCTTGGGATCGACGATGACGCCGCCCTTGCCGCCGCCGTACGGGATGCCGACGACCGCGCACTTCCAGGTCATCCACATCGCGAGGGCCTTGACCTCGTCGAGCGAGACATTCTGGTGGTAGCGGATGCCACCCTTGGCCGGGCCGCGGCCGAGGTTGTGCTGGACGCGGTAGCCGGTGAAGACCGCGACCGACCCGTCATCCATGTGGACCGGGAAATGGACCGTGAATTCGCGACGTGGTTCGCGCAGGACCAGGCGCATGCCCGGGTCGAGGCCGAGTCGCTCGGCGGCGAGATCGAACTGTCGCTGCGCGACCTCCCACGCGTTGATCTGCGCAGCGATGTGCTCGGTGGTCATGGAACGGATGTCCTCACGTGCGGGCGGTCATCAGACCGCCGTCGGTTCGGGTCGTCTCCCGGACGACCCCACGGGGCGCGTCGGCGGGTCCCGAAGGACCGAACTGGGACGCCTGCGCGCGACTCATCTGCGGCCCGAGTATAGCCCGGCCTGGCGGCTTCGCGCCTGCCCGATGGTACCGGGTGGCAACGATGTCGCAACCTTGTCGCAACGCTGGGTGCCGTGACAGGGCCACATGGCCCCGACCGCCCGAGCGGTCAGGCCCGGTACAGGACTGCCGCCCCGACGCAGCCCGGCCCGAGGTGCGGACCGACCGACGCGCCGACGATGTCGATGGTCACGTCGCTCGCATCGAGCCCGGGCGCACGCGCCAGGACCTCATCGCGAAACGCCTCGACATCGGGGCTGATCGTATGGAGGATGGCCAGCCGTTCGATCGGTCGTTCGGTGATGAGCTCGATCATCCGCTCGCGTGCCTTGGAGCGGGTGCGGACCTTGTCGACCGTGTCGACGATGCCGTCCCGGACGCGGATGATCGGCTTGACCGACAGGAGCGTCCCGATGGCCGCCTGGGCCCCGCTGATCCGGCCGCCCTTCTTGAGGTACTCGAGGGTCTCGAGGGTGAGGTAGATGCGCATGTCCCCGACGCGCGATTCGAGCCGTTCCGCGATCTCCGCGGCCGGCCGGCCCTCGGCGGCCATCTCCACGGCCATCCGGGCCAGGATGCCCTCGGCCATCGAGGCGCCCTGCGAATCGACCACGTGGATCTCGCGGTCGGGCAGCATGTCGCGGGCGATCTGCGCGCTCTTGATGGTCCCCGACAGGGTGCCGGCGACATGGACCGAGACGATGGCCTCGGCACCAGCCTCGAAGGCCGCCTCGTAGGCGTCCTTGAATTCACCGGGTGACGAGGCGGCGGTCTTGGGGAACGGTGCGTCCGGCGCGACCATCCGCTCCCAGAACGCCTCGGTCGAGAGGTCGACCCCGGCCTTGAACGTCTCGGAGCCGAAGGTCACGAGCAGCGGGACGATGGTGATCCCCTCCGCATCGGCCAGGGCCGGGTCGAAGTCGGACGCGGAATCGGTGAAGATCGCGACACGGCTCAAGTCGGTTCCTCCTGGCGGCTGGGCCCGGGACGTTGCGGGCATGATACGGGCCGGGTCCATGCCGGGAGCGGACCGGCTAGGATTCCGCGATGCACCGTTCGATCCGGTTCGTCCTGCTGGGCACGTTCACGCTCCGTTTCAGCACCGGGCTGACCGGATCGATGCTGGCGTTCTACCTCGCCCACCTCCACGAACACGGCGGGCCGCAGGTCGACGGCACGATCGTCGGGCTGTACGCCGCGCTGTTCTATCTCGCCGAGCTGGTCCTGTCGCCGATGTTCGGCATCCTGTCGGACCGCTGGGGCCACCACCGGGTCATGTTGTTCGGTCCGGTCTTCGGGGCGATCGCGGTCGTCCTGACCGCGATGACGACCAACCTGGTGCTGCTCGGCGGGACGCGCATCCTCGAGGGCGCGTCGGGCGCCGCGAGCGTCCCGTCGATCCTGGGCTTCATCGCCCTCGCGACGGCCGGCAACGAGGTCATGCGCGGGAAGACGGCGGCCCGGTTCGAAGCCGCGACGCTGGCCGGGCTGGGAGCCGGGGCCATCGTCGGCGTGAAGCTGTTCGAGATCATCGGTCCGGCGGCCTTCTACATCAATGCCGTCGTCTATGGCGTGTCCTTCCTGATCTACAAGTTCGGGGTGTCGGATCCGGCCGGCGAGAAGGAGGCGGTCGCCGGGGAGCACGTCCGGGTCAGCCGCTATCTCGACCTCATCCGGACCTCGCACGTCTGGATCCTGGCACCGACCTGGATCGCGGTGAACGCGGCGATCGGCGTGTGGCTCAGCCAGTCGGTGTTCCAGCTCGCCAAGGGCGACCCACGATTCCCGGAGCAGGCCCTGATGGCCGGCTTCACCGCCAACCAGATCACCATCGGGGCGATCATCGTCGCCGCCGTGTTCGGAGCCGGGCTGCTGTACTGGGGCAACCGGTTCAAGACGCTGCGTCGGACGACGATCATCGGCTACGGGGTGATCGGCGGCGCCGTCCTGGTCGTGTCCGGGCTCGTCGTCAACCACCTCGCCTTCACGTTCCCGCTCATCGGCATCGTCGCCGCGCTGGCTGCGGCGGGCGGGCTGTTCGTGCTGGCCGGTGCGACGCCCGCCGCGCTCGGACTGCTGGCCGACATGTCCGAACGCTTCCCCTCCGACCGCGGCGCGATCATGGGCCTCTACTCGGTCTTCCTGGCGCTCGGCCAGATCACCGGCAGCCTGATCGGTGGGGTCGCGGCGGATTGGCGCGGGATCGACGGCATGTTCATCGCCACCCTCATCCTGCTCGGCATCGCGGTCATCCCGCTCGCACAACTCCGGGCGCAGGAGCACCAGCTCGGCCTGGGGCCGACCGACGGCCTCGCCGGAGAAGGGACGGCGTGACCGACGACCGGCCCTGGGCGCCGGTCACGCTTGCCCGAGGTCGAGTCCGCGGCACCAACCGCAGGTCAACGCCCAGTGCGTCTCGGCCGTGGTCGACGGCGGACTCGATATCGAGACGGCGATCGGCGCGCCACGTGCCGGGCGTCGCCGAGGCTCTCGCTCGCCTGGGCCATCCGCTGGTGCCGACCCGGCCAATCGACAGCGGCCTCGGCGAGGAGCACGCCATCGAGCTCGTCGGCGGTGGCCCGGCGGCTCCGGACGGCTCGCTGGCCGCGGCGACGGACCCACGCAGCAAGGGGCGTCCGGCGGTCTGGTGAGGCGTCTTGGGGCTCGGGCCCTGTGCGATACTCGGGCCTCGTCCCGTCGCCCGGCGGGGCCCGAGCGGAGCCAGCGGTGTCCTCGAACGTCGGCCAGAACTACCCATACACGAGCGAGACCGAGGGCCAGCGCGCGGCGGCGATCGCGAGCCTCCTGACGACCAACGAGGGGCTCGCCGCCAAGCTCAAGACCGAGACGACGCCGCTCGACGTGAACGAGCGCTGGTGGGTCTACAAGTGCCCGACCCCCGGTTGCCCTGGCCTCCTCCACGCCGCGGGCTACGCGGCGGAGAAGCACGCCGTCTTCGTCGCCTGCGACGGGACCTGCGCCAAGACGTTCCTGCGCTGAGCGAGGTCACCGCGCCGGACCTCACCGCCAGCCGCCGGCGGCTGGCCACCGACGGGCTCGGCATCGCCGTCTCGGCCGTCGGCTTCGGCTTCGTCTACGGCCTGTCGGCCCGCCAGGCGGGCTTCTCGCCCCTCGAGGCCATCGCGATGAGCGTCATCGTCTTCGCCGGGGCAGCCCAGTTCGCGGCAGTCGGCTACGTCGCGAGCGGCCTGCCATGGCCCGGCATCATCCTCCTGACGTTCCTCCTCAACGCCCGCCACCTGCTCTATTCCGCCGCGCTCGCGCCGTGGCTCAAGAGCGTGCCGTTCACCCGCCGGATGGTCATGGCCCATGTCCTGACCGACGAGGCGTTCGCCCTGACCATCAGCCATTTCCGGCGACTCGGGCGGACGGACGAGTGGGGCTACTGGGTCGCCGCGATCGCCGTCACGTTCATCCCCTGGAACCTGGCCACCATCGCCGGGGTGGCCATCGGCGCGCAGATCCCGGACCCGGCGCGGCTCGGCATCGACATCATCTTCCCGGCCGCGATGGTCGGCCTGGCGGTCGGGCTGATCACCGGCAGGCGCGAGCTCGTCGCAGCGATCGTCGGGGCGGGCGTCGCAGTCGGTGTCGCGCTGGTCACGAGCCCATCGGTCGGGATCGTCACCGGGGGCGTCGTCGGTCCCCTGGTCGGCCTGCTGGTGCCCAGGTCGATCGCGCATGAGACGGCACCGCTGGGGACGGCGGTCTCCGCGGAGCACTACTCGATGCCCGGTGCGCATGTCGAACCGGACGTCTGGACCGATCCACCCGGGGCGACCGAGCAGTGACGACGAACCTGGTCCTCCTATCCGTCCTGATGTTCGCGGTCACCTATCCGAGCCGCGCCCTCGGCCTGCTGACGCCCGGCGTCGATCGGCTGCCGCGGATCGTCCTCGACTACCTGCAGCTGGTGGGACCCGCCGTCCTCGCCGCGCTCGCCGCCGTGAGCGTGATGGTGGTCGTCTCGGACGACGACGTGCCGTCATTCCATATCGGCGTCGAATGGATCGCGGTGTTCGTCTGCCTGGCGCTCGTCGCGCGCACGAAGAACCTGTTCTTCGGCCTGATCGCCGCGGTCGCCATCGTCGTCATCGCCCGGGCGGCCGGCCTGGCCGAGATCCCGACCTGACCGCCCGCTCCCCTCAACGGTTCGCGTCGACTGTCAGGCGACAACCTGGAACCCAAGGCGTCCGGTCTGCCCTCCACGACACGATTCGTCGTCCGTCAGGCGACAGATCGCGTCAACGACCGGTGATCGCGGCCGTTCGACCCGTCGTTGTCGACCCTGAGTCGACGGACCGGGTCCTGCCCGCGAACGGTCAGCCGCGGCGGGCGTCGACTTCGATCTCGATGAGCAGGCTCGGGTCGATGAGGGCACTCACCTCGACCATCGTGGCGGCCGGCCGGATGGCGCCAAAGACCGCGCCGTGGACCGCGAGGACCTCGGCCGACCGGCCGATGTCGGTCACGAACATCCGTGTCCGGACGACATCGTCGAGACCGAACCCCGCCTCAGCGAGCGCCGCCGCGATGACCTCGAGGGCTGCCCGGGCCTGGCCGCCGATGTCACCGGGATGGAGCGACCGGCCGTCTGGCCCGGCATCGGTCGTGCCTGCGACCCAGCACGAATCCCCGAGGACGATCGCCCGGCTGTAGCCCCCGATCGCCTCCCACGGCCCGCCCGACGAGATGCGGCGGCGCTCGGTCACGCGCCGGTGGCAGCCGAGGGGCGGTCCGCGGCGTCCTCCCGCCAGGCCAGGATCTCCGGGTCGGCGGCGATGGTCAGCAGCAACCCGGCCAGGAGGGTCGTTCGAGGCACGATCGACTCGATGTCGAGATACTCGGCCGGCGCGTGATCGTTGCCGCCGATCGGCCCGAGGCCGTCGAGGCTCGGCACGCCGAGGCCGGCCGTCGTGTTGGCATCGGACGCGCCGCCGGTCGATGCGTCGGCGACATCGAACCCGAGCGCCTCGGCGACGGCACGCGTGTGATCGACCAGTCGCCCGCTCCGCGCCAGCTTCTCCATCGGCCACCAGCGCGCCATCGGCGCGAAGTCAACGGTCGTGTCCGGCACCGTGGTGGCCTCGGCGATCCGCCGGATCTCGGCTTCGGCCGTCTCGAGCGCCTCGCGGGTGACCGCGCGGATGTCGATCTCGAGCGTGCAGCGCTCGGCGACGACGTTCGGCCGCGTCCCGCCGGCGATGGCACCGACATTGACCGTCACGCCCGGCCAGCGGCCGTTGAGGTCGTGGAGATCCTCGACGATCCGGGCCGCCTCCAGGATCGCGCTGCGGCCCTTCTCCGGCTCGACACCAGCATGGGCGGCTCGCCCGTGGACCGTCAGCCGAAGGTCGAGGATGCCCTTGCGCGCGGACACGATGTCGCCGTTCGCACGGGCGCACTCGAGCACGAGCGCGACATCCATCCCGGGCGCGATCTCGACGATGTGCGGGGTCGAGCTCAGCGACCCGATCTCCTCGTCGGGGTTGGCGATGAAGACGAGCCGCTCGAACGGTAGCCCGCCCCGCTCGGCGATGATCGCCTTGAGCGCGTAGAGCCCGGCCAGCAGGCCCGACTTCATGTCGGTCACGCCGGGACCGTAGGCGATCCCGTCCTCGATGCGGAACGGTCGCTCGGCCGCGGTCCCCGGGTCGAAGACCGTGTCCATGTGCCCGATGAGCAACGCCCGTGGTCCGTCGGCCCGACCGTGGAACGTGGCGACGACCGTCGACCCGAGGCGGCCGGCCGGGTCGGGCCGGACCTCGACGCTCGCCCCGAGCTCGGTCAGGAAGTCGGTGACCCAGAGCCCGACGGCGTCGACGCCGGCCGGGGTGTAACTGCCGCAGTCGATGTTGACGAGCCGTTCGAGATCGGTGAGGTAGGCCGGCAGGTCGGCGCCGATGGCTGCCCGGAGGCCGTCCAGCTCGGTCGCGGATGGGAGCGGCGGGGTGGCGGTCGTGGCGGTCATGACGCGCAGTCTAACGGGCGTCCGCCAGCGTCAGAACCAGCCCTCGGCGGCTTGCTATCCTGCCCGGACCGTGCGCCTGGTCGAGACCCGCCTCCTTGAAGGTCCAAACGTCTACCGGCTGGAGCCGGTGGTCAAGCTCGAGGTCGCCATCGGACGGCGGCGGACGTGGTACGGCCAGCGCGACCCGGGACCCCACGCGCTCGTCCACCTCGGGGCAGCGGTGCCGGCCCGTGACCGGCCGGACGGCGTGGCTGCGGTCGTTGCCTGGATCCGGCGTCTGCGAGCTGACCACGGCGAGGGCCGCGGCGGTCTCGCGGTCCACCGCTCGTCGGATCCCGGCCACTGGATCGTGACCTTCCCGTGGGTCGGTGCGGAACGCGCGCTGACCCTGACCGATGCCGCGCTCGCGCTCACCGAGCGCGACGTCTCGCCCTCGCGGACGGCGCACCTGACGGGTGCCCAGGAACGCCTGGTCGCGCGCTGGACCGAGCGCATCGCGGGCGCTCGCTCGACGCCGCCCGAGTGGGTCCGCGACGCCGATCGGCGCGTCCCGGTCGTGTCGATCTCGGGGACCAACGGCAAGAGCACGGTGACCCGGCTCATCACCCACGTGCTGCTGCTCGCGGGGCGGCACGTCGGGACGACCACGTCGGACGGGGTCCTCGTCGACGAGCGGATGGTCGATCCGGGCGACTGGACGGGCCCCGGCGGGGCGCACCAGATCCTCGCCCGCCACGACATCGACGTGGCCGTCCTCGAGACCGCGCGCGGCGGGATCGTCCTGCGCGGGGTCGGCTACGAATCCAACGACGCCAGCGTGCTGACCAATGTCTCGTCCGACCACCTCGACCTGCAGGGCATCCACACCCTGCCCGAGCTGGCCGAGGTCAAGTCGACCATCTGCCGGATCACCCGGCCCGGCGGCTGGGTCGTGCTCAACGCCGATGACCCGCTGGTCAGCGCGGTGGCGCGTCGCGTGAAGGGCAGGGTCGCGTTGTTCACGATGCTGGGCGACGCGTCGGCCGTCGTGCGCCGCCATCGCGAGCGGGGCGGCCGCGCCTACCTCGTCCGCGACGGCGTCATCGTCGAGGCGGACGGGGCGACGGAGACCGAGATCGTCGAGGTGGCCCGGGTGCCCATCACCATCGGGGGCCTCGCCCGCCACAACGTGGCCAACGCACTGGCCGCCGCCGGCGGCGCGCGCGGGCTGGGGGCCACCATCGCCCAGGTCCGCGACGGTCTCACGGCCTTCGCACCCGATGCGGCCAAGTCACCCGGCCGGCTCAACCTGTTCCGCCTCGGGGCGCGCGTCGTCATCGTCGACTTCGCCCACAACGAGGCTGGTGTCGGGGCGGTCCTCGATGTCGCCGAGGGCATCGCCGCCGGGGCCGCCGGCCGGGCCGCCCCGATCACGGCGATCATCGGCACGGCCGGCGACCGCCCGGATGACACGCTCCGTGGCATCGGACGGATCGCCGCCGAACGCGCCCAGCGGGTGGCCATCAAGCAGACCCTCAGGTACCTGCGCGGGCGGACCGCCGAATCGGTCGTCGGCGAGCTGATGGTCGGCATCGTTGCCGGCGGCGGATCGGCTGCCGACGTGCCGATCTACGACTCCGAGGTCGATGCCCTCCGGGCCGAGCTCAACGGGGCGGCCGGGGCCGGCGCCCATGGCGGGCGGGGCGACGCGGCGCGGGTGATCGTGCTGATGTGCCACGAGGACCGGCCCGGCGTGTTCGAGCTGCTCGAGAAGCTCGGGGCGCGGCCGGTCGACGTCGCCTCCGAGCTCACGACCCTCGTCCCGCGTCTCCAGGGCCGACCGCGAAGGGCTTGATTCAGGCCCGTCGGCCGCGCATCATCGCGGCCAGAGCGGCCGCCTGGCCGCCATCGGTCGGAGGGGCCACACCATGGAGATGCTGGTCGGCATCGTCCTCATCGTCGTGTCGCTGGGCCTGATCGCGGGCATCGTGCGGGTCGTCCAGTCGAACATGCCCGGCCGCTGAGGTCCGTCCTTCGACCAGCAGCCACTCGCCGGAGTGCCGGTCAGCCCTCCGGGGCGACGAGCTCGCCGGGATCCGCGAAGGCCGTGCCCCCGCGCGAGGTGCCGGACGCGGCCATCGCCTCGCGATAGACCGCGATGGCATCGTCGACACAGCACACGACGAGGTCGCCCGGGATCGCCCGGCGCAGCGCCGCCCGGACGGCGGGCATCTCTTCGAGGACCTTCTCGGCCCGGCCGGTCCGGGCGGTCCCGGCCGCCTTCGCCTCGCGCACGCCTTCGATGACATTGGTCGCCGTCTCGCCGGGCGCGCGCCCGCGCAGGTTCTTGTCCTCGCGGACGATGATCTCGTCGAACGCGCCGGCGGCGATCGCCCCGTATTGGCGCTGATCCTCGTCGCGCCGGTCGCCGGGGATGCCCAGGACCCCGATGGCCCGGCCCGAGCGGGACCCGGTCGCTGAAGCGCCGACCCGGCCGGAGCGGGTCGGTGTCTCGACCATCATCCGGTTGACGAAGTCGGCCAGCTGGCGCATCCCGTCGACGTTGTGGCAGTAGTCGATGACGACGCGGACGCCGCCGACCTCGAGCAGGTTCAGCCGGCCCGGCGCCTGGAAGAACGACGTCGAGAACGTCCGCAGGCCCTGCCGGATGTCGTGCAGATGCGCGCCGGCAGCCCAGGCCGCAGCGGCCGCTGCCAGCGCGTTGGCCACGTTCATCCGGGCACGGCCGCCGAATGTCGCCGGGACCAGGTGGGTGTACAGCACGGGCATCGTCCGCGAGCCGAGGCGCAGGACGATCAGCTCGCCCTCCGACGACGTCTCGAGGGTGAAGGCGGCGCCGCCCCGGCTGGTGTGCCCGTCGACCCGGTCGAAGCCGTCCTCGCCCTTGGCCGTGGCCATGCTGAACAGGACGACCCGCCCGGCGCAGTGGCGGCCCATCCGGTAGACGTGGTTGTCGTCGGCGTTCAGGACCGCGGTCCCGGACCGTGGCACGGCCTCGACCACCACGCCCTTGACGTTGGCCAGCTGGCCGATCGAATCGATGCCGCCGAGGCCCAGGTGGTCACCGGTGACGTTGGTCACGACCGCCACGTCGTTGCGGTCGTAGCCGAGGCCCTCGCGCAGGATCCCGCCACGCGCCACCTCGAAGACCGCGGTATCGACGGTCGGGTTCTGGAGGACCATCTGGGCCGACTTCGGCCCGGACATGTCGCCCTTCTTGATGAGCCGGCCGTCGACCACGATGCCGTCGGTCGAGGTCATCCCGACCCGCCGGCCCATCAGCTTCAGGATGTGGGCGATCATCCGGACCGTCGTGGTCTTGCCGTTCGTGCCGGTCACCGCGACGATCGGGATGCGTGCCCCGGAGCCCGCCGGGAAGAGCGAATCGATGACCGGCCGGGCGACGTACTGCGGCTCGCCCTCGGTCGGGTGGGTGTGCATCCGGAAGCCGGGCGCGGCGTTGACCTCGACGATGGCGCCGCCGGTCTCGCGCACGGGCGTGGCGATGTCGGGGCAGATGAAGTCGATGCCGGCGACGTCGAGCCCCACGATCTGGGCCGCCGTCTCGGCGATCTCGACATTGTCCGGGTGCGCCTCGATGGTCCGGTCGATCGACGTCCCGCCGGTCGACATGTTGCCGGTCAGGGCGAGCTTGATCCACGTTCCCTCGGGCAGCACGTCGTCCAGCCCGTGGCCCTGGGCGGCGACCAGCGCCTCGGCCGCCTCGTCGACCTTGATCCGGGTGAGCACCTTCTCGTGTCCGATGCCGCGGCGTGGGTCGCTGTTGGCGATGTCGACCAGCTCGCGAACGGTGTGCTCGCCGTCGCCGGTCACCGACGCCGGGACGCGCTCGGCGATGGCGGCGACCTTGCCCCCGATGACCAGGCAGCGGTAGTCGTTGCCGGCCACGTACGTCTCGACGACGACGTCGCCGGCGCGGCTCTGGGCGAGCGCCCCGTGGAACGCCGCCCGGACCGCCTCGTCGGAGCGCAGGTCGAGGTGGACGCCGCGACCGTGATTGCCGTCGAGCGGCTTGACCACGCACGGGTAGCCGAGCCGCTTGGCGGCGGCAGACGCACCGTCCTCGCTGTCGACGACGTCGGCGCGCGGCACGGGCAGGCCGGCCGAGTCGAGCAGCTTGTTGGTCAGGCTCTTGTCCGACGCGACGTCCACCCCGATGGCCGACGTCAGCGAGGTCATCGTCGCCCGGATGCGCTGCTGGTGGACGCCGTGCCCGAACTGCACGAGCGAATGCCGGTCGAGCCGGAAGAACGGGATGTCGCGGCTGACCGCCTCGTCGATGAGCGCCTGGGTGGACGGGCCGAATGCCTGCCGCTCGGCCAGCCGGATGAGCCGCTCGAGCTCGGGCGCGAAGTCGAAGAAGACGGCCGGGTCGTCCGGCGCGACGAGGTGATTGACCAGCGCGACGGCCATCCGACCCGCCTCGAGCCCGACCGCTTCCTCGCGGTATTCGTAGATGCAGTTGTAGCGGCCGACCCCGCCGGCCGCTCGCGTCTTGCCGTGGCGCACATCGGTCCCGGCGAGGTTCTGGAACTCGAGCGCGACGTGCTCCGCGATGTGGCCCGCCCAGGTGCCCTCGCGGAGCCGGCTGATGAAGCCACCTCGCCGGCCGAGCGAACAGGCGTGGTCCTCCAGCGTCGGCAGCAGCGCGACCAGCGCCTCGGTGAAATCAGGGATGAGGTTGGAGGGGTACTGCTCGAGGACGCCGAGATCGACCAGCAGGCGGATGACCGGCTCGCGGGCCCAGTAGTTCGGGCCCCGCAGCACGCGCGTCTCGAGCACGCGCAGGGTCGGGGCCGGGCCGGCCGTCGCGACCGCGTCCGCGCGGCGGCTCCCGCGCTTCGAGCGGGATGCGGCCGTGCTGCGGGCCACGGTGTCAGCCACGGGACTCCTCCTCTGGCGAGTGATCGCCGTTGACGGGCGCTAGCTCGATGCGGCCTCGGCGTCGGGCAGGGCGTGCAGGCTCGGGGTCGCGACGCGCTCGCGACGGCGGAGATCGAATCGATAGCCGGACGGCAGCGAATGCAGGACGACGCCGCTGATCATCAACGGTCGGTGGCCGTGGACCTCCCAGGCGTCTGTCTCGGACCGCGAGCCGTCGACCACGGTGATCGAGCCGCGGCCGATGACCTCCATGATGTGGTCCGGGCCGACGACACCGGCGGTGTCCTCGTCCACGCCGAGGCCGAGCAGGCTCGGGTTCTGGGCGATCAGGCTGAGCAGCCGCCCGAGGCGGTTCCGCTGCTGGAAGTGCTGGTCGATGATGACCCCGGGCAGGACGCCGAGTCCGGCGGCGATCTGGGCCATCCGATGCTTCGGGGTCGCTCCGGACGCACCGAACGCGATCATGTGGCTCGACATCGCGGATGCGCCTGCCGACGTCCCGGCGATGACCGCGCCGTCCTGGAAGCGCTCGAAGATCGCATCGGCCAGGCGTGTGCCACCGATCGTCGACGACAGCCGGAGCTGGTTGCCGCCGGTCAGGAAGACGCCCGTCGCGTCGCTGACGGCATGCACGGCCGCTTCGTCGTTGGCCTGCGGCCGGGTGACCGCGTGGAGGGGCCGGACACGCTTGGCGCCGAGCTCACCGAACACCGCCCGGTAACGTTCGCCCGCCTCGAGACCCATCGAGGACGCAGTGCTGATGACCGCGATCGTCGCGGCCTCGCCACCCGCGAGCGCGACGAACCGGCTCAGGATGACGCGGTCGCGGACCTTGTCCTCCGCGCCGCCGATGATGATGACGGTTCCATCGGCCACAGAAATGCGCACTCCCACGGGTCTTCGGGAGAGGATAGCCGATGCACCGGCCCACTCGGGTCGGGCCGGGGTCGCGTGGTCGAGCGCACTGCCGCGCGGAGCATCCGACATCCACGTGCGAATGAGACAGGCGTCTCCCCCTTCACCCCGCGGTCCGCCGAGACCGGCATGCGAGAATGCCGGGCGATGACCGCCCCGACGCCGCCACCCGGTCTGCAGCCCGTTCCGGGCACGGCGCGCGGCCGCGGACGGATCGTCGTCGACCTGTCCGACCATCTCGATCGCGGGACGCGACGGCGCGCCGGCGTCTTCCGGCGAGCCCTCCGGCGCGAAGCATCGCGCCTTCGCGACCCGAAGCGGATCGCCGCGGTCCTGATCCTCAGCCTGACCTTCGCGATCATCCTGTCGGGACTCATCGCCCGGGGCGAAGCGGGCGGGGCCGACGCGCGCGCCTATTGGGCCGGGGTGCGGATCTGGCTCAACGGCGGCGACCCCTACCACCCGACGGGGCCCTTCCTGCCGTACGTCTATGCGCCCTGGATGCTGCCCCTGTTCGCGCCGTGGGCGCTCCTGCCATGGGACGTGGCCTGGTTCGTCTGGCGGGTCGGGACGATCCTGCTGCTGCTCTGGACCATCCATTGGGCCTATCGCCGCCGGCCGCTGACGACAGCGGTGATCATCGCGGTCCTGGCCTTCCCGTTCGGGGCCAACCTCGACACCGGCAACATCAACCTCCAGTTGACGCTGATGCTGTGGGCTGCGCAATTCACCGGGCCACGGCTGGGCGGCCTGCTGTGGGCGCTCGCGACCTGGATGAAGTGGGTGCCGGTCCTCTTCTGGCCGATCCTGCCCGGACGCGCCAAGCAGTGGGGCCTGTTCTGGCTGGCCGTCTCGGTCGGGCTGAGCATCCTCACCCTGCCCCTGACGATCATCCAGATGCAGGCACTGTTCGGCTTCGGGGCGCGGCCCGTGCGGCTCGACTTCCTCGTCTACCTGTGGGCCACCGTGCCCTGGTTCTACCGCAAGGAGGACCCGTTCGACTTCCTCCGGCCGGCGACCTGGCGGCGATGGCTCGCCGACGTCCGGTTGCGACTCCGGTCGGTGCGCGCCTAGCTCGCCACGGGCGCGGGGACCGCCTCGACCGCGACCGGGAAGTCCTCCCGACGCCGTTCGTCCACTGGTCGCAGCAGCACTGCGCCGACGCCCATCAGCCCGACCGCCAGCCACAGCGCGGCCCGCGGCCCGGACGGATCCAGCCCGGGGCCACCGACCAGGTCCATCAACGTCCCGCCGATCGCGACAGCGAGGACCCCGGCGGATGCCGTCGCCACGTTCGACAGGCCCATGTAGCGACCCGACGACGCCTTCGGGATGATGTCGGTCATCAGCGCCCAATCGACCGCCAGGAACATCCCCGCCGCGATCCCGTAGAGGAGGGCGCCGACGAACGCGAACGGCACGCTCGGCGCGCTCGCGACGATCGCCAGCCCGATGGCGCTGACCGCGCAGCTCGCCCAGATGACGCGTTTGCGCCCGACCCGATCCGAGATCCGCGCGGCCGGCACGACCGACGCCACCGTCCCGACCGCGACGAGCGCGACGAGCGGGATGAACACGATCCCCGAATCGTGCTCGTTCAAGCCCATCGTCCGAGACAGGTAGAAGACCGCCAGGCTGGTCAGCACGGACCCACCCATCAGGATCGCGAGACGCGAGGCGACCAGCCACAGGAAGCTGTGCTCGCGCAGGATGTCGGTGCCCCATGCTTCGGCCGCGATGGAGCGCCACGGGCGACCGTCGCGTGACTTGGGCGACGGGCCTTCGCGGACACGGATGACGACCGACAGCATCGTCGCGACCTCGAGGACGCCGAGCGCGACGAGACCGATGTCGTATCGGTGGTAGGCGGCCGCCAGCGCACCGATGGCATAGCCCGAGACGACGCCGAGGATCTGCATCATCCCGACCAGGGCGCTGGCCGTCCCGACCTGGGCGGCCGGCACGAGATCCGGCACGTATCCCTGGAACGGCCCCTGCGCGAAGTTCGAGCTGAATTGCAGGAGCGCGACGAACGCCGCGATGGCGACGAGCGTGTTGCTGTAGGCGATCCCGACGAGGAACACCAGGTCGAGCAGCGAGCCGATGAAGATGTATGGCTTGCGCCGTCCCCAGCGCGAGATCGTGTAGTCCGAGATCGAACCGACGGTCGGCTGGACGATCGCCGCGATGACGGCTCCGCTGATGAGGACCAGGAAGAGCGCTCGTCCGGCACCCGCCTTGTCGACCAGGCCGGTGAACTCGAGGCGGCTGGCCATGATGTAGCTGAGTCCGGCGAAGATCGACGACAGGCCGAGCCAGTAGAGCGAGATCCGGACGAGCTCTCGGTTCGGCAGCTGTGCCACCGGTCGGCCATCCGCGTCGGACTCCGCCATCGTCGCGTCCGTGACGTCGGTCATCGGGTCGCTCCAGTACCGTCCCCCGGTCCCGCCATCCTACGCGCCCTGCCAAGGCCTCCCATCCCGGTCGAGGCTGGCGGTCGTATGGAGCGGCACCAGCCGTCGATCCGACGCGCCGGGCGCGACGAACCGGAACAGCGACCGATCGAGCGAGTAGATGCCGGTCGACACGACACCGATCCGCCCGAGAGCGAACGAGAAGACCGGGTTCTCGCCGTTGCCCGCGTAGTGGTGCAGGCCGCCGTCCCCGGTCAGGACGGCCAGGTTCGCCTGGCCCCCGAACCGGTCGTGCAGCGCGGCGAGCAGGTGGTCGGCGGGCTCGTCCGGGCTCCAGGCGTCTTCGAGCCAGCGGGCGCCCACCTCCGAATCGGCACGGCCGTGGATCCGGCCCTGCGTCCGATACGTCGTCCGGAGGCCGCGATAGTCCAGCAGGTCGCCGTTGTGACTGAATGAGAACCGTCCATCCGGGTCGTCGAACGGCTGGGTGTCAGGCAGGGTCAGCGTCGACAGCCGGCTGGGACGCCGGAGATGGACGAGGGCCGACGTGGTTTCCGCCCGGCCGACCTCGTCGCGACCCGGGTCGTCACGGAACGCCCGCACATCGCGATACGACACGAGCCGTCCCGAGGGATCGATCCAGGCCACGCCCCAGCCGAAGCCGGCGATACCGAACCGCTCGAGCTTCTCGGAGAACGACCACAGCTCGTCGAGTCGGAACGGCTCGGCGGCCCGGGCGATGTAGTGCTCGCACATGCGGCGCGATGATACGCGGCGCGTTTCGCGTCAGGCGGGCTCGGGCTGGCAGACCGGACACCAATAGGTCGTCCGTGGCGGGTCGAGCCCCTGGCGCCGGCTGGCGATCGCCGTCCGGCAGCGGCGGCACGGCCGGCCGGTCCGACCGTAGACGTAGAGGGGACCCGGCGCCCCACGGTCGCCGCCGGTCGTCACGCGTTCGGCTCGGTGGGTGAGTCCGACGTTGGTCAGGAGCAGTCGGCGAGCGGTGGCGACGAGCCGTGCGAGCGCCTCGTCGTCCACGTCGTCCATCCGCGCGAACGGCGAGACACGCTCGATCCAGAGCACCTCGCTCTTGTACACGTTGCCGATCCCCGCCAGGGCACGCTGGTCGAGCAGCGCCGCCGCGATCTCGAGAGGCGCACGGGTGGGGTCGCGCAGCCGGCGGAGCGCCTCGTCGGCGTCGAAGTCGTCCGCGAGCAGGTCCGGTCCGAGCGCCCCCAGCGAGGGATGGAGGGCTTCGGCGCGCTGTTCGAGGAGCTCGACGACCGGGGCATCGAAGCAGACGGCGACCGCACCCGGGACCTCGAGGACGAGCCGGGCGCGGCCCGGCGGGCGCCGCCAGCGCTCACCCGGGCGATAGCGATGCCACGAGCCGTTCATGCGCAGGTGGGTCCGGATCTCGAGACCATTGTCGAACCGGATCAGCAGGTTCTTGCCGAGCGCCTCGACCGCGGTGATCTCCCGGCCGACGATCCGGTCCACCCTGGGGACCGCGCCCGGCCCGCCGGTCCGCGCCGCGGTGACGGTCCGCCCGACGAGGTACGGCCTGAGGCCAGCCGCGGTCCGGAAGAGGGTGTCGCCCTCGGGCATTCAGGTCTCGATCGGATACGTCAGGACGCCAGCGGCGCGGGCGGCGAGCGTCAGTCGCGCGTCCCAGGCCACGAGCATCGTCTCGTCGAGATCCATCTGGAGGATGGATGCGAGTTGGACGGCGTCGCCGGCGCGAAGTCCGAATGTCTCAGCGAGATCGCCGGCCTGTTTGCCGACAGGTTCATCAAGCTCGACGATGGCGTAGCCCGGCCATGCTTCGTCGAACGACTCGATCACTCGTTCGTGCTCGAGCATCGTGAGTCGGCCTGCACGTCGCGCTGCAGCGAGGATCGCTCGAACCTCCACGTACGTGTACCTCGACGCGGCCAGATCGAATGGCGCGTCCACGATTCGCTCGAGGATCTCACGTCCGAGCTCGTCGGGCAGATAGGCTTTGACGATCGCGGAGCTGTCAAGGAAGGCGATCACTCTCCGCGGATCTCATCCATCAGGTCCTGGATCGAACCCTCGTACGGCACATGTGGCATGTCGGCCCACCGAACTCGCGGACCCGTCGGCAGCGTGACGCGACCCTGGCGTGCGAGTTCGAGAAGACGGGCCGAACCGGGATCATCGCGAACGAGCCGCGCGATCGGGCGCCCATGCTCGGTCACCGTGAAGATCTCGCCCGCCTTGACCCGTTCAAGGTACGCCGACAGGTGATCGCGAAGGTCGCGCACGCCGACGGATGTGCCCACGATCTGCGGATTTGTGGCGCCATTTGTGGTCTTCGACTGGCTCATAGTGGCGAGGATACCACCGAGCGCTTACCGGGCGATCACCGGGCGATCGGCACGGAGTGCGAGTCCGCGATAGCCGGCGACGAAGCCCGCCTCGAGCAGGTGCGGCCGGAATGGCGAGGCGCCGACCTCCTCGCCATCGACCTTGCGGATGACGAGCTCGCGGGTGCGTCCGTCCAGAACGAGCGCGCGCAAGGCACCGGCCGCGGTGACCGCCACGGCCGGTTCGTCGGCGGCGGGAAGTGTCTGGAGGGTGGATCCGCCGCGTTCGAGGTAGAGCGCCGCGATCCCGTCGACCAGCACGACGTAGGCTCCCGCCGCGCGCTGGAGCGGCCGTCGGTCGGTCTCGCCGCGACGCGGCCATGAGCAGCGCCGCTCCGTATGGGTTGGCCGGGTCGGCCGCGGCCAGGAGGTGCACCTCCCCCGACGCGACCGGCTCCGCAGGATCACGCACCGCGCGCAACCGGTCGAGCGCTCCCGCCAGCGCGAACTGCGCCGCTCCGAGCCCGTCGACGAAGTAGCCGCGCCGGATCCGGCCGGCATCCTCCATCGCCCGGAGCACCGGGTAGACCGCGGCGAACCCGCCATCGATCCCCTCGGTCGCCACGGCCTCACGTGTGAGCACGCCGTGCCGCTCGAGGAGAGCCAGGCTCTGGGCGTGGAGGCGCTCGGTGGTCCGGACCGGCGAGGCCGCGGTCTCCGGCGCCACGAGCGACCATCGCCCGGCCGCCTCCGGTGGCCCGAGCGCGGTCAGCCGGCCCGGGCGGCCACCGCCCCGCCGCGCGCCGCCGCTGCCCGATCGCTTCCAGCGCAGCGCCCGCAACGGCGCGAACGTGTCGTTGGTCACCTCGCCCGCCCAGACCAGGTCCCACAGCGCGTCGAGGACCTCGCGGTCGGAACGTCCTTTCGCAGCACTGAACAGCTCGCGGTAGAACGACGCGCCGCGCGCCCCAAGATGGTCGCGGATCGCGACGTGGAGCGGTCCCGATGGCGTCTCCCCCGCGTCGGGCGATCCGACCGGCCGGAGGATCTCCCGACCGGGCCGGACGAGCGCGATCCGGCCGTCGTCGCGACCGAGGCTCCCCCGCCCCACCCACGTCACCTCGCCGAGCGCCCCGAGCTCATCGAGCAGGCGCGCCTGGTAGCCGCGAACGCGGGCCGGCAGGACGTCCCGCTCGAGGACGGACGCCGGGATGGGCAGGCCGGCGAGCTGCTCGACGACCTCGGCCAGCCGTTCGAGCGCCGCGCTGCCGCGGAGGGTCGGCCAGGACGCGCCGCCGGCCCCGACCGGGGCCACGCCCTGCCAATCGGGCAGGAATCGAGCGAGGGCCACCGGGTCGACCGGCTCGACCTCGCGCCGCAGACGCGCCAGCGAGCGCCGGCGGAGCAGCCGAAGGACCTCCGGGTCGCACCACTCGCGCTCCGCGCCGCCAGGCCGGAACTCGCCGCGCAGCAACGTCCCCGCACCCAGCATCCGTTCGAGCGCATCACCCACGACGCCGGCCGGCAGCCCCCAGCGCCGGGCCGGGTCGGGCGTCAGGAACGGCCCGTGCGTTCGCGCGTAGCGTGCGAGCAGCCCGTCCAATGCCAGCACGGCCGGACCCAGGAACGCAGCCGGGATGCCGACCGGCGGCGCGATCCCGACCCCGTCGCGGTAGCGAGCCACGTCCTCGACGGCAAGCCAGCGCTCCTCGCCCCCGATCCGTGTGCGGACCGCCCGCCGCGCACCCTCGAGCTCGGCCAGCCACGGACCGACCGCGGCCAGCCCACCCTCGGTCCGAGCGGCCACCTCGGCCGTGGACAGGTCGCCGAGCCGCCGCAGCAGGTCGTGGACGCCGTCCAGGCTCGTCACCCGCCGGTCGTCGGCCAGCGCCTGGAGGCTCAGCTCGAGGTCGGCCAGCGCCTCCGGGTCGAGCAGCTCACGCAGCTCCTCCTGGCCCAGCAGCTCGCGCAGCAGGTCGCGGTCGAGGGTCAATGCCCCGGCACGCCGCTCGGCGATCGGGGTATCGCCGTCGTACATGTACGCGGCGACGTAGTCGAACATCAGGCTGCCGGCGAACGGCGACGCCCGGACCGTCTCGACGCTGTGGATGGCGATCTCGCGGCTGGCGACGCCGGCGAGGATCTCGCGCAGGGCAGGCAGGTCGAAGACGTCCGACAGGCATTCGCGGTAGGTCTCGACGAGGATCGGGAACGAGCCGTAGCGCGACGCCACGGCGAGCAGATCGGCTGAGCGCTGGCGCTGCTGCCAAAGGGGCGTCCGCGTCCCGGGACGGCGACGCGGCAGGAGCAGGGCCCGCGCCGCGTTCTCGCGGAAGCGGCTGGCGAACAGGGCCGACGTGGCCAGCTGGCCGACGACCAGGTCCTCGACCTCGTCGGCCTCGGGGAACAGCAGCGCCTCGATGCCGTCGAGCGGCGCGTCGCCCTCGGGCAGCCGGATGGCGATGCCGTCGTCGGACCAGATGGTCTGGACCTCGAGACCCAGCCGCTCACCGATGCGCGCCTCGAGCGCCAGCGACCATGGCGCATGGACCCGCCCACCGAACGGGCTCAGGATGCACAGCCGCCAGTCGCCGAGCTCGTCGCGGAAGCGCTCGACGACGATGCGCTTGTCGGTCGGCAGGACGCTGGTCACCTCACGCTCGTCGTCGAGGTAGGCGAGCAGGTTCTGCGCCGCCAGCTCGTCCAGGTCGTGCGTCTCGCGCAGGCGAGCATCCGCGACGGCCCGCCCCTTGGCGCCCCGCGAGAGGTCCGCCTCGAGCTCGCCGACGAAGGCGCCGAGCGCCCGCCCGAGCTCGATCGGCCGCCCGACCGCGTCGCCCTTCCAGAACGGCAGCTTGCCGGGAACGCCCGGTGCTGGGCTGACCGTCACCCGGTCAGGCCCGATGTCCTCGACCCGCCAGCTGCTGGCGCCCAGGACGATGACGTCGCCGTGCATCCCGGCGCGCAGCTCGTAGACCATCTCCTCATCGAGCTCGCCGACGCGCCGGCCGGGCGTGCCCGCCTCGCCGGTCATGAACACGCCGAAGAGGCCGCGGTCCGGGATCGTCCCGCCGCTGGTGACCGCAACGACCCGGGCGTCGCGCCGACCCTCGACCGTGTCCGCGACCCGATCCCAGACGACACGCGGCTTCAGCTCGGCGAACTCGTCCGAGGGGTACGCGCCGGCGAGCATCCCGAGGACGCCTTCGAGGACCTCGCGGGTCAGCGTCTCGTAGGGCAGGGCCCGATTGGCGAAGGCGAGCAGGTCGTCCACCGACCATCGGTCCATGACGGTCATCGCGACCAGCTGTTGGGCGAGCACGTCGAGCGGGTTGCGCGGGATCCGCGTCGTCTCGATCGCGCCCTCGTGCATCCGGCGGGTCACGATCGCGCACTCGAGCAGGTCGCCCCGGTACTTCGGGAAGATGACGCCCTTGCTCGGCGCTCCGACCTGGTGGCCCGCGCGCCCGATCCGCTGCAACCCGCGTGCCACGCTGGTCGGGCTTTCGACCTGGATGACGAGGTCCACGGCACCCATGTCGATGCCGAGCTCGAGGCTGGACGTGGCGACCAGGGCCGGGAGCCGGCCGGCCTTCAGCTCCTCCTCGATCTCGAGCCGCTGCTCACGAGCGATGCTGCCGTGGTGGGCGCGGACCAGCTCCTCGCCGGCCAGCTCGTTGAGACGCTGGGCCAGGCGTTCCGAGAGGCGCCGGCTGTTGGTGAAGACGATCGTGCTGCGGTGGCTGCGGATGAGCTCGAGGATGCGCGGGTGGATGGCCGGCCAGATGCTGGTCCGCATGTCGCCCCGGCCGGCGGCCGGTCCGCCCGGCTGCTCCTCGAGCGGCAGGATCTCGCCCAACGCCGACATGTCATCCACCGGGACGACGACCTGGAGGTCGAGCGGCTTGCGCGCGCCGGCGTCCACGACCGTGACCTCACGGCCGGCGCCCGTCCCACCGAGGAAGCGAGCGATCGTGTCGAGCGGCCGTTGCGTGGCGGACAGGCCGATCCGCTGCATCGGGCGCGATCCGGGCAGCTCCCGGTCGCGCAGCGCTTCGAGGCGCTCCAGGCTGAGCGCGAGGTGCGCGCCGCGTTTCGACCCGGCGATCGCGTGGATCTCGTCGACGATGACGTATTCGACCGAGCGCAGGACCTCGCGCGCCGCGCTGGTCAGCATCAGGTACAGCGATTCGGGGGTCGTGATGAGGATGTCCGGTGGGTGCCGGGCGATCTGGCGGCGGTCCTCGGTCGGCGTGTCGCCGGTCCGGCTGCCGACCGTGATGTGCGGGACCGGCGCACCGAGGCGCTCGGCGGCAAGGGCGATGCCGGTCAGCGGCGCGCGCAGGTTGCGCTCGATGTCGTAGGTCAGTGCCTTGAGTGGCGAGATGTACAGGACGCGGACCGCGCCGGGCGTGCCCCGGGCCGGCGCAGGCGCCGGATGCGTCGCGAGCCTGTCCAGCGTCCACAGGAAGGCAGCCAGCGTCTTGCCGCTGCCGGTCGGGGCGTGGATGAGCGTGTGCTGGCCGCCCGAGATGGCCGCCCAGCCGTGCGCCTGCGCGTCGGTCGGCACCTCGAAGCTGGCCCGGAACCAGTCACGGACGGCGGGCGAGAAGGGCGCGAGCGGGTCGGAGACGACGATGGGCGCGGCCACGGGGCAGTGAGTGTAGCGCGCGCGGCCGGGTTGGACCAGATGTTCTATTCACGCTGCCGGGAAGGTCACTGTGCCGTGCCCATGAACAGTCGGGCGGCACGGGTGAAACAAGCCGAAAGTCCTGTGCAGGGGGCCGCATGGCCGTACCTCGTCTTTGTGCAGTGGGGTTCAATGGCGTCAGGTCCGAAAAGCCACCGCCCCTGGTGGCCATGGACGACGGAAGGGAAAAGGAAGGGAAACCGATGGCGAGCAAGCGCAACATCGCAGCGATCCTCGGAGGTATCGCAGCGGTCACGCTGTTCCTCCTGGTCAACCCATGGATCGTCATGGAGGCGAACAGCACGGCGACCGATATCGTCACTGTCGCCTTCTGGGTCTCGTTCCTGGCACTCCTGGTCGTGCTCTTCGAGATGCGCAAGGAGCCGGGTGGCGAAACGATCGAGATCGAAGGACCGGCATTCACCCGGTTCCTGTTCGGCAATTCGCGGGCAGGCCTGTTCTGGCTGCCGGTCCGGCTGTTCGTCGGGTTCACGTGGCTCGAGGCCGGCTATCACAAGTTCAGTGGCAAGGGTTGGATGGACGGCGGCACCGCGCTGCAGGGCTATTGGCAGCATGCCGTGGCCGTTCCGGCACAGGGCCAGGGCAGCCCGGCGATCACCTACGACTGGTATCGCACCTTCCTGCAGACCCTCCTCGACAACAACGCCTACACCTGGTTCGCGCCGCTCATCACCTTCGGTGAGATGGCGGTCGGCATCGGCCTCCTCCTCGGCGTCCTGACCGGCTTCGCGGCCTTCTTCGGGGCCCTGATGAACATGTCCTTCCTGCTCGCAGGTTCGGCATCGGTCAACCCGGTCCTGTTCACCCTCGCGGTCGGGCTCATCCTGGGCTGGAAGGTCGCCGGCTACTACGGCGTCGACCGTTACCTCCTCCCGATGCTCGGCACCCCGTGGCGACCGGGACCCGTCCCGGCGAACGGAACCAAGCCAGCCGCCGCACCGGCCGCGTAACCCCGATCACCTCGGCGCCACCGGCGCTCGAACGATCCCTCAGCCCCCGGGCCGTCGCCAGACGACCCGGGGGTGTTCGTTCGTCCGCTCGTCAGCGGCGATCGCCACCCAGGATCCGGGTCGCCTCATCGGCTGCGGTCCGCTCCTCCTCGGTCATCAGCTGGATGCGGTCGTGACTCGAATGGTGGGCGTAGCCATCGAGACGCCGCCGGAGGTCCTCGAAGCGGGCCAGCTGACGCCCGACGATGACCTCGAACCCCGGCCGCGACCCGGCCGTCTCGGCGAAGAGCAGGAAGTCGTCGAGACAGAATGCGGTCCCACCGAGGACCTCGGCCCAGTCCGGGTCGTCCGTCCGGTCGGCGAAGCGCGAGACGGCCGTCTCGACCGCGGTCGCTCCCTGCGTGCAGGCGATGCACGGTGGACGTCGTCGGGCGGGCGCTGACCGCATGCGCATCCGGCGGCGGGCCGGCGTCGCCGCGGCGCGCAGGGGATCGATGCGCCGATCGATGACGGCGCTCAGGAGCATCGAGGACCCGAGGATGCCGCCGGTCTCGCGCCGGTCGGTCGGGACGAGCTCTGCGACGTGGCGGGGACAGAAACCCTGTCTGCGCTCCAGATCCGCCCGGAACCCGATGTCGAGGACGCGCTCGTTGATGATGGCGTCCATCGTCGCCTTCTCCGAGCGGGCCCGGACTGCGCAGACAGGGCAGCCGCCGGCACGCATGGCCTCGAGCAGGCGGGCATCGACGATGTCGCTGGCGCCCGGGCCTGTTCCGCTCACAGGTCCCCGGTCGGGCGTCGCCGGACGGCGGCAAAGGCGGCCGGATCGGCGGACCGGATCGGCGCGCTGGCCGGGGTCACCTCGAAGCCGGCCCGGACGAGAAGCCGGCGCGCGATGTCGCGTCGGAGATCGCCGTCGATCGGATCGAACGGATCGCGCTCGCCGACGGTCACCTCGACCGTGAGGCCACCGGCGCCAGCGTCCATCGCCTTGGTGTGAGCCCCGAGGAGCGCCCCCGCCAGCCCGTTCCGACGCCAGCCGGGCGCGACACCGAGCGCCAGCAGGTCGGATCGCGACCCGCCGTCGGTCGGTCGTGACAGTGCGGCGCCGACGACCGTCGTGCCCGCCAACGCGACCGTCGCACGGAGGCCGTCGCGCAGCCCGGCGGCGACCAATGCCTGGCCATCCGCCGGGGAAGCCGGGGCGATCACGCCCGGCGCCACGGTCAGGCCATCCCAGGTCGCGGCGTCGACAGTGGCCACGATGGTCGGCGTTCCGTCGCCCGCCGCGACGTGGTCGTGCCCGTCGGACGGCACGGCCGCAAGGGGATCCCACCACCCGCGATCGCGTGCCTCACGGGCGAGCCGGGGCACGACCAGCCGGCGGGCGAGCGCGGCGGTCTCGCGCGAATGCGTCTCGGCCGCCATCTGCGAGGCGTCGAGCAGCGCCCCGGCGTTCGGCAGGTCGGCGAACCGCTCGGGGAGTGGCGTCTGCCCGTAGCGTGCCCCGTCGGCGGCCCAGCGCTCGCGCCAGGGCCCGGGCAGGGCGTCCGGCACCTCGCGATGCATGCCGGCCAGCCAGACCAGGCTCCACATCCGCGGGACCACCCGGTAGACGTCGTAGCCGCCACCACCGGTCGCCAGCCAGCGTCCGCCGGCAGACCGATGCGCGACGGCGTCCACGACGCGGGCCGCTTCGCCCATCGCGGTCGTCGTCACGCGCAGGTGCGCGAGCGGATCCCAGGCATGCGAGTCCGCGCCGTGCTGCGAGACGATCAGGTCCGGCCCGAACGCGCCTGCCACCTCGGGGAGGACATCGCGGACCGCCGCCAGCCAGGCGCCCTCGCCGGTCCCGGGCTCCAGCGGCACGTTCACCGATGTCCCGGCCGCGACCCCCTCGCCCAGCTCCCCCACCCCACCCGTCCCCGGGAAGAGGTACCGGCCGGTCTCGTGGATGGACAGCGTCAGCACCCCGGGATCGGCCCAGTGGATGGCCTGGACGCCGTCGCCGTGGTGGACGTCGAGATCGACGTACAGGACGCGCAGCCCGGCCTGTCGCGCACGCGCGATCGCCAGCGCCGGGTCGTTGTAGACGCAGAAGCCGGACGCGTGGCCGGGCATCGCGTGGTGCAGCCCGCCGCCGGGATGGAAGGCGTGGTCGACCTCGCCGCGCAGGATCGCCTCGAGCGCACGCAGCGATCCACCGGCGACAGCCGCGGACGCATCGTGCATGCCGTGGAACGGCGGGACGTCGCCACCCTCGGCGATGCCGGCCTCGGGCAGCCCATACGGGTCTCTCGAGAAGCCCCGCACGACGTCGAGGTACTGCCGCGTGTGACACCACAGCAGCTCGTCATCGGGCGCGGGCTCGGGGGCGAGGCCCGGCTCGGCGCCGACCGCACGGAGCAGCTCGATGCCGGGCGCGAAGCGGCGCGGCGTCAGCGGGTGCCCCGGACCGAAGTCATACGAGGCGGAGCGAGGTCCATGGACGAGCAGCATCCCGTGGGCACGATACCGGCGATGGAGGGCGTCGGCACCACGCACCTGCTCTTCGACCCCGGTCGCGTGACGGCCGCGCTGACCCGGCGCGCTGTACCATCGACGCATGGACCTCTTGATCATCCTGATCATCGTGCTCGCGGTCGTGTTCATGATCCGCGGCCCCAAGACACTGCCCAAGTGGGGCACGGCCATCGGCAAGGGCGTCCGCGGGGCGCGCGAAGAGGCCGGCAAGGCCCAGGCGGAGATCCAGGCGCGCGCGTCGGGCGAGTCCACGAACACGGACGCCGGCGGCGACCGACCGAGCTAGGGTCGGCGTGACCCAGGACGACCTCGACGCGCTGACCCGCCGCCCCGGACCGGGTCCGCACCGAACGACCATCGACATCGACGGGGCGGCCGTCGAGACGCTGGCGGATCTGCCGCCGCGGCGCGACCGGCTGCTGTTCGTCGGGCTCAACCCGTCACCGGTCAGCGTCACCGCCGGCCACTACCACCAGGGCACGCTCGGCCACACGTTCTGGCGACGGCTCATGACCGCTCGGGTCATCCCGGCCGGCACGTCGATCGAGACTGCCGACGACGCACTGATGGCCGCCGGCCACGGCATCACCGACCTGATCAAGCTGCCGACGGCGCGCGACGAGGCGACCGATGCCGCGCTGACCGCGGGCGTCGGCCCGCTCTGGCAGAAGATCGCCATCTGGCGTCCTGCGGCAGTGGTGTTCATCTACAAACGCGGCGCGACGATCTGCGCCGGCCGCCACCTGCCCGAACCGTGGGGCCAGCTCCCCGACGTGGCACTCGCCGGACGGCCGTGCTTCCTGATGCCCGGCCCCTACGCGCCGGTCGAGCAGGTCGACGAGGGTCTCAACTTCCTGCGCAACCTGGCCGCCGCACTGCCGGCCGAGCGGGACTAGCCGGCCGCGGGGTCGTCCTCGTCTTCATCGTCGTCGTCGTCTTCGTCGAAGTCCTCGTCTTCATCGTCGTCGTCGTCTTCGTCGAAGTCGTCGTCGATGTCGATGTCGCCTTCGTCCGGATCATCGAGCGCCGGCAGCCCGACCGCGAACGCGGCCAGCAGCAGGACATGCCCGCCGGCGTAGGCGAGGACGATGACGTACCCCAGGGCCGTCCCGAACGCGTCGTCGGCGACGGTGATCAGCCCGCTCAGGTTGACGATGGCCAGTGCGAGGAGCACGAACGCCGTCGCCATGGACGCCAGCCCCCAACCGGAGCGGGGGTCCTCGCCGGCCAGCCAGCCGCGGGTCACGACCGATGCGAGCCACGCCCACATGACGATGCGCAGGACCCCGAGGATGACCGACGACGCGAGATAGATGATCAACGGAGGCGTCATCGGCGTGCTGCCGAACTGGATGCGCGAGACGGCCAGCACGCCGACGACGGTCCCGAAGACCGTTGCCACCGGGACGAACCACCCGGTCGTCCAGCGCGACCCACCCTCGTAGCGCCGAGCCATCGACAGGCCGACAGCGATATATCCGAGCCCGAAGGCGGCGACGAGGCTGATCAGCGCGCTGTACGTGACCGCCAGCGGGACGAGGAACGGGAGGTCGGGACTGGCCGGGGTGACCGACTCGAAGAAGCCCTGGAGGGGATCCTGGAGGATCAGCAGCCCCTGGACCGCGGCGTACAGGATCGCCCCGAACAGCAGCGTCCGGGCGCGCGACCAGGCGTCGGAGTGCCGAACCAGGATGGCCGCCGGCAGCAGGATCGCCGCGACGGCCGGCACCGCCTGGAGGATGTACACGACGTAGTCGGCAAAGGTGGCGGCCGGCTTGACATCGAGGTTGGTCACATACCAGACGAGGTAGGCCACGGCGAGGAAGACGAAGATCACGGCGGCCCACGTCCGCATCACGACGTCGGGCAGATGGGGGCCGCGGGCCTCCTGGGCGGGCTCGTCGACGTCGGTCATGCAGGCAGCGTCGCGGTCGCGGGGCGCGGCGTCAAACCGGTGGGTGTCCGGACAGCCGCAGCGCCGCCGGCGCGAGGCCGTCGAGTCGTTCCATGGATGCCGCGCGGGCGGCCTCGTCGAGGGGGCCGACGACCGTCCGCGAGCCCCGGACGCCGTCGAGGTCGCCACTGATGACCGATGTGCCGCCACCGACGATGAAGGCCAGGTGGTCCGGTCGCGGCCCGGGAGTCCGGACCGCCTGGAGCGCCACGTCCGCCTGGTCGAGCATCTCGAGGTCCCCCGCTTCCCGGACGACGTACGGCAGCCACCGACCGGCGCCGGGCCCGGCGAAGACAGGGATATCGAGGCGCTCGGCGATCGATTCGGCGCCGGCCGCGTGATCCGGGTCGACATGGGTCAGGGCGATGGCATCGATGCTGCCGCCGCGTGCGGCGGCAAGGTCGATGGCGCGTTCGAGCGCCGGGCCCGTCGGATCGCCCGGGTCGACCAGCACGAACCGGCGGTTGCCGACGAGGTAGGCACAGACCGGCTGCCCCGCGACGCCGCCACCGGCCGGCATGACGATCCTGGTCACGTCCACAGAGAGCGGGTCCACGGCCACGTCGCCGAGCCGTCCGGGCGACATGTGCCGGCGGATCTGCTCGAGCGAGGTCACGTGCTCGAGCTGCTGGAGCGTCGTGCTGGTCGGCAGCCACAGGACGAGAAGCCCGTCGGCCATCGCGGCGAGCGCGTCGATCGGGCGGAGCCATGCGTCACCGACGACCTCGCCGCCCTCGAACGACGGCTCGACACCGTCGGGCAGAAGAGCGGCGAAGAACCGCGTATCGAAGCGGCGCGGACTGGTGACCGGGGTCACCCAGCGCGACAGCGGGACGAGGCGATCGGTCCGCAGCGTCAGGTCGAGTTCGACCGCCAGCTCCGGGAGAGTCACCTCGCCCCGCAGCAAGGCGGACCGGCCCTGGCCGATCCGCTCGGGCGACGCGCTCGTGTCGGCGAGCAGGACCCCGGCTTCCTCGAACAGCTCCCGGAGTGCCGCGATATGTGCGGCCAGGGCGGCCTCTGGGGCCAGGTCTCCGCCCAGCGCCGTGGCCGCGTCCGCCGCGCCGAGCACAGACCGGGTAGCAAGGGCCGGATCGGAGTCGGCCGCGTCTACCCGGCCGCCGGGGAAGACATGTGCGCCGCCGGCGAACGCCATCGTCGTCGGCCGATGGGTGAGCAGGACCTCGAGACCCGCCTCCCCCGGCCGCAGCAGGACGACGGTCGCGGCGGGCCGCGGCTGCACGACCACGGTCGAGGTCATGCTCCCCGCTCGAACCGGATCGTGTACGACCAGAGCGACTCGCCCGGCATGTACTCCCAGTCGCGCTCGGGGTCGCGTCGGAACCCGAGCGATTCGTACAGCCGGTGCGCGACGCCCATCGTCGGCAGCGTGTACAGCGTCATGCCGACCCGCCCCTCGGCGCGGGCACGATCCATGCAGGCCTCGGTCAGCGCCCGGCCGATGCCACGGCCACCGACCGCCGGATCGACCGCCAGCATGCGGATGCCCGCCTCGCCCTCGCGTTCCGCCTCGGACAGCGGCGTGCCGGGTCCCGGGACATACGCCACGCCGCCAAGGACGCGACCCTCGGGGTCGACGGCGACCAGGACCGGGACGGCAGCAGCGCGCGCCCCGACATCGCGCAGCTCGTCCAGGTAGACCGTGTCGGACGGACTGAGGCGGTTCGCGTAGGCGAGGACCGTGATCTCGCCCAGCGCCTCGAACTCGTCCGGGACGATCTCCCGGATCGTGAACACGGCCGGCCCGGCGTCAGGCACCGGCAAGCTCGCCCAGTTGCGCGCGCAGAGCCAGCGGGTCGGTCACCGGCAGGCGGCATTCGAACCCGCGGCACACGTAGGCCGACGCCCGTCCGTCGATGGCGATCCGGTCGCGCAGAAGCGGGACGACGCTGGCCACCGGGTCCGCGGCGACCGAGACGACCTGGTTCGGCCGGAACCCGCGCCGCGTCTCGGCGAGCAGCGCGGTCGTCGCTGGGTCGTCCGACGCACCCACGATGGCGATCTCGGCGGCCGGCGCGAGCGCGAGGTCCATCGCCCCGAGCCACTGCGCGAAGCCGGTCGGATAGCGGTCCACGAACGACACCACGACACGGATGGCCCGTTCCGCGGCATCGCGATACGACGACTCGCCGGTCCACGCGGCGAGACGGAGCAGGACGCGCGCGGCCATGGCGTTGCCCGACGGGACCGCGTTGTCCTGGACGTCCTTCGGCCGGGTCACCAATCGCTCGTGGTCGTCCGCCGTGTCGTAGAAGCCACCGGCCGGATCCGCGAAGTGCGCGAGCACGCGATCCATCAATCCGCGGGCGATTTCGAACAATTCCTCGTCGAACGACGTCTCATACAGTGAGAGGAGTCCTTCGGCCAGATGCGCATAGTCCTCGAGCACGCCCCGCCCGACCGCCCGACCGTCCTTCCAGGACCGGCCGAGCGAGCCGTCGTCGGCCAGCAGGCCGGCGAGGATCGTGCCGGCCGCCCGTTCCGCAGCGGCACGGTAGCGGTCGGCGGCCACGGGGTCAGCCCCTTCGAACGCGACGGCCGCATCCGCCAGGGCCGCGATCGCCAAACCGTTCCAGGCCGCGAGCGCCTTCCCGTCCCGAGCCGGCTGGGGTCGCTCGGCACGACGGACCAGGAGGCGCTCGCGGCCGGCCGCGAGCCGCGCAGCGACGTCGTCCACGGACAGGCCGAACCGCTCGCCGAGAGCCGCGTCGGACACGACCCGCGACAGGATCGTCACGCCCTCCCAGTTGCCCTCGTCGGTCACGCCGTAGGCCGCGTCGAACAGCGCGGCATCCTCGGTGCCCAGCACCTCGGCGATCTCGGGCGCCCGCCAGGTGAAGGTCAGGCCCTCGATGCCGTCGGTGTCGGCGTCCTGGCTCGCGGCGAACGCGCCGTCGTCGGTCGTCAGCTCGCGGAGCATGTAGTCGAGGGTGCCGGTCGCGACCGCGCGATAGCGCGCGTCACCGGTCAGCGCCCAGGCATGGACGTACACCCGCGCGAGCTGGGCGTTGTCGTACAGCATCTGCTCGAAATGCGGGACGAGCCAGCGAGCGTCCGTCGAGTAGCGATGGAATCCGCCGCCGAGCTGGTCGCGCAGCCCGCCATCGGCCATCGCGTCGAGCGACCGCCGAGCGACGAGCAGCGGCTCCGGATCGCCGGTCGCCACGTGGCGCCGGAGCAGGTATTCGACGGTCATCGGCTGCGGGAACTTGGGCGCCCGGCCCCAGCCGCCGTTCGCCCGGTCGAACGAGGCCTCGATGGCGGCTGTCGCGGCGTCGAGCAGCACCTGCGTCGGACCGGCCGTCCCGGCCTCGAGCCGGGCGTTCTCGATGAGCCCCGCGACGAGCCGGCCACCGGCGGCCTCGACCTCGGCACGCTGCTCGCGCCAGGCGCGATCGACCCCCTCGAGCACCTGGTGGAACGACGGCATCCCGTGACGCGGTTCGTCCGGGAAGTAGGTGCCGCCGTAGAACGGCCGCCCGTCAGGCGTCAGGAAGACCGACATCGGCCAGCCGCCACCGCCGGTCATGGACTGGACCGCCGCCATGTAGACCTGGTCGAGGTCGGGGCGCTCCTCGCGATCGACCTTGATCGAGACGAACCGCTCGTTGAGGTACCGCGCCGTCGGCTCGTGCTCGAACGATTCGCGCTCCATGACGTGGCACCAGTGACACGCCGCGTAGCCGATGGACAGGAAGATCGGCCGATCCAGCAGGCGCGCGGCGGCCAGCGCGTCCGGCCCCCACGGGTACCAGTCGACCGGGTTCTTGGCGTGCTGGAGGAGGTACGGACTGGTCTCCCCGGCCAGGCGATTGGGCATGCCCGGATGGTACGCGGTGGCGGCGGGGCGGCAGATGGTGCGCCGGGGCACCGCGAGCGTCGGATCGGGCCTCGAAAACGGCCGATTCCGCTGGTACAAGGCAACCGGACCGAAGTAATCTTCACTCCCACTCACGGAGCGTGCCCTCTGTCGTGAGACGTCTTAGCGCTGCACTCATCGCGGCCCTGCTCGCTGTCGGTCTGTTCGCACCGACATCCTTCGCAGCGTCTCCGAGCACGCCCTCCGCCACCAAGGCAGTCCCCAAGGTGGTGTTCATCGTGGGTCCGGCTGGGGCAGCCACCGCTGGCTACCGCGCGCAGGCACGTGCTGCGGCAGCCATCGCCCGGCACTACACCCCGGACGTGGTGGAGCTCTACTCGCCGGACGCGACGTGGCCGGCGGTTCGCGACGCCCTCCAGGGCGCGTCGCTCGTGGTCTACATGGGCCACGGCAACGGCTGGCCGAGCAAGTACCGCGATGCGCTCTACCCGCCGACCCAGGACGGGTTCGGGCTCAACCCGGAGCTGGGCACGGGCGATTCGACGCACCAGTACTTCGGTGAAGGTGTCGTCGGCTCGCAGGTCGATCTCGCGAAGAACGCGATCGTGGTGCTCAACCACTTGTGCTACGCGAGCGGCCTGTCGGAGCCCGGGCTGCCCGAGGGGACCCTCGATCAGGCGCGCCAGCGGGTCGATAACTACGCCGCCGGCTTCGTCAAGGCCGGTGCCGCGGCGGTCATCGCCGAGGCGTACCAGAGCCCGTCGTACTTCGTGAAGGCCATCCTCGGTGGCGGCCGGTCGATCCAGAGCGCCTGGCAGAGCAGCCCCAGCGCGAACGGCCATCGCATCGCCTTCGAGAGCCAGCGCAGCGCCGGCTACGTCGCCCAGATGGACACCGAGACCGCCACCTCCGGGTTCTCGCGCTCGATCGTCATGAAGGCCGGGCTCGCGCCCAGGGACGTCCTCGCCGGCGCCGCCGGTTCGGCCTTCGCGTCATCGCTCCCCACCGTCGACTTCGGGCCGACGCTGGCCGGCATCGGGATCACCCTCGGCACCCCGGGCTTCGCGGCCTTGCCGTCCGCCGGGTCCGCGACGACCCTGGACATCCCGTACACCATCAAGAACCCCAAGGCACTGCCGAAGGGACTCGAGGCGAGCGTCCGCTGGGACCCGATCGACGTCCCGTTCGCACCGGCTGCACCCGCCGACGAGGTCGCTGCGCCGGCCCCGGTCGATCCCGCACCGGCCGATGCCGCGCCTGCCACAAGCCCCGTCGGCGTCATCACCCCGTCGGGGATCGTCCCCGAGGTCGCACCGCAACCCGACGGCGTGCAGAAGCTCGACGCGCCGGCCGACGCGCCGGACCTCGTCGTTGCAGAGCGCGTCGGCGACGTCGTCTCGCCGACGGCCGTCAAGATCGCCAAGAAAGTGCTGCAGGTTCCCGTGACGCTGCCGACGACGGCCGGTCGCTATCGCCTGACGGTGACCCTCCACGATGCGGGTGGCGTCGCCTACGACGCGGCCTCGCAGGCTCTCATCCCGACCCTCATCGTGCGCGTGACCGACGACTTCGACGGCGATGTCCTCGCTGCCCCGACCGCCGACCTGATGGCCGGCGCCGATGTGGCGCTCGGTGTGCGCGTGCGGAACCTGGGCATCGCGCCGTGGGGCTCGCCGGCGATCAAGCCGACATCGAACCTGTCGGGCTACGTCCCCGCGAAGATCGCCAAGCTGATCGGCCGCTGGATCCCGCTCGCCGGTGGAGCCGCGCTCCCGGTCGCTGCCGCGGACCAGGTGGTCAGCGTGGACCTGCCGATGGGCCTCGCTCCGGGCAAGTCGTTCGATGCGACGCTCGGCATCAAGGCACCGAAGGCACCGGGGTCATACCTGCTGCTGCTCGATGTGGTCACCCCGGACGGCGGCTCGCTGGTCGCCTCGGGTGCGGATCCGACGCTCGTCCGCGTGACGGTGCTGGCGGGGGTCGCCCACTAGGGTCGGTCCCGCGCGATCACCTCGCGAGCTCGGCCTCCAGCCGGTCGATGAACGGGATCTGCGACGCCTTGAGGTGTCGACGCGCCTCGTCCGGATCGAACCAGCCGACCCGGTCGATCTCCGGGAAGACCTCGCGCCGGCCCGACCGCGGCGGCCACTCCATCTCGAAGGTGTTCGACAGCGCCTCAGCGGCGTCCAGGTCGCCCTCGACCGCCCAGGCATGGACGGTCTTGCCGCCCTTCTGGACGATCGAGCCGAGCGGGATGGCCGGCGCGGTCGGGTCGATCGGGGTGCCGGTCTCCTCGGCGAATTCGCGGCGGGCGACCACGTCCAGGGGTTCGGCCAGGCCGTCCGGCTCGCCCTTCGGGATCGTCCAGTCGCCCAGGTCGCGCTCGGTGAAGTACGGCCCGCCCGGGTGGGCGAGCAGGACCTCGAGCCGGCCGTCGTCGGCCCGGCGGTAGAGCAGGATCCCGGCGCTCGTTCGGTCAGCCATGGGATCGATGGTAGAGCCGCGATGGGCTACGCGGGGCGCATTGCCTCAGCCCGGAGCTGGGCGAGAAATGCCGACGCGCCCTTGTACTGCGGCCAGGTCACCGAGTACTCGTCGATGGCTGAAGGCTCAGAGAGTCGTGGGCGCCCGATGTGGATCGCCCGAGGACCGGCAGCGGCACGAAGGGCATCGTCGAAGGTCGCCAGGTGCGCATCCATCGAGATCGCGAGCGCGAGGTAGACGGCGTCGTAGGTCGTCAAACCGTGGCGCTCAGCCAAGTCGATCGTCAAGACGACCAGGGGTCGATCGACCTCGACTGTCTCGAGCTGCATGTCGTCCAGATCGTGGATAGCCTCCAGGACGTCAGCGCCAGTCCATCGGTGGCGTACCAACAGGGAATTGGCCACTTCCGTCCAGAAGAATGCCGGCACAGCGACCCGCTCGTTGTTGGCCGTCCACCGCGAGATGGCGGCGGCGGCGACTTCGCATCCAGGCTCCCTGCGGACGATGGACACCGCCACGGAAGCATCGACGACGAGCCCATGGAGGCCGATCATTCGTCGGACATCCCCGACTCACCCCGGTGTGCGTTGTCGAGGATCCGATCCGCTCGACGCAGGTGGTCCTGTCGGATCCACTCGGATTCCGTCAGCCCATCATCGGGATCGGGATGCGTCTCGCGCATCCTCTCGCCGAGCGCCATGAGGCGATCCATCGCGGCGATCCGTCTAGCCAGCAGTTCCTCGCGGTCGGGATCAAGGCGGGCCGCATCCTCGACGGAGATCAGATACGCGAGGGGCCGGTGGTCACGCTCGATGAGGATCCGCTCCCCAGCCGAGGCGGCATCCAGGATCTCCCCGAGGCGCTTGCGCATGTCCATCGCCGAGACGGTTCTCATAGGTAACCATGATAACCAGCTGTCACAACCGGTCAAGTCGTAGACTCGACGCATGTCGCCCACCGCCAACGCAGTCCCAGGGTTCCTGCCGAGCACCCACGGGCTCCGCTTCGCCAATCGGTACCCGCCCGGGCCGACGCTGCGCCTCGGGCCGATCGACCCGCGCTGGGTCGGCATCGGCGACGCGTCGGCGGGGCTGTGCGGCGGGATGAGCTGGTTCGTGCGCGAACGGTTCGAGGCCGGGCTGCCCATCCCCTCCGACGCCGAGGCGCCGGCCAATGGATCAGTCCTCTTTCGTGCGCTCGTCCGCCGACAGGTCCTCTCGCTCGACTGGCTCAGGACGCCGTTCCGCTTCTGGCTCGCCGGGGCGCTCGGTACGGAACGCGCCGGCCGACGGAGCCGCGCAGTCGAATGGCCGCGCATCCGGGCCGAGATCGACCGCGGGCGGCCGTCGATGGTCGGGCTGGTCCGGCATACCGGGCTGAACCCGTTGTCGATGACGCAGAGCCACCAGGTCCTCGCCTATGCCTACGAGGTGGCCGGCGACGCCGTGACGCTGCGGATCTACGACCCGAACTGGCCGTCGCGCGACGACGTCACGATCACGCTCGGGCAGGACGGCGAGATCGGCCAATCCACGGGCGAGCCGCTGGCCGGGATCCTCAGCCTCGTCTGACGCGGTGGCGCGCCTGGACGACCGGGTCGATGACCTCGACGAAGAGCGGCACGAGATCCGGGTCGAACTGGCGCCCTGACTCGCCCAGGACCTCCAGGAGCGCCGTTTCGAGCTCGAGCGCCGGTCGATACGGGCGGTCGTGGATCATCGCGTCGAAGGCGTCCACCAGGCCGACGATCCGGGCGCCGATCGGGATCGCCTCGCCGCGCAGCCGGTCGGGGTAGCCGAAGCCATCCCAGCGTTCGTGGTGGTGGCGGACGATCGGCCCGAATTCGCGCGAGCTCGGGAAGGTTCGGCAGATG
The DNA here is from genome assembly GCA_963782715.1 of uncultured Chloroflexia bacterium. GTDB lineage: Bacteria > Chloroflexota > Limnocylindria > Limnocylindrales > CSP1-4 > SPCO01. The sequence goes on from CAWAKU010000015.1 coordinate 126,065, forward strand.
TTCTCGCCGATGACCGGGTGGCGACGCATCGCCGCGGACTCCTCGTGGGTCAGCGGTCCGGGCTTCAGCAGGATCGTCTCGGGCACACCGAGATTGCCGATGTCGTGGATGAGCGCTCCGAAGACGACGCCCTTGGTCTCGGCCGTGTCGAGCCCGAGGCGAGTCGCGAGTCGATGGGCGAGGGCGGCCATCCCGGGCCAGGCGGCCGCGGCCGTGTGCAGGTCCGCGTCGCCGGCGCTGGCGACCGCGGCAGTGTCGGCCGCGTGGATGTCCGCGATCGCGCGGCGCATCTGGAGCGAGTCGCGGATGACGGCGAGGAGTCGTTCCTCGGCGAACGGGAGCTCGAGGATGTCGTCGGCGCCGGCGTCGATGCCCGCGGCGACCTGGTCGAATGAGTCGCGATCGTCCGGATTCGTGAGGACGATGACCGGCATGTGCTCGTTGGCCGGGTCGGCCCGGATCCGCCGGCACGTCTCCGTGACATCGCCTGCCGCTGCTCCGAGACCAAGGAGGACTGCCTCCGGCTGGCGGACCACGACCGCCGAGATCGCCGCGTTGCCGTGGCCGACCGCCCGGACGTCGTAGCCGGCCTGGTTCAGCGGCGGCGTCAACGTCGCGTGGCGCCCCGGCTCATCCTCGACCACGAGGATCAATCGACGGGGGGATTCCTGGAGGAGCATGTGTGCGTACGGTGCCGGTCCATGGGTGGCGGTTCAAGCCGTACGAAGGTCCCGCCCCCGGTCTCGATCGTGTAAGATCAGCACATCCGGTCTGATCCACAGGAGGCCGATGTGGACGCCTTGGGGACAACTTTCGTGGGTAACCACCTCGACTCCCGGGTGGCCCCCGGGCACCATTGCTGGTGCCAGCCGTGTGCGGTTGATCGTCGGATGAGCGCGTGTCGCCATGATCGTTAGCCCGCTGGCCTCGTAAGGATGGACATGACCGAGTACCAACCCGGGATCGAAACAGCAGGTGCCCCGCGGCCCACCGTGGCCGAGCTTTTCGCCGGGGTCGGCGGCTTCCATCTTGCGCTCGACCGCGCTGGTTTCGACGTGGTCTGGAGCAACCAGTGGGAGCCAGCGACGAAGGCGCAGCACGCCTTCGAGTGCTACGAGCAGCACGTCCGGAACGGCGACTTCCAGCATTACGGTCGAGAGTTGGCGGGACATGGCGGCCCTGATGCCAGAACCCTTGGTCTGGCTGAGCATCAGGCCGTGAACGAGGACATCGCCAAGGTCCTCGACACCTTCGAGGCGCAGCTCTCCGGTCCGAAGAAGCCGATGTTCCCCGTCATCCCTGATGTGGACCTCCTCGTCGGCGGGTTCCCGTGCCAGGACTACTCCGTCGCCAAGACGCTTCGACAGGCTCACGGGCTGGTCGGTCGCAAGGGCGTGCTGTGGTGGGAGATCCATCGCCTACTTCGCCTGAAGCTCGCGTCGGGCAGACCTGTGCGCCACCTCTTCCTCGAGAACGTCGATCGACTCCTGAAGTCGCCGTCAGGACAGCGCGGTCGCGACTTCGCGGTGATGCTCGCCTCACTTGCCGACCTTGGGTACGAGGTCGAATGGAGGGTCATCAACCCGGCGAACTACGGGTTCCCGCAGAAGCGGCGACGAGTCTTCATCGTCGGACGCCTTGGCCGCTCATCGATGGACCCGCAGGACGAGATGGAGTCGCTCGGGCGTTCTGGCCAGAGCCTTCCCGATCCGACCCAGGGTCGCATTCGACTGGGCGCCGATCGCGCTCGATCGTGACGTCAAGGTCGTCAGCGATACGTTCGGGATCGGCGCGGCGACATCGGCCTTCGGGAACGCGGGCGTGATGCGACTCTCCGGGTCGAAGCGAGCCCCGTGGTTTGGACGACCGATGTGGACCCGGTCTACATCGGCGAACACCAGACACTCGGGGATGTTCTCGAGGACGCAGCGGACGTGCCCGAGCAATTCTTCGTCGGCGACGACGAGCTTCCGAAGTGGGAGTTCCTCAAGGGCCGGAAGAGCCTGAGCCGGGTGAGCAAGGCCACTGGCCTGGTCTACACCTACGACGAAGGCGCGATCCCGTTCCCGGACCCGACCGACACCCCGTCGAGGACCATCCTGACCGGCGAAGGCGGCGCGACACCGTCGCGGTTCAAGCACCTGATCCGGACCGAGGATGGTCGGTTCCGGCGCCTGACACCGCGCGAACTCGAGCGACTCAACGGGTTTCCTGGCGACTGGACGGTCGGGATGTCGGACGGTCGACGCGCGTTCATGATGGGCAACGCCCTCGTCGTCGGTGCAGTCGAGATGGTCGCGAACGAACTCATCACCGATGTTGTCGGTCACCGACGTGGCCGCTGTGAGTCGAGTCGCCGAGGCGAGCTGAGTCGGCCGATGTCAGGGCGCCAGCTGCCGAACCCGCCGGCCAGCAGTCCTGCCGTTCGAAACGTCATGCGAGCCAATCGGGCGCGCGACACCGGCCCAGAGTTGAAGCTCCGGCGTGCCTTGCGTGCGGCGGATCTCGCTGGCTATCGAGTCAACTGGCGTAAGGCTCCCGGCCGACCCGACATCGCCTATCCAGGGCGACGGATCGCGATCTTCGTCCACGGGTGCTACTGGCACCACTGTCCGCGGTGCTATCCGAACCTCCCGAAGTCGAACCCTGAGTTCTGGGAGCGAAAGTTCGAACTCAATCGCGAGCGGGACGCTCGGAAACGCGACGACCTTGAGCGCGTCGGCTGGGTCGTGATCGAGACCTGGGAGTGCGATGTACGTGACCGGCTCGAACTCGTGACCGCGGCCGTCAGCGCTGCGCGCGGTGCTCGCGGATGATCCGTTCGACGTAGTCCGCATTCAGCCAGAAGCATTTCCGGACGACGTCGAAGCCGCCAGGGGCAGGATCTCGGTCACGCGCGTCCCGGGCTTTCGGTCGGACGTGGATGAACTCGGTCTCGGACGCCTTCGGAAGGTTGCGAGACATGCCGGTCGAGATCAGTTGCCGATACCTCTCCCACTCCTTGCTGATGCCGACAAGTTCTGCCTCTGGCGGTGACCAGAAGAAGGCTCGCAGAACCACCGCATCCGCTTGGTCCTGGCCCTTCGACCGGCGCACCGGGACGATCAAGAGGCGGTTCAAGCGACCCAGCAAGTCGGAGTCCTCCCACGTCTCGTACTGCAATTCCTCGTGAACGAAGCTCGGGAATGACATCGATTCGACGGGCCGGCCCTTTCCGTCCATCGGGACGGTCTTCAATTCGATCCCGAACCGGTCGAAGTCACCTGAACGCCCGTGCGCCTTCTCGCCGACATAGCCACGAACCACGCGCGCGGCGAACGACTTGTCCCGCTCCAGCCTTCATCCCGAGCGAGTCGGCGACGTCTCGAATCGTCTTCCCTTCGATCGCAGCGAACCGCGCGAGGACGCTCTCTTCGAATGCCTGCTCCGGGTCGCGAGCCGCGGCTCGTCGTGGCGGGACGTTTCCCGCCATCGTCTTGTAGATCCACCCGACGAACGGCTGCTTCAGTGACCAGGCCCGCGAGGTCGAGCCATGGCCGGCTCCCTTCGTGGCTGCCCCGAGCGCACGCGTCAGGCTCTCACTCACTTCGCTTCGGCGTCCTGCCACGGCGAGCGCCTGGATCGTGAGCCAATCCTGCTCGAGGATCGCCAGCGTCTCGGCATCCGGCTCCCATAGACCGGTCACCAAGGTCCGGAACCTGCCCAAGCGGCAGCAGCGGGTGCCATTCGTAGAAGATCAGCAACAGATGGTCGAGCTTGTGCCGGGCCTTCGCCGTCGCCCATGTCTCCGTCGGCAACGAAGCCCAATCGATCATGCCGAGCGAGATTCGCTCCTTTGCACGGTCGTCGGCACCGACCCGAAGGATCGGCACCGACTTGAGTCTCAATTCCCGGCCGAAGTCCGGTTCGCCACGCGAATTCGGCCGCGAGCTCATCGAGGGTGAACGTAGCCACGCCCAGCCGCGCCTCAGTGCCGTCGAGGTCCGTGATCACGGCGTCGGCCAAGAGTTCGGCGTCGCCGGGCCGCAGCTCGACCGTTTCGAGCACGAGTTTCACGATCACTGGCAGGCCACGAGCGACCTCGTCGCGCAGCTCATTGCCGTGGTATGGATGACCAGGTTGAGTATAGCGCCAGCGGCCCACGACGCTTGCTGATCCCATGGCTCGACCGTAGCAGGATCGTTTGTGATCGTCGATCGGGCAAATTGGAGCGGTCACCAGTAACGCACATGGTCCGCCTTGGGCCGCCCGAAAGAACGTCGACAGGCGCACCAACCGCCCGCGAAGATCCGGCCGCAGCCCTCGGTGTCGCGTCCGTGGAAGTCGACCAGGTGACCGCACCTCTCGCAGACATCGACTGGGTGCGGGTCGACGGGTTGCGCCGCAACGGCTGCAGTACGGGCGGGTCGCGCAAACACGCGAGCGTTTCGAAAGTCGTTCAAATAAGTAGTCCATCTCGCTTCCTACTGCTGAATACCAGAAGACACTAGAACATCGTCGCGACGCGGCGCCCACGTCAAAGCGGGCGGTCCTTGGTAGATGACGGCACGCGGCAACGGACTGTCGCACCGCCATGCACCGCTGACCACGAGGAGATGATGGATCGATCGTGCCTGATCGTCGATCGCACGACGGACTCGACCTAGAACATCGTCGTGGACGCCGGCGTCCCGGCCGTCACGAACAGCCGATCCGCGTCCTCGACCGCCCCGTCCCGGCACTCCCCCACCCGCCCCGCCCGGGCGAGGTCGGCGAAGGTGAAGGCGCCCAGGTAGACCGTGGCGAGATCGACGGTGTCGAGGACGAGGTCCGGCTCCGTGCCGGCGGCCGCCCGCTCGACGGAGGCTGCTCCCCGGTCGCCCGGCACGGTCAGCGTCCAGCGCCCGGCATTCGCCGGCATGAACCCATCCGTGACCTCGAACGTGACGTGCCCCGGGCCGACATACGACCGCGCCTCGAGCGCCGCCGGCAGGTTCACGAGCCGCACCCAGACGCCGTCACTGACCGTGAGGCCGAGGCGGCGCGGGTCCTCGACCTGCAGGAACAGCGGGTGCGGCACGGGCGTGCGCCACGCGACGATCGTTCGCACGAGGTCGATGCCGATCAGCCACTCCCAGAGCGCGCGCTCGGCCGCGGCGTCGAGGGCGGTCACCTCGACGACCGTCAGCGTGCCCTTCGGCCCACGCCCGTCCCAGTCGCTCTTGTTGCGGTAGATCGCGTAGCCGCGTGGTTCGCCGCCGACCTCGAGCAGGGCGGTGTTCTTGATGCCGACATTCCGTCGCCACGGGTCGTCGGCCAGGATCTGGAGGCGCCACTTCTCGGGCGACCGGCCGACCTCGCCGACGCGCTTCTGAGCGACCGCCTCGAAGATCGGCGGCACGAGCCGCATCGCCTCGTCACCTTCGACCAGGCGGACCCGGCCGAGCGGCTCGGCCGGCCGTGCGAACCGGATCGCGCTCCGATCGACCTCGAAGCTCCCCTGCAGCGTCGCCAGCCCGAACCCGAAGTGCGGATAGATCGCGCCCTCCGACGCGTGCAGGATCGACAGCGGCTCGCCGCGCTCGGCCGCCTGGTCGAGCAGCCAGCGCATCATCTTCGTCAGGATCCCTCGGCGTCGGTGGGTCGGCGCGACGCCGACGTCGCTCAGCCCCGCGGCCCGGACGGTTCCGCCCGGCACCGTCAGGTGCATCGAGAACGCCGAGGCGCCCGCCACCCACGTCTCGCCATCGACCGCGCCGATCAGTCGATCGGGCTCCCAGAGCTGCCGGTCGATCTCGAACATCGCGTCGGTGTAGTCGTCGGCGAAGGCGGTCGAAACGGGCCGGATCCATGTCCGCAGGGACTCGGGATCGGCGGCCGGCTGTCGGATCTCGATGGTGTCGTCGTTCATGGAGTCATCCTGCCACGCCGATAAGCGGCAGGTGAGCGTCGTCTGCTTGACTGGACCCTTGGTTGACGACGGGGGATGCACGATGTATGTATACATCGTCATGGAGCGCACGCAGATCTATCTCACGGGAGCGCAGACTGAAGAACTGGATAGGCGCGCCCGGCAGAAGGGCACCACCCGATCACACCTGATTCGCGAGGCGGTCGAGAAGTACCTGACGCCCGAATGGGATCCCGAGGCCTTCAAGACAGCGTTGCGGAACGTCGCGGGCATGTGGGCGGATCGGGACGACCTCGACGAGATCTACGAGTCGATGCGCGAGGCCGGGCGAGACAAGCTTGCGAGGCTCTACCCGGACTTCGGATCGGAATCCAGTGACTCTGACGATCGTCGATAGCAACGTCCTGATCGATGCGCTCCGGAGTCGCGAACCGGCACTCGCCTATCTTGAACGCGTGGCGGACGAAGGCATGGTCTGGAGTTCGGTCCTGGTTCGTTCTGAGTTGTTGGTCGGATTCAGGCCCGGCGAGGATCGGCTCGTCGCGGACTTGTTCGATCGAATCAGCTGGCAGAACGTGACAGCGGACATCGCCGATCGGGCTGGCCGTCTCGGCGCCCCATTTCGGCGTAGCCATCGACTCGAGGTCGTCGATCTGATCATCGCGGCGACGACGATCGAACTTGGCGGGAACTTGGCCACCCTGAACGTGCGCGATTTCCCGATGTTCCCGGATCTGCAGCCGCCGTACTGAGGCACCGGCCCTACAAGCTCGGCAGCTCCTGGGCGTCGGTCTGGGCCGCCGCGAACAGGTCGCCCACCTCGGCCACGCGCTCGACGATGGTCCGGATGGTCCAGCGGTCGGGTCTGAGAGCCGGATCGTCCAGCTCGTCCCAGGTGATCGGCGCGGAGACGGGCGCGCCCGGCGAGGGCCGCACGGCATAGGGCGCGACGAGCGTCTTGATGCTCGCGTTCTGGGTGTAGTCCAGCCTCGCCCGGCCCTTGCGGGCGCCCTTGGCCCACTCCCACGAGACGAGGTCAGGCACGGTCGACCCGACGGCGCGCGAGATCTTCTCGACCCACGCGCTGGTCTCGGAGAAGTCGTAGCGCGGAACGACCGGGATCCAGATCTGGATGCCGCGCTTGCCGGTCGTCTTGGGATAGCCGCGGACACCGAGGTGCCCCAGCGCGGTCCGGTACAACCGCGCGAGGACCAGCGTCTCGTCCCAGGTGGTCGTCTCTCCGGGGTCGATATCGATGTAGGCGAAGGTCGGCTGCCACGGCTCGGGCAGGCGCCCGGTCCAGGCGTGGATCTCGAAGCTGGTCTGGTTGCCGAGCCAGCACAGCGTGCCGACGCGGTCGGCGATGAGGTGGTCGTTGGCGGTCCGGTCTTCGCGGCCGTCGACACCGGTCTCGTGCCAGCGGGTCAGCCAGGTGGGAGCCGTCGCCGGGATGTCCTTCTGCCAGAAACCGGGCGCGCCGGCGCCGTTGGGAAAGCGCTGGAGGTTGAGTGGGCGGTCGACGAGATGGGGCAGCATGGTCGGAGCGATCCGCGCGAAGTAGCGGATGAGCTCGCGTTTGGTGATCGGCGGGTCGGCCTCGAAGATCGCCTTGTCGAGGTTGGTCACCTTGAGCTCGTTGCCGCCGATCGACCAGACGCCCTCCTTGCCGAGGGCGTCCAGGGCGGCGAGCTCGTCGTCGGTCGCCTGCCAGGGGTGGGCGGGCGCGGCGTTCGGCTTCGACTGTGGCTTCGATTTCGACGTCGGCATCTCGACCTCCGTGGGCAGCGCGTCGGCTTCGGCATCGCGCACCGCGGACGCCGTCGCGACCGCCTGTTCGCGCGCGACCGTGCTCGCATCGCGACCGGCCTCGATCCCCTTGAACGCGGATTGGCGGACCATCCCGTCGCGTGACCAGCCACCGAGCTCGGCGCGGATCACGAGCTCTGGCCGGACCCAGGTCACGCCGACGAGGTCGCCGCCCCAACGGCCGCGATAGTCCTTCGGTGGAGCCGGATCGAACGGTGGGTCGTCAACCGCCAGCGGCGCCAGCGCCTCGAGCAGGACTCGACGATTCGCGGCGGTGAACCCCGAGCCCACCTTGCCGCTGAACCGGAGCTTGCCGTCCTCGTACACGCCGACCACCAGCGCCCCGAGGTCGCGGGCGTTGCCGGTCCCGGTCGTCCAGCCGCCGACCACGAGCTCCTGCTCGGGCCGGATCTTGATCTTGAGCCAGGCGTTGGAACGGCGTCCGGGCTCGTACCGGGAACGCTTCAGCTTGGCGACGATGCCCTCGAGCTCCTGCGCCTCGGCGGCGGCGCGGAAGGTCTCGCCCTCGCCATCGACGTGGGCGGCGAAGCGGACGCGCGGATGCGGCCGAAGGACGCTCTTGAGCAGGCGCTTGCGGTCCTCGAGAGCGACGCCGAGCAGGCTCCGACCGTCGAGGTAGAGCAGGTCGAAGGCCTGGTAGACGAGGTTCGTGGCGTGCTTGTCGCCCGTCCGCTCCTGGAGCAGGCCGAAGTCCGGCCGACCCGCGTCATCGAGGGCGACGACCTCGCCATCGACGATCGCCTGTCTGGCATCGATCCAGGTCGGCGGTCGCAGGAGTCCCGGGAAGTAGGACTCGGCGTCCTTGAGGTTGCGCGTCCACGAGCGGACCGCGCCATCCTCGACGACGGCCTGGACGCGATAGCCGTCCCACTTGATCTCGAACAGCCAGGCCGGGTCCGTGAAGGCCCTGGTCGTGAGGGTCGCGAGCATCGGCTCGATCGACGACGGCATGGGCGCGACGACGGCGCCGGTCAGGTCGATCTCGGCGGCGGCGGCCGGTGCCTCGCCGATCCACAGTGCGTCGCGATCGGCCTTGACGTCGTCATTGGTCCGGCCAGTCTTGACGCTCAGCGGATGGTCCTCGGCGTCCCAGCCCTTGACCGAGGCCGGGCCACGTTTGGCGATGAGCAGCCACTGATCGCCCTGGTCGTCCTCGAAGGCGCGCGCCGCCGGGTCGTCGCCCTTGCGCTTGCGGCCGCTGGTCCGGACGATGGTGAACCGGCCGGTGACCTTCTGGCCGTGGAGCTCGAACTTGAGCTCGCCGTCCGGGATCGCCGTCGCGGCGTCGGTCGTCGGCGCCTCCGACTCCCAGGTGCCCCAGTCCCAGACGATGACGTCGCCGGCTCCGTATTGCTTCGATGGGATGACGCCTTCGAAGTCGAAGTATTCGATCGGATGGTCCTCGACGTGGACCGCCATCCGGCGGATGTCGGGGTCGAGGGTCGGGCCCTTGGGGACGGCCCATGACACGAGCACGCCCGCGACCTCGAGGCGGAAGTCGTAGTGGAGTCGGGTCGCCCGGTGGCGTTGGATGACGAAGCGGCCGGTGCGGACGGGGCCGGCGGTCGTCGGCGTCCTGGCCGGCGCCGGTTCCGGGGTCTTCGCGAAGTCGCGCTTGCGGCGGTATTCCTCGAGGGGCATTGCGAGATACTGGCATCCCATGACCACCGATGTCCCGCACCCGCAGGACCTTCTCGACCTGACCGGTCTCGTCGCCATCGTGACCGGTGCCTCGCAGGGGATCGGCGCCGGCATCGCGACGCGGTTCGCGACGGCCGGAGCGCGGGTGGTCGTGCACTATCGCCGCGATCGGCAGGCCGCGAAGCACGTCGTCGCCGGGATCATGACCGGCGGCGGCACGGCGGTCGCGATCAAGGCCGAGCTCGATACCGAGGCGGGTGTCGCGCGCTTCTTCGCCGAGGCCGACGACCGCCTCGGACCGGTCGACATCCTGGTCAACAACGCCGGCCAGAACTTCCCACTCCACCCGCTCGCCGAGATCTCGCTCGAGGAGTGGCGGGCGATGTTCCGCGACAACCTCGAGTCGACGTTCCTGTGCACGCAGGCGGCCGCGGCGGTGATGCGCGAGCGCGGCGGCGGGGCGATCGTCAACATCGGCTCGATCTCGGCCACGAACCCGGCCAGCGACCACAGCCACTACAACTCGGCCAAGGCGGCGGTCCTCGCCTTCACCCGGTCGGCCGCGCAGGAGCTCGGGCCGTTCGGCATCCGGGTCAATTCGGTGTCGCCGGGACTGATCCACAAGGCGGGCATCGAGAAGGCCTGGCCGGAGGGCGTGGAGCGCTGGCAGTCGCGGGCGCCGCTCGGGCGCCTGGGGGAACCCGAGGACATCGCCGACGCGTGCCTCTTCCTGGCGTCACCTGCGGCGCGCTGGATCAGCGGCCAGAACCTCGCGGTCGACGGCGGCGTGCTCGCGACGCGGATCTACTGAGGGTTCGGGCGGGCACGGGGCGCGGCCACGGCCCGCGAGATCAGGCGGTCTTGCGCTTCCGGGCCGGCTTGGCAGGGCGTCTCGTCCTCTGAATCGGTCTTGGCCGGCGTCGCCGCCGCGGCCTTTGCGCTCGCCTTGGCTGCCTTGGCTTCCTTCGCCTCGGACACCGACACGGGCTTGCCGGCGTTCGAGTCACGGGCCGCCTTGGCCGCGTTGACGGACGCCTCGAGGGCGGCCATCAGGTCGATCAGGTTGCCGGTCTCCTCGGGCGCCTCGACCGCGACGGTCTCCTTGCCCTCGACCTTGGCCTCGATGATGGTCTCGAGCGCCTGGCGGTACTCGTCCTTGTACTGGGCCGGGTCGAACTCGCCGGTCATCGCGGACACGAGCTGGCGGGCCATCGCGAGCTCGGCGGGCTTGAAGTCGTATGTCTCGTCGCCGAGGTCGAGGTCTGCGACCGAGCGGATCTCGTCCGGCCAGTGGAGCGTCGTCAGCAGCATCGTGTCGCCGAACGGGTCGAGCGCGGCGAGTGCCTCGCGGTCCTTGATGACGATCTTGCAGATGGCGGTCAGGCCGTCCTCTTCCAGGACGGACTTCAGGAGGTTGAACGCCTTGCGGCCGATCTTGTCGGGCTCGAGGTAGTAGGCGCTCTTGACGAACCGCACCGCCGCGTCGTCGCGTTCGGCCTTGGTGAACTGCTCGATCTCGATGGACCGGACGGTCTTGAGCGGGACGTTGTCGAGGTCCTCGTCGGTGATGACGACGTATTCGCCGGGCGAATACTCGTAGCCCTTGACCGTGTCCGAGCGGGAGATCGGCTCATCCTCGACGGGGCACCAGACCTTCATCTGGATGCGCGACAGGTCCGTCTTGTGGAGCATGTTGAAGCTGATGCCCTTGGACTCGGTCGCCAGATACAGCTTGATCGGGATGGTGACCAGCCCGAACTGGATGGCCCCCTTCCACATCGCACGCGCCATGCCGACCTCTCGAAGCTCCCGATCGCCCGCTGGGATACCCGGCCCGCGCCGTCGGGAGGGTCACGATACCCCACGAACGCAAGCGCTGGCCGAGATCCGGGCTAGCGCCCCACGACGATCGCGTCGAGCCGAACCAGGCGGTAGGCGCCGGTGCCGGTCGGGGTGATCGAGATCGTGTGGGTTCCCCCGTTCGCGATCCGCAAGGTGTAGACGACTCGCCGGCCCTGCGCGGTCGCGGCCTTCAGGCTGATCGTCGCGACGTAGACGCCGTCGATGGAGACGCGCGCCTTGCCGCGGTATTGGCTCTTGGATGCGATGAGCGCGACGCTGTGACCGGTGAAGGTCATCCGCACCGACGCGCTCGCCTGGGTCGATCCGATGAGCGTGCCGGCATACGCCGTCGTGCTCGAGACCCGGCTCCAGGAGCCACTGCGCAGCACCCTTGTGCTCCGGTCGTCGTAGGCGTGGAACCGGCTCGACCCGGCGATGGCCCACGGACTCCAGTTGCCCCCGGTGTCGACCGCCCGGACGCGGAACCGATAGGTCGTGTCGTAGCTCAGGCTGTAGTCCGCGAACAACAGCGTCGCGGGCCGGCTCATCGTCCCGCCCCACGGGCCGTCGTTGATGCTCCGCTCGACCTCATAGCCGGCGATCTGGCTGGTCGGGTCGGTGGCGGCCGGCCAGTCCACCCGGACCGGTGTCGACGTCCGGCCGATCATCGTGCCGATCCGGACCCGGGTCGTCGGCGCGAAGGCGGTCGGGTCGTTCTCGACGACATTGACCGAGACCGTCGAGTCGACGACACGGCCCTGGTTGGTGCCGCGGATGCCGATGCTGTAGGTGCCGGCGGGCGTGCCCTTCGGGATGGTCACGTGGACCAGGTCGGCGGTGGCGGTCCAGCCCATCAGACTGGTCGTGCCGAGGACGCCGGTCCAGCCGGCTGGCACGGACGTGACCGCGAGGCTGACGCGCTCGAAGAAGGTCGCGCTGCGGGCCACCGTGAACGGGACGGCGAGCGAGGCACCACCCTCGACCGTCGGGGCCGCGGCGCCCGGCGTCAGGGCGAACGTCCCGAGTGGGCCGATGCGCGACACATCGAGCAGCGGCTCGTGGGTCTTGTCCGGGTCGGTCGAGACCTTCCAGTTGAAGTTGCCGAGATAGCGCAGCAATTCGCGGACTTCGGCCGGTGTCGCATTCGGGCGACTCGACTTGTAGAGCGCGACCGCACCGGTGACCGTGGGGGCCGCCATCGAGGTGCCCGACATGTATCCGTACCCGCCGGTGGCGAGCGTCGACAGGATGCACTTGCCCGGCGCGATGATGTCGACGTCGGCACCGAAGTTGCTGAAGTCGGCGAACGTGTCGTCCTTGTCGTAACCGCCCCACGAGTAGCAGCGGTTGCCGCCGAGCCCACCCGGCTTGCCGTCCGTGTCGGCCAGCGCCGAGACCGTGATGACCTCGTTGTAGCTCGCGGGGATGTTGAGGGCGGCGCTGTGGCTGTCGTTGGCGGCAGCGGCGACCACCGTGATCCCACCGGCGACCACGCGGCAGATCGCCTGGTGCAGTGGGTCGTTGTTGGTGTTGCCGCAGTTGCGGTCGTCCGTGCCGTACTTCGTGACGCTCATGTTGACCGCCTCGAACAGCGGGCGGCTGGCGTCGTTCGGGTCACGCTGGGCGAGGATCCAGTCGAGGCCGCAGATGTACCAGGAGATCAGGCCGTAGCCGGAGTCGTTGAGGATCTTGACGCCCCACACCCGCGCCCCGGGCGCGACGCCGACGACGCCGTAGCTGTTGTCGAGCGCGGCCACGATGCCCGCGACGTGCGTCCCGTGGTTGTTCTTGTCACGCCAGGCGGTGCGGTCCGAGGTCGAGCAGTTGTAGCCGCCGGCGACATTCAGGTCCGGGACCGAGGCGATGCCCGTGTCGACGATCGCCACATCGGCGTCCACCCGCCGGTCCGTGCCGTCGATCGCGGCGACGGTGTTCCGCCGGCCCCCGACGCGCGAGACCCCGGTCGGGATCGTCTGGGTCAGCTGGATCACGCCGTCGGGGACGAGCGCAACGACGTTCGGGTCGGCCAGGAGGTCGCGCTTCTGCTGATGGTCGAGCTTTGCGGCGAAGCCGTGGAACGTCTTGCCGAAGCTGCGGTCGGCAGTGATGCCGTCGCGCGTCCGGACCTTGGCCACGACCGAGGCCGTATCGGCGGTCTTGCGCAGCATCACGATGAATCGGCCGGTGGGGTCGGGCGCGCCGCTCGGGACGGTGTCCGTGGAGGTGACGGCGGGGAGCGGGTCGACACTCGGATCCGCGACGGCGGGGGCATCCGGGGGCGTCGAGGCGTCCGTGCCGGGCGACGGCTCCGTGCTCGGAGCAGGCTGCGTCACGGGCGGTGTGGTGGGCTCGACGGGCGGGCTCGCGGGCGGTTCGGCGGCTGTCGCTGGGGCGACGACCGGGATGGCGATGAGCACGGCGAGGAGCAATGGCGCGATCCGGCGGTGCATGCCCTCCAATGTGCTCGCGATGTGACGCTGCGCCTAGGGCCCCTTGGTCCCAATGTGGCTAGGCATCGTGTCCGGGGCCCGAATAGCCCTATCCGCCCTGGACGCGGATCTCCGCCTCGGCCTCACCGACCCGGGCGAGGATGTTCGAGCGCATCGTATCCAGACCCGACCAGACCGCCTTCGTCGCGTTCGAGATCGACGTCAGCTGGGCCTTGAGGGTGCGGATGACCTCGACCTGCTCGCGGATGGCGGTCAGGGCAGCGCCGATCGCGGCGGCGTCCATCTCGACCTCGTGCTCCACGAGTGATGCGAGCGCGAGCAGGCGGGCCAGGCGAACGGCCGCCTCGAGGGTCGCGGGCTCAGGGTCGTCCGGGTCGATGACGCAGTAGACGTCGTCCCCGACCAGGTTGAACGGCGCGATGCCCGCGGGAGCGTGGGCCTGGCTGAAGACCACCAGCGCGACGGCCGCACCGCGGTTCTCGCGTGCCTCGCGCAGCTCCTCGCGGATGGCGCGCATGGACATCGGCCGGTCCTTGGCCTCGATGACGACCTTGACATCGCAGCCGCGCGCGACCCGCGCGTCGAGGGTCAGCACGAAGTCGCCCTTCTTGGACTTCATGACCGCGCCAGTGTCCGTCCCGGTCCGGTCGAGCAGGTCGCCTGTGCCACGCGACAGGTCCGCCAGCATCGCCTCCAGCAGGTCCTCGAAGTCGCCGCCCTTGGCAGTCGAGCGGGCACGCTCGGCGCCGCGGGCCGAGGCGGCGGCCTCGATCGCCACGAGGCGCTCTTCGAGCGAGCGGAACCCGTCCGTCATCTCCTGGCGGAACTGGTGCATCGGCGAGTGCAACCGGGTCGGGTCGAGCAGGACCGCGAGCTTGGAGGCGTCGCCGTCGAAGTACCGCTCGAGCATCGAGCCGATCCGGCCGATGGCGCTGTCGCGCTTCGTCTCGTCGAACAGCTCGTCCACCATCGAGCGCAGCGCGCCCCGATCGCCGAGGAACTTCTCGAGCGTGCGCGGCAGCCGGCCGTCGCCATCCGCGAAGTTCGCCCGGAGCGTCTGCTCGAGCGCCTGGGCCGCCTTCTCGTTGACCAATTCGGCCTGGCGCATGAGCTTCTCGAACTCGCCCCGGACGACGTCCACGTTGACCGTGACCCCAGCGTCCTGGAGCGCGAGCAGGCCGATGCGCACGGCGCGGCCGACGAGGTCCGGCCGGTCGTCCGCCGGTCGCTCGGCGAGGAATGTGGCGAGCGCCGGATCCTGGACGGTCAGGCCGTCGATGAGGATGCGATCGCCGTCCAGTCGGACGAGCGCGCCGGTGCCCTGATCCGGCACCGCGCGGATGGGAGTGATGGCTCGGACGTCGGAGAGGATGGTGGCTTGCATGACCCGAACGGTGCCCGGTACCCGTGACATCTAGCGTGTCACGACGTTGCGGGTTCCGGAATAGGATGCGAAGCACATGACCCCCGTCCACCACGTCCAGCGCCCGTTCGCCGTCGCTGCCGCGCTGCTGTTCGTGGCAGCGGCCACCGCATTGCCCGTGACGGCCGCCGGTCCGACGGCCAGTCCGGACCCCGATCTCCGGGCCGGCCGCAACGCTTGGGACCACCCGACGGGCGACGACCCGGGCCGGCTCATCGTCACGTTCCGGCCGAATACGTCCACCCTCGGCCGCCAGTCGAGCCTGATGGACGCCGGTGCGACCCGGCAGGCCATCCCGATCGGCCAGACCACGGTCGTCGATGTGCCGGACGACGAGGCCGCGACGACCGTCGCCACGCTCGAGGCCGACCCGCGGGTCGAGCAGGTCAGCGTCGACCACCGCCGATTCCGCGAGGCCGACCCGACCGCCGAGCCGTACTGGAACGAGCTGTGGGGCCTCGACAACACGGGCCAGGACATCTACAACGGCATGCCCGGCACCGGTGGCACGTCCGACGCCGACATCGACGGTCGCCAGGCGCTGGGCATCACGACCGGCTCGCCGAGCACGGTGGTCGCGGTCATCGACGACGGCGTGGACTTCAGCCATCCCGACCTCGCGGCACGGGCGTGGACGAACCCGGGCGAGAGCGGTGGTGGCAAGGAGACCAACGGCATCGACGACGACGGCAACGGCTATATCGACGATGTCCACGGCTGGGACTTCTGCCACAACGACAACACCGTCCACGACTTCAACGACGACTTCCATGGCACGCACGTCGCCGGGATCATCGCGGCGTCACTCGACGGGGAGGGCGTCGTCGGGGTCGCGCCGAGCGTGTCGCTGATGGCCCTCAAGTTCCTCGGCGACGACCCGGCCTGCGGGTTCGATTCGCAGGCGATCGCGGCGATCGCCTATGCCAAGTCGTTCGGGGTCAAGATCGCCAACGCGTCGTGGGGCGGCGTCGGCGCACCGACCGATGCGCCCGAGCTGTACGACGCGATCAGGGACTCGGGGATGCTGTTCGTGGCCGCCGCCGGCAACGACGGCAACGACAACGACCACGGGCCATTCACGACCCTGCCCGCCTCGTTCAACCTTCCCAACATCGTGTCGGTGGCGGCGGTCGACAATACCGGCGGGCTCACCTCGTTCTCCGATTACGGCGCCACCACCGTCGACATCGCCGCGCCCGGCGAGGGCATCCTGAGCTCATTGCCGGCCGAGACCGGTCACCCGACCCCCGGCTGGGGCTGGCTCGACGGGACATCGATGGCGACCCCGCACGTCACCGGAGTCGCCGCCCTGGTCGCCTCGACCTGGCCGTCGATGGCGGACGACCCGTCGGTCCTCAAGGCACGGGTCCTGGGCAGCGGCAAACCGGCCCCGTGGACGGCCGGGCTGACCGCCACCGGCCGGATCGTCGACGCGTACCGGGCGCTCGATGGGATCGCGCCTGTCGCCGCGGCACCGAACACGTTCGGGTTCGTGGTCGGCTCGCAGATGTCGTCCACGAGCGCTGTCGTGCGGGTCGGCTGGCCGGCCGCCAGCGACGACCGAACCGGGATCGGTGCCTATTCAGTGGCCCAGCGGGCAGGTGCCGCCGACTGGACGACCGTCGTCACGACGACGGGCGCGCGGACTGCGGATCGGACGCTGAGGCTCGCGACGGCGTGGGGCCTGCGGGTGCGCGCGCGCGACGGCGCCGGCAACTGGGGCGCCTGGACGAGCGGCACGACGATCACGCCCGTCCGCTACCAGGACACCAGTTCCCTGGTCCGCTACGGCGGGACGTGGCACGGCTTCACCACCGCGAACGCATCCGGCGGGCACGAGCGCTATGCGACGCACAAGGGCGCATGGGTGTCGTTCCGGTTCACAGGCCGTGCCTTCGCGCTCGTCGCCCCGAAGGGCGCGAGTCGCGGCAGCGCGAAGCTGTACGTCGATGGCCACTATGTCTCGACGGTCAGCCTGCACCGCACGACATGGACGCCGCGCATCGTCATCGCGGCCCGCTCGTGGTCGGCGTCTGGGTCGCACACGGTCAAGCTCGTGGTCGTGGGTACCGCCGGGCATCCGCGCGTCGACGTCGACGCGTTCCTCGTCATTCCCTAGGCGGCGGGGCCGCGATCAGCTGCCGCGGTAGGTCGCCATCGAGAACGGCGAGACGAGCAGCGGGACGTGGTAGCTCCTGCTCACGTCCGTGATGTGCAGGTCCACGCTCATCCGCTCGAAGAATCCGCCGCGCCCGAGGTTGAAGTCGAGACGGTAGTCGCCGGCCGTCAACGGGCGCTCGAGCAGGTCGCGGACCCGTCCGTCGTCGTCGGTCATCGCCTGGGTGAGGCGGATCGGCTTGCCGTCGTCGGCGAGGCGGTAGAGCGTCACGCGGATGCCGGCTGCAGGCTGTCCCGTGCCTGTGTCGAGGACGTGGGTCGAGATCGTCGGCACGCTATCCTCCGCGCATGGGTACCTTGCAGATCGTCGTCGGTGACCTCCACTTTAGCGCCCGCTGGGAGCCTGCCGCGCCGCGGACCATCGAGGCCATCCGGCACATGCTCCCGATCGAGTCGAAGCTGATCCATTGCCGCTGGACCGGCGAGTCGACCTGGATCCCCTTCGGCGACTTCCGACCCGGCCTCGACTACGAGAACCACACGTCGCACCCGGCGCCCGGTCACCTGGCGATCTATCCGGGCGGAATCAGCGAGTGCGAGATCTTCTTCCCGTACGGCGGCTGCACGACGGCGTCGAAAGTCGGCCAGCTGGCTGCAAACCATTTCGCGACGGTCATCGCCGACGAGGGCTGGGACGACCGGTTGCGCGAGATGGGCCGGCGCTGCCTGTGGGACGGGGCCCAGTCGATCTCCATCCGCGAGGTGGAGTGAGCGTCCTCCAGCAGCGGCGTGGCGGCGCGGCGAGTCCTGATGCTTGATTGCGGGCGCTTCCGGGGCCGTGCGCCGCTTGATGACTGTAGACGGCATCACGCCGGAGAGGCAGTCGCATCGAGTCGGGTGGCGCCATGGGCGACCTGATCATCCGCGGCGGCACGGTCGTGACAGCGAATGCATCAAGGCGTGCGGACGTGGCGGTCGTCGGCGGGCGGATCGTCGCCATCGAACCGGACCTATCGGGGCCGGCCGCGGCAGCCGATGAGGTCGTCGATGCGACGGGGTTGCTCGTCCTGCCGGGGGCCGTCGATGTGCACACCCACACGCGGGTCGCGACCGACGACCATCCGGATCGGTTCTTCGTCGATTCGATGGCGGCGGCGTTCGGCGGGACGACGTCGTTCCTGTCGTTCAACAACCCCGGGACGGGGTCGTCACCGGCCGCCGAACGGTCGCTCCTGACCGGGGTCCGCGAATGGCGCGCGGTGACCGACGGCGACAGCGCCATCGACTACGGCCTGAGTCTCGTCGTCAGCGGCCGTGCCGATGACCCTCTCCGGGAGCTCCCGGCCACGATCGAGGCCGGCGTCGCGACCTCGAAGGCGTTCATGGTCTTCGACTTCCGGCTGCCCGACCAACGGCTGTTCGACGCGATGGGCGTCATGGCTACCCACGGCGGGATGCTCCAGGTGCACTGCGAGGACCCGGTCCTGCTCGACTCGGCCGTCGCCGCCGCCCTTCAGCGTGGTGACGTTTTACCACGCTACCACGCTACTACGCGACCAAGCTACGTCGAGGCGGTGGCGACGGGGCGGGCGCTCGCGTTCTCGCGGATGGCCGATGCTCCGATGCATATCGTCCACCTCTCATCGGCGGCGGCGCTCGAGGAGGTCCGGCGCGGGAAGGCGGCCGGCGCCCGCGTCTCGGTCGAGACGTGCCCGCACTACCTGGTCCTGACCGACGAGCGCTACGACGACCCCGATCCGGTGTCGTGCGCCCGTTATGTCATCGCTCCACCGCTCCGCACGCCGGCCGACCGCGACGCGCTGTGGTCGGGGCTCGCCGATGGCTCGATCGACATCGTCGCCACCGACCACGTTCCCGACCGTCTCGATACCGAGAAGGCCGCGGCGGCCGGCGGCGTCCCGTTCAACCAGATCAGCAACGGCTCCCCAGGCATCGAGACGCTGCTGGCCGTCCTGTACAGCGAGGGCGTCGCCAAGGGCCGGATCACCCTCGAGCGGATGGTCGACCTGCTGGCGACGACGCCCGCAGCCCGGTTCGGACTCGACCGGAAGGGGGCCCTCGAAGTCGGCCGCGACGCCGATATCGTCCTGTTCGACCCGACAGCGCGACGCACGATCCGCGCCGCGGACCTCCATCACTCGAGCGACTTCACCGCCTACGAGGGTCTCGAGGTGAGCGGCGCCGTCCGCGACGTCTTCGTCCGCGGCCGCGACGTCATCCGGGGGGGCACCTTCGTCGGCCGGCGCGGCGCCGGCACCTACGTCGAGCGGGTGCGGCCGGCCGGCTGATGCTCTCGAGTGACATCACGCCGGTGGGCTCGTGCCGGACGGGTCCTCAGTCGAGCAGAGCGTAGGCCCGGAGCGTCAGGAACTCGGCGAAGTCGTCGTCGAGGACGAGCCGGTCGAGCAGGTCCGCCGCTTCGGCCAGCCGCCCCTCGCCCGCCCCGCCGAGCCGCGCCAGCTCCTCATCGCGGATGGAGCCGTACATCGCCGCGTCGAACGCCCGCCCATCGGCCAGCACGACGCCACGCGTCCGCCAGTGCCACAGCTGCGACCGCGAGATCTCGGCCGTCGCGGCATCCTCCATCAGGTTGTCGATCGCGGCGGCGCCGACGCCGCGCAACCACGAATCGAGATACGCCAACGCGACCCGGACGTTCGCCCGGATGCCGCCTTCGGTGACCGCTCCGCCCGGCACGCCTAGGTCGAGCAGCTGCGCAGCCGATACCGACACGTCCTCACGCAGCCGGTCCTTCTGATTCGGCCGGTCGCCGAGCACACTGTCGAAGACGTCCAGCGCGACCGGCACGAGATCCGGGTGGGCGACCCATGTCCCATCGAACCCGTCACGGCTCTCGCGCTCCTTGTCGTCGCGGACCCTGGCCAGGGCGACCTCGGTGACGGCCGGATCGCGGCGGTTCGGGATGAATGCCGCCATCCCGCCGATCGCGTGGGCGCCGCGGCGATGGCAGGTCCGGACCAGCAGCTCCGTGTACGCCCGCATGAACGGCACGGTCATCGTCAGCTGCGACCGGTCGGGCACGGCGAGAGTCGGCGATGCACGGAGCTTCTTGATGCCGCTGAACAGGTAGTCCCAGCGGCCGGCGTTGAGGCCCGCGGCGTGCTCGCGCAGCTCGTACAGGATCTCGTCCATCTCGAATGCGGCGAGGATCGTCTCGATCAGGACGGTCGCCCGGATCGACCCGCGCGGGATGCCGAGCGCCTCCTGGCCGCGCACGAACACCTCGTTCCAGAGCCGCGCCTCGTGGTGCAATTCGAGCTTGGCGAGGTAGAGATACGGCCCACTCCCCTGCCGCAGCGCGGCCGTGCCGTTGTGGAACAGGAACAGCCCGAAGTCGAAAAGCGACGCCGAGACCGGGACGCCGTCCACGAGCATCCCCGACTCGACCAGGTGCCAGCCCCGGGGCCGGACGACGAGCGTGGCGGTCTTCTCGCCGAGCCGGTATGCCTTGCCGTCGGGAGAGTCGAAGGTGAGCGTCCGCCGGATCCCGTCGAACAGCGCCGCCTGGCCGGCGATGACGTTCGCCCAGGTCGGCGAGAGGGCGTCCTCGAGATCGGCCATGAACACGCTCGCGCCCGAGTTGAGCGCATTGATCATCATCTTGGGCTCGGCCGGTCCGGTGATCTCGACCCGCCGGTCGTCGAGGTCGGCCGGTGCGGGCGCGACGGTCCACTCGGCATCCCGGATGTGCCGGGTCCCGGCCAGGAAATCCGGCATCACTCCCGCGTCGAGCTCGGCCTGGCGCTCCACCCGCCGATGCAGCAGGTCGAGCCGGGCGGCCCCGAACCGCCGCTGGAGGTCGGCCACGAACGCGACGGCCTCGCGGGTCAGGACCTCGTCGATGCCCGGGACGTGCCCGCGCCGGATCTCGACGCCGGGCGGCAGGCCGTCCATGTCAGCCGTCGCCGCGACGGACCGTGGCTTCGATCAGGCCGTGCGGCTCGGTCGTCGGCGTGTAGATCTCGTGGTCGTTCTCGAGACCGAACGGGGCCAGGTCGACCAGCCAGTGGTGCAGGTTCGGCAGGACCATGCGGACCTCGTCGACCTCCGCGTGCCGGTCGAGGATGGCCGTGGCCATGATCCAGATCGAGGTCTGCACTGACGGGCTGTCGTGGTCGGCAAAGACCTCGAGGAGCGTCGTCCGCACGCGATCGAACACGTCGTCGTAGTCGAGGCCTGGCGAACCGTAACGCCAGATGGCGGTGACCTTGGTCGCCATCAGCCGGTCGTCCGTCTCGGGCAGCGTCGTGTACTCGTCGCGCGGGAAGCCACTGAACCCCGAGCGCGTCGTCTTCATGACGACGAGGTCCTCGAGACCTGCCTCGACGGTCGTGCCCGACCGACTCGCGGTGATCGTCGCAACCCGGGTGCCCTCACCGCCGCGCACGAACGCATCGGGGGCGGGCGTGCCCGCGACGTCGATGTGGCGCCAGTGGTGGCCCTTGATGTTGACCGTTGCGACATCGACCTGCGGCGCCTCGAGGAAGTGCTCGGCAAGAGCCCGGCCGTAGTCCTCGATCGAGCCGTCGAGGGACGTCTTGGCGTACGCATAGGCCGTGTTCTTCATCGTGTCGGTGGCGATGACCAGCGAGTTGTCGCCATCGGTGTGCGCCGCGGCGAAGTCGCCCTCGAGCGCGATCGCGACGGTCAGGTCACGCAGGCGATGGCCGCCGGGCTCGCGCGTCACCCGGACCAGTCGGATGGCGGCCTTGCCGTAGCGGTTGGCGGAGAGTTCGATCATGCGGTCAGGGTCGCATATCGGGCGCGGGCGATGTCGATGACCGCGTCCAGGGCGCGCCGGATCTCCCTCTCCCGGTCGGCGGCGAGTGCGGCGCGGAAGCCGGGCAGCAGCGCCGCGCGCGGTCGGCCGGCGACGAAGACGCAATAGCGGAACCCGAACCGGGCTTCGTACTCGCCGTTCAGCCGGTCCAGTTCCGCGGCGACCGCAGCGTCGGACGCGCCGGCGGCCTGCTCCGCCCGCGACAGGTCCGAGACCGCGGCGGGCGCGGCACCCAGCCTCGGGTGCGCGTCGATCAGCTCGATCTGCTCGTCGAGCGGCATCGCCTGGGCGATGTCTCGGGCCTGCTCGAACATCGCCTCGACCGAGTCGAACGGCCGGGCCAGCGCCAGGCGCCCGAGAAACCCTCGCGCGCCCTCGAACAACGGTGCGACCGCCGCCGCGAACGCGCCCGGGGCGATGACGTCGAGCTCGTCGATGGCTAGGCTGGCGGCCGGTTCGGCGGCCATCACCAACCGCCCGCCTCGCGGATGAGCCGATGAAGCACGCGGGCCGACACGAGCCGCCGGTACTCGGCGGTCGACCGGACGTCGTCGATGGGCTGGAGTTCGGCGGCCAGCGTCTCGGCCGCGCGGTCGGCCGTCTCGGGTGTCGGCGGGCGGCCTTCGAGGACGGCTTCGGTGGCGGTCGCGCGAATCGGGGTGGCCGCCACCGATCCGAGGGCCAGCCGGACAGCGGTCCACGGCGCGGACGGGCCGAGCGGCGCGCCGGCCGAGCCGTCGCGCCAGCCGAGGGCCATGACGACCTTGCTGATCGACTGCGCGCGGCGCGTCCCGACCTTGCGGAAACGCATCTCGCGACCGGCCAGGAGCGGGACGCGGATGCGCAGCAGGAGCTCGTCGGGCGCGAGGGCCGTCGTGCGGTAGGACGGCCAGAACTCGCTCGCCGGGATCGTCCGCTCGCCCCGGGCCGAGCCGAGCACGAAGGCGGCGTCAGCCGCCAGGAAGACGGGCAGCGTGTCACCGGCCGGCGAGGCGTTGGCCACGTTGCCGCCGATCGTCCCGCGGTTCTGGATCTGGACCGCGCCGATCGTCGCGGCCGCCTCGACCAGGACGGGGAGATGCTCGCGGCACAGCGCCGAGCGGCGGATCTCGGTGTACGTCGTCAAGGCCCCCAGGCTGATCGCGTCGCCGTCGATGGCGATGCCGCGCAGCTCGTCGAGGTGCCACAGGTCGAGGATCCGCTCGGGCGGCTCACCGATCTCACCGGTCAGGGCCACCATCAGGTCCGTGCCGCCGGCGATCGGTCGCGCGGGCGCAGCGGCCAGCGACGCGTACGCCTCGGCAAGGTCGCGTGGACTGGTGACGGGAGGCTCGACCGGCATCGGGCTCAGCGATCCCGGCGGGTCCGGGACCGTCCGAGGGCCAGCAGGACCAGCGAGGCGATGATCCCGAAGCCGATCGCCAGCTGCCTGGGCGAGACGGCGCCGAGCAGCGCGGGATCGGTCGGCCTGACGGTCGTCACCGGCTCTGCGGTCGGTGGCTCGCCGCGGAGCGGGGCGAGTGGCGTCGTCAGTGCATGCGGTTTGTGGCCGTTGGTCGGGACGGCGATGCGGTCGGAGTCGGGGCTCATCGATGGGATCCTCCAGCGGCGAGGGCGATGGCCTCGACGATCTTGGTATAGCCGGTGCAGCGGCACAGGTTGCCGGCGATCGCCTCGCGGATCGCCTCATCGTCCGGACCGCCACCGGTGTCGAGATAGGCCCGGGCCGCCATCAACATGCCGGGGGTGCAGATGCCGCACTGGGCACCGCCGGTCTCGAGGAACGCCTGCTGCAGCGCGTCGAGGGAGCCGGGCTGGGGCGCCAGGCCCTCCACCGTGGCGATCGTCGCGCCGTCCACCTGACAGACCGGGACGAGGCACGAAACGACCGGCGCACCGTCGAGCAGGACCGTGCAGGCACCGCATTCACCCTCGCCGCAGCCTTCCTTGGTCCCGGTCAGGGCGAGGTCCTCGCGCAGGACGTCGAGCAGGCGGCGCATGCCCGGGACGTCCACTTCGACGCGGGCGGCATTGACCGTGAATCGGTAGGTGGTCATGGCCGGGCCGGTTCGGAGGCCCCGGGCGGGAGCGGCGCCGCCGCCGGCACGCCCGCCAGCGCGGCCAGGATCCGCTCCGGGCTCGCGGGGAGCTCGGTGATCCACGCCCCGGTCGCATCCGCGATTGCCGCGACGACGGCCGGCGCCCCGACGTCCATCGGCAGCTCCCCCACCCCCTTGGCGCCGTGCGGGACCGCGTCGAACGGTGCCTCGACCAGGATCGTCGTGATCCGTGGCGCGTCGAGCGAGGTCGGGATGATGTACGTCGCGAGCCGGTCGTTCAGATAGCGGCCGTCGCGCAGCTTGATCTCCTCGATGGTCGCGTAACCGACCGCCTGGAGCGTCCCGCCCTCGACCTGGCCCTCGGCCAGGACCGGGTGGATGACCCGGCCGATGTCATCGACCGCGACGACGTCGCGAACGCGGACCTCACCCGTGTCGAGGTCGACCTCCACGCTTGCCACGCAGGCCGCCCAGCCGAAGGCCGGATACGCGTCGCCGCGGTAGGTCGCGTCGTCGAAGCCGACGCCCGGATATGGCTCGAAGCGCTGGTCGATGCGCAGCGCGCCGTTCGTCCGGGCGTACTCGCGGTAGGTCGCCGCGAACGATCCGCCGGTCGCGGCCTCGACCTGCGCGCGCAGGCGACCGGCCGCCCCGATGACCAGCCCGCCGACGACCATCGCCGTCCGCGATGCGACGGTCGGCCCCGAATCCGGCACGTAGGCGGTGTCCTGCGGGGCGATGTCGACTGCCTCCATCGGGACGTCGAGGGCCTCGGCGACGAGCTGCGGGAAGATCGTCTTCGTCCCCTGCCCCATCTCGGTCGCGGCGACGAGGATGTCGATCCGGCCGTCGGCGGTCAGTTCGACCGAGGCGACCGAGGCGAGCTTCACCTCACCCGAGCCGGTGAACCCGGCGCCATGCCAGGCGAGGGCCAGCCCGATGCCCGTCGCGACGCGGTCGCGCTCCGTCCGGAGCGGCGAGCCCGGGATCGTGCCGGAGCCGGCCCGTTTCGACCGGGCGGCCTCCGACCTGACCCGCAGCCGCTCGAATTCGCCGGCCTCCGCCGCGCGCTCGAGGACCTCCTCGCCGGCCACGCTGCTGCGCAGGACCTGGCCGGTCGGGGTCGTGTCGCCGACCTGGTAGACGTTGCGCCGCCGGATCTCGAGCGGAGAGATGCCGAGGGCTTCGGCGATCCGGTTGAGGTGCGTCTCGGCGGCGAATTCGGTCTGGGGCGCCCCGAAGCCGCGGAACGCGCCGTTGGGCGGCGTGTTGGTTCGGGTCGCGCGCGCCCGGATCCGGACGTTCGGGCAGCGATACGGGCCGCCGGAGTGGATGGCTCCGCGCGACAGGACGACCGGGGTGAGCGTGCAGTACGCGCCGCCGTCCATGACGACCTCGATGTCCTGGGCGATCAGCCGGCCGTCGTGGGTCACCCCGGTCCGGTGCCGGACGATGGCCGGGTGACGCTTGGTCGTCGCGGCGAGATCCTCGTGGCGGTCGTAGATCATCCGCACCGGACGACCGGCCTTGCCGGCCAGCAGCGACGCGTGGAGGGCGATCATCGACGGGTACTCTTCCTTGCCACCGAACCCGCCGCCGGTCTCGGCCTGGACCACCCGCGCCTGCCGGTCGTCCATGGCGAGACCCAGCTTGAGCGCGCTGTGGACGTAGTACGGGCACTGCAGCGAGCCGTGGACGGTCACCCCGCCGTCGCCGCTCGGGACCGCGATCATCGCGTTGTTCTCGATGTACAGCTGCTCCTGGTGGCCGACCCGGTATTCGCCTTCGAGGATCAGATCTGCGGCGGCGAACGCGGCAGCCGGGTCACCGACGGCCATCTCGTACGCGGCGAACTGGTGATCGGACGCCTCCGGGTCGAAGACGGGCGGCAGCTTGTCCGTCCGGACGGTCAGCGCGTGACGGGCCGCCCGGAGCGTCGCCCGGTCGGGCGCGGCGATCAGGGCCAACGGCTCGGCGTGGTGCTGGATCTCGCCACCGACAGGGACGAGGATCGGCTGGTCGGCCTTGATCGAGCTGACGATGTTGTCGCCCGGGATGTCGTCGGCGGTGACGACGATGACCGAGCGCCAGTCGAACGTCGGATCGAGATCGAGCGCGACGAAGCGGGCGTGCGCATCGGTCGAGCGGATGGTGGCCCCGAACCAGGCGCCGGGGAAGACGAGATCGTCGGCGTACCTGGCTGCCCCGGTGAGCTTGGCCGGGCCTTCGCGCCGGAGCGGCGCGGCGCCGCGCGCCCGTCCCGGCACGACCGTCCCGGGTCGGACGACGACCGGGCCTGGCACCTCGGTCCGGGTCGTCAGGTCGGGCACGCGCCATCCTCCATGGCCACTGACTCTAGCACCGCAGCAGGCGGCCAACGGGGCCTGCGCAGGGACCATCGGGCTATGGCCTTGGACCGTCGTCATCTCGACACTGACGGGTGATGAACGACCTCATCCTCGTCCTCCTGGCACTCCTGGCTGCGGCGAACATCGTGCTCATCGCGTTCGTCGTCCTGCCCTCCATCGTGCGCCACCGCCGTGAGCGCCGCTTCGCCGACTCGCTACAGCCGGTCGGTTCGGGCCGGTCGGCCGAGGACCGGATCTACACCCCGGCGACGGCGCTGCTGGACGTCGCTCCCGCGCCGAACCGGGCCGATGTCCTGACCGGGCTGCTGCTGCCGGCGGAGTGGAACCGGATCCTTGCCGACGAAGATGCGCGGGTCCGGCGTTACGGCCGTCCGGCGACCATCGTCCTGATCGAGCTCGATGGACTCGATCGACTCATCCGTGCGCTCGGCCAAGGCGCCGGCGACCGGGTGACGAGGGCCGTCGCCGACACCCTCAGCCGTCACGCCCGCAGTGCCGATCAGCTCGCCAGGATCGACCTGGGCCGATTCGGGGTCTACCTGCCGGAGACCGGTGAGGTCGAGGCCGTGAACTACGTCGAGCGGGTGCGCTCGGCGTGCGACCTGTGGCTCGAATCCGGCGCCATCGCGCTCCAGCTGGCCATCGGCTGGGCCGCACCGCCGGCCGACGGCAGTCTCGCCGACGCCGTGGCGGTCGCCGAGGAGCGGATCCACACCGAGCTCAGACGCACCGCTCGTCCGCTGGCCGATGCCCCTGAACCGGCCCCGCGGGCCACCACGGACCTGGCCCGCCGGCCCTCGATCGCCTAGACGTCAGTCGCGGCCGTGCCGCAAAGCCCGGCCCGGGGTCGCGCCGGTGTGGACGCCATCCGCCACGACGCGCGTGCCGGCGACGATGACCTGCTCGATGCCGACCGGGAATGAGCGTGGCCGGTCGTACGTCGCGGTGGACCGGACCGTCGCCGGATCGAACACGACGAGGTCCGCGATGGCCCCGTCCCGGATCACCCCGCGATCGCGCAGCCCGAGCCGGGCGGCCGCCGCCGAGGTCATCTTGCGAACCGCTTCCTCGAGGCTGAGCAACGCCTCGTCGCGCACGAACTGGCCCAGGATCCGCGGGAAGCTGCCGTAGGTCCGCGGACTCGGCTTGTCGCCGAGGAAGGTGCTGTCGGTGCCGACCATGCCGACCGGATGGGCCAGGAACGGAGCCATCGTCTCGGGCGCAGGACCCGAGGTCACCTGGCTCGGCCCCAGGTCCTCGGCCAGCAGAAGGTCGCAGATGACGTCGAGTGCGTCGTGGCCGGTCTCGGCCATGACGTCGGCCACGGTCCGGCTCTCCCAGCGCAGGTTCTCGGGCCGGTGGAACGCCCCGAGGCGGACATCGGCCCAGCCCGCGGCACTGGCGTACGACGCGCCGCGCGCCTCGAACTCGGCACGGATGCGCTCGCGCGTGGACCGGTCCGCGATGCGCTCCTTGAGCGGGCCAGGCCCGCCGGCCTGGACCCATTGCGGCAGCTGGATGACGAGCCGGGTGTTGGCCCACTCGGACGGGTACGAATCGAAGGTGACGTCGAGGCCCTCGGCGCGCGCGTCGTCGATGAGCGCGAGCATCGGCTCGGGGCCGCCGGGGTGCGTCGCCCGGTGGTAGAAGTGGGTGATGTGGGCGGGCGCCTCGGCCCGCCGGCCGATCTCGATCGCCTCCCGGAACGGGTCCAGGTAGCGGTCCCCGAGCGGGTAGCGGACGTGGCTGTGGTAGAAGCCGCCGGCGCGACCGGCTTCCGCGGTCAGCGTGGCGAGCTCACCGGTCGTCGCGAACGAGCCGGGCGGATAGTCGAGCCCGGAGCTGAGCCCGAAAGCACCCTCGGCCATCGCATCGCGCAGGATGGCCCGCATCCGATCGGTGCCGGCGACGTCCACGGCCACGTCGTCCCAGCCGAGCGCCGCGATCCTGAGCTGCGAATTGCCGACCATCGTCGCCACGTTGAGGCTGACGGTGCCGTCGTAGCGGGCGAGGTAGCTCTCGACCGAGGTCCAGTCGTAGTCGATCGCCGGCCGGCCGTCGAGGCCGGCATCGAGGTTGACGAACGCCTCGAGATCCTCGCGCCGGGTGAATGGCGCGAAACCGTTGCCGTCCACGCCGACGAGCTCGGTGGTGACCCCCTGGCGGACCTTGGGTTCGTGCCGGCCGTCGGCCAGGATCACCAGGCCGCCATGGCTGTGGAGGTCGATGAAGCCCGGGGCGACCACGCGGCCGGTCGCGTCGATCGTCTGGGCGGCGTGCTCCGGCCCGGGCTGACCGGGCTCCACGACGCGGATCCGGCCGTCCACGACGGCCACGGATCCCGGCCGTCCGGGCGTACCCGTGCCGTCCACGATGGTGCCACCGGTGATGAGCAGGTCGGCATGCTCGGTCATGGCACGACCATACCCGACCCTGTTCGGTTCCACGACGGGCCGCACGACCGTACTGGTCGGGGGCGACCATCGGATGCCTTGTGCGCGCGCCGTCCAGACCTACGATCGAGTCGACCGTTCGGTCGCACCAGGGAGACGCCATGACCCGTACCTATGACCCGGCCGTGGAGCAGGATGCCTGGCTGTGGCGGCTATTCGCCGCAGCGATCATCGGTATCCAGGGTCTGGGCACCCTCCTCTATGCCACGTTCCTTCCGGCGCCGCTGACCCGCGCAGGGATCGACATCCCCGAACTTGGCACGATGCCCTTCGTCTGGATCGCGGCGGGTACGATCTCGCTTGTCGCAGCCGTCGGTGTCGCAGCGGGCCGATCGTGGGGCCGTGATCTCGGCACCGTCTCGATCGTGAGCGCGATGGCCTTCGGACTGTTCAATGCCCAGAGTGCCGCCTTGGGCGTCGTCGCGTTCAGCCTCATGGGGATGGTCCTCTTCGCTCTGTGGCAGAAGTGGCCGAGCGAAAGCACGATCCGGGCCGGCGAGCTAGGCAGAGACTCCGGCCAGACGCCGACCACGCACCCAGGCAGCCCGGACCATCTCCGGGTGAGACCGAAAGATCAGGCGGCCTAGCAGGCCTGCATCGTCCACGTCGCCTGCGCCCGGCATCGGCTGGGTTCGCGCGGGGTCGATCGCGATCAGGTCCGCCTCCTTGCCAGGCTCGAGTGAGCCGATGACCCCGTCCAGGCCGAGAGTCCGGGCGCCATCGAGCGTCGCCGCGCGGAGCCAATCGAACGGGTCGAGGATCGGCCCTTCGTCACCCGCCAGCGACCGCCGGGCCATCTGGGAATAGGCCCCCGCCCGCATGACCGAGAACATCGACGCATCCGGGCCGCCGGACACGTCCGATCCCAGCCCGATCGAGAGCCCCGCCCCCAGGTAGCGGGCGAGCGGCATGATCCCGGCTCCGATGAACAGGTTCGACGCCGGGCAATGCGCCACGTGCGTGCCCGTCTCGACCAGCCGGCCGAGCTCGCGGTCCGACAGATGGATGGCGTGGGCCAGGACGGTCCGCGCGCCGAGCCCGCCCGCCCGGTCGTAGACGTCGACATAGTCGGCCGCCTGCGGGTGGAGACGGGCCACTTCCGCGATCTCGAACGGGTCCTCGCTGACGTGCGTCTGCCACCACGTGCCGGTCGAGGCGGCCAGGGCGGCCGATTCACGGAGCATGTCCGTGCTGCACGAGACCGCGAACCGGGGCGTGACGGCGTAGCCGAGCCGGCCGCTGTCCGCACCGTGCCAGCGCTCGATGAGGTCGGCCGATTCACGCAGCGATCGGTCGAGGATGGTCGATGGCTCGATGACCGGGTCGTACGTCCCGCGATCCATCATGACCTTGCCCAGGATGGCCCGGATCCCATTCGCCTCGGCTGCCCGGAACGCCGCGTCCATCGCCGCTTCGTAGACGACGCCGTAGGCCAGGACGGTGGTCGTGCCGGCGGCCGCGAAGGCCCCGAAGATGGCCGGCGCGAGGCGCTCGGCGACGGCTGGGTCGGACCACGACAGCTCGGTCGGGAAGGTCAGCCGGTCGAGCCACGTCAGCAGGTCGAGGGCGAAGCCGATGCCGGCGTTCGGGAGCTGCGGCAGATGGGCGTGGAGGTCGACCATGCCCGGCAGGACGACCCATGGCCGGATATCGGTGGCGTGGTCCGCCTCGTCGGGTCGCTCAGCAGCCGCCCCGGCGAAACGGATCCGGCCGCCTGCGTCCACGACGATCAGGCCGTCGACCTCGTGGCGCGTGCCGCCGGAGGCGATCGGGGTCAGCAGCCGCGCCCGGATGGCGAACGGCGCCGCGCCTGGGAGGTCCATGGTCACAGGCTAGCAGGGCCCGGCTATGACGAGACCCGGATCGGGCGATCCGGGTCGTCGGGTCTGCGCGCCACCTGGCGGCGGGTGACTAGCGCTTCTTGCCTCGAACCTCGAAGAGGTGGGCGGTCCACTCGGAGCCGCCGCGGTCGAGGGTGGCCGAGCTGCCGTGCCAACCGCAGGTGCAGGTGATCGTCTGCGCCTGGTGCTTGTACTCGTCGATGACGTGCTTGAACGGTTCGACCGTGGTGGGCTTGACGGGCGGACGACTGTTCACACGAACTCCTGCACGGATGGGGAAGACTCGAACCCGCAGGCACGTCGCAGCGGGCCACCCATCATACCCGATTTCGGGGTTTCCCGGCTCGGCGCGGCCTCGCTCAGTCGCCCGACGGCAGGAGGTCCTCGCGCACGAGATCGTCCGTTGTGACCGGGTCCTTGACCAGCCCCAGCGTGTTCATGAACGCGATCGACGTCGTCCAGCCGTCGCGATCGATCGCCCCGAAGCCGCGGTCCGCCTGGACGGTCCCGGTCCACGAGTCGATGGTCGCGGCGAGGATCTTCGCCTGCAGGTCGCGCGACTTCGCCAGCTCCGGGACGGCCGCGATCGAGGCGTCCAGCCCGACCGTCGGATCGGCCTTGATCTCGTCCATCGCCTGGAGCGTGGCGGCCACGAACGCCGCGATGGCGTCGTGCTTCGCATCGATCGTCGCGGCCGAACTGATGAGCCCGGGACCCGGCAGCGGCGTGATGTCATCGACATGGAGGACGACCGCCTTCTGGCCGTGCTGCTCGAGCTGGATCGGCTCGTTGTTGGAGAACCCGGTCGCGGCGTCCACCGCGCCCTGCTCGACGGCGGCCTCCTGGTTGTACTCCGGGTACTCGATGATCTGGACGTCGTCGGGCGTCAGCCCGGCCGATGCGAGCATCGCCTGGAGCATCACCCAGCTCGATCCGTAGCGACCCGGGATGCCGATCTTCTTGCCCTTCAGGTCGGCCGGCTTGGCGATCCCCGACGATGCCTTGGCGAAGACGATGTCGGGGAACTTGCCGTAGATGGTGGCGAGGTACTCGACCGGGATGCCGTTGCTCGCGGCCGGGATGACGCTCGTGCCGTCACCGATACCGATGTCGATGGTGCCCGAACCGACGAGCGGGATGAGATCCGGGTCGATCTTGTTCTGGAACTCGACATCGAGGCCGCCGTCGCGGTAGTAGCCGTTCTGCTGGGCGAGGTAGAACTGAGCGAACTGGACGCTCGGGATGAAGCCGAGACCGACCACCAGCTTCGTCGGCGCGATGCTCGCATCGGGCGATCCGCCGGCGGCGGCGGACGAGGACGGCGGGTTCGATGGCGGCGTCGAACCGAGGGCTCCGTCGCCACAGGCGGCCACGAGTGACGCGATGACGGCGACGATCAGAAAGACGAAGGCGGGGCGGGGACGCGATGTCACGAGGACCTCCGATCGGTGGGCGCGGGGGGCATGTCAGCGGACCCCGATGAGCCGACGTTCGACGCCGACGACGATGAGATAGAGCGCGACGCCGACCAGGGCGATGGTCAGCAGGGCAGCGAACATCAGCGGGGTGTCGAACAGCGAGCCGCGGGCGAGGTTGATCAGGACGGCCAGGCCCTTGCTGGCACCGGCCCATTCGCCGACGACGGCGCCGACGACGGCGAGGGTGACCCCGACCCGCAGTCCCCCGAAGATGTTCGGCAGCGCAGCCGGGATCTCGAGCGTCGTCAGGATCTGCCGGCGCGATGCGCGCAGGCTCCGCCCGAGCTCGAGCAGCCGGGCATCGACGGACCGGATGCCGACCATCGTGGCGATGGCGACCGGGAAGAAGACGATGAGCGCGCAGATGACGACCTTGCTGCCGAGTCCCGGCCCGAACCAGAACACGAGCAGCGGCGCCAGGACGAGGATCGGGATCGCCTGCGCGGCGACGAGATAGGGCGAGGCGAGCCGCTCGAACAGGTCGCTCCGCGCCAGGCCATAGCCGACCAGCAGCGCCAGCGCCGCCCCGACGACGAAGCCGACGACGATCTCGACCATCGTTGTCTGGAAGTGCGGCCAGACGGTGCCGTCGAGCCAGGCTTCGACGAACCGGCCGGCGACGGTCTCCGGCGGCGGCAGGATGAACACCGGCAGGCCACCGATGACGACGACAGCCTTCCAGACGAGGATGAAGACGGCGAAACCGGCGACGACCGGGAACCACCACGTCCGGGTCACGACGCGGCCTCCATCTGGTCGCTCGCGGCCGGATCGCCGAGATTCGCCCGGATCTCCAGCGCGGTCCGCGACACCGCCGCGACGTCGAGGTCGGCGATGGTCCGCGGCCGCGGCAGGTCGACCGCGATGTCGGCGACGACGGTCCCCGGCCGGGCGGACAGGACGACGACGCGGTCGGCCACCAATATCGCCTCCGCGATGTTGTGGGTCACCAGCACGATGGTCGGCGCGGCTCGGTCCCACAGCCGAAGCAGCTCGAGGTCGAACCGCTCGCGGGTGAGTGCATCGAGTGCGCTGAAAGGCTCGTCGAGGAGGAGCACCTCGGGCTCGAGCGCCAAGGCGCGGGCGAGGGCGACCCGTTGGCGCGTGCCACCCGACAGCTCGGACGGTCGCGAGGTCGAGGCCGCCGTCTCGAGACCGACGAGGTCGATCAGCGTCTCGAGGCGTGCCGCACGGCGGTCGGCAGTCCAGCCGGCGAGCTCGAGCGGGTACGTGATGTTGTCGGCGGCCGACCGCCAGGGCAGCAGGCGTGGCTCCTGGAAGACGAGGCCGATGCGCGGATCGGGTCCGTCGATGGGGACACCGTCCAGCAGCGCCTCGCCGGACTCAGGCGTCAGCAGGCCGGCGATGACCCGCAGCAAGGTGGACTTGCCGCAGCCGTTGGGGCCGATGAGCGCGACGATCCCGCCGCTCGGGACCGCGAGGTCGATGCCGGCCAGCGTCGGGTGCGAGCCACCCTCGCGGGTGGTGAACGCGAACGACATCTCGTGCACGTCGATGGCGCCCCGCCTGGCGGTCGGCACGGCCACCGGCACCGTCACGGGACGTCCCCGCTGAGCGGCCGGAGGAGCGATGCCGTTGCCGGATAGAGACCGGTGTACGCCGCGTAGGTCCGGTCGTAAAGATCGGCGAGGTCGCGGCGCGGCTCGATGCGACCGGCGATGCTGGTCATGCCTGCGATCGCGGTCCGGAGGTCCGGGTACGACCCGGTCCCGACCGCGGCGAGGATGGCCGAGCCGAGGACGGCGGTCTCGAGGACGGCCGGCACGGCCACGGGGAAACCGGTCACGTCGGCCTTCACCGCGTTCCAGAAGGCACTCCGCGCGGGGCCGCCGCAGACACGCATCTCGGTGACCCGGACGCCGGCCGCCAGCATCGGCGCCGCGACGTGGCGGATGGCGAGCGCCGAGGCCTCGACGATCGCTCGGGCCACATGCCCGCGGCCGTGGCCGAGGGTCAGGCCGGCGAGGATGCCGCGCGCCTCCGGGTCCCAGATCGGCGAACGCTCGCCGGCGAGGTAGGGCAGGAAGACGAGGCCGTCGGCGCCGGGCGGCGTCGCTGCGGCCTCGGCCAGCAGCGCGTCGATGGTGATGGTGTCGCCGAGGATCGCGTCGCGGTACCAGTCGAGCGCCCGGCCGGTGGCGGCCATCGCCGCCCCGACGCTGTACAGCCCGGCCAGCGGTGCCGGCGTCACGAAACCGCCCGGGACCTCGAGTGGCCGGTCCCAGTAGACCCCGAACCCGCCGGCCGACCCGCCCGGATCGTAGGCGTCGCCCGGGGCCAGCAGGCCGGCCCCGAGATAGCTCGCGAACGCATCGACGGTCCCACCCACGACGGTGATGCCCGGCCGCAGACCGAGCGCCTCGGCCGCGCCGCTGGCGAGGCCACCGACCGCTTCGCCGGTCGCGGTCGGCGGCGGCACCCGGTCGATCGGGACGCCCGTGGCCGCCACGAGGGCCGGGTCCGGGACGAGCTGGTCGGGCACCAGCGGGGCGGCGGCGATACCGGTCAGCCGGAACGCGAGCCACTCCCAGGTCGAGAGGTACCAGCAGGTCGCGGCCGCGACATCCGGTTCGTGGCGCTCGATCCACGACGCCGCCGGCAGGCCCCCGAGCGCCCAGCCCCGGACGCCGGTCGCCGCGGCGAGCTCGTCGGCTTCGGCCGAAGCGCGTGTGTCGAGGAAGGTGATCGCCGGGCGCGTCGCTTCGCCGCGGGCGTCAACGGCGGCCAGACTCGGCCCGTGGCCGTCCACGCCGATGGCGACCACCTCGACGTCGTGGACCCGCAGCGCGCGGACCGCGCCGACCACCGCCGACCACCACGAGCCCGGATCCTGTTCCGCCCAGCCGTGCCCGCCGCTGACATCGAGCGCATAGCCGCTCCGGGCGAGACCCAGCAACCGCCCGTCGAGGCTGACCAGACCGGCCTTGATCTCGGTCGTGCCGAGGTCGATGCCGAGGACGGCCGGCTCGCGGACGCGGGTCTGCATCAACGGGCTCGCGCCGGGGCGGCCAAGGTCGCGTCATCGAGCGCGACGACCGCTTCGGCCGTGGTGACGTCGGTGACCAGCGAGCGGACGACGCCCGCCCGCAGTGCGCCGAGGATCGGCCGGACCTTGCCCTCGCCCGACGCGACGCCGATGCCGACGGGGACACGCCCGAGACGACGCGCGTCGTAGGCGATGACCCGATCATGGAGCGCGGGGCAGACGAACCGCCCGTCGAGGTCGAACGGGGCGACGAGGATCTCCCCGACCGCGGCGGAGGCCTCGAGGTCGCGCTCGAGCTCGTCACCGACCTTGTCCGCGGTCCAGGCCGGACCGCCGATGCCGAACAGGGCGACGTCGAGCCGCTCCCACAGCTCCAGGATGGCGCGGACGCCGGCGTGCGCGACGAGCGCCCGTTGCGTGGCTGCGTCGTCCACCAGCCCCGGCGCCATCAGGCCGTGGACGCGGCCGCCGATCGCGTCCGCGACCCGCCGGTACGGCTCGCGTTCCTGTCCGGTGGACCAGTGGCCGCCGCACAGTGGGACCACGGTGACATCGACAGGCGACGAAGTCTCCTCGAGCGCGGCCGCGGTCGCTGCGACCGATGCCCCATCCCCCACCCCGACAAGCGCCCCGGAGCGCAGCGCGTCTCGCAGGACCTCCGCCGCGCGGCGGCCGACCATTCGCCGGGTCAGCTCCTCGGGGCCCGCGATCGACGGAGCGAGGTGGACGGCGTCGAGCCCGAAGCGGGTGGCGAGCGTCTCCGCGGCCGGGCTCTCTGCGGTGATCCGGTCGACGATCCGGATCTCGACGATGCCCTCGGCCCGCGCCCGCTTGAGCAGGCGCGAAACCTGTGGCCGGGTGACGCCAAGCTGGTCGGCGATCGCGCTCTGGGTCTCGCCCAGCTCGTAGTACAGCCGGCTCGCGCGGACGAGCTGCTCGAGGTCGCTCACGACGAGCCCTGCACGTTTGTACTTGACAGATGTGCACTCACGGTCCGGCCATCATCCGACGGGCATCCCGGGCTGTCAAGCGGCCCTGGTGGGGCTCCCGATCAGCTACCGCCCGAGAAGGCGCTCCGCTTCCGCCCGCTCGTTCGGATCGAGGGCCGGACCGAGCGTCAGCGCCCGCTGCAAGGCGGTCCGGCCGTCCGTCGCGTCACCCGCCGCCAACGCGATGGCGCCCTCGTGGAAGGTGAGCCGTGCGTCGGCCGCGCCGTCGGCGGCAGCGAGGGCGATCTCTCTCGACGCCTCGTCGATTCGGCCGAGCCGATAGAGCGTCCAGGCGACCGCGTCATGCCCGGTCGTGTCCGGTCGTGTCTGGAGCGACGCTCGTGCCGTGGCGAGGACGGCCTCCGTGGCACCGCCGTGGTCGGCTTCGAAGCGCAGGAGGACGCGATCGAAGACGGTGCTCTGGACCTCACCGAGCTGTTCGACGAACCTGACCGTCGCATACTGCCGGCCGGCACCCGTGGCATCGCCGGCCGAGGTGAGAAGGTCGCCGAGGAGGGCCAGGGTCTCGGGTTGCGGGGCGATGTCGGCCGCACGGCGAAGCTCGGCGATGGCATCCGTCGTTCGGCCTTGGAAGGCGTCGATCCGGGCAAGGCCGACGATCGCGCCAAGGTCCGTGGCGCGAACCGCCAGAGCCTGCTGATAGGCGGTCCGGGCGGCTGCCGCGTCGCCGGTCAGGCGGTCGTACTCGCCCACGGCATAGGCATAGAAGCCGACGTCCGTGCTCTCGTCATCCGCGGTCACCCCTGCCAGCGCGGCGCGCGCGAGCCGAAGAGCCTCGTCGGCATGTCCCGTGACAAAGGCGAGACGCGCGGCACGGATGTCGATCGCTGGCCCCGAGGACGAGGCGGTCAGCGTCGCGAGGTCCGTCCGGGCGTCGGCGATCCGGCCGAGTTCGAGCTCCGCGTCGTACCGCGTCGCGAGGGCCCCGAGGAGACTCGTGTCGGACCGGTACAGGCCGTCGGCCGCCGCGAACGATCCGCTGAAATCGTGGAGCGTGTAGAGGATCGTGGCTTCGAGGGCGCGTGCCGCGCTATCGGTCGGCTCGATGCTGACTGCCGTGCGGGCAGCCGTCAGGGCTTTCTCCTGGTCGCCGAGGTCGGCCGACAGGCGGCCGCGGCCGTGGTAGAGCAGGGCGAGGTTCGTCGCGCTGATGTAGTCGTGGGCATTGGCCGCAAGGTTCTTGGTCCATGCCGCGATCGAGTGGTCGATCTGGGCGATCGACCCATCGGCGGCGAACGCGCCCGCGGCACTGCCCGGGGCGGCTGGAGCGATCGGTCCCGCGTCGCGGGCCTTGCCGCCAGGGACCGCTGCAGATGGTGCTGCCACGGCGGACCGCGGCGCCGGCGCCGGCCGGCCGAACGAGGCTGAGGCCATAGCTGGCAGCGGCGATCGCGACGGCTGCGGCGACGATGCCGGCCAGGCGCGGTCGGCGGCGTGGCCGGCGTGCTGGGAGAGTCGGTGTCGAAGTCGTGGTGGTCATCGGGGCGTCCCAGTTCAGGCGGGGTGGATCGGAGAGCGACCGCGGGGGCCGCTCTCCGATGGTCTGGCTCAGTGCGGGGCACCGAGGTACGGGAAATGGGCGAGGTAGTCCGTGTGCGGGCCGACCCCATCGCCCGGGACAGCGCCGGTCGCGTTCCGACCGAACAGCCCGAGCGGATCGCCGCCGGTGGTGATGTTGAGCTCGGTATCGATGACGTCATCGGCCAGGCCCCGGCCGTTGAGCGGGGCGGGCAGGGCGCTCGTCCGGCTGTAGGTCAGGACATCCGGGATCAGGATCCCGGCAAGAGCCTGGGCCTGCGCCGTCGTGTAGGCGCCCTCCGAGTCGAGGCTCGAGAAGAACTGGAGTCCGGCGACGACGTTCGCCCGGAACTTGCCGCCGAAGGCCGTGGCCTGCTGCGATGGCGGCGTCTGGTTGAAGTCGTCCTTGTCCGCGGTCGGGTTGAACACGGTGTTGATCGCCGGACGGCCCATCTGGTCCGCCTTGTGCCAGCCGCTGGCATCCTTCCAGCTCGTCGTCGCCCAGACACCGATCGCATTCGGCAGATCCCGGTTCGGGACTGACAACACGATCGCATTGGTGTTCAGGTTGGCGAAGAAGTCGGTCGGGTCGTTCCCGAGGGCGTCACCACCGACGGCGGTGCCGGTCTTGAGGAACGTCGTCGTGCCGATGAACCCGGTCAGGTCGAAGAAGAAGGGGTCGGAGCGAACCCCGGCCCAGGTCTTGATGCCTCGACCGTGGGCTGGCCGGCTGGCCCGTCCATTGGTCATCCCTTCGGCGACCGGCATGCCCGGTCCGGACAGGCTCACTGCCTTGCGGCCGGTGTACTTCTTGATCTCGTAGTGCTGGTTGCCCTTCTTGTCGGCCTTCTTGAACGTGGCAACGTAGGCGAGGTCCTGGACGTTGTCGCCGTTCCTGTCGATGTTGAAGACGTAGCGGACGTTGGTCCCGAACTTGCCACCGAACAGGTTGATGGCCGGATTGGTGGTCATCGCGATGACAGTCCGGTCAGCGACGTCGGGGGCCTTGAAGACGTACAGGTCGTTGATGTCGCGGTCGCCGTGCTCCGAATGCGGCGCGAACTGTCCGGCGACGACGGTCCCGCCAAGGGCGGGGGCGTCGAGGTGATCGGCGGCATTCGAGAGCAGCGGCGCCACGCCGACGGACAGGACGATCAGTGTCGTCCCGAGCGCGGCGAGCTTCTTTGCATTCATGTTCCGAGGGGGTCCTCCCTATGCCTGGCTGGCCGCTCCGGGGCGGAGCGGGCTTGCTGCCCCTCGGCGGTCGTCGCGACCAGACCGTCGTGGTTCAACGGGCATGCGCAGGCAAGGGTCGGCTGGATGAATCGGGCGGGCGGGCGTCGGGACGGCGGCCGTGATGCTCCTAGATCACGCGGCCAGGATTCAGGATCCCGAGCGGGTCAAGCGCGGCCTTGATCGCGCGCATCACCCGGACTGCATCGGCGCCCTTCTGGACCTCGAGCCACTCCCGCCGCGCCGAGCCGATGCCGTGCTCGCCGGTGACTGTCCCGCCAAGATCCAGAGCGGCCTGGTAGAGGTCCTTCTTGACGGCCTCGACCTTGGCCTCGGCAGTCGGGTCGCCCCGCTCGAACACGAGATCGGGATGCAGGTTGCCGTCGCCCACGTGCCCGAACGTCCCGATCCGGACCTCGTGCTTCGCGGCGATCGACTCGATGGCGCGGAGCATGTCCGGGACGCGCGAGCGGGGCACGCCGACGTCCTCCATCCGGACATCGCCGAGGCGCTCCAGCGCGTAGTGGGCGGCCCGCCGCGCCTGGCGCAGCCAGTCGGCCTCCTGGGCATCGGCCGCACGAACGATGTCGCTCGCACCGGCCGCTCGGCAGGCCGCCTCGGCGCGCTCGAGCTCGTCGACGGCGGCGACACCGGGCATGTCCGATTCGATCATCAGCATGGCGGCCGCGGTCCGGTCGAGGCCGAGGTCGTTCATGTCGTCGACGGCGGCGATGGTGAACCGATCCAGCAGTTCCAGGGTGACCGGTGCCAGGCCCGCGGCGGCCATCCCGGCGACTGCGTCACCGGCCGATTCGAGGGTCGGGAAGAAGGCCAGCATGGTCAACCGTGGCGGCGGCGCCGGCCGCAGTCGGAGGGTCGCCTCGGTGGTGATGGCGAGGGTGCCCTGGCTGCCGACGAACAGGTGCGTCAGCGAGTAGCCCGCGACGTCCTTGAGGTTCCGGCCGCCCGTCCGGATGATGGTGCCGTCGGCCATCACGACCTCGAGCGACAGGACCGACTCGCGGGTCTGGCCGTACTTCACGCAGCACAGGCCACCGGCGTTGGTGCCCAGGTTGCCACCGATCGAGCACATCTCGAAGCTGGCCGGATCGGGCGGGTAGAACAGGCCCTTGGCGGCGACCGCGGCCTTGAGCGTGGCATTGATGACGCCCGGCTGGACGACCGCGACGAGATTCGCGGTGTCGATCTCGAGGATCCTGTCCATGGCAGTGAACGCGATGGTCAGGCAGCCGTCGATCCCGGAGGCCCCGCCGGACAGGCCGGTGCCGGCGCCGCGCGGGACGATCGGGACGCGCAACTCGGCGGCGATCCTGACCAGCTCCGACACCTCGGCGGTGGTCGTCGGAAAGGCCACCGCGCGGGGCAGGCCGGCCTGCAGGTAGGGCGTCTCATCGGTCCGATACGACTCGCGGTCGATCGGTTCGGTCAGGAGCCTTGTCCGCGGCAGCCGTGACGCGATCGCGGCGACGAGATCGTCGGCCGCGGTCCGGTCGGTCGTCATCGAGTCGGTGGTCGGCACGCGCCGAAGCATACCGGCGGGCCGGGCCGATGGACGGCCGGGGGTACGATGGGCTCGATGGCACGATGCCTCCGACTCCTGCTCGTCGGGCTCCTCGCCGTGGTCGCGGCCGGACTGCCGGCTTCGGGGTTGGTTTCGCTCCGCGGCGCACAGCTCGAGCGCGACGACGCCGCGGTCGACATCCTCACGAGCGCCCCGCCGGTCGCCGACGCTGTGCTCGCGGCGGACATCGTGCCCGGCTCGGTCGGCCGGTCGAGTCCCCTCCTCGACGCCACCTACGACGCCGACCTGAGGCTGTCGTGGGGCACCCGCAGGATCTCCGTCGACTCGACAGCGACCATCCGCAACACGTCCGGCGGACCGATCGATCGGGTCGAGCTCAACACCATCGCGGCCCGGCTTGGCGGGATGACCCTCAGCGGCGTGACCGTCGATGGGACTGCGGTCGGCGCGACGGTCAGCGACCAGACGATCGTCGTGCCGCTCGGCGGGGTCCTGCCCGTCGACGGGTCCGTGGCCGTCCGCGTTCGCTACCACGCGACGCTGCGCAGCAGCCTGACCGGGTCGAACTGGCTGTTCACCCGGGCCAACGGGGTCGCCGACCTGTATCGCTGGCTGCCCTGGGTCAGCCGAAGGCTCGCCTTCGACCGGCCCAACCACGGCGACCCGTTCGAGACGCCGACCAGCCGGTCCGTGCGGGTCCGGGTCATCACATCGCGAAAGCTCGACCTTGCGACGTCCGGCGATCGGGTGGCGGTCAGCGCCGACGGGCTGACCCAGACGTTCGTCGCCACGAACGTCCGCGACTTCACGGTCACCGCGGCCACGGACTACCTCAAGAAGTCGCGCGTCGTCCGCGACACGATCGTGCGCGTCTACTACCGGCCGGGCGCACCGGGGGCGGCGATGCTCGACGCTGCGGCGGACGCCTTCGACGCCCTCGAGCGGCGGCTCGGGTCGTATCCGCATCGGACGTTCCGGGTCGTCCAGTCGGCCGGCGGATACGGCATGGAGTCACCGGGCCTCATCTGGATCCCGACCGGGCAGGCCAGGGCGAACCTGCGCTATCTCGCCGCGCACGAGACCGCCCATCAGTGGTTCTACGGCATCGTCGGCAACGATCAGGCGACGGAGCCCTTCGCCGACGAGGCGGCCGCCGACTTCGCGGCCCGCTCCGTCCTCGGCCTGCGCCGCGCGAGCCGATGCGCCAAGGCCACCCTGGATCGGCCGATCTATTCCTACTCGGCCACCTGCTACTACGAGAAGATCTACATCCAGGGCGGCAACCTGCTCGACGACGCGCGGCGGAAGATGGGTTCGACGGCGTTCTGGGCGGCGTTGCGTGGCTACGTCGCCGCAAATGCCGGCCGGATCTCGACCACCCGGACGCTCCTCCAGGCACTCGACGACGGGACACCGCTGGACCTCGGGACCACGTTGTTCGCGCCGCGGTTCCCGCGACTGTACTGAGGGGCCGTCTCGGGCGAGGCCGACCGGCATTTCTTGCCACTGACCCGTGATGCGGCTGGTGGGCGAGGTCCGGCCCGGGTCGCACCGTCGTGGGCGGGGTCCTCACGCTCAGGAATGGCTCTACGGCGTCTCCCGACCGCCGAACGGCGCCGATCCCGATGCCGACGACCCGTGGGGCGGGTCTCCGTCGATTCGGCGATCCGCGGCCAGTGCCTTCGGCATCTGCCGGAACCCGGCCGGGAGCAATGGCCGCCAGCCACGCCAGCCGGCCACCAGCCAGCCCGACACCGCCCGCTCACGGCGGCCCCAGGCCAGTCCATAGTCCTCACGCACGCTCGCGGGCAGCAACCCGACCGACGGCCACAACGTCCAGGCATAGCTCGCCGCCGGGACCCGCCCGAGCAACCCCGCCATTCGAGCATCCGGCCCCGGAAGCAGCGGCGCGAGCGGTGCCAGCGGCGGCCGCAGCACGACCCCGGCCAGCTCGCGCGCGACCGGCGAGACCCGCACCGGCCCGTCCGGTCCGAGCATCGCGGCCATGTACGACTCGAACGCCGCGAGGTCCGCGGGCAACACCTCATCCGGGACGCCGAAAGCCCGCCCGATCGGCCGCGTCTCCGCGTAGAACGCGGCCCGCCGCACCGCCGGCAGCGGCTCCAGCCACGCGTCATAGACCGCGATCGTCGAGTCGACGAGCGTCGCGTGGACCCACATCGACAGCGCCGGGTCGCGCGCCGAATAGCCCTGCCCGACGATGCCGCGATGGAGCACGTTCAGCCGCCTGATCTCCGCATTCGCAGCGGTCGTCGTCCCGTACACGATCGTCAGGTAGCTCCGCAACGTGCCCGCCAGTCGCCGCCACGGGTCGGCGCGGAAGTCCGAATGCTCGGCCACGCCGGCGGCCACCGACGGATGCGCGATCTGGAGCAGCAGCGCCCGCGGACCGGCCCCGAGCAGCAGCATCGATTCGCGGTTCAGTCGCCACGCCTCCGAGCCTGGGCCGTAGCGGCCCGGATCGCCCGGACTCATCCGTGGCGCGTGCGTTGTCGTAACCATGGGTGCACGATATCGGACCACAGGGAGGGACACCGCCGATGGCGCCCGGGACGCACTGGGGGTCGGACTTCGACCCGGATCGAGTCGCCAAGCTCGAGACCGACATGTGGAAGGCGTACTACCGACGCCAGCCCGCTCGGCTGTTCGGCCTGCTGGTCAAGGCCATCCGCGCCCAGGCGCACGTCTCGTGGCCGCGCGCGCTCGGTGCGAGCGTCCTCCTGACCCGTGCCGCGGCCGGCTTCGCCCGGGCGACCGGGGACTACGAGCGGTTCGCGCCGGACATCGTCCGCGCCTACAGGATGCTCGGGCTGCCCGAGCACGTCGACGTCGAGGCGGTCGCCCGTCACGAGTTGCGCTGGTGGGTCGTCCGTCGCGAGATCGGGCTTGCCGCCGGGACGGCTGCCGGCGAATCGATCACCGACCTGTACGCGGCGCT
This sequence comes from uncultured Chloroflexia bacterium, assembly GCA_963782715.1. Classification (GTDB taxonomy): domain Bacteria; phylum Chloroflexota; class Limnocylindria; order Limnocylindrales; family CSP1-4; genus SPCO01. The sequence goes on from CAWAKU010000015.1 coordinate 169,549, forward strand.
GTACGAGGTTCCCCGGGAACGCGTCTCCGAAGCCGGTCGGCTCCGTGGCATCGCGGCCGAGATCCGCGATCGGGGCGCGACGGTCGATCCCGAGGGACCGCGAGGGCGCGGAGCGGACTATTGGCCCGAGGTCGCACGCCTGCTCCGCCAGTCGTACCGGAGCCTGAAGAAGGCAGTCAGCGAGGTGCCGGTCGTGCCCGCCGACGAGGTGGAGACCCGGGTCCCGGTCGCTGCCGAGAGCTAGCCGTCAGCGGTCGTCCGGTCGCCGCCCGATGAGCCACCAGGCGACCGGAAAGATCCCCGCGGCGACGATCAGCTTGGCCGCATCCCAGAACAGGAACGGGGTCAGTCCGGCCGCGATGGTGTCCGCGGTCGACAGGTGCTTGGTGTAGCTCAGCCACGGCAGGCCGACCGCGTAGATGACGAAGCTGCCGATGAGCATCATCGCCAGTGCCCCGCCGATGCGGCGATCCCAGCCGAGCTCGGCGAGCCGGCCGACGATCGCGCCAGCGAGCAGGAAGCCGATGAGGTATCCCCCGCTCGATCCCAGGATGACGGCCGTGCCGCCCTTGCCCTCGGCGAAGAACGGCAGGCCGACGACCCCGAGGAGAACGTAGAGCGCCACCGCCACGAACCCGCGCCGGGCGCCCAACGCACCGCCGACGACGAGGACACCGAAGGTCTGGCCGGTCCACGGGACAGGATCGCGCGGGATGGCGAGGCGCGCCGTGAGGTAGATGAACAGCGCCCCGGTCGCGATCAGCAGGATGTGACGGACGCGGGCATTGAGGCGTTCGCCGACGGGGATCGGGACGAGGAAGTCGGCGAGCGTCAGGCCGCGATCAGCGGCTGTGGTCCGATCGAGCCTCGGGATGGCGATCGTCATCGGGACTCCGGTCCGGGGTCACGCCGTCCGTGACCGACCCGCCGAGTCTAGCATCGCGTCACTCGAAATGAACCGCCCGGACGATGGACAGTCGGCTCGCGATGCGCGCCGGATAGGCCGCCGCGAGCATCGCCACGGCGACGCCGAGGACCAGCACGAAGCCGATGATCGCCCACGGCATCCCGCCGCCGATGTCGATCCGACCGCCCGCCAGGACGACCATCAGGCCGCCGACGGCGAGACCGAGGACGATCCCCAGCAGCGCACCGGCGAGCCCGAGGACGCCGGCCTCGACGACGACCGACCGCCACACCTGGCGCCGGGTCATGCCCGCCGCGCGCAGGATGCCGATCTCGCGGACGCGCTCGATGACGTTGATGGTCAGGGTGTTGACGATGCCAAGCGCGGCGATCAGCACGGCCACCGCGGCAAGCGCATCGAACACTCCGAAGATGTGGCCGAGCGTGGCATCGATCGCGCCGTCGATCTGGTCGAGCGTCACGACCTCGAGCGCCAGCGTCGTGGCTGTCGACCGGAGGACGCCGTTCGAGGTGGCGCTGAGCCCATCGGGCGCGAAGCGGACGGCGAAGGCGTCGGCGCCCGCGACACCGAGCCGGTTCGTGGCGTCGGTCCAGCCGACGAGCATGGCCTCACCGGCGCGCCCCGGGATCGATCGCTCGACGATGCCGACGACCCGCAGGCCGACCACGTCGCCGGATGCGCTCGGGACCGAGACGACGTCACCGAGGGTCAGGCCGAAGCGCTCGGCCAGGGCGACCGGGACGATCGTCGCTCCGCCGGCGTCGAGTGCGGCGAATGCCGCGGCCCGCTCGCCCGCCGTGAACGTGAGACGACCGTCGGCAGCGAGATCTGACCCGACGACCGCAGCGGCATCCGCGCGGCTGCCCTTGATCGCGACATCGAACGTGCCGATGGGGCTGACCCGGGCGACGCCCGGGACTGAGTCGCGGAGGTCGTCAGCGACGCCTTCGTTCGCGGCCACGGGTCGGATCGATGTCAGGAGGATATCGCCCGGGATCACGCCGTCGATCCAGCTGGCGGCCGCCGCACGCGCGTGCTGTCCGACGCCACCGAGCGCGACGATCATGGCCAGGCCGATGGTCAGCGCGCCGAGGGTCAGGGTCGTCCGGCTTCGGTCGCGGACGACCGCGCTGCGGGCGAGGCGCTCCTCGACGCGCATGACCAGTGCGAACGGGACGCCGGCGATGCGGGCCATCGAGGGCAGGAGGAACGGGATCAGGAGCGTCGCGCCGAGCAGGACCGCGTAGACCGACAGCCCCTGGACGATCGCCTCGCTGCCCGCTGCACGCGGCAGGATCACCACCCCGACGAGGGCGACCACCCCGAACACGACCGCCAGCCAGCGCAGGCGAGCTGTCCGTGCCGAGCGGTGGTCGACGCGAGCTCGGAGTGCCTCGACGGGCTGGATGCGGCTCGCCCGGCGGGCCGGTTCGATGGCAGCCGCGAGGGTCACGCCGACACCGACGAGCAGGGCAAGCAGGAGGCCCTCCGCCGGCACGACCGGTCGCGCGAGGGTGACCGACCCGACGTTGCCCATGGCCGACACGATGGCGACGGCGAGGACCAGGCCGAGTCCGACGCCGGCGATCGAACCGACGACCCCGAGGGCCAGGGCCTGGGTGAACATGAAGGTCATGACCTGGCGGCGGCTGGCGCCGGCGGCTCGCAGCAGGCCGACCTCGCGGATCCGCTCAGCGACGGTCATCGACAGCGTGTTGAAGATCAGGAATGCACCCGCGAAGAGGGCGACGGCGGCGATCAGCGCGGTCGTGACCGCGAAGTCGGTCGTCGAGGCGCGCAGTGTCGTGGCGATATCGGACGGCGTCGAGAGGATGTACGGCTCAGCCGTCAGGCGATCGTGGAGCGCGGCCTCGGCCGCAGCTGCGGTCGTCCCGGGAGCCAGCCCGATGTCGACCCGGCTGACCGACGTGTTGCCGAACACGGCCTGCGCGGTCCGCAGCGGCACGATCACGGTCCGTCCCCCGCCGGCTGACACCTGCCCGTCGCCGGTGAAGATGCCGCTGACCCGGTAGGAGATGCTGTCGCCGATGCCGTTGAGGGTGATCGGCGACCCGATCGCCAGGCCGTCCTCGGACGCCAGTCGCTCGCTGATCAGGGCGCTTCGGCCGACCGGGTCGTCGAGGGCCTCACCCGAGGAGAGCACGATGTCGTGGACGCGTGGGTCGAGCGCCGGGTCGATGCCCAGGACCGTCACGGGCGGCGGCAGGGCCGCAGTCGGGCTCGCGTCGATCAAGGGCGCGAGGTAGGTCCGGCGCTCCAGGGCGGGGGCCGCCACGGCGACGCCGGGCGTGCCGGCGATGGTCGCCACGGTCGTGTCGGACAGGCCGGTCTCACTGAACGCCGCGACCCGCAGGTCGGCCCGGCCGACCATGTCGCTGACGGTGCCGCGGATCGACGTGTCGATGCCCGCGTTGGTGGCCATCCCGGCGAACAGGACGGCCACGCCCAGGGCGACGCCGAGGATGCTCAGCCCGGCTCGCAACGGGTGCGCGCGCAGGCTGCGGACAGCGAGCCGGTTCAGCGACATGGGGAGGTCTGCCTACAGCCCGAGCTTGGCCAGGCGTGCGATGAGCGGCGCGGCGTCGTGCGAATCGCGTCGGCCGAGCTCGATGGTCTCGCGGATCCTGCCGTCGCCGATGACGTGGACGCGATCGGCGTAGGCCGCCGCCTTCGAATCATGGGTGACGAGGACGATCGTCTGGCCGCGCTCGACGCACGAGCGCCACAACGCGTCGAGGATCTCGGTGCCCGTCGTGTAGTCGAGGTTGCCGGTCGGTTCGTCGGCGAACAGGAGCGCCGGCCGGGTGACGAGTGCGCGGGCGATGGCCACCCGCTGCTGCTCGCCGGCCGACAGCTGGTCCGGCTTGTGATGCTCCTTGCCGGTCAGGTCGACCAGCCCGATGACGTCGCGGATGCGCTCGCTCAGCTCGCCCCGGGTCGGATCCTCGCCGGCGATGGTGAACGGCAGCGCGACGTTCTCGACCGCGTCGAGCAGCGGGATGAGGTTGAAGGACTGGAAGACGAAGCCGGTCCGATCGCGGCGCAGTCGTGTCGCAAGGTCGTCCGACAGCTGGCTGATCGTCTGGCCCTCGAGGATGACCTCGCCGCTGGTCGGCTGGTCGAGCCCGCCGAGCACCTGAAGCAGGGTCGACTTGCCCGAACCCGACGGTCCCATCAGCGCGACGAACTCGCCCGGCTGGACGGTCAAGGACACGCCGCGGAGGGCGGCGACGGTGGTCTGGCCGAGCGGGTAGGACTTGGTCACGTCACGCGCCTCGAGGATCGCCTCGACGGGCGTCGGCGTCGGCGTCGGCGTCGGGACCGCGGGCGCGACCGGATCCGGTCGGGTCAGCGTGGTCCTCGGGGTGCGGGTCGCGATGGCCATCTGGTCAGCCTCCAAGGAAGAACCCGGTCACGCCGCCGACGATCGACGGGAGCAGACCATCGGTCCCTCCGTCGTCGACGACGCGCATGTCCACGGCGCCATCGCCCGCGGTGTCGTCACCGGGATCCTGGCTGGGGGTGTCGGTCGGATCGGTCGTGTCGTCGAACGGCACGGGCGTGGATTCGTCGTGGGGGAGCAGGACGCGCTCGTCGATCGGGTCGGCGGGCGACGCCGCCGTCGGCTCGGGCGATTCCGCGGGCTCGGCCACGGCCGGCTTCGGGGTCGGCCGCGGCGTCAGCCTGGCCGTCGGTCGAGCGGTCGGGCGGGCGGGCGGCTTGGCGATCGGCTTGGCGGTCGGCTTCGCTGTCGAGGACGACGACCCGCACTTGTCGGCGAACAGGACGGTCCACATCTTCTTGCCGTCAGGGCCCTTGTACGCGCCGACGCCGATATGGTCCCAACCGGTGCCCAGGATGTTGGCGCGATGGCCGGCCGAGTTCATGAACATCTGCTGGATGCCGGACGTGGCGATATCGTCGGGATACGTGTTCCAGCCGATGTTCTCGCCGGCGACCTTGTAGCAGTAGCCGACGGCATGGAGCTTGTCCCAGACCTTGCCGTAGCCCGGGATGGTGTGGCTGAAGTAGTCGCGCGCGATCATGTCCTTGCTGCGCCAGCGCGCGACAGAGGTCAGCGTCGAGTCCACCTTGAGCGACGGGAGACCGGCGCTGGCCCGGGCGCGATTGGTCAGGGTGACGAGGTCCGCCTCGGAGGCGGAGCTGAACGACGAGTTGTCCCAGCCGAACGTCCGTGACGGAGTCGCGAAGGCGAAGATCGACGTGATCGCGAAGAGGGCGGCCACCGCGACGGCCAGCCTGCGCGGCGACGAGCCGCGGCGGGCGTGCCCGAGCGGGGCACGGAGGCTGGCCTGGGGATCGACGGCGAAGGACATGGGTCAGGGCGCTCCGGGGCTGTGCGGGGTGTGTCCGGTGTTGCAGTCACGGTAGGTTCGGGATAGGTGGGTGTCCTTCGTGCGATGGTCAGGGCGTCCGTGCCCCCCAGGTACCGGCGGGTCCGGTCCGGTGCCGGGTAGGTGGTACCGGAGCGGTGGGGTCCGGTGGGGTGCCACGCGTCCGTTGCGGCATGGCCCGGGAACGACCGGTATACTGCCGTCGCTTGTGCTGGCCGTCTTCGCGACGGCGCCAAGGCGAGCGTCTCCGCGGTGGCCTTAGCTCAATGGCAGAGCAGCGGTTTGTGGAACCGCCGGTTGCGGGTTCGAGCCCCGCAGGCCACCCCAACTTCCAGCATCATCCGGGGGTCTCGACCAAGTCGACCGAGCGGCGGAGGACGACCCACATGGATGAACTGCGCGGCCGCCCCGACGTCATCGCCGACGTCGTTTCGCCAGCCCCGCGCGACGTCTGGCTCGAGCTCTTCGGTGCCAGCGACGACTCGCTCGTTTACCAATCGCCGTCCTGGTTCGAGTCGCTCCTCGAGTCGGGCTACCGGGATGCGAGCCGGTTCTACACCCTCCAGAGCGGCCGCCGGCTCGTCCTGCCTCTGGCCCGGGGAAGATGGCCCAAGCTCGGTCACGCCTCACTCCCCGCCGGCTGGGGCATCGGAGGCCTGATCACGGCCGGTCGCGTCCTACGGAGCGATGTCGGCGCAGTCGCGGCCGATCCATGGCTCGCATCGACCGGACCGATCGTCATCAAGCCCGGTCCGCTGGCAGCGCCCGCGTGGGCCGACGCCCTGCCGGGAATGGCCGGGGCCAGACACAGCGTCCACATCCTCGACTTGGCCGGCGGGTACGACCAGGTATGGGACCGATACTCGTCGGACACCAGGAAGATGATCCGCCGCGCGGAACGGGCCGGCGTGGTCGTCGAGAGGGGCAACTCGGCACATCTCATCGAAGCCTTCCACGAGCTGTACGACCGGTGGCTCGTCGAGCGCGCGCGACGACTGCACCGACCGGTGGTCATGCAGCGATGGTCGGGTCGGCGCAACGAGCCGCCGGCTCGCCTCGGCCTTCTGGCACGTCGACTCGGAGACCGGTGCCAGCTGTGGGTCGCGTCCGTGGATGACCGACCGGCGGCTGCCCTGGTGACATTCATCGATGGGACGCTCGCGGTGAACTGGCGGAGCACGATGGATCGCGACCGAACCGGCAAGACCCAGGCGAACTACCTGCTCCAGGCCCAGGCCATCGAGCACGCATCCCGGGCCGGATGCGGCCTCTTCCACATGGGTGAGTCCGGCGGGGTGAGCGGGATCGAGGAGTTCAAGGAGCACTTCGGCGCCGTGAAGCACCCCTACCTGGAGTACACCTTCGGCGGTTCATCCGGCTCGACCTCGCACCTCAGGCGTCTCGTCGGCGGATGATGTCCGGGTCGGTCGGCCGTGGTCTGGCTCGCGTCGAGGATGGCGCCCGTCGTCGGATCCATCAGCAACAGGATCCCGGGGTCATGGAGAGCCGCGTCGGGCCCCATATGGGCAGCCGCGATGCCGCTACCATCGCGCGGTGACCACCACGATCCGCTTTCCGGGCGCCATCCTCACCGAGCGCGAGCACGTCCTGCCGCTCGACCACGCCGATCTCGCCGGGCCGACCATCACGGTCTTCACCCGCGAGGTCGCGAGTCCCGACGCTCCCGCGACCCTGCCCTACCTGGTCTTCCTCCAGGGGGGACCGGGCATGGAGGCGACGCGCCCGACGAGCCCTCCCTCAGGCTGGATGGCGCGGGCACTGCGGGATTTCAGGGTCCTGCTCCTCGACCAGCGCGGGACGGGTCGGTCCACTCCGGTCGGCCATGTCATCCCCGGCGAGACCCCGGAAGCGCAGGCCGCGTACCTGACCCATTTCCGCGCGGATTCCATCGTCCGCGATGCCGAGGCCATCCGGCAGGAGCTCGGGATCGACCGCTGGAGCGTGCTCGGCCAGAGCTTCGGCGGGTTCACCTCGATGACCTACCTGTCGATCGCACCGGAGGGCCTGCGCGAGGCGTTCATCACCGGTGGCCTGGCGCCGATCGGGCGGTCGGTCGATGACATCTACGCCGCCACGTACGTCCGGGTCATCGAACGGAACGAGCGCTACTTCGAGCGCTACCCGGAGGATCGCGCCCGGGTTCGCGAGATCCACCGTCGACTCGATGCCGAGCCGTATCTGCTCGCCAGCGACGAGCGGCTGAGCCGGCGACGATTCCGGCAGGCCGGCATGTGGCTCGGCGACAGTGCCGGCTGGGAGTCCCTGCACCACCTGATCGAGCTGCCGATGGACTCGCCGGCCTTCCGGCACGACGTGGCCGAGTCCGAGCACTTCAGTCGCAACCCGCTGTACGCCACGCTCCACGAGTCGTCGTACGCCGACGGCGTCGCCACCCGCTGGTCGTCCGACCGGCTCCTGCCCGACGAGATCCGCGACCGCGACCTGTTCACCGCGGAACACGTCTATCCATGGATGTACGACGAGTACGCCGCGCTTCGGTCGCACAAGGCGGCCGCTGAGATCCTGGCCCAGCATGAGTGGCCACGGCTCTTCGACCCGGCGCAGCTCGCGGTGAACGAGGTTCCGGTGGCGGCGACCATCTACGTGGACGACCTGTACGTGGAACGGGCCTTTGCCGAGGAGACGGCCGCGGCGATCCGTGGTCTGAGGCCGTGGATCACGAACGAGTTCGTCCACAACGGGCTGCGTGCGGACGGCGAGCGCGTCCTCGGCCGGCTCATCGACCTGGCGCGCGGGCGCGCCTGACCTCGCCCGCGCGCCACGTCCTCACGATCCGGTCGCGACCGCCGACAGGTCGTCCAGCGACCCATGGCCGCATCGTCGGCCCGACTTCCTGTCGAAACCGTGACGAGACCGTCGGTCGGTGCCGTTGACCCTTGCGCCGGGGTTGCGGCACCCGTACGATGCGGTGACCCCGAGCCGTCCACGTACGGGGCCCGTCCTCGTCCGTTTCGGCGGCAGGATGCATGGGCCCGCGATGGACCGCCGGTGCGGAGGTACTCGCATGGCCACCGTGACGTTCGAAGGCGTCAACAAGATCTACGGCGACTTCCACGCCGTCAAGGATCTGAACCTGGAGATCGGCGACGGCGAGTTCATGGTCCTGGTCGGACCATCGGGCTGCGGCAAGACCACCAGTCTCCGGATGATCGCCGGCCTCGAGGAGATCTCGTCGGGCACGCTGCGCATCGGTGACCGCGTGGTCAACGACGTTCCGCCCAAGGATCGCGACATCGCGATGGTCTTCCAGAGCTACGCGCTCTACCCGCACATGTCGGTCCGCGAGAACCTCGCCTTCGGGCTCAAGCTGCGCAAGGTGCCCAAGGCCGAGATCGAACGCCGGGTCAACGAGGCGGCCGAGACCATCCAGCTCCAGAAGCTGCTCGATCGCAAGCCGAAGGAGCTGTCCGGCGGCCAGCGCCAGCGCGTCGCGCTCGGTCGCGCCATCGTCCGCGAGCCGGCCGTGTTCCTCATGGACGAGCCCCTCTCCAACCTCGACGCCAAGCTGCGCGTCCAGACACGAGCCGAGATCGCACGGCTCCACCAGCGGCTCGGGACCACGATGGTCTACGTCACCCACGACCAGATCGAAGCCATGACGATGGGCACCCGGATCGCGGTCATGAACGAGGGCCTGCTCCAGCAGGTCGGCTCGCCGCAGACCCTGTACGACACGCCGATCAATCGCTTCGTGGCGGGCTTCATCGGCAGCCCGTCGATGAACTTCGTCGAGGTCCACGCTGACGGCAGCGGCGACAGCGCGCGGCTCGTCGGACCGGCCGACTGGTCCATCCCCCTGCCCGACCGCTACCGCCAGGCCTCGATGCCGCATCCGGGCAAGACGCTCGTCGCCGGGTTCCGGCCCGAGCACCTCGACATCGGCCAGCCCGCCCCGGGCCTCGGCTCGTTCCGGGCACGGGCCGACGTCGTCGAGTACCTCGGCAACGAGGAGCTGCTCCACATCTCCGCCGCGGACGCGGACATCGTCGGCATCGTCGGCTCGGAGCATCGGATCAAGCCCGGCGACATCGTCGATCTCGTGCTGCCGCTCGAAAAGCTGCACCTGTTCGACGGCGAGACGGGCCTGACCCTCGCCCCGGACGTCGCGGTCGTCGCCTGACGCACGACCGGCCGGTTCGCGATCCATCGGCCCCGGGGGATCCTCCCGGGGCCGATCTCGTCGAGCGCGTCGTGGACACCCGCGTCGTCCACCGCGGGAAGTACATGACCTTCCGGGTGGACACCATCGAGCGCGCCGACGGGTCGCGCGGCACGCGTGACATCGTCGGTCATCCCGGCGCGGTCGCGATCCTGGCCATCGACGCCGACGACCGCGTCCTGCTCGTGCGCCAGTACCGCGTCGCCGTCGGTGAGGCCCTGCTGGAGATCCCCGCCGGCACGCTCGATGTCGCCGCGGACGGGACGGTCGAGGACCCCGATGTCGCGGCCCGGCGCGAGCTCGAGGAGGAGACCGGGACACGAGCGGGGTCGTGGCGCAAGATCGCCACGTTCTTCACCGCCCCGGGGTTCGCCTCGGAGCTGATGCACCTGTACCTCGCCACGGATCTGCGCGCGGCCGACGCCGACCGGCTCCAGCCGGACGAGGACGAGCACCTCGAGGTCGAGCGGATGCCCTGGCGTGACGCGCTGGCCGCGGCCGAGCGCGGCGAGTTCCGCGACGGGAAGTCGCTCGTCGGCCTGCTCTGGCTGGCCCGCCTGCGAGACGCCGGCTAGGGCGTTCCGGCCCGGTCGTCAGGCGTCACCGGTCCCGAGGCGATCCGGGCGAGCGCGTCGCGATACAGGCGCGTCTCCGGGCTGAGCGCGACCGCCAGGCGCAGGTGGGTGGCCGCCTCGCTCCGCCGGCCGAGGCGCTTCAGGCTCTGGCCCAGGGCGAAGTGGCCGAAGTGCGACGACGGGTCGATGTCGAGGAGTGCCTCGAAGGTCGTCGTCGCGCGCTCGGCCTGGCCCGAGTTGTAGTACGCCCGACCGAGCGCCTCGAGGATCGAGCCCTTGCCCGGCTCGAGCCGGTCGGCGCGTTCGAGGACGATGGCCGCCTGCGCGTGATGGCGACGCTCGAGCAGCGCGTGACCGCGTTGCAGGAGGTCGTAGGCCGTCTCGGGTTCGGCAGGTTCCTGCCGGGACGGATCCTCCATGCGCTCCCTACCCCTCGCGGTAGGCCGCCAGGTCGACCGGCTTGAGCCGCGGCGAATCGGTGAGCCCGGGGATGCGGCCGCGCTTGGCGATGGGATGGCCGTCGATCTCCTTGATGTCGCCGGTGAAGTCGATCGGCGTGGCGCCGCTGATGTACGACCCGACGGCGTAGGAGTCGACGGGCGCGCCGGCGTCCTTGAAGTACTGGATGCGATCGGGCGTCAACCCGCCCGACACGGTGATCTTGACGTGGTGGAAGTCGGCCTGGTCGAGCCGGGCACGGACCTCGGTGACGAGCTCGGCCGTGACCCGCCCCCGCTCCGATGGCGTGTCGAGACGGATCCCGTACAGCCGGTCGCCGAGGGCATGGGCGACCCGCAACGCCTCCTCGGCCTCGTCCTTGAAGGTGTCCACCAGGACGATCCGAGGCACGTCGGGCGGCACGTGCCGATCGAACGCGAGGGCCGCCTCGACCGTGTCGCCGAAGATGAGGACCAGCGAGTGCGGCATGGTGCCGGTCGGAGCCAGGCCCGCGAGGCGCGCGCCGGCCGGCGTCGAGGCACCGACGCAGCCGCCGACGATGGCAGCGTAGTCGAGGATGTCGGTGATGTCCGGGTGGACATGCCGCGCCCCGAAGCTGATGACCGGATCCGGTGCCGCCGTCTCGACGCATACCCGGGCGGCCGTGGCCCAGCCGGTCGACTGGGCGAGCATCCCGAGGAATGCCGTTTCGTACAGTCCGAAGCGGCGGTAGCGGGCGCGGATCCGGAGGACGATCTCCTTGGGGACGATCTCGTCGCCGTCGGACAGCGCCTCGAGCTGGGTCTCGGCCGGGTCGGCGCCGGCGAGGACGTGACCGAGCAGGTTGCGCGCCTCGTCGATGCCGCACAGGACGGCCTGCTCGCGGGTGAAGACCTCCATCGTCACCAGCGGGTCTCGACCCTCCTGGGCGAGGATCGTCTCGGCACGGGCGAAATAGACGTCGGCCGAATCGCCCGAGAGGATCTCGTGCGACGGCCGCGAGCGCGACAGACCCATCAGTCCGGTTCCGCTCCTCTTGAGCCTGGCTCTCCGGTCTCGACGACGTCGGCGAGGTCCGGAGTGGCGGCGAGTGTAGCGTACGGCTCCGTGGCGGCGAACCCCTGCGGTTGTGTCGCCGATGCGCTCGTGGTCACCGAGCCATGCAGGCGGCGCCGGCGCGATCGCACCCACATCGCCCCGACGACAAGCGCCACGAGGACGGCGACCAGGAGCAGCCCGAGACTGACCAGGCGTCCCCGGCCGACATCGGCCGCGTTCGACCAGGCCGCGGCCGCGTTCCCGGCCGAGGTGACCGCGGCGGCCGTGTCGCCCGACGCGAACTGGGTCCGTGCGGCGTCCAGGTCGTCCTGCGGTGAGGTGCCCCACAGACCGATCTCGGAGATCGTGTCGGTGCCGGCCGGGCGGGCCGCGACGGCGGCGTCGTAGCGGGCGATCGCCTCGAGCTCGGCCTTCGCCTCGGCGGTCGCGGTCGCGAACCCATCCGGGCTTTCGAACGCGGTCCGAAGCGCTCCCGGGACTGTCAGGCCCGACTTGGCGGCGCCGGCGGCGATGTCCGCACGCTCGGCGAGGATGGCCTCCGCCTCGGTCAACAGCCGGTTCGCGTCATCGAACCGCCACGTCCGCATCGCGTCACGGACGGGCTTGGGCAGCTGCCACTCGCCGGCGCTCGCGACCGCCGCCGCGTAGCGGGCGCGGGCCGCCAGGCGAGCGTCCAGGAGGGCCAGGTCCTCAGGGCGCGCGACCCAAGTTCGCCACAGGTCGTCGAGCGACGTGCTGGCGTGTTCGTCGAGCAGGTCCAGCAGGCCGCGCCAATCGGGCGCTCCGTCGACGGTCTCGGCCGCCGACCCGGCGCCCGTCGGCGTGGACGGCTGGTACGCCCCGGTCCCGGCCGCGGCATCGGCCCACACCGCGCGCAGGCCATCGTCGCCGACGCGCTCACCGATCGCCCGGGCGAGGATGAGCGAGGCGGTATAGGCGTAGTCCTCGGTCGGACGCGCCTCCTCACCCAGTGCGCCCCACGCGTTGAGGGGGATGCGCGCGGCCTCGAGGTCGGCCGGGATCGTCTCGGGATCGGCGCCGGGCGCGATGGTGACCTTGAGGTCCGGAGCGACCGTCCGCGCGTAGTACGACGCGAACGCCTCGGTCGCCCAGCGGTCGGCCAGCAGCGTGCCGTTGAACCACGAGTGGGCGGCCTCGTGGAGGACGACCTCGTCGCTCGCGTCATAGGCGACGTCGATCCGGCCGGCCGCCGGGTCGAACAGGCCGGCGTACCCGCCGCTGGACTGGCCGACCGTCTCGTGGATCGCCAGACCGCCGTCCCGCGGCCAGTCAAGACCGATCCGCTCGGCGAGGACGGGCAGGGCGCGACCGGCCAGGTCGCCGACCCGCTGACCCCAGGCGGCGTCGTCCGCCCAGGACGAGACGGTCAGCGTCAGCGGGGTCTGACCGACCGTCGTCGCCACGGTCGTCTCGGCCACGGCGCCCTGCCGGTCCGCCACGAGGTAGGCGAAGAAGCTCAGCGGCGTCTTGAGGCTGCCGGTCTGGAGGACGACCGTGCCGTCGGCCGCGGTCGTCGGCGCGGGGATGTCGCCGGACGCGACCTGGACCTGGTAGCCGGCAGGGAAGACGACCCGGACCGTGCTGCCGGCCGTCGAATCGCTGGCGAACGCCCAGACCGGGAACGACGCGAGCGAATCCCCGATGCGCACCGGCCGGCCGGCTGCCCCGCCCTTGTCGACGATGTCGAAGACCAGCTGGTAGGTCGCGGACTTGCCGCTGTAGAGGCGAGCCCCGAAGTCGAGTCGCAGGATGGTCGCGGCCGCCGTCGCCTTCGACACCGACGCCCGTGGCGCGCCCGAGCCGGTCCAGCTCAGCTTCGGTGCCGATGCGCCCGGCAGCACTGACAGGAACGCGTGGTCGAAGTAATAGCGCTGTGTCTTGGTGTCCGACAGCCGGTTCTTCAAGGCCATGTCGATCGTCACCCGGACCCGGTGCGACTCGGGTTGGACGTCGTAGCGCGCGTCGCTGACGATGGTCAGACCGGGCGACGCGGCACGGACCTCGGTCGTGCCGGCGGGCGAGGCCAGCAGCCCGGTCGCGGCGACGACCGCGAAGAGGAGCGCGGCGAATCGGCGACTCATGACTCCAGCAATTCCGGGAGGCGGCCGGCGAACCGGTCGAGGAACCCCGCGTTGGCCGAGGTGCGGTCGCCGTAGTCCGGGATCCGGCCGCCCAGCCAGATCCAGTCCTTCGACTCGTCGAGCAGGGTGTCGGCGATGCCGAGGATCCGCGCGATGGCCAGGCCGAGCGTCTCGACGCCGGCATCCTCGGCGGGCACTTCGACCGCGAGGACCGGCCGTTCGTCCTCCGAGACAGAGAACTTGGCGAACGGGAATTCGTCGTTCCAGCGCAGCAGCTTGCGATACGACTTGCGGAAGTAGTCGCTGATCGGCGGCGCGTACTGGGCCCAGCAGATGATCGCCATCGCCGGATCGAGGATGACCGTGACGCGGAGATCGAAGCGGCGGCGTCCGTCGAGGACGAGATCCCAGCTGGCGATCCCATCGCGGTCGGCTCGTTCGGTGGGCGTCAGCCCCAGGTCCGCGAGCCAGTCCTCGACATCGGCCGGGCGCACGCCCTGGGCGCCCCTTTCGGCGGATGACATGGCCCGCGGAGTCTAGCCGAGATGGCCGGGGAGGGCCCCCGGCGGATCAGTCGTCGCCGACGACCCGTTTGCCGCGCGCAGTGGTGGCACCCGCGGCGCCGACCACGACGACCCGCTCGGCCGGACGATCGTCGGCATCGGTCGCCACGGCGCGACCGGCCCGCGGGACCCGCTTGATGTCGACCGATTCACCACTCCGGACGACGCGTCCGCTGAAGTCCGACGAGCGCACGTCGGCGGCCACCTTCACGTTCCGGCCGATGCGCGCCCCGCGGGGCACGACCGCCCGCTTGCCGATGACGGTGATGCCGGTATTGAGCCGGTTCGGCTCCTGCTTGTTGGGTCGATCGTCGTACGGGCCCTCGCCGACGATGGCGCCCTGGCCGATGACGACCTCCTTGTCGAGGATCGCCCGATCGACCACCGCGCCGGACCGGATGACCGTGTCGAACATGACGATCGAGTCGCGCACGACCGCCCCGACGTCCACCCGAACGCCCGGCGACAGGACCGAGTTCACGACCGTCCCGGCGATGACGCAGCCGTGGCTGATCAGGCTCTTGTGGACTTGGGCGGTCGGCCCGACCTTGGCCGGGGCGCGTTCCTCGGACCGGGTATGGATGACCCAGTCCTTGTCATATAGGTCGAGCTCTGGGTTGTCGTCGAGGAGGGCCATGTTGGTCTCCCAGTACGACTGGATCGTGCCGACGTCCTGCCAGTAGCCGTTGTAGCGATAGCCGAAGACACGGGCGCCCGCGGCCAGCATCGCCGGGATGACGTTCGCCCCGAAGTCGACCAGGTCCTCGGTCAGCCAGCGGCGGAGGGTCTTCTTCGAGAAGACGTACACGCCCATCGAGGCGAGGTCGCTCTTGGGCTGCTTGGGCTTCTCCTGCCACTCGGTGACCCGGTCGTTCTCATCGAGGGCGAGGATGCCCATCCGCGACGCCTCGGCCAGCGGGACGCGACGGACGGCGATGGTCACGTCGGCGCGGCGGCGACGGTGGGCGGCCACGAATGGCTGGTAGTCCATCTTGTAGATGTGGTCGCCGGCAAGGACGACGACGGTGTCGGCCGGGTCGTGCTCGAGGACGTTGATGTTGCGCAGGACCGCGTCGGCGGTGCCGCGATACCACTCGGCGACCTTGCCCCGGGCGATGTACGGCTGGAGCAGCTTGACCCCACCCCGATTGCGGTCCAGGTCCCACGGCCGGCCCAGGCCGATGTGGTCGTTGAGCGAACGCGGGTTGTACTGGGTCAGGACGACGACATCGTCGATGTCCGAGTTGACGCAGTTGGACAGCGTGAAATCGATGATCCGGTACTTGCCACCGAACGGGACGGCCGGCTTGGCGCGTTCCTGGGACAGGATCGAGAGGCGTTCGCCCTCGCCGCCCGCGAGGATCACCGCCATCGTCCGTTTCACGTCATCGATGCTAGCACGGGCCAGCGCGGCCGGACATCATCGGACGATTGCCGGTCCGTCATCGTCGCGGACCGCGGCGCGCTAGAGGAACAGGCGCGGATTGGCGAAGTCGCCGTTGAACATCACCGCCCAGTGGAGGTGCGCCCCGGTCGAATGGCCGGTGCTCCCCTCGTAGCCGATGAGCTCGCCGCGATCGACGTGGCTGCCGGCATGGAGTCCACCCGGATAGCGCGGCTGCATGTGCGCGTACCAGGTCTGGAGCCCTGAGCTGTGGGCGATGATGACGATCCAGGCCGGATCGGGGCCGTCGGCGTAGTTCCAGCCGATGTACACGACCGTCCCGGCCGCGGAGGACTTGACCGGCGTGCCGTAGGGCGCGACCAGGTCGATGCCTTCGTGGAAGTGGTCACACGAGCCTTTCGGCGGCTCCCACGAGAAGCCGGTGCAGCCGAAGTTCTGGCTGACGACACCGCTCATCGGCCACTGCAGAGTGCCGTTGTACTGCGACGGGATGTTGCCGCCCTGCATCTGCTTGCGGATCAGCGCGTTGATCTGGTCCTTGAGCTTCTTCTGGGCCGCGCTGGCCTTGGCGATGGCCCGTTTCGCGGCAGCCTTGTTGCGCTGCAGCTGGGCGTAGTCGCGCTTCTGCTGGGCGAGCTCCTTGGCAACCCGCTTCTCGAGCTTCTTGAGCGCAGCCTTGGCAGCGTTGAGGTCGGCAAGGCTCTTGTCGAGGGCCCGTTTCGAGGCGGCCGTCTGCTGGCGCAGGTCATCGGTCCGCGACCGGGCGTCGAGCGTCGTCTGGTGGAGCTCGGCGAGCGTCTCCTGGTCCTTGGCGACCTGGATGGCCAGGGCCTTGTCCTGCTCGCCGACGTCCAGGTATTGACTCATCTCGGCGAGCAGGTCGGTGAACGTGCCACCCGACAGGAACAATTCGAGGAGCGAGGTGCGATCGGTGTCGTAGGCACTCCGGAGGCGGTCGGCGAGGAGCGCCTTACGCTCGGCCAGCTGGGTCCGCTTGGCGGACTCCTGCGCCTCGATGTCGACGAGCTGCGAATCGAGCGTCTTGAGCTGCTGGACCAGCGAGTCGTAGTCGCTCTTGACGACCGCGACCTGGGCCTCCATGCCCTTGATCTTGACCTTGACCGAAGCGAGGTCCGTGTTGATGCCCTTGAGTTGGTCTGCGGTCTGCTTGATGCCGTCGGCCAGGCTCGACTGGAGCGCGTTGAGCTGCGCGACCTGGGCCTTCTGCGCGGCGATGTCCTTCTTGAGCTGCGCCTGTTTCGCCTTGGCGTCGGACAGCTCGTCACCGCGGACGATGCCGGGAGCCGTCGGCGACGAGGGCACGCCGAGCAGCCCGATCATCAACGGGAAGAGGAGAAGGAGGGCCCCCAGCCGTCGGCCGAAGGTCCGTCGTCGAGATGCCGATCGGTTGGAGTGGCCCCACCCGGTGGCGGGTGGAACGTTCGCCTGATCGGTCTTGTTGCGCTTCACGCGGGCGATGTCATCGTGCGAGCTTTACTCCGTGTTCGCCTCGACCTTTCGGTCGACACGGTGATGCCCGCCGGTGAGTCGCCGTCCGAAGTGGCACGTACTCTGGACGACACCGGCTGCGGGCATGATACGCGTGAAGTCTAGGCAGCGTGTCGGCTGGTGGCGCCTGACCTGATGGTCCCGGTGCGTCGCGACACAAGGTTCAGGGCCGGATGAGGACCGCCCACAGCGCCCCGATGATGAAGAACGGTCCGAACGGGATGTACGAGCGGCGCCCGATCCGCCGCGTCGCCAGCAGCACCACGATGACCAACCCGCCGGCGACCAGCGCGAAGATGACGCTCCCGAGCGCCCGGCTCCCGCCAGCCAGCAGCCCGACGCCGATCAACAGCTTGACGTCGCCCATGCCGAACGCACCGGCCCCGAACGGGATCGATGGCAGGTACAGGACGGCCGGGATGAGGACGGCGGCGGCGATGGCGAGCACGATCTCGTCGCCGACGAGCGGGTTCCGGCCGCTCAGCGCGTAGACCAGGGCGACCGGGATGACCGGCAGGGTCAGGATGTCCGGCAGCAGCCGCTGGTCGAGGTCCGTCGCCAGCCCCACGATGAGGGTGGCGAACCACGCACCGAAGATGACGACCGCCAGCGGGTCGCCACCGAACCGGAGCGTCAGCAGCCCGAACGCCAGCGCCCCGACGACCGCGACGACGACCGTCCGCCAGTCGAGCCGACGTCCGGCCGGGTGCTCCTCGTCATGCTCTGGCCAGCCGGTCGCGAAGCGGTCGGCGACGAGACCGAGGGCAGCCCCCCCGGCACCCAGCAGCCATGCGATCGGCTCCATCGAGTCGAGCGGTGTCCGCGTCCGGTCCGGGTGGGTCGGTCAGCCCGCCGTCGCGCCCGCGAGCGCGAGTTCGACCAGCGTCGCGTGCGACACGCCCGTCGAGCCACGCGGGGCGAACGGCAGGGACTTCCGGTAGTACGCCGTGCCGGCGATGTCGAGGTGGACCCACGGCACGGTCACGAACTCGCGCAGGAACAGGCCGCTCTTGACCAGCGATCCCTCGGGTGAGCCGGAGTTCTTCAGGTCGCCGTACCAGCTGTCCATCTCGGGCACGTAATCGTCGATGAGGGGCAGCTGCCAGTAGCGCTCGCCGGCCCTGACCCCGGCGGCCATGACTTCGTCATACCACCCCTGCGGCGTGCCGAACGCACCGGTCACCAGATGCCCGAGAGCGCGCGAGACCGCGCCGGTGAGGGTGGCCACATCCACGATGTGGGTCGCCCCCAGCCGTTCGGCGTAGGTCATCGCATCGCCGAGGATCAGCCGGCCCTCGGCATCGGTGTTGGTCACGTCGACCTTCTTGCCGTTGAGCGCGGTGACGATGTCGCCCGGACGGGTCGAATGCGGCCCGGGCATGTTCTCGACGGCGGGCGCGACGGCCAGCAGCGGCGTACCGGGCGCCAGGCGGGCGACGGTGGCGATGGCCGCGATCACGGTGCAGGCACCGGTCTTGTCCATCTTCATCTCTTCCATCTGACCGGCCGGCTTGATGCTGATCCCGCCCGAATCGAAGCAGACGCCCTTGCCCACGATGGCGAGGTGGCGGCCGAGCGCATCGCGCTCCCCCTCCCCGCCCGAGCGCATGACGATCATCTGGGGCGGGTTGTCGCTGCCGCGCCCGACGGCCATGAACATGCCCATGCCCATCTCGGTCGCCTGCTCCGGACCGATGACGTCGATCCACAGGCCGTGCCGTTCGGCGACCGCGCGAGCCTCGTCGGCGAGGACCGCCGGGCTGACGTCGTTCGAGGCACGGTTCGAAAGCGTCCGCGCCAGCTCGGATCCGTCGGCGAAGATCAGGCCGCGGTCGGCGGCCCGCTCGAGCGCGGCGACATCGGCGCCGGGGGCGACGAGGATGAGCTCGTCCAGCACCGGCAGCGGCGCCTCGACGTCGTCGCGGTAGATCGTCCGTGGGTCGTAGGTGCCCTCCGCGATCCCGCGGGTGACGAGCTCCGCGGCAGCCGCCGCGTCACCACCCAGGGCGTCGGCCAGTGGGCCGATCCAGACCGCCAGGCGGTGGACCTCGCGACCGGCCAGGCGCCGGATGCCGGTTGCGGCGACACGCACGGTGATCTCGCGATCGACCGACTCGGTCTCGCCCATCCCGACGGTCAGCAGCCGGCCCGCGCTGGTCCCGCCGCCGGCCGCCAGGGACGAGCCGTAGCGCTTGCCCCGCAGCTCACCGAACGCGGCGAGCGCCTGGAGCTCGCCGCCGGCGCGCCGGTCAAGCTCGCCGAGAGCGCCGTCGAACGCGGGCGAGGCGGCGACGGGAACGATGAGGACATCCGCGGGCACGTCCCACGGTTGATCGGTCACGACACGGAGTTGCACGGGTATCGAGTCCTCCGGGGTGCGCGGTCGACCGAGGCGTCCCTACTCGCCCGACCGGGCTTGGGTTTGGAGGCTCAGTGTAGCCACCGGACCGGGGCCGAGACCGGTCCGTCGCTCAGGGCGCCGGGCTCGCCGACGGGTCCGCCGCGTCGAGCGCGTCGGTCAGCTTGCCGCGTGCCTTCTCGATGCCGATGATCGCCTCGTTCATCCCCGACCGGCCGATGTCGGCCATGATGATGACCAGCCCGCGGCTGTCCGGTGGCAGCCTCGCTCGCGCCGCGGCTTCTGCCTTGACCGCCGCTCGAGTGGCGTCGGTGACCTTCTTGCCGACCTTCTTGATGGCCGTGTACAGGTTCTTGAGCGCGACGTCGTAGTCGCCGTTCCGGTCGAGCCATTGGTCGAGCACGGAGACGTCGACGGTGCGGGCCAGCTCGTCGCGCTGGGCCCGGGCGGCGGTGATCTGGGCGGCGGCCTGGTCGATCAGCGCGTTGGCCGCGTCGTACTTGGCGAGCCGGCCCTTGGCGACGGCCTCGCCGATCAGCCTGTCGTGCTCCGCGAGGTAGCCGCCCATCCTGGAGGCCGCGACCGACCCGGCGGACAGCCGCGCCCAATCGGCGTCGAGGCCGTCGGTCGCGTCGAGGGCGCTGACCAGCGCCGCATGCCGGGCGACCACCGCGTCGCTGACGACCAGCCCGGCGGTCGGCGACCCGACATACGGGACCTTGGTCAATTCCTCGCGGATCTTCGCGGTCCGGTCGATGACCTCCGCGACCAGCTGATCGCCCTGGGCGATGGCCGTCTCACTGGCCGTCGCGTCCGTGCCGTTGAGCGCGGCCAGCGCGCCCCGCGCCTGCGTCCCCAGCGCCTCGACCGTGTCGGCCAGGGTGGACAGGTCGGCCTCGGCGGCGTCGAGCTTCGCGCTGACCTCGGCGTCGCCGGCGGCGGTGATGTCCGTCCGGCCGGCACTGCCGGGTGGGTGGTCCATCCCGATCACGATGCCGGTGGCACCGAGTGCGATGGCGAAGATGAATGCCAGCCAGACCACGCTGCCCAGGATCCGGCGCGGGCCGTCCCTCACCGCGCGCCCTCCATCACGGTGCGCTCAGGGCAGCGACCTGATCGCGCTGCTTCGTCCGAAGATAGCCGAGCGCGCCGTCCATCGGGCGTGGCTCGAACCCGAACCGGGCCGGGATGACATCGAGCGGACCGATGTTGTCGAGACGGAGCTGGCGGAGCTGGTCGGTGGCGACCGGGAACGGGATGTGGACGAGCTCGCTGGCGCCGGCGACCAGGCGGATGAGGACGACCGGCATCGGCACGATCAAGCGTCGCTTGCCGAGCGCGGTCAGGACCTCGCGGGTGATCTCGGTGTAGGTCCAGTAGCGCGGACCACCCAGCTCGTAGGCCTGGCCGATGGTCGCCGGGTCGGCCAGCGCGCGGACCGTCACGGTCGCGACGTCGCCGACGTGGATGGGCTGGAACCGCGACCGGCCGTTGCCCGGGACCGGGACGAGGCCCGGCGAGATGCGGACGAGACCGGCCACGATGTTGAAGAACCCGTCGCCCTCGCCGAACTGGAGCGACGGCTTGAGGATGGTCCAGTCGAGCCCGGAGGCCCGCACGAGCGCCTCGGCCTTGGCCTTGGAGCTCGCGTAGTGGAGGTCCGGCACGTCCTCGACGCCCATCGCGCCCATGTGGACGAGCCGCCGGACGCCCGCGGCCTGCATCGCGACGATGACCGCGCGGGTGCCCTCGGTGTTGACCAGGCGCAGCTCCGCGCCACCGGAGAAGTCGCGCGGGATGGCCACCAGGTGGACGACGGCATCGACGCCGGCGAGCGCCGCGCCGAGGGTCTCCGGGTGGGTCACATCGCCGAGTCGGACCTCGACGGCGTCGCGCTGGCCGACCGGCAGATGGCCGAGGATCTGGTCGCCCGATGCCTGCGTGCGCGCGAGCGCGACGACCCGGTGACCGGCGCCGGTGAGTGTCGGGACAAGGTGGCTGCCGACGAATCCGCTGGCGCCGGTGACGAGGATGGTGGACATGTCGGGTCGTCCTTCGTGGTTCGCGGCCGCCCATGCGAACGGCGCCATCTCCAGTTCGGTCGCGACCGCGGTTGCGGATGCGTTGGACCGGTCGGCCCGGGAATCGTAGCATCGACGGTATGACTGACCTGAAACCGGCCGTGTCCGGACCGCCGCTCCGCCGCCTTCTCGAGGCGATGCCCAAGGCCGAACTCCACCTGCATCTCGATGGCTCGCTGCGGGTCGACACGGCCATCGACCTCGCGCGCACGCGCGGCATCGATGCTCCACGCGCCTGGCTCGGCATGTCGGACGCGCTGATCGCGCCGATGCCGTGCGCCTCGCAGGCCGAGCTGCTCCGGGCGTTCGACCTGCCCATCGCCCTGATGCAGGACGCCGAGGCGCTCGAACGGATCACCGCCGAGCTCGTCGAGACCAAGGCCGCCGACGGCGTCCGCTACGTCGAGATCCGCTGGGGGCCGCTGCTCCACGTCGCCGGCGGGCTGTCGCTGGCCGATGGTATCGGCGCGGTCTGCGCCGGCGCCCAGGCTGCCTCGTTCCGGACCGGCTCGATCGTCCGCCTCATCTGCACCGCGCTCCGCTCGCACGACCCGGAGGCGAACCTGGAGCTCGCGCGCGTCGCGGTCCAGTTCCGCGATCACGGGCTGACCGGCTGGGACCTCGCCGGGCCCGAGGAGGCCTACCCCGACCCGATGCTCCACGCGGCGGCGTTCGACGCGGCCCGCGACGGTGGCTTGCGGATCACCATCCACGCCGGCGAATGGGGCGGCGCCGACCAGGTCCGCCGGGCGCTGGCCGTCGAGCCGGAACGCATCGCCCACGGCCCGGGCGCCATCGACGACCCGGAGCTGTGCGCCGAGCTGACCTCGCGGGCGATCACCCTGGACCTGTGCCCGACCTCGAACTGGCAGGCCGGCATCGTGGCGTCGGTCGCCGCGCATCCACTGGCACGCCTCCATCGGTCGGGCGTGCCGGTCACCCTCAACACGGACGACACGACGGTCTCGGACATCAAGCTGTCCGAGGAGTACGTCAACGCCGTCGAGCAGATCGGCCTGACCCTGCCCGAGCTGTGGGCGCTCGACCGGCGCGCGCTCGACGTGGCCTTCGCCGACGAAGCCGACCTCGCGCCGCTGCGGGTCGAGTTCGACAGCTGGGCCGAGGACATCCCGGAACTGCTGGAGGGACCCGCGTGACGACTGACGACCTCGACGGGGTCATCGCCGCCCCGGGTCATCACGTGGTGATCTTCGAGAACGACGACGTCCGCGTCCTCCAGACCACGATCCTGGCGGGTGAGGTGACGCCACTCCATACCCATCTGGCACCGACCCTCATGTATGTCCTGTCGGGATCGCATTTCCTCCGACGGAACGAGCACGGCGCGACGATGCTGGACACACGGGCGAACCCGGACTTCGTCATGCCCAAGGTGCTGTTCGCCGAGTCGACGCCCAGGCACACCCTCGAGAACACGGGCGAGGACGACCTCGTGGTCATCGGCGTCGAACTGAAAGGCCGGGCCGCCGGCTGACGGCTGACTGGCGGCCGCGCGACGCTCAGCCCGCGGCGAGGCGCTCCAGGATCTCGGCCAGTTCGGCTGCGTCGGCGGCGATGGCGGTCGGCGCCTCGTCCGGCGGCAGCGCCTCGATCTGGGCCCGGTCGGTCACGCCGGTCAGCATCATCACGCAGCGCGCCCCGACCGCGCGGGCGCCCATCAGGTCGGTCGGGATGACGTCGCCGATCATGATCGCCTCGGACGGCTCGCGCCCGACCGCATGGGCCGCAGCCTCGAGCAGATAGGGCGCCGGCTTGCCGATCGAGATCGGCGTCACGCCGGTGGCGTATTCGAGGGCGACGACGAGCGAGCCGGCACCGGGCCGCAGACCGCGCTCCGTCGGGTAGACCGGGTCGCGGTTCGTGGCGATGAAGTGCGCCCCGGCCCGGATGCAGTCGTTGGCCGCCGCCAGGCGGGCGTAGGTGAGGTTCGGGTCGAGGCCAACGACCACGGCGTCTGGTCGTCCCGCTGCGGCGTAGCCGTCGATCGCCTCCTGGCTCATCCGGGTCGCGGCGGCACCGGCCGTCACCACGTCGAATCCGACGTCGCGCAGCTCGCGCTCGAGCCCGCCCGCGCCGAGGACCAGCACGCGCCGGATGGCCGGGTCGTGCTCGCGCAGGTACGACGCCGTCGCGCGGGCGCTCGAGACGACCGTGTGGGGAGCGACCGGGGCACCCATCGCGGCGAGGCGCGTCTGGTAGTCGGCCCGGTAGTGCATCGAGTTGTTGGTGACGTAGACGACGTCGTCGCCCCGAGCCGCCCGATCGGCCAGGACGGCCGCGACGCCGGGCACCGGGTCGCTGCCGCGATAGACGACGCCGTCGAGATCGACCAGCAGGAGGAGGCCCATCGCCCGATCGTAGCGGCGTCCCCCGTGGCGCGTACGATGGCGCCGATGCCGGCCCACTACGACCGCGACCCGCTCGCGGCCACGCAACGCCTCCTGGTCGACGGCACCAACCTGCTCCACGCCATGCAGAAGGCGGCCGGCGCCGCGCCACCGACGGCCCTGATCGGCCGGCTCCGGGGCATCATCCCGGCCTCGACGACCATCGAGCTCGTCTTCGACGGGCCGCCCGAGCGCGGTCTCCGCAACGAGCGGATCGCGACCGGCCTGGTCGTCCGCTACAGCGGCGGGCGCACGGCCGACGCGGTCATCCTGACCATCATCGACGACGTCCGGATGCTCGACGGCGCGGATGGCTCGGCGGCCCTCCTCGTGGTGACCGACGACCGCGACCTGCGCCACGGGGCGAGGCTGCGCGGAGCGCGGACGGCCGGCTCGGCGTGGCTCCTCGGCCGGCTCGGGACCGGTCGGCTGGCGTCGCCATCGGTCGGCAACCCGCGGCCGGCGCGCGGCCCGAAGCCGGTCACCGCGGCCAGCCAGCAGGACGGCGATCCAGCCGAGACCGACCGGCCATCGTGGAAGCCGGGGCGCGGCGCCACGACCAAGAAGGGCAACCCGCGCAAAGCTCCAAAGACGAGCGGCCCTGATAGGATGCGGCCGTGAACATCGTCGATGTCCTCAACGAGATCTGGACGCAGATCCTGACGGTCACCGCGGTCTTCGTGACCCCCGATTGGGGCGTCATCATCGGCTGGCTCCCGGTCATCGTCCTGCTCGGCCTGGTCATGCCGTTCCTGACCTTCGTGGCGCTCGGATCGCTCATCTATGTCGCTCGCAAGCCGCGCACCAAGGTCGTCTTCGAAGAAGGCCCCCGGGTCGCCGAGATCGGCCCCGGCGGCGAGCCGGTCTTCCCGGTCGGACTGCCCCATTGCCGGCGTGACGGGCTGATCTTCCCGTCCGGCACGACCCGCTGCGAGACCTGCCGCGACGAGCTCGCGGTCATCTGTCCGATGTGCGGGCTCGGGCGGGCCGCGATCATCGACACCTGCACGAACTGCGGCCTCGTCCTCAAGGTCAAGACGCGGGCCGTGGCGGTCCGCACCTCGCCGGGACCGAAGGCGGGCGGCGCGGCGGCGGCATGAGCCTCGCGTCCCTGTCGTCCACGCTCTTCTCGTTCGGGGTCATCCTCGTCGCGCTCGGGTTCGCGGCGCACGTCGGCCACGCGGTGATGCTGGCCAATGGGCGGCGGCTCCTGCCGAGCCTCGCGACCCAGACCGCCCGGCAGCCCGCCTACGCCGGCGTCGTGACCGGCTCGTTCGTCACCGAGCAGACCCGCTCGGCGGCCAGCGGACCGACGACCTTCGGTTCCCCGAGTCCCCTGTCGCGGGCGGCCATCGGCCTGGCCTTCGTCGGCTGGCTGGCGCTCGGCGCGTCGATGCTGCTGCGGGCGTACGTGGTCGGGCGCGGGCCGTGGGGCAACATGTTCGAGTTCAGCGTCGCGTTCGCGTTCTCGATGATCGGCGGCTACCTGTACCTGCAGCGGCGCTACGCGATCCGCTCGATCGGGTTCATCCCGCTCGGGGTGGCGCTGGCGATCCTGCTCTACGCGTCGAGCCTGCCGTCCGACATCGAGCCGCTCGTCCCGGCGCTCCAGAACGCACCGCTGCTGACCATCCACGTCGGGATGGCGGTCATCAGCTACGGCATCTTCGCGACGAGCTTCGCGGCCGGGGTCGCCTACCTGGCCCAGGGCCAGAACGACCGGTTCGCCTGGCTGCCCTCGCACAAGGTCCTCGACGAGGTCGCCTATCGCGCGGTCATCATCGGCTTCCCGATCTTCGCGACGATGATCATCCTCGGCTCGTGGTGGGCGTCCATCGCCTGGTCGCGCTACTGGGGCTGGGATCCGAAGGAGACCGCCGCGCTCGTGACCTGGCTGACCTATGCCATCTACCTGCACGCGCGCAACCAGCGCTCGTGGGCGGGACGGCCGGCGGCGCTGCTGCTCGTCGTCGGGTTCGGGATGGTGTTGGTGACGTACTCCGGGTCGCTCTGGTTCAGCGGCCTCCACGCGTACAGCGGGTTGTAGGGACATGCGTGCGGCGGTCGTCGGCCTGCTGGTCGCCGCCGCGTTCGTGTCGAGCGGTTGCCAATACCTGCTGGGCGGGATGATGGGCGTGCCGTTGGTCCCGTCGGCCGGCGGCTCGTTCGATCCGGGTGCGTTCGGGTCGTTCGATCCGGGTGCGTTCGGGTCGTTCGATCCCAATGCGACCTTCTCGCTGCCGCCGCCCCTGGCGACCTTCACGAAGGGCGCCGCCACGGTCGCGATCGCGGGCAAGTCGACCCCGCTCGATCGGCTGTCCGGGACCGCGGCGATCTACGAGGACTTCGGCACCGAGGTCGGCTGGACCGACGGCAACGGGCTGTACATCCGGTTCTACGGCGAGCCCGATTCGGCCTACGGCGACGGGTTCGTGATCATCGACCGGATCGCCGACGGCCAGCACTGGACGACCGCCGACCCGTCCGGCTGCAAGGTCACCATCACGCAGGACGACGCCAAGGGCATCGCCGGGAGCGCGTCGTGCAAGGGCCTGCGCTGGGCCGACGCGATGTCGGTCGAAGACCCCATCGATCGGAACGTCGTCGCGGGCCAGGCGCCATTCGACGCCGAGATGACGTTCCAGGCGGCGCCGTAGCAGCCGTGGAGCTGCGCGGCGCGGCGGCCGATTTCGCCAGCTACCCGCTCGTCCGTCGGCCGCCTACCCACGTTGCGGCTGACTGGCGAGGAACCGGCTACCTTCTTGCCAAATAGCCATCGCTGGACTCGTCGTCAGGGATTCGGGTCGGTGGCAGGCCGCCCCGCCTTCGATCCGTGCTCAGCGGCCGCCCGTCAGCGCGCCTGAACCGGCCGAATCAGGTCTGTCGTTCGCCTACCAGTCCACCGATGGGCATCTGCCGATGCGCCCGGCGACTTTTCGCGACGCACCCGCCGGACGCGGTCATGGGCGGCCTGTTCGGCCTCACCTACCTCGGCGGCATCGATTGGTACCGCTCCCCCTCATAGGACGTCAGGCCGCCCGAACCCGCCGCACCGGTCGATCCAGTCGATCGCGACCCGGCGCCCAGAACGTCAGAGCCGCCACCGTCCCCACCGGATCGCGCAGCCACTGCCGAAGCGCCGCCACTCGGTCCGGCACTGCCCCGTGGAGCATCGCTTGGTGCGCCGCGACCTTCCGGCGATTGGTCCGACTCTCGCTGACCACGAGCCACGCGGAGACCGACACGGGATCCCAACCGCGCTCCTTCGCGATCCGATGCGCGAGCCGGCGCTTTCGGTCGAACGTGCCGGCCAACTCGTTGACGTCGACGATGTCCGTCTTCAACTCGATCACGAGCAACGCCCGCCGGCCCGGGTGCCAGGCAAGGATGTCGATCACGCCGCGCTCGCCATAGATCGAGAACGACACCTCCGGGGCGAGGATCCATGCCGGCAGGTCGTCGTGGAACCATCGGGCGACGGACTCATGCAGCGCGGAATGGCGGCGATTGACCAATCGTTCGAGGTCCCCGCCGCGCCAGTGTGGAACGAGTTCGACACGGATCTCGAGCGCCGCGCACACCCTGCGGACGCTGTCGATCGACTGCGGGCCGATGTGGCCACGCTCGATCCGCGAGATCGCCGACTGCGAGACGCCAGACTTCGCTTCGAGGTCTTTCTGGCGCCAGCAACGCGACTGCCGAGCGAGCTTGAGCACCGTCCCGAGGCGGATGTCATCCATCGCGCGATGGTGACCGCGGCCCCGTATCGGCTGGTTATCCGCCGATTGACTGCCGATCAATCGGCACAGGCCCACCGGGAGCATCACTGGCAACGAATACTGTCACCGTTCGTCATCTACCCATGCTTGGACTCTTCGGCGGGCGACGGGGTCGATCCGGCCGGTTCCGGAGGCGCATCGTTCCGTCGTTGAGCGCGCTCACGGCCCCGAAGCAGGCGTTGTCCAAGCCCTGGCCCGACTACCAGACCATGGATGGGCAGATGGCGACGGTCAACGGCCCCTCTCGTCATATGCCTGTGCCACGGGTCACTGACAAACCGCACGTCTGTTCGATAATCCTCCCCGTGGAAAGCCGGTGCAGAACCCGGCACCGGACCGTGGACAACCGCCCCTCCCCGCGTGGACGACCCCCGCCCGAGCGTGGACAACCGGCCCCTGAGCGTGGAACGAGCGTGGACCGCCAAACCACCACATCTAGCGGCACGGCACCCAAACGTACCACTACATCTTGTGTTTTCCTCTTGACGACGGTCCGCGCGCACGGTATCGTTCTTGGGGTCGCCTGATCGAACCGAGACGCCCACATCGCTCCCCACCGGCCCCACCCGCCGGTCCTGGAGCGGCCCCCAGGAACCACTCGGCACCACCGACGACGCAGGAGATGCGCAGCTACCGCTGTCGCATCAGGGACCAGGGATGGAGGAGCACGACACATGGCTCGAGCCAGCGGGAGCACCGTCGCAGTCAAGGATCACGCCACGCATGCGAAGGCGGGCAAGCCCACCCGCCATGCCGGCCCCTACGGCGCAAGCTTCGACGGCACCGAGCCGGACGGCACCACCCCTGTCCGCGGCCTGACCTTCGAGCGCCGCTGGACCCGCCCGGGCGTCCATCCCTACGACGAGATCACCTGGGAATACCGCACCGCCGGCATCGCCAACGAGTCGGGCAAGTCGGTCTTCGAGCAGAAGGACGTCGAGGTCCCCGACTTCTGGAGCCAGCTCGCGACCAACGTCGTCGTGAGCAAGTACTTCCGCGGTCACCTGGGGACCCCGGAACGCGAGACCTCCGTCCGCCAGCTCATCGATCGCGTCGTCAACACGATCACGGCCTGGGCGGAGACCCAGCACTACTTCGCGACCGACGCGGACCTCGCGACCTTCAAGGCCGAGCTGACCCACCTCATCGTCCACCAGAAGATGGCGTTCAACTCGCCGGTCTGGTTCAACGTCGGGATCGAGCAGAAGCCGCAGTGCTCCGCGTGCTTCATCAACTCGGTCGAAGACACGATGTCGTCGATCATGGACCTCGCCAAGACGGAGGCCATGCTCTTCAAGTTCGGCTCCGGCGCCGGCTCCAACCTCAGCACCATCCGTTCGTCGCGGGAGAAGATGGCCGGCGGCGGCACTGCGTCGGGCCCCGTCTCCTTCATGAAGGGCTATGACGCCTTCGCGGGCGTCGTGAAGTCGGGCGGCAAGACCCGCCGCGCGGCCAAGATGGTCATCCTGGATGCCGGCCATCCGGACGTCCTCGAATTCATCGAGTCGAAGGCGCACGAGGAGCAGAAGGCCTGGGCGCTCATCGAAGCCGGCTACGACCCCTCCTTCACTGGCGAGGCCTACGGCTCGGTCTTCTTCCAGAACGCCAACCACAGCGTCCGGGTGACCGACGCGTTCATGCAGGCCGTCGTCGACGACACGGAATGGCAGACCCACGCCGTCGTCGCGCCGCATGACGTCATGGACACCTACAAGGCGCGCGACATCTTCCGCAAGATGGCCGACGCCGCCCACCTCTGCGGCGACCCGGGCATCCAGTACGACACGACCATCAACGAGTGGCACACCTCGGCCAACACGGACCGGATCCACGCATCCAACCCGTGCTCCGAGTACATGTTCCTCAACGACACCGCATGCAACCTGGCCAGCCTCAACCTGATGAAGTTCGTCGGGGCGGACGGCGAGTTCGACGTCGAGGCCTACCGGTTCGCGGCCAAGGTGACCATCACCGCGCAGGAGATCCTCGTCGACAACGCGTCCTACCCGACGCCCAAGATCGAGGAGAACAGCCACAAGTTCCGGCCGCTCGGCCTCGGCTACGCCAACCTCGGCGCGCTGCTGATGTCACGCGGCCTGGCCTACGACTCCGACGAAGGCCGCAACTACGCCGCAGCCCTGACCGCGATCATGCACGGCGAGGCGTATCGCCAGTCGGCCGAGATCGCCCGCGACCACGGCGGGCCGTTCCAGGGCTACCCGGAGAACCGCGAGCCGTTCCTCAAGGTCATCGGCAAGCACCGCGATGCCGCCTACCGCATCCCCACCAACGGCGTTCCGAAGACCATGCTCAAGGAGGCGACTGTCGTCTTCGACGAGGCGCTGGCGCTCGGCGAGCAGGTCGGCTATCGCAACGCCCAGGTCACCGTCCTCGCCCCGACCGGCACGATCGCGTTCATGATGGATTGCGATACGACCGGGGTCGAGCCGGACATCGCGCTCATCAAGTACAAGAAGCTCGTCGGCGAGGGCTTCCTCAAGATCGTCAACCAGACTGTGCCGGCCGCCCTGCGCAAGCTCGGCTATGGCGCGGAAGAGGTCGATGAGATCCTCGCCTACCTGACCGAGCACGAGACCATCGAAGGGGCTCCGCACCTCAAGCCGCAGCATCTGCCGGTCTTCGACTGCGCGTTCAAGCCGGCCAACGGCGAGCGGTCCATCCACTACATGGGCCACGTCCGGATGATGGGCGCGATCCAGCCGTTCATCAGCGGCGCCATCAGCAAGACCGTCAACATGCCCGAGGCCGCCACGGCCGAGGAGATCGAGAAGGTCTATCTCGAGGGTTGGAAGCTCGGCCTCAAGGCGATCGCGGTCTACCGCGACAACTCGAAGCGCAGCCAGCCGCTCAGCACCGGCAAGAAGACGAGCGACACGGGCGCCGATGCGATCGACTCCGAAGAGGTCGAGAAGCTGCGCAAGCAGCTGGCGAAGGCCCAGATCGAGGCCGCGCTCCCCCATCGGCGCCGGCTGCCCGCCGAGCGCTCGGCGATCACCCACAAGTTCGACATCGCCGGTCACGAGGGCTACATCACGGTCGGGCTCTACCCGGACGGCCAGCCCGGCGAGATCTTCCTCAAGATGGCCAAGGAAGGCTCGACCGTCTCGGGCCTGATGGACACGCTCGCGACGACGATCTCCGTGGCGCTCCAGTACGGCGTGCCGCTCAAGGACCTCGTCAACAAGTTCGCCCACGTCCGGTTCGAGCCGTCAGGCTTCACCGGGAACCAGGAGATCCCGATCGCCAAGTCGATCGTGGACTACATCTTCCGCTGGCTCGGCTCGCGCTTCCTGTCGCCCGAGGACAAGATCAACCTCGGCCTCCAGGAGCGGGTCTCGGACGACGCGGCCCCGCGCGGCCGCGGCGTTCGGCGGCGGCTTTGCGGCTCCGGCGGCCACCTCGGCCGTCGCCGAGCCGGCTCCAGCGATCGAATCCAAGACCACGGACACCCCCAAGGCGACCGCCGTCGCCGCCGAGCCCGCGACGCCCGCAGCCGAGCCCCTGGCGGTCATCGCGACCAACGGCTCCCTCGGGAACGGTCACGCAGCAACCGGCAACGGCAAGTCCACGAACGGGAACAGCGGCGGCTCAACGGCCCCGATCACCCTCAACCTCGGCGCCACCAAGGTCAGCTTCCAGACCCAGGCCGACGCCCCCAGCTGCATGGACTGCGGCTCGATCATGGTCCGCAACGGGTCCTGCTACAAGTGCCTTAACTGCGGGAGCACGAGCGGCTGCAGCTGAACGTCGCGCAGGTCGAAAGCCGGGAGAACACTCTCCCGGCTTTCATCTTGTCCGGATTCGACGCCGTTCCCAACAGCCGAGCGAAGGCTCAGCGGCCGCCGCCCATCGCGCCGATCTGCTTCAGCACCGCCAGGCGGTCGGCGACGCCCCAGTGCTCGACCATGCGGCCGTCGGCGACGCGCATGACGTCCATGACGGTGATGTCGATCTGGCGGCCGGTCGCCGGGCGACCCCACATCGGGCCGTCGTTGGTGCCGGTCGAACGGATGCGGAACCACACGGTGTCGCCCGAGGTCGCCGTGTCCTGGATCTCGAGGTGCAGGTCCGAGTACGCCGTGCGCAGCTCGGTGATGGTCCGACGCAGGCCATCGAGGCCGGAGGTCGAGCCCTCCTGGTGCTCGACGATGCCGTGGGCGACGAGCCCCTCAAGTGCGTCGAGGTCGCCGTTGTTGAAGCCGCGCTCGATGACGGCTCGGCAGATCTGCTCGTTCGTCGCGGCTGTGGATGTCTCGATGGTCATGGCTCGGAACCTCACTACTGGAGTGTGACTCTAGTTGATACTGGAGTGATACTCTAGTTCTGTGAGTCCTGTCAAGCCGACCCGCAAACGCGACCGGGACGCCACGCGCGCCCGGATCGTCGATGCCGCCCGCGACCTCTTCGTCGAGCAGGGTTACGCCCGGACGACCATCGCCGACATCGCGCGCGCGGCGGACGTCGCGCCGCAGACGGTCTACTGGGCGTTCGGCTCGAAGGCGGGGCTCGTCCGCGAGATCCGCGACGCCTGGTTCGCATCGGCCCGGACGAGCGAGCGGATGGGCGGGGTCCTCGCGATCGACGACCCGGTCGCGCGCCTCGACGCCTTCGCCGGGTTCATGCGCCACCAATGGGAGTCGGGCGCCGCCGCCCTGTCCGTCCAGCGCGATGCCCAGCGGGTCGACCCCGACGCGGCAGCCGACGTCGACGCCATCCTCGCCACCCGGGCCCGCGCCCTGTTCGAGGTCGTCCGGCCGCTCGGTCCACATCTCACCCCAGGCGTGACCGTGGAGAAAGCCCACGACCTCCTCCTGGCGCTGACGCTCCTCGAGATCTATCTGGAGTTACAGGCGCGCGGCTGGACGGCCGAGGCTTATGAGATGTGGCTGGCATCCGCGCTCCGTACGCAGCTGCTCGGCCGGTTCTAGCCGCTCTCCGGACTAGACTGCCGACGTGATGACTGAGCGTGGCACGCCGCCGGTCGGGGACGATCGCGAAGCCGCACTGTCGGTCAGCCACCTCTCGAAAGCCTTCGGCGATCGGCTCGCATTCGACGACGTCTCGTTCGAGGTCGGGCGCGGCGAGGTCTTCGGCTTCCTCGGCCCCAACGGCGCCGGCAAGACGACGACGGTCCGGACGCTCGGCACGCTCATCGCACCGACGGCGGGCTCGGCGACGGTCGCCGGCATCCCGCTCACGTCCGAGAACGGCGTCGAGATCCGGCGCCGCATCGCGGTCATGCCCGAGTCGCCGGGGCTCTACCTGCGGCTGAGCGTCATCGAGAACCTCGAGTGCTTCGCCGACCTGTACGAAGTCGACAACGCCAGCGAACGTGTCGGGCGTGCCCTGGAGGCCGTCAACCTGACCGACCGAGGCCACGATCCCTGTGGCGCCCTGTCCAAGGGCCTGCGCCAGCGGGTCGCCCTCGCGCGGGCGTTGCTGAGCGACCCGGAGATCCTCTTCCTCGACGAGCCGACGTCCGGCCTGGACCCGGTCGCCACGCGCGGCGTCCACGAGCTGATCGACGGGCTCCGCAAGCGAGGCGTCACGATCTTCCTGACGACCCATCGACTCGAAGAGGCCGAGCGGCTGTGTGACCGCGTCGCGATCCTGAACACGACGCTGCGCACCATCGGCCGGCCCGAGGAGCTGCGCGACCGCCTGTTCGCCAAGTCGCTGACCGTCCGAACGCGCGCGCCGATCGCCGAGCCTGGCCGCGTCTTCGATGGCCTTCCCGGGGTCGAGGGCTGGCGCGAGGACGGCCCGTCCACCTACGCTCTGACCGTCTCCGACGCGAACGTCGCGGCACCGGCGGCGACCCGGGCCTTGGTGGCGGCCGATGCAGAGGTCCTGTCGATCGGCGAGTCGCAGCACAGCCTCGAGGACGTTTACCTTGAGCTCATCGACGAGGATGTCGAGGCGGCTCCGCGATGACCCTGAGCTGGCGGCGGATCCGCTCCGTCGTCCGGAAGGAATTCCGGGAGTATCGACGCAACCGCTCGGTCATCGTGTCGATGGCCATCTTCCCGCTCATCTTCCTCATCCAGCCGGTCATCCTGGTCAACCGGCTGTCGGCATCGTCATCGGCTGACCTCGCGCAGACACACATCCTCCTGTACATGCTCGCGATCCCGATCTTCACGCCGGCGATGCTGGCCGCCTACGCGATCACCGGCGAGCGCCAACAGGGCAGCCTCGAGCCGGTCCTGACGACACCCATCCGCCGCGAGGAGTTCCTGGTCGGCAAGGCGTTGGCCGTGCTCGCGCCATCGATCGTCGTGGCGTACCTGGTCTACGCCGCGTTCCTGGTCTGGACGGTCCTGGTGGCCGCTCCTGGCGTCGCCTCGGCGATCATCCGCGGACCGGACATCGCCGCCCAGGTCCTGTTCACGCCCCTGCTGGCCTGCCTCTTCACCTGGGTCGGCATCGCGATCTCGACGCGGTCGAGCGACGTCCGCGTCGCCCAGCAGCTCAGCCTCGTCGGGAGCATCCCGGCGGTCCTCGTCACGTCGCTGATCGCGTTCGACGTGATCCCGCCGAGTCTGGCCCTCGCGCTCGGCTGCGCCGCGGCGCTTTTCGTCGCCGACGTCGTCGGCTGGCGGGTGGTCGCGCCGATGTTCGACCGCGAGCGACTGGTCACCGGGTCACGCTGACCGCGACGCTACTTCGCGATCTCCCAGATGTGCCCGCCCGGATCGCGGAAGCTGGCGGTCCGGATGCCCCAGGGCCGGTCCATCGGACCGTTGAGCAGCTCCACTCCCCTCGCCCGGAGCGTCTCGCACATCGCGTCGACATCATCGACGCCGATCGTGAACTGGAACCGGTTCCCGGCGTGACGCGAGGCAACCGCTGCCGGCGCGATGAGATCCGGCGCCTGGCCGATGTCGAGCAGGTTGATCACCGTCGTCGCCGAACTTGAACACCGCTGAATTCGGGTCCTCGTAGTGGAGCGGCAGCCCGAAGACCTCGAGATAGAACGCCTTGGCGGCCGCCACGTCCTCCACGAACAATGTGACGGCATCGATGTTCTTCGGCCACGGGTCCAAGTCGCCACCTCCGCGCGGGTCTACCATCGTCGTCCAGCGTATCGGACAGGAGGGGCCTCGTGGACTTCAACAACATCCTCATCGGATCCGACGATCCGGAGGCGCTCGTCGAGTACTACACGAAGATCCTCGGCGAGCCGGCGATGGCCGACGGCGGCTACACCGGCTGGCAGATCGGGCGCGGCTTCATCGCGGTCGGGGCGCACTCCGAGGTCCACGGCCGGAACACCACCCCGGGCCGGCTCATCTGGAACATCGCGACTCCCGACGTCAAGGAGATCGCCGAGAAGTTCACGGCCGCCGGAGCGATCGTCGTCGCGGAACCGTATGCCCTCGAGATGGAAGGCTTCCCGACCACCTGGATCGCGACCTTCGAAGACCCCGACGGCAACTACTTCCAGCTCCAGACGCCCTTCGAGATGTAGCACCAGCGATCGGAAGCCTCACGAAGCGAGCCGACCCGACCGAGCGTCAGGAGCGGGTTCGATCAGGACCGGACGGTGACCTCGTCAAGGGCCAGCATGTCCTCGCCGGTCGTGCCATCCATGTCCGCCGGGGCCCCGAAACCGTTCGGTTCGTCGTTGTCCGCCGGGGCGGGCTCGGCCGCGGTGAAGGCGACCGACTCGTCGATCTCGTTGGTGTCGCGGATCGCGGCGATGCGGTCGCCGACCCACGTGGTCGCGCCCGACAGACGCTCGCGAAGCATGTCCATGTTCATCAACGCCCACCCGGCGGCGGCGAGCGCCACGCCGGCCCCGAGCACGAATGGCCAGCGCGACCGGCGCTTCTGCATCAGGCCGACCGCGGTCGCGGCGTCGGTCACGGCCTTGCCGATATCGACCTTGGTCAGGTCGACCGTGGGCAGTTCGTCGAGCTTCGGCATGTCGTCCCCGGTGGGGCGTTCGATCTTCGAGAAGTCGGGCATGGTCAGGGTCGGCATCGGTCGGTCCTCAAGTGCGGAGGTCCACGGTAGGTCGACCGGGGGTCCGGGCGGGCGGTCGCGGGCTGGCCTCGCCTTGCAGCCGCGTGACAGGCTGACGCGACATCGAGCGAGACGACGGGCGGTCGCCTCCGTATCGTTCGGAGATGGAACATTTCCTCGGGTTGATCGGGTTCTCTTTCGCGAGCTCGGTCACGCCCGGCCCGAACAACGTCCTGCTGTGGGCGTCCGGAGCGTCGTTCGGCCTGCGGCGGACGCTGCCGCATGTGTTCGGGACGGCGCTGGGGATCGGTGCGATGACACTGGCCGTGGCGGCCGCGTCGGGGGCCGTCCTGGCTGCGATCCCCGGGCTGGCGACGGCGATGAAGGTCGGCGGGTCGCTCTATCTGCTATGGCTGGCGTGGCAGATCCTGCGGGCCGGCGCCCTCGAGCGGACGGACGTGGCCCGGCCGTTCGGGCTCGCCTCGGCAGCCGCCTTCCAGCTCATCAATCCGAAGGCCTGGATCTTCGCACTCGGCGCGGTCACGACGTTCCGGCCGGCCGAGCTTCCGATCGTCGTCGGGAGCCTCGTGGTCGCGTTGACCATGATGGTCGTCATCGTGCCCAGCGCACTGCTGTGGGCGGGTGCCGGTGATGCCCTCGGCCGGCTGACGAAAGGGAGGCGGGCTCGCCAGGTCGTCAGCGTCACCCTCGCCGGGCTGCTCCTCGTATCGGTGGCGCTGGTCTGGGTCTGACCCTCCTCAGACCTCCATCCCCTCGCCGAATCGGTCGCGATACTCGACCGGGATGAGCGGCTTCTCGGCACGGGCCTTGATCTGCTGGACGGTCCAGGTGTTGCCGTCCGGGTCGGTGAAGCCGAAGAACGTGCCGCCGTCGCGCTCGTCGAAGACCATGATCTCGCTGCACTCGACCCCGCGGCCCATCAGCTCCGCCCGGCCGGCCGCGGCGTCGGCCACGACGAGCTGCAGGCCCCGGATAGAGCCCGGCTTCATCTCGCTCTGCGACGGCAGGTCGCCGATGACGATCGAGCAGCCCGAGCCACGCGGTGTCAGCTGGACGACGTGCATGTGCTCGTTGCGGGTGTCGTGATCGAGCACGAAACCGACCTTGTCGCGATAGAACGCGACCGACCTGTCGATGTCGCTGACGGGCAGGATGACGACTTCCAGGGTCCAGTCCATCGGGTCCTCCTCGCGTGGTCGGTTCGTGGGCGGAAGGGTATTGCAACGCGGACGCGGTGGTTGGGGCGCATGCCGGACATGCCTGGACGAGCAGGCTTGGTCGGTTCCACCGAGCGCGACGGGAGGCTCATGCATCATGGCGACAGCGACGGGGACATTCGATGTCCTGACCGGCGACGAGACACCCATCGAGGAGGCCGAGGACGGCATCCGGCTGACTCACGCCACGGGCACGCAGCATTTCAGCGGCGCCATCGAAGGCGACGGGAGTGTCGACTGGCTGATGTGCTACCAGCCCGACGGCGACGCCCGGCTCGTCGGACTGCAGCGGATCAGGGGCAGCATCGACGGCAAGACCGGGACGGTCGTCGTCGACGCCGTCGGCGAGCATCACGGCAAGGCGTCGAGCGCCCGCTGGCACGTGGTCGAGGGGACGGGTACAGGCGAGCTGACCGGCATCCGCGGCGTCGGCGGGATCGAGGCGCCGGGCGGTCCCACCGTGTCGTATCGGCTGGACTACGAGATCGAGGCGTAGGATCGGTGGGTGACACGGATCGACGTCCGGAGCGTCCAGCCGGATGAATGGGAGGCCTTGCGCGACCTGAGGCTGCGCGCCCTCGCGACCGACCCGGACGCGTTCGGCGACACCTACGAGCGGGCCGTCCGCGACGACGCTGCCGCTTGGCGGGCTCGCGCGGATCGGCCGGACGGCGCGACATTCGTGGCCGTCGACGAGGACGGTGCCTTCGTCGGGATGGCGAGCGGCGGTCCGGCCCCGAGCCGACCCGATGCCGGGGCGGTCTACGGGATGTGGGTCGCACCCGAAGCGCGCGGTCAGGGGCTCGGGGCCGCCCTGCTCACGGCCGTCGAAGCCTGGGCGCGAGCGGCGGGCTACGAGCTGATCGGCCTCGGCGTCACGACCAGCAACGACCCGGCGATCCGCCTCTATCTGGCGAGCGGCTACGCCGACCTCGGCGAGCAGTACCCGCTGCGCGACGGCTCCGAACTGATGATCCGACTCATGGGCAAGCCGCTGCCTGCTGGTTGAACCTACTCTCGCCGGGCCTCCGGCCAGGTGCCCATGACCTGGCGCAGGCTCGCGAACTCGCCGACGTGATACGCGTTGTGGTCGCCGACGACGCGGATCTCCCGGAGGACGGTGTGCCCGGGCGTGCCCGGGATGGTCGCGGTGAGGTCCGTGGCCGGGTCGTTCACGATCGCCCGCAGGGCCGCGGCGTCGTCGAGGAACCCGCCGATGGTGGCGGCCCACTGATCGGGCGTGGCCGTGGCGTCCGGTGCCGGCCAGTAGGCCTCCGGCCAGTCGAGCCCGACGTACGACCGATTCACGATGTAGTCGAGGATGTCCGCCTGGGTGATCCGCAGGTGCTCGAGCAGGTGCCATGGCGTGTACGGGACGTTGGGCGCGCGCCGGTCCATCGCGTCGGCCGGGAAATCAGCGACCGCATCCCGGAACGTCATGTGGGCGTCGACCCCGTCGATGAGCGCGGTGAGTTCCCTGCGAAGGATGTGGTCGTCCGTCATGGCGTCACGGCTCCATTCCTCCCGTACCATCGGTCGACCGATGAGTTTCGCGGGGTGCCGACGTTACACCTCCCGACCGGCCACCACGGCCGTCATCGACACGGAGGCCTCGAACCATGGACTACACGCTCGAACTGATGGTCGTCCCGGTCAGCGACGTCGATCGCGCCAAGGCGTTCTACCTCGACCGGATGGGCTTCACGCTCGAGGTCGACTCGAGCCACGGGCCGGACTTCCGGGTCGTCCAGCTGACGCCGAAAGGTTCGTCCTGCTCGATCGCGATCGGGACGGGCATCGGCCAGATGGAGCCGGGCTCGCTCCACGGCCTGCACCTCTGCGTCGAGGACATCGTGGCGGCCCACGCCGAGCTCGTCGCGAACGGCGTCGATGCCAGCGAGCCGTTCCATTTCGGCGCGGCCGGTCAGGTCACCGGCGTCGACCCCGAGCGGGCGAGCTATTCGACCTTCTTCACGCTCCAGGATCCGGACGGCAACACCTGGTTGGTCCAGGAAGTCCATCGGGACTGGGTCCTCAAGCAGGTCAAGCGCGACGAGGTCGCCGCGTGACCGAATCCGCGTTCGCCGGTGGGGAGTCCGCCTTCGCGGCCCTCACCGAGCGACACCGGCGCGAGCTGCACGTCCACTGCTACCGGATGCTCGCCTCGTTCGACGAGGCCGAGGACGCGGTCCAGGAGACGTTCCTGCGGGCGTGGCGGGCGCGCGAGACGTTCGACGGCAGCTCGCTGGTCCGTGCCTGGCTGTACCGGATCGCGACGAACGTCTGCCTCGACACGTTGCGCCGCACCGCCCGCCGGCTGACCGCGTTCCATACCTTCGCCGAGGTGCCGTGGCTCACTCCCTACCCCGACCGGCTGCTCGATGAGATCGCGCCGGCCGACGACGAGCCCGACGCGGTCGCGGTCGCGCGCGAGACCATCGAGCTGGCGTTCCTCGCCGCGCTTCAGGTCCTGCCGCCACGGCAGCGGGCGACACTCATCGCCCGCGATATCCTCGGCTGGCCGGCGAGCGAGACGGCGACGGCGCTCGACACCACGGTCCCGGCGGTGAACAGCGCGCTCCAGCGGGCGCGGGCGACGATGAGCGCGCACCTGCCGACCCGGCGCTCCGAGTGGTCGGCCGGCGAACCGAGCGCCGAGGAGCGCGCCCTGCTCGACAAGTTCATCGAGGCCCACGAGCGCGGCGACGCGGCCCTCGCCGTGTCGATCGCGTCCGAGGATCTGCGAATCACGATGCCGCCTGCGCCGATGCTGTTCCAGGGCCTCGCGACGATCGCGCCGCTCCTCGAGAACGCGCTCCGCGAGGGCGATTGGCGGCTCGTGCCGACCGTGGCCAACCGGATGCCGACGGCCGCCAGCTACCTGCGGGCGCCGGGCGACACGGTCTTCCGGGCGTTCAAGTTCGACGTCCTGCGCGTCGTCGACGGCAAGGTCGCCGAGATCACGACGTTCGGCGCTGCGCTGTTCCCGCAGTTCGGGTTGCCGCTGACCCTCTGAGACAGCGCGCGTCAGAGGTCAGTGCGAGCCGAAGTCGTTCCGCGGGCGGGTCGCCAGCGCGCCACCGACGAACAGCGCCGGGACGAGGGCCGCGAAGGCGACGATGCGCGGCGCACGCGCCAGCGACAGACCGGCCGATAGCCCGACCGAGGCCGTCGCGATCATCCGCAGCGTCTGATCCGGCAGGGTCTGGAGCTTGGTGTTGGTCCGGATCGCGGCGGCACGGGTCGTCTCGACGGCGGCCGGCATGCGCTCGGCGACCTGGTCGACGCCGCTCTTGGCGGAGTCGAGGACGTCGGGCACGTGGCTCATCGCGTCGCCCACGCCGTCGCGGACCTGGCCGACGGCGGAACGGGTCCCACCGATGAGGTCGCTTCCGGAGTTCTTGGCCGCGCTGGTCGTGTCGGTGACGGCATCGATCGCGTCGTTCTTGGTCTCGGTGATCGTCATGTCAGGCAGTCCCTCTGAGGCGTCGCAGACCACACCGCCGACTTGGCAATCATACCTGTGAAACCATCCTCATCGTATGGTATGTTGTGGATGATGTCAATCGAACTGACCCCGACGTCGTACCTCGTCCTCGGGCTCGTGGCCCGGGAGGGCCCGTCGACGCCGTATGAGTTGAAGCGGCATGTCGCGACGACGATCGGGCACTTCTGGTCGTTCCCCCACGCGCTCCTGTACAAGGAACCGGCTCGGCTGGCCGGTCTCGGCCTGCTGACCGAGGAACGCGAGCAGGTCGGGCGACGACGCCGGCTGTTCACGATCACAGAGGCCGGCCACGCGGCCCTGCGGGCCTGGCTCAGCCAGCCCGCCCGGCACCCGACCGAGCTGCGCGACCTGGCGCTCCTCCAGCTGTTCTTCGCCGATCTCGAATCGACCGCGGCGACGCTCGCGATCGCCGAGGAGCAGCTCGCCCTCCACCAGGACCAGCTCGCTGGCTACGAGGCCGATCAGCGGATGGAGGATCGTCTCGATGGCGGCCGGGGCGTCACCCGCAGCATGGAGCACTGGCGCGGCGTGACCCTGCGGATGGGCCTGCTGTACGAGGAGGCCGCGGTCCAGTTCTGGGGCGAGGTCGCGGCCAGCGTGCGCGCCGGGGACCGTCCGGCTCAGTAGTCGCGGCGTTCGACGATGTCGACGATCCGGGCCTTCGGCGCCCCACCGAGGGCCGCCAGCGCCTGCGGCGACCGCCACACGCCCTCGAGCGCGACCTTGAACGCCTCTGCCGCGGCGAGCGATTCGAACTCGAGGTCGACCGCCACGTAGCGAGGATCGTCCGTCGGCCGGAGGACCTGGTAGCGCCGGACGCCCGACGCCTCGCGATGTGCGGGATCGCTGTCGAAGGCTGCCTTCCACGTGTCGAAATCGCGGACAGCATGTTCGATCTGGACGACGTGCATGATGGTCTCCTGCTCGATGCGTTGCAGTAACTAAAGTGTCACTGTATCAATCAAGTGGTACTGTATCCACATGGCTGAGCCTGTCAAGTCCCCGACCTCGCCCGACTATCCGCGTCGCCGGCAGCGCGCCCAGGCGACACGTGTCCGGGTGCTCGACGCCGCCCGAAACCTGTTCGTCGAACGCGGCTACGTCGCCACGACCATCGACGTCATCGCCACGGATGCTGACGTCGCGCCCGAGACGATCTACGCGAAGTTCGGCACCAAGCGGGCGATCCTCGCCGCCGTCGTCGACCTGGCGATCTCCGGTGACCCGGACGCCGGACCGGTGCTGGCCCAGGGCTGGGTCCAGGAGATGCGCGACCAGCCCGACCCGCACCGGCGTGTCCTGATCCTGGCGGCCAACGGCCGGGCGATCCTCGAGCGACGCCAAGCCATCGACGAGGTCGTCCGCAGCGCTGCGGCTTCGGATACGGACATCGCAGCCCTGCACGAGTCGAGCAAGTCACATCGGTTCGCCGGCCAGCGCGAGCTGCTGCGAATCGTCATCGGCGACGCGACCCTGCGACCGGGAATGGATCCCGTGGCCGCGGCCGACATCGTCTATGCCGTGGGCAGTCCCGATACCTATCGCCTGCTCGTCGTCGACCGTGGCTGGACCGGAGACCGGTTCGAGCGGTGGTACGGCCAGACGATCGACAACCTGCTGTTCGAACCCCGCCCCTGAGAACAGCGAAAGGCCGCCGGCATCACCGGCGGCCCTTGCTTCTCGAACGGTCGGATCAGAGCTCCGCGGCCTCCATCCGCCAGGCCGCGAAGGCGACGATGACGGCTGTCGCCACGGCCCAGGCGATCGGGGTCACGACCCCGACGTCGGCGCCGGCACCGAGGCCGACGGCCCACGCCGCGATCGATGTCGGCAGCCATGCCGAGATGTCGATCGGCAGGATCCCGACGATGATCGTCGGCAGCGCGAAGACCGCGAAGCCGATGGCCGCGACGGCGGCCTGGTTCGAGACCACGGTCGACGCTGCGAGCACGACCGCCGCGAAGAAGACGACCGACGCGACCATCCCGACCGCCGACATCACGACGAGCCCGGCGGGCAGGGCGCCGTACAGCACGACGACGACCGCGATCGTCGCGACCAGCGGCAGCAGGGCGCCGACGATCGAGATGGCGCCGGCCGCTGCCGTCCACTTCGAGACCCAGATCGACCCGCGGGCGACCGGCTTGGAGGCGACCCAGGCGAGCGTGCCGTGCTCGCGTTCGGTGACCAGCAGGCCCATCGACCCGAAGATCGCGGCGACGATGAAGATCTGCGACGAGACCGCCGCCAGGAAGTTGGTGACCGGGTCCATGGTCGCCTTGTCCGTGCCGGCCGCGTCGGGGACGTTGGCCAGGATCCAGGTGGTCAGCGCGCCGTTCGCGGCGGCGAGGACCATGAACGCTGCCGTGACGGCCAGGATGACCCAGCCGCGCCTGGCGTGGCGCCACTCCCCGATGTCCTTGCCGAGGAGCGGTCGGGTGCCGAGGAAGCGACCCGACATGGTGCGGCCGGCGACCCGGCCGCTGGTTGTGACGATCGAGGCGGTCATGCCGCACGCTCCTTGCTGTCGACGAGGCGGAGGAAGATGTCTTCCAGCCCGAGGCGGATCACTTGGTTCTCGGCCACGACCAGGCCGTGGTCGGCCGCGTGGCGCATGACCGAAGCCTGGACGGTGTCCGTGGCGCCCGGGCGGACGCGGATGACGTATGCGCGGCGGTTGCCGTCGCGTTCGGCCGGTTCGACCGACTCGACCCCGCCGATCGAGGCGAGTGCGACGGTCGTCGCATCGTCCGCGCCACCGAGGACGACGCGGAGCTGGTCCTGGGCGAAGCTCGCCAGGAGGTCGGCGGTGGGGGCGGACCGGACCAGCCGGCCGCCATCGAGGATCGCGACGTGGTCGCTGACCCGCTCGACGTCGTCGAGGATGTGGGTCGAGTAGAAGACCGTGACCTCGCCGCGCAGCTCGCGCATCAGGTCCAGGACCTCGTGGCGACCGATCGGGTCGAGCGCACTCACTGGCTCGTCGAGCAGCAGCACCGCCGGGTCGCCGATGAGCGCCTGGGCGATGCCGAGCCGCTGGCGCATCCCGCCGGAGTAGGTGCCCGTGCGCCGGTCGGCGGCATCGCCGAGACCGACCCGGGCCAGCACCGAGCTGATCCGGGCGGCATCGGCGCGACCGGTCTCGGGATAGAGCGACGCGATGAATCGGAGCGTGTCGCGCCCGGTCATCCAGTCGTAGAAGCGCGGCTCCTGGGCGAGGAAGCCGACCTGCTGCCGGTAGCCCGGTCCGGCCGCGATGGGCACACCGGCGACCGATGCGCTGCCGCTGCTCGGCCGGGTCAGGCCGGCGAGGATCCTGAGGGTGGTGGTCTTGCCGGCCCCGTTGGGGCCAAGGAAGCCGTAGATCGAGCCCGTCGGGACTTCGAGGTCGAGGTCGGTCACGGCCGCCACGCCCGGGAAGTGCTTGGTGAGCCCGACCGTCGAGATGGCCGAATCGTGTGTCATGCGAATGTCTCCAGTGCCGGCGAACGGGACGGTGTTCGCTCTGGAGCCAGACTCGGGCCTGGGGACGTCGACGGCGTCGGTCCGTGGTGTCGAATCGCGCGGGACGTCGGGTTCG
The DNA here is from genome assembly GCA_963782715.1 of uncultured Chloroflexia bacterium. Taxonomy (GTDB): domain Bacteria; phylum Chloroflexota; class Limnocylindria; order Limnocylindrales; family CSP1-4; genus SPCO01. The sequence continues at coordinate 213,647 of CAWAKU010000015.1, forward strand.
GTCGGCCGCCGTGACCTCATCCCGTGGTATCGCCCGGATCTCATCCGGCGACGGGTCAGGCCTCGATCGACCCCGGGCGGATGAGGCCGGCCTCGTAGGCGAGCACGACCGCACCGGCGCGATCGCGCAGCTCGAGCTTGTCGAACAGGTGGGACACGTGGGTCTTGACGGTCGGTTCGGCGAGTACGAGCTGGTCGGCGATCTCCCGATTCGAGAGGCCGCGCCCGACGAGCTTCAAGACTTCGAGCTCGCGGTCGGTCAGCTCGCGCAGGGCGGCGTGGCGCTCCTCGTTGACGGGCGGCAGTCGGTCGGCGAAGCGGTCCAGCAGCCGGCGCGTGACCGTCGGCGCCAGCAGGGCCTCGCCGGCCGCGATCGTCCGAATGGCGGCCGCGAAGTCTGACGGCGTCACGTCCTTGAGCAGGAAACCGCTGGCGCCCGCGCGGAGCGCCTCGATGACGTTCTCGTCGGCATCGAAGGTGGTCAGGACCAGGACGCGCGTCTCGGGGGCGCGGCCGTCGCGGACGATCCGGCGGGTGGCCGCGATGCCATCCATGATCGGCATCCGGATGTCCATCACGGCGACGTCGGGTCGGAGGCGTTCGGCCGTCTCGACCCCGCGCAGCCCGTCACCGGCCTCGCCGACCACTTCGATGTCCGGCTGGCCGTCGAGGATCATCCGGAACCCGGTCCGCACGAGTTCCTGGTCATCGATGAGGATGACCCGGATCGCGGCGCTCATCGGCCGGCCCCCATCCGTAGCTCGATGGGCAGCCGGGCGTGGACCCGGAAGCCGCCGGCGATGGGGGCCGCCTCGAGATCGCCGCCGAACAGCGCCACGCGCTCGCGCATGCCGATCAGCCCGCGTCCGCCCACCGACCCGTCACCGAGGTCCCGCTCACCCGAGCCACCGACGTCGGTCACCTCGATGTCGAGGGCGCGCGGGCCGTAGCCCAGCACGACGCGGGCGCGTGCGCCGCGTGCGTGCTTGAGCGTGTTCGTCAGCGCCTCCTGGACGATCCGATAAGCCGACAGCTCGATGCCGTCGTCGAGCGTCCGCCGTTCGCCCTCGACCGACAGCTCGACCGACAGTCCGGCGGAGCGGACCTCCTCGAGCAGCTCGCCCAGCCGCTGGAGACCCGGCATCGGCTCGCGCGACGGGTCGGTCGTCACCGGGTCGCCGAGCATCCCGAGCATCAGCCGCATGTCCGTGAGCGCCTGGCGGCTGGTCCGGTCGATCGCCTCGAGCGCGGTCCTCGCCGGGTCGGGTCGATCGCCGAGCGAGGTCAGGCCCGCGCCGGCCTGGATGACGATGACGCTGACGTGGTGGGTCACGATGTCGTGGAGCTCGCGCGCGATCCGCTCGCGTTCCTCCTGGACGGCCCGCCGCGCCTGGTCCTCCCGGTCGGCCTCGAGGATCCGTGCGCTCTGCTCGATGGCCGCGGTGTAGCGCCGCCGCGTCTTCGCCCAGTCACCGAGCGCCCAGACGATGCCGATGCCGACGGTCGTCGAGATGAGGCCCGACAGCGCGGGCTGGTCGCCGGCCATGGACAGGGTCAGGAGGACGAACGAGGCGGCCATCGCGATGGCGATCGGAACCGAGATCCGCCGCTCGTAGCTCTCGGCGACGGTGAACAGCGCCACTAGCGACCCGAGTCCCTCGTTGAGCGAGCCACCGGTCGATAGGCTGGCATGGAGCAATGTCGCGCCGAGCGTCACGCCGAGGACGGGGATCGGCCAGCGCCGCCGGAAGACGAGCGGCAGGCTCTCCATCAGCAGAAGGAAGACACTCAGCGCGTCGGCGCTCCCCGCATCGGACGACCGGCCGACGACTGCCAGCAGCGACAGCGCTGCCAGGCCGAACGCGATGGTCGCGTCGACGAGCAGCGGGTTCGCGGCCAACCGGTCCCGCATCCGCGTGATCACGCCGGTAGCCTACGGTGCCCGAGGTGCCCGGCACATCGTCCTGGGGATGGATTCGCGGCCACGACCGCGGGATGAGACCGAGCTCAGACCCAGAAGGTGTCGTGGCGGAGGTAGAAGTCGGTCTTCTCCTCCTCGGTCATCGTCATCCCCTCGCCGACCCGCGCCAACGTCTCGAAGTAGTCCTCGCGCGGCGCGCCCGGCGCGAACAGGATGAGCATCGTGGCCGGTCCGTGCCCGTTGCGGAAGGCATGGATGCCGCCTTCGGGCACGTACAGGAAGTCGCCCGGCTTCGCGTCGGTCCAGGCCGCGCCGTCGTACAGGCCGACGATTCCCGACAGAACGTAGAACGACTCCGAGATCGTGCGGTGGAAGTGCGGCCCGGGGCCGCCCTGCGCTTCGGGCATCTCCCAGCGGTACAAGCCGAAGTGGCCGTTCGTCGCCGCGCCGGTCGCGAGGTAGTGCGCCGTCCCACCCGACCGGTAGCGGACCTCGGGCTCGTGGCCGGCGGGCCGGAATCGCGCGTTCTCGAGCCCCGTCTCGCCGAGGTAGACCGGCTCCGGATAGGACATCGACTCAGGCCTCCGCGGGTGGCACGTTCTGATTGCGACGGAACAGGTTGTCCGGATCGTACCGGCGCTTGATCTCGCGGAGGCGGTCCCAGGTCGCACCGGGGTAAGCGGCACGGACGCGCTCTTCGCCCTCGTCGGCGACGAAGTTGACGTAGGCGCCATGGTCGTCCTGCTCGATCGCGGCCTGGAAGTCGTCGACCCAGCGTTGGCGTCGCGTCTTGTCCTCGGCGCCGTCGTAGAAGACCGCCAGGTTGACCATGATCGGGCTGCCGCGATGGGCGAACGCGGTCGCGTCGGCCGGGACGCGCGCCATCGCACCGCCGAGGACGCGAAGCTGGGCGGCCCGCATCGCGGCATCCGAGGCTGTGAGCCGGTCCACGATGACGGCCGCGGTCTCATCGTCCACCCGGTCGAGGAAGAGGTTCCGGGCGATGGCGGACGGGCGGTAGTCCGGGTCCTCGGGCGGATAGATCTCCGGGTAGGCCATCGGGCGGACCATGTCGCCGAGCGGCGTCGCGAGGGCGCGCAGCGGGGCGATCGCCGCGGCCGCTGCATCGGCCGGACCGACGCAGGCCACCAGCGCGAAGATGACCAGCGTGCCGTGATGCTCCTCGGGCACGAACGGAAACGGCGGGCAGGGCATGACGTTGCAGATCGTCGAGAGCTCGTCGGGCGCGGCCGTCGCCGCGGCGATGAACCCGGCCACGGTCGCGGCGGTCGCCGGCAGGATGAGCAGGCCGCCGGTGAATTCGCTGACGTCGTGGAGCCGGTAGCGGAACCGGGTCACCACGCCGAAATTGCCTCCCCCACCCCGGATCGCCCAGAACAGGTCCGGGTGATGGTCCGCGTCGACCTGCAGGATCCGGCCGTCGGCGGTCACGACCTCGGCGCCCAGCAGGTCGTCGATCGTCAGGCCGAACTTGCGGACGAGGTAGCCGACGCCCCCGCCGGTCGTGATACCGCCGAGTCCGACCGACCCGGTGTCGCCGAAACCGGTCGCCAGGCCGTGCTCGCCGGCGGCAGTCGAATACTCGCCGGCGGTCAGGCCAGCCTCGGCCCAGGCCGTCCGGCCGTCGACGTCGATGTCGAGGCCCTTCATGTCCGAGACGTCGATGACGAGGCCGCCATCGGTGCTGCCGTAGGCCGCGGCGCTGTGGCCGCCGCTCCGGACGGCGAGCTCGAGGCCGGTCGAGCGGGCCAGGGCGATCGCCTGCACGACGTCGTCCGCGCCGGCAACCCGGACGATGGCTGCAGGCCGAAGGTCGACGCCACCGAGCATGACCGACCGAGCCTCGTCGTAGTCGGGGTCAGCCCGGGGTGATGACGCGACCGGCGATGATGTCGCGCAGGTCCGCGATGGAACGGTCGGTGGTGGGCGTGGTCATCGGTTCTGGCCTCCCGCGTCTGCAGCTCGTGAAGATACCGGTCGAGCCATGACAGCGCGCGGTCAGGGTCGGCCGTCGTGTTCCAGGCGGCTTGCAACCACTCAGGACAGGCCGTACGCCTCGGGATGCCGCGGGCTGTCGACGAGGATCGTCCGGCGCCCGGCAGCACGAGCTCGGCTGCGAGCCCATCGGCTCGCCGTTGCGAAGCGAGCGCGAGGCGCCCTCCCGGGCGCCTGGCGCGCTCCCCCGTCCTCTGGCCGCGACCGGCGGTCAGGGCTGCTTGGTCATCCCCTTCCCGACCAGGTCCCTGAACGGCTGGCCCGGCTTGTCGGCGTAGCGTTCGACGAGGCTTCGGACCGCCACCGGCAGGTTCGCCAGCGACCGCACGCTCGATCCTCGCAGACGCGCCGAGCTGCTCAGTGGCTCGTACCCTGCCGGCTTGCCTGGGCTGAGCCAGACGTCGAAGAGCGGACCGAGGTCCTGGCCGGAGATCTGCTCGGACAGTGCGATGAACTGGGCCGTCGTCACGGTCCTGCCGGCGTTCTTCTTGGCCCACTGCTTGAGGATCTTGAAGAAGTCCGCGTCACCGACCGCGTTGCGCAGTGCCTGGAGAGTCATCGCGCCGCGGCCGTAGACCGGGAAGTCGAACAGCTGCACGGGGCCCGGGTCGCCGATCGCCAGCTCCCAGAAGCCGTCATCCGCGGGGGCCGAGTACAGCGAGTCGAAGTTCTCCTGGGCGGTCCCGAGGCCTTCGTGCTCGCTCCACAACCATTCGGCATAGGTCGCGAAGCCCTCGTTGAGCCAGATGTTCTGCCACGTATCGACCGAGAGCGAGTCGCCGTACCACATGTGCGCGAGCTCGTGCACCACGACGAAGTCGTTGCCAGTGCCTCCTTCGAAGAAGAACGGCGAATACGTCGGACGGGTCTGGTTCTCGAGGGCGAAGCCCACGAAGGCGTCATCGACGATGCCGCCAGAGGCCGAGAACGGGTACTTGCCGAAGTTGCTCGCCTCGAATGCCAGGATCTCGGGCTGGCGATCGAAAGACTGAAGTGCCGAGACACCGAGGCCCGGCACGGCCGGCAGGAAGTCCGAAACCACCCAGGTGTTGGGGTTGTTCGGGAAGTTGTCGAGGTCGCTCGGATCGGTGTCCGGCCGCTCGATCGGGGCCACCCAACCATCGAGCACGTCGCCGTCCGCCTCGAATGAGGTCGTCCCCTGGCCGGTCGAGACGTCCACGTTGTCGAGCGCCACGCCGCGACCCTGGACCGAGTAGTCGCTCTCATAGGTGATCGACAGTTCGACCTGGCGTGCGACGCCGCCGGCGTCCGGGACATGGACGTGCCAGTCCTCCCAGCCGTCGCCGGCGCCGCTGATCGCATTCCACGTGCCGGTCGTCCCCGTCGGATCACAGCTGTACAGGTCGTCATCCGGCGTGCTCGGGTCACCAGCGTCGACCAGGACCGGCGTCAGGTAGTGGTAGACGAACGGGTTCGCGTCCGGGAAGCCAGGGCACGCACCGACGTCCTGGTCGGTATGCCCGTTGGTGTCGGGAAGCGTCGTCCAATCGTCCTGCCCGACGGTATGGACCTCAACGAACAGGTGGTCCCAGTCGTGCTCGGTATCACGGTTGACGCCGAACGACACGTCGGCGCCGCCGGTGGGCACGTCGATGACGTGGGTCAGGCGCTTGTACGACCAGTCACCGACCTGTGAGAACAGGAACGCGGCCCCGTCGATCGGCGTCACCGCCGGCGCCTGATCGGCCATGAACGCGGAGTCGATCCCGTCCCAGTACTTGATCCCGGCCTGCTTGTACGAGCGCATGTCGAACTGGCCGACCGACATGAAGGCGAGGTAGGTCGCCATCGGCTCCTTGGCGTCCCACGTCCAGGTCGTCCAGTCACCCTTGGTCTTCTTGCCCTTGAGGACGCCGTTGGCCATCGCCTCGATGCCGGCCGGCACCGTGATCGCGAAGGTGAACGAGGCCTTGTCACGCGGATGGTCGTTGGCCGGGAACCAGGTCGCGGCGACGTGTGGCTCGCCGATGGCGATGGCGCCATCCGAGGTGTGGATGAAACCGGACAGCCCGAAATCCTCGAGGGTCGTCGGGATGCCGTCGTACTTGGCGACGACGGTGAACCTCTGGCCGTTCCGCAATCCGTGCTTGGGCGTCACGGTCAGCTCCTGGTCCAGCCGTGTCGTCTTGGCCTTGGCACCGTCGACCCTGACCTCGCGCAGGTCGAGGCCGACGAAGTCGAGGTTGAACGCCGAGAGGTTCTGGGTCGCCTTGGCCGAGATCGTGGCCACGCCGGTCAGCGTGTCGGTGTCCGGGACGTAGGTCAGCTTCAGGTCGTAATGGCTGACGTCGTATCCGCCGTTGCCGTCGCCAGGGAAGTACGGGTCACCGATCCCGGCAGACCCCGGGCTGAACGTCGGGCCGGATGCGACGGCAAGCCCCGGCAGGGAGGCGAGACAGAGGATGGTCACGATCGCCGCGAGGGTCAGCTTCCGAGTCATCTTGGGCCTCCGATGTCGGGCACGACGGGGGCAGCAGAGTGGCACAGCCATGTCACGGCGGCGTCTTGGTCGGCAACGACCGAAAGAGGTACGGTCCTGACCCATCCGAGTAGGCCTCTGGCGTCGTCGTGACCGCCCACCGTAGCCTGTTGCCGTCGGTCAACGTCGCCCCTGACGGAGACCGATCGACAATGGCAAACCCGTCGCGAGACGGGGACGCAAAGCCACGGGCCTCACGCAGGTAGCCGGGCTGCCGAACAGGAGGTGGGCCTTGGAGGTCCTCAAGCTCCCGCGTGCGCGGATCGCCCTGCATGCGGTCACGACCCTTGGTGTGGTCGTCGGGGTGCTGCTCGCGGCAGCAGCCGACTTCCACCGCTGACGGGCCGGCGGCCGCCGGGCGGGGCACGCTCGGCGGCCGCACCTACCCCTTCGGTGTCGGCGCCTTGCGCGCCTCGAAGCCGAGACGCCGCGCCTCGCGTACGGTCAGCGGCTCCGTCCGCTTCCAGGTGAACGCCGTGGCGATGGCATCCCAGACCGGCGTCAGCTCCCAATACGAACCGTGCGACTTCGGGAAGTCCTTGCCCGAGCGGACCTGCAGATCGACCACGCTGGCCAGTCCGTCGCTCCGGCGAAAGAGCGGCTCGGCGAGGAACGACAGGAAGTCGCGGGTGTCGTAGATGTTCAGCCAGGGCACGGGCAGGTGCGGCGGGTCGGCCTCGTCGTAGGGCATCGCCGGGATGGCATCGAACGTGTACAGCAAGGGCGCCTGCGACCCGATCGTGACACAGGCCTCGACCGGCGCGTCGGGCCACGCTGCGAGCAGGTCCACCAGGGCGATGCCCCCGAGACTCAGCGCGACCGGCAGGACCGGCCGGCCACGGGCGCCGGCCGCGGCGCGGACGAGCTCCTCCCGCAGCACCCGCTGGATCGACGCGCGATGGGCGTGGTAGCCGATGACATCGGCCAGCATCTGCGGTCCGATCACCTCGAACAGCGCCTCGCGCCGGCCCTCGAAGTAGTTGGTCACGATCTTCATGACGGCGTCGCGGCGGAGGCCAGCCCGAAGGATGGGCACGGGCATCGGCGATGGCCGGCCGCGCCGATGGACGGCCGCCTTCCAATTCCCGAGGCGCAGGTCGGACGCCCGCCGCCACTCGGGGGCGACGACCGAGACGTCCCAGCCCCGGGCGCGGACCTGGTCCTCGATGCGGGCGACGATCGCCGCGTGGCCCTCGGACGTCTCGTTCGCGCCATGGACGAAGAAGAGGACCCCGCGCGGGGTGGCATCTGCCATGCCGCGACCATACACGTCCCTCGGTCCCGCTAGCATCGTTGCGTGTCTTCCTCGACGCCCCGACGGATCGAGCCGGCCGCTCTGCTGGCGGGTGCCGGGCTCGCCTACCTCGGCTGGGCCGGCCTGCTCGTCCCCGCGCTGATCCGCTCGATCGAGCCCGCGTTCGGCCAGTCGGACGCGGGCGTCGGCGTCTTCTTCTTCGTCAACGCGGTCGCGTCGGTCGGTGGCTCGATCGGCGGCGGGCTGCTCACCGAGCGGATCGGGCGCCGTAGTGTCCTACCCGTCGCCGTGATGCTGATGGTGATCGGCCTCGCGGGGCTCGCCGTCGTGCCGACGTGGACCCTGTTCCTCGCCGCCGCCGTGCCGCTCGGCCTCGGTTTCGGCTCCATCGATGGCGGGATGAACGGGCTCGTGCTCGATATCTATCCGGATGGGCGAGGGCGTGCGCTCAATCTCCTTCATCTCAGCTTCAGCCTCGGCGCGCTCGCGTCGCCGCTGTTCGTCGGCCGGCTCGTGGATGCTGGGCTGGCGTGGCAGACCGTCATCCTCGGTTCCGCGCTGGCGGCGATCCCGCTGGCCGTCCTGTTCGCCGTGGTCCGCCTGCCGTCGGGCCGCCACGAGCACGCCCCGGGGGTGAGTGCGGTCCGGACTGGCCTGGCGCTCCCGCTCATCCTGCTGGCGGTCGCCATCGCCTGCTACGTCGGGTCCGAGATCGGGGTCAGCAACTGGCTGGTGCGCTATCTCGAGACGGCATCGCTGACCCTCGCGACGTCGGCCCTGGCCCTGTTCTGGGGCTGTCTGGCGCTTGGTCGGCTGGTCAGCGCGCGGCTGGGTGACCGCTTCGACCATGCCTGGTTCGCCGCGACGTCGGCGCTGGCTGCGGGGATCGCGCTGGTGGCAGCGGTCGCGGTGCCCTCGCTGCCGGCCTCGATCGTGCTGTTCGGCGTTGTCGGCTTCGCGTTCGGTCCGGTCTACCCGCTGATCGTGGCGGTCGCGGGCGATCGTTACCCCGCCCGGTCGGCGGCCGTGACCGGGTTCCTGTCGGGCACGGCCGTGATCGGCGCGATCATCTACCCGCCGGTCATGGGCTTCGTATCGGTCGGGGCGGGACTCGGCGCGGCGATGCTCGGGGCGGCCGTGCTCGTGTTCGCCTGCGGTCTCGTGCTCGTGGCGGTGGCCCGGCGACCGGAAGCGTCGGGCGTGGAGGCCGCGACGACGTGACGGTCTTCATGGTCGTCGAGCATTTCCGCGAGGGCGACGCGGCCCCGGTCTACCGCCGCTTCCGCGACGACGGCCGCCTCGCCCCGGACGGCCTGGCCTACGTCACCAGCTGGGTCGACGAGGAGATGCGGATCTGCTTCCAGGTCATGGAGGCGGCAGATCGCGCCCTGCTCGACGCGTGGATCGCGGCCTGGGCCGACCTCGTCGACTTCGAGGTCTACCCGGTGATGACCTCGGCCGAAGCGGCGGAGCGGATCGGCCCGTCGCTCTGAGTCGCGACCGCCGGCCGGGACCGACGGGGACCGGCCACCCAGAGCGCGACGGCCCAGACTGCAAGTGCGACGAGCACCAGCGGGATGAGCGCCGCGTACGTGCCGGTCGCGTCGTACGCGGCGGCTCCGGCGTACACCGCGAGCGTGCCGCCGATCGGATAGGCCACCGCCAGCAGCCCGAAGATCGTCCCGAAGTTGGCGCCACCGAAGACGTCGCTGAACGCCGCCGAGCGGACGGCGATGGTCGCGCCCGTGCCAAGGCCGTGGACCGCGATCCCGAAGACGGCGAGGGTCGGGTTCGAGGCGACCAGCCCGATGGCCGCGATGACGCCACCGCCGACCATCACCGCCGCCACAAGTCCCACGACCCGCCGTCCGAACCGGTCCGACAGCCAGCCGCCGAGGACCTGGCCCGCGACGTAGGTGAGCGCCTGGATACCGAGCGCAGCCGCGGCCGCTTCCGCCCTGATGCCGGCGTCGACCGCGCTCGGGATGAACGCCTGCAGGACGCCCTCGTCGAAGACCCCGATCGCCGCCGCGCCAGCGAACAGGATCCAGAACCGGCGTGTCCGGACCGTCCGCCGGACGCTCCGCGGCCGGTCCTGGCTGCCGGCCGGCCGGATCTCGTGGGCGGCCGAGACCGCCCCCGGCGCCGACGTCTCGTGGAGGCCGCTGGCCCTGGTCGACACGCCCGCCTCCGCCACCCACAGGGCGGACTGGCCGGCGCTGACCGGCTCGCCGTAGCGACGTCCGGATCGGGACGGCGGCTTGCCGCGGGTCCCCTTCGTCGGTCGCGTCGCTGGGCCGACGACCGGCGCCGGCACGACGATCGCCGGTCCGCTGGTCATCATCCAGACGAAGACGACGCCGACCAGGCTCGAGGCCATGAACACCAACGCCGTCTCGCGCCAGCCGGCCGTCTGGATGAGCCCGGCGGCGACCGGCAGCGCGACAGCGACCCCGATGCCGGGGCCGGCATAGGCGATGCCGAGGGCCAGGCCGGACATCCCGGCATAGCGACGCGCGACCGCCGTCGACGTGCCGATGAACGCGAGTTGGAGGCCGATCGCCATGAACACCGCGTACGCAAGGATGACCAGCGAGATGTCGCCGGCGAGGTAGACCGCGAGCCAGCCAGCCGCGAGCAGGACCATCGAGGCGGTCAGCAGGTCACGGTCGGCAAACTCGTCGTAGGCGCGGCCGAGGAGCGGGCTGGCCAGCGCGGTGACGAGCAGGAACATCGTCCACGGCGTGACTGCGAGCGTGCGGCTGATGCCGAACTCGTCGGCGAACGCGATCGAGATGGCCGGGAACGTGTAGAGCCCGCCGTACGCGATGGCGCCGACCATGAACGCGCCGACCAGCGGGAGCGAGACGCGCGTCGCACGGCGCGCGATCGGAAGGGCCACCCGCTGAGCCTAGCGGCGCCGACCCAGCGACGCGAGCCGTCGACGGAGCGCTGCCTGCGGCACCCCCGTGACATCGATGCGCCGCGCCCCGAGGAACGCCATGAAACGGCGCACGCCCGCCAGCAGCGCGTCGGTGAAGGCCTCGTCCCTCGCGAGCGCCGCGTCCTCCAGCCACAGGCCGAGAATCACGAGCGTGCCGGTCGCCCGGTCCAGCTTCGGGTCGAACCGCCCGACCAATCGGTCGCCCCACAAGATGGGCAGCACGTAGTAGCCGAACCTGCGCTTCGCGGCCGGCGTATAGACCTCCCACGTGTACTCGAAGTCGAACAGCTGCTTCGCCCGGCCCCGCGCGCTGACCGGATCGAGCGGCGACAGGAACGTCGCCTCCGTCTCGGTCGTCGCTTCGCGCGGCGTCCAGGCTGCCGGCACCTGGCCCGCCTCGACCTCGGCGAGGATGGCGGCATCCGTTCCGAGCGCCACCTGGGTCGCTCGCCAGCCCTCGACCCGGACCTCGACGAGCGAACCGACCGCGAGCCAGCGCGCGCGCCACTCCGCCTCCTCGGCCGGCGTCGCCTTACGGCCGTAGACATAGGCCGACTTGACGCCGTTCAGCCGCGTCAGCCCGGCCGCCGCGACGGCCTTCAGCGCCAGCATGTCGTCCGCCTCGGACTCGTCGACCTCGCGCAGCGCCGAGGCGGGCGCGACGGCCTCGGGCAGGGCGTAGACCCGTTCGAATCGTTCCCGCCGGCTGACCATCGCCTCGCCGACACGCCACAGGTAGTGGAGCGCGAGCGCGCTGTCCTTGCGCCCCCGGTAATGGTCGATCCGGGTCCGGTCGCCCATCGCGAAGTCGCGGTTGCTGACCTCCCGCCCCGAGCGGAGGACCGCGCGCATCTCTTCGATCGCGTCGTGGTGGTCCCGCTCGACCTCGAGCCAATGGCCCTTCTCGCGCTCGCGACGCATGAGGACGCGGAAGTAGGGCAACTCGCCCATCGGCCGGACGGCCAGCCAGCCGCCCCACTCGAAGAATTCGCGTCGCTCGTAGGTCAACGTCGCCCAATCGTCGATGCTGTAGTCGAGGACCCGGCTGTGAAGCGCGAGGTCCTGGGCGCGGGCGACGACGGCGAGCGGGTCGAGCTGGAGATCCTCCATGGCCCGCATGGCAGCGCCGGCGCCATCGAGCCCCTGCCAGCGCCGGCCGGGCCACAGCCCGCCGCGACCCATGACGAAGCGTCGCGCGGTGGTGGCCGCGATCTCGATGGTCATCGAGGCCATCGTCGCAGAGGGCGACCCCACTGTGTGACGCAGGTATCGTTGCCCGATGGAGCCGCCGATCGACTACACCGAGACGAGCGATGGGGTCCGGATCGCCTGGACGGCCACAGGTTCCGGGCCGACGCTCGTGGCCCTGCCCGGCGTGCCGTTCGGGGACTTCGCGGCGGAGTGGCGGATCCCCGTCCTGCGGCGCGCCTACCTTGGCCTGGCCGACACGGTCCGTCTCGTCCAGTTCGATACGCGTGGGAGTGGCCATTCCCAGCGCGACGTCGCGGATCTCTCGTTCGACGCGATGCTGTCGGACCTCGACGCGGTGCTCGACGCGGCAGGCGTCGATCGCTGCGTGATCCTCGGCTTCTATCACTCGTGCCTGCACGCGGTGGCGTCTGCCGCCCGGCATCCGGAGCGCGTCCACGGGCTGGTGCTGTTCGGAGGCTCGCTGCGGGGCTGGGACGCGATGCGCGGGCCGGGGACACAGGCGCTGCTGAGCCTCATCGACCGCGACTGGGACACGTTCGTCGAATCGATCGCCCACGCCTGGCTCGGCTGGCCGGCCGGTGAGGACGGCCGGCTCGCCGCCGACTGGTTCCGGCACGCGACCACGCCCGAGGTGGCCCGCCAGGTCTTCCGCGACGCGAGCGCGATCGACGTCACAGCGGATGCTGCGGCCGTCACAGTCGACGCCCTCGTCCTGCACCGTCGCGATGCCCCGGTCATCCCGCTGGAGGTGTCGGAGGCGCTGACCGCGGCCCTGCCGCACGGCCATCTCCGGGTTCTCGACGGCACGTCGGCGAGCCTCTTCTTCGAGCGGGCCGAGGAGACGGTCGCCATCCTTCGCGACACGACGATCGGGGCCGGCGCGGGCGGTCCGGGGCCACGCCCCCGGGGTCGTGCCGCAGCCACGACCGGCGTGGGCCTGACGCCGCGCGAACTCGAGGTCCTCCGGCTCGTCGCGGCAGGGTCATCGAACGGTGAGATCGCGGCGGCGCTCGGCCTCTCGATCAACACGGTCGAGCGGCACGTCGGCAACATCTACCGGAAGATCGACGCACGGGGCCGCGCCGACGCGACCGCCTTCGCCATCCGCCGGGGCCTCGCCTGACGGAGTTCCGTCAGGAGGATCTGACGGTCGGCCGCGATGCGCGACCGGGCGGCCGTCGGCCATCGTGAGGACGATCAATCACGCAGACTCGAGGCCCCCTGGATGCACTGGCTCTCCACGCGCACGATGTGGCTCGCTCGTCCCCTTGCCGGCCGGCGCTGGTTCCGGTTGTGGGGCGTCGTCAACGCCATCGGCCGGCGCAGCGGCCAGCCATACGCGACGCCGGTCGTGGTCATCCCGACCGCCGACGGGTTCGTCATCCCGCTGCCCTTCGGGGACGAGACTGCCTGGGCACGCAACGTCATGACTGCCGGCGGAGCGCGCATCCGCTGGAACGGCCGGGATCACGAGGTGGTCGCACCGACCGTCATCGACCTTTCGGTGCCGGGGGCGGACGCGCCGTTCAACCGCTTCCAGCGCGTCGCCATGCGACCGCTGGGCATCCGTACTGCATTGCGGGTCGACCGCGCCGGCTGACGCGGGCGGCTGCCTCAGACCGCGGCGGGCTCCGCGGTCCAGGCCTGCCCGAGGGTGACGAGCGCGCGTCCGATCGCGTCGGACAGGTCGTCGATGTCGGCGGCCGTGGCGATGGCCGGGATCGCGCCCATCCCGCGCGGGGCAAGGTAGAAACCATCAAGGACCAGCGCCAGGAAGAGCGTCGGACCGCCAGCCACACCCGTCGCGAAGGCGGTCACGCCCGACCCCGAAAAGACCTGGAAGAGCGAGCCGACGACGCTGATACGGGCGTCGAGGCCTTCGCGGTCGATGATCCCTGCGACGCGCACCCGGAGCCGCTCCCCGAGCTCGTCGAGTCGCCGATACGTGTCCGGCGCGAGCTGGCGGAGGGTCGCCAGGCCGGCGGCGGCAGCGACCGGACTGCCGTTGAACGTGCCGCCGTGGCTGATCGCGCCCGCCCGCCTGGCGTCGAAGATGCCCATGACCTCGGCCCGGCCGCCGAACGCCGCAAGCGGGTAGCCGCCACCGATGATCTTGCCCAGCGTGGTCAGGTCGGGCCGAACGCCATACCGCTCCTGGGCGCCGCCGGGCGCGACGCGGAACGAGATGATCTCGTCGAAGATCAACAACGCACCGGCACGGTCGGCCAGCTCGCGCAGCGATTCGAGGAAGCCGGGCTCCGGCGGCCGGACGCCGCCGGCCCCCTGGACGGGCTCGATGATGATCGCCGCCAGCTCGTCGAGACGGCCGCGCAAGGTCTCCGCGATTCGCTCGGGGTCGCCCCAGGGCAGCTCGACGACGAGACCGCTCATCGCGTCGGGAACACCGGGAGTCCCGGCCATCACCCCGTCGTGGGTGCCGTGGTACGAGCGCTCGAACTTGGCGACGAGCGGCCGGCCGGTGAATGCCCGCGCGGCGCGGATGGCGAACATCGTCGCCTCCGTCCCGGAGCTGGTGAAGCGCAGCCGCTCGACCGACGGGACGCGACGACGGATCTCCTCGGCCAGCTCGACCTCGGTCTCGGTCGGCGCCGCGAACGCCGAGCCGCGGCGGACCTGCGCTTCGACCGCGGCCACCACGACCGGGTGCGCGTGACCCAGGATCAGAGATGTGTAGTTGCCCAGGAAGTCGCGGTACTCATTGCCGTCGACATCGCGGATCCACAGGCCCGACCCGGAGTCCATGTACGGCGGATATGGCGCGGTGTAGACCGTCGTCCGGGTGGACCCGCCGGGGAGCGACCCCGTGGCACGCTCGAACAGCTCGCGCGAGCGCGGTGTCCGGGTCAGATAGTCGTCGATCATGGTCATCGGGCTGCTCCAAACGTGGGCGTATCGTCGCACGTCCGCCGGTCGGCGAGGCAGCCCGAATCTTCATGGGTATGCAGAACCGCGGGACTGGGCTACCATGACCGCGTAAAGGCCATGGAATTGTCCGTGGTCAGGAACGTAGACGACGCAAACTCGGACTCCTCTCACGACTGACGCGAGAAACCCGGCGGATCGCGTTGGCTACCGAGAGGAGTTTTCGTTTTCGTGTACAACGACAAGAATCTGACTTGCGCGGACTGTGGACAGGAATTCGTGTTCACGGCGTCCGAGCAGGATTTCTACTCGCAGCGCGGCTTCACCGAGCCGCGCCGCTGCCCCTCCTGTCGCGCGAGCCGCAAGGCTGCCCGCAACAGCGAAGGCGGCGGCAGCTCGTATAGCTCCGGCGGCGGTTACAGCTCCGGCGGCTACTCGAGCGGCGCCGGAAGCTACGGCGGCGGTGGTGGTGGTGGCTACGATCGCGGTCCCCGCGAGATGTTCACCGCGACCTGCTCGTCCTGCGGCAAGGAGGCCTCGGTCCCCTTCCGCCCGACGAGTGGCAAGCCCGTCTACTGCAGCGATTGCTTCCGCAGCCAGCGCGGCGGCTGACAAAGCACCAGCACAACCCTCTCGGGACGGGCCGTTCACGGCCCCGGACCAGCGAGATCCTCGACCCGGGCCGTCAGTCGACCCGGGTCGTTTCGATTCTGTGGGACCATCTGCAGCACTTCACCCGGACTCGCCTTGACACGGTCTTCACAGCCGCGGGCCATCGTCCGGGTATCGACCAGCCACCGCTATCAGGAGCCCGACCGATGCGACAGCCACGGATCCGACTGCTCGGCCCCATCCTGGGCCTCACCCTGCTGGGTGCCGCGCTCATCGTCCCCGCCACCGCAGCCGCGGCCACCACGACCTGCGACGAGGCCCATTGGCCGGCCGCCGCGCAGGGCATGCCGGTGGGCTTCCACTCGGGCGCCCGCGCGGGCGACTACATCTGGCACAACAGCAACGGTTGGCACCTGCGCACCACCCATGCCTCGAAGAGCCGGCTCGTCTTCACCGGCCGGATCGTCTCGGACAAGCCGCTCACGGTCACAGGAGTGCGGCTCGAGCGAGGGGACACCTACACGCTCAGCGCCGACAAGCTGACGCTGACCTACCGCTTCCAGAACTACGGGAACGTCGACGGCCTCGACTTCCGGACCGCGTGCGCGACGACCCTTCACGTCAAGGGCTCGATGGCCGGGGCGAAGCTCCCGCTGGCGCGGATCTGGGTCGGCCACGCGGGTACCCATCCGCTCAGCAACCCGTTCACGATCGGACGCTCCAGCTAGGACCGCCGGGGCAGCGAGGACCGGTGCTCGCTACGATGCGGGCATCGGTACCTCACTGATCCCAGACCTCTCGGGGGACGCGTCCGCTCCGTGGTTCGAGGCATCGATCCCGGAGCTCGGCGCGTTGCTGGCGTCCGGCGACCTGTCCACGCTCGAGTTGACCGAGGCCTACCTGCGGCGGATCGCCCGCGTCGACCAGGTCCTTCACGCGGTCATCGAGACCAACCCGGCTGCGCTCGACATCGCCGCCCGACGAGACGCCGAACGCCGAGCCGGCCGCGTCCGGGGACCGCTCCACGGGATCCCCGTCCTGGTCAAGGACAACATCGCGACCAACGACGCGATGGAGACGACCGCAGGTTCGCTGGCGCTGGTCGGCAGCCGCGTGCCGCGTGACGCACGGGTCGTGGCGCGCCTCCGGGCAGCCGGCGCGGTGGTCCTGGGCAAGGCGAACCTCTCGGAATGGGCGAACTTCCGGGGCGTCCGACCCAAGGCAGTCATCGACGCCGGTCTCCACCTCAACGGCTGGAGCGCGCGCGGGGGCTTCACCCGGAATCCCTATGGCCTCGCGGCAGATCCGTGCGGATCGAGCTCGGGGTCGGCGGTGGCAGCCGCGGCGAACCTGTGCGCGGTCGCGGTCGGCACGGAGACGGACGGCTCGATCGTGTGCCCGTCGGGCAGCAATGCCATCGTCGGGCTCAAACCGACGGTCGGCCTGGTCTCACAGGCCGGCATCATCCCGATCTCGCCCAGCCAGGACACGGCCGGACCGATGACCCGGTCGGTGACCGACGCAGCGATCTTGCTCAACGTGCTGCGCTCGCCGTTCGGGGAGGTCGCCGGACACCGTCTCCCGCGCGACTACCGGGCGGCGCTGCGACCGGGCGCGCTCCGTGGCGCACGGATCGGTGTCGACCGAGGCAGGTTCGCCGGCGATGACGCGGACGCCGGCCTCAACGCGGTCGCTGAGGACGCGATCGCGACGATGGCGGCACTCGGTGCCATCGTCGTCGACCCGGTCGCGTCGGTGGATACCCCGTCGATCCGCGACGATGAGATGACGGTCCTCCTGACGGAGTTCAAGGCCGGGCTGGCAACGTACCTTGCCGGACTCGGCCGGACCCGCCTGCGCACGCTGGCCGACGTCATCGCCTTCGATGACGACCAGTGCGCGGACGAACTCCGCTTCTTCGGCCAGGAGCTGTTCGAGGTCGCCGACGCGACGACCGGCCTGGACGACCCGGCCTATCTCGCGGCGCGGGCTCGCTGTCTCGCGGCGACGCGCTCGAATGGCATTGATCGCATCCTCGCGGACGGCAGGCTCGACGCGATCGTCGCACCGGCCTACGGGGACTCGAGCGGACCGGCGGTCTCGGGCTACCCGGCCATCTCGGTCCCGACCGGGCTGACCGACGACGGCCGGCCGGGCGGCATCTGGTTGTCCGGTGGCTTCCTGTCCGAACCGGCGCTGCTGGCCTTCGCCTTCGACCTGGAGGCCGCCGTCGGCCCGCGGCCACAGCCGACGTTCCGAGGCACGATCCCGGCCGACCCGCCGGACAGCGGGATCTGTGCGACACCCATCGAGAAGCGTCGGCGGGCGGTCAGGAGCGACCTCGCCGGCGACGTCTGACCCGATCTGCCACACCCGACGTGAGACAGGAGGAATCATGAGCAATCTCACCGATATCGCGACAGTCCCCGTCCTCGATGTCTGGGGTGAGGCCGTCCGCGCTCGCCGGATCCAGGGCGAGCGAATCACCCTCGCGGTCGTCGAGCTCGCCCCGGATTCGATCGTGCCGGGGCACCGTCACGAGAACGAGCAGCTCGGGATGGTCATCACCGGCAGCGTCACCTTCACCATCGGCGACGAGACGCGTGAGCTCGGCCCGGGCGGGACGTGGCGGATCCCGTCGGACACGCCACACCAGGTCACGACCGGGCCGGCCGGCGCCGTCGTCATCGACATCTTCGCCCCCGTCCGCTCCGATTGGGACGCCCTGCCCAGCCACGACGGGGAGCGTCCGATCTGGCCCCCGGCCGAATGACGGTACCCTTGGCACGATGATCGTTCTCAGCGACATCTCAGGATGGCGACGCACGCTGTCCGATGATGGCCGACGTTCGGCCTGCTCCAGGAGGGATCGTGCGCGAACGAGGCGTCCAGTCGCGCAGGGTGCGTGAGAGCAAGGAGGCGGTCCGTCGTCCCGCTCCCGCATCGAGCAGCACAAACATGTGGCAGGTCATCGCGATCGTCGCCCTCCTCGCGGCGACCGCCGGTTGGACGACCGTGGCCGTGATGGCTCTCCGCCCATCCGCTGATCTCGCCGCCATCGGCACCGCCAGTCCGAGCGACTCGGCCGATCCCAACGCGAGCGACGAGCCCACCGCCCTCCCCGTTGCCGATACCCACGACGCGCCGGACCTCGAGCTCGCCCTGCCCACGGCGGTGAACGGGGTGGATCTCCAGTTCCAGAGCGTGACCGGCGAAGGGCTCCTCTCGGATGACGCGTGGAGCACCGTCGTGACGACCTTCCTGACCAGCGTCGGCAAGACCGCAAAGGACCTGCAGTTCGCCCAGGCCGCCGATCCGACGCAGTCGATGGACGGCACCTTCGAGGTCTACCGGGTCCCGGGCGTCGACGGCGCGAAGCTGCGCGACATCCTGATCACCGCGTGGAAGGGCGACTTCCCGGACCTGAAGCTGACCGACGTCACGGTCGGTGGCCAAAAGATGATGAAGGGCGAATTCGACACCGACACGCCGCCGAGCTACCTCTATGCCCGCGGCGAGTACCTGTACGACATCTGGACGAACGACCCGACCATCGCGGCCGCGGGCATCACCGCGCTGCCGGCGCCGGGTGCATCCTCGGCCCCGCGTGCCTCGGGATCCCCCGCCGCGTCGTCCGCGGCAAGCCAGAAGCCTGCCGCCTCGGCCTCGCCTGCTCCGTAGACGGCCGGACGGGGCCTATCAGCCGCGGCGGAAGAGGCGCAGGTTGTGCGGGAAGGTCGGTCCCGGGGGCTTCGGCAGGGCGCTCGTGATGGTCGGGTCCGTGACCGCGTGGCGTCGCGCGAGCTCGAGCTTGAGGCTCTCCTCGCCCCGCGCCATGGCCCAATGGTGGTTCGACTTGAAGATCGGCTTCATGATCAGCGACAGGTTCTTGAGCACGCCCTTCTCGGCGATGACCAGCCAGTCGTAGACGACGGTCGTCAGCGGTCCACCGGGGTCGTCCGGACCCGCCTCCTGGCGGAGCGTCCAGATGCCGCGGCCGACGAAATCGCCGCTGGCCTCGAGCTTGAACCCGGTCGGCGGCACCGACTCGGTGACCGTGAACTGCCAGCGCAGGGTGTACGGCAGGTAGCCCTTGGTCCACAGGTCCACGACCTTGCCGACGCCCAGGTCATCGCCCGGTGCGACCTGCCTGACCGTCAGGTAGACCGACGGCCACCAGCGCGCGAGGTCGGGCGCATCGCCCAGGACCGCGGTGATCTCATCGGGCGTGGCGGGGATCCGCCACGTCGTGATGAAGTGGTAGTCGTTGGCGGCCACGGCCGAGGGGCGGTGGTCGCCTAGTCGCGGCTCGGACGACGCGGGCGCTCGTCCTTGGGCGGCTTCGGCTCGTGGCCGGGGCGAGGCGGTCGCGGTGCGGTCCCCGGGGCCATGTCCGGCCGCTTCTCTTCGGGTCCACGCGCGCGGGCTGCGGCAACGGACTCGGCGAAGGCCTTCGCGGTCGCTGTCGGAAGGCTGCCCATCCAGGCCGCCTCGATCTGCTTGACGCGTTCCGTCTCCGTCTTCCGGCGCTCGCGTTCGAACTTGGAATGTCTCGCCACGAACCTGTCCTTTCGATGCACCGTCACTCGGTGCGTCCCGGGAGTGTACCCGAGGCAGGTCCGGACACGACCGCGACCGCCCGTCACGCCGTCGCCTATCCTTCGATGGTGAGCCTGTACACCCTGCACGACACCGGTGACCTCATCGAGCCGGTCGTCATCGCCGCCTTCGATGGCTGGGTCGATGCGGGATCGGCCGCGACGACGGCGCTCGGGATCCTCGCCGACGACGGCCAGGTCGTCGCGACCTTCGATGCCGACCGGCTGTTCGACTACCGCGCCCGGCGGCCACCGCTGGAGATCGTGGATGGGCGACTGACCGAGCTGACCTGGCCGGAGCTCGTGCTTCGCCGGACGCGCCTCGACGAGCGCGACCTGCTCATCCTCGTCGGCCCCGAACCCGACTACCGCTGGCGCGCCCTCACCTCTGACGTGATCGAGCTGACCCGGCGCCTCGGTGTCGTCGAATGGATCAGCCTGGGCGCCATCCCGGCCGCCGTCCCGCACACCCGGGCCGTCCCGATCATCGGCACCGAGGCAACGCCGGGCCTGTTGCGTGGGACCGTGGCGGCGGGGCCGGCCGGGACCCTGCGCGTGCCATCGGCGCTCGTCTCGGCGCTCGAGATCGAGATCGCGGCGGCCGGTGTGCCGGCTCTCGGCTACTTCGCCCAGGTGCCCCACTACGTGTCCGGGCCGTATGCGACCGCCGCGCTGGAATTGCTCCGGGCGCTCGGCACCCACTTCGGCACGGAGATCGCCGCGGGCGAGCTGACCGAGGAGGCGCGTGAACTGCGGACACGGCTCGACACCGCGGCAGGCCTGGACGAGACCACCCGGGCCTACGTCGAACGGCTTGAGGCGATGTACGACGAGCAGCGGCTGCCGTCGGGCGACGACCTCATCTCCGACATCGAACGGTTCCTGCGCGACCAGGGCAACAACATGCCGGGCGGCAGCCTCCCGAACTGAACCACGAACGAAACGGCCACCACCCGAAGGTGATGGCTGTCGTTCGCCCGGTGTCATCGTCGACGGACCGCCGTCACGGCAGGTTGCCGGCTCCGCCGCCGCCCGGCATCCCGCCGGAGGGTCGACGCGCCGCCGGTGAGAGTCTCGCTGTCCGGCGGTCCGTTTCGCGATGACCACACGATATGGCGCGATCCAAGGGTGTCGCACCCGCCATCCGACATGGGATCGGCATGGACGGACGTCGATGTCTGACGGCGCCGATCTGCGACTCCGCCTACCATCTGTGCCTCAGCCCTTCTGCGAGGCCCGCGTGACCTTCAACCCCGGCTCCCAGCTCGATCCTGGCCAGGTCTCCGACCGTCGCGGCGTGGGCCGTGGGGGCGTCGCCCTGGGCGGCGGCGGCGCCGTCGGCCTCGTCCTGCTGCTGGCCTATGTGTTCATCCTGGGTGGCAATCCGAACGACCTGAGCGGCGTGCTCCAGCCGGGCGCGGTGACGAATCCCGAGAGCTCGCAGCTCGCCACCGACTGCAAGACCGGCGCCGACGCCAACGCCCGTGACGACTGCCGGATCCTCGGCTACGTGAACAGCATCCAGGCGTATTGGACGTCCGCGTTCGCGACGTCGGGCGATCCGTACTCGCCGGTGGATACAGTCCTCTTCACCGGGGCGACTGCGAGCGGCTGTGGGACGGCCAGCGCCGCGACGGGTCCGTTCTATTGCCCGCGCGACAAGCTGGTCTATCTCGACCTCGGCTTCTTCACCGAGCTCCGCGACCGGTTCGGGGCGCAGGGCGGCTCTCTGGCCCAGGGCTACGTGCTCGCCCACGAATATGGACACCACGTCCAGGATCTCCTCGGACTGCTGTCGGCGAGTGGTGGGAGTGCCGGAGCGACGGGCCGCTCCGTCCGGACCGAGCTGCAGGCCGACTGCTTCGCCGGCATCTGGGCGAACCACGCCACGAGCACCGGCTACCTCGAGCCGATCACCGACGCGCAGATCGCCGACGCCCTGGACGCCGCGTCGGCGGTCGGTGACGACCGGATCCAGGAGGCCACGAGCGGGCAGGTGAACCCCGACTCGTGGACGCACGGCTCGGCCGCTCAGCGTCAGCGCTGGTTCACGACCGGCTTCAAGGGCGGCGATCCGGCTGCCTGCGACACGAGCGGCGCCCTCTAATCGAGGGTGGGACGTCAGCCGCCGAGGGTCATCCGCGGCACGGTGGACGTGGCCAGGCGCTCCTCGAACCGCTTGGCGGCCTCGTCGAGCTTGGCCAGGTGCTCGGCCAGCCGAACCCGCGCCGCCTCGGCGGCGGCATCGAGATTGGTCAGCTCGAAGATCCGCCAGTGGCGGATGATCGGCAGCAGGACCTCGTCGCGATGGACCCGGATGTCGTAGATGCCGGCCTTCGCGATCTGGGCCGCCTTGCGGATGAAGCCCGGGATGCCGGCACCCGGCATCTGGAACGCGAGGACCTCGTCGACGATGGCGCAGACGGCGGCCGACGGCTCGAGGACGAGCGCGGCCGAGATGATGTCGCGGTAGAAGACCATGTGCAGGTTCTCGTCCGCGGCGATGCGGACCATGATCTTGTCGGCGACCGGGTCGTTGGAATAGCGGCCCGTGTTGCGATGAGCGATGCGCGTCGCGAGCTCCTGGAACGCCACGTACGCCAGCCCACGCAAGGTATCGGGCGACTCGTGGTCGTAGCCCTGCTGGAGCTGGGTCATCCGGCCGCGCTCGAGCATGATCGGGTCGATGTTGCGGGTGACCGTCAGGTAGTCGCGCAGGACGATCGCGTGGCGACCTTCCTCGGCCGTCCAGCGGCCCACCCAATTGATCCAGGCACCGTCGCCGGCCCCGAACATGCCATGGATGAGGCGGTGATAGCTGGGCAGGTTGTCCTCGGTCAGCAGACCGATCTCGAAGGCCGTCTGGGCGACGCCGGTCAGTCGTGGCTGATCGGGCGTCCATGGCTCCTTGTCGAAGTCGCGCCCGAGTCGGTACGGGATGAAGTCGTGGGGAAACCATTCCTGGGCGACCGATGCGTGTCGGTCGTAGAGCCGCCCCGCCTCCGGCTCCAGCTCGTTCAACAGCGAGCGCTGGTCGTAGTCCGTCATTGGCGAAGGGTAGTCTCGTTCCGCCAAGTCCATCGTGCGACCTGTGCGCGCCTGCACGGGGAGCGGACTCCGGTACGCTCTGCGCCATGATCCGGACGGTGGTCGCGACCCGCTACGTCACGCCTCTGCGCGAAGGCGGGTCCCTGCCCGGCCTGGTCGAGGCCGACGACGACGGGCTGTACGTGGTCAAGTTCCGCGGCGCCGGCCAGGGTCCGCGGGCGCTGGTCGCCGAGTGGCTGGCCGGCGAGCTGGCGCGAGCCATCGGCCTGCCGGTCCCGGATCTCGTCGCGATCGAGGTCGATCCCGCCCTGGGCGATGCAGAGCCCGACGAGGAGATCCACGACCTGGTGCGGGCGAGCGCTGGGCTCAATCTCGGGATGGACTTCCTGCCCGGCGCTCTGACATTCAACCCGGCGGCGTCGACTGCCCGCGATGCGATCGAGCCGGACGTGGCCGCCGGCGTCGTCTGGTTCGACGCCCTGGTGACGAACCCGGACCGCTCCCCGCAGAACCCGAACCTGCTCGTCTGGCACGGCCGTCCATGGCTCATCGACCACGGGGCCGCGCTGTACATCCACCACACCTGGCGCGATCCGGCTGAGCACGCCCGGCGGCCGTTCGACCGCATCCGCGATCACGTCCTGCTGCCGTATGCGAGCTCCATCGAGGCGGCCGATGCGCGCCACGCCGCGATGATCGACCGCGCCCTGCTCAACGAGCTGGTCGGCGCGCTGCCCGACGCATGGCTTCCGGACGATCCGGTCGCCGGCGACGCCGCGGCGCAGCGTCAGGCTTATGTCCGCTACCTGTCGCGCCGGCTCGAGGCGCCACGCCCGTTCGTCGAGGAGGCGGACCGTGTCCGAACCGCCGCGTAACGCGTTCCAGTACGCGATCGTCCGCGTCCTCCCGAGCATCGAGCGCGGCGAGTGCCTGAACGTCGGGGTCGTCCTGCTGTGCCGGCCACGCCGTTTCCTCGGAGCGCGGATCGTCCTCGACGAGGCGCGGCTCTCCGGCTTCGCGCCGCGGCTCGATCCGACCACGATCCGGCCGCATCTCGACGCCATCGAGCGGATCGCGGCCGGCGACCCGACCGCCGGGCCGATGGCGCGACTCGAGCAGGCCGAGCGGTTCCACTGGCTGGTGTCGCCGTCGAGCACGATCATCCAGCCCTCGGACGTCCATTCCGGGCTGTGCGACGACCCGGCGGCCGAGCTCGAGCACCTCGTCGCGACGCTCGTCGAAACCCCCAGCCGCTAGCCTGTCAGCGGGGCGGCGTCCCGTTCGTCGGTCCCGGGACGGCTGCGGTCGACGTGACGGCGGCGGTGCCCCCGCCGGCGGTCCCGGCGATGCGCGCCTCGCCGTCGGCGAGAGCCTGCTCGAGCGTCCCTGTCCGGCTCGCGGTCGCGACCTCCATGCGCAGGTCGACGTCGGGGCCTTGACCGTTGGCCCGGGACTCGACCGCCCGGCCGAGTCGCTCGACGAGCGTCTTGGCTGCACGCCCGCCGGTCTCGGGCAGCAGGATCCGGAAGCTGCGCGCGTCGAGGCGGACCGCACGGTCGGTCTCGCGCGCCTCGGCCCGGATGGCATCGCCGACGACCTTCGCGACGCGGTCATTCGCACCGGAAGACAGGTGACCGCGCAGCTCGATGAGGAGGATCGATGCCGGCCGGCCGTAGCGGGCATGGCGAGCCGCCTCGTGACGGAACGCGGTCATCCAGTCGGGCCGGGTATCGAGCTCGATCGGGTGCCGGATGCGCTCTTCGGACGCGACGATCCGGCGCGGCGGGGCGACCGGGCCATCCAGGAACGCCTCGATGTGCTCGGCCGTCCGATCGTCCTCCAGCTCATCGTGGTGATGCTCGGGAAGGACGAACTTGCGCGACCGGCGGGGCCGCGTCGGCTTCGGGGCGATGGGGTCGGTGGGATCGGGCACGAGCAAGCAAGTCTACCGCCGACGCCCCATATCGGCCGTCAGCGAGACGCGGAGTGGTGCGTCCTGTCGACACCGATCGTGCCGCCGAGGCCGCCCCGCGACTAGCCCTTGGCCGCCCGGTCGGCTGCCTTCTTGGCGCGCTTGCCGGCCTGATAGCTCGCCAGCGCCTCGGCCGAATCGACGTCTCCGAGCGTCGGCCAGGTCGGCGCCACGTCGTCGTAGCCCGGCGGCCGGACGCCGTAGCGCTTGCCCAGGACGGCGATGACCGACTTCGTCTTCATCTCGCCGAAGCCGGGCAGGCCGTTGATGCGCGCCTCGAGGGCACGGCCGTCGGTCGCCTCGGTCCAGACGCGCGATGCGTCGTTGCCGTAGTCCGTGGCGATCGCCGCGCACAGCGCCTGGACCTTGCCGGCCATCGCTCCGGGGAACCGGTGGATCGCCGGCGGCGTGCGGAAGACGACGTCGAGCTCGGCCGGATCCATGGCCGCGATGCGTGCCGCGTCGAGGTGGCCGAGCCTGTGCTTGAGCTCGGTCGGGCCGGAGAAGGCCTTCTGGACCGTGACCTGCTGATCGAGTGCGAAGCCGATCAGCAGCGCGAGTGGGTCGTCGGCGTTGAAGCGGTCGGCTTCCGGGTTGCCGGTGAACGGGAGCGAGTCGGGCTTCGTCATGGCTGCATGGTAGCCCGGCCGTCAGACCATCCGGCGCTGCAGGCCGCTGGCCAGCCCGATCGCGCCAGACACGACGACGAGCAGGCCGGCGCCGACGAACAGGAGCGTCGCGTGGGCGTCCACGATGACCGCCGCGAGCGCGAGCGAGAGCGGGGCGGCGACGACCGATCCGAGCATCAGGAAGCTCATCGTCCGGCCGAGCATCACCGGATCCGTCCGCGCCTGGACCCAGGCGATGACGACGACGTTGACCCAGCCGTTGAGCGCGCCGATCCCGAGCAGGATGGCGCCCACCACCTGGAGCGACGGCGCGAGGCCGATGGCGGCGAGACCGATGCCCATGGCGAGCACGAACCCGAGCACGATCGACCCAAACCGTCGCGGGTGGGACAGCGAGCCGCCGGCCACGACGCCGGCCAGCGAACCGGCGCCGTAGGCGGCGAACAGCAGGCCGAGCGACGACGCGTCACCGCCGAACCGGACGAGCACGAGCCACGGCAGCCCGATGACGACGGACCCGGTGAACGCGAGGTTCGCCGCGGTCGACAGGATGACGATGGCGCGCATGACCGGGTCGCCCAGCACGACCCGCCCGCCCTCGACCAGCGCTGCCCGGATGGACGGCCGTTCAGCGGTCTCGGTGGGGTCGGGATCCGCGGCCGGCGCCGGTGTCGCCGGCGGCGTGTCGGTCGGGGCACCCGGCGTCGCGCCCGAACGCACGAACCAGAGCATCACGGCCGCCACGACGAACGACGCAGCGTCGACCGCGAAGGCGGCCCCCACGCCGACCAGCGCGACCGAGAACCCGGCGATGGCTGGGCCGACGGTCCCGACCAGCTGCGCGGTCCCCTGCATGACCGCATTGGCGGCCGCCAGCCGTTCGGGCGGGACGAGGCGCGGCACGAGGGTGTTGATGGCCGGCAGGAAGACAGCGTCCACCGTCCCGAACACGACACCGACCGCGGCCAGCTGCCACAGCTCGATCCGTTCGCCGATCACCAGCCCGGCGACGATCGTCGTCAGGACGGCCCGCAGGATGTTGGAGGCGAGGGCGAGGTCGCGCGGCGAGATGCGGTCGGACAGGACGCCCCCCACGAGGAGGAACAGCCCGCGCGGGATGGCCGAGGCGATCAGGATCATCCCGAGCGCGAAGCCGGACCCGGTCAGCCCGAGCACGAGCCACGCCAGGGCGACCGTGTTGAACTGGTCGCCCAGGAGCGAGACGCTCTCGCCAAGCCACACGAACCGGTAGTCGCGGATGGTGAGCGGCGCGAGCAGTGGGACCCGCGCCATGCGTCCGAGCGGCTGCATCCCGGCGCCGAGCTCGGTCATTCGATGGAGATCCGGACGCCGTCCCCGGCGTCGTCGACTTCAAGGATGGAGCCCTTGACGCCGGCCTCGATGGCCTCGCGGATGCGGTCCGAGGTCGCGTCCGAGATGCCGGGGACCTGGCTGATCGCGGCGCGGCCGAGCGACAGGGGGATGCGCAGGTTGATGACCGTTCGCCCGTGCTCGGTCACCTCGACGCGCAGGATCCGGGCCGGGCTGTCGTCGCCATTGGCCGCGGTCCCTCCGTCCGCGGCGGCCGTGCCGTCGCGCGTGGCGTTGCCGTCCTGGGGCGCAGCGGTGCCACCGAGGGCATCGAGGATCGGGCCTGCCTCCTCGGCCGTCAGCCGGCCGTCGGCCAGCAATCGGAGGACGGCTTCGAGCGCATCGTCAGACATCGTCCGGCTGCCCGACCGAGACGCGGGTCGTCTGCGAGGCGGGATCCACGAGCTCACCGGGCTCCCCGGACGTCGGCACAGTCGCGAGCGGTTCCCCGCCGTCGAGCGCCTCGAACCGGCGGCCGGCCTCGTCGACATCGATGTCACCGCGCTCGAGCGAACGCAGGATGCCGAGCCGCGCGTCTTCGTACGCGGCAGCGATCGCGCCGTTCTTGAGCGGCACGCTCAGCGCGTCGGGCGCGGCCGGCGTCGCGGCCGGCGTCGCGGGCGGATCCAGCGGAGTGGCTGGCGCAGGCGGGACCGGCGGAGCGGCCGGACTCGGCGTTCGATCGAGGACCGGCACCGGACGGACGACGTGGACGTCCCCGGACATCGTCCGGATGGTGACCTGGGGGCCGCCCGACCCGATGGCGATCGAGCGGTGGCCGCGGCCGCCCTCGATCCGGCCCTCGAGCTCGGAGTGGAGGTCGCCCGACATCGTCGTCATCTCGATCCGGACGTCGGCGGCGGGCGCCAGCTGGATATCGCCACTGACGGTCTCGAGCGCGAACGGTCCAGGCCCCGCTGGACGCCCGGCAGCCTTGATGTCGCCGCTCGTCGTCGTCAGCCGCAGCGAGCCGAGGGTCCCGGCACGCAGCTCGATGTCCCCGGAGACGGTCCGGGCGGTCACGGCCGTCTCTCCGGTGGCGCGGATCTCCAGATCGCCCGACACCGCCTCGATGACGAGGCGCCCGCTCACCGAACGGAGGTCGAGGTCGCCCGACGTGGTCCGGTAGCGCTGTTCGCCGACGAGACCCTCGACGTCGATCTCCGCGCTCACGGTCTCGACGATGAGCGTCGCCCGCCGAGGCAGCTCGACCTCGAGCTCGGGGGCGTGCCCGCCGCGGGGCCGGACGACGTCGCCGGGTGCCTGACCCTCGGTCAGCGAGGCGCTGCCGTCGCCCAGCTCGATGGTCAGCATCGCGCCGAGATCCCGGCCGCGGACGTCCCGGACGCGCAGGGTGTCCCCGTCCACGGCGCGCAGGCGCAGGTCGCCGTCGCGGACGCGGATCGACACGAGACCCTCGGGGCCGATCGTGTGGGTCAGGCCGGGGCCGGTCGTGGTGGCGGTCATCGCGCGCTCCTCCCGAGCGCACGGATCGCAGCGGCGGCGTCCTCGGCGCTCATCTCGTGTCGCGCCACCGCCTCGAGGATCTCCTCGCGGGTCCGCGCGGCGGTCGGTTCGGTCGCCGTATCGTCGGCGTCGTCGGCGTCGGCCCGCGGCCCGAATCCGAGGGCCCGGACGAGCGCCTCGACGCGAGACCGGACGGTCGGATAGCTGATCCCGAGCTCACGTTCCATCTCGCGCAGGTTGCCTCGCGAGCGGAGGAAGCTCTCGAGCAGCGTCAGCTGTTCGCGGTTCAATCGTCCGAAACGACCGACGCTGAAATCCCCTTCCAGGGTGGTCCCGCAGCTCCGGCACTGGAGCCTGGTGACGGCCAGCTCGCTCGAACAGACAGGGCAGGTGGAGATGACGTCGTGTGGCATCGGACGCGCTCCTTAGCGACCGAGCGCCCGGGCCCGTGACGTCGCACGGGTCGAGGCGGCAGGTCGGGCCTGCGCCGGGTCAGTGGCGGTCGTCGTGTCCGCGGCCTTCAGGATCTCCCGGGCGCGAAGCTCGGACAGCAGCTCGCGCTCTCGTTCGGCGCGATGGATGTGAGCCAGGTTGAGGTTGAACATGTCGCACGTCCTTGCATCTGTCGTGGCTGTGTGAGCCACTTTATAGCAATTACGCTTTCACTTTGTCAATACCAATCGTAACTTTAGTCTCACCTGGCCTAGACGTCGTCGAGTGTCCAGTCGCGGACCAGGGCTCGCGGCGATGTCGGTTGACCACCGACGTCGGCAGGAATCGGACCGGCCCGGGTGGAGACTGACAGGCATGACCACGCAGATCGGACTCGTCGGGAAGGACCGGGACTGGACGATGCCGGGGCTGATCATCGTCCTCATGACGATCCTTGCGATGCTCGGCATCGTGGCCAACGTCGCCGCCGCCTGACGGCGAGCACGGTCGGCCTCCCCGCTCACACCACGCAGAGTTCGGCCCCGGCCGGGACGATGTCCCGGACCGGGGCCTCCGTGCGCTCCCAGTCAGACCGTTCGGACGGTCGGGGTCTCAGCTGCCGCGGAACGTCGTCGCAGTCAGGCCGAGGTTCCCGACGACCGACCGGTAATAGCGTCCGATGGCCTTGGGCGCCATCCACGCGGTGTAGCCGGGCGTGCGGGCCGAGCCGAACTTGAAGTCGTGCGTGCCGACGAAGTTCGACGAGCTCGTGAAGATCGAGCCGATGGTCCGGTTCGTCCTGAACAGGCCGTACAGGACGTACGACGCGTCGGTGATCCCGTCGGCGAAGATCGCCCGGGCGCCAGCGCGCAGGAACCCGGCGCCGTAGTTGTCGACGCGCTGCTTGGCCACGGTCTTGGTCGGGTTCGCCGATCCCCACTCGGAATTGCCCGAGGCGTAGCACAGCCGATTGAGGACGACCACGGCGTTCGGCGCCAGCTTGATGCCGGTCCGGATGTAGTACTCACCGTAATACTTCCGATTGCTGTTGCCGTGCCCCGCCGATGCGTTGAGCCCGAAGCCATCCTTCGTGTATCGCGAGAAGGGCCCGTACGGGTTTGGTGAGCCGTTGCCGTGGCCGAGATAGATGATGACTTTGGCGCCCTGCGCCGCCGCCTTGACTCGCGCCCAGGTGGCGTTGGGGCTGTAGATCTCGACGACGGTGGCACCATACGACCGGGCCTGCGCTGCGTATCGCCTGGCATTCCGGATGTAGGTCGCGGTGTTCGATTCGACCGGTCCCACGATCACGACGACCTTGATGCCGGCCGCCGCCGCGGGCTGGGGGTTCGTGGCACCGAGGGCCGCGGCGAATGTGATCGCGATGGCGACGATGGTCAGTCTGGCTGACCGACTGATGGACGCCCGCTGGGCGCCGTCTGTTTGGAACCGCAAGACTCATGCCTCCTGATCCGCCGGAACACCGCGCGGTGGCACGCGATGACGGTGGGGTTGTGCCGCCCGCGGCAGGGTGTGGGGCGCCGTGATCGCTCTCGGTACGGGCGCGGCACGAACGCGCGACGGAGCCGAAGAGGCGACCGGATCGGTCGATCCGGGTGGTCGGGCTGGGGACCCGACGCAGGTGACAGGTGTCTGCCGTTGGGGGGCGGCGTTCTTCTGTTGGGCCTGTCTACGGTGCTTGCCTGGGAGCCCGGCCAGTATGCCAGCCAAGACCGCTCGTGTCACACGGACGGGGTCTCCCGGGCGATCCGGGCGACGTTTGCGTTGACCAGGCGCACCAGGTCGGCGGGCGCCAGCTCGACCTGGAGGCCGCGCCGGCCGGCGGACACGAAGATCGTGTCGAGATCGAGCGCGGCCGCGTCCACGACCACCGGAAGGACACGGCGCGAGCCCAGTGGACTGATCCCACCGACCACGTAGCCGGTCGCCCGCTCCGCCTCGGCAGGGTCGGCCATGACCGCCCGGCGGCCGCCGACGGCATCGGCCAGCCGCTTCAAGTCGAGCTCGCGGTCGACCGGCACGACCGCCAGCACGAGCCGTCCGTCGACGAACGCGGCGAGCGTCTTGTGGACCCGTCCGGGTTCGATACCGAGCGCCGCCGCCGCATCGCTGCCGTACGTCGGACGGCGGTCACGGTCCCGCCCGTGGCGATCGGGCGGCTCGTATTCGTGGACGCTGTGGCGCACTCCGGCCCGGGCGATGACATCGAGGGCGGGGGTTCCTCCGGTGGCCACGGCCCGATGCTAGCGATTTCGGCTATGCTCGGGGTGGCCCGTCGCCGTCCGCGTCCATCGACGCGCGGCCGCGAGCCGCCGTCGCGCTCCTGATCGGTGCCCGCGGCGGAGACCGATTTCAGGAGCGACTGCTTGACCTTCAATTCACTCGGCCTGTCGGCCGACCTCGTGCGCATGGTCGCCGAGGAGGGGTATGAGACCCCGACACCCGTCCAATCCGCCGCGATCCCGCTGGTCCTCGAGGGCCGCGATGTCCTCGCCGCGGCCCAGACCGGGACGGGCAAGACCGCAGCCTTCGTGCTGCCCATCCTGGACCGCCTGCGCGGCCAGGCCAACACCAGCTTCTCGCCCGCCCGCCATCCGGTCCGGGTGTTGATCCTCGTCCCGACCCGCGAGCTCGCGATGCAGGTCGACGAGAGTGTCCGGACCTATGGCCGGACCGTCCCGCTGCGATCGACCGTGGTCTACGGCGGGATCCCGATGGACCCCCAGATCAAGGCGCTCCGGGGCGGCATCGAGATCCTCGTCGCGACGCCCGGCCGCCTTCTCGATCTGGTCGGCCAGAAGGTCGCCAATCTCGGCCAGGTCGAGATCCTCGTCCTCGACGAGGCGGACCGGATGCTCGACATGGGCTTCCTGCCGGACATCCAGAAGATCATCGCGCTGCTGCCGGCGAAACGGCAGAACCTGATGTTCTCGGCGACGTTCTCCGACGACATCCGGCGACTGTCGGGCGGCATCCTGCGCGACCCGGCCACGGTCGAGGTGGCGCCGCGCAACACGACCCTGGAGACGATCCACCAGCTGGTCTATCCGGTCGACCGCGACCGCAAGGAGGCCCTTCTCGCGCACCTCATCCGCAAGGACGACATGCGTCAGGTCCTCGTCTTCACGCGGACGAAGCTGGCCGCCACCCGGCTGGCCAATCGACTCGATCGCGAGGGCCTCGACGCGGTGGCGATCCATTCCGACCGCTCGCAGCCAGACCGGACCCGCGCGCTCGAGGGCTTCAAGAACGGCACGATCCGGATCCTCGTCGCAACCGACGTGGCCGCCCGCGGCCTCGATATCGAGGATCTGCCCGCGGTCGTCAACTTCGAGCTGCCGTGGAACCCGCAGGACTACATCCACCGCATCGGCCGGACGGGTCGCGCCGGCGCGACCGGCGAGGCCATCTCACTGGTCTGCATCGACGAGACCGACCTGCTTCGCGGGGTCCAGCGGATGCTCCGACATGCCATCCCGTGGACGGTCGAAGAGGGCTTCATCCCCGATCGCGACACGGAGCCACGACCCCTCGGCGCACGAGCCGGGCATGCCCGGACGAGTCCGGAGCATCACGCTCATCGCAAGCCGGTCCGCCGTCGGGCGGGAGCGGGGACCGCGGGCGGCTGAGGCAGCCTCTGGCTAGGCCGCGCCGTTGGCGTCGACGGCGGCGCCGGGGAAGAAGAACCCGAGCATCAGGTCGGCCCGGATCCGGTCGACCGCATAGCGATTGACCAGGGCGTGGTCGCCGGTCGCGACCCCCGCCTCGGGACGCGCGCGGACCGACAGCCGGATGTCGCGCAGCAGCAGGAACTCGCCCGACGGGCGAGTCAGGGCGCGACCCGGATCGAAGCCCGGGAGCGTGGCCAATTCGCCCTCGACGTCGTACGGGCCTGATTCGAGGTGGATGTGGTGCCACGCGGCGTGGACCGGGATCCCTGGGTCGTCGTCCGCGACCGCCACCAGGACGTCGTCACTCGGGATCGCCAGCGAGCCAGCGGCCGCGGCGGCCGGATCGTCGAGGCCCTGCCAGGCAGCGCCGTCGAGCGGGAGCGAGCCACCGTCCTCGAGGGCCTCGCGCAGCGCTCCGGGGCGCGCGAGGATGCCGCTTGCCATTCCCCCGCTCGTGTAGGCATCGACACGGATCGCCATGAGACCCCTTCTGGGTGTCGCGCCAGTGTCCCGCGTCCGACCGCTCCGCGCCAGACCCGTCGGTACCGAGCGCGGGGCGGCCTTGGTACCGGTCCGAGGCGAATCCGGTTCCCGGCGGCACCGGGACAGGCCATCAGGGGATGTCGGCGCAGGAGAGGCAGTCGGGCTGCGGCTGGAAGGCGAGCTTGAGCAGCGATGCGAGCACGAGATTCGGATCCGCCCGGCTCTGGTTGGTGAGGACCGCGATGGCGATGTGCTCGCCTGGCAACCAGCGAAAGGCGGCGCGGGCACCCAGGAACCGCCCGGAGTGGCCGAGCGTGGCGTGGCCGTCCACGCTGATCGCCTGGACGCCGAGGCCGTACGGGATCCGCGGCTTGAGCGGCGCCGTCCGGAGGACGTCGGCGACCATCGCGTCGCGGGTGTTCCGGTCGAGGAGGTCGCCGCCGTAGAGCGCCGCTCCCCAGTGCGCAAGGTCGTCGGCGCTGGTCGCGATGGAGCCCGCACCGCCGGCCGCGGTCACGACCGAGGTGAACGGCACGATCGGGGTGCCATCGGTCAGGTCGATGGCCGGCAGCTTCGT
The DNA here is from genome assembly GCA_963782715.1 of uncultured Chloroflexia bacterium. Classification (GTDB taxonomy): domain Bacteria; phylum Chloroflexota; class Limnocylindria; order Limnocylindrales; family CSP1-4; genus SPCO01. The sequence goes on from CAWAKU010000015.1 coordinate 247,258, forward strand.
ATCCGTGCCGAGGAACCGGTAGCCGTGCGCGACGGGACCCGGCCACGGGTGGCCCGGGACCTGGTAGAACGTGTCGTCCATCCGGAGCGGGGCGAAGAACCGATCGCGCAGCTGATCCGCCTCGGGCGCGCCGCCGACAGCTTCGGCCAGCATCCCCAGGACGAGGTAGTTCGTGTTCGAGTAGTGCCATTCCTTGCCTGGCCTCGAGAACGGCTTGCCGACGTACTTGAACGACAGGGCCGGGTTCCAGACGCGGGTCGGCTTGCTCAGCAGGGCATGGTCCACGCCCGCCCCGAAGTAGAAATCGCGCAGACCGCTGGTGTGGTCGAGCAGCTGGCGGACCGTGATGGTCGGGTCGATCGGCAGCGAGGGCAGGTACCCCTTCGCCGCACCGTCGAGTGACAGCCGGCCGTCCTCGACCAGGGCGAGGATGAGCGCCGCGGTGAACGTCTTGGAGACGCTGGCCACCGAGAACGAGGTGTCCGGCGTGACCGGCACGCCCGTGGCGACGTCCGCGTCGCCGGCCGTCCCGCGCCAGATCGATCCGTCCGCGAACAGGATCGCCGCGGACACGCCCGGCAGGCCGTACTTGGTGCGCAGCCGGGCCAGGCGCGCGTCGAGCACGTCGCGGAGCATCGGCGTGGCGCTGGGAGTGCCGAGCCGGCGCGGCCAGCTGGTCGTGGCAGGCGGCGGCGCGGAGCCGCCCGGCGTCCCGCTCGGGACAGGGTGGCCGCTGGGCCGAGCGATGGGTGACGGTGTCGGCGCGGCGGACGCGACCGCGGCACCGGCGGTCGAGCGTGCGGTCGCGGTCGACGTCGGTGCGGCGGCGACCCTCGGCGAGGTCGTGGCGGTCTCGGCGACGGGGTCGATGGTGGGTGCGAGCCGGGGTGACATGAGCCAGCCACCGACCGCGACCGTCGCCACGACCAGCATGATCAGGACCCGCCGGGCGGCGCGGTTCACGAAGGTCCGAGGCGCGTCATGTCGCTCGCACCATAGCGCGACCCGGTCACCTGTACCATCGGCCGATGACCCTGCCCGCCGACGCCGCCACGTTGCTCCGCTCGATCGGCCTGATGGCCGACGGCCCGATCGTCTGGGGACGGCCCGTTCCGGCCTCGGGTCCGGGCGTGTTCGTCGTGGAATTGCCTGGTCCGGTCCCGACCGCGCCGCTCGAACTGACACGCCTCGGCAAGTGGATCGAGCGTGTCGAGACCCTCCGGCTCGATGGCGAGCGACCGACGTCGAAGGCCCTCGCCGCGAGGCTCGCCTCGTTCTGGCTGCCGACGCAGACCATCGTCTACATCGGCGCCTCGGATGCGTCGGTGGCCCGGCGGGTGGCGGCCATCGGCCGGACCGAGCTGGGCGACCGCCGACCGAACTCGGGCGGACACTGGCTGCGGACCCTTCGGTCGCTCGAGGGCGTCCGCGTCTGGTGGGCACCGACCGACGCGACGGAGGAGTACGAGGACGCTCTGTTCGGAGCATTCGCCGAGAGCATCCCGGCTGGCGACCTGGCCGGCCTCCCGGATCGCGCCGTCGTCCTGCCTTGGGCGAACCTGCGCCGGGCCACCGGCGAACGCAAGGCGACCGGACTGACCGGGTTCCTCCTGCCCGAGACCGTCGAGCCGCCGGCGCCGCCGACCTTCGTCGTCCAGGTCCCCGACGGTGACGCCGACGGCGCGCACGGGGAACCACCCGAACCCAGGCGGCGGACCGCGACACCCCGGCCACCTCGACCAGCGACCAAGCCCACTGGCGGGGCCGGCGCCGCCCCGGACGCGCCGGTCCCGGTCGTGGCCGCGAATTCGCTGACCGTGGAGGGTGAGGCGCGACTGCGCGCCGAGCTCGACGAGCTGACGCTGGTCAAGCGGCCCCAGATCATCGCCCGCATCCGGACGGCCAAGGAGCATGGCGACCTCAAGGAGAACGCCGAGTACCACGCCGCGCGCGAGGAGCAGTCGTTCCTCGAGGGTCGGGTCCAGGCGATCGAGGCGCGCTTGCGCTCGGCGGTCATCGTGGACGCGCCGGTCGCCGGCTCGCATGTCGGTCTCGGATCCGTCGTCAAGGTCGAGGACGATGGCGAGACCGTCGACTACACCATCGTCGGTGCCGACGAATCCGACCCGGCCAAGGGCAGGATCTCGTCGTCATCCCCTGTCGGTCGGGCGCTGCTCGGGCGGCTGATCGGTGACACCGTGGTCGTGGCGACGCCGGCCGGCGAGCGCCGCTACGAGATCCTGGACATCAACTAGGGCCGGGGCACGAGCCCCGGGCGCGTTGCACGTCGATGCGGTGCGCGATACGACTGGCCCTGGCGGTGTTGCGGTGCGGCCGACAGACCCATCAACGGCTCCATCGGCCGGGTTTGACGGTCCAGGCCACGCTCACGAGCGAGCGATCCTGGTCGTTGGCCCGTCGTTCGGGAGCGCCTCCTCGCCAAGATGAGACTGCCACTCATACGCTGACCCTCGACGTTGCACCACGAGGGCCGAGGTAGGGGCTGATCGTCGACGGCGCCGCGCTGCCTGGCCGGGTCGACCAGCTTGTGTTCGACGGCGGAGAGCGCGGCCTGCGTCCGGGACGCCGATCCCAGCTTGCCCAGGATGTTCGAGACGTAGGTCCGCGCCGTCCGTTCGGTGATGAACAGGGCCGCGCCGATCTCCTCGTTGCTCATGCCCTGGCCGAGCAGGTTGAGGACGTCCTTCGGCCCATGCCGAGGTTTCGTCGCGCACGGTATAGCCTGTAGCGATGCTCCAGATCGTCGATCTCGCCAAGCGGTATGGCACGGTCGTCGCGCTCGACGGCGCGACATTCGATGCCGATCCCGGCCGGATCGTCGGCTTCCTCGGACCGAACGGAGCGGGCAAGACCACGACGATGCGCTGCATCTTCGGCCTGGCTCGAGCCGACCGAGGCGACGTCCGTTGGGCGGGGGTGCCGGTCGATCGCGAGGCACGGCTGCGTTTCGGATATATGCCCGAGCAGCGCGGCCTCTACCCGCGGATGCGGGTCGCGGAGCAACTCAGCTACTTCGCCCAGCAGCACGGGATGGGCGGAAAGGCCGCCGATGCCGCGGCACTCCGCTGGCTCGACCGGATGGGCCTGGCCGACCGTGCGAAGTCGAAGCTCGAGGAGCTGTCGCATGGCAACCAGCAACGCGTCCAGCTCGCCGTCGCGCTCGTCCACGAACCGGAGCTGCTCGTCCTTGACGAGCCGTTCTCCGGGCTCGATCCGATCGGGATCGCGACGATGACCGAGGTCGTCCGCGAGCGCGCGTCGGCCGGCGTCGGCGTCGTCTTCTCGAGCCACCAGCTCGACCTCGTCGAAGACGTGTGCGAGGACGTCGTCATCATCGCCCGCGGCCGGGTCGTGGCGGCCGGCGCGATCGACGACCTCAAGTCCGCGTCGGGCCGCCAGCACCTCGAGGTCGAAGTCGTGGGATCCGCTGGGGCGTGGCTCGACGGGCGAGCCGACATCACAGTGATCGAGCGGGACGGCGATCGGGTCAAGCTGCTGGTCGACCGAGCGGTCGATCTCGACGACCTGCTCAGGCGCGCGCAGGCCGCGGGCGAGGTACGGACGTTCGCCTATCAGCCGCCCAAGCTCTCGGAGCTGTTCATGGAGGCGGTCGCGCCCGACCCGACCCCGGAGTTGGCCGCCTGATGCCGCGCTGGCGGAGCATCTGGCTCGTCGCCCGACGCGAGATCCTCGAGCGCGGCCGGAGTCGCGGCTTCATCCTGAGCGTCGCGTTCACCACCCTGCTCGTGATCGGCTCGCTCATCCTTCCGGCCCTGCTGTTCGGCGGGGACAAGCCGACCAAGGTCGGCGTGGTCGATCCCGCCCCGGCAGCCCTGGCGGGGGCGATCCAAGCGACCGCGACGCAGTTCGACCGGACGGTCGAGATCAGCTCCTACCCAGACGCGGCCGCAGCCGACGCGGCACTCGCCGACGGCGCCGTCGACGTGGTCGTGGCGGTGCCGGCCGACCTGTCCGGTCCCGGCGATGTCCGCTTCGACAAGCGAACGGACAGCGCGACGGCCCAACTCGTGTCTGCCGCCGTGATCGGCCTCCGAGTCCAGTCGGTGGTGGGCGCGAGCGATGTCGACCAGGCGGCCCTCGCGGCGGCCCAGCGCCCGCCGACCGTCGACACACGCGAGCCGCAGGGCAAGGACGAGGAGGCACGCTTCCTGGTCGCCAATCTCGGCGCCGTGCTGATCCTCGTCGGCATCTTCACCTTCGGGTATGCGGTCCTCACAGGCGTCGTCGAGGAGAAGCAGAGCCGGGTCGTCGAGGTCGTCCTGTCGACAGTGCGGGCCCGTGACCTGCTGATGGGCAAGGTCCTCGGCATCGGCGTGCTCGGGATCGTCCAGCTGGTGGTCTTCGTGATCGCCGCCCTCGTGGCAGCACTCGCGATCGACAAGGTCGCGCTGCCGGCGACGACGCCCGCCGCGGTGGCCCTGCTGGCGGTCTGGTTCGTGCTCGGGTACCTGCTCTACTCGACGGCCCTCGGCTTCCTCGGGGCGCTTGCCTCGCGGATGGAGGAGGCCTCGAACGCGTCGACGCCGGTGACCATCGTCGCGACCGTCAGCTACCTGGTCGCCATCGTCGCGGTGGCCGACGACCCGAGCGGGACGGTCGCGACGATCGCCACCTTCCTGCCGCCATCGGCACCGTTCGTCGTCCCGCTGCGGGCCGCGTTCGACGCCATCCCGCCGTGGCAGATCGGCCTGTCGGCACTGATCACGCTGGCCGGTATCTGGCTCCTCTTCTCGATCGGGGCGCGGGTCTACTCGGGGGCCGTCCTGCAGGTGGGAGGTCGGATGAAGATCCGCGACGCGTGGCGGTCGGCTGGCGAGTGAGCCGGCCTCGGGTGCGAGCGTGTCGTCGAGGCGGCTGCACGGCGACTGTGAGCGCCGCGCCGGGTGCCCTACCCTAGCGGGACGATCCAGTCTGCCGAGAGGAGTCCGCCGTGCCCAAGACCGTCCCGAACCTCCCGGGCCTCGAGCCTGGTCCCTACCCCTTCTCGAAGGTCGTCGAGGCCAACGGCTTCGTCTTCGTCGCCGGTCAGGTCGGTGACGCTCCGGGCAGTCATGGCGCCGTGCCGGGCGGGATCGAGGCGGAGACGCGGGCCATGCTCGACAACGTCGGCCGCCTGTTGCAGGTGGTCGGTCTCGACTTCACGGACATCGTGCGCTGCACGATCTACCTGCGCGACTTCGCCGACTTCGCGGCCATGAACGCGGTCTATCGCACCTACTTCCCGACGGAGCCCCCGGCCCGGGCGACGGTGGGCGTGACCGCCCTGGCCGAGGACTTCCGCGTCGAGATCGAGGTCACCGCGGCTCGCTAGGAGCCCAAGGCCTCGGCGGTCAGTTCGTCACGACGAACCCGTCGATCGCGACGTACGGACGGCCCGCGGTCCCGACGACGGTGATGACCAGGGTGTGCGAGCCGGCCTTCGACCAGGAGTCGGAGAAGACGGCCTTGTGCGCCGCGAACGAGCTGGCATAGAGATCGACGGTCTTGATGGACGTGCCGTCGATGCTGACCCTGGCCTTGCCGCGCGTTCGCCCGACCGGGCCGTACCAGGTCACGCGCCTGCCGGTGAAGGTGAAGGTGGCCTTCGCCCCGGCCGCGGTGGCATAGGCGGCGGTATCACCGGTGTAGCCGGGATGACCGGCCGACTTCCAGGTCCCCGCGTAGGTGATCCGCGAACTCTTCTCCGAGTACGTCGTGAGCGTCGCGGCCGTCGCGGCCGTCGCGGCCGGCACGGCCGGCACGGTCTTGCCCATGGCAGCCACCTGAGCGTCGGTCTTGGACGCGTAGTAACCCATCACGCGCAGGACGTAGCGGATGGCGTAGCTCGACCAGCCGGTCGTCCGGCTCGAGCCCGTCAGCCACCAGTAGGCCGCACGGCGCCAGGTCCCGAGGCCGGCGTGGAGGGCGCGCAGCTTGGCCGCGGCAACGGTCTCCTGGTTGGCCGGGGTGGGTTTGGCGTTCGGGTCGCCGAGGTAGCGGCCCGCCCACGCCCGCCAGCTGGCCGGCATGATCTGGTACTTGCCATAGGCGCCGGACGAGCCGTTCCGAGCGTTGTAGTCACCACCCGATTCGACCTTGCCGAGGGCCCACATGAAGCGGGCGAGGCCAGGCGGGTCGCTGGCGAAGGTGGCGGCCGGCACGATGGCACCGACGAGGACGATCGTCGCAAGGGTCGCGACGAGGACCGCCTTCAGGCGGCCTGACAGCACTCGCAATGGAGCTCCTTCCTACCGGAACGACGCGGTGAGCGCGTCGAACGACGGCCGGGCCGCGGGATCGGCCCGCGACGATGGGTGATCCTTGGCCGACGACCATCGGGGTCGAACGGCACGTGGGGGACCGACAGGATACGAGCCGCTGGGGACAGGGACAAGGGACTTATCCACACTCCGTCCACACCCGGCTACGCCCGGCGGCGGCGTCTCAGGCGGTCGGCAGCCCGAGGAGGAAGGCAGCGGCGCGGTCCAGGACATCGTCGAGGACGGGCTTCAGGGTATGCCCCAGCCGCGGGTACGTCACGAGCTCGCCTTGGGCGAGGCGCGGCACGGCGGCGCGCAGCAGATCGATCTTGGCGAACGGGTCGGACTCGCCCGACAGCAGCAGGACCGGGCAGCGGATGGCCGGCCAGTGGGCGATCCGGGCATCCGTCCGCTCCGGCGACCCCGGCGGGTGGAGCGGATAGCTGAACAGGACGAGGCCGGCGTAGCGGGCGTCAGGTTCTGCTGCGGCCAGGCTCGCCACCCGCCCGCCGAACGAGTGGCCGCCGACCGCGACGTCCGCGCCGTCGGGGACGACGAGGTGGAAGGCCGGCAGCGCGTCCTCGGCCTTGCGCCGGGGCAGGTCGATGGCCGCGGCGTCCACGCCACGCGCGCGCAGGCCGTTGACGAACGGCGCCATGCTCGCCGCCGTCCCGCTCGCCCCGTGTCCCAGGAAGCACCGGATCGCCACGGGCACAGGGTAGCCGCAGGCCGGGTCCGGGGTACGTCGGTCATGGTCCCGTCGGGTCATGGTCGGGTGACCGAACGAGGGGTCATCCTCCTCGTCCCACCGCACCCGAGGGACCCGTGACACTCACGCCCGCCACACGTCGCGCCTCGCACGACCGATGGTCGATCGTCATCGGCCTCCTCGTGACGCTGCTCGTCACGCTCCTCGGGAGCATGGGCGGCGCACCCGGGGCGGTCCTCGGTGCTGACGCCAGCCAGCCACCGAGCTCGGATGCGAGCTCCAGCCCGACACCGACCCCGACCCCCTCCCCGACCGGTCCCACGGTCCTCGGCCCGACCGTGACGTTCTACGGCCGCGGCTACGGCCACGGGGTCGGGATGTCGCAGTACGGCGCCAAGGGACGGGCACTGGCCGGCCAGGACGCACCGACGATCCTCGCCCACTACTACCGCGGCACGACGATCGGATCGATCGCGGCCGGGACGCGCATCCGCGTTCGGATCCTGTACGGCTGGCGGGCAGCGCCGACGAACCCGCTCACGATCTTCGGTCGGCGCGGGCCGTGGACCGTCGACGGCATCGCCGCCACGTTCCCGGCCGACGCGGTGCTGCGGGTGAGCCCGACGACGACGACCACCCCAACCGGGTCGGCCACGACGTGGCGGATCAGCGTCAGCGCCACGGACGGCACGGTCCTGTATTCCGGCGCGAAACCGTCATCGCTCGTCGTTCGCGGTGCCACGAGCACGACCCGCCTCCAGCTCTGGTCCAAGCCGAGCGCCTGGGACGAATACCGCGGTCTGCTCCGGATCAGGACGTCGGCGGTGACGCCGAGCGCGACCGTCGTCAACGACCTGCCCCTCGAGACCTACCTGCGCGGGGTCGTCCCGGCCGAGATGTCGTCGGCCTGGCCGACGGCGGCGCTCCAGGCGCAGGCCATCGCCTCGCGCTCATATGCGGCACGGCACCTGCGCCCGGGCGTCTCCTATTACGACGTGGTCGATACGTCAGCCGCCCAGGTCTACCGAGGCGCCAAGGGCGAGCGAGCGACCACGAACGCGATCATCCGAGCCGCTCCAGGGCTGGTCCTGCGGCGCAACGGTTCGATCGCCAACACGCTGTACAGCTCGGACGCCGGGACTGGCACGGAGAACAACGAGAATGTCTACACCTCGGCGACCGGCGCCAAGGTCGCTGGAGCCGTCAGCTACCTCCGCGGTTCGAGCGACCGCAAGCCCGACGGCACGCCGTATGACGCCGGTGCCCCGTTCTCGACCTGGGCAACCCGGACGTACACGACAGCCCAGCTGTCGGCCTGGTTCGCGGCCGATGCGCGCACGAACGTCGGGACCCTGACCGCCCTCGACCTGCGCGATCGAGGGGTCTCCGGCCGGCTGGTCAGCGTGACGCTGATCGGTTCGACGGGCATCACGACGGTGTCCGGCGAGGTGTTCCGGTCGGTCTTCAACGCCGGCCGCCCGAGCGCCGACCCGATGCTCCGCAGCACGTTGTTCGGGACCGCACCGCTGCCCTGACGAGCGCTATCCTCGGGCGATGATCGAGCCGAGGGCGCGCTGCTCATGGGCCGGCGTGGACGGCCCGAACCCCGACCCGGTGATGGTCGCCTACCACGACGAGGAATGGGGCACGCCGGTCCACGATGACACCGACCTGTTCGAGCGGCTCGCGCTCGAGTCGTTCCAGGCGGGTCTGTCGTGGTCGACCATCCTGCGCAAGCGGCCGGCCTTCCGCTCGGCGTTCCGCGGCTTCGACCCACGTCTCGTGGCCGGGTTCGACGCGGCCGACCGAGCGCGGCTGATGGCCGACGCCGGGATCGTCCGGAACGGCGCCAAGGTCGATGCGACGGTCGGCAATGCCGTCGCGCTGCTGGCGACCGCGGCCGAGTTCGGATCGTTCGACGCATACCTCGCGGCGCTGGTGCCGTCACCGCCCGCCCGATTGCCACCGACCGCCCGGGCCGGCGACATCCCGGCCACGACCGACGTCTCCGACGCGCTGTCGAAGGACCTGAAGCGTCTTGGTTTCCGCTTCGTCGGCTCGACCATCGTGTACGCGTTCATGCAGAGCGTCGGGCTGGTCGACGATCATCTGCCGGGCTGCTTCCGGTACGCCGACGGGTCGTGACACGCTAGCTGTCACTGGCCGGGCGCATGGTTCGGTCATGAAGACCGAACTCGAATTCGATTGTCCGTGGTGTACCGGCCGCCTGGTGTCGGCCGACAGCGCGACCGGACCCGTCGGCGAGGCCCTCGCGTGCCCGACCTGTTCGATCGTCGTCGAGCTGGCGCCCGATCCGGTCAGCATGCCGGTCGCGCGGGCCGCCTGACCCGTCAGCGTGGGGCGAGGCTCGCGGTCCTGAGCGCCCGCACGGGGACGAATACGAGGCTGACGAGGACCAGACCGATGCCGATCGCGGCGATCGTCGTGGAGCCACTGGTCGCGTCGATCAACGCACCGCCGATGAGCAGGCCGATCGGCTGGAGCCCGAGCGAGACGGTCCGGGCCGTGCTGCCGATGCGACCCAGGAGCATGTCCGGTGAATAGGCGGTCCGGAGCGTGATGTACATCACGAGGATCATCGACTGGGCGACGCCGGCCACCACCGCGACGGCGAGCAGGACCGGGATCTCGACCGCGACGGCGACCACGAGCAGCGACAGGCCGAGCACGAGGTTCCCGCCGATCATGACCTCGGCGACGCGCCCCCGACCGATCCGCCGCGCGCTCACCAGTGACCCGGTCACGGTCCCGACACCGTACGCGGCGAGGATGAGACCGAGCACGAACGGCGTGTCGCCGAGGTCGCGTGTGACGTGGACGGTCAGGGCGAGGACGAGCGGCGCGAGCAGGATCGAGGTCGCGCCCCAGAACAGGATCGCGCTGCGCAGGACGGGGCTGGTGACGATGTAGTCGATGCCTTCGCGGATCTCCGTCACGAGCCGCTCCTTCGGCCGGTCGACCGGTGCCCGGAGGTTGCGCCGGACGAACGCCAGTCCGACCGCGGATGCCACGTACGACAGCGCATCGATGGCGAGCGTCGGCCCCGGACCGATCGTCGCCGCCAGCACCCCGGCGATGGCAGGGCCGACGATGTAGCCCATCGAATAGACCGCCTCGAAGTAGGAATTCGCCCGCCCGACCAGGCCGCGTCCGACGAGCGTCGGCATCGACGCCGTGTAGCCCGCCAGGAAGAACGAGCGCAGGATGCTCATCGGGGCCGCCACCAGCAGGATGACCGCCATGGTCGGCCCACCGAGCGCGACCGAGATCGGGATCAGGGCGGTCAGCCCGGCCCGCCCGAGATCGGCCAGGAACATCATCCGCTTGCGATCGCTTCGGTCGGCCATCGCGCCGGCGACCATCCCGATGAACAGGTCGGGGATCGTCTGCAACGCGCCGACGATGCCCATCGCGAAGCCCGACCCGGTCAGGGCGAGGACGAGCAGCGGCAGGGCGGTGAAGTTGACCCCGTCACCGAGCGAGGAGATCCCCTGGCTCGAGATCAGAACCTTGAAGTCGCGGTTCCGGGCGAGCGGTTCCTCGGCCGGGTCGTCGGGCATCGGACGATGGTACGGGAGGCGACCGCCCGCCCGACGCGCGAGCCGGGACGCAGGACGGCGGCCCGAGCGGCCATCGTAGGATGTGGCCGTGGACCACCTGACGACCGCCGGCGATGCCATCCTGCGCGCAGGGCGCCGCCTCGGTTCTCGCGGGCTCATCTCGGCCGGCGAGGGCAACATCTCCGTCCGGCTCGACGCCGACCGGATCCTGGTGACCCCGACCGGCGCCCGCAAGGACGAGCTCGAACCCGACGACCTCGTCGTCGTCTGGCTCGGCCACCCCGAGCGCGAGGCCGTCTCGCGGAACGGCCGCGGACCGACCTCGGACCTCGCCATCCACCGGGCGGTCCACGCCGCACGACCGGACATCGGCTCCCTGGCCCACGCGCATCTGCCGTCGGCGATGGGCCTGACCCTGGCCGGCGAGGTGCCTGATCCGGCGGCCCTGCCCGAGACGGCGATCCTGCTGCCGCGCCTGCCCTATCTCAGCCTGGAACAGCCGGGGAGTCAGCAGCTGGCGGATCGGATCGCTGCAGCGCTGACCGACGGCCCCGAGCCGCTCGCGTTCGCGGTCCTGCTCGAGCGCCACGGTGCCTGCGCGGTCGGGCGCGATCCTGGCGAGGCCGTGAACCGCCTCGAGCTGGTCGAGGTCCTGTGCCGGACGTGGCGCGACGCGCTCCTGATTCGCGCGGCGAAGGCCGCACTCGCTATCGTGGACGACACGCAACCCAGCCCAGGGTCGAGATCGATGGAGGGAAGATGAACGCCCGGAAGTATCTCGCCGAGCTGCTCGGCACGTTCCTGTTCATGATGATCGGCTACATGTCGGTGCCGGCACTCCATGCCGCGACCCCGCCGGCACCGAACCTCCTGGTGGTGCCGTTCGCGTTCGGGCTCGGCCTGCTGGCCGCCATCTTCGCGTTCGGGGGGATCTCGGGTGGCCACTTCAACCCGGCCGTGACCGTCGCTGCACTGCTCGACCGACGTCTGCCGCCGGTCGAGGGCGTCGCCTACATCGTCGCCCAGATCATCGGCGCCATCGCGGCCGCGGTCGTGGTCATGCTCACGGTCAGCCAGACCGCCGTCGCCGACGGGATCACCAAGCCCGGGACCGGGATCAGCGACGTGAGCGCGCTCGTCCTCGAGACCATCTTCACGGCCATCTTCGTGACCGTGATCCTGACGGTCTCCAAGCGGAACGGCAGCATGGCGGTGTTGGCCATCCCACTGACGCTGGTGGCCATCCACTTCGCCATTGCGACGATCACCGGCTCGTCGGTCAACCCGGCCCGGTCGATCGGCTCGGCCGTCGTTGGCGGCGACATCAACCAGCTGTGGATCTACCTGGTCGGCCCGACCATCGGCGGCATCATCGGCTACGGCATCTACAAGGTCATGGATGGCGGCGGCGAGGAGCCGCTCGCCTAGCGACCACCTAGATCTCCACGAGCGAGAACCGCCGCGCGTTCCCCATCTGCGGCCACACCCGCGCCTGGCTGACGGCCAGCATCTGGCGGACGTGGTTGCGGTCGTGGTGGACCCACTCGCCAAGGAGGTCGCCGACCCGGAGCAGCCCGACTTCCGGGTGGCTGCCGGCGTGGCTGAGATCGGCTGGGCGTAGTCCACGCACAAGCACGAGACTGTCCGCCCGGAGCGCGTCGAACTCAGCCGCCAGCTCACCGCCCGAGCGGAGGTGATCGCGCCGCGCTTGGGCGACGCCCACCTGGTCCCACGCCTCGAGGATCGGTGGGGTGCGGGACGATGCGCCTGCGAGGATCGTCCGGATCCGGCCGGCGAACCCGCGCCGCTCGGCCTCGATCAGGTGGCCGACGCACTCGTTGGCGCTCCACTCGCCCGGTTCGGGCCGCCAGCCGGCCAGGTCGCCCAGGGCAAGGAGCTCGGCGACGACCGTCGTGGCCGAGGCGGCTAGCAGGTCGGCGATCTGCGCCGGCGCCAGTGCGACGACGTCGGGTCCCGTTTCGGACGCTGTCATGCGGGCACCTCTCGTGGTGATTCCGACCGCCCGCCCGGCTCGGCCAGCCAGCAGGCGGCCGACTGCCCGCCGCCGAGATCGAACAGCGGCGGCTCCTCCACCGTGCATCGGTCGAAGGCGACCGGACAGCGCGGGTGGAACCGGCAGCCGGTCGGGACGTGGGCCGCGTCCGGGGTCTCTCCCTCGAGGATGGTCCGCGACGCACGCGTGCCGGCATCCGGCGGGTCGGGCGACGGCGACACCGACACGAGCGCCTTGGTGTACGGGTTGCGGGGCGATCGGATGACCGCCTCGGCCGGGCCGATCTCCATGATCTTGCCGAGGTACATGACCGCGATCCGGTCGGCGATGACCCACGCCAGCGACAGGTCGTGGGTGATGAACAGGTAGGTCAGCCCGCGCTCGACGCGCAGGTCGAGCATCAGCCGGAGCAGCTCGGTCCGGATCGACACGTCGAGCATCGACACGGGCTCGTCGGCGACGATGACCTCCGGGTCCATGACCAGGGCGCCGGCGATGACGACCCGCTGACGCTGCCCGCCCGATAGCTCATGCGGGAAGCGGCTGGCGAAGTCGGTGCCGGGTCGGAGACCCGCCGACTCGAGCGCGGCGATGACCTTCGCGTCGCGCTCCTCGGCCGTCCCGATGCCGTTGACCTCGAGCGGCTCGGCCACGAAATCGCGGATCGACTGCTTGGGGTCGAGCGTCTCGTATGGGTCCTGGAAGATGAGCTGGACGCGGCGCCGGTATCGCCGCAGCTCCTTCTGGCTCCACAGGCGGCTGACGTCGGTGCCGTCGAAATCGATCCGGCCCGTCGTCTGCCTGGTGAGCTTCACGATCACCCGGCCGGTCGTCGTCTTGCCGCTGCCGGACTCGCCGACGAGCGCCAGGACTTCGCCCTGCATCAGCGTGAGGTCGATCCCATCCACGGCGCGGACGACGCCCTTCGGCCGTCGTCGGATGGCATCCAGCACGCTGCCATAGATCGGAAAGTGGACCTCGAGCCCGGTCAAGGTGACGATCGGCGTCGGGGCCGACATGGGCGCTACGGCCGGGGTCGTCCCGACGGCCGCCTCGGGGGCCGTCTCGGGCAGGGTCACGAGGCCACCCCGCCGCCCTCGCCGCCGGCCGGGAACAGGTGGCAGGCCACGCGGACATCACCGAACGTCACGTCCGGTGGCACCTCGACCGAGCAGACATCCATGGCGAACGCGCAGCGCGGCGCGAAGCGGCAGCCCGGCGGCGGCTCGCGCAGGTCCGGCGGCGACCCGGGAATGACCTCGAGCGTCCGCCGATCGGCATGGATGTTCGGGAAGGCAGCCAGGAGCTTCCGGGTGTAGGGATGGCGCGGCTTCGTGAAGACCTCGGAGACCGGACCTTCCTCGGCGACACGCCCCGCATACATGATCATCACCCGGTCGCAGGTCTCGGCGATGACCGACAGGTCGTGGGTGATGAGGATGAGCGACAGACCGAGCTGGGCGCGCAGGTCCTCGAGCAGCTGCAGGATCTGCGCCTGGACCATGACGTCGAGGGCGGTCGTCGGCTCATCGCCGATGACCACGGCCGGATCGCAGGCAAGGGCCATCGCGATCATCGCCCGCTGGCGCATCCCGCCCGAGAGCTCGTGCGGATAGCCGGCACCACGTGCCTTCGGGATGCCGACCAGCTCGAGCAGCTCACCGGCGCGCTTGCGGGCATCCGACGCCGAGGCGCCGAGGCGCTCCTCGATCGGTTCGGCGATCTGGTCGCGGACGCGTTGGACCGGGTTGAGCGCGTTCATCGCGCCCTGGAAGACGATCGAGATCTCGCGCCAGCGGTAGCGCCGGAGCGCATTCTCGGATTTCGGCACGAGGTCGATGCCCATCAGCTTCACGCTGCCGCCGACGATGTTCGCGTTGGATGGGAGGATGCGCACGAGCGACAGCGCGGTCGTCGTCTTGCCGCAACCGGATTCGCCGGCGATGCCGAGTGCCTCGCCGTTATCCAGCCGGAAGCTCACGCCGTCGACCGCCTTGACCGTCCCCGAGTCGAGCGTGAAATACGTCTTGAGCCCGTCGACGACGAGCAGCGGCGCGGTCGGGTCCGCCAGCTTGGGTAGCGTCCGCTGGCGAGGTGTCGCGACGGTCATCGGCGGCTCCTCGCCTTCGGGTTGAGCAGGTCGTCGAGCGCACCGCCGATGAGGGTGAAGGCGAGCACCACGAGGACGATGCAGATACCGGGTGAGACATACCACCACCAGGCCCCCAGACCGGGGGCTCCGGCGTCCTGCGACGAGCCCAGGATCTGGCCCCACGACGGGGCGAACGGGTCGCCGAGGCCGATGAACGCGAGCGTCGTCTCGGTCAGGATCGCCCCGGCGAAGACCAGCACCGCGTTGGCGACGATGAGGCCGGTCACGTTCGGCAGGATGTGCACGCGCATCGTGTGCCAGCGCCCGGCGCCGATGACCCGCGCGCGATCGACGAACGCCCGCTCCTTCACCGACAGCGTCTGCGAGCGGATGATCCGGGCGGTCGTCGCCCAGCTCGTCAGCCCGATGACGATGACGATCACGAACAGCGTCGTGCGCACGCCGACGATCTCGCCGCTGCCGATGACGTCGAGCACGATCGGCGCGAGGATCAGCGCCAGGACGAAGGTCGGCAGGACGAGGAAGAAGTCCGTCACCCGCATGATCGCGGTGTCGGTCGCGCCGCCGACGAACCCGGACACGATACCCAGCAGCGCCCCGATGACGATGGTCACGATGGTCGCCAGGAACCCGATGAGCATCGAGATCCGGGCGCCGTGGACGGTCAGGTTGAGCACGTCCCGGCCCAGGTTGTCGGTGCCGAGCAGGTGCTGCCACGACGGCGGCTCGAGCCGGGTGCCGCTGGCGTTGGTGACCGTCTCGAGCGGCCCGACGAAGAGCCATGGGGCGATGGCGAGGATCGCGAAGAAGGTGATGATCGCGAGTCCTGCGAAGCCCTCTGGCCGGCGGATGAGGCGTCCGAGGAAGCTATGCCCGGCAGCCGGGCGAGTGGCCGGGGCGACGGTCGCGTACGGGGCGCTCATGTCCGCACCCGTGGGTCGAGCCGCCCGTAGACGACGTCGGCGAGCAGGTTGGCCAGGACGACGGTGATCGCGAGGATCAGGAAGATCGCCTGCAGGACGGGGTAGTCGCGCGCCTCGAGCGCCTCCTGGGTCAGCGTGCCGAGGCCCGGCCAGCTGAACACCACCTCGACCGTGATCGCCCCGGCGATGATGAAGCCGAGGTTGATGCCGATGAGCGAGACCGTCGGCAACAGGGCGTTCGGGACGGCGTGGCCGCGCAGCACGCGCGTGTCGGACAAGCCCTTGGCGCGAGCCGTCGTCACGTAGTCCTCACTGCGTGTCTCGATGACTGACGAGCGCATCAGGATCGAGTACTGACCGATGAGCCCGAGGCTCACCGCCGCGAGCGGCAGGAACAGGTGGTGGCCGAAGTCCAGGAGCTGGTCGGCGAACGACGAATAGGTCTTGCCGAGCTCGAACATCCCGGCCGTCGGGAACCAGCCCAGGGTCGTCGCGAAGATGACCAGCAGGATCATGCCTAACAGGAAATACGGCATCGAATAGAGGATCAGCGAGATGCCGTTGCCGCCGTAGTCGATCGGTCCGCCGCGGCGCCAGCCGCTGTAGGCCCCGAGCACCAGCCCGACGACGATGGCGATGAGCTCGCCCAGACCGAACAGGATGATCGTCGGCCAGACCCGGCCGGCGATGACCTCGGTGACCTGCTTGTTCTTGAACTTGAACGATTCGCCGAAGTCGCCCTGGGCGGTCGCCGCCAGGTAATCGACGAACTGGTCGGGGAACAATGGCTTGTCGAGGCCCCAGCGCTCGCGCAGCGCCGCCCGGGCGGCGACCGACGAGTTGGGGTTGTGCGACATCCGGTCGGGCGATCCCGGCATCATCCTGAACAACAGGAAGTTGAGCAGGACGATGCCAAAGATCGTCAGGATCGCCTGGAAGACCCGTCGGGCGAGGTAGTGCGTGCCCATGGCGTCGGAGTCGCGTGCGTCGAGGTCAGTCGGGCGTCGCGCTCACTCCTCTTCGCGGGCCGTGCGACCGCGGCGCAGCGCCACGAACACGACGACTGCGATGACGACCAGGGCCAGCCCACCCAGCAGGAGAGCCGTGTTGTTGCTGCTGCCCGTGTCGGACGACCCACCGCTGCTTGGCGCGGCTGTTGCCGGCGCCGCGGCCGAGGCCGATGCGCCCGGCGCCTGGGACGCCGGTGCGGCGTTCGACGGGACCGGTGTCGCGGCCGGCTCCGGTGCGGTCAGCAGGTTGTAGTTGCTGTTGCCGAACCCGAAGAACGGGAGCCCGTCGGCCTTCGGCTGCAGGTGCCAGCCGCCGAACTTGTCGGTCCGGTAGGCGTGCAGGGCGGCGTCGTAGAACAGGATGTGGTAGGGCGCCTGGTCATAGGCGATCTGCTGCATCTCGTCGATGTAGCCCTTGCGGACGGTCGGATCCGGCTCCTTGCCCTGGAGCTTCATCAGCTCGTCGTAGCGCGGGTTCGAGAAGAACGTGTCGCTGTTGCTGCCGATGGAGCTCGTCGTGAGGATCGCCAGCAGCGAGTTCGGGTCGACGTCGCCGCCCCAGTTCCAGATGACGACGTCGAAGTCGGCCTTGCCCGGCGGATCCGCCTCGGGCGGCGTCTCGAGCGCGGTCACCGCATCGTTGTCGAGCTGCTGGGTGGTCATGTCGATGCCCAGTTCCTTCCACCAGCCGGTGATGAACTCCGCGCTCGTGCTGTAGGTGGACGAACCGCTCGGGACGACCATTCGCAGGTTGAGCGGCTTGCCTTCCTTGTCGAGGCGCTTGCCGTTGGCGTCGAGCTTGTAGCCGGCGGCGTCGAGCTTCGTCTTGGCCAGCTCGATGTCGAAGGTCCGCGGATTCTTCGGCTCGAGGTGCCACTTCCCGCCGGCCATCGCGGGCGGGATGATGGTGCTGCCGACGAGGCCGTGCCCACTCAGGACCTTGTCGACCAGAGCCTGCTTGTCGATGGCGTAGCCGAGGGCGTCGCGGAAGGCCGGATCCTGGAGCGCCTTGGTCGACGCGCCGCCGTCCTTGATCGGCTTGCTATAGGTGTTGAACCCGAGCTGGGTGAAGGCGTTTGCCTCGGCGGCCGTCGACGACTCGACCGTGACGATGTTCGGCACGCCCTTGAGCGAGTCGAACTGGTCGGCCGTGATGTTGCGGGCATAGTCGATGTCGCCGGCCTTGAGCGCCTCGGTCATCGCGCCCTCGTTCTTGAAGAACTGGAAGTAGATCTCGTCCTCATAACCCTTGGGTCCCCAGTAGTGCGGGTTGCGGACGAGGCGGACGTACTCACCGGTCTTCCACTCGGCGACCTGGTACGCGCCGGTCCCGACGACCGGCGCGTCGTTCGGGTCCTTGCCGATGTCGCGCTTCTCCCAGATGTGCTTCGGCAGGATCGGCAGGTACGAGGTGAGGAGCTGCGTGTTCGGGATGGATGTCGTGACGACGAGGGTCTGCGGATCGGGCGCGCTGACGCCCGTGACGCCGGCATACGTGAGATACGGATCGAGATAGCCGGCGCCGACGAAGCCGTCCTTCTTCTGCCCATCGAGAAGCTTCTGGATCGTCCAGCGGGCATCCTCGGAGGTGGCCGGGGTGCCGTCGGACCATGTCAGCTTCGGATCGATCTTGAACGTCCAGGTAGTCCCGTCCTGGGTCCATGAGGAGGCGTACCCCGGGGCCGGCTGGTCGTTCTCGTCATATCCGACGAGCAGGTCGTAGTTGAGCCCGAAGATCTCGTAACCGATGAAATACTCGGTCAGGTACGCGTTGATCGAGTCGAGGCTCTGGACGGTCCCGATCCGCAGGACGACCGGATCGGCGGCGCCGACCGGGGCGGCCGACGGCAGCACCAGGACCGTGACGAGACCGAAGGCGGCGAGGACACGAGTCAGATGACGCCGCACGGGCAGTCGCATGGTGGGATTCTCCTCCTGTCGGGCCTCCAGCCCGAAACTGGCGGTACGTTGGCACAGGGACACGGTTCCCGCAAACCTCGACCCGCCCTGTGCGCCGGGTTGCGCCTCAGACCATCCACGACGTGGGTGGATCGGCCTCGAGCAGGATCGGTCGATCGATGCGGAAGTGTCCCAGATCGACGGCCGACGGGGTCGTGCCGTCCACGCTGAGCTCGGCCAGGATGCGGCCGAGCACGGATGCGAACTTGAAGCCGTGGGCCGCACCGAGTGCGACCACGACCCCGGGTTCGCCGGGCAATCGGTCCACGACCAGGTCCCGGTCGGGGGTCAGAGTGTAGAGACAAGTCTTCGTATAGATGGGCGGTCCGACCGCCCCGGGAAGATGCCGGGCCATGAACGCCTCCACGCGAGTGAAGGCGGACTCGTCCCGGGCGAATGTACGTCGATCCGGATCGACCGGATCTCCGCCGCAATCCTGGGCCGCTTTCGGGCCCGCCTCGCCGTACGTCGGGAAGCCGTAGAAGCACGGCTCGTCCATCCAGATCCAGACCGGGAAGCGGTCTGGCGCGAACGCGCCCGGGTCCGGGCAGGCGAAGTAGGTGACCTGCTCCTTGGTCACCGTGAGCGGCAGCCGCCGGTCGAACGAGGCGAGCAGGTCGTTGGTCCAGGCGTCGGCCGCGAGCACGACCCGCCCGGTCCGGTAGGTGGCGTCGGGGGTGACCACCTCGAGATCGCCGCCACCGGCGCTCCGGATCGCGGTCACCGGCGAGCGGTCGCGCAAGGTCGCACCGTGGGCGACCGCGAGGCGGCGGTGGGCTCCGTTGCCCTTGAACGGATCGGCCAGGCCGCCACGTGCCTGCCACATGCCGGTCACGTCGTCGCCGATGTGCCATTGCGGCCAGCGCTGGCGGATCTCAGCCGCGTCGAGCAGATCGAATGGGACGTCCTCGGCGGCGAGGCTGTCGGTGTAGTCGACCTTCGGGATGGCCGGGTCAGCCGGCCACAGGTCGAGACCGCCGGTCGTGGTCACGATCCGGTCCCCCGCCTCGGCCTCGACCTCTGCCCAGGTCTCGTAGGCACGCTTGGCAAGGCGGACATAGTCGGGCCGGTGATAGGACAGCCGGATGATCCGGCTGTGATCGGCCGACGCGCCGTTGACGTGATCGATCTCGAAGCGCTCGAGGCCGAGCACGCCCGCGCCGAGCGACCGGCTGAGCCAGTACGCCGCCGCCGATCCGATGGCGCCGAGGCCGATGACGATCGCATCCCAGTCACGGCGGGTGTCTTCCACAGACCGATGCTACGGCCGACGGGCGCGAACTGGTCCACGCGACCCGGTCGACGGGACGGCGCATGACCGTGCGTTATCGTGTGCGCATGAATGTGCGCACGAACCTGCTGCTGCCGGAAGCGCTGGTCGAGGCGATCGACGAGATCGCAGGCCCACGTGGCCGAAGCCGTTACGTCGCCGAGGTCCTGGAACGCGAGATCCGACGCGACCGCTGGTACGCAGCCGCTCGATCTGCAGCGGGTGCCTGGCGCGACCATCCTCTCTTCCCGACCGATGAGTCGGTGGTCGCCTGGGTCGCGGCCAGTCGACGCGACGCGCGAGACCCGGGGACTGGTGGGGACGAGCGGTCCGGGACGTGAGGTACCTGCTCGATTCGAGTTTCCTGATCGACATCCTTCGGGGTGTCCCTGCGGCGCTTTCCCGCCTGGACGACCTCCATGCGTCGGGCCACGAACCGCTCGTCAGCTCGATCACGACGAGCGAGGTCTGGTCGGGTCGAATGCTCGGAGGCGAAGACGTGATCGAAGGCGCCCTGCGCTATGTCGAATACGTCCAGCCGGGTCCAGCGACGGCTCGCCTTGCCGGGGAGTGGCGCGCTCAGGCTCGCGAACGCGGGCGCACGCTCGACACGCCGGATGCGCTGATCGCGGCGACGGCGTTCGACCTCGATGCTGTCGTCCTTACCAGGAACGTCCGCGACTTCGAACTCACACCGGTGCGCGTCGAGACCTACTGACCGAGAGCCGCTCGTGCCCTGAAGAGCGCGACCCGTTCGACGGCGAGGACCGTCATGGCGTCGCTGATCGAACCGTCGAGGGTCATCGCGAGGACGTCCTCGAACGGCAGCCAGCGGATCTCGAGGTCCTCGGTGCCTTCGGGCGTCGCGGCGCCGTGGGTCAGCCCGGTGGCCAGGAACAAGACCGCCAGTTCGTCGGTGACGCTGTTCGAGAGGTGGACGCGGGCGAGTTCCTGCCACTGGGCCGCCTCGACACCGGTCTCCTCGCGGAGCTCGCGCCGCGCGCCGTCGAGCGCCGTCTCGTCATCCGGAACGCCGCCCTCCGGGATCTCCCATGAGTAGGCGTCGAGCGTGTAGCGGTGCTGGCCGACGAGCAGGACCCGGTCGGCGGCGTCGAGGACCAGGACGCCGGCGGCCTGGTTCGCGAAATGGACGACGCCGTAGATGCCCGGCGCGCCATCGGGACGGGTCACGTCGTCGTGCCAGATGGTCAGCCACGGGTTCTCGTAGGCGACGCGTCGGGCGCGGCGGATCCAGGGGCCGCTGACGGCCGGGGCCTCGGCGGTGGGGTCGTCGTCCATCGGCGTCATCGTCGCACGGGGTGGTCGGGCGCGTCCGGCGTCAACCTCTCCGCCCTAGACTCGGGGCCGATGAGCGCATCCGACGAGACCCACGGCCGACCAGCGAGCGAACCCCGCTACGCGGTCGAGACCGTCTGGGATGCGCGTATCCCCTCCCGTGACGGCATCGAGCTGTCGGCGAACCTGTGGCTGCCACGGGGCCTGGCCGGCGACCGCTTCCCCGCGATCCTCGAGATGATCCCGTACGGCAAGGACAACTGGCGCCGGAACGCGGACATCGCCCGCGGCACGTCCTTCGCGGAACGTGGGTATGGGCT
The DNA here is from genome assembly GCA_963782715.1 of uncultured Chloroflexia bacterium. GTDB lineage: Bacteria > Chloroflexota > Limnocylindria > Limnocylindrales > CSP1-4 > SPCO01. Next base: position 268,734 of record CAWAKU010000015.1, read on the forward strand.
GTGCCGCGTGGACGTCCGGGGGACCGGCTCGTCGGGCGGCGTCGCGCTCGACGAATACACCGAAGCGGAGACGCTCGACGGCTACGACGCGGTCGAGTGGCTGGCGGCACAGCCGTGGTGCGATGGCGCCGTCGGGATGTGGGGCATCAGCTATGGGGCATTCACGTCGATCCAGGTCGCCAAGCTGCGACCGCCCCACCTGCGGGCGATCGTGCCGATCCAGGGCACAGATGACCGCTACCTGACCGACGTCCACTACATCGGGGGGTGCGTGACGGTCAGCGAGCTCTCCCAGTACGCGGTCAGCCAGGTGGCGATGAACGCGATGCCGCCCGACCCGGCGTTCCGGGGCGGCGCGTGGCGAGACGAGTGGCATGCCCGCCTCGAAGCGACGCCGCCATGGCTCATCGAGTGGCTGCGCCAGCAGCACGACGGGCCGTATTGGCGGCCCGGCTCGCTGGCGCCCGGCTACGACGCGATCGAGGCGGCCATCCTGAACGTCGGCGGCTGGATGGACTCGTACGTGGACGCAGCCATGCGCATGCAGGCCCGCTGCACCGCCCCGAGCCGGACGATCATCGGCAACTGGGTCCACGGCTGGCCGTCGTCGGCCAACCCGGGCCCGAACATCGACGAGCTGCACGAAGTCGTGCGCTTCTTCGATCGTTGGCTGAAGGGCATCCCGAACGGCGCCGACGCCGAGCCTGCGATCACCTGGTTCGAGCGCGAGTACGCCGAGCCCGAGCCGTTCCCGGCCCTGCTTCCGGGGCGATGGCGAGCGGCTACGTCCTATCCGCATCCGGCGGTGACGGAGCGGGCCTGGGGATTCGCGTCCGGTCCGGCGCCGCTGGTGAGCAGGCTCGCCGATGACGCCGCGCCGGCCCAGGGCATCGATCAATTCCGCCACCGGCCGACGGTCGGCACCCGGGCGGCCCTCTCGTGGGGCGCCGGCGGCCCGCCCAACGGTCTCGCCCGCGACCTCCGGCCAGACGAAGCGCTCGGTCCGACCTACACCTCGGAGCCGCTCGAGACCGCCGTCGAGATCCTCGGCGTGCCGCGCGTCGTGCTCCACGTGGCGGTCTCCGCGCCGGTCGCGACCGCGGTCGTCCGGCTGACCGACGTGGCGCCGGACGGGACCTCGGCCCAGGTGACAGCCGGCATCCTCAACCTGACCCATCGGCGCTCGCATACGGACCCGGAGCCGCTCGACCCGGGATCCGTGGAGGAGATCGTCGTCGACCTGCGGCCGGCCGGCTATCGCTGGCTGCCCGGCCACCGGCTCCGCGTCTCGGTCGCGTCATCGGCCTGGCCGGTCATCTGGCCGTCGCCGTTCCCGGCCGAATTCGAGCTGCATCGCGGGCCGGCCACTCCGTCCCGGCTCGTCCTCCCTGTCGTCCCGGCTGCCGGCGGCCCAGGAGACACGACGGTCCCCGACTTCAAGACCACGCCCCCCGCCCTGCCCGAGGTGGGCCGTGAGGGGGAGGCAGACGAGCCCGTGTGGCGGATCACGAACGATGTCATCGCCGGGACCGTGACCGTCACGGCCCACGACGGCGGGGAGGACATCCTCGAGGACGGGCGGCGGCTGTACGCTGCGGAGACCCTGACGATGACCGCGTCGGATGCGGACCCGGCGAGCGCGACCATGGACGCCGACGTCGTCTATCGCTGGCAGGACCACGATTTCGGGACCGAGATCCGGGCACGGTCGGTCCAGACCAGCGACGCCGAGACGTTCCACCTGACGGTCGAGCTCGAGGTCGACGTCGACGGCGAACCGTTCTACCGGCGGTCCTGGCGCGAATCGATCGGGCGACGCCTCGTCTGAGCACTCGACCCGACTACACGGACCTCGCGGCTGGCTCCGCGAGGCAGGCTTCCGCGTCCACGAGCCCGCCGGCGCCTACTGCGTCATGACCGACATCAGCGACCTGGCCGCCGATGGCGAGGACGACGTCGCCTTCGCGCTCCGGCTCATCGCCGCTGCCGATCGCCTCGCCCGGCTGGCGACTCCGGTCTGATCGGCGTCAGCGGGCCATGACCGTTCCGGCGAGCTCACCGATGGCACGGCGGGCGTCGATCGTGTCGAAGCGCATGAGCGGGTCCGATTCGATCGCCCGCTCGACGACCTTGCCACCGATCCGGGTGTAGACGACCGGGTAGATCGCGCCCGACCCGTCGGCCTCGAGGGTGGCCGCGATCGCATCGGGCCCGCCGCCGTCCAGGACGTGGGCGAGCGGCTGGACCCCGTCGTCGCGGACCCCGCCGGACGGGTCGGCAGTCAGCACCCGAGCGAGGTAGCCGCGCTGGTGGAACAGCTCGGGTGCCTCGGCCAGCTCGCCGGCGAGGAACCCGGTGATGGCATGGGGCGCGAGGTGAGGTCGCTCCGGACGGGCCTCGAAATGCATCTCGGCGATCCGGCCGGCGAGGACACGCGCGTTGTAGCGCGCCCCGTGGACCGCGCCCGAGTTCGACGGCACGCCGTGCTTCTGGAGGCCCTTCGATCCCTGGCCGATGGTGCCGGCGAAGTAGATGCCGGGCACGCTTGCGCTCTCCCACCACGGTGTCTGGACCGGCAGCCGGCTCGCCCCGAACGTGGTGACCCCGAGCGCGGGCAGGTCCTGCAGGGGGGTCACGAATCCGGTCGCGGAGATGATGTCGTCGACCTCGATGGCGAGGTCGGCGCCACCGTCGGTCCGGCGCAGGTGGGCGGTCAGCCGGCCGTCGCCGACAGGTTCGATCCGGTCGATGGCAGCATCGAGGACGCTGACGCCACCGCCAAGGACGAAATCCTCGAACGGCTGGACGTAACGGGCCCGGACGCCGACCAGCGTCTTCGTCTCGACCGACAGCCGCGCCTTCGACGGCGACATCAGGATCAGCTGGCGCGCCCACGGCAAGAGCCCGGTGGCCAGCTCGAACCCGGAGTTCTGCTTGCCCATGATCAGGACTCGATGGTCGGAGTAGGTCTCCACCGGCCGGACATCCGCGTAGTGGTGGGTGTGCTCCATCCCGACGCCGGGCGGGGTGAACGGCTCGGCCACGCCGACCGCCACGACGAGCACCCGACAGCGGTAGATGCCGTCGGTCGTCTCGACCTCGAAGCGATCGCCGTCCGGCGTCTCCACCCGGGTCGTCGCGGTCCAGCGGCAGCCGTACCGGACGGCGATGCCGGCTCGTGCGGCGAACTCGACGAGGTTCGCCTCCATCTCCGGCCGCGACGGGAAGTAGGAGCTGCCATCCATCAGCCCAGGCTGGATCGCCCGGCACGACGGGTCGCTGCTGAGCAGGCTGTTCCAGTCATAGCGCTCATAGGCGCGGGACCCACGCGGGACGGGAGCATATGGCTTGGTCCACGACAGGAGCCGCTGGAAGAAGGGCCAGCGGCGGAACATGCCGCCCGGCGATGGATCGGCCGAGACCACCGCGTGGTCCACCCCGTTCGCTCGGAGCGACGAGGAGACCTGGAGAGCGCCCGGCCCGCTGCCGATGACCAGGACCGGGTACTCGCCCGGCGGGAAGGGCGCGTCCGGTGCGCTCAGCTCCGCCATCGGTTCGCCGCGCGCAGACGGCGCGCCTGGAACTGCAGCATCCGGTACATCACCCGCGGATGGCTGATGAGGAAGGGCTCGACCCGGGGTCCCGCAAGGACCAGGCAGCGCAACGACCTCGTCGCCACGATGTCCGCGATGGGCGACTCGCCGAGGATGATCGACACCTCCCCGAAGAACTCGCCCCGACCCAGCCGCGCCCGCTCCGTTCCGTCGACGACGACGGCCGCTTCGCCATCGAGGATGACGTAGAAGCCGGACCCGGTCAGGCCCTGGCGGAGGACCTTGTCGCCCTCGGAGAAGACCGCCTCCTCGAACAGGTGGACGATGCCCTCGAGCTGCGGACCGGTGAGGTCCGCGAAGAGCGAGAAGCTCGCGATCGCATCAACCAGCTCTGCCCGATCGACCATGGTGTGATGGTGCCAGAACGGACGCGGCAACGGAAGGGTCGTGCACGGTTGACGGCCCGTGTCGGCGCGGCGCAGCATGACCGGCAACCCGCAGGAGGAGCTGATGACGCTGACCCGTGACCGGAAGGCCGACCTGTTGTCGGCGGCACGGCTCTTCGACGGCGTGGACGCCGACGGGATGGCGCGCATCGCCTCGGTCGCGGTCGAGGTCGAGTTCCCGGCGGATCACGTCATCGCCCGGCAGGGTGACATCGGCACCGGCTTCTTCGTCATCGTGTCTGGAACGGTGCGGGTCGTCCGTGACGGCGAGGTGCTTGCCCGCCTCGGGCCGGGCGACTTCTTCGGCGAACTGTCGGTCCTCGATGGGCAGCCGCGGCTCGCCCAGGTCATCGCCGACGGCCCGACGGTCTGCCTCGGTCTCGCGACCTGGGATTTCGAGGCCGTCCTGCTCGAGGAGCCGCGGGTCACCCTGGCCATCCTGCGAGGCGTCGCGCGCCGGTTGCGCGACCTGACCGACGCCCAGCGACACTGACCGCGCGAGAGGATCGGAACTCGAGCGATGACCGACGCGCCGGCGCCGACCCGCGGCACCTACACGTTCCTGTTCTCCGACATCGAGGGCTCGACCAGCCTCGAGGCGGCCATCGGTCGTGATGCATACGGCGCACGCCTGACCCGGCATCGGACGCTGATGCGCACCGCCTGGCAGACGTTCCGCGGGGAGGAGCAGCTGACCGAGGGCGACTCGTTCTTCGTCGTCTTCCGTGAAGCCCCGGAAGCGGTCGAGGCGGCGGTCGCGGCCCAGCGGGCACTGGCCACCGAGACGTGGCCGGACGGCGCCCCGATCCGCGTCCGGATGGGCCTCAACACCGGCGGCGCCGACGTCGCCGGCGACAGCTACGTGGGGGTCCCGATCAATCGGGCTGCCCGGATCGCAGCCGTGGCGCACGGCGGTCAGATCCTCGTCTCCGGGCTGACCCACGACCACCTCCAGGACGAACCGATCGCCGGGATCGCCCTGCGCGACCTCGGCGATCACCGGCTCAAGGACCTGGGCACGCCCGTCCGCATCTTCCAGGTCGAGGCCGACGGACTGCCGGCGGTCTTCCCGCCGCTGCGGACACTCGATGCGCGCCCGAACAACCTGCCGACCCAGCTGACGACGTTCGTGGGGCGTGACGCCGAGCTCGACGAGGCGGCCGGGCTGCTGGCCACGACCCGCCTGCTCACCCTCACCGGGCCGGGTGGCACCGGCAAGACGCGCCTGTCGCTGCAGCTCGCCGCCCGCGCCTCCGACGACTTCCCCGAGGGCGTCTTCTTCGTGCCCCTCGAACCCATCCGCGACCCGATCCTCGTCGGACCCCGGATCGCCAGCGCGGTCGGCATCGTCGAGAGCACGGCCCGGTCGATCACCGAGACGCTGGCCGACTGGCTGCGCGACAAGCGCCTGCTGCTCGTGCTCGACAACTTCGAGCAGGTCGTCGCCGCCGCGCCGATCGTCGCCGACCTCCTGCGCACCGCGCCGGATATCAAGATCATCGTCACGAGCCGGGCGGTCCTGCATATCTCCGGAGAGCAGGAGTACCCCGTCCCGGGCCTGCCGACGCCGCCGGACGTGAGTCACATGACCGGCCTGGAGCGCCTCCAGACGGGTGGCGAGACGCGTCAGCTGGATCCGGTCGCGCTTGGCGACTACGCCGCCGTTCGCCTGTTCGTCGAACGCGCGGTCGCGGTCCGGCCAGCGTTCGCCCTGACCGCGGAGAACGCGCCGGCGGTCGCCGCCATCAGCGCCCGGCTCCACGGCATGCCACTGGCGATCGAGCTCGCTGCCGCGCGGATCAAGATCCTGTCACCGGACGCGATCCTGACCCGGCTGGATCACCAGCTCGATGTCCTGGCGGCCGGCTCGCGCGACCTGCCCGCGCGCCAGCAGACGCTCCGCGGCGCGATCGCCTGGAGCTACGAGCTGCTCGATCCGGGTGGACGACGGTTGCTCGACCGGCTGTCGGTCTTCGCGACAGGTTGCGACCTTGCCTCGGCCGAGGCGATCTGCGGCCCGTCCGCCGAGCTCGACGGGATGGACATCCTCGACGGCCTGATGGCACTCGTCGACCAGAGCCTGCTCAAGGTCGAGGAGATGGCCGACGGCGAGCCCCGCTTCCGACTGCTCGACACCATCCGGGCATATGCCGCCGAGCAGCTCGAGGCGAGTGGTGAGCTGGCACTGATCCAAGGGCGCCACCGCGACTGGTACGTCGCTCTCGTCGAACGTGCAGCAGGAGAATTGTCGGGCGACGAGCAGCGGCGCTGGCTGGACCGCCTCGAGATCGAGCATGACGACATCCGGGCGGTCCTCGATCGCGCGGTCGCGGCGCCCGACCCTCTGGTGGCGATCGGCCTGGCCTTCCACATCTGGCGCTTCTGGCAGAAGCACGGCCACCTCGCCGAGGCCCGCCGGCGTCTCGAGGCGATGGAAGCGGCACCATGGTCACGCGACGAACCGCATCTCAGGGCGCGGCTCGTCGAAGCGCTCGGCGGCACCTACTGGTGGATGGGCGATCTGGCTCACATGTCCGTCTGTTACCAGGAAGCACTGTCGCTCTGGCTCGAGATCGGGAGCGAGCCCGAGATCGCCAACGCCTACTACAACGCGTCGTTCCAGTACGCCGTGCCCGAGCGGAACCAGTCCGGGACGGATTCCGACCCGGAGCGGATGGGCCTCGCTTACCTCGAACGATCGCGCGACATCTACCACCGCATCGGCGATCGACGGGGCGAGGCGAACGCCCGATGGGGAATCGGCAACTACGAGTACTTCCGCGGACTGGCAGCGAATGGCGTCGAGAACTTCGGCGCGGCGCTCGAGATGTTCCGGGAGGTCGGCGACCAGACCATGGAGGCCTGGGCGTTGCACATGCACGGAACGGCCCTGCTGCGCAACGGCGACGCCGCCGGGGCGCAGCGCGATGTCGCCCATGCGATCCGTCACTTCCATTCCTCGGGCGACGCCTCCGGGTTGACCCTGACCCTTGATGACATGTCGGCGATCGCGGTCGCGAAGGGTGATCTGCCGCGGGCGGCTCGCCTCCGTGGGGCCGCCCGGAACCTGACTCATGAGACCGGCGCGGAACTGGCCGAGTACGTCGAGGACACCATGGAAGTCGGGGTGCGTCCCGGGATCCGATCGCATATGTCCAGCGACGAACTGGCTCGGTACGCGCAGGAGGGCGCGGCGCTGACCCTCGACCAGGCCGTCGCCTACGCGCTCGAGGGGTCCGAACCGGACTCGTCGGAGGCCTGACGGCCGAGTGGCCGGTGGCGGCCAGGCCCGAGTCGACAGCCAGTCGACAACGAGGGGTCGAAGCGGTCGAAGGTAGCCTCCTCGACCCCGAAGCGCTACGCACCGTCGACGATCCGCGCCGAGGAGGGCCTCCGAGCGGTCCTCGGCACCTGGTCGTCGCCTGTGGGTCGACAGATGGGCGTAGCATCGCGGTCATGACGACCGAGTGGCCCGGCGCCGAACCGGTGGCCGTGCACTGGCTCGACCAGGACCCGCCGGTTGCTTCGCTCGAGCCCGATCCCGGACTGTTGATGCGCACCTGCGCCAACTGCGGCGCCGAGATGGACGAGCGCAAGTGCAAGCTGATCTGCCGCTGCGGCTATTTCCTGTCCTGCTCCGACTACTACTGATCGCTCGCGCGACCCACTGAGGCGTCCATGGACGAGCTCCCGCCGATCATCATCGAGATCGAGACCCCGGCCGCGCCTGACGATGCCTGGGCAACCCTGACCGAACCCGCCCGGGTCGCACTGTGGTTCACCGTCGCCACGCCCGTCGGCGCCGTCGGCGACCCATACCGGCTCGACTTCGGTGAGGGCAGCGTCGTCGAAGGAGTCATCCGCGAGGTCGTCCCCGGCCGGCGGTTCGCCCACACCTGGGCCTGGGCCGACGCCGACCCGCGCCAGGAGACGCTTGTCGTCTGGTCGGTCGACCCACGCGACGAGGGCGGCAGCCGGGTGTCGATCTTCCATGGGGGCTGGACCGAGGCGGGCGCCGACGCCGCCACCCGGGCGGACCATGAAGGCTACTGGACGGGCTATCTCCAAGACCTGACGGAGATCCTCGCCGAGACGGCCTGACCGGGTAGACTGGCCCTCCGATGACGACGCCCACGACGACGCCCGAACCTGGCCGCGAGAAGACCGGGATCCCCAAGAACCCGGGGCGACGCGACCTTGGGATGAAGGCGACGCTCGTCTTCCCGAACCGCGAGATCGTCGAGAAGTATTACGTCCCGATCATCTACACAGCCTGCCGGACGTGCTATTCCGAGCAGGACCCGGACCTGATCTTCCAGCGCGCTGTCGACGGTGAGTTCGATCCGCTCAAGATGCAGAAGCTGATCAGCTCGGTCATCGAATCCGGGCACGGCTCGACCATCGAGCACGTCGTCTTCACCTTCGCCATCAGCGGCGTGTCGCGGACCCTGTCGCACCAGCTCGTGCGCCATCGCGCGGGCGTCGCGTTCGACCAGCAGAGCCAGCGCTACGTCAAGTTCAAGGGCGCGGCGACGATGCTCCCCCACTCCATCGCCGAGGGCGACCCGGCTCTGCGCGAGCGGTACGAGGAGCAGGTCGATGGGGCGCTGGGGTTGTACGGCGACCTGTTGGGCGCCGGCGTGCCCGGCGAGGACGCCCGCTTCGTGTTCCCGAACGCGACCCGGACCAACCTGGTCATGACGACGAACCTGCGGGCGCTCATCCACATGTCCGGCCTGCGCCTGTGCACGATGGCCCAGTGGGAGATCCGCCGGCTGTTCCAGCTGATCCGCCACGAGGTCTTCGCGGTGTCACCGTTCCTCGGCTCGTTCCTGGCACCCAAGTGCGTCCCGCTCGGCTACTGCGACGAATTCAACAACCGCGACGGCCATTGCCCCATCCGGCCGCACAAGGACGCGGTCCTGGCGGCCTGGTCGGAGAAAGCGGCTGCGGCGAAGGTGTCGGGCCGGGAGCTGCCGGTCACCTAGGCCGTCGGGCCAGGCCGCCGTGGCGCCTGCCGATTCAGCCCTTGAGCGAGACGGTCTTGCCGAAGAACGTGCCGGTGACCGTGCGCTTGCCGTTCGCGTCGCGCTTGTAGTCAAGGCTGGTCTGACCCGACGAGGTCGCCTTGATCCGGAAGGCGTCGTGGGTCGTGTCGATGGTGGCCGTCCCGGTCAGCGGCAGGCCGACCGTGAACGCGCAGCCATCGAGCGCGATCTTGTAGCCATTCCTGGAGGCCGTGTACTCGATCGAGCCGCCGAACAGACAGCCGTAGGCCAGCGGGTCCACCCCGCCCCAGTTCCAGTAATCGGCCGAGTAGTTGATCTCGTCGTCCATCGCGGTCATCGCGGCGAGCGCGTCCGTGTAGTCCTTGACCTTCGCCGCGGGGATCGGCACGTACGGATCCGGGCCGGTGAAATCACAGGTGGTGGTCCGTGACGCGGGGCGCGTCCCGTCCAGGAGGAACGCCGTGATGGGGTCATCGGTGCAGGCGTTGCCGCGACCGAACAGGACGTGCGGACCGCCCGGCTCGACGATGAGATAGCCGTCCGACAGGTGGTTCATGATCCGCAGCGAATCCTGGTGCGGCGTGGCCGGATCCCAGGTCGCGGTCAGGACGAAGACCGGGAACGGCGTCGTGGTCAGGTTGGCGGGACGGGCCGCCGTGGCCGGGTGGGTCGGCCAGTAAGGGCATGGCAGATCGCCGTAGAAGATGCTGCCGAGCCGGACGTTCGACAGGTGTGCCGTGGCACCGGCCGCGAGATAGGCCTGCTCCTGCTGGGCGGCAGACCCGTTGCCATACCAGTAGTCGTTGCATTCGACACCGTAGTAGAGGGCATCGGACCAGGCCTCATCGGTGATCGCTTCGAGCGTGTCGGGATCCTGCTCGAGCGAGATGTAGGCGAGCCGAGCGAGCGGCAGGAGCTGACCGCGCGACGCCTGGGCGATCGCGCGCTGGAGTTCCATCCGGTCGGTGTTGCTGTAGATGTAGCCGCTCGCCGCGGTCTCCAGGTCGCCGAGCGAAAGGGAGCGCGTCTCGGTCGAGCCGTCGGCGTGGACGAAGGTGTACGGCAGGGGCCCCGCGCGCAGCCTGGCGGCCAGGCTGTCGTAGGCGTCGAGCCCGTCGTGGCCAGCGACATCCTTGCGACATGCGGTGTCGTCCGTGCAGGCATCGAGGGTGAGCCCCAGGACGTCGGCGAAGGCATGGGTCTGCTCGGCCAGGAACTGGTACGCGGTCAGCGACAGGTCGACGGAGCCGTCGATCATCAGCGAGTGGAGGCGATCGGGATGGGCTGCCGCGTATGTCTGGGCATACTGGGTGCCGTAGCTCTCGCCATAGAGGTCGATCGTGTCGGCCTTGAGGTAGACCCGGAAGGCCTCCAGGTCCTCGACCGCCTGGCGGGTCCCGAAGTAGCCCAGATCCGACCGCGCGACACCGGTCTCCGCGATGCAGTCCGCGGTGAACTTCTTCGAGTCCTGCGCGAAGGCGAGCGCCTGCGCGGCCGAGATCGTCGGCAGGTGGTCCGAGGTGTACCAGGTCAGGGCGGACTGGAGGCAGTACATCGGCTGGGACTGGTCGATCCCGCGCTGGTCGAAGAAGACGAGGTCGTAGTCCTTGACGATGCCCGGATCGAACGCCTCGGTGTAGCTGTCGGCGGATGCGATGCCGCTCGTGCCCGGGCCGCCGGTCACGGTCACGAACACGCCCTTGCGGGTCTTTGCCTTCGCCTTGTGGAGGGCGAAGGTGACGTCGAAGCTCGGACCGGCCGTCGCCGCGAAGTGATCGCGCGGCACGCGGATCGTGATGCACGTGAAGATCGAATCAGGGCACGGCTTCTGGCGAACGACCGTCGGCGGGGCGGCGGGCGCGGCACCCGGGGCGGCCGCAAGCGCCCCAGCAGGCGGGACCAGACCGAGGAGAAGGATCGTCATGACGCCGACCACGGCGAACGACCGACGCAAGGACGCGGGCATGCGGGCACTCTAGTGGGGTCCGTGGAGGTCGCCTAGGTCCCGGGCCGCCCAGCGCATCGCTTCTCGGTGCGCCCGGGCACCGCGCGATCAGGCGGCCGGCAGGTCCTCGAGGAACCGGCGGATGACCTTGGCCAGTCGCGGGCCGGCCTCCTTGCCCGACGCGAGGACCTCCTCGTGCGTCAGCGGCTCTCCCGTGTAGCCGGCGCCGGCGTTCGTCACCAGCGAGACACCGCACACCTCGAGGCCGACCCAGCGGGCCGCGATACACTCGAGCACCGTCGACATCCCGACGGCGTGACCGCCGATGCTCGCCAGCCAGCGCACCTCGGCGGGCGTCTCATAGGTCGGCCCGGTCAGGCCGACGTAGATGCCCTCTTCGAGGTGGACGCCTTCCTCGGCAGCTGCCGCATGCAGAGCCGTTCGTAGTCGGGGACTCCAGGCATCGACCAGGTCCGGGAAACGCGGTCCGAGCTCGTCGGCATTCGGGCCCATCAACGGGCTCCGGCCGGTCAGGTTGATGTGGTCGCGCATGACCATCAGCGTCCCGGGGCCGAAGCTCGGGTCGAGGCCGCCGGCGGCATTGGTCAGCACCACGATCCCGGCGCCGAGCGCCTTGAACAGCAGGACCGGCTGGATGACGAGCCCCGGGTCGTTGCCCTCGTACATGTGGAAGCGGCCCTGGAGCATCACCACCGGTCGGCCGGCCAGCATGCCGAGAAGCAGCCGGCCCAGGTGGCCGGGAGCGGTCGCCGGCGGCCAGCCGGGCAGGTCCGCGAACGGGATGGCGATCGCGTCATCGAGCTCGTCGGCCAGGCCGCCGAGGCCGGACCCGAGGACGATGCCGATCTCCGGGACGAGCGACGTCCGGGCGCGGACGGCGGTCAGCAGGGCGGCGATACGGGCCGGCTGGTCGATGGGCGGGATGGGGCGTGACGGGTCCAGGTCCGGCGTCGGGTGGGTCATGTGGCCTCCTGCCCGCATCGTACGCGATGGGCGGGGCCGGACTTCGCCGGCCCGACGAGCGGTATCGACACCGGGATGCCGATCACGACCCGTCGGGCGGTCCTCGTCGGCGGCCGCGGTGAGGCGGCGCCGTCGTGGCAACGAAGCGCCCGAAGCGACCGGCGGCGGAGCGGAGGTCCTTGATGCGATCTCGGGTCCTTCGATCCTGTCGGCCCCTTCGGGCAAGACCTACGGTACGGTCGGGCGCCTTGGTGGGTCAACGCGGTTATCCACGAACTCGCGGGCGCCCACCGCTCCGGCATCCACGAGTTGTGCGCCGCTGTGGACAGGTTGTGGAGAACGGCTGCCCTAGCCGCCCATCGCGAACATCTCGATCTTCGGCAGCGACGACGTCGCCGCGGATCTGAGCTCGGAATAGCGGTCGCCCCGCCGGAGCCAGATACCCTCGATGACGCCGGCCAGCTCCGCGTCCGAGCCGCCCGAGCGGAGGACGGCGCGCAGGTCGTGGCCCTCGACCGCGAACAGGCACGTGTACAGCTTGCCCTCGGCCGAGATCCGCGCGCGGGTGCAGTCGCGGCAGAACGGCTGGGTGACCGACGAGATGACCCCGAACTCACCGCCGCCATCGAGGTAGTGCCAGCGCCCGGCGACCTCGCCGCGGTACGACGGCTCGGCGGCCTCGGCCGGCCAGGCCGCTGAAAGGATATCGACGATCTCCCCGGCCGGGACGACCTCGTCGAGCCGCCAGCCGTTCGAATGGCCGACGTCCATGTACTCGATGAAGCGCAGGATCACGCCGGTCCCACGAGCCCAGCGGGCCATCGGCAGGATGCTTGCCTCGTTGATGCCGCGTCGGACGACCATGTTGACCTTGACCGGGGCGAGTCCAGCCTCGATGGCGGCGTCGATACCGTCGAGCACGCGGGCGACCGGGAAGTCGATGCCGTTCATCGCCCCGAACACGGCGTCGTCGAGCGAGTCGAGGCTGACCGTCACCCGGCGCAGCCCGGCATCCGCCAGCGAGCCGGCCAGCGCCCGCAGGGCGGACCCGTTGGTCGTCAGGGTCAGGTCGATCGCGCCGCCATCGGGTCGCCGGATGGCGGCCAGCATCGCGATGAGGTCGGGCAGGTCGCGGCGGACGAGCGGCTCGCCGCCGGTGATGCGCAGCTTCTCCACGCCGAGCGCGACGAATGCCCGCGCTGCCCGGTCGATCTCCTCGAAGGACAGGACCTGGTCGCGCGGCAGGAACGCGTAGTCCTTGCCGAAGACCTCCCTGGGCATGCAATAGGTGCATCGGAAGTTGCACCGATCGGTGACCGAGATGCGCAGATCGCGCATCGCTCGTCCAAGCGTGTCGGTCGGCCCGGGGCGGCCGTCGAAGGTGTCGGCGAGGTCCATCGCGACATGGTAGCCGGGAACGCGCGGACCGCCCGACGGTACCACCGGCTCCGACCGCTGGTACCACCAGCCGACTGCACCGAACCGACCCCCGCTGCCACGATGCGCCCCGAGTCCCGGATATCGGTCCGACCCGATATCGCCGTTTCACGAAGGAACCACTGCCATGACCCAAACCGACAGCCGACCGGGATTCAGGCTTCCCTGGTCCGCGGATCGCAACGACACCGACCTGCCCGCGGACGACGCGACCGAGGCGCCTGCGCCTGACGACCAACCGATTGGCGAGGAGACCGTGACGCCGGACATGATCGACGCGACAGCACCCGCTCCGGCCCGCCGGCCGACGAAGTTCATGGCCGACCTGAGCAAGGCGATGCAGACCGCCGCCGAGGCCTCGCGCGACGAGACCATGGCCCGGTTCATCGCCGATTCCAAGACGGCCGTCGAGGAGATCGACGCGACCGCGACGGTCGAGGCGGCCGCACTGCGCCGCCGAGCCGACGACGACGTCGCCACGATCCGCGAATGGTCCAAGGCCGAGATCGCCCGGATCCGCGAGGAGACCGAGGCGCGCATCGCTGCGCGCAAGAAGGCGCTCGACGGCGAGATGGATGCCCATGCCGCGGTCGTCGAGACCCGCCGCCAGCGGGTCGCCGGGACCATCGAGACGTTCCAGGCCGAGATGGATGCGTTCTTCGAGCGCCTGCTCGCCGAGCAGGACCCGACCCGCATCGCGACGATGGCCGAAACGATGCCCGACCCGCCCGACCTGGCCGGCGTCGCGGCATCGATCGCCGAGCCGAACGTCGAACCGTTCGATGTCATGCAGGTGCGCCTGGCCGAGACCCGGGTCGAAGCGGCACCCGAACCCATCGACGTCGAAGCCGCGCCAGACCTCAGTCCCGACCAGGTGGCCGAGGCGGAAGCGGCGATGGCGGCTCGCCTCGACTTCGCCGCCGCCGAGGCCGAAGCCCTCGCCTTCAGCGACGACCTCGATGACGGCGACGGGTCGCAGGCCGGATCTGAACCCGAGCCGGACGAGGTCGTGATCCCGGCCGAAGTCGGTGCCGCCAAGCTCGCCAATGCCGACGCCGGGACGCTCCCCTCGCCGGTCGAGGACGGCCGCGTCAAGACACGCGTCGTCGTGGTCGGCCTGGTCAGCGTCGCGAGCATCGCGACCTTCAAGCGCGGGCTGAGCCGGACCGCCGGCGTGGCCGGCGTGGCCGTCGCCTCGGGCCCTGACGGGGAATTCGTCTTCACGGTCGAGCACGAAGAGAGCCTCGACGTCAGCGCCACGGTCACCGGGCTGCCCGGGTTCGAGGCGCATGTCACCGCCGAGTCAGCCGACACCCTCGAGGTCGCCGCCCACGACCCCGACACCGGCGACTGACGCCAGCCCAAGGCCCCGAGGAGTCCGCCCATGGTCCGTCCCGCCGTCGTCGTCGCCCTTCCGCCCGGTGAATCCGCGCCGGTCTGCGCCGAGCTCATGGGCGCCGGCTTCGACGTCATCCAGGTGGTCGATCCCGCCGAGCTCAAGCGGGTCCTCGGCAGTCGGCGCGATGTCGGTCTGGCGGTCCTCGACGGCGAGATCGACGACGACGAGGCGCGCGCGTTCGAGGCCGCCGTCCACGACCCGAGCCACCCGGTCGCGGCACTCACCGTCGTGTCGCAACGCACGCTCGAGCACTTCGCCGGGCTCGATGTCGGCGACTCCGGCGACGAGTACTTCACCCGCCCGTACTCCGCCGATTCGATCCGCTGGCGGGTCGAGGCGATGTGCATCCGGCGCGAGACGGTGGACGACGGAAGCGGCCCCGTCCTGCACGGCGGCGAGATCGGCCTGTCCGGCTGGAACGGCCGGGCCACGACCATCGCCGTCTTCAACCCGAAGGGTGGCGTCGGCAAGACCACCATCGCCACCAACCTCGCCTCGACGCTCCAGATGCGCAAGGGCAAGTCGGTCCTGATGATCGATGCCGACACGGTGACCGGTCACGTGACCACGTCGCTCGCCATCGACTCGGTCCGGACCGTGGCCGACAGCTGGCGCGACGAGGCCGAGGGAGGCCCGCACGAGGACCTGCTCACCATCGCCTCGCCACACGGCTCGGGGATGCGCGTAGTCGCTCTGACCGACTCACCGCTCAACACGGACGTGCTCGACCCGACCCGGCTGGCGGCGGCCATCGTCGATGCCCGGAGCTGGGTGGACGTGATCATCCTCGACCTCCACCCGTCGTACAGCACCCTCAACCAGGCCATCTTCGACGAGGCCGACCAGATCCTCGTGCCGATCACTCCGGACGTGCCCGCCATCCGCGCCGCCGTCCAGCTGCGCGACGTCTCGATCGGCCTTGGCTGCCGCGAGCGGCTCGCGATGGTCGTCAATCGGGCCAACAGCGGCGTCAGCGTCGAGGATATGGAGCGGACGGTCGGCATGCCGGCCCTCGCCCAGATCCGTTCAGGCGGCCTGCTCTTCGTGCGTGCCGCGAACGAGGGTCGGACGGTGGTCGAGATGTTCCCGCGCGAGAAGATCACGGCCGACTTCGACGACCTGGCCGACCGCGTGCTCGGCACGCCCATCGCCAGTCCCGTTCCGAAGGCCGGCTTCCGGCTGCGCTCGCGGACGGCCGCCCGGGCCTGACCGCATCGCCCGGGGCCGACCCGGGTGGGATCGATCGCTCAGCGGGACCTTAGCGGGACCGGTCGGTCCAGTTCGTGCCGCCCATCGACGCGCCGGGCAGCGGAGTGTGCCGCTCGCCCGTCCGGACATCGACCTGCTCGACCTCGCGCAGGTATTGCCGGTTGACGAGGATGGCCGGGGCGTTGCCGATCGGCCGGTCGCCCACCGTCGCGCTGGCGTCGACGACCGGCACGAACATGTCGGACGAGCGCAGCAGGAGGCTGTCCGGCTCCGACCCCGGGTACAGGTAGACCGTCCCGACGACGCGATAGGGCGGGACCTCGAGGGCGACCTCATACGAGACCTTGTGGACGCGATGGGCAGTCCGTTCGTCCTCGCTCTCCGGCAACGACTCGCCGTCGGCGAGGACGATGACCAGGTCGTACGGGTCGACCGACTTCAATCCCGACGCCGGCGCGAGCGGCTCGGAATCGTCCACCGGCGCCCAGCTGACGTCGGCGATGGCGATCGGTTCGCGCTTGTTGAGGGCATCCGACATCCGGCCGCTGACCAGCATCCGGCCGACCAGCCGCCAGTCCTCGGTCAGCCCTTCGAACGACAGACCGTGCGGCGTCGGTTCGGCCGGGGTCGGTTCGACGGCTTCCTCGGGTGCCTTCTTGCGCTTCAGGAAGTCGAACGGCACGTCACTCCTCCGCCGAGCCGGAGTGCTCCCGGATCGTCTCGACCACGCTGGAATCCGCGAGCGTCGTCGTGTCGCCGAGGACCCGGCCCTCCGCGATGTCGCGCAGCAGCCGGCGCATGATCTTGCCCGACCGGGTCTTGGGCAGGTCCGGCACGAACAGGAGCGACTTGGGTCGGGCGATCGGTCCGATGACGTTCGCGACGTGCTCACGCAACGCGATCGCCAGCGCGTCCGACGGCTGCTGGTCGGCCTTCAGGATGACGAAGGCGAAGATCGCCTGGCCGGTGATCTCGTCCTTCTTGCCGACCACCGCGGCCTCGGCGACCGACTTGTGGTCGACCAGGGCCAATTCGACCTCGGTCGTCGAGATCCGGTGGCCGGCCACGTTCATGACGTCGTCCACTCGGCCGAGCAGCCAGAGGTAGCCATCCTCGTCGCGTTTCGCGCCGTCACCCGCGAAGTACATCCCGGGGAAGCGGCTCCAGTAGGTCTGGCGGTAACGCTCCGGGTCGCCGTAGATGCCCCGAAGCATGGCCGGCCAGGGCCGGGTGAGGACCAGGTAGCCGCCGCCGCCCGGCGGCACGGACACCCCATCGGCATCCACCACGTCGACGCCGATGCCCGGGAAGGCGAACGTCGCCGAACCCGGCTTGGTCGTCGTCACGCCGGGCAGCGCGGTGATGAGGATCTGGCCGGTCTCGGTCTGCCACCACGTGTCGACGACCGGCGCCTTGTCGCCGCCGATGTGCTCGCGGTACCACATCCATGCTTCCGGGTTGATCGGCTCGCCGACCGAGCCGAGGACCCGCAGGGTCGACAGGTCGTGCGCCGCGGGCAGGGCCTCGCCCTGCTTCATGAACGCCCGGATGGCGGTCGGCGCGCAGTACAGGATGGTGACCTTGTAGTCCTCGACGATCTGCCACCAGCGGTCCCAGGCGGGCGTGTCGGGCGCGCCCTCGTACATGACCGAGGTCGTCGCGTTGGCGAGCGGGCCGTAGACGATGTAGCTGTGGCCGGTCACCCAGCCGATGTCCGCCGCACACCAGTACACGTCGTCGGGCTTGATGTCGAAGATCGCGTGATGGGTGAACGAGGTGCCGACGAGGTAGCCGCCGGTCGTGTGCAGGATGCCCTTGGGCTTGGCGGTCGTGCCCGAGGTGTACAGCAGGTAGAGCATGTGCTCGGACTCGACCGGCACCGGCGGGCAGTCCTCGGACTGGCGGTCGACGATGTCGTGCCACCAGTGGTCGCGTCCGGCGACCATCTCGACGTCGTGGCCGACGCGCTTGACGACGATGGCCGCCTCGATGGTCGAGGTGTCGGCGAGCGCCTCGTCGGCGTGCTCCTTGAGCCCGACCGCCTTGCCGCGCCGGAAGCCGCCGTCGGCGGTGATCAGGATCTTGGCCCCGCAGTCGTTGATGCGGCCGGACAGCGCTTCCGCGGAGAAGCCCCCGAAGACGACCGTATGCGGCGCCCCGAGCCGGGCGCAGGCGAGCATCGCGATGGGCAGCTCCGGGATCATCGGCATGTAGATGGCGACCCGGTCGCCGGTCTTGACCCCGAGCTCCTTGAGCGCGTTGGCCGCCTTGCTCACCTCGCGCTGGAGGTCGCGGAAGGTCAGCGTGCGGGTGTCGCCGGGCTCGCCGATCCAGTGATAGGCGACCTTGTCGCCGAGGCCGCGCTCGACGTGGCGGTCGACGCAGTTGTAGGCGACGTTGAGCCGGCCGCCGGTGAACCACTTCGCGAACGGCAGGTCCCATTCCAGGGTCGTCTCGAACGGCGTCGACCAGTCGACGAACTCGCGGGCGCGCTTGGCCCAGAACGCCTCGAAGTCGGCCTCCGCCTCGGCGTACAGGTCGGCCGTGGCGTTCGCCTGGGCCGCGAACGCGGGATCGGGCGGGAACAGCCGGTCCTCCGCCATCAGGTTTTCGATCTCGGGCGACGGGAGGCTTGTTCGACGCTCACGTGGGCTCTCCGGTGTCGAAGTCGACTGGCAAGGTCATCCTACCGCGCGCCGTGCGGGGCGTCGTCGCTCTCGTTCAGTCGGAATCGGCGGCGAGGTCGGTGTCGTCTGGTCCCGCGCCCTGCTGCAGGTCGCCGTTGTCGTTGCGGGTCAGGACGACGCGCTGTGGTCGGGGCATCTGGATGCCGTGCTCGCGGAAGGCGGCCAGCAGGCGCTTGCGGAAGTCGCCGGCGGCACTCCATTGGTCGGCTGCGCGGACAGTGCCCAGGATCTTGAGGGTGATGCCGTTCTCGGCGAGCGCCTGGACGCGTTCGACGCGGGGCGCCTCGAGGACGCGGCGCTTCCAGACCGGGTCGCCGGCCATCTCGCGCCCGACGTTGTCGACGACCTCGATGACCTTGTCGATGTCGCTGCCGTAGACCACCGTGACGTCCTGGTTGATGCGGGCCCAGACCCGGGTCAGGTTCGAGGCGACCTTGATCTCGCCGTTGGGCACGGTGTGGACGACACCGTCGATGTCGCGCAGGGTCGTCCGGCGCAGGGTGAAGTCCTCGACCGTCCCGCTGACCCCGGCGACCCGGACGACGTCGCCCCGGCCGAACTGGTTCTCGATGAGGATGAGCGAGCCGTTGAGGTAGTCGCGGACGAGGAACTGCGCCCCGAAGCCGACGGCGATGCCGACCACGCCGAGGCCGGCCACGGCCGGGCCGATGTCGAGCCCGATCGTGCCCAGGATCATCAGCCCGGCGATGATCACGATGAAGAACTGGAGGGTGTTCGCCCCGAGCGCATCGAGCGTGTCCATGCGCTTCTTGAGCTCGACCGCGCTCAGCTCCTGGGCCGTGCCCTCCGTCGCCTCGCGGTCGAGCAGCGTCTTGACGATGCCGTGGACGAACAGGCGGGCGAGCCTGAAGGCGATGAACGCGGCGACCGCGATGGCCAGGATGGGCAGCACTTCCTCGCGCAGGAAGGGCAGCAGGTCGCTCCACGGCTTCTTGTCGAAATCGGGCATCTCGACAAGCCTAGCGCCCGGGCCGTCAGGCGGCGGCGCCGCCGAGTCGGACGGAAATAGCGGCTGCGGCTTCGCGGGCCTGGACGGCCAGCTCCGGGATCCGTCGCGGCGTGAGCCGGAAGGCCGGGCCCCAGATGTCCACGGCGGCGATCACGTTGCCGCGTGCGTCATGGACGGGCGCCGCGACCGCGTTGAGCCCGAGCTCGTATTCGCCGACGGCGGTCGCATAGCCGCGTCGCCGGATGCGGGCCAGCTCTTCGAGCAGCGGCTCGAGCTCGACGATCGTCCGTTCCGTATAGCTGACGAGACCGCGGCGGACCACCCGCAGGACCTCACGCTCGGCGAGCGACGACAGGAGGACCTTGCCGGATGCGACGCAATGGAGTGGCGTCGATCGCCCCGTCCAGTCGCCGACCGCGATGAGGTTCGGGCCGTCGACCTGGGCGACGGCGAGCATGGTGTCGCCCTCGAGGATCCCGAGACCGGTCGTCTCGTGGGTCAGGCGAGCGAGCCGTTCGAGCTCGGGCAGGGCGATGCCCCGCAGGTCGAGCGTGCGCTCGGCCCGTTCGGCGAGCCGGATGACGACCAGACCGAGCCGGTACTTGCCGGTCTCCTGGTCCTGTTCGACGAGGCCGCGCTTCTGGAGCGTGGCGAGCAGCCGGGACGCGGTGGACTTGTGAAGGCCGAGGCGCCGCGCGAGCTCGGTGACGCCGGCCTCGCCCTGCGTCTCGCCGAGCGCGAGCAGGAGGGCCGCCGCCCGGTCGACCGAGCGGACGGCATTGCCGTCGAGGACCATCCCGCCCGGCCCGTTCAACCGGCGCCCGTGTGCGACATGGCACCGGTCGGGCCGGGCCCGATCTCGTTGTGGGCGCGCGCCTCGAGCGCGGCGTCGAGCGAGTCCGAGAAGATCGAGACGACCCGGTCGACGATGTCGCCCTGGGCGTGCGCCTCGCAGAAGAACCAGGGTTCGCGCGAATCCGGTTCGGGCATCGCACCGCGAGCGTGCATCCCGAGGGCGATCGCGTCGTACAGCTCGTGGTCGGTCGTCGCCCAGTCGCGGTATTCGGACGCCTCGATCTCGGAGAACATGATCCCGAACATGCACGGGTGACCGGTGAAGTGGTACGGCAGCCCGGTCGGGTTGAGGACCTCGCGGAGGCCGTCCTGGACCCGCCGCCCGGTCGCGTGGACGACCTCGAGGGCGTTGGTGTCACGCAGGATCTCGAGGGTCTTGACCGAAGCGGCGGCGGCGATCCGGTTGCCGGCGTACGTCCCGCCGTGGCTGACCTTGTCCGGCAGCACGCTCATGACCTCCTCACGACCGCCGAACGCGGCGGCCGGGTAGCCGTTGCCCATCGCCTTGGCGAAGGTGGCCAGGTCCGGCGTGATCCCGAAGTACTCGGCCGCGCCGCCCTTGGCGAAGCGGAAACCGGTCTTGACCTCGTCGAAGATGAGCAGGATCCCGAACTCCTCGGTCAGGGCGCGCATCGCCTGGTGGAAGCCGGGCTTGGGCATGATCCCCTGGGCGTTGCCGAGGACGGGCTCGACGATGATCGCGGCGATCTCCTCGCCACGGCTCTCGAACAGTCGCCGGAGCGCCTCGATGTTGTTGTAGCGGGCCGGGATGATCGTCTGCGCGACCGCATCGGGGATGCCCCGACCCCAGGCCAGCGCCACCGGTGCGTCGGGATCGCCCAGCTCGGCCATGTTGTCGGGTCCGACGCTGATCAGGGCGTAGTCGTGGACGCCGTGGTACTGGCCCTCGAACTTCACGATCTTGTCGCGGCCGGTGTAGGCCCGCGCGACACGCATCGCGTGCATCGTCGCCTCGGTGCCGGACACGGTCATCCGGGCCTTGTCGACCCAGCCGGTCAGCTCCTTGACCAGCTCCATCGCCCGGACCTCATCCTCCGAGGTGAGCGAGAAGCTGACGCCCCGGCGCATCCGCTCGTTGACGTAGTCGTCGACCCGTTCATCGCCGTGGCCGAGGATGACCGGCCCATAGCCCATTCGCAGGTCGATGAACTCGTTGCCGTCCATGTCCCAGACCATGCCGCCCTTGCCACGATCGACGTAGATCGTGTCCTCACCCCACGCCCGGAAGTTCGAGTCGGTCCCGCCGGGCATCGTCCGCAGCGCGCGCGCATACAGCGCGGACTGGGTCTCGCGGCGGAGCCTGGGGGTCGGTGTGGCGGCGGGCTCGGTGGCCATGGCGGTCCTCATGTGGGGGGTCGGCGACCCGGTCCACACGGTCGGCGTTGCGCACCGCGGGACAGGGACACCGGCATCGTGCCATAGGCCCTCGAACGGCGTCAACGCGATTCTCGTCCGGATCGGGCGCGGCGGCGACGAATCCCGTAGCCGGGAGTCCCGAGACCTGCGTGAACCGTTCTCTTGCGGCATGTCACCATGCGCACGTGCTGCGATCCCGGACCGCCATCGATGCCTCGGAGCCGTTGAGCTACTGGCTCCGCGGCGAACGGTCCACCGACCATCCCCCGCTCGCCGGCTCGACGACCGCGGACGTCGTGATCGTCGGTGGCGGGTTCACCGGACTATGGACGGCGCTCGCGCTGATGGACACCGACCCTGGCCTCGATGTCGTGGTCCTCGAAGCGGAGACCATCGCCTTCGGGGCGAGCGGCCGGAACGGTGGGTTCTGCGAGGCGTCGCTGACCCACGGCCTGGCCAACGGGATCCGCCACTTCCCCGACGAGATCGAGCGACTGGAGGCCGAGGGCATCGCCAACCTGCGCGGCCTGATCGACTTCACCCGAACGCACGGCATCGACTGCGACCTCGAGGAGACCGGGATCATCAGCCTGGCCGACCAGCCCCACCAGGTCGAGGAGTTCCGGGCCTGGGTGGACGAGGCCGCCGAGTACGGCGAGACCCTGCTGTTCCTCGACCGTGACCGGGTCCGCGACGAGATCCCGTCCCCGCTCTGGCACGCCGGGCTGCTTCGCCCGCCGGGCCGCGACGTCCTGCTCGACCCGGCGAAGCTGTGCCGCGGTCTTGCCCGTGTCGCGAACGAGCGGGGCGTGCGGATCCACGAGCGGACGCGCGCGGACGGGCTGGAGCGCGTGGCCGGCGGCGTGACCGTGTCGCTGGCCGACGGCGGGTCGATCCGCGCCGGGCAGGTCGTGGTCGCGACGTCGGCCTACTCCGGCTGGCTGCGCCGGCTCCGCCCGCTGTTCGTGCCGGTCTACGACTACGTCCTGGTATCCGAGCCGCTCACGCCGGACGAGCGCCGGTCCATCGGCTGGACCGGACGCCAGGGCTTGTCCGATGCCAACAACCAGTTCCACTACTTCCGGCTGACGGCGGACGACCGGATCCTGTGGGGCGGCTACGACGCCATCCACTATTTCGGCAGTCGGGTCGGCCCCGAGCTCGACCGCCGGCCAGCCACCTTCGCCAAGCTCGAGGCGCAGTTCTTCCGGGCTTTCCCGCAGCTCGAAGGGCTGCGCTTCCCGTACCGCTGGGGCGGCGCCATCGACACGACGACGCGGTTCACGGTGACCTTCGGCCAGACCATGGGCGGCCGGGTGACGTACGCGCTCGGCTACACCGGGCTCGGCGTCGGGGCGAGCCGGTGGGCGGGCGGCGTCGTCCGCGACCTCATCCTCCGACCGGACGAGGACCGGCTGTCGCTCCGGCTCGTCTCGAGCCCGCCCATCCCGGTCCCGCCCGAGCCGGTCCGCTCGGCGGCGGTCAACCTGGTGCGGCGCGACCTGGACCGGGCCGACCGCGACGGCGGCCGGCGGTCGATCCTGCTGCGAACACTCGACGCGCTCGGGATCGGCTTCGATTCGTAGACCGGCGCGAGCCGGTCAGACCGGGGTCGCCAGCCAGGTCGGGAGTTCGCGGCTGAGCGTCGCGAGCGGCAACGACCCGTGGCCGAGGACCGCGTCGTGGAACGCCCTGAGGTCGAAGGCGGACCCGTCGCGGGCCGACAGCTCGGCGCGCAGCCGTTCGATCTCGCGCTGGCCGACCTTGTAGGTCAGGGCCTGGCCCGGCCAGGCGATGTAGCGGTCGGTCTCGATGACCGCGTCCGTCTCGGTCAGGCCGGCGCCATTGAGGAAGTCGATCGATCGCTGGCGCGGCCAGCGCAGGGCATGCAGCCCCGTGTCGACGACCAGCCGGGCGGCCCGCCAGGCCTGCGCGTCGAGCATCCCGAACCGCTCGCGCTCGTCGCGGAACAGGCCCATCTCGTCGGCCAGGCGCTCGCTGTACAGGCCCCAGCCCTCGACGTAGGCCCCGCCGACCATCCGTGCGCCGAGGCGGCGGAAGGTGTTGAGGTGCGGGTTCTCCATCTCCAGGGTGATCTGGAAATGATGTCCGGGTGCCGCCTCGTGATACGTCGTGGTGGCCAACGTCGTGTACTTGCGGCTGGGCAGGTCGTAGCCGTTGGCGTAGTAGATGCCCGGTCGCGAACCATCTGGAGCGGGCGGGTAGTAGTACGCGAACGGGGCGTCCTTCTCCTTGTACTCCTCGACCGCCCGCACCTCGCAGCCCGCCCGGGGCAGGACGCCGAAGAAGCGCGGCGCGACCGCCATCGCCCGGTCGATGTCCTCCATCGCGTGGGCGACGAGCTCGTCCTTGGTCCCCGGGTGATTGGCGGGGTCGACATCGAGGGCAGCCCGGTAGGCGGCCGTGTCGTCGCCGAACCCGGCGTCGCGGGCGATGACCCGTCGCTCTGCCTCGATCGACTCGAGCTCCTCGAGGCCGATCCGGTGGACGTCCTCGGGGTCGAGGTCGAGCGTGGTCCAGCTGCGGATCGCCGTCCGGTAGAGCGTCTCGCCGTCCGGCGCCGACCACAGGCCCGGATCCTCACGGGTACCCGCCAGGTAGTCGCCGCTCAACGTCTCGAGGAAGGCGCGGTCGGCCGGAACGACGACGTCGCGGACGATCTCGCGGACACGCTCGCGGTCGGCTTCGCTGGCGACCTTGACCATCGAGGGCACGATGGCGGACTCGGCCGGCACGGCCAGCATCCGCTCGATCTGGGCGATGGTCCGCTCGGCGACGATGCGCGGCGCGGTCAGGCCGCTGGCGAGCCCCTCGCGCAGGATCTCCTCATTAGCGGCCATGAACGCCGGGTAGGCGTGCAGGCGGGCGACGAACGCCTCGAGCCGGTCGGGCGTGTCCGCCGGCTGGAACTGGGTCAGCTGCGGGAGGAGCTGCTGAGGGCCACCCATCTGGTCCACGACGCGCAGCTGGTAGAGGTGCTGGTCGTCCTCCTCGATGTGCAGGTCGGCGATGACCCGCAGCATGTCGAGGGTGATCCGATCCTCCGTCGGCAGGCCGTCGGTCGGCCTCGCGGCAGCCTCCGCGCCGGTGCGCTCCATCAGGCTCCGGGCCGCGGCGCGGCCGGCCGGGCCCGGATCGTCGAGCCGGTCGGCATAGCGTTCGTCGCCGTAGAAAGTCGCCGTCGTCGGGTTCAGCGCCAGGATCGACTCCCAGAATCGTTCGGCGAGGGCGTCGACGGACGCGGCATCCTGATCGGGCACGGTCACGGGTGGATCTCCTGTGTGGATGCGGCGCCTTGACGCCGGACGGTGCTGTGGCCAGTAGCCTACCGCTCGGGCGTCACGGTCGCCCGGTTCAGCGGTCGAACAGCGGCATCTGCTCGTTGCCGCGTTCCACGCTCGGGTCGAGGCCGAGATATGGCTCGAGGTCGGCCAGGTCGAGCGGGTCGCGGGCCAGGAACGCACGAAGCTGGTCGGCCTTCACGATGTGCCACGTGCCCGCATCGAGGGCCGCCCGCAGCAGCGGCGAGCGAGCGAGCTTGAAGCGGACGAGATCTGCCCGTTCCGGGGCGATGACGAGGAACCGGATGATCGCATCGTCCGGTGGGATCCGGGCATGCCGCCGAAGCAGCGGCTCTCCGAGCATCGCCGTCCATTCGACCTCGAACAGGAAGGCGACCTTGCTCCGGACATACCAGATGCCGTCCACCTCGGCGAGATCCTCGGCGGGCGGGCCGATACCACCGAGATAGAGCCGGCGCTCGCCCGGTTCGAGCAGCTCGCCGAGGAGGCCCCCGTCGTGGCGCCGGGTCTGCTCGCGCAGGCCGATCCAGACCTTCATCCGCAGCCGTCGGCCGGCCGCCGCGATCGCGGCCAGGAGGTCGGTGTGCTCCTGGCTGCGGCTGAGGAGATCGTCGCCGGTGACCATCCGGTCGGGCGGGCTGGCCGAGCTGCGGTAGCTGTCCAGGCAGGCGCGGATGAGCGCGTCATCGGCCAGATCGTGGCCGGCGAACATCGTCGCCATCCGTTCGAGGAACGCCGTCTCGGAGATCGGGCCGGCCGTCGACAGCAAGCTGTAGACCGCCCACTCGACGCGGTCGGCGAGCGGTGCTGCGGCGGCAGCCAGGTCGTCGCGGTCGGCCAGCCACCAGCGGCCGGGTTCGATCTCGGTGAGACGACGCGGCACCGCACCGGCCAGGGCGTCGCGGATGAGCGCGTGGAGATGCTCGACCGGGTCGACGGCCTCGCCAAGGTCCGACATGACGAGACGACGCAGCTGGCCGGCCCGGTCGAGGCCGATCAGGATCTCGCCCAGAAGTCGCTCCTGGCTCGCCGGCTCGCCCCGGGCCCGCAGCGTTTCGATGGCTGTATCGAGGACGACCCGGGCGGCGTCGGCCGCCGAGAACGGCCGATCGTCGACGCGTTCGGGCGGCGCGAACAGGCGGCCGCTCGGCACGACATCGGGATCGCCCGCCCCACCCGGGACCGGGTCAAGCCCGACGTTCGCCCGCGTCCTGGCCCCCGGCGGCAGGCGCCCGCCGGGCGGCAGGAGCTCGACCAGCGAGGCGGCATCCTCATCGGGGTCGGCCAGCCGCGCGCCGAGCAGGCGGAAGCCAGCGGCGGCCCCCCCGAGCACGGTCGCGATGATGGCCTCCGAACCACCGTCGACGAACTGGACGACCCGCCCGTCACGCGCGAGGGCGGGCTCGACCGCCCGGAGGGCATCCTCGATGGTCGTCGCCTGACGCCGCCACGGGACCCGCAGCGACGCTCCGGCCAACCCGTCGACGGGCAGCAGCAGCGCCGCCTCGCGGCCGAGCACCCAGCTCGTCGCGTGGTAGGCGACCGCGAGTCGTTCGAGGCTCGGCCGCATCGGTGGCTGACCAAGGACGAGGCGGATCCGCGGCGTCTCCGCCGTGCGGCCGTAGGCATGCGGGTCGTCGTGCAGCCGGGCGAAGCCGGCCGGGCCAGTCAGGCCGAGATACGCCGTCGCCGCCCCCTCGCCGAGACTGCGCAGGTCCTCGCCGAGGCGCGCCTGGATCGGGCCTTGCGGTCCGGTATCCAGGCGCTGGATGAAGCCACGGACGCTGCGGAAGGACTCCTCGAAGGTCAGCCACGGATTGCGCTCCCGGAACTGCGTGCCGCTGTGCGGGCGGACGCGACCGGAGGACACCCGTAGCGCGGCATTCCGACCGGGACCCGTGCCAAGGCGACTGGCGGGCAGGATCGCGTGGAGCAGGGCCAGCCGAAGGGCCGCCATGACCGGCGCGGCACGCAGGTCGCTCTCGATGCGCTCGAGGATGGCGCCGAGACCGACGAGCTGGCGGCCGGTGTGGAGGTCGAGGAGCTCGTCCGCAAGCCGCTCGGCGCCATCGACGGCCGGGAACCGGCTGAGCAACGAGGCCCGCATCGCGTCCGCACCGACATCGGCGCTGACCCGCTTGAGGTCGTCGGCGTCGAGCGGCGCCTGGCGAAGCTCCGGGCCGCCGCGCTGGTCGCGGCAGACCGAGCAGCGGTAGTGCCGGGCGACCGGTCGCATCCGGCCCGCGATACCCGCCTCGTCGTCCACGGCCCAGATGACCTCGTCGATGACGAGCGTCCGGCCGCAGGTCGCACAGCGCGTCGCGAACATGTCGCCGATCGAGACCTTCAGGCTGGATTCGCGGCGCGGCGACGCAGCCAGTCCCTGGAACGCCGCATCAAGATGGCGGACGTCGGGTGGTCGCAGGACGACCTCCGCGAGCATCCGGTTGAGCGGACTCGCCTCGAGCGAGACGGTCCGACGCTGCCGGTCGATGGCGGCGCGGGCGACCCAGCCGCCGCGCCCGAACAGGTCGGCCACGACGTCGCCCGGCCCGGTGTGGTGGTCGATGCGAGACCCGATGAGGACGGCGGGTGGTGCCGGCGCGAGGCGGTCGAAAACGGGTAGCGCGGAACCCGGCTGGGCATCGTGGGGTCCGCGGCCGGTCATCGCACAGATGCTAGCCGACCCACGGTAGGCTTGGTCGATGAACGACCCGCTGATCGACCTCGCGACCGTCCCATCGATACCGGTCCACCCCGCGGTCCTCGCCGCACGGGTCCCGCTGGCGCGCATCGTCGGCGACCTGCTCGCGATCCCCGACGGCACCCTCGACGGACCGTGGCGCTGGCGCCCGACGGACCCCGAGGACATGGAGGTCCGCTACGGGTTCTACGCCATCCATGAAGGCCTGGAGCAGGCGATCGGTGCGGTCGCGGTCGGACGGACCGCAGGATCCGATGCGGCCGTCGTCGTCGGTCCGGCGGTACCGGCACTCGGGGCGATGGCCGAGGCGCGCTGGGACCTCCACGGCGTCCTGGCGGGTCTTCCGCCCGAGGCCTGGGACGCCGACCCGGGCGGTGGCGAGTGGACGATTCGCCAAACCATGGGTCACATCCTCGGCGGACAGCTCTCGTACGGCTGGTACAACGCCTGGTACCTGAGCCATCCCGTGCCGATCGGAGTCGCAGTCCGGCCGCCGGAGAGCGTCTTCCCGCCCGAACCGACGGAGGAGGAACTCGCGACCGGGTCGCCGGCCGAGGTGGCCGCCCGGCTCGACGCCATCGCGGACGCGTCGATCGTTGCGAACGCGGGGCTGGACGGGCCGTCGCTCGAGATCGGTGCTCGCTGGTCGGGTCTGCCGGTCTCGATCGGGTTCCGGCTGGGACGCTACGGCTCGCATATCCGGGAGCACACGATCCAGGTGGACAAGACGCTCGCGCTGCTCGGGCGCGAACCGACCGAGGTCGAACGTCTCGTGCGCCTGATCCTGGCGACCTACGGCCGCCTCGAGGCGCAACTCATCGGACGGACCGCCGACGTCCTGGACCGCCCGCTGACCGACGGCGCCAGCGCCATCGAGATCCTGGCCACAGCGCTGGCCGACGCCGAGGCGACCGCTCACCGCGTTCGGGCGACCGCGTCAGCTCACTGACCCGTCAGCCGATCGCGGCGCGAGGGTGGTGCCGGCGAAGGCGGCGTCCGAGCACCGGAGCGAACGCACCTGAAGGTGCGTGAGCGAGGAGCACAGGCGCCAACGAACGCCCGCGTCGCCCTCGTGCCGCGATCTACGGCTCGTCGAGTTCGTCGGGCTCGTCCTCGAAAGCTTCGTCGGTCGTTGACTCCGGCGGCAGGACGCGGTCGAGGTCCTCGATCTCGTCGTCCTCCTCGTCGTCCTCGAGGTCGTCCTCGAGATCCATCTCCTCGCGGACGAGGGTGCCCTTGGTGTACGGGCGCAGGTCCGTGGACTTGGCCGCGGTCGGAAAGCTGACCTTGCCGTAGTTGGCCGGGTCCTGGAAGATCTCGCGGACGATGATCCGGACGTCCTTGTCCCCGAGCGAGGTGACGCCCGCCGCGTACTTGTTGCCGTCGGCCATCAGCTTGAGCAGCCGGGCCGCGACGCGCGGCTCGACGACACCGATGCGCAGGCCGTTCGAGTGGGCGATGAGGCGGTTGCCCTCGGGCGTCAGCTCGACCGCGTCGCCCGGGTTGACCTGGGCAAGCTCGCGCGCGGATGCGAGGTCGGTCAGGAACGCGAAGCCGGTCTTGCCGGTCTCCTCGACGAAGATGCTGACCGGCGCCTTGCTGCCCGCCTGGGCCGGCACGGTCTGCTCGCCGGCCGCGACGAGGAGCATCTTGAGCCGGTCGATGTTCCGCTCGGCGATCCGATTGGTCGGATCGAGCGCGAGCGCGGTCTGGTAGTGCTCGCGGGCGGAACCGAGCTCACCGAGCTCCCAGAGCGACTTGGCGAGACGGTTCTCGGCTTCGGCGTCAGGGCCGAGGTCGAGCAGCCGGCGGTTGGTGGCGGCGGACTCGGCCCATTCGGCGGCCGTCGCCTGGGCGATCGCGAGATCAGCCAGCTGGCGCTTCTGACGGTTCAGGTTGACGGGGCTCTGGGCCTGGGTCTCGACGTCGGGGAAGGTCACGAAGCGGTCGTCCTTTCGGGGCGCGGCGGGGTTCGGAGCGGGGTCGGAGGCTCACGGGCGCGCGGTCACGCGGCACCGCTGGGCGGACATGCGTTGTAGCACCGTCGGGCCGGGACGTCAAACGCGGGACTGGCTCCCGGTCGGCCGATGGACGGCTCAGGCGCGCAACAACAGGTTCCAGGCCGTGACGATCAGACCAAGCCCGGCCAGGAGGGCGATCCGCCCGATCCAACGCCGGTCGCGCCGGCGCGATGGCGTCGTGCTGATGAAGGCGTCCCACAGGTAGAACGCAAGGGTCAGGAGCGCCGGCCCCACCAGCCGCGGGATCTCCATCGCCCGCAGGGCGGCCGCACCGATCGCGATGGCCGCGGCGTAGGTCAGCGCGGACCACAGGGCGTCACGGATATCGGAGACGCGGAGCGAGGCCGCCCGGTACCCGAGCAGGCCCGCGACCAGCGCATCGCCGGCCGCGAGGATCAGCAGGTTGCCCTCGCCCAGCGCGCCTCCGGACTGGACGAGGCCGCCCGGGACCATCGCGGCGACGCCGGTGAAGGCCAGGAACGCGACCAGCAGGAGGGTGACCAGCAATGACGTCCGGTCGTCGGTGGTGAGGGCGGCCAGGCCGTGGTTGATGCGGCTCTCGACCTCGAGCGTCCGCTCGACGATGAACCAGGTCCCCGCCAGGGCCGGGACGAGCCACAGCCCGAACGGCACCAGCCGGATGGCGCCGAGGCAGCCGACGGCCGCGACCGAGGGCATGATGACCGACTCGATCGGCACGCCGAACCAGGCGTTGACCGGCGCGGCCTCGTCGTGAAGGACCTGGAGGGTGCCGAGGAGCATCGCGCCGAGCAGCGCGCCGGCACACAGCCAGATGAGCGGCGGCTCGAGCAGGCGCGACAGTCCGACCATCGTGACCGCCACGAACGCGAGATCGCGGCGAGCCGGCCTGTCGTCCATGCCGGCGATGGTACGCGAGCCGCTCATCGGACCATCAGACGCGACCGGGCTTCCCGGCGACCCAGGCCAGGAGGTCGGCCCGCGAGCGGGTGTTGAGGACCAGCCTCGGGCATGATCCAGGCCCGGCGCGCCTGGCTGACCCCCCAGCGGACGTAGTCCAGTTCGCGGATGTCGTGCGCGTCCGAATCGATCGAGACGAGGCAGCCCATCCCGACCGCGCGGCGTGCCCGCTCGACGGCCAGGTCGAGCCGCGGCGGCGAGCCGTTCATCTCGAGGACCGTGCCCGTCCGGGCGGCCTCCGTGTAGACCGCGTCCCAGTCGAGATCGAGGTCGTCCCGCTCCCCGATCTTGCGGCCGGACGGGTGGGCGATGACGTCCACGTGCGGACTGCGGATGGCATTGAGCGTCCGCTGCGTCAGTTCCGCTCGCGTCTGGCGGCGACCGACGTGAACGGATGCCACGACGAGGTCGAAGCGGGCGAGGAGGTCGTCCTCGTAGTCAAGCGTCCCGTCGGCGCGGATCTCCATCTCGCAGCCGTGCAGAAGCCGGAAACCCTCGGGCGGCGTGGCTGCCGGGGCGGTCCCGGCCGCCTCTTCGGCGGCATACCGCGTGTTGAGCGCGACGATGATCTCGTCCTGCTCGGCGACCCGGTCCGGGGTCAGGCCGCGAGCGATCGCGAGCGACTGCGTGTGATCGGTCAGGACCTGGTAGGCGTAGCCGCGAGCCCGGGCAGCCTCGGCCATGACCTCGATCGGGTGATGGCCGTCGGACCAGTCGGAGTGGCTGTGCAGGTCGCCGCGCAGGTCGGAGAGGCTGATGAGCGCCGGCAAGCGGCCGGCCAGCGCCGCCTCGATCTCGCCGCCGTCCTCGCGCAGCTCGGGCTCGATGAAGGGCAGGCCGAGGAAGGCGTACGCGTCGGACTCGGTGGCGAACGTGCGGAGCTCCGCGTCAGCCCCCGTCAGCGGCTCTCCGTCCTCGCCGATGCGCAGGAAGCCCTTCTCGGACAGGCTCCAGCCCTGGTCGCGGGCCATCGCCCGCAGTCGGACGTTGTGCTCCTTGGAACCCGTGAAGTGGATGCGGTAGGTCCCGGCCTCGCCCGGCGGCATGACCATGAGATCCGCCTGCGGGCCGCGCATGATCCGGACGGCCGCCTTGTAGCCGCCCTTGTTGATGACCGAGTCGACCATGCCGAACGACGTGAAGGCATCGATCAGCGCGGCCGGCTGATCGGTCGCGGCCAGGATGTCCAGGTCGCCGATCGACTCCTTGCGGCGACGGAACGAGCCGGCGGGTTCCATCGAGGACACGCCCGGCGTCGCCCCGAGGCCGTCGATGAGAGCCGTGACCAGCTCCTCCGCACGATCGAGCCGCATCCGGTCGAAGCGGTCGTCGAGTCGGGCGATGCCCTCGAGCACGAGCGCCTCGGTCCGGGCGGACATGCCCCGGACGGTCCGCAACCGGCCCTCCTCGGCGGCCCGGCGCAGGTCGTCGACGGTCTCGATGCCGAGCTCGGCGTTGAGCTGGCGGACCGTCTTGGGGCCGAGCCCCGGGATCCGGAGGATCTCGACGAGGCTGGGCGGCACCTCGGCCCGCAGGCGGTCGTAGACGGCCATGTGGCCGGTCGTGGCGATCTCCCGGATCTTGTCCGAGATGGCCTTGCCGACACCCGGGATGGCCGGCGGGTCGCCGGCGCGGTAGGCCGACGGAAGGTCGACCGGGCTGCGACCGATGGCATCGGCGGCGCGATGGTAGGCGACGGTCTTGAACACCAGCTCGCCCTTGAGCTCGAGCATGTCGCCGATCTCGTGGAAGATCCGGGCGAGGTCGCCGTTGGTCAGGTCGGCGGGGTCGATGGCGTCATCGGTCACCGGCCGATGGTAGTCGGTCAGGCGGCGACGACCCGGTCCCGCCCGGCCCGCTTGGCCCGATAGAGCGCCTTGTCCGCCTCATCGATCACCTCGGCGATGGGCTGGTCGGCATGGCGGGCCACGGCGACCCCGACCGACACGCTCGCGCCGGGCACGCCGTGCCGCGACAGGTCGAGTGCGCCGACAGCAGCCCGCACGCGCTCGCCGACCTCGAGGGCGATCTCGGGGCTCGGGTTGCGCAGCAGGACGACGAACTCCTCGCCCCCGTAGCGGGCCGGGACGTCGTCCTCGCGGACGGCCGCCACGATGGCGCCACCGACCGCGCGCAGGACCTCGTCGCCGGTCGCGTGGCCGTACGTGTCGTTGAGCACCTTGAACTTGTCGATGTCGATCATCAACACGCCGACCGCGTCGCCCGACCGCCGGCGCCGGGCGAGCAGGCCGCAGAACTCGTCGAAGTAGCGGCGGTTCGGCAGCCCGGTCAGGGCGTCGGTCGAGGCCTGCGCCTCGGCGGCACGGAGCGAATACGCCCGCGACAGCGCCGACGATGCCTCGCCGGCCGCACCCATCAGCAGGCGCCGGTCGGTCTCCGACCACGAACCGGCCGTTCGGTGCGACAGGACGATCGCGCCGATGACCCGGTCGTCCACGGTCAGCGGGGCGGCCAGCGTGTCGGACAGGCCATACACCTGGCGTGTCCGCGTGGCGATCCGGTCGGCGACGAGCTGTCGCTCGCGCGGCACACGAGCCGCGACGGCCAGCGGCCCGGACGTCCCGGTCACCGGCGTTGCTGCAGCCAGCCGGGCGGTCCACTCGTCGAACCGGCCGCGCAGGCCGCCTGCCGGGACCGGCTCCGCGGCGCCGACGACGATCGGGACGGCGACCGGTTCGCGCTCGGCGAGGCCCCCGCCACCGGCCGGATCCTCGAGGTCGCCGATGGGCAGGCGGGTCGTCGAGTCGGGCACGCCGGGCCGGGCGCTCACGAGCGTCGCTTCGAGGACCGGGGCGTCGGGGCGTCGGCGGGCGACGACGATGTGGTCGGCACCGGTCGCCGAGGCGAGCTCGTCGACGATCGCGCCGAGGATCGCGTCCGGTGCGACCGAGCGCGACAGGCTGGACAGGATCCGGGCGAACGACTCGGCTTCCTCGCGCCGCGAGACCTCCTGCGCAGCGACGGCCTCGCGATGGAGGATCGCCGCGGCCCCGACGATGAGCACGAGCCCGACGACCGCCCAGTCCATCGGCCGGGCCGCGTCGGTCACGACCCGCAGGGCCGCGATCAGGCCGAGGACGAAGAATGAGACGGCGAAGATCCACCAGGCCCGTCGGATGCGACGTTCCGGGGTCAGCGCGGGTCGTCCTGGTCGGCTGCTGGGGTCGGTCACCGTTGCGAGAGAGGATGGAGGAGAAGTCGGCCGACGTCCATCGGTCGACCGGCCCCGGGGGCGGTCAGGCGGCGGCGTCGCCGGCTCCCGCGACGTCGTGGCCGCCGTCGCGCTTCACGCGGTACAGGGCGGCATCCGCGGCCGCGATGAGCTCGGTGGCGGTCCGGCCCTCGGCCGGGAAGGTGGCGACTCCGATCGACGCCCCGATCGGCACCGGTCCGCGCTGCTCGCCGACGAAGGCGTGGTCGCGGAAGGCCTCGAGGATCCGCTCGGCGGCGCGTCGCGCATCGGCGCCGTCGGTCTCGGGCAGGATGATCGCGAACTCGTCGCCGCCGTAGCGCGCCGGGATGTCCGACCCGCGCAGGGTCGAGCGGATCAGCTCGGCCGTCCAGGTCAGGACTCGGTCGCCGAACAGGTGCCCGAAGGTGTCGTTGACGAGCTTGAAGTCATCGAGGTCGAGCATCAGAACGCTCAATGGCCGGCGTGCCCGCTGCGTCCGGATGACCTCCTCGCCGAGGCGCTCGTGCAGGAACCGGTGGTTGTAGAAGCCGGTCAGCGGGTCGCGGTCGGCCAGTGAGCGGGCGTCCTCGTACAGCCGGGCATTCTCGAGCGCCATGGCCGCTTCGTTGGCCATCGTCCGGGCCAGCCCGAGGCGCTCGTCGTCGAAGGTGACCGGCCCGTTCGAGATGAGCTCCACGAGGCCGATCGACTGGCCCTTGGCGACGAGGGGAAGCATCGCCAGCACGGCGTTGCCATCGCTGCGCATGAGCTCGACCTCGGCCCTGTCGGCGGTCGGATCGTTCACGTCGACGATGACCGTGATCTGCTTCTCGAGCACGCGCAGGGTCTCGGGGAAGCCCGAGACGTCGTAGGACGGCTCGATCTCCTGCAGCCGGTGGGTCGGGAAGTAGCCGAGCGAATCGACCCGCCCGGCCGCCCGGTCCCAGTAGCTGATGATGCATTCGTCGACGCCCATCGCCTTGGTCAGATGGCCCGCCATCAGGTCCGCGACCTGGCGTGGATCGAGGCTGCCCGACAGTTCGGCGCTCATGTCGAGCAGCCGCCGCAGCTCGCCGGCGAGATCCTGTGTCCGGGTCAGCAGCCGGATCGACCCGACCGCTGTCGCGGCCCGGTCGGCCAGGATCGTCAGCAGGCGCAGGTCGTCCGCCGAGAACCCGTCGAGGCCGAGCTTGGACAGCGTGATGACCCCGATGGTCGAGCCGTCATAGCGCATCGGGACGACCAGCATCGACTCGTCGACGTCATCGGTGCCGGCGATCGTGGCGCCACGCGGATCCCGGTTCGCGTCGTTGACCAGGATCGGTTCGTCGTACTTGGCGACCCAGCCGGTGAAGCCCTCGCCGAGCTTGCAGGCGAGCATCTGCATGTCGACCTGCTCGTAGGCGCCGATGCGGCCCTTGAAGGCGATCGGGACCACGTCGTCCGGCTGATCCACGACGTAGACGCGGGCATTGTGGTAGTCGATGATCCGGCCGGTCTCGTCGACGATCGTCGCGCCGATCTCCTCGAAGGTGGTCGCTCGGCTCATCCGGGCGGACGCGGCCTGGAGCAGGTCCAGCTGGCCGGCCCGGGCGACGGTCTGCTCCAGCAGCTCGGCATTGGCCAGGGCGATGGCGGCGTGCGTCGCGAGCGTGCCGATGAACGCGACCTCGCCGCTCGTCCACGCGCGCGCCGCACGGGTGATGGCGGTCAGCACGCCGATGACGCGATCGCCGTGGACCAGCGGCGCGACGAGGTGACCGGTGAAGTCGAGTGCCTCGGGATAGCGTTCGCCCGCGACGTGGCGGTCAGCGTGGATGTCCGGCCAGGCCATGACGTGACGCGCCCGGATGACCTCGCCGATCAGGCCGTCCTCGCGGTCGAGCACCGGCATGTCGACGACGGTCGCGTCGGACAGCCCGGCCCACGCCGCCATCTCGAGATGGTCCTCGCGCAGCAGCCTGATGGACGTCGCGTCGACACGGAGTGCCCGCTTCGTCTCGTCCACGATCATCCGGACCAGCTCGGCGCGATCGTGCGACGCGGCCAGCCGGCCGACGATGCCGAGGACGCTGTCGAGCGACTCGGCGAGCTCGGCTTCGACGGGATGGGACGACGTCTCCGGGATGCCCGGCGACCGCGGGTCTGGACGGTCGTCGCGGCGGCCGGCGCCGCGCTGGTTGCGGTCGCCGCCGACGATCCGCCGCAGGATCGAGCCGGCCGAGCCGGCCGAGGTCGAGCTGGTCGTCCGGACGGCCGTCGACGGCCCGTCCCAGACGGGCGGATCCCCTGTTCCGCCGACACGCGCGCGCACGGTCCGATGGTCGCATCGACGGGCCTCCGCGCGGTGCCGCCATCGGTCCTGGGTCGAGACATGACCATCGTACGGGTGGCCGCCCTCGTTGACCGTCCCGAACGGGTCGGACTACACTCCGCGAGCGTCGCGCCCTCCGTGGGCTGCGACTGACCGATCCCGCATCCGAGGCCCTCACATCCCCGTGGACGACGGTCCCAGTCCCATCGGCGGCGAACGCGCCGCCCACACCGTGAACCCGGTCCGTCCCGCCTCCTGACGGCTGACCGCGACCCGACGTGGTCGCGCCACCTGCGGCGGGACGTCCCGACTGCGAGGTGGCACTCATGCTCTACCTGAGCCAGGCCATCGGCCGACCCGTGCTGGACGCCAATGGCGACCCGATCGGCAAGGTCGACGACCTCATCGTCGCCGTGGGCGACAGCCATCCCCCCGTCACCGGCCTCGTCG
The DNA here is from genome assembly GCA_963782715.1 of uncultured Chloroflexia bacterium. Classification (GTDB taxonomy): domain Bacteria; phylum Chloroflexota; class Limnocylindria; order Limnocylindrales; family CSP1-4; genus SPCO01. The sequence goes on from CAWAKU010000015.1 coordinate 305,550, forward strand.
TGGCGACCGACGGGCGGCAGATCTTCCTGCCCTGGTCGCACGTCTCCCGGTTCGACGCGTCCGGGGCTCGCCTGTCGAGCGCGACCATCGACATCACCCGCTTCGCGCAGCGATCCGACGAGATCCTGCTGCGGATCGACCTGCTCGACAAGCAGATCGTCGACATCGACGGCCGCCGGGTCGTGCGCGTCAACGACCTGCGGCTCGACGACGTCGACGGCCGGCTGCACCTCGTCGCGGTCGACGTCGGGGCCGCCGGGCTGCTGCGCCGCCTCGGCATCGAGGGCGCCTACCGGATCGTCGCCCGGAACCTGCGGCTGCCGACGCCTGAGCGCTACATCGACTGGGAGGACGTGGATCCGGTCGAGACCAGCATCGCATCGATCAGGCTGCGCGTGCCGCATGCCGGCCTGACCGAGCTGCACCCGGCCGACCTGGCCACCATCATCGACCAGCTGGCGCCGCGCGACCGGGCCGGCGTCCTCGCCGCACTCGACGACGAGGCCGTCGCCGATGCCATCGAGGAGATGCAGCCCGAGACGCAGGTCGAGGTCCTCGAGGGTCTCTCTCCGGAGCGTGCCGCCGACATCCTCGAGGAGATGTCACCCGACGACGCCGCCGACCTGGTCGCCGACCTGGCCGATTCGACCCGCGAGGAGCTCCTCGCGCTGATGGAGAAGGACGAGGCCGACGAGCTCGGTGGTCTGCTCGCCCATGACGAGGACACGGCCGGCGGGATGATGACGACCGAATTCGTGGCGGTCCCGGCCGACCTGACCGCCGGGGCCACCATCGAACGACTGCGCGAGCTCGAGCCCGACGCCGAGACCATCTACTACGTCTACGTCGTCGACGGCGACGGGTGCCTCGTCGGGGTGCTGTCGCTGCGCGATCTCATCGTCGCCCAACCCGCCACCCCGATCGGCGAGGTGATGATCAAGGAGCCCATCGTCGTCGACGTCCACGCCGACCGCGATGACGTGGCCGAGGTGGTCGCCCGCTACAACCTGCTGGCCGTCCCCGTCGTCGACGACGCGGACCGGCTGGTCGGCATCGTCACCGTCGACGACGCCATCGACACCATCCTGCCGGCCAGCTGGCGGCGTCGCGGCGCCACCGCGGGCACGCGGGGGTAGGTCGGGCCCGTGCGCTTCGGTGGCTGGCCCCTTCGTCGCGTGCGCGAGCGGCTCGCCGCGCGCGATGTGCTGCGCCTGCGCGGACGGTTCCGCGGCCGGCGCGGGCTGGTCGCCTTCCTCGCGGTCATGGGCCCGGGACTCATCGCCGGCATCGCCGGCAACGATGCGGGTGGCATCACGACCTACAGCGTCATGGGCGCCTCGACCGGGCTCACCCTGCTGTGGATCTTCCCGATCACCATCGCCATCCTGGCCATCGTCCAGGAGATGGCGGCGCGCCTCGGCGTCGTCACCGGGCAGGGCCTGTCCGACCTGATCCGCGACCGCTTCGGGGTGCGCCCGACGGCCTTCGCGATGATCGTGCTGCTCGTCGCCAACGTGGCCAACACGGTCGCCGAGTTCTCCGGGGCGGCGGCCGCGCTCGAGATCTTCGGGGTCTCGCGCTATCTGGTCGTGCCCATCGTCGGGATCGCCATCTGGGCCCTCGTCATCAAGGCCAGCTACCGCACCGTCGAGCGGGTCTTCCTGACCGTCATCATCGTGTTCTTCGCCTACATCGTGTCGGCGATCCTGGCCGATCCCGATTGGGGCCAGGTCGGCCGCGCCCTCGTCACGCCATCGTTCGACCTCGCCCCGGCCGAGCTGCTCCTGCTCGTCGCGGTCGTCGGCACGACCATCACCCCGTACATGCAGTTCTACCTGACGAGCGCCGTGGCCGAGAAGGGCATCGGCGTTGACGAGCTCGTGCTCGAGCAGGCCGATGCCGTCGGCGGGTCGGTCTGGACCAATGTCATCGCCATCTTCATCGTGGTTGCGGCGGCCACGACGATCGGGGTCGCCGGCGGGACCATCAGCTCGGCCGCCGATGCCGCCAAGGCGCTCGAACCGGTCGCCGGCAAGCTCGCCGAAGCACTGTTCGCGGTCGGGCTGTTCGGGGCGAGCGTGCTGGCCGCGACGATCATGCCGCTGTCGACCGCGTTCGTGATCTGCGAGGCGTTCGGCTGGGAGTCCGGGGTCGACAAGAAGTTCGAGGACGCCCGGTCGTTCTTCACGATCTACACCTTCGTGCTGGCCGCGGGCGCGCTCATCGTCCTGCTGCCGGGCCTGGACCTGCTGCCGCTGATCATCGCGTCGCAGAACCTGCAGGGCCTGCTGCTGCCCGTCGTGCTGGTCTTCATGGTCCTGCTCGCCAACGACCGCCGGCTGATGGGCGACCATCGGAACGGTCGGATCGGGAACGTGCTGGCCTGGTCGGCCATCGGCGTCGTGATCACGCTCGACGCGGTCCTGTTGGGGGTCGCGGCGCTCGGGATGATCGGGGTCCGGGTGGGCTGAGAGCGGACCTTAGTGGGCGTGGCCCTCGTGCGCCTCGGCCGCCCCGGCGGGCACCGGCCACGACAGGTCGTCCGAGCCGGTCCCGTAGGCGACGGGGTAGCCACGCGCGTCCCAATCGGGCAGGCCGCCGCGGACGGCGACGACGTGCTGGAATCCCGACGCGCGCAGAAGCGATGCGGCCACGCTGGCGCGATAGCCGCTGGCGCAGATCGTCGCGATCTCGCGGTCGCGTGGCAAGGCGTCGAGGCGACCCGGCAGCTCGCCCGTCCCGATGTGGATCGATCCGGGCACGTGACCGGCCTCGAACTCGGATGGCTGGCGGACGTCGATGACGAACGGAGCGTCCGGGCCGCCGCGGGCCAGGCCGGCGGCCAGGGCATCGACGTCGTAGGGACGTCCGACCTCGACCGAGCGGCCCGACCGGCGCCAGGCCGCGAGGCCGCCCTCGACGTAGCCGGCGGTCGCCTCGTAGCCGATCCGCATCGCCTGTCGCGACAGGTCGTCGAGGTCCTCGACGCCGTCGACGAGGAGTACGACCGGCGTCTCCGCGTCGACGACCCAGCCCAGCCACGTCCCGAACGACGACCCGGCCGGGATCGACAGCGAACCCGGGATGTGGGCGGCGGCATGCGCCTCGGGTCGGCGCGTGTCGACGATGACCGCGCCACCCGCCAGCGCCGCCTCGAGCCGGTCGCCCGCCAGCGGCTCGATCGCCGGCACGACGCCGCCGAGCAGCCGCGGGCCGGCCTGGTTGATCGGGCGCATCCGCGCGAAGTAGCGCGGGAAGGTCGGCTGGCCGGCGAGAAGCGCCCGCGCGAACGCGTCGATCTCCATCGGCGCGAGCAGCGGGTCGTGGCGGCGCTCGAAGCCGACGGTCGACCACGAGGTCGAGGCGATCCCGGTCGAGCACAGCGAGCCCGCCCCGTGGGTCGGGTAGACCATCACGGAGTCCTCGTGCGTCAGCACGACGTCATGAAGCGAGCGGTACATCGCGGCCGCGAAAGGCCGGGCGTTGTCCGCCCCGAGCAGGTCGGTCCGCCCGACGGCGCCGACCAGCAGCGACCCGCCGGTGAGCAGCAGGAACGGTTCATCCGCGCGCGACAGATCGGCGACCGAGTAGCTGACGTGCTCGGGCGTGTGGCCGGGCGTGTCGAGCGTCCGGAACCGGATCGAGCCCACGTCGAAGGCATCGCCGTCGGCGGCCGGGTGATGGTCGTGGCCGAGCTGCGCGCCCGCCCCGATGACATGCGTCGCCCCGGTCAGTGCCGCGAGATCGCGGCCACCCGAGACGTAATCGTTGTGCAGGTGGGTCTCGACGACGTGACTGATCCGCAGGTCCGCCGCCCGGGCAGCCTCGAGATAGATGTCGACGTCACGTCGCGGATCGACGATCGCGGCGACGCCGGCCGACTCGTCGGCGACGAGCGTCGAGAGGTGGCCGAGTCCTTCGATCCGGTACTGGGTCAGGCGCACGGTCGCAGCCTACACCGGCTCACCGCCCGGCTGGTACGCTCAGCCCATGCTTGATCATCCTCGCTCCCTCACTGTCGTCGGCGCCGGCTACGTCGGCCTCGTCAGCGCCGTCGGCCTGGCGGGTCTCGGCCACAGCGTCCGCCTCGTCGAGACCGGCGAGGCGCGCCTGCGGATGCTGCAGGCAGGCCGGATCCCCATCCATGAGGCCGGCCTCCAGGAGGCCTTCGACGCGGCCATCGCGGCCGGCCGGCTCGAGGTGATGGGGGCCATCGCGCCGAACCCGGGGATGCTCCTGATCTGCGTGGGCACGCCCATCGACGATTTCGGGCAGAGCGACCTGACCCAGCTCGACAGCGCGCTCGACGCGCTCCGCGACGGATTCGGCCCGGACGACATCCTGGTCATCCGAAGCACGCTCCCGGTCGGGGGCACGCGCCGGTCGGTCGAGGCGACTGGGTTGCCGACCGCGCGAGTCTTCACCAACCCGGAGTTCCTGCGACAGGGCACGGCCGTGGACGATTTCGCCCGGCCCAGCCGGATCGTCGTGGGTCGCTTCCCGGACGCCGACCCCGCCGCACTCGACGCGGTCATCGGCCTGTACGACACGATCGGATCGCCTCGGCAGGTCGTCAGCGTCGAAGCAGCCGAGATCATCAAGAACGGCGCCAACGCGTTCCTCGCACTCAAGCTGTCGTTCACCAACGAGATCGCCTCGCTGTGCGAGGAGGCCGGTGCCGATGCCGACGAGGTGCTCGACGGGATCGGTGCGGACCCGCGCATCGGCCGGACCTACATGCAGCCGAGCTACGGGTTCGGCGGCAGCTGCCTGCCCAAGGAGCTCGCGACGCTCGCGGTCGCCGGCAAGACCCTGGGCCTGCCGATGCACGTCACGACCGCCGCGGCCGCGGCCAACATGGCCGCCCAGGAACGGTTCGCCGAGCGGATCGCGTCGGCCCTCGGCGGTCCCGCCGGGCGGACGGTCGGGCTGCTCGGGCTCGCCTTCAAGGCCGGCACGGACGACACCCGCGACTCCCCTGCCCTGCGCCTCGCCGGCTGGCTCCTGGACCATGGCGCGACGGTCCGTGCCTACGACCCGGCCGCCGGCCCACAGGCGGCCGCCCGGCTGGCCGGACTGGACGTCACCGACAGCGCGGAGGCCGCCGTCCTGGGCTCGGACGTCGCGGTCATCGGCACCGAGTGGCCGGAGTTCCGCGACCTGCCGTGGGCCTCCTGGATCGACTCGGGCGCACCGCACCTCATCATCGACGGGCGGCGGCTGCTCGACGCGTCGGCGCTGCGGGCCGCCGGTTACCGGGTCCTCGTGCTGGGCGATGGGCGAGCCGAGCCGGCGCCAACGCCGGCGACCGTGGCCGGGAGTCACCCGTAGCCGGAGGGACCGCGGCTCGACGCGACGCCGCGAAGCCGAGGACGGGCTCGATCCCGGCGATGTTCAAGGGCCGCTGAGCGGCCGCCCGACCGAAACCGGCCGAGCTACATCATCACCAGGCCGCCGTCGACGGCGAGGACCTGCCCGGTGATGAACGCCGCCTCGTCGCTGGCGAGGAAGGCGACGGCGGCCGCGATCTCCTCGGTCTCGCCGAACCGCCCGAGGGGTGTGGCGGCCCGGAGCTGCTCCTTGAGCGGCTCGGGCAGGTCGTGGGTGAGCTCCGTGTCGACGAAGCCGGGGGCGACCGCGTTGCAGGTGATCGTCCGGCTGGCCAGCTCGCGGGCCGTCGCCTTGGTCAGGCCGATGAGCCCGGCCTTGGCCGACGAGTAGTTCGCCTGGCCCATCTGGCCGGCCTGTCCGGAGACCGAGGTGATGTTGACGATCCGGCCGCCCTTGGCCTTGAGCATCGGGCGGGTGACCGCCTTGATCATGTAGAAGGCGCCGAACAGGTTGGTCTCGAGGACCTCGCGCCACGCCTCGACGGTCATCCGCATGATGAGGTCATCTCGGGTGACGCCGGCGTTGTTGACCAGGATGTCGATCTTGCCGAACGCCTCGAGGACCGCCTTGACGACCGCGTCGGCCGTCTCCGGCAACGATGCGTCGCCCTGGACCGCGAGCGCACGGCGACCGAGCCCTTCGACGATGGCGGTCGTCTCGGCGGCGGCCGCGGCGTTGCCCCTGTAGGTGAAGGCGACGTCCGCACCCTGCGTCGCCAGGCGCGTCACGATCGCCCGCCCGATGCCACGCGACCCGCCGGTCACCAGGGCGCACTTGCCGGTCAGGTCGATCATGCGCGGACCTCCTCGTGGATCGGGCCGGGCTCGCCGGGGACGACGTCGTCGAGCGGGACATCGACGCCGCCGGGCTGGCGCATGAGCTCCGCCAGGGCGTCCGGGATCGGGTCGACCGAGTCCCAGTCGACCGGCAGCCGGACCGACACGTCCTCGGGCTTGACCGCGGCGTCGCCGGCGATGCCCCGGGCCGGGTCCGCGGTCCATTCGATGGCGACGGCGCCGGAGGTGAAGCCTGCCCCGAAGGCCACGATGACGATGTTGTCGCCGACCTTGACGCGGCCCTCGTTGACCGCCTCGGCGAGGGCGATCGGCACGGACGCGGCCGACGTGTTGCCGTACTTGTCGAGGTTGACGAACATCCGGTCCATCGGCAGGTCGAGACCCTTGGCCACGGCCTCGATGATCCGGATGTTGGCCTGGTGCGGGATGAACAGGTCGATGTCCGACGGCTCGAGCCCGGCCTTCTCGATGGCGGCCAATGCCGTGGTGGCCAGCGTTCGGGTCGCGAAACGGTAGGTCTCGCGACCCTCCATCCGGACGTAGTGCTCGCCGCGGGCGACGGTCTCGGCCGAGGGCGGGCTCTTCGCGCCACCGGCCGGGAGCCAGATCATGTAGGCGCCCTGGGGCTCGGTCGTCATCTCGATGCCGAGCCCGCCACCCGGCTCGTCCGAGGCCGACAGGACGACCGCGCCCGCCCCGTCACCGAACAGGATGCAGGTGTTCCGGTCGGTGTAGTCGAGGAAACGGGTGAGCAGCTCCGCCCCGATGACGAGGACGTGCCTGGCCATCCCGGCGGTGATGTACGCCTGGGCCGTCGCATAGGCGTAGACGAAGCCCGAGCAGGCGGCCGCGACGTCCATCGCGGCAGCCCTCGTATTGCCGATCGCCTCTTTCACCAGCGCCGCCGTGGACGGCATCCAGTAGTCGGGCGTGAGCGTCGCGAGGAGGATCAGGTCGATCTCGTCGGGGTCGATGCCGGCGGTCCGGATGGCCCGCATCGACGCGACGGCTGCCATCGACGCGGTCGTCTCGTGCGCAGCCGCCACCCGACGCTCGCGGATCCCCGTCCGTGACACGATCCATTCGTCCGACGTCTCGACCATCTTCTCGAGGTCGTGATTGGTCAGGACGTGGCTCGGGGCATAGCGGCCCCAGCCGGTCACATGGGCATGGCGGGCGGGAGTGCTCACAGCGGTTCCACCTCGATGAGTGGCTGCTTGGCCTTGACCAGCGCTCCGCTCTCGGGGACGACGCGAACGACGCGGCCGGCCAGGTCCGACTTGATCTCGTTGAACAGCTTCATGGCTTCGATGAGCCCGATGATCTGGCCGATGGCGACCTCGCCACCGACCTGTACGTATGGCGCCGTGCCGGGTGCCGGCGAGGCGTAGAAGATGCCGGTCAGCGGCGCCTTGATGGAGGGCCGGGCGGTCGCGGCCGGGTCGCGGCCGGCCGCGGACGGCTCGCCCGCCGCGGGAGCGACCTCAGCGCCGGCTGAGGCCGACGCCGTCGCGGGCGGAGCGGCGAGGGCGACGGGCTTCCGCAGGATCAGGCCGGTGCCGCCCGACTCGACCTCGAGCTCCGACAGGTCGGACCGCTCGAGCAGCTCGGCCAGGCGGTCGATGAGCCCGAGCAGCTCGATGTCGCCGCCGTCGGGCGGCTCGGGGACGGCGGCGGCGACCGCGAGGTCGTCGGTCATCGGTCGGGCACCGACAGGATCAGAGCTGTGTTCTGGCCGCCGAACCCGAACGAGTTGCTCAGCACGGTCCGGACCTTCCGCGAGACCGCGACGTTCGGCGTCAGGTCGAGGCCGGCCGCCTCCGCGTCCGCCTGGTCGAGATTGATCGTCGGTGGCACGCAGCCCTCGCGCATGGTCAGGACGGAGACGATGGCCTCGATCGCGCCGGCCGCGCCGAGGGTATGCCCGATCATCGACTTGTTGGCGGTGACCGAGATCCGCCCGGCGTCGGCGCCGAAGATCGTCCTGATCGCTTGCAGCTCGGCCTTGTCGCCCTCGGGCGTCGAGGTCGCGTGGGCGTTGACGTGGTCGATGTCGGCGGGCGTGATGCCGGCCTTCTCGATGGCCCGTCGGGCGGCCCGCACGGCGCCCATCCCACCGGGCGCAGGGAGCGTGATGTGCGACGCGTCCGCGGTCGCGCCGTACCCGATGAGCTCGGCCAGGATCGTCGCGCCACGCGCCTCGGCGTGCTCGAGCGCCTCGAGGACGACGACGCCGGCGCCTTCGCCGATGACGAAGCCGTCCCGCCCGGCATCGAACGGTCGCGAGGCCGCGGTCGGGTCGCCGTTGCGGGTCGACAGCGCTCGCATCGACGCGAACCCGCCGACGGTGGCCTCGTAGATGGCCGCCTCGGCGCCGCCGGCGATCATCACGTCGGCGTCCCCGCGCCGGATGATCTCGCTCGATTCACCCAGCGCGTGGCCGCCGGTCGCGCAGGCCGACACGGTGGTGAAGTTCGGCCCGGTCATCCCGAACTGGATGGCCAGCTGGCCGGCGCCGATGTTGGGGATGCCCATCGGGATGAGGAACGGGCTGATGCGGTCGGGGCCGCGCAGGGCGTTGGTGGTGAATCCGTCGATGAGCGTCCCGACGCCGCCGAGCCCGGTCCCGAGGATGACCCCGGTACGCTCGGCGAGGTCGCCCTCGAACCGCTCCGGGAGACCCGCCTGATCGAGCGCCTCGCGGGCGGCGACCAGCCCGAACTGGATGTACCGGTCCGTCCGGCGGAGTTCCTTGCGATCGAGCAGATCGCCGGTGTCGAAGGCACGGACCTCGGCCGCGAAGCGGACCGTCAGCCGCGACGGATCGAACCCCTCGATCGGCCCGATGCCGCTCCGGCCGCTGACCAGACCGGCCCAGGTCGAACCGACGTCGTTGCCGAGCGAGGTGACCAGGCCCATCCCGGTCACGACCACGCGGCGGCGCTCGGCGGTCATCGCACCAGTTTCCCGGTACGAACGGTGGCGGCCCTGTAGACGTCTCCCGGAAGACCCCGGGAGGAGATGGCATTGGCGACCGCGAGCACGTCGAATTCCGTGCGCTTGATCTCCGCGACGATCTCGCCGTCGTCGATGTCGATGCGCGCCCACGAGGCGGTCGGGTCGCCATCGAACACGTAGCCGGCCGATCCGTCATTGACGATGAGCTTCCAACCGAGGTCGCGCACCTCGGGCACATGCGTGTGACCGCAGGCGATGACCCGGGCATCGGTCCTCGTCGCGCGATCGATGACCACGTTCGGGTCGAGCTCCTTGGCGAAACCCGCCGTCTGCGAGCCGGGTGAGGCGTGACAGATGAGCACCATCGTGCCGTCCTCGGCACGCAGCCGGCGCTCGGCGGGCAACCGTCGAAGCCAGGCGATCCGGTCGTCGCCGAGCTCGTCGTGGGCCCATTCGGCCGCGGCGCGGTAGACGTCGGGAACGCTGTCGGTCATGCCCGGGGTCACGCCCGTGGCGGCCGCGTAGTCGAAGTCGGCGACCGCGATGTCGGTGTTGCCGCTGATGATCGCGGCGCCGTCGGCCTCCATCTCGCGCAGGAGGTCGACCGTGCCGGCCGGGTCGGGACCGTTGAGCACCAGGTCGCCGGCGATGGCGACGAGGTCGGGCTTCTCGGTCCGGATCGCCTTGCGCACGGCGGCCAGCGCGATCGAGTTCCCGTGCACGTCGGACAGGACGATCATCCGGGTCATCGCAGCACGCCTTCGCCCGGGATGATGAAGCTGAGCATCACGTCGCAGGCAGTCTCGCCGTCGACCGAGGCGATGCCGTGGCCGCGTCCGAAGCGGCCGCCCAGCTTGTCCATGGTCACTTCGAGCCGGAGCGTGTCGCCCGGGCTGACGACGCGCTTGAAGCGGCAGTCGTCGATGCCGGCGAAGAGCCCGATCCGATCGCCGAAACCCGGCTGCTTGGCCACGTAGACCGCCATCGTCTGGGCGAGCGCCTCGACCTGGATCACTCCGGGCACGACCGGCATGCCCGGGAAATGGCCCTGGAAATACCACTCGCTCGCAGTCACGCCCTTGATGCCGACGATCCGCTTCGCGTCAGGGTCGTACTCGACGATCCGGTCCACGAGCAGGAACGGCCAGCGATGCGGGATCAGCGCCTCGATCTCGCGGGTCGTGTGGATGGTGTCGGTCACGGGCAACTCCAGGTCGGGTCGGGGTCAGTCTGCCGGGTCGGGATGGCGGCATGCGTCTCGGTCTGTGCAGGTCTGCACCACCGGGATCGACAGGCCGCCCGGATCACGATCGCGCCGCCGCGGCCAGGAAGGCCTCGCTACCGACGCGATCGAGCAGGTTCGTCGTCATCCGCCCGCCGAGGAACGCCTCGTTGGCGAGCATCGCCTGATGGATGGCCGCGTTGGTGACCAGACCTTCGACGACCAGCTCGTCGAGCGCGACCCGTGAGCGAGCGATGGCCGTCGCCCGGTCGGGTCCCCAGACGATCAGCTTGCCAAGCAACGAGTCGTAGTACGGCGGCACCTCGTAGCCGCTGTAGAGGTGCGAGTCGACGCGCACGCCAGGGCCGCCGGGTGCGTGGTAGCGCTCGACGATGCCCGCCCCGGGGCGGAACTCGTGGGCGGGATCCTCGGCGTTGATGCGGAACTCGATGGCGTGGCCGATCATGCGCACGTCCGCCTGGGAGAAGCCGAGCGGTTCGCCGGCGGCGATGCGGATCTGGGTGGTGACCATGTCCACACCGGTCAGCATCTCGGTCACGGGATGTTCGACCTGGATGCGGCAGTTGATCTCGATGAAGTAGAAGTCGCCGGCGGCGTCGACCAGGAACTCGAGAGTGCCGAGGTTCTCGTAGCCGGCCGCGACGGCCGCCCGGACCGCGCGCTCGGCGAGGTCAGTGCGAGCGGCGTCGGAGAGGGCCGGCGTCGGCGCCTCCTCGATGATCTTCTGGTGCCGGCGCTGGACCGAGCAGTCGCGCTCGCCAAGATGGACGCCGTGGCCGTAGCGGTCGATGACGACCTGGATCTCGACGTGGCGGTTCTCGTCGAGCCACTTCTCGAGATAGAGCGAATCGTCGCCGAATGCCGCCTTCGCTTCGGAGCGGCAGACGCGCAACGCCGATTCGAGCTCGCGCCCGGTCCGCACCATGCGCATGCCCTTGCCGCCGCCACCGGCCGACGGCTTGATGAGGACCGGGTAGCCGATCCGCTCAGCCTCGCCGAGCGCGTGCATCTCGTCGCGCAGCATGCCGTCCGAGCCTGGGATCGTCGGCAGGCCGTGCGCCCCGAGCAGCTGGCGCGTGCCGGCTTTGCTGGCGAAGCGCTCGAGCACGGCCGCCGGCGGCCCGATGAAGGTCAGCCCATGGGCGGCGACCACGTCGGCGAAGCCCTCGTCCTCGGACAGGAATCCATAGCCCGGGTGGATGGCGTCGCAGCCGGTCACCAGCGCCGCGGAGATGACCGCAGGCGCGGAGAGGTACGAGCGCCGGGCGTCGGCCGGGCCGATGCAGATGGCCTCGTCGGCGAGCTGGACCGGGAGCGAGTCGCGATCTGCCTCGCTGTAGGTCACGACCGACTCGATCCCCAGCTCCCGGCAGCCGCGCAGGATCCGGAGTGCGATCTCGCCGCGATTGGCGATGAGGATCTTGCGGAACACCTCAGGCCTCCGCTGCGCCGGCGGAGGCGAACTCGATGACGATGAGGTCCTGGCCGTACTCGACGGCGTCGCCCGGCTCGACGAGGCTCGCCCCGACGACGCCGTCCGATGGCGCGACGACCTCCTGTGGGATACCCAGCATGTCCACCGAGCCGAGCCGGTCGCCCGCCCGGACCTTCGTGCCGGCGCGGGCCTCGGGGCGCGGTTGGAAGATGCCGACCGCGGGCGAGCTCGCGACGATCGGCCCATCGACCCGGCCGTCTCGCCCCGACGCCGTGCCGTCGCGGCCGTCGCGGCCGGGGCCGACCGGGGTCAACGATGCTCCGGCGTGGGTCGCCGCCGGTGGCGCTGCCCGGCCCGTCCGGTCACGATCGCCCTGGCGTCGTTCCTTCGAGGTCGCGGGGCCGGTCGGCACTCCGGGCCGACGCAGTCGGACCCGCCAGGCACCCTCACGGACCTCGAGCTCGCCGAGACCCGTCGCGCCGAGCTTGGCGATGAGCGCGGGCAGGAGCTCGGCGCTCAGCCGGTCGATGGCGGCGTGGTCGTCGGATCGTTCGGCGTCAGTGCGGTCCGTTCGTCGATCCGTCTGGCCGTCCTTGGGCTGGGTCGGTTCGGGCACTCGCTAGACCTCCTCGCGTGCCGGCGGTTCATCGCGCGACCAGGCCGGGACGGCCGCCCCGACCGCACGGCGACTCGGATCGAGCAGATCCCGCAGCCGATCCCCGAGCCCACGCACGACGGGCGGCGCGAGTTCCGGCATCTCCGTCTCAGTGTATGACCCGAGGGCCCGATAGCGACGGTAGCGCGCGTCGAGGAGCTGGTCGATGCTGAGCGCCTCGAGCGCCGAAAGCCTGTCCACGATGATCGGCTTGAGTCGGCGGGCCATCTCGACAGGGTCGGTGTGAGCCCCCTCGCCCGGTTCCGGCACGACCACGTCCACGACGCCGAGCGTCTTCTGGTCGGCGGCGGTCATCTTCATCGCCAGCGCCGCGGTGGCCGCCTCGTCGGCGGTCCGCCACAGGATCGAGGCACAGCCTTCGGGCGAGATGACCGAGTAGACCGCGTTCTCGAGGGCGATCACCACGTCCCCGACCGCGATGGCGATGGCCCCACCAGAGCCTCCCTCGCCGGTGATGACGGTCACGATCGGCGTCCGCAGACGGCTCATCAGCCCGACCGACCGGGCGATCGCCTCGGCGATGCCCCGTTCCTCGGATTCCGGTCCGGGATGCGCGCCGGGCACATCGACGAAGGTGACGACCGGCAGCCCGAACCGCTCCGCGAGCTCCATGACCCGCATCGCCTTGCGGTAGCCCTCCGGGTGCGGCATCCCGAAGTTGCGCCGGATGTTCTCCTCGGTGTCGGCGCCCTTCTGCTGACCGATGACGACGATGCGGCGTCCGTCGAGCCGGGCAAGCCCGGTGACCATCGCCCCGTCGTCGCCGAAGAAGCGGTCGCCGTGGAGCTCGATGAAGTCGTCGGTCATCGCCCGGACGAATTCGAGCGTGCGTGGTCGGTGGAGATTGCGCGCAAGCTGGACCCGTGCCCAGACCGCGTCGCGCGGGTCGCCGTCCGCTGGCGCGGGCGACGTGCCGTCGACCTCATCGGTCGATGCGCCGCGCTCGCCGACCCGCTCGGCGATCGAGCTGAGGAACGACAGCGGGCGGAAACCTGGCGTGTCCGACTCGGCGGCCAGTCGGCTGGCCGGATCGATGTCGCGCGGCGGCAGGGCGTGGAGCAGTTCGATGAGCTCGGCGCGCAGCTCGGCCCGGGTGACCACCCGGTCGATGAAGCCGTGGTCGAACAGGAATTCGGAGCGCTGGAACCCGGCCGGCAGCTCCTGGGCGATCGTCCCGGCAGACACGCGCGAGCCGGCGAAGCCGATCAACGCGTTCGGTTCCGCGACATTGACATCGCCGACCGCCGCGAATGAGGCGAACACCCCGCCGGTCGTCGGGTCGGACAGCACCGACACGAACGGCACACCGGCCAGCCGCAGGCGCTCGAGCGCGGCCATCGTCTTGGCCAGCTGCATCAGGGCGAGCGTGCCCTCCTGCATCCGGGCGCCACCGGACGCGCTGACGATGATGAGCGGGACCCGCGCGGCCAGGGCGTATTCCGCGGCGCGGGTGACCTTCTCGCCGACCACGGCACCCATCGAACCGCCCATGAACCCGAAATCCATCACGCACAGCGCCGCGGTCGTGCCACCCAATGCGGCCGTCCCCCACACCGCCGCATCGCGCATCCCGGTGGCGGTCTGGGCGGAGACGAGCCGATCGGGGTACGGCTTCTGGTCGACGAAGCCGAGCACGTCGACCGACTGCAGACCGGCGTCGCGCTCCGCCCACGTCCCGGGGTCGACGAGCAGATCGAGCCGAGCGGTCGCGGACAGGCGGAAGTGGTGGCCACACGTGGTGCAGACGCGGAGCGCCTTGTCGAGCTGCTTGTTGAACAGCATCGTTTCGCACGACGGGCACTTGGTCCACAGGTCCGCCGGATAGACATCGCGCCGGGCGCGGAAGGACGGCAGCTTGATGGGCATCAGACCGGCCTCGTCCGGGCGACCGCGCGGGCGGCTCGAGCCATCGGCCCGGCGGCCGGCCGGTTGAAGCGCCAGGCGACATAGACGGCCCCGGCCAGCGACAGCGCCGCGGACGTCAGCGCGCCACCGATGATGAGCGGCCGGCCGAAGGCGGTTCGCGGATCCGCGGCGTCCAGCAGGTCGGATCCATCCGCGTCGGCCGCAACGGGCAGTGGCACGAAGAGCCCGGCATCGCCGGTCGTGGCCGCGGTGCGCATCCGCCACGCCACGTCCGCCAGCCGTGCCGCGAGCGCTTCCTCGAACCGGAACGACGGGTGGAGCCGCGGCAGGTCACGGGCCAGTCGCTCGGCCGTGGCTCGGATGGCGTCGGCCGGCACCGCGCTCGCCGGCGATCGGTCGGCACCGCGGGCGTGGGCGGCGAGCAGCGTCTCGAGATAGCGGTCGGTGACGAGGGCGTCGACCTCGTTCGCGTCCCGACCGGTGAAGGCGCCGGTCACCGCGTCGGGTCGTCGAGGTCGCGGGCGACGCTGCGCAGCGCCCGGTGGATGAGGACACGGACGGCGCCTTCGGAGCGACCGAGGACACCGGCGATCTCCGCGGTCGTCATCTCGTCGACGAAGCGCAGGACGATGGCCCGGCGCCGGTCGTCCGGCAGCCGCGAGACGGCCAGCCAGGCTGTCGCAGCCTCGTCGTTGCGTGCCGCGTCCCCCTCGAGGTCGAGCGGCGCGGGCACGTTCGTGGCAGCCTCCAAGACGGTCTCGGGGTGGCGCTGCGACCGGCGGCGGCGTTCGGCGACAGCATTGCGCGCGATCTGGAAGAGCCAGACCTTGAAGGTCGACGCGCCGTCGCCGTCGACCGGCCGGGCGCGCTCCTCGAAGCGACCGAGGTTCGTCAGGGCGGCGAGGAAGGTCCGTTCGGTGACGTCCTCTGCCTCGTGGTGATCGCGCAGCTCGTAGAACGCGTAGTTGTACACCTGGGCCAGGTACTTCCGATACAGGGCCTCGAACCGGGCCGGGTCCGCCTGGGCCGCCTCGACGAGCGCGCGGTCACGGTCGAGATGGATGAGGCGCGAACCTTCCTCCTCCGGACGGTCCACCTTCCAGAATGCCGTTCGGGCCATGGTGTTACACCCGTCCCGCGACGGGATCGGCCAGCCGGACGTGGGTGATCTCGCCGACGACGACCTGGCGCCGCCCGTCGACGGCCGCGGCATCGGCCACGATGAGCGCGCCGGTGACCGGGTCCACGCCGGTCGCGCGGACCGTCTCGGCATCGCCCGAGCGCTCGAGGCGGACGAGGCGGTCGGTCGTGACCTGGCGGTCGGCCCAGCCAGACCGGTCGAAACGCCCCGCGCGGAGGGCCGTGACCCTCACTTCGAGACGCTCGATGAACGCGTCGAGCAGCGCCGCGTCATCGATGGCCGTGTCGCCGGCCGTCGCGGCGAGCGAGGTCATCGATGCGGCCAGCTCCGACGGGAACTCGTCCGCGGCCCAGCCCGTGTTGATGCCGAGGCCGACGACGACGCGCGGATCGGGACTGCCCAGCCCGTCCGTCTCGCCAAGGATCCCGGCGAGCTTGCGCAGCCCGTCCGGCGCCTCGACCACGAGGTCGTTCGGCCACTTGAGGCGGACGCTCCCCGGAACGAGCCCGGACGTCGCCTCGGCGGCCTCAGCCATGGCAAGCGACGCGACGGCCGCCAGCCGCCAGGTCCCCTCCGGCTCGAGCCAGCTGGGCCGGAACCCGAGTGACAGGAGCAACGCCCCTCCGGCCGGCGCGATCCATGTCCGGCCGTCACGCCCGCGGCCGGCGGTCTGCTCGGTGGCGACCGCCAGGCAGACCTCGGCCGTGCCGCCGGCCAGCCAGCCGCGAACGACGTCGTTGGTCGAGCCGACCCTGTCGAACCGCTCGCGGCGGGTGAGGAACGTCATCCGGCCGCAGCGGTCCCGGCGTCGACCGACTCGGGCCGCTCCAGGGCGAAGGCGTCGTGGAGCGCCCGCAACGCGGTCTCCAGATCGGCCTCGGCGATCATGCAGGTGATCCGGACCTCCGACGTCGAGATCATCTCGATGTTGACGCCCGTGTCGGCCAGCGTGCCGAACATCCGGGCCGCGTAGCCCGGGGCGTTGTGCAACCCGGCGCCCACGATGGACACCTTGGCGACCGAGGCATCAGTGGTCAGCTCGCGCGCGCCGAGATCGCGGACGATCGGCTCGAGCGTCTTCTTGGCGGCCGCCAGCTCGACCCGCGGGACCGTGAACGACAGGTCGGTCTCGCCGCCGTGACCGACGTTCTGGACGATCATGTCGACGTTGATGCCGGCCTCCGCGAGCGGGTCGAAGATCGACCGCGCGACGCCCGGCCGGTCCGGCACGGCCACCACGGTGACCTTGGCCACGTTCCGGTCGTGGGCGAGTCCGCGGACCTTGTTGCGCTGCTCCACGAACGGATCCTCCTTGATGAGCGTGCCGGGCGCGTCCTCGAACGAGCTCAGGACCTCGATGACGACGCCGTTGACCCAGCCGAGCTCGACGGCGCGAACCTGCATGACCTGGGCGCCCTGGTGGGCGAGCTCGAGCATCTCCTCGTAGCCGATGACCGGCAGCTGGCGGGCCTTGGCGACCAGGCGCGGGTCGGCCGTGTAGATGCCCTTGACGTCGGTGAAGACCTGGCAGCGGTCGGCGCCGAGGCTGGCGGCCAGGGCGACCGCGGTCGTGTCGCTGCCGCCGCGCCCGAGGGTGGTGATCTCGTCGTCGGCGGCGGCGCTCGCGCTCTGGCCCTGGAAGCCCGCGACGATGACGACCTTGCCGGCGGCGATCTCGGCGTGGACGCGCCGCGGCTCGATGCCGGCGATGCGGGCCCGGCCGTAGCGACCGTCGGTGGTGATGCCCGCCTGCGGGCCGGTCAGGCTGATGGCCGGCACGCCGAGACCGTGGAGCGCCATCGACAGGAGCGTGGCGCTCTGGTGCTCGCCGGTCGCAAGGAGGACGTCGAGCTCGCGCGGGTCGGGCTCGTCGGTGATGGCCGCGGCGAGGCCGAGGAGCTCGTCGGTCGTGTCGCCCATCGCGGACACGACGACGACGAGGTCGCTGCCGGCGGCGCGCTCGCGGGCGATCCGGCGGGCGACCCGCTTGATGCGGTCGGCGTCGGCGACAGAGGAGCCACCGTACTTCTGGACGACGAGGGAGGCGGTCTGCGTTGTCATCGGCCGGGGCATTCTACCGTGCGGGTCCGGCTCGCCCGGCGGGCACGCTCCGCAGGTGGCACCATGCGAGCATGTGCTTCGACCTTGACAGCCATCCGCCGATCGCACCGATCGCCGGTGGATCGCTCGACCAGGCCTCGCTCGTCCTGACCGGTGCGGATGGCAACCGGTTCCTTGGGTTCCGTGCCCGGGCGACCGAACCGACCGGCGCCGGGGTCGTCATCCTGCCCGACGTTCGCGGTCTGCACCCGTACTACGAGGAGCTCGCGCTGCGGTTCGCGGAGGCGGGTGTCGACGCCGTCGCGATCGACTACTTCGGGCGGACGGCCGGTCTCGACACGCCGCGTGACGACACGTTCGAGTACCAGCCCCACGTGGCGGAGACGACCTGGGCGGGACTTGAGTCGGACATCCGGGCCGCGGTCGCCGAGGCCCGTGCTGACGGCCCGCGTGTCCGATCCCTGTTCGTGATCGGGTTCTGCTTCGGCGGGCGCACCGCGTTCGTCACCCCGACGCTCGGGCTCGGGCTGGCCGGCGCGATCGGGTTCTACGGCTCTCCGACGACGCCGCGCGCCAACGGGACGCCGATCCCGGTGGACATCGCAGGCGACATGGACGGGGCCGTGCTCGGGCTGTTCGGCGGGGCCGACATGGGGATCCCGCCGGCCGATATCGCAGCCTTCGACGACGCGCTCATCGAAGCCGGGGTCGACCACGAGCTGATCGCCTACGACGGCGCGCCACACAGCTTCTTCGACCGCAAGGCCGCCGAGTTCGCGGAGGCAAGCACTGCGGCCTGGGCAGAGGTCCTCGGGTTCATCCGGGCCCGAACCGGCTGACGGGCGTTCAGGAGCGGGCGACGATCCGCCCACCCGCGTTGCGCGGCTCGACGACCCGGACGGTGCCGGGCAGGTCCGAGTCGGCCGCGGCCGCGATGAATGCGCTCTCGATCCGGGTGATCCCGGACATCGAGTCGGTGAAGGCGAGGATCGTCGAGCCGGCGCCCGACAGGAATGCGCCGATGGCGCCGGCCTCGCGTGCCGCCGCGACCATCCGCGGCAGCTGCGGATAGACGGCCGCCCGATACGGCTCGTGGAGCTGGTCGACGGTCAGACGGGCGAGCAGCTCGTAGCGCCCGATCGCCAGACCCGCGACACCGATCGCCACCGCGCTGAGGTTCGCCACGGCGTCCTTGAGCGGGACGGTGTCGGGCAGCGCCGCCCGCATGTCCTGCGTCGCCAGCCGCAGCTCCGGGATGAACACGACGGCCCGCAGGTCGCGTGGCGCATCGAATCGGATCGCGTCGACACCATCCTTGCCAGCAGCGGCAGCCGAGACGACGAACCCGCCGAGGAGGGCGGCGGCCGCGTTGTCGGGATGGCCCTCGATGGCACAGGCGATGCCGAGCAGCTCGGACATGGACAACGCCTCGCCGACGAGCGCGTTGCCCGCCAGCACGCCGCCGACGGTCGCGGCCGCCGACGACCCGAGCCCGCGCGAGAGCGGGATGTCGTTGTGCATCGCGATGCGCCAGCCGACCTCGTCGGGCAGGTCGCCGCGCGCCGCCCGCAGCGCCGCCTCGAGACCCTGGACGAACCGGTTGTCGCGATCCTCGGTCAGCTCGTTGCGGCCTTCGCCCTCGACCGTCAGCTCGATCTCGCCGCGGCCCCAGGCGCGGACCTCGAGGTCGATCCGGTTGGTCATCGCCAATGCGACGCCCAGGCAGTCGTAGCCCGCGCCGAGATTCGCCGAGGAGGCGGGCACCTCGACGGTGACCCGGCTGCCATCGAGCTCGGCGAGCCAGCTGCCGGCCATGATCGTGCCTACCAGCCGAGCGCGACGGCGACCGAGCCGACGGTCGCCTCGGCTTCGATGAACGCCGGGACCTGGCGCTCCGCGGTCGTCGGGTCCTTGAGGCCGTGACCGGTCAGGACGCACACGACGGTCGCCGCGGGGTCGAGCTCGCCGGCCGCCGCCGCCTTCGTCACCCCGGCCACGCTCGCGGCCGAGGCGGGTTCGCAGAAGATGCCCTCGTAGCGGGCAAGCGCGCGGTAGGCCGCCAGGATCTCGTCGTCGGTCACGGCGGTGATCCGGCCACCGGATGCGTCGCGCGCCTCCACCGCCTTGGTCCACGACGCCGGGTCGCCGATGCGGATCGCGGTGGCGATGGTCTCGGGGTGCTCGATCCGGTGGCCGACCACGAGCGGGGCCGCGCCGGCGGCCTGGAAGCCGAGCATCCGCGGTCGGCTGGCCACGATCCCGGCCGCGGCGTAATCGCAGAAGCCCGCCCAGTAGGCGCTGATGTTGCCGGCATTGCCGACCGGGATGGCGAGCACGTCCGGCGCGCGACCGAGGTCGTCGCAGATCTCGAAGGCCGCCGTCTTCTGGCCCTCGAGTCGGAACGGGTTGATCGAATTGACCACCGTCACCGGGTGGTCGTCCTGCTCGGCGAGCGCCCGGACGATGCCGAGCGCCTGGTCGAAGTTGCCGTCGATGGCGATGACCCTGGCCCCGGCGATGAGCGCCTGGAGCAGCTTGCCGATCGCGATGTGGCCCTTGGGCAGGATGACGATGACATCCATCCCGGCGGCAGCACCGTACGCCGCCGCCGAGGCCGAGGTGTTGCCGGTCGACGCGCAGACGATGGCCCTGGCGCCGGCTTCGGCCGCCTTGGCGACCGCGACGACCATGCCCCGATCCTTGAACGAGCCGGTCGGGTTCTGGCCTTCGACCTTGAGATACAGGTTGGCGAGGCCGAGCGCAGAGCCGAGCCGCCGCGCGTGGACCAGCGGCGTGAACCCCTCGCCGAGGGTCAACGGCGGCGTTGCGTCGGTGACCGGGAGGAAGCGGCGGTAGTGCTCGACGAGACGGGGCCGGGCGTCAGTCATCGATCGGATACCGGATGCCGCTGGCCGTCTCGAGGACCTCGCCCCCGGGACGCGCGACGGCGCCCTGCGGGGATCCGAAGGCGGGTCGTCGGGCGGCCCACGTCGAACCAGCCTCGCGAGCCACCGCCATGAGGTCGCCCAGCACCGCCGACGACGTCGCGGCGCCGCCGGCACCGGGCCCGTCGAAGCCGACCCGCCCGACCGGCGTCGCGTCGATCTCGATGCGGTTGCGCACGCCCGCCGTCCGTCCGAGTGGCGAATCGAGAAGCAGGGCCGACGGCAGGACGGTCGCCGCGACATCGCCGTCGACATCGACGGTGGCCGTCGCCACGAGCCGGATGATCCGGCCGGCCCGTCGGGCGTCGGCCTGGTCGGCGAGGCTGACCGTCGTGATGCCGGGACCGGCCGGCCCGTCGGCGCCATCGGGGCGGGTGGCGATGGCTGCCGGATCGAGCCACCGGTCGAACGCGAGCCGGGCGAGGATGACCAGCTTGTTCGCGGCGTCGTGACCCTCCACATCGCCCGACGGATCCGATTCGGCATAGCCGAGCCGTTGCGCCTCCGCGAGTGCGGCCGCGTACTCGAGCGGCGCCTCCTCGTCGGTCATCGCACTCAGGATGAAGTTGGTCGTGCCGTTGACGATGCCCCGGACGCGTCCGATGCGGTTGGCGGCGAGGTCGCCCGCGAGCGGCCCGAGGACGGGGATGCCGCCGCCGACCGCGGCCTCGAAGCGGAGAGTCGCGCCGCTGCGACGGGCGATGGACTCCAGTTCCGGGCCGTGATGCGCGACCACGTGCTTGTTCGCCGTCACCACGCTCTTGCCCATCGACAGTGCCGCGGCGATCAGCGTGTGGGCCGGCTCGTCGCCGCCCATCAGCTCGATGATGACGTCGATCCGTTCGTCGGCCACGAGATGGGCCGGAGCATCCGACAGGAGCTCGGCAGGGACGCCGGCAGCGATCGCCCGCTCCGCATCGCGCACGCCGACCGCGACGAGATCGAGGGCTGCCCCGTCGGCCGGTCGGAGGTCGTCAGGGCGGTCGAGCAGCGCGGCGACGACCTCGCGACCGACGGTCCCGGCTCCGAGCACCGCCACGCGCAGGCGCGCGCCGCTCATGACGGGTGGCGGGCGAGCGGTGACATCGGTCCGAATGGTAGCGGACCGCCCGGAGCGACCGCCGGGTGAGCGTGGTCGGCTACACTCGGAGGCCATGACGACCGAGCTCGCCCCAGCGCCCGCGCCGCTCGAGGCGCCGGCCGCGCGACCCCGGATCTTCTCGGGCATCCAGCCGTCGGGGATCGTCCACCTCGGCAACGACCTGGGTGCGGTGCGGAACTACGTCCGACTCCAATCCGAGTACGAGGCGATCTACTGCATCGTCGACTACCACGCGCTGACGAGCACCCACGACGCCGGCGTCCTGCGCACGCGGACGCGCGAGATGGCCGCCTCGCTGCTGGCGCTCGGTCTCGATCCGGACCGCTGCACGCTGTTCGTCCAGAGCCACCGGCCGGAGGTGACGGAACTCGCCTGGCTGCTCGCCACGGTCACTCCGGTCAGCTGGCTCGAGCGGACGCCGACCTACAAGGAGAAGCGCGAGCAGCAGGCCGACGACATCAACCACGGCCTGCTCACCTACCCCGTGCTCCAGGCCGCCGACATCGTCATCTACAAGGCGAGCCTCGTTCCGGTCGGCAAGGACCAGGCGGCCCACCTCGAGCTGTCGCGCGAGATCGTCCGCGCCTTCAATGCCCGCTACGGCGAGACGTTCCCCGAACCGCAGGCCGTCTTCACCGAGGCGCCGACCGTGCTCGGGACCGACGGCGTCCGCAAGATGTCGAAGTCGGTCGGCAACACGATCGACGTCCTGGGACCGCCCGAGCTGATCCGCAAGCAGGTCATGTCGATGGTCACCGACACCCAGCGCATCCTGCGCACGGATCCCGGTCGGCCGGAGGTCTGCAACGTCTGCCAGCTCCAGCGCTCGTTCGGCGACGACTACGAGTCGCTGTGGGAGGGCGAGCGTACGGCCCGGACCGGGTGCGTGGACATGAAGAAGGTCCTCTCCGAGCGGATCGTCGCCCACTACGCTGCGGCGCGCGAGCGCTACCTCGAGCTGATGGCCGATCCGGACCAGGTCGACGATATCCTGGCGGCCGGAGCGGCCCGCATCCGCCCGATCGCCCAGGCGACGATGGCCGAAGTCAGGGAGAAGATGGGCCTGCGCTGATGCCATGCTGACCGACCGACCCGGTCCGCGCGACCGCCGCCTGTTGAGCATCCTGCTCATCCTGGGCGTCGTCGCAGTGTCGTTCTACATCGTCAGCCAGCTGACGGCGCTGTTCTTCTATTTCGGCGACATCCTGCTGACGTTCTTCCTGGCCTGGCTGCTGGCGTTCATCATCAGCCCGATCGTCAGCCGCATCGTCGGCGTCATCCCGCGGTTGCCCCGGGCCGTCGCCACGATCCTCGTCTACTCGGCGGTGGTCCTCGTCCTGGTGGTCCTGGTCGTCATCGCGGCCGGGGCGCTGGCGACGTCGATCGTCCAGTTCGCCGATCAGCTCCCGGACATCAAGGCGAACCTGCCGACGATCCTGGCGCCGTGGCAGGCGTGGCTCGACTCGGTCGGCCTCGGCCAGATCGACCTGGTGGCCCAGGCCGAAGCGGCCCTCGGCAACCTCGACGCGATCGCCGGCGCTCTCGTCGCGCCGTTGCAGCAGATCGCGGTCGCCAGCCTGAGCGTCGTCGGGACCATGCTGATCGTGTTCTTCCTGTCGATCTACATGGTCGTCGACCGCGACGCTGTCCTGGCCTTCCTGTTCCGGATCGTCCCACCGTCCTATTCGGAGGAGGCGCGGCTTCTGGAGACGTCGGTCTCGCGGTCGTTCGGTGGCTTCCTGCGCGGCCAGGCACTGATGGGCTTCATCTACTTCCTCGTCGCACTCGGGACCAGCACACTGCTCGGGCTGCCCCTGGTGGCACTCACCTCGGTCGCGGCGGGGCTGCTCCAGATGATCCCGTTCTTCGGGCCATTCGTGTCGTGGATGCCGCCGGTCATCGTGGCGCTCGTGCTGGCACCGGGTGCCGTCGTCCCGACGATCATCCTGATGGGCGCCGGCTGGTTGCTGGTGATGAACGTGCTCCAGCCGCGGATCATGCAGGGCGCGGTGGGTATCCACCCGATCGTCGTCCTCGGCTCCGTGCTCATCGGCGGCCGCATCGCGGGCATCCCCGGGGCCATCTTCGGGATCCCGATCGCCGCTGTCGTGTCCGCCTTCGTGATGGAGTTCCTGCATCGGACGTCGGGCGACCGGACGGTCGCCGGACGCGCGGCCAAACGACTGGAGGAACGTGACGGGCGCCCGGTCCGCATCCCGCGCGAGCCCGCGCCCGGGAGCGCCACCGATATCGACGAGGGCGACCCACCGCCGGTCGCCGAGTCATCCACCAGTCCGACATGAGCGACGACACGGGCGATGCCCCGGACATGACCCGCGAGCGCGCCAGGACCGAGCGGCGCGATCTCGACAAGGAGCGCGGCGAGCCGGTCGCCGGTGGCGCGGCGCGCGGCGGCCCACGGGCACTCCGGGCGACTGCCGCCCCGCTCGGCGAGTGGGCCAGTCGGCCGCGGATCCTTGTCACCAACGACGACGGGGTCGAGTCTCGTGGCCTCCTCGCGCTCAAGCAGGCGCTCGAGGGGATGGGCGAGGTGACGGTCGTCGCGCCCGACACCAATCAGAGCGCGGTCGGCCACCAGAAGACCCTCATGCGCCCGTTGCGCGTCCGCGAGCGGACCCTGGCCGACGGCTCACTCGCCTACTCCGTCGACGGCTCGCCGACAGACGCGGTCAGCCTCGCCTTCCTGGGCTACTTCGGGCACGGCTTCGACCTCGTCGCGGCCGGCATCAACTACGGCGCCAACCTCGGCGACGACATCACCTACTCGGGCACGGTCAGCGCGGCGATGGAGGCGGTCATCAACAGCTGCCCGGCGTTCGCGATCTCGCAGGAGTACTACGCCCATCCCGATTTCACACTGGCCGGCAGGGCGGCCACAGCGGTCGCCAAGAACATCCTCGAGCACGGCCTCTCGCCCGGCGAACTCATCAACGTCAACGTGCCGGCCATCCCGCTCGGCGAGGACGCCGCGTTCGAGGTGACCCGCCTCGGCAAGCGCGTCTACCAGGACCAGCTGATCGAGCGCCAGGACCCGCGCGGCATCCCCTACTTCTGGATCGGCGGTCCGCCGCCGTCCGGGCTGGCCGTCCCGGGGACAGACTTCCATGCGGTCGTGAACCGGCGTATCGCGGTGACGCCGATCCACCTCGACCTGACCGGCCGAAGCCTGCTCAAGCGCCTCCGGACGTGGGACTGGGGGATGCCGGAGACGCCCACCGGCGCCGAATGACGGTTGAACTGGTGGGCGTGGCCCACGGATGACAACCTGGCGCCACGTCGTGGACACGCTTCTGCGACGCTCGACCTCGGCGGCGTGGCAGGCACGCGTCGGTCCGATCGTGGCCGCCTGCCTGGCCTGCCTCGGTGCCGTCGCTCGCCAGAAAGGGGTTCCGTCCTACCGGACCATCTGGGCCGAGGACGGCGAGGTCTTCGCCCAATGCGCCTACACGGCCCGATCTGGACTGGGATGCGTGATGACGGCGTACGACGGTTGGCTCCAGCTCGTGCCCCGGCTGCTGGCAGAGGTCGCGACGCGCCTGCCGCCGGTCGCCCTTTCCGTGGCGCTCAACGGTCTGGCCGCGATCGTGGCCGCCGGCTGTGCATACCTGACCGCCCGAGCCGTGCGCGACGTGACACGCTCGGGGGTTGCCGGCTGCGTCGCCGGTGCGTCCCTGCTGCTGGTCGCTCCGGCTGCCCGAGAGGTCGGAGGCAACATCACGAATCTGCATTGGATCATGTTCGTCGCCGCCGTCACCGTGGTCGTCGCCGCTTGGCTCGATCATCCCTTCGACGTCGCAGATGGGATCCTCGTCGGGCTGACGGCACTGTCATCCCCATTCGGACTCGTCCTGTTCGCCTTCGGCGCGTTCGGGCTCCTATTGGGCCGCCGGGGTCTGGCCAGGGTAACAGTCGTGACCGGCGCGGCCGTCGCCGTCCAGATTGCCTTGGCACTCACGACACCGCGGAACGGGGTGCCAGATCTGCCCGTCACCATCCTGTCACCCATCGACTGGTATCTCCGGGACGTCGTGGCTGGAGGGACCTACGCGAACCGTGGTCCCGTCCCGGGTGGGTTGATCACAGTCGGGATCGTCGCGTGCCTATTCGGACTCCTCGGCCGGCTGGTGGTCGACCACCGTGCCGGGCCGCCGACGATCAGGGAGGCGGCGAATCGGTGGAGGCCATGGCTCGAGATCGGCACGATCTGCGCCCTGCTGGCTGCGGGCGCCGCCATCTTCGCGACGTCGACTTATCTCAATCGCCACGTCGTGCCGCGGTACCAGTACGTCCCGGCGGCGCTCGGGATCGTCACATTGTTCGTCAGCGCAGGCCTCCTCGCCCGCCGGGTCGCAGGACGTCCCAGCGGCTGGCCGGCCGGCCGGCCCGGGCCGTCGAGCGTGGCGCTCGTCGCCCTTGCCGTCGTCATCGGCATCGGGTTCGCGACGACGTTCCGATTCCAGAATCGCGCGTCGGCCGGGCCGAACATGCCAGTGGAGATCGCCGCACGGCGCGCCGAGTGCGACGGAACCGCGCCAAGCCTGCTGTTCAAGATCGCGCCCCTCCCGACGAACGGAGTCCCATACGACTGGCAAGTCGTGATCCCATGTGACCGCCTCGCGCCGTGACCAGCAGCCCGAAGCAGTCTAGCCATCGCCGGTCATCGCATCGTCGGATGTCCATGCCGTAACGCGACCGAGGTCGGCTGTCACGGCCACGATGTCCGTCACTCTGCGGACATGGACACGTCACTCGCTGCAGCGCGCATCCTCCGCTTTCTCGAACAGGAGCCGGTCGTCTGGCTGTCCACCGTCCGTCCCGACGGCAGCCCCCACCTCGTCCCGGTCTGGTTCAGGTGGGACGGCGAGGCGCTGCTCGTGTTCTCCAAGCCCGACGCCCAGAAGGTGCGCAACCTGCGTGCCAACCCGTCGGTGATGCTCGCCATCGGCGACGCCGAGGACGACTTCGATATCGCGACGCGACACATCTCGCGAAGTACGCGCGCCAGCTGGCCGCCATCGGACTCACGGCGGATGACGATGCGTCGACGTACTCGCAGGTCATCCGCATCGTCCCGGCCGGCTTCCTCGGCTGGCACGGTCGGACGATGCCACGCAGTGCCCGGATGGCCGGGGCGCCTCGCGCCTCGATCGTCGAACCGCGACGTGATGGCCTGGCGGCTGAGTCTGGCGAGCCGATGGCGGTCAACCGTCGGATCGGGCCGACGCCGCGGATCAGCCAGCCAGCGCGACTGACCCCATCGGCCAGGCGACGACTGGGATTGCCGCTCGGTCGCGGGCTCCGCGGCCTGACCAACGGCTTCGGCCGGCCGGGGGCACTCCCGGCCGGTTCGCTCTAACCGGGATCAGGCTCCGCGGCGACGCCGCTTGAGGTCGGCGACGATCTCTCGCGCCGCGTTCTGGCCGTTCTGGCCGGTCACCCCGCCGCCCGGGTGCGAGCCGGCGCCGGCCAGGTACATGCCATCGAGTCCGAGGCGATAGCGTGCGTGGCCCAGCAGCGGGCGCCACAGGAAGAACTGGTCGAGACCGTGCTCGCCGTGCATCGGATGGCCCCCGGTCAACCCGAAATCGCGCTCGAGATCGACCGGTGTGATGACCTGACGGGCGACGACGGAGCCGGCCAGACCCGGCGCATACCGGTCGAGCGTCTTGACCACGAGGTCCCCGAGCGCCTCGCGCGCCGCGTCCCAGGTCGTGTCGCGCAGCGTGTACGGGGTGGCCTGGACGATGACGCTCATGACATGCGTACCCGCTGCAGCACCGTCGATCAGCGACGGGTCGGCGAGCGAGGGGATGGTCGCCTCGAGCATCGGCTCGTCGGGCAGCCTGCCGAACTTGGCGGCGTCGTGTGCCCGCTCCATCGCGTCGATCCCCGTCGCGATCAGGATCCGGCCGCGCAGCAGCCGGGCGTCGTCGCCGGCCGCGGTGAACCGCGGCAGAGCGGACAGGACGAGATTGACCTTGGCGACCGTGCCGGGCGTTCGGATGTTGCCCGCCCGCCAGAGCAGGCTGGGCCCGACGGCGACGGGGTCGGCGAGCCTGGTGAGCGCTTGTTTCGGGTCGATGCCGGCGACCACGGCCCGCGCGGTCAGCTCCTCGCCGTCGGCCAGGACGACGCCGGTCGCTCGCCCATCGCGCGATGTGATCCGGGCGACCTCCGCGCCGGTGCGGATCTCGACACCGGCCGCGGTCGCGGCCGCCGCGAGCGCATCGGCGAGCGCCCCGGGACCGCCCCGGACGAAGACCGTCTGGCCAGCCGCGCCACCGTCGTTGCCGGCCGCATCGATGAGCAGGACGGCGGTCGTTCCGGCCGACCAAGGCCCCATCGCCGTGTACTGGACGCCGCGCCAGGCGATGGCCGCCTGGAGCGCGTCGGTCTCGAACAATTCGGCCACGAAGTCCGCGATGGCCATCGGCAGGACGCGGGTGATGGTCCGGCCGTCATGCTTGCCGAGGCCACGGAAGGTCCGTCCGAGACGAAGGCCCGCCAGCGCGTCCCCGAGACCCGGCGACTCGATGTCCGGCGGCGTCTGCCCGGCGATGTCGCCAAGGAAGCCTGCCAGAGAGCGAACGAGCCGATCGAAATCGGCATACCGCCCGGCATCCGCGGCGGACCGGCCACGCAGTCCCTCCGCAGTCCGCGCGGCGTCGCCCCACAGGCTGATGCCGGCGCCGTCAGGTCCGGGTGCGAACGCCCGGATGTCGGGGCCGACGAGCGACAGCCCATGACGCTTGAGGTCGAGGTCGCGGACGACCGACGGCCGGAGCCGCCCGACGGTGTGGGCCAGGGTCGGCACCCGCGCCCCGGGCGCGAGCTCGGTCGTGCCCACTGCGCCGCCGACCGTCTCACGTCGCTCGAGGACGACGGTGCGCAGGCCGGCCTTGCCGAGGTAGGCCGCGGTGACCAGCCCGTTGTGGCCACCGCCGATGACGATCGCGTCGTACTGGTTGGTCGTGCTGTCGCTCACGGTCGCCATCGTCATGCCACCTTCCGGCCGCGGGCCTTGAGGACCTCGAGCGCGGCGATCCGGCCGTTCGCGCCCATGATCCCGCCGCCCGGATGGGTCGCCGAGCCACACAGCCAGAGGTCGCGGACCGGCGTCTTGAACCGGGCGTAGCCCGGCACCGGCCGGTTGAAGAACAGCTGCTCGAGCGACAGCTCACCCTGGAAGATGTTGCCCTCGGTCAGCCCGGTCGTGCGCTCGATGTCGAGCGGCGTCTGGACGTTGCGGTGCAGGATGATGTCGCGGATGTTCGGGGCGAACTCGGCGATCCGGTCGATGACCGCGTCGCCGAACGCGTCACGCTGGTCGTCCCAGGTCCCGAGCTCGGGCGCGAGCTTGTACGGGGCGTACTGGACGAAGCAGCTGATGACGTGCTTGCCCGGGGGGGCCATCGACGGGTCGACCAGGGTCGGGATGATCATGTCGATGTACGGCTTACGCGAGAAGTGGCCGTACTTGGCATCGTCGTAGGCGGTCTCCATGTCGTCGATCGATGGGCTGAAGCTGATCGCGCCGCGCAGGTGCTCGCCGGGACCCGGCAGGCAGGTGAAGTCCGGCAGCCGGTCGACCGCGAGGTTCACCTTCCCCGATGAGCCACGGAACTTGAACCGGCGGACCTCCTCCTCGAACGACGGTTCGAGCGTCCCGGATTCGAGCAGGCCGAGGAACGTCCGGCTCGAGTCGAGCGACGACAGGATCGACTCGGCGAGGATCTCCTCGCCCAATTCGAGCGCGACACCGACCGCGCGCCCATTCTTGACGATGATGTTGGCGACCGGGGCGTTCAGCCGGATCTCGGCGCCCTGCGCCTGGGCCGCGCTGCCGATGGCGTTGCTGACGCCGCCGGTGCCGCCCTTGGGGATGCCCCAGGCCCGGAAGGCGCCGTCGATCTCGCCCATGTAGTGATGGAGCAGGACGTACGCGGTGCCCGGGCTCTTGACGCCCTGGTAGGTGCCGATGATGCCCGATGCCGACATCGTCGCCTTGAGCGGGTCGGTCTCGAACCACTGGTCGAGGAATTCGGACGCGCTCATCGTCATCAGCTGGACGAAGACGGCCTGCTGGCGCTGGGTCAGGCCCTGGAACCGGCGGGCGAGTCCGGCCAGCGGCATGAACGGTCGCGGATCGATGCTCGTCAGGTCGGGCGGGGTGATGGCCAGGATGGGCTTGATGAACCGGGCCATGTCGACCATCAGCTGGCCGTATTCCTCGTATGCCTCGGCGTCGCTCGCCGACCAGCGGCGCAGCTCGCGGATCGTCCGGCCGTGATCGTTCACCCGCCAGAGGTAGTCGCCGCCACCGGCGGCCGGGCCTTCGCCCTTGCGCAGCGGGGTCATGGTGCCGTCGAGCGGCAGGATGTCCAGGCCGTGCTTGGGCAGCTCGAGGTCGCGGATGATCTCGGGCCGCAGCAGGCTGACCACGTACGAGAAGATCGAGAACCGGAAGCCCGGGAAGACCTCCTCGGTGACCGCGGCACCGCCGAGGACGTGGCGCCGTTCGAGGACGAGCGTCTTCATCCCCGCCCGAGCGAGGTAGGCGGCGCTGACGAGGCCATTGTGTCCGCCACCGATCACGATGGCGTCGTAGGACTGGGCCACGGGATCGGACCTCCGAGCGCTATCCAGACTGCATACGTTTGATGCAAGTCTAGCGGACGGAGCCTACGGCGCGGTCGCCGCGCAGGACGTGTCGCCGGCGTCCAGGGTCGTGAAGAAGGTCGCCACGATGTTCGGGGCGCATGCATCCGCGCGGCTGAAGGCCGGGTGTTCGGCGCCCGCCACGACGACGAGCTTCGCCTTGGGGAATCGGTCGAGCAGGACCCGCGACAGGTCGGTCGTGACGCTCGTGTCGACGTCGCCCGAGAGGATCAGGGTCGGGATGTCGGGCATCGTGACCCCGGCCGGGACGATCGGCTCGAAGCGGGTCGGTGCGGGCCAGACGGCACATTGGTCGAACGACCATGCGTCCGACCACGCCTTCGCCGAGATCGGCTTGAAGAGGTGGCTGGACATGGCGATCAAGGCTGCCAGCTTCGCCTCGCGCGTCACGAACGCGTCCGACGGGTCCCACGCGAACCGCTGGTCGTTGCAGTAGCCGGCCATGTTGGCTCCTGACGAGAAATCGGCTGCGTCGCCGTCGCCACCGGGGTTGAACGACGGGTTGGCCAGGCTCAGGGTGAGCAAGCGGGCCGATGATCCATTGCGGAGCTCGACTGCGGCATCGACCAGCTCGGGGCCGGGCGCGGTCCCCAGCAGGACGGCCAGCCGGGTCTCATCGATGACGGTGGGCGGGCCGCTCGCCACCGGGATCGTCACGGGCTTCTTCTTGATGGTGGCGATCATGGCGCGGATGGCACCCTCCGGGTCGTCGGTCAGCCCGGAGCACAGGCCGTCGCGCCGGCACTGGCGTCCGGCGATGGCCACCAGCGCCTCGGGAAAGTCGGGGCCGAGCCAATAGCTCATCGCCGCGTCATCGACCTCGAAGCCGGCGTCGAGCACCAGCGCGCGGACGCGGTCCGGATAGCGCGCGACGTATGCCTGCGCGTCCACCGACCCGTACGACGGCGCGTACCAGTCGACGACGTCGTAGCCAAGGCGCTGTCGCACGACTTCCATGTCCATGCCCCGATCGGCGCCGCCGTAGCGGTCCGTTCGGCCGGCGAGGGTGACCGCACACGCGCGGATGTCGGCCAGGAGTTCGTCGTGGTCCTTGTTGCCGGTCTGGAGATCGGGGCAGTCGATCGCGCCGCTGCGACCAGTGCCGCGCGGATCGACGGTGACGATGTCGTGGTGGGCCCGCATCTTGGCCTGCATGACGTAGATGCCGTAGTTGTTGTACCCCGACCCGCCCGGCCCGCCCGGCGTCGTGAACATCGGCTCCGCGGCCGGCTCCGACAGGTCGGTGTGGGGCAGGACATAGACCATCAGCGGGATGGTGCCGGCCGCTGGATGGGCTCGGTCGAGCGGCACATCGACCGTGTCGCACAGCCAGTCGTTGGCCATGAAGCCCGGCTGCGGGTCGCAGGCGCTGAAGCCGGCGAAACGCGGATCGGGCGATGCGGTCGGTGCGGACGACGCCGAGGCGATCGCCGCTCTCGATGGTGATGTCGCCTGCGTCGGCACGACAGCGGACGGTGCTGCGGACGACCCCGGTGTCGCGGTCGCGGCAGGCGAGCAGCCGATGATCACTCCGAGCGCGGCGAGCGCCGCGTATCGTCGCACCGTCCCGATCGATCGCACTGACGTTCCCTCCCTGGGCGGAATGTCCGCTTTACGGGACTGACGTCGGCCGAGGGCGAAACGTTCGAAC
The DNA here is from genome assembly GCA_963782715.1 of uncultured Chloroflexia bacterium. Classification (GTDB taxonomy): domain Bacteria; phylum Chloroflexota; class Limnocylindria; order Limnocylindrales; family CSP1-4; genus SPCO01. The sequence continues at coordinate 337,516 of CAWAKU010000015.1, forward strand.
GTCGTCCGCGCGTCGCACGAATCCGACCTGCCGCCATCTACGCGACGATCCGCCCGTCGCGCAGCTCGATGACCCGGTCGGCGAGCTCGAACAGCATCGGGTCGTGCGTGGCGATGAGCGCCGTGACGTTCTCTCGCCGGACGACCGACCGGAGCAGGGTCATGATCGACCGGCCCGTCCCCGAGTCGAGCTGGCCGGTCGGCTCGTCGGCGAGCAGGAGATCCGGGCGGTTGGCCAGGGCGCGGGCGATGGCGACCCGTTGCTGCTCGCCGCCCGATAGCTCGTGCGGGCGATGCCGGGCACGATCGGCCAGCCCGACGACGTCGAGCAGGTCCGCCACTCGGGCCTCGCGCTCGCGCGTGTCGGTCGCGACGAGCCGGAGCGGCACCTCGACGTTCTCCGCCGCCGACAGGATCGACAGCAGCCCGAATGCCTGGAAGATGAAGCCGACCCGGCGGCGCCGCATCTCCACCAGATCAGCCTGGCTCATCGAGACGAGCGATGCCCCATCGATGGCGAGGTCGCCGGCGGTCGGCCGGTCGAGGCCGCCGATGAGCGACAGGAGCGTGGTCTTGCCCGAGCCCGACCGGCCGCGGATCGCGACCAGCTCGCCGCGCTCGATCCGCAGGTCCACGTCGGCCACGGCGTGGACGATGTCGGAGCCGTTCTGGAAGTCACGGCACAACCCGCTGGCCTCGATCATCGGGGCGTGACCGGTCACCGGTCGGCCTCGCCGGCGGGGCGGTCCGGCGTGCCTGATCGAGCCGGCCGATCCGCCGTCTCGGTCGCATCCGGCCAGACGCCGACGTGGTCGTCCTCGAGCTCGAGGCGGACGCGGTTGGCGAGGCCGAGCGCCTCGACGTGCGCCCGCGGCAGCTGCAGCCGGCCGGCTCGGTCCAGCACCGCGTATTCGGTGCTGATCACGTGATGGTCGCCTTCGCCGGTCACCGAGCGCTGGCGGAGCGTCTCGCTGCTGACCCGCCCGTCGCGGATGGCGATGGTCCGGGCCACCTGCTCGCTGACCAGCGGGTCGTGGGTCGCGACGACGATGGTCACGCCGAGGTCGTGGTTGAGCCGGCGGAACAGCTCGAAGATCTGGTGCCCCGTCGCGGTGTCGAGCTGGCCGGTCGGTTCGTCGGCCAGGATGACGTCCGGACCGTTCGCCAACGCGACCGCGATGGCGACCCGCTGCTGCTCGCCGCCCGACAAGCGGTCCGGCCGGTGGTCGGCCCGGTCGGCCAGCTCGACCTGGCGGAGGAGCTCGCGCGCCCGGCTCGTCCGGGCATCGGCCGGGACGCCGTCGAGGATCATCGGCAGGGCGACGTTCTCGAGCGCGGTCAGGTACGGCAGCAGGTTGCGCGCGGTCTGCTGCCAGACGAAGCCGATGACCTGGCGGAGGTAGCGCGTCTGCTCCGCGGTGCCGAGCTGGTCGAGCTGGTATCCGGCGACGACCGCCCGGCCGGCCGACGGCACGTCGAGCCCGCCCAGGATGTTGAGGAGGGTGCTCTTGCCCGAGCCCGACGCGCCGATGAGGGCGACGAACTCGCCCGCCTCGATGAGCAGGTCGAGACCCTGGAGCGCGACGACCTCGAGGTCGGCGACCTTGTAGATCTTGACCAGGTTGTCGCACACGATGAGCGCCTGGTCTCCATAGCGCGGCCGTGGCCGGTGCATCGACCGGTCCGTCGCCGACGGCAGGTCGACGATCTCGGGCAGCTCGGCGGCGTCCGGGTACTGGTCGGTCATGATCCCTCCGGCACGATCGTCACCTATTCCTCGCCGATCCGCATGGCGCGACCGAGCTCGAGACGGCCGGCCAGCCAGACGCTCAGGCCGATGGCGGCGCCGATCACGAGCACGACCGCCAGGACCACCGCACCGATCGATGGCCAGTCGACCTCCAGACGGACGACGGCGTCCGGACCGATGAAACCGGCAAGCCCGAGGCCGGGTTCGAGCAGCACGGCGACGCCAAGGCCGAGAGCGACGCCGACCGTGACCGCGACGAAGATCGGCAGCCCGTGTTCGACCGCCGTGAGACCAGCAACCTGTGGCTCCGTCAGCCCGAGCGTCCGCAGGAACCCGAATTCACGCGACCGACGCTGCGCATCCAGCAGGACGACGGCCACGACCGCGAGCGTGGCGTAGACGAGGGCGATGACCAGCGCGAATCCGAACCCGCCGGCGACCCCGGCGACGAACGGCGCCTCGTGGACGGCGGCGTAGCGGGCGTGACGCGAATCGACCGTGGCGGCTGCGGACTGCTCGGCAAGCGTCGACCGGAGTGCCGGTTCGAGAGTGGCATCGCCGCGGACGAAGAAGACCGACGGGCGGACGGCACCATGCGTCGCCGAGACCACCGGCGCGTACGGAGCGATCACGAACGCGCCGGTCGTCAGGAGGCCCGGGAACGAGTCCGCTATTTCGTCCACCCGAAACCAGACCCTCCTGCCGGTGAGGGTCACTTCGAGGAGATCGCCGACGATCGCCTGCGACCCACCCGTCGGTGGATGTGATGACAAGATCGCCGGGATCGGGTCGTCCTTCGCGCCGGAGCTGGCTCCGGTCGCGGCGAGGGTGAACGTGGGAGGCATCAGGCGTGCGATCGGCGAGTCGGCGATGACGGCCGCATACGCCGACGGTTCGATGGCGAGGAACGACATGCTCGCCGACCCGCCGGCCGAGAGGGCGATCCGGACGGAGGGAGCCGCATACCCGGCCGCGACCGCGCCGACCCCGGGGATGGCCGTCGGATCGACCCGCGGGGCGAGAGTGCCGCCGTCGTGGTCCTCGATCCGATAGTCCGCGCCGACCTGACGCCAGGAATCGTCGACCTGGCCGCGATCCACGGTCACCCGCACGACCGAGGTGAAGCTGCCGATCGCCACGGTCAGCATCAGGACGAGCAGCGGCAGATAGGCGGCTGCCGGGTCACGTCCGATCGTGCGCAGCCCGAGCACGGCGACGAGGTCGCGTCTGCGCGCGGCGAGCCAGCCGAACGCACGGACCGGAAACGGGTAGAGGCGGATGGTGATGAGACCGACCGCCACGCCAACAAGGACCGGCGCAAGGGCGAGGAACGGGTCGAACGCACGCACCCCGCTCGCTGCATCCTCCGATGTCAGGCCGCGCTCTCGCAGCAGCCAGGCGCCGGTGACCGCCAGGGCGACGACCAGGATCTCGAACACCAGCCGACGTGGCGAGAGGCGCTTCACCGACGGGTCGTCACGCTCGAGTTGGCGTCGCGCCCGACGTGCGAGCGGCCACGTCGCGAGAACGAGGATCGCGGTCGCAGCGAGAGCGACCCCGATCGCACCGAGTGGCGAGAGCCGACTCGCCCGTGCCGGGACGAGCGCGGACGCCAGGAGCAGGCCGACCAGCGCGGCAGGGACCGTGACGACCAGCCCCTCGACCAGTTGCGCGGCGAGGAGCTGACGCCCCGATGCACCGCGACCGCGAGCGAGCACGATCGCCGGGCGCCGCCGGCGGATGATGAGGATGGCGATCAGGCCGAGCGCACCGGCGGCCACCGCGATGGGCCCGAGGGCTGCGACGGCGAGGGCGGCCTCCGCCGTCGCCCGCTCCGCCAGGTAGCGGTCCAGCAGCGCAGACAATCCCGTCCGCAGGTTCGGCAGGGCATCGGCAGCGGCACTGGGCGAATCGAATCCCGTCTTGAGGCGGCGGAGGTCCGGGATCAACGACTGGAGCTGGCCGGCGTCCGCCCGCTGCCCGTCCACGTGGAAACGCCAGCGATAGGCCATCGGCAGCTGCAGCCCGAGGACGTCCGCGTATGCGTCCGGGGCGATCAGCCCGGCCGTGTACGCGATCGGGTTGTCGACGGTGCCGCCGACCGCCGCCCGGATGAGCCGCGTGTCGTCAAACCAGTAATCGGCGTCCGGTTGCGGGACCGTGAACAGGCCGACGACCGTTGCGGCGGCGGCCCCGGTCGCGTCCGAATAGGAGGCCCGCATGATCGGGTCGCTGGGGTCGACCGTCAGCTGCAGGGTGTCCCCGACCCGGATGTGCGTCTCGGCAGCCGCCTCTTCGGACAGCGCGATCTCGAGGGCGGCCGGGGCGCCGGTACGTGCCGGCTGGGCGATCCGCGCCGGCGGGCGTCCCGCCGTGTAGGTGATCCGGTCGTCGAGCCCGTCCTGATACCGGAAGCTGACGTACGTCGTGTAGTTCGGCGGATCGGCGACCGTGAAGCGTGGGCTGCTGATGACATAGCGCTCCTCGCCGATGATCTGCCGGACCGACTCCGGCAACCGCGCCCAGAGGTCGTCGGTCACGGCCTCGACACCGACGAACGGCGTCGCCCCGGGATCGAGCCGGTCGACGGTCGTGAACTCGAGATTGCGCTGGACGGCGGTCGCCCGCGCCAGGCGGTCCCGCAGGCCGTCGTCCGAGACGCGATCGAGCAGCCGTGGGCTCACGGCGACGAGAAAGCTCGTCGTCGCCACGAGGATGAACAGGAACGCGACGATGCCGCGCTCGGCGCGGAGCCGGCGAAGGATGGCCACGACGGCGGATGTCAGGCGCATCGTCAGTCCTCGCCCATCCGAAGGGCCAACGCCAGGCCGGTCCGCCTCAGGAGCAGGCTGATCCCGACGATCGTGGCCGCCAGGACCAGGGAACTCACCACCAGAAGGAGGGCGATCGTCGTCCAGGGCACGACGATCTCGACGGGAGGAACGGGTGCGACCGCTGCCTGGGTGACGGTCACGAAGGGCAGCACGACCCAGACCAGCAGGAGCCCGAGACCCGTCCCGGCCACGATGCTGACCGTGGCGAGTCCGGCACTCTCGAGCGACAGCCAGGCGGACAGCTGACCGTTCGACAGGCCGACAGCCTGCAGCAGTGCGAATTCCGTGACTCGTTCGCGGGCCGACACGGTGGCGTTGACCACGAACCCCAGGACAGCGAAGACCGACGCGGCGATGAACCCGATGGCGAACGCGCCGATGACCCCGAGCGCGATCGGGTCGCTCGACAGTGCGCGGGCACGTTCGACCCGGGTCAGGACCTGATCGCTCTTCAGCGGAGCCGCACGCAGGGCCGCCGCGACCGCCGGGACGCGAGCGTCGTCGACCGCCAGCCACCATTCGTCCGCGATGGTCGTGGCATCGCTCCCCTCGAATTCGAGGAGCGACAGCGTCGGCAGGTCCATGATCAGCGCCGGCTTCGTCGCGCCCGTGGCCGGGAACGTCTGGACGGCGCCGGCTAGCCGGACGACGCGCGAGATGCCACCGACCGTCACGGCCAACGTTTCGCCGATCGACCGTCCCGTGGCGTGCAGGAACGAGTCCGTGGCGATGACCGGCGTGGCCGCCCCTCCTACTGCCGAGAGAGCCGCAGGCGCGAATGACACGACGAGACCCCGCCCGAATTCGTCGCGCCCGGAGATGACCCCGAGACCGGGCGCGCCGGTCGAGACCGTCAGGGCGTCGCCGTCGGTCCGGGCGGCGGTCAGCTCATGTGGCTGACCATAGGATGCCGTGGTCGCGCGCCAGCCGGAGGCGAGGGCGAGATCGACCGGGGTCCACGTCCCGTCCGTTCCGGCATCGACCCCGGCAACGCTGATCGACGCATCGTCCGAGCTGACACCGCCCGGCAGACTCACCGACAGCTCGATCGCGACGAGATCCAGTGGGTAGGCGAAGAGGGCACTGGCGGAACCGGCCCTCGACCCGAGCGGGATCACGACCGGGTCACGATCGGCCAGCGTCGCGGGCGAAGCGGCGAACCGATGGAGCATCCCCAGCCGGTCACGGACCACTGCGGACACGGTGATCCCCGGCCAGTCCCCCACGGTCGAAGAGGCGCCCGCCTCATCGGCACCGGCGAGGGTCCGAAGGTCCAGCCCGGCTCGGACGCGGAGCGCGCTCGGCTCCCCGGGCAGGCGAGCCGCCTCGAGCGCCGGCCGCGCCGCCGCGAGAGGTGCGAACAGGCCCGTCAGCGGCGCCGCGGCCAGGTCAGGACGCAGCGTGACGACTGCCGGTGCAGCTGCGGCATCGATCCCGACCAGCTCCGCTGTGCCGGTCGGGAGCTGGGCGTTGCCGCGGGCGACCGGGCTCAGCGCGGTCACGCCGTTGATGGCGGCGTAGGCTGGGCCCAGCCCACGGGCCGGGATCGCGTCACTCCGTCGGCTCGGGTCCACGCGCACGTCGGCCCCGACCTGGTATCGCGCCTGATCGTCCTGGGACGTCGTCCACGTCGCCGCGTACGAGGCGGCGAAGACGCCCATCGACATCGCCAGCGTGAGCAACAGCGCGGCACGCGTGTAGCGCAGCGGCCGCCGAGCGACCTGACGGGCGCTGAGCGACGGGACGAGCCCGCGCCAGCGGCGGGTCCCGCGTTCGAGCGTGCGCGCCGCGAGCGGGATGAGCCGCAGCGCGACGATCGCCCCGGCGAGCAGCCCGATGGCGGGGGTCGCGATGAGCAGCGGATCGACGCCGACCGTCCCCCTGACCGACGCCGTCAGCGGGCCGCCGTACTGACGAAGCTGGAACAGGCCGATCGCGGCCACGACGAGCAGGGCGATATCGAGCCCGACGCGCTGCCCGACATTCCGGGTCGGTCCCCGGGCGAGGCCGCCCTGCACGCCGGCCAGCGACCGTGCCGACAGGAACGCGGGCAGGGTCAGCGCGACGAGACACAGCACGCCGGCCGCGCCGGCGGCCAGGTACGCGTCGGTACTGACGACCGGATCGAGCCCGAGGCCGATGTCGGCGAGCGGTCCGACCAGGTCGAACAGATGCAGCGCCCCGAGCGCCAGCCACGGCCCGACGACGACGGCCGCGACCACAAGGACGAGGCCCTCGGTGCCGGCCATCTCGGCGATGCGATATGGCCCGGCACCACGCGAGCGGAGCATGGTCGTGTCGACCCGGCGATGCTCGACCAGGAGTGCGGCACTCAGCAGGACCGCGTACACCGCCAGGATGACCAGCTGGATGGTCAGGACAAGCACGCCCGCCCGGCTGACGAGCAGCGACTGCTCCGTGCGGGCCAGGATCGCGGGCAGGTCGGTCGAGATGCTGACGGCCGGCGTTCCGCCAGTGGCAGCGGCGATCCTGCCCTTGATCGCCCCGACCCTAGCCCGCACGTCACTGACGCCATCCAGGGTCGCCACGCTGTAGTCCGGGATCGCTCGCCACGTCACCTGGACCTGGTTGGGGATCGCTCGCGAGAGGAGCGCGTCGCGCGTCGTCAGGAACGGCCCGTAGGTCGCGAAACGTTCGCTGGACTGGACGCCGTCAAGGACCTGTTCGTCGCCCCACCAGTACGCGGCGGCCGGGTCGTCGACCCGATAGACCGCCACGACCTGGACGGACACGATGAACCCGGGGGTGATCTTGCTCTCGAGATGCTCCAGGTCGCCGACCCCGATGCCGAGCGCCGCGGAGACACGGTCGGAGATCGCGACCGGGACCGGCCCGTCCGACGGGCTCCCGTCGGCCGGCCAGGCGCCGGCGACGAGGGAGGCGTGCGATTCGATGCCGTCGGCGAACCCGAGGACCGCCAGATCCTCGACGGCCGAATCCGTCCGCCCGGGCAAGGCGAACGAATCGGACCGGCCGACCCGGACGATGGACCCCGGGACGGAGGCGAACGCCTCATCGAGGGCAGCACTCACCGTCCCATCCACGTCCGCGTACGCGTCCGGCGTCACCCGTGCGACGGCTTGGAGGTTCACGGCGGTCGCCGGGGCATCGGCCAGCGTGCGGTGGAGGCTCGCCAGCGAGACCGCCTCGCCGTACATCACCCCAGCCGCGAGGAGGGTGGCCGCAAGCGTGCACATCACCCCGGCCGCGAGCACGATCGGCCAGTCGGCACGAGAGCGGCGGAGGCTCACCCGGAGCAGTGCGCCGAGCGACGAGATCACCTTCGGCGACTCCCGGGCGGTCGGTGGGGCGAAGTCCGCGGAGTATACCGAGGCTCGGCCGGACCGGCCGGCGGGGCCCGACGGCCATCCAATCTGCATAGGAATCCTGCATACTGGCCACATGAGCGTCGGGACCGCCTTCCATCCGCGCACCTCGCCCCTCAATCGCAAGATGCAGTGGCGCGAGTGGTCGGGCTACTTCGCGTCGAGCGTCTATGCCGACGCCCACGACATCGAGTACAACGCGATCCGCGAGGCGGCGGCACTCATCGACGTGTCACCGCTGTACAAGTACCTCGTGTCCGGGCCGGACGCGCAGCGGCTGGTCGACCGGGTGATCACTCGGGATGCGACCAAGCTGTCGGTCGGCGGTGTCATCTACACGCCGTGGTGCGACGAGCACGGCAAGGTCGTCGACGACGGCACGGTCCATCGGCTCGACGAGCGCCTGTATCGCTGGACGGCAGCCGACCCGCAGCTCCGCTGGCTGCGCCAGAACAGCGCCGGCCTCGACGTGACCGTCACCGAGGAATCCGAGGCGACCGCTGCGCTCGCCCTGCAGGGGCCCCTCTCCCGCGACGTCCTCGAGGCCGCGACCGGTGAATCGTTCGACGACCTGCGCTACTTCCGGCGCCGGACATCGAAGGTCGGCAAGATCGCCATCGACGTGTCGCGGACCGGCTACACCGGCGATCTCGGCTACGAGCTGTGGATCCCGACCGAGGGCGCGGTCAAGGTCTGGGATGCCCTGATGGCGGCCGGAGCCGACTACGGGTTGCGGCCGGCGGGGATGCTCGCGCTCGATGTCGTCCGTCTCGAGGCGGGCCTCGTCCTCATCGAGGTGGACTACACGTCCGCGCGCCACGCCATGAACCCCGACCAGAACTACTCGCCGGGCGAGATCGGGCTCGGTCGGTTGGTCAACTTCGACAAGGGCGACTTCGTCGGTCGGCTCGCGCTCGAACGCGAGGCCCGGGCCGGCGGTCCGGATCGCCGGCTGGTCGGCCTCCAGCTCGACTGGTACGACATCGAGGGCCTGTACGACGCCCAGGGCCTGCCACCCGCAATCAGCCCGTCGGTCGGTCGCGACCCGGTCCCGGTCTTCGCCGGAGGCCGCCAGGTGGGCAAGGCCACCAGCCACGGCTGGAGCCCCATCCTCAAGCAGGCGATCGCGCTGGCGTCTGTCCCGCCGACGCTCGAGCCGGTCGGGTCGAAGCTCGCGGTGGAGTGGACCGTGGAGGGCCGTCGCGGACGGGTCGGTGCGACCGTCGTGGACCTGCCCTTCCTCGACCTGCCACGCAAACGAAGCTGACCGGGGCGCGTACCCTCCTCCTCGGCGTCGCCTCGGCGACCGCTGGCGTCGTCATCGCGCTGGTCGACTCCAGCCCCGGCTGGGACTCGGACGGCATCACCGCCGGCGCACTGTTCCTCACCGCGGCGACGGTCGCCTGGGTTGCGCGGACCCGACCCTGGCTCTGGGCGATGCTCGTCGGACTCCCGCTCCCGATCGTCGAGATCGTCCGGACCGGCAGCACCGGGGCAGTGCTGGCGATGGGATTCGCAGCGTTCGGCGCGGCAGCCGGATGGGTGCTACGCCGGGCGGACTAACCCTCGCGTGCCGGCACGGTCAACGGAGGGTCTTGGCCGCGAACGCCTCGAGACGTTCGAGCGCCTTCGGCAGGTCCGTCCGGCCGAAGCCGAGCCGGAAATGGTTGCCGGAGTAGCCGAAGATCGAGCCCGGCAGGAGCAGCACGCCTTCGGTCTTGACCAGCTCGGCCGCCCAGTCGTCGATCGCGACACCGGGCACGGTCAGCCGCGGGAACCCGACCGACCCACCGCTCGGGCGGATCCAGATGAACCGATCGAGGTAGTCGTCGAAGAACCCGTCGACGAGCTCGAGGTTCGCGGCGATGATCGCGCGCGACCGCTCGAGCACGCGGTCCCGCGCCCGGAGCGCGATGATCGCGAGGATCTCCGACGGCGCCGACGAACAGATGGTCGTGTAGTCCTTGAAGGCCGCCATCTGCGCCAGCAGGTCGCGATCGTGGGTCGCGATCCAGCCGATCCGCAAGCCCGCCATCGCGTACGCCTTCGACATGACCCCGAGCGAGATCCCCGTCGGGAGAGCGTCGGCGCCCGCGGTGAGCCGATCGGTCTCGTCGTATTCGAGGCCGCGATAGACCTCATCCATGAACAGCCGGATGCCGTTGTCCTGGGCGATCTCGATGAGCCCGTCGTAGGTCGTCCGGTCGACCATCATCCCGGTCGGATTGTGCGGGGTGTTGACGACGATGAGGCGCGTCGTCGGCCGGACCTCGGAGCGTAGCCGGTCGATGTCGATGGCCCAGCCGTCCGACTCGTGCAGTCCGTGCAGGGAGATCTCGGCACCGTTGGCGCGGGCGACCTCGTACAGGCTCTGGTAGCCCGGCCAGGTGGCGATGACGTGATCGCCCGGGCTGATGAGCACGTTCATCAGGCAGAAGATCGCCTCCTCGGCACCGGCGAAGGTCAGCACCTCGTCGGGTTCGATGGTCTCGTAGGTCGAGGCGATCTCGCGTCGGAGCAGTGGGTGCCCCGTCGATTCGGTGTAGCCGAGGTGAAGCCCCTTCCAGAGCGCCTTCGATTCGGTGTCGGCGAGCCCGACCAGCTCCGACATCGGGAAGCCCTCGACGTCCGACGCACAGAGCAGGTGCTTGGCGGCGAACTCCCACTGGGCGAAGTAGCGCTCGAGGGTGAAGTCGGGGATCCGCATGTGCCTATGATGCGGCACGATGCGGCCCATGGATTCGCCGATCGCGATCATCGGTGTCCCGACAGCCCTCGGTGGCCACCTGTCCGGGATGGAGGGCACGCCGGCCGGGTTGCGCGGACTCGGGTTGGTCGACCGCCTGCGCGAGCGGCCGGGTCTCGCGGGCGTGGCGATCCACGATGCGGGTGACCTCCGAATCGAACCCGGGTTCAGGCCGGACCCGGATCCACGGGCGAAGAATCGCGCCGCGATCTGCGAGTTCCTGCCGCGTGAGCGCGACCTGGTGACCACGACGCTGACGCGGGGCACGGCCGGGGCCGATGCGCGCCTGTTGGTCCTTGGGGGCGACTGCACGGCCCAGGCGGGCGCGCTGGCGGGGCTGCGCGCCGCGCGACCGGGCGCCCGGTACGCCATCGCCTGGTTCGATGCGCACGGCGACTTCAACACGCCCGACACGACGCCCTCGGGCAACGTCTGGGGCATGCCGTTCGCGATGATCTGCGGCCGCGGCGACCCGGACCTGGTGGCCGCCGCGGACGGCCCGACGGTCATGGAGCAGGACGCGGCGCTGTTCGGCGGCCAAGTCCTCGACGAGACGGAGTCGCGCCTGCTGGCGGCGTCCCGGATCGCCCAATTCGGTGCCGGCATGCTGGGCACGGCAGCCGGCCAGGCCGCGGTCGAGGGCTGGGCACGGGCGGTCGGCACGCGTGTCGATGGGATCTATATCGCCTTCGACATGGACTGTCTCGATGGCGGGGGTGGCTGGGCGGTGACGATGCCCGAACCCGACGGGCTCGCACTCGAGACCGCGATCGCGACGATCCGGATCCTGGCCAATTCGATGCCGGTCGTCGGGTTCGGAGCGACGGCGATCACCCTGGCCAACGGCGATGGGCCGCAGACCGTCGACGGCGTGGCGCGTCTCGCGGAAGCGGCGTTCGCCGGAAGGAAACGGCGATGAGTGAGATGTGGGAGACGGTCTCGACGGCGATCCGCAGGTTCCTCTCGTTCCTCACGGACCTTGCACCCGGCCCGCCGTCGGACGAGCCGGCGCCGCCCGACATCGACGGCAAGCGACCGTCGGAGGCCGACCTGACGGCCATCAAGGTCGACCTCGAGCGGAAGGACGGTAAAGGCGGCTACCGCTAGCCGGTCATGGCCGGGGCCGCCTCCGGCAGGCGCACGAACGACGGATCCACACCGAACACGTCCCGGATCCGGTCGGGCGTCAGGACCTCCGCCGCCGATCCGTCCGCGACGACCTGGCCGCCGTCGAGCAGGACCAGCCGCGGGAAGAAATGCGCGGCCAGCGACAGGTCGTGGAGGACGGCGATGACCGTCGTGCCGTCGCGCTCGTTGAGGTCGACCAGGAGCTCCATCGCACCGACCTGGTGACGCAGGTCGAGGTGGACGGTCGGTTCGTCGAGGACGAGGACCTGGGCGGACTGGGCGACGGCCAGCGCGATGAGCACGAGCTGACGCTCGCCCAGCGACAGCTCGCGTGCGTCGCGGCCCAGCAGGTGGCCGACTCCGACGCGTTCGATGGCGGCCGCGATGGCGGCTCTGTCGGCCGGCCGCGCGCCACGCAGCGGATCCTCGTGGGGCAGCCGTCCGAGCGCCACGACCTCCTCGACGCGGGTCGCGAACGGCAGGTTGGCGGCGCCCGGGACGACGGCCATCCGCCGCGCGACGTCGAGCCGGTCGAGGGCGTCCACGGCCGTCCCGGCGAGGCTGATGCGGCCGCTGACGGGCCGGAGCAGGCCGGTCATCGCCGACAGCAAGGTCGACTTGCCGGCCCCGTTCGGGCCGATGAGAGCGATCCGTTCGCCCGTCGCGATCGACAGCGTGATGTCCTTGAGCACGACGCGGTCGCGGTAGGCGACGGTGACCCCATCGAGCTCGACGACGGGGCCGTTCATACCTCGTACCCCGTCCGGGCGCGACGCAGGATGAGCAGGAAGAACGGGGCCCCGATGATCGCCGTCACGACACCGACCGGGATGCCGCCCGCGAGCCGGGCCAGGATGTCGGCGTAGGCCAGGAGGGCCGCGCCGCCGATCGCCGACAGGGGCAGGACGAGCCGGGCGGACGGACCGACGATCAGCCGCACGACGTGCGGCACGACCAGCCCGACGAACCCGATCAGCCCGCTGATGGCGACCGCGGCCGCCGTGACCAGCGAGGCGAGCGCCAGGAGGATCCGGCGCTCGCGCTTGACATCGATGCCGAGGTGCGCTGCCGCCTGTTCGCCGAGCAGCAGGCCGTTGAGCGAGCGGGCCCGGAGCATGATCAGGATGCTCGCGATCAGGATGATCGGCAGGGTCGCGAGGAAGCGCGGCCAGGTCGCCGCATCGAAGCTGCCGAGCAGGTAGTTGAAGATCTGGCGGAGCGCGGCGCCCGACACGTACATCGCCATGGCCAGGCCCGCGGCGAGGAGCGAGCCGACCGCGTAGCCGGTCAGGAGCAGGCTCGTCAGCGGAGACAGCCCGCCGATCCGCGACAGCTTGTAGACCGCGCTGATGGCCGCCAGCGCACCGATGAACGCGAAGGCCTGGATCAGTCCGAATTCGAGGAAGACGATGCGGACCGGGATGATCACCGCGATCGCCGCCCCGAGCGCCGCACCCGACGCCGTCCCGAGCACATACGGGTCCGCGAGCGGGTTGCGCAGGAGCCCCTGGAAGGTCGCGCCGGCGACCCCCAGCGCGCAGCCGACCAGCATCGCGGTCAGGATCCGCGGCAGGCGCAGGTCGAGGACGATGGTCTCGGTGGCGTCGGACCAGGTCTTCGGGATGTCGAGCCCCAGGAACCGATGACCCAGGATCCTCAGGGTGTCGCCCGGATCGATCGTCACGGTCCCGACGCCGACACCGAGAACGAGCGCGACGACGAGCGCGACGACGCCCACACCGACCAGCAGGATCGGTCGATCCCGGAAGGCAGCCGATCGCGCGACCCGGGGTCGGGCGGTCGCCAGGGTGTCGCCGTGCGTGGTCATCGTCGGCTCATGGCACGGGCGGGATCGGCGCGGTCGAGGGCAGGACGAGGTCGGGGTGGATGGCCATCGCCAGCTCCCGCAGGCCTTCGACCAGGCGCGGACCCGGCCGCGTGATGATCAGGTCGTTGACCGGCGTGATCGCGCCGTCCTTCACGGCGGTCATGACCTTCCAGCCGGCCCGCGCCTTGACCTGGTCGGCGGTCACGCCGTACGCGCCATCGCCGAGCAGGATCAGCTCGGGGTTCGCCGCGATGAGCTTCTCGAGCTGGATGGAGAAGTCGGTCTTGCTGCCGGTCGTGATCGGGTCGCCGCCGGCGAGCGCGACCATCTCGGCGCCGAATGAGCCGTCGGCGACGGTGTAGATCGTCCCGGTCGAGGTGTCGAGCTCGTAGAACGTCCTGGGCTTGGGCAGCGCAGCGGTTGCCGCCGAGACCGAATCGAAGCCCGCCTGCATCGTCGCGGTCACGTCCATCGCGGCGCCCGACAGCCCGACCGCCTTGCCCACGAGCTCGATGTCCTTGAGCACGCCCTTGGTATCGGGCGCGTAGACGACGAGGACCGGGATGCCGACGTCGCGCAGCTTGGCGATCGCCTCGGGCGGATTGAACGAATTGCCGCCGGCGATGACGAGGTCGGCCCCGAGACCGACGATCTTCTCGACATCGACCGAGGTGTAGCTCGCGACATGGGGCAGGGCGACAGCCGCCGGCGGGTAATCGTCGAAATCGGTCGTCGCGACGACACGCGGACCTGCGCCCAGGGCGAACAGGATCTCGGTCGTGGCCGGGGTCAGCGAGACGATCTTCTGCGGCTCGGCCTTGAGGGTGACGGCCGTGCCCTCGTCATCGGTCAGGGTCGCCGGGAAGGCCGGGGCTGGTGTGGGACTGGCGGTCGGGGCCGCGGTCGCGGTCGGCGCTGCGGTCGGACTGGCCAGCGCGACCGGCGAAACGGTCGGTGCAGTCGAGGCGGTGCCGCCAGAGCACGCCGCGAGAATGAGGACGACAACGGTGAGCAGCACGCCGAGGCGCGCGGCGGGCGTGCCGCGACGGCGCGCGGCGGGCGTGCCGCGACGGCGCGCGGACGGGGCAGCTGACGACGGGGACGGGAGCACGAGACGGAGACCTCCGAGGCTGGTGCAGGGCGACGGAGGGGTCGCGCATGGAACGCGAAACCCCTCGCTTCGAACACGTCGAAGGAGGGGTCTAACCGGAAGTGCGCACGGGTCCTGCCTACCTTTCTCTCGAAGGTTCGAGCATGCACCGTGTGGTCGGCGACCGGACTCGTGCTCGCGGCGAGCACTTACCGTAGCGGGACTGTGCCGGGATCTCACCGGCTTCGCGACCACGCGGCGTGACAGAGGTTGTCGTCTCGGAGCCTAGCACATGGTCCCCAGGACTCGGTGCCCAGCGACAGATAAGCGCTAGATAAGGGCTGATCGGCACCATGGCCGCCTCGCCCTCCTCCCGCCAGTCGTTCCCATCCGCCGGAGGAGGTCTACCTCATGGTGGAGTCACGATGGCTGCGCTGGTTCGGGCCAGGTCTGGTCGCCCTCGGGGCGGTCGGTCTCATCGCGTCCACGACGATCGGTGCCGGTCCGCAGGCGTGGGCGCCACGTCCATGCGGCGGCGGGCCGGCGGACCGAAGCACGGCAGCGCTCGGCGCGTCGCCGCACGGTCCGGCGGACCTGAGCGCCGCTCCCTGGTTCCGGCTGGACCCGGTCGTCGGCGACGACGGGGCACTGCGCGGACAACGACTGGCGCTTGGCCGCGTCGGCGACCCAGTCACGCGAAGCCTGGACCTTCCTGCCGAATCGTTCGCCGCGGGGCCATTCGGGCGGACCGTCCTGGTCGGCTCGGATGACGGCGCGACGTCACGTCTCCAAGCGGTCGACATCTCACGCGGCTGCTCCTGGGCGATCGGCACCGAGCCTGATGTCATCCGCAGGGCGACCGTCGACCCCTCCGGGACGATCGTCTTCGAGATGCGCGTGGACCGTGCCACCAGGGCGGACCTCGGCATCTGGCGCCGCCGGATCGACACGGACGAACGAGCCATCCGCGTCCTCGCCCCGCTCGCACCCGACGTGCGGTTCGGGCGCACCTTCTCGACCGAATTCAGCTGGGATGTCGCCGGCGACCGGCTGGCGATCCAGTCCTGCGGCGAGCTGGCCTGCCGAACGCGCGTCATCGCTCCCGGTGGCGGCCCGATCCGGCTCCTTGATGCGCCGGACCTCGGCCTCCTGGTCGGGTTGGACGGCGATCGCGTGGTGACCTATGGCAGCTGTCGCGGCTTCCCCTGCCCGATCGTGTCGACCGACCTTGCGACGGGCGAGCGACGGCGCCTCACCGACGCCGCCGGGTTCGCGACCCTCGTCCGAACGCCCGATGGAACCCGGCTGATCCACGAGACGCGACCGTCCCCGGGCGCCCCGCTCCGCTCCGTCGCCCTCGACGGTGGCGTGTCGATCGACCTTGGCCCGGTCCCGGACGGCAACCGCCTCGCGACGAACCTGTTCGGCGACAGCTCCACGGTCCAGTTGCCGACCGGTTGGATCGGCCTGGCACCGGACGGCCGCCTGCCGATGGACCCGGCCGACCGTCGCCCACTCCTCCGCCACATCCCGGACGGGACGACCGTCCCGCTCGACGAGGCGATCCGATGACGACGACGCGCTCCCGACGCTCTCTGATGCTGCTCATCCCAGCCGCCCTCATGGTCGGCTTCGGATCGGTCGGTCCGGCCGCCGCACACGGACCGGACCCGCTTCTGAGCGGTGGTCCATTCGGGCAGGACCAGGCCCTCCACTTCAGGTGGCGATCCGGGGCAGAACCGATCGCCTCGATCAAGACCGCCATCAAGGCGGCGGCGTCGGACGCCAACGACACGCAGGCGTCGCGGGCAGCGACCTTCGTCTATGACGCGGCGGGCGGCAACCCGATCGGCTATGGCACGGGCGCCACCTGCGGCGTCAACGGCCTGGCCTGCTTCACCAGGGACGCGCCCGTTGGCTTCACGATGTGGCTGCGCGAGCAGGGTCACGTCTTCGATTGGGGCACGCTCAAGTGGTGCCAGGCATACGCGACGGCGCCGAATGGCTGCTACGACGCCGAGACCATCGCGCTCGACGAGTTCGGCCACGTCGAAGGGCTGGGCCACCACGTCAACGCGGCCGATGACTCGGACTATCTCGACGCCGTCGTCCAGACCTACTCGCGGACCAAGCCGACCTCCGGCTGGAACGTGCACGCCTTCGGCCGCTGCGACACGGCGGCGCTCCAGCTCATGTACGACATGACGAACTCGAGCGCGAAGTACTCGACCTGCCTGGACCTCGCCACGGTCCTGACCATCACCACGTCGTCGACAACCGTCGTCGTCGGTGGCGCGAGCACCCTCACGGCCACATTGAAGGTCGTCGATGACGACGACTACCTCAGGCTCGGGGGCAACCTGGTGTCCGGCCGGGCGGTGACCCTCCAGCGGCGGGCGCCGGGCACCGCGACCTGGACGTCCGTTGGCGCGATGGCTGCCGGCTCATCGAGTGGCACCTACGTCCTCAGCCAACGGCCCGGATCCACCACCGAATACCGCGCCGTCTTCACGACCCCGTCGAGCGAAGGCATCAACGGCGATCCGTCGCCGGTCGTCAAGGTGTCGGTGGTGGGGCAATGCACCGCGTCGCTCATCGATGGCGCAGTGATCGACGCGCCATGCGTCTGAGGAGAGGAGGACGTCGGATGTTCCGCTGGCCTGCCGCCGGACGGCCCGTCCTGGCCGTGTTCGTCGTGCTCGTCGTGCTCGTGGTCGCCGCCTGCACGGGCGCGGCGCCGACCGTGACCCCGACCGGCACGTCATCCCCGACACCCACCACTCCCCTGTCCGCGAGCCCGGTCACGAAACCGAGCACGACGCCCGACGCACCCGCGCCATCGCTCGGGGAGCCGCCGCAGGCCACGCTGGCGGCCGAAGGCGGCGACCCGGTCGCCGGAGCGCTCGGGTCATTCACCTGGGGTGACGGCGGATCGGACAGTCCGTGGCTCGCCGGCGCCCCGGTCACCGTCGCGTCGGGCGAGCCCCTCACGGTGCGCCTGTCCGCCGGCATCCCGGTCACGGAGTGGACGGCCAGGCGGGTCGCCGCCGGGACGCCCGACGGCCTCGGTGCGATCGCCATCGCCACCGGCGGGGCGACGCCGATCGCCTTCCCGGCGCCGGGGCGCGGGACGTGGTCGACCCAGGTCGTGGTCACCTTCGGTGACGGCCTCGGCTCAGCGGCGTACTACTGGGCGATCACCGTCCAGTGACTCACGGCATCGGCGTGGCACACTTCCCACGCCGATGCCAACCTCGACCCGCCACCGGCTGCCACGACTCGCGATCTGGGCCGCGCTCGTCGTCGTTGCAACGGCGTGCTCGAAGCCGGCCGCCTCCGGGGAGGCCGGCGTCGCGCCCGATGGCCTCATCGCCCTGATCGCCTCGGGTGACAAGACCACGCTCGTCGGCTGGGACGGGAGTGGGACCGAAGCGATTCCGATCAAGCTGCCCAAGGGCAACGTGACGTGGGTTGCGACCGGCCTCCAGGATGTGCTCGCAGCGGTCCGGGACGACGGGACGTCCGCGACCAGCGACCCGGTCCACCTCGGC
The DNA here is from genome assembly GCA_963782715.1 of uncultured Chloroflexia bacterium. Classification (GTDB taxonomy): domain Bacteria; phylum Chloroflexota; class Limnocylindria; order Limnocylindrales; family CSP1-4; genus SPCO01. The sequence continues at coordinate 355,789 of CAWAKU010000015.1, forward strand.
CAGACGCTGGCCTGGCGGACCGTCGACGCCAAGGATGCGAGTGGCAAGGCACCGGCCGGGCCCGCCTACTTCGCGGCCTGGGAGCCCGCCGGCGGCCGCTACGCGATGCTCGCCGGCGACCTCCTGGCCGGCGACGGCATCCGCGTCGTGCTGATCGATCCGACCGTGTCGACGGCGTTCGAGATCGCCCTCGACGGTCCCGTCGTCGCAGCCCCACCCGTCTGGATCGACGACGACCACCTGGTCGTGGTGACCGGCGACGCGGGCGCGCCGATCGCGACGATCGTCGATGCGACCACCGGCGCACAGGCCGCCGGCCCGAGCGGCGACCGCCTCATCGCGACATCGGCCGACGGCAAGCGAGTCGCGACGATGGCCAGCCAGGGAGCCCCGATCGTCATCCGCGACATGGCCGGCTGGCTCGCCGGCGATGGGTCGTCGATCGCATCCATCGAGCCGCCCAACGGCTCCACGACCGCGATCACCTTCGCCCTGGACACCTCGGGCCAGCGACTCGCCATCGCCTGGGCCGCCAACGACGGCTCGGTCACGCTCGCCATCCATGACGGCCGCTCAGGCTGGCGCCGCACCGCGAGACCCTCGATCGGATCAGCAAAAGGCGCAGTCGTCGCCTGGCGCCGCTAAGCCTGTTTCAGGAACAGAGGATCGTGGCGCCCGACGGAGCGGGCGCAGGCGACAACGCACGAATGCGCCGTCCCGCGCCACGACGATGTGAGGACTAGGCGGTGACGGGCTCCGCAGCCGCGAAGATGGATACCTGCGCGTCCTCTGGGAGCATCACGCCAAAGACCTTCTGGAGGGTGAGAAGGTGGACGCACGACCCCCAACTCTCGAAGTAGTGGCAGGTGCATCGCCACTGACCGCCGTCGAGCCCGATGTGGTGGGTGTCGTTATCGCCACGGAACGTGAGCGAGAGCCGGTCGATCGTGATCCGATCGAGCTCTCGCGCGTAGCGATTCGCCTTCTCGACCTTGCCGATCAGGGAGCTGTGCATCGCAGCGCTACCTCCGTCGCCCGTTCGGGGCGCTCGCGGGGTCGCCGTCCGGTCAGCACCTTCGACCGGTGATGGCGGTCGCGTTGATCAAAGGGTACACCCCCCGACCGTCGATGGAAGCACGCAAAAGTGCCCCTCGGGGCGGGACCCGGCTGCAGCCCGCGGATCAGGGCGCGCTGGTCCCCTCGCGCCCGAAATCGTCCTCGAGGCGGACCACGTCGTCGAGCTCCGGTGTCGAGACTTCCATCAGCTCGGTCCGTTCGATCGCCTCGTAGCGATGGATCCGGCCGGTCGGGACATGGCGGTGATCGCCCGCCACCAGCTCCTCGATCTGCACGACACCGGCGTCATCCTCGAGGGACAGGCGCAGGCGCCCCGAGGTCACCAGGATCGATTCGTCCTTGATCTCGTGGAGCTGGAGCGACAGCCGCTTGCCGGCCTCGATCACCAGGACCTTGCCGACATAGCGGTCCGTGTGGGCCCAGATGAGCTCGTGGCCCCAGGGCTTGTCGACCCGCCGGCCGGCGTTCGTGCCGCTCACGAGCCGCGCACCAGGCGTTCCCCGGCGACGAGCAACGCGTCGCGCAGCTCGGCCGAGGTGGCCTCCGTGTAGATGCGGACGAGTGGCTCCGTGCCCGACGCCCGGATGAGCAGCCACGACCCGTCGGCCAGGAAGAACTTGAAGCCGTCCCCGGTCTCGAGCGGCACGGTCCGGGCGATCGGCTCGCCCGCCAGCTCGCTCGGCGGGGACGCCGCCAGGTCGACCAGCAGGCGCCGCTTCGTCTCGGGATAGGCGGCCCGCTCGACGTGGACGTCGACGCGCAGGTAGAACGACGCTCCGGCCAGGGCGTGGAAATGCTCGACCGCGCTCGACACCGGCCACCGCCCGGCGGCCCGCTCGCGGATGAACAGGTCGAGCAGCAACAGGTCGGCATACACGCCGTCGCGCTCGGGCAGGTGCATGCCGAAGCCGAACCCGCCTGACTCCTCGGCGCCCATCATCGCGCCCGTCTCGATCATCTTGGGACCGATGAACTTGAACCCGACCGGCGTCTCGTAGGTGGTGATGCCGTAGTGCTCGCCGAGCCGCGCCGCCATCGACGTGTTGTTGACGCTGACGACGACCGGATCGCGCCAGCCGCGGTGCTCGGCCAGGTAGTACATCAGCAGGCCGGTGACCTCGAGCTGGTGGAGGAACACCCCGCGCTCGTCGGCCGCTCCGGCCCGATCGGCGTCGCCGTCGAGCAGCAGGCCCAGGTCATAGCCGCCGCCGGCCAGCCGGGCGAGGGCCTCGTCGATGTTGGGACGGATCGGCTCCGGGTTCACGCCACCGAAGAACGGGTTCCGCTCCTGGTGGATCTCGTCGACGCGGATCCGGCCACCCGCCAGGAGCCGCGAGATCCAGCCGCTCCCGGCGCCCCACATCGGGTCGACCAGGATGGACATGTCGGCATCGCGCAACGCGTCGAGGTCGACCGTCCGTCGCACGAACCGCTCGTAGCCCTCGAACGGATCGAACCGCTCGACCATCCCGGCCGCCTCGGCATCGGCGAACGGCCGGCGCTCCAGGCCGATGCCTCCGTTGGCCGCCAGCCGCCGCTCGATGACGCCCAGGATGTCCGCCCCGGCCGCGGCACCGGTCGGCGCCTTGACCTTGAAGCCGTTATCCACCCACGGGTTGTGACTGGCGGTGATGACGATCCCGGCGGCCGCGCCGCGTTCGACGACCTCGTACGAGCTCATCTGGGTCGGGACCGCGTGGACCGCGAAGGCGACCGGGATGTCGTGAGCGAGCAGGATCTCGGCCGCGGCCATGGCGAAGAACTCCGACGAGAACCGTCGGTCATAGGCGATGACGACGCCCTTGGCGGTCTCGCCGCGTTCGACGACGTAGGCGGCAACCCCGTCGGCGCAGCGACGGACGTTGTCGTAGGTGAACTCGTCGGCGATCCGGGCACGCCAGCCGTCGGTCCCGAACACGATCGTGGTCGGCGCGGGCGCCAGCCCGGGAAGGGTCACGTCTGTCAATCCTCCGATTCGGAGCAGCGTTCGAGGAGCTGCTCGATGAGCGAACGGTCCGGGGCGGTGCCACGCAGGACCGCGATCGGCTGGGTCGCGGTCATGCTACCGCGCTCGAGGGGTGCGATGACACCGAGGCGCCCGCCGATCCGGCGGACGACCAGGTCGTCGCTCTCGACCTCGAGGTTCTCGCCGGCCTGGACGACCGCGCCCGACCCGCGCGCCCCGAGCGCGGCCAGGAGCGCCGACCACGAGCCGAGGTCCGACCAGCCGACGTCCATCGAGCCCATGACCACCTGGCCGCTCTGGGCCGCTCCCTCCATGACCGCGTAGTCGATCGACACCGGCTTCTGGATCGCCTCGTAGGCGTGTTCGAGGCTCGACGGGTTGCCGGCCATCGGCCCGAGCGACTGGAGGAGCCCGGTGTAGCGGGTCAGCGCCGCGGTGATGGCCCGTCGGCGCCACAGGAAGATGCCGGCGTTCCAGGCCACGCCCTCCTGGCGGACGAGCTGCTCGGCCCGGGCTGGTTTGGGCTTCTCCTCGAAGCGGGTCAACGGATAGGCCTGCAGTCCGCCCAGCTGCCCGCCACGGGCGACATCCGGGATGAGGTAGCCGTACTCGGTCGCCGGCCGGTCGACCTGGATCCCGAGGGTGACCAGCGGATCCTCGACGCCGAAGGCTCCCGTCGCGAGGTGATCGGCGGCCGCCGCGAGGACGTCGCAGAAGACGTCCGTGTCCCTCACCGTCTGGTCGGCGGGCAGGACCACCATGACGTCCTCCTGCGGCCGGTCGATGACCAGCGTGGCAAGGGCGATGGCCGCTGCCGTATTCCGGCCCAGCGGCTCGACGACGACGGTCACGTTCGGGGCCTGCTCGAGGACGATGTCGCGGTACCGCCGGTCGGTCACGACGGTGATGTCATCGGTCAGTCCGGACAGCCGGTCGACCGTCTCCTGAAGGAGCGAGCGCTCGTCCAGGAGCGGCAGGAACGGTTTCGGGCGCTCGGGTCGGCTCAACGGGTGGAGGCGCGTGCCACCGCCCCCGGCCAGGATCACTGCGTACATGCGGCCCTAGTCTACGGGGGCCCCGGCCCCCGGATCAGCTGGCCGCGGCGATGGGCTCCGGCGTGGGCAGTCCGGCGTCGGCGGCGAGGAGAGCGGCCTTGTCGGTCCGCTCCCAGGGCAGGTCCAGATCGGGTCGACCGAAGTGGCCGTAGCTCGCGGTCTGCCGGTAGATCGGCCGGCGCAGGTCGAGCGACGCGATGATCGAGGCCGGGCGCAGGTCGAAATGGTGCTCGATGAGGGTCTGGATCGCCCCGTCGTCGAGCTTGCCGGTGCCGAACGAATCGACGCTCAGGCTGATCGGCCGGGCGATGCCGATGCCGTACGCCACCTCGACCTCGAATTGGTCGGCGAGGCCGGCCGCGACGACGTTCTTGGCGACCCACCGGGCCGCATACGCGGCCGACCGGTCCACCTTGGTCGGATCCTTGCCCGAGAAGGCGCCACCGCCGTGGCGGGCCATCCCGCCGTAGCTGTCGACGATGATCTTGCGACCGGTCAGGCCGGCGTCGCCCATCGGCCCGCCGGTGACGAACCGGCCGGTCGGATTGACGTGCATGATCGGATCGGTCTCGCGCAAGTCGTGCGGGATGGTCGGCAGGATGACCGACTCGATGATGTCCGAGCGGAGGCGCTCGGCGCGGACATCCGGGTCGTGCTGGGCGGAGACCACGACCGTCCGGACACGCTTGGGGATGCCTCGCTCGTACTCGACGGTCACCTGCGTCTTGCCATCCGGCCGCAGGTACGGCAGCTGGCCCGACTTGCGCGCCTCGGCCAGCCGCCGCGCCATCCGATGGGCCAGGGCGATGGGAAGCGGCATCAGCTCGGGGGTCTCGCGGCAGGCGAACCCGAACATCATCCCCTGGTCGCCGGCGCCGAGCTCGAACGCCGAGGCCGCGTCGTCGCGGATCTCGAGCGCGGAGTCCACGCCCTGGGCGATGTCGGGCGACTGCTCCTTGACCGAGATGAGCGTGCCGCAGGTCAGGTAGTCGAAGCCGTAGTCGGCCCGGGTGTAGCCGATGTCGCGGACCGTGTCGCGGACGACGGCCTGGATGTCGATATACGTCGAGGTCGTGATCTCGCCGAGGACCATGACCAGGCCGGTCGTGGTGGCGGTCTCGCAGGCGACCCGGGCGTTGGGATCCTCGCGGATGATCGCGTCCAGGATGGCGTCGGAGACCTGGTCGCACATCTTGTCCGGATGGCCTTCGGTGACCGACTCGGAGGTGAACAGGTACTGGGCGGCGTCGACGATGCTCATGGCCGTCAAGGCTAGCACGCCTCGGTCGGCGAAATGAGAATCGGCGATGCCAGGCAGGTGGAGCGCCTGGCGCGCGGCCGTCAAGCCCGGCTCCGCAACGCCTCGAGGTCGACGCCGCACTCGATGCGATGGCGCACGCTCCGTTCCTGCTCGGAGCAGGATCGGGCTGATCTCCATCAGCCGGCGGTCGCGGCCTCGCTGGCGGCGGCCTGGCGGCTCGGGCGCCGGTCGGCCCACGTATCGAGCCCGGGCACGGCCACCGGTTCGATGTCGTCGTCGGGCGCGAACCCGAGGACCTGGCCGAGGAACGACAGTTGCGCCTCGATCGTCCGCCGGATGGCATAGGCGCCGCGGAAGCCGTGGCCCTCGCCCTCGAATGCGAGGTACGCGTGCGGGATGCCCCTGGCTGCGAGGGCAGCCACGATGACCTCGGCCTGCTCCGGCGGCACGACCGGGTCGTCGAGCCCTTGCAGGATCAGGACGGGGCACGTGATGTCGTCGACGGCATGGATCGGCGAGCGTTCGCGGTAGACCGCAGCCGCCTCCGGATACGGCCCGACCAGCCCGTGGGTGTAGCGCGATTCGAACTTGTGGAAGCCGCCCTCGAGGAGCTCGAGGTCGGCGATGCCGAACAGGCTGATGCCGGCGGCGAAGGTGTCGCGGAAGGCGAGCGCGGCGAGGGTCGTATAGCCGCCGGCGCTGCCGCCCTCGATCACCAGGCGCTCGGGATCGACATCGCCGCGCTCGGCCAGGAACCGGGCCACCGCGACGCAGTCGTCGACGTCCACGACTCCCCAGTTGCCATCGAGTCGCTGTCGGTAGTCGCGGCCGTAGCCGGTGCTCCCGCCGTAGTCCACGTCGACCACCGCGATCCCGCGGCTGGTCAGGAGCTGCTTGCCAAGGTCGAGCGACGACAGCGCGTTGGACGTCGGGCCACCGTGCATCACGACCAGCAGTGGCGGCTTCTGCCCGTCGGGTCCGGTGAACGCCGGGTTCGTCGGCGGGTAGTACAGCGCGAAGGCCGTCCGGTCGCCGGTCGTCGGGAACTCGATCGACTCGGGCTGCGCGATGGTGGCCGGGTCGATGGCGAAGGTGCTCGATCGGCGCAGGACGCCGGCCGGCGCAAGGGTGACCGGATCGAACCGGGCGACCACGGTCGGATCGGCCGGGTCGCCGGCGAGGGCGACGATGGCGCGGTCGGTGACGCGCAGCCCGTCGAGCTCGGTGTACGGGATCTCGACCTCGCCGAGCCGGAGACCCGGTTCGATGTGGCAGAGGTGATCGCGTCCAGCCCGGCGAGCGACCGCGACGATCGTGCCGTCGGCGAGGAAGCCGTACGACGAGCGGTCGAAGATCCAGGCCGGGTCGGCGAACTCGGCGTCGGTCGGGGCGATCGCTTCCAGGCGCGGACCGTCGACGAGCCGGTAGAGGTTCCACCAGCCGCTCCGGTCGCTGATGAGATGCAGGGTGCCGTCGGGCGACCACTCCGGCTGGACGATCGACTCATCAGGCCCGCCCGCGGCCAGCGTCGCGTCACCGAGCGTGCCGTCCGGCTCGAACGTCGCGACGTGCAGTCGCGATGCGTCCCAGGGCATATCCGGGTGATCCCATTCCAGCCAGGCCAGACGGGTCCCGTCGGGCGAGAGGCGCGGCGATGCGACGAAGTCCGAGCCCTTGACCAGGACGCGCGGGTCGCCGCCGTCGAGCGGGATGGTGACGATGGCGTTGACCGCCTCGCCGGCGCCCTCGTGATCCTCGCGGACCGCGTAGAAGCGTCGCCGGGCGAGATCCGGCCGGAGATCCGCGTAGCGCCACGGACCCTCGGGCGTCATGGCGACCGGCGTCGTCGCGCCGGGGTCGAGCCGGTACAGACGGCCGTCGGCGAAGTTCGAGAAGACGGCCGTGCCACCGACGACGACGTACGACCCGCCGCCGTACTCGTGCACGCTCGTGCGCACGTTGAATGGCGGCGGCGTCAGGTCGGTCGTCGAGCCGTCGGTCGCGGAGCGGACCAGCACGTGCCGACCGGCTTCGGTCGGGCGCTGCTCGACCCAGTACACGTCGTCCCCGTCGAGCCAAGGCTCACCGAGTCGGACGACGTCGCTGACGACATCGTCGATCCGGATCTGCGAGCGCCAGGACCCATACGGGGCGGTCGTCGGCGGTGGTGTCTCGATCACGTCCCGTGCTGCCACGACGAGACGTAGGCGACCTGCTCGGGGGTCATCGGCTCGAGGACGATCCCGAGCGCGGCGAGCTTGAGGCGCGCGACCTCGGCGTCGATCGCTTCGGGCACGACATAGACCTTCGGCTCCAATTCGGCGTGATGGCGGGCGACGTACTCGGCCGACAGCGCCTGGTTGGCGAAGCTCATATCCATGACCGCGGCCGGGTGGCCCTCCGCGGCGCCGAGGTTGACCAGCCGCCCTTCGGCGATGAGGTTGAGCTTCTTGCCGCCGATGTCGAACTCGGTGACGTTCTCGCGAACCTCGCGCACGTGCCCCTCGGCCAGCGCCTTGAGCGCCGACAGATCGAGCTCGGCGTCGAAATGGCCCGAGTTGGCCATGATCGCGCCGTCGTGCATGGCCTCGAAATGCTCGCGCCGGAAGACGTTGATGTTGCCCGTCGCGGTGATGAACAGCTCGCCCCAGGCGGCGGCCTGTGGTGCGGTCATGACCGCGAACCCGTCCATGAGCGCTTCGAGAGCGCGGACCGGGTCGACCTCGACCACCGCGACATGCGCGCCATGGCCGGCCATCCGGGAGGTGATGCCCTTGCCGACCCAGCCGTAGCCGGCCACCACGACCTTGCGGCCGGCGATGAGGATGTTGGTCGCCCGGAGGATCCCGTCGAGGGTGCTCTGGCCGGTCCCGTAGCGGTTGTCGAAGAGGTGCTTGGTCTGGGCCTCGTTGACCGCGATGACCGGGAACCGGAGCATGCCGTCGGCGGCCATCGCCCGGAGGCGGATGACCCCGGTCGTCGTCTCCTCCGTCCCGGCGTGGATCTCCGCGACCTGGTCGGGCCGCTCCGTGTGGAGCAGGTTCACAAGGTCGCAGCCGTCATCCATGGTCAGCTGCGGGTGCGTGTCGGCGACGGAGCGCAGGTGCGAGTAGTAGGTGTCGTTGTCCTCGCCGCGGCGGGCGAACGTCGGGATGCCATATTCAGCGACGAGAGCTGCCGCGACGTCGTCCTTGGTCGACAGCGGGTTGCTCGCCGCGAGGACCACCTGGGCGCCCCCGGCCTTGAGCGTCCGCATGAGGTTGGCCGTCTCCGTGGTCACGTGCAGGCACGCCCCGATGCGCAGGCCGTCGAGCGGCTTGTCGCGCTCGAAGCGCTCGCGGATGAGGCGCAGGACGGGCATCTCGCGCTCCGCCCACTCGATCCGCCGGACGCCCTCGGCGGCGAGGGCCAGGTCGGTCACGTCGTGGGCGCGGGGGGTGCTGGCGGTCGTCATCGGGGGTCGGTCTCCTTGCGGGCGAAGATGCGGCGCAACGGCGCCGCGAAGTCCGGCCACGGCGAACCGAGGCGATGGACGAGGCGTTCCTCGAAGCGGACATGGTCCGCATAGCCGAGGCGACGGTAGGCATTGAGGGCGGGCGGGTTGTCCGACCGGACGTTGAGCACGACCTGGTCGCACGACCGCAGCAGCTCGGCGGTCACGGCTCCGGTCACCGCGGTCGCGAAGCCGCGTCCACGATAGTCGACATGGGTCAGGACGTTGCCGACGACGGCCAGCCGGGCACCCGGGCTGACCACGTGGGTGCCGGCGGCCGAGACGAGCTGGCCGTTGACCCGGAACCCGTAGTACACCCCGTCGGCGATGGCCGACGACGGAAGCCACGACGCGAAACCGAGCTGGTAGAGCTTGTTGAGGTCGCCGATCTCGACCGGCAGCAGCCGCTGGACGCTCGACGGGTAGGGCCGGAAATGCGCCCGGTCGACCCACATCCGGACCATCGACGGGCCGGGTTCGACCCGGTAGGCGGTCTCGATGGCGGGCAGCACCGAGGCGGGCGCGGCCACGTAGGCGATGCGCGGCCGGATCAGGTCGCGCAGGATGGCGGCGATGCCGTCCTCGCGGCCCATCACGAACAACGGCTGCGGCGTCGGTCCGTTGTACTCGAGGACAAGGGCGACCGGTGCGTCGCCGTCCCAGGCCATGGCCCAGCGGGTCCGGGCGAACTCGCGTTCCTCCAGGTCGCAGATGGCGTACGCGGCATACAGCCGGTCGCGTTCGAGGAAGCCGCGCAGCAGCGCCTTGTCCGTGGTGGCCTTCACGACGACGCCACCGCGTCGCCCGACCGCGACCGAGGCCATCAGTCGGCCGCCGCTGCCGGAGTGGTCGTCGCGGCCCCAGCCGGTTCTGGCTCGGGGGTCGGTGGACGGAACGCGTGGTACCCGGGCGTTGACGCCCAGCGGGCCGCCGCGCTCGCGACGGCCGTGCCCAGGCCAGCCTCGTACGGGGCACGGACGACGCCTTCCTCGGTGACGATGCCGGTGATGAGCTCGGCCGGGGTGACGTCGAATGACGGGTTGCGGACTTCCGTGCCCGGCGGCGCGATCCGGACGCCGCGGATCTCGAGGACCTCCTCGGCCCGGCGCTCCTCGATCTCGATGCCGGAACCGTCGGCGGTCGCCAGGTCCACCGTGCTCGTCGGCGCGCAGACGTAGAACGGGATGCCGTGGCGGGCGGCGAGGACGGCCAGCGTGTACGTGCCGACCTTGTTGGCCGTGTCGCCGTTGGCGGCCACCCGGTCCGCGCCGACCAGGATGACGTCGACCTCGCCGCGGGCCATCAGGAACCCCGCCGCCACGTCGGGCAGCAGCGCGTGGGGCACGCCGGCCTGCGCCAGCTCCCACGTGGTCAGCCGGGCGCCCTGCAGGTACGGTCGCGTCTCGTCCACCCAGACGTGGAGCGGGCGGCCCGCGTGGTGGGCGGCCTGGACGACACCCAGGGCCGTCCCGTACTGGCCGCAGGCGAGCGGCCCGGTGTTGCAGTGGGTCAGGATCCGGACCGGCCGATCCTCCGGGGCAGGCAGGATGTCGAGGCCGAACGTCGCGAGCCGGCCGTGGTCGGTCGTCGCCTCGAAGACGATCCGGTCGGCCTCCTCGCGCATCGCGTCGGCGATGGCCCCGCCGTCCTCGGACAGCTCGTCGAGCTCGGTATAGCGGGCGAGGACGCGCTCCACCGCCCAGCGCAGGTTGACCGCGGTCGGCCGCGAGTTGATGAGCGCGTTGGCGGAGCCGCGGATGGTCGCCTTGCGCGCGTACGGGCGGCCGTCACGCTGGTTCTCGGCGCTCATCGCCAGTCCGATCGCGGCGACCTGGCCGATCGCCGGCGCCCCGCGAACGACCATCTCGCGGATGGCCCAGGCCGTCTCGCCGGCCGACTTGACGGGGTACTCGACGAGCTCGTCCGGCAGCTTGCGCTGGTCGATGAGGTAGAGGACGCCGTTGTCCTCGCGGAACGGCGTCCGGAAGCCGCTCGGGCCACCCACGGTCAGCCCCACGTTCGGGTCGTCGGCGGCGATGGCCGCGCTGATGGCGGCCTCCGCGCCGGCCGGGTTGAGGATCGCGCTGGCGGCCTCGACCGAGACCTGCTGGAGCGCCTGGGCCGCCCCGACCATCGTCGCCGCGGTCTGGACCAGCTCACCCGCGAAGGCGCGGAAGAACTTGCGCCGACCGAGGTCGACCGGCGTCACCGGCGCGACCTCCGCGCCGGCCTCGGACGCGGCCGCACCGGCCGGGTCGGTCGGCGGGCTGTCGGCGTTCGGGTCGGTGGCGGGGTCGGCCAATCGTCGGACTCGCTGCGGACGGTGGGTCAGTACTTGATGACGCTCGTGACGCGACGTCCGTCGAGCCGGTCGCGTCCCTTGAGGAATTCGAGCTCGACCAGGAAGCCGAGGCCGACGACCTCGCCCTTGAGCCGCTCGACGAGCTCGATCGTCCCATGGACGGTGCCGCCGGTCGCGAGCAGGTCGTCGACGATGAGCACCTTCTGTCCGGGCGCGATCGCATCGCGGTGGATCTCGAGCGTGTTGGACCCGTATTCGAGGGCATATTCGACGGTGATCGTCTCGGCCGGCAGCTTGCCCAGCTTGCGCACCGGGACGAGCCCGGCGCCCAGCTGGTAGGCCATCGGGGCGCTGAAGATGAAGCCGCGCGACTCCATCCCGACGACGATGTCGATCGGCTCACCGGCATACGGCGCGAGCATCTGGTCGATCGCCTCCTTGTAGGCGACCCGATCCTTGAGCAGGGTGGTGATGTCGTAGAACAGGATGCCGGGCTTGGGGAAGTCGGGGACTTCGCGGATCTTCGCCCGCAGCTCCTCCGCAGACACGATGTTCGGAGCCCTCCATGGTCGGGACCGCGGCGCCGGAGGCGGCCGCCTGAGCGCCCGAAGTCTACCGCAGGCGTCCGGCCCGTTACGACGGTGGCGACGCGGGCGACAGGGCGAGCGTCGCCGCGGGCACGGTGCGCGGTCGAAGCCGGCCGGTCAGGGCGAGCCCGACGAGTCCGATCCCGATCGCGACCACGAAGCCGACCGCGAGGCCGAGGGCCGGTTCGCCGGTCGATCGGACACTGGCCGCGACGATCGCCCCGGTGATGCCGGTGCCGAGAGCGGTGCCGACCGAGTCGGTCAGCGACAGGGCGCTGGTCGAGGCACCCTGCCTGTCGACCGACGCTTCGCGCAGGACGATCAGGGCCAGCGGCGAATAGGCCAGCCCCATCCCGAGGCCGGCGATGCCGAAGGCGGGGATGGCCACCAGCCACGGCACGTCAGGGTCGAGCGCCAGGAGCATCCCGGCGATGCCCGTCAGCACGACCGCGAAGCCGGCCTGGACGAACCGGTGGGTCGGCCAGCGGTTGGCGCCGCGGGCCTGGATCCAGGCACCGGCGGTCCAGGCGATGGTGGCCGCGGTGAGGGCGATGCCCGCTTCGGTGGCCGAGATCCCGCGCCAGCCGACCAGGGTCAGGGCGACGAACGCGTCCACCCCGAAGAAGGCGCAGGTCAGGAAGCCGCGCAACAGGATGGCGGCCGGCAGGACCGGTCGCGCGACGAGCGTGCCCGCCGGTGTCAGGCGATGCAGCGCGAACAACAGGATGACCAGGCCGAGCCCGGCCAGGACCACGGTCGCGACCAGCTGCCCGGTCGTCAGCCCGACGGTGAGCAACCCGGCCCCGAGGGCGACGGCAAGAGCGAGCGGGAGACGTCCGCGACGGGCCGCGGCCGCGGCATCGTCCGCCCGGACCGGTGCCGGTGCCACCGCGCGCAGCGCACCCAGGGTCAGCGCGCCGGCCAGGGCGATGAGCGGGAGCAGGCCGAGGAAGACGAAGCGCCAGCCGATGTGCTCTCCGACGGATCCGGCGATGGCAGGACCGATGACCCCGGGCAATACCCAGGCCGTCGACAGGGTGGCGAACATCCGCGGTCGGAGCGCCTCGGGCAGCGTCCGGCCGATGGCGACGTAGGCGATCGGCTGGAGCGTGCCGGCGCCCAGGCCCTGGACGAACCGGGCCGCCACCAGGACGAGCATCGACGGCGCGAGGCCGCCGACCAGCAGGCCGATCGCGAACAGGGCCAGCCCGACCGCGTACGGGACGGCCAGCCCGCCGCGATCGATCGCGCCGCCGACGACGACGATGCCGATGAGCGAGCCGAGGAAGAAGGCCGAGAAGACCCAGCCGTACAGCTCGATGCCGCCGAGCTCGTTGGAGACGATGGGCATGACCGTCGAGATGGCCAGCGCTTCGAAGCCGATGAGCGTGACGGTCAGCACGAGGCCGGTCGTCAGGGCGCGCCGGTCGGCGCGCCACAGGCTGTCGGCATGGTCGCGGGCGGGCAGGTTCACCCTCCAAGGATGGCCCGGACGGCCTCGCTCCGCCACGGCCGTCCGTCGCGTCGGATGGCCGACATCCGTCGCAGCCGGGTCAGTCGGTGGCGGTCCCCAGAGGCTCGACCCACTGCGCTCGCCAGGCGGGCGGGTCGAACGGCTCGGCCCAATACGTCGTCTCGTGGACGATCAGCCCGTCGCGCAGGCGGTAGATGCTGGCGTGGTACCACTTGGATCCGTCGGGGTACAGCGCCTTGCCCTGGACGAACCAGGCGTCGCCGCTGCCGACGATCCGCTCGTAGGTGAAGCTCGGCGAGACGACCCAGCGATCCTCGCTGCCGACGACCTGGTCGGGGGCGATCTCCGGCAGGCCGCCAGGGTAGTTGTCGGCGATGGCGCGCTCGTTCGCGTGGCCCCGGATGCGCTCGCCCGACTGCGGGTAGTCGATCACCCAGTCCGGATGACGCAGGGCGGCCATGGCCGGCTCGTCGTCGTCGACGAGAGCACGCAGATAGGCGTCGACGATCTGTTCATTCGATCGCTGCGGCATCGCCCGATGGTACGCCCGACGGCCACGCGGAAGCTATATGCCTCCGGGCTGCTACCGTGGGGTCGTGACGACCCGACATCTGCGGTTTGCGATCCATGACGTCACGTTCGGCGGCGTCAGCCTGCCGGGGGCCACGGTCGATTGCTGGGACGACAGCGAGGGCACGTCGCGCTGGAGCGCGCGGATCGTCACCCGCGTCGGGCCGGCCATCGACGAGGGCGTCCTGACCGGACGGATGGCCGACGGCCGGACGCTGTCGGGTCACGCGATCGTGGCCGACCGACAGGTCGGTGCCGGCGGACGCCGCGAGACGCTGGTCGAGCTCCATGGCTCGGGCGAGCTGCACGGCCTCGAGGGGCCGGAGGCCTAGTTCGCCGCCCGCTCCAGTTCGGTCACGAACAGCCCGGGGATGACTTCGACGTCGCGCACCACCGTGAAGCCACGCCGTCGATAGAGGGTGATGGCCGGCTCGTTGTCGCGACCGGTCGATACGGCCATGCGCCGATTCGGATAGATGCCGTCGAGCGCGTCCAGGAGCACGGTCGCGACCCCGCGCCGAAAAGCCCGGGGCGCGACGATCAGCCGGTCGATGTCGACGTCGTCACCGAGGATCCGCCAGGACACCGCGCCGGTCAGGCCATCCCCGTCGAATGCGCCGAGCCACTCGAGCTCGGCCGCGCGCAGCTCGTCGAGCGTCTCGGTCAGCTGAGGGATACGGTCATCGCCGATGAGTGCGGCCTCGACGGCATAGGACTGGCGCTGAAGGGCCAGCACGGAACGGGCGATCGCCTCGTCCGACAGGTCGAGCCGGCGCGGCCCGTCGCGCTCGCGCCTCACGTCCGTCGCAGGCGCCAGATGCTCTCGGACGGCCAGCGGCGCGCCCAGGCCATCGATTCGGCGTCGCGGTAGCTGCTCGTGACGTCCTGGCTCGGGCGCGGCTCGATCAGGTCTTCGACCGCGAAACCGTTGGCGCGGAACAGACCGATCCATTCGCCGTAGGGCAGCTGGAAGGTGGTGACGTCACCCTCGTCGATCGCGTGGAGACCGAAATAGTCGAGCACCAGCCGATCGCCGGCGTGTTCCGCGTCGGGCGCCCAGGCCAGCGTTTCGATCGGCGAGGCGTGGTTGAACGCGAACAGCCCGCCGGGACGCAGCAGGCGGGCGACCTCGGGCACGGTCCGGTACGGATCGGCGAAGGTCATCGCCCCGTGGTCGCAGAAGACGATGTCGAACGAGGCGTCGGGCAGGGGCACCGCCTCCGCGCTGGCCTCGATCAGCGGGAAGTCCACCCCGGCCTCGCCCATCAGCCGTCGGGCGTGCTCGAGCTGCCGCGCCGAGAGATCGAGCCCGACCATCCGCGCCCCCTGCTGCGCGAGAGCGATCGACCACTGGGCCGCGCCGCAGCCGTACTCGAGCACGTCCTTGCCGGCGACGTCGCCGAGGATCCGGAGCTCCGACTCCGGATACTGATAGGTGCCCCAGGCCGCGCCGCCGCTGTCCGCCAGCTGGCCGCCGTGACGCTCCTGGTACTCGTCGCTGTAGCCCTCCCACATGTCGCGATTGCGCGCGGCGTGCTCGGTCAGACCGGAAGGCGGGGCCGGATCGTTCGTCATCCGCGCACTGTAGACGCCCGCGGCACGCCTGATAGACTCTCGCCTTCGTTCACGTGCAGGAGGCGAGTTCGATGATCTCGGTCATGCGACGTCGAGCGACGAACGCGCTGGCGGTGGGCGCGGCGGTCGTGGTTCTGGCAGCGGGCTGCCAGGCGAACCGGGTCGGTTCACTCACGGCGCCATCACCGGTCATCGCCTCGCTGGCGATCCCGACGCAGGCTCCGACGCCATCCTCGGCGGCGGTCGCCACGGCGACGCCCGCGCCGACGCCCGTGCCCCTGCCGACCGTCTTCAGGCGACCGACCGACATCCCTTCCGATGGGGCCTGCGAGGAGGGCCGACCCTGCCTTGGCCTGCTCAAGCCCGACACGTTCCATAGCCAGCTGTTCGCGCCCGGCTTCTCGTTCACGATGCCCGAGGCCGGCTGGGAGAACATCGCGATGAGCCCGGGCAACATCAGCCTGCGGCCGCTCGACGCGCCGGGCGACGAGATCGCCTTCTTCACCCAGGGCAAGCTGACCAAGACCGACGGGTCGCTCGACTTCTCGGTCCCTCTCACCGTCGACGGCATCACCGGCTGGTTCGCCGCCCACCCCGACCTCACGGTCGAGCCGGCGACCGACGTCACCGTCGGCGGCCTCCACGGCAAACGACTGACGTTCACGTCGGCCGCGACGTCGACGGCCCACTATCCGTCCGACTGTCCGGTCAAGGTCTGCGTCAACCTGTGGAAGGCGCAGGGCGCCACCTGGGAATGGGACTGGGGCATCGGGTCGTCCGAGAAGCAGCGGATGGATGTCCTCGCGACCAAGGACGGCGTCGTCCTGGTCATCGTCGACTCGCTCGACGGGACGACCTACGACAGCCTGGTCAAGACGGCCGACACCATCCTCAAGACGGTCAAGTTCGACAAGTCCTGACGGGGGATCAGCCGGGCATCGGGGCGGACAAGCGCTCGACCACGGCCCGCGTCAGCGTCCAGCCCTTGAGCGGGCTGGCGGGGAGGCGAAGCCGGACCTGGTTGCTGGCGAACGTGACATCGGCGGCCGCAACCCTGGTAGCCCCGGCCCGGCGAGGAGCCGCATCGCGGTCGCACGGGTCAGCGATGCCCCGAACCGGACGACGAGCCAGCCCTCCTCTCGCGAGATCGATGAGACGCCGGCCGCCTCGGCCGTCATGCGCAGCTCGGCGACCTCGACCAGCCGGATGACCGGGTCGGGCATCGGGCCGTAGCGGTCGATGACCTCCTGGCGGAAAGCGGCCAGGTCGCCGGTCGTCCGCGCCCGTGCCAGCCGCCGGTAGAGCTCGAGCTTGTGCGCCTCGTCGGGGACGTAGTCGTCAGGCAGGTGCGCCTCGACCGGCAGGTCGACGATCGCCTGCGGCGCCTCGACGATCGGCGCCCGTCCCTCCATCGACGCCTTGCGCGTCTCGACCGCCTCGGCCAGCAGACGCGAGTAGAGGTCGAAGCCGACCGCAGCCATGTGGCCGGACTGCTCGCCGCCGAGGATGTTGCCGGCCCCGCGGATCTCGAGGTCGGACAGCGCGATCTGGAACCCGGCACCCAGCTCCGAGGCGTTGAAGATCGCCTGCAGCCGCTTGCGCGCCTCGTCCGACAGGCGCTCGCGTCGCCGGTAGAGCAGGTAGGCGTAGGCGCGCCGCGAGGACCGGCCGACCCGGCCGCGCAGCTGGTACAGCTGGGCGAGCCCGAGCGTGTCTGCGCGGTCGATGACGATCGTGTTCGCATTCGGGATGTCCAGCCCCGATTCGATGATGGTCGTACACACGAGCACGTCCGCGGCTCCGTCGGCGAAGGCGATCATGACCTTCTCGAGCGCGCCCTCGGCCATCTGGCCGTGCCCGACCACGAACCGGACGCCGGGCAGCATCCGGCGGAGCTGGTCGGCCTGCGCCTCGATGGTCTCGACCCGGTTGTGGACGTAGAAGACCTGCCCGCCTCGATCGAGCTCGCGCAGGATCGCGTCGCGGACGAGCCCGGCGGACGCCTCGGCGACCCGGGTCTGGATGGGCAGACGGTCCTCGGGTGGCGTCTCGATGACGCTCAGGTCGCGGATCCCGGCAAGGGCCAGGTTGAGCGTGCGGGGGATGGGCGTGGCCGACAGGGTCAGGACGTCCACCTCCCGCCGGAGCTGCTTGAGCCGCTCCTTGGCCGCGACCCCGAAGCGCTGCTCCTCGTCGACCACGACCAGCCCCAGATCGCGGAAGCGGATGTCCTTCGAGAGCAGGCGGTGTGTGCCGATGACGATGTCGACCGTCCCGTCGGCCAGGCCCGCGATGGTCGTCGCCTGCGTCGCGGCGGGGACGAACCGGGACAGCAGCCGGACCTCGAGCGGGAACGCGGCGAACCGCTGCGAGAACGTCGCGTCGTGCTGCGCGGCCAGAACGGTCGTCGGCACGAGCACGGCGACCTGCTTGCCGTCCTGCGTCGCCTTGAACGCGGCCCGCAGCGCGACCTCGGTCTTGCCGTAGCCGACGTCGCCGACGACGAGCCGGTCCATCGGGCGGGTCAGCTCCATGTCCGTCTTGACCTCGGCGGCAGCGCGGAGCTGGTCGATGGTCTCCTCGTATGGGAACGATGCTTCCATCTCGGCCTGCCACGGTGAGTCCGGGCCGAAAGCGTGGCCCTGCGCCCCGGCTCGCGAGGCATACAACGCGAGCAGCTCCTCGGCCAGGTCGTCGACCGCCTTGCGGACGCGCTGTTTGGCGCGCAACCACTCCGTGCCGCCCAGCTTGGACAGTGCCGGCCGCTCGCCACCGGCATAGCGCGTGACCCGGCCGATCTGCTCGACCGGGACGAAGATCCGGTCGCCGCCGGCGAACGAGAGCTCCAGGTAGTCACGGTCCTCGCCGGTACCGCCACGCCGCAGCATCTGCTCGTAGCGGGCCACGCCGTGATCGATGTGGACGACAAGGTCGCCCGGCGTCAGGCGGTCGAGGATGTCGCGCGGGACGACCCGCCGGAGGGCGCGCGGGCGCCGGATCCGGACCGTGCCGAAGAGCTCGCGATCGGTGACGAAGGCGAGACCGTCCGGGCCGCCGACGAAGCCGCCGTTGAGGCTGCGCTCGATGAGGACGATGGCACCGGCCGGCGGCACCTCCCCCACCCCGCCGACGACTGCGACGTCATGGCCGGCCTCGCCGAGCAGGTCCGCCAGGCGGGGCGCCTGGTCCGACGCCAGGACGATCCTGGTGCCGTCGGCCCGCCAGGCATCGACGGCCTCCGCGATCCGGCCGGCCCGGCCGGGCGGCAGGACGGGTTCGCGCCAGCCGAACGGGTCGCCCGACGACAGCCCGCCGCGGGCCATCGCGGCATCCTCGGCCGGCAGCGATTCCCAGGTGAGCTCGAGCGTCCGCGCGGCGACGAGGCGGCCCTTCCAGTCGCGTGGCGGGAGGTAGGTGGACGGCCAGTCCTTGGGCAGCTCGCCGGCGGCGATGAGCTCGGTGCGCCGCTCGTCGGCCTGGCGCCACAGGAACGCGGCCGCCTCGGCGATGTCGCCCGGCTCGTCGAGGACGAGGAGCGTGCCCGGGTCGACGTGGTCGAGGCCGGTCGACGGGGCGAGGTGGGCGGCCCAGACCTCGGCCGCGTCGCCGACCGCCAGGGCGCGGCTCGCCTCTCGTTGCCGGTCCGCGGCCGCGGTCACCGGCTCCGCGTCGAAGCGCTCGAGGTCCGTCGCCAGTCGCTCGGGAAGGCGCGCGGCGCCTCGGCCCAGGCGATCGCGGATGGCCGCCGCGCCACCGGGCGGCAGCAGGAACTCGGACGCCGGCAGCAGGACCGCCGACTCCAGCGTGCCGACCGTCCGCTGGTCGGTCGGGTCGAATGAGCGCAGCGAGTCGATCTCGTCGCCGAAGAACTCGATCCGGATGGGCAGCGGCAGCGACGGCGGAAAGACGTCGACGATGCCGCCCCGGCGGGCCGATTCGCCCCGCCCCGCCACTTCGGCGACCGGCACGTAGCCGAGGTCGAACAGCTCGCGCAGCAGGGCGTCCTGGTGGACTCGTGACCCGAGCCGCAGCTCGCGTGGCGCAGCCGGCAGGTCGGCTGGGGCGATCGTGTGCTGGAGGAGCGCCTGGACGCTCGCGACGAGCACCCGGGCGCGACCGCTCCGCCACGCGGCGAGGGCTGCCACGCGCGCCGCGGTCTCGTCGGCGATGAGCTCGCTCCGTTCGTAGGCGAGGGCCGTTCGCGGCTCGAGGACGGCGACCGTGCCGGCATCACCCAGCCAGGCTCCCAGCTCCTCCGCCACCCGGTCGCCGATCTCCGCATCGCGGGCGACCCACACCAGGCGCTCGCCGCCGGCGACCCGGGCGAGCGCGGCCGCGAGGTAGCTCTTCGCGCCGTGCGGCACGGAGACGAGGCCGATGTGGCGACCGGTCCGGCGCGGGCCGGCAGCGTCGTCCGCGCGGGCCGACAGCCGCTCGCGGAGCTCGCCGAATGTCCCGGTCGCGGCGAGCAGCGGTGGGAGGGCGGACAGGTCCGGGAGACGATGACCGGCGCCCTTGCGGCCTTGCCCCGTGGCCGCGCCGGCAGCCGGGGCCAGCTTCGGTCGCGCGGGTTTCTGTGGCTGACGCGGCGGCCTGCGCACATCCTCGACCTCGGCGTCGACCGCGGCGATATCGAAATCCACCTCGGTCTCGGGCGAGGGCGGTGCGTGACGCGCGGCGAAGTCGGTGGCGACCCGTTCGGCGAGCCGCCGATCGCGCCCGCGCCGTCCGCGCATCGGTGTCTCGGGCATGGGTCAGGCGTCCGGATCGGACGGCCGGACGCGTCGCCAGCCGGTCTTCGTGCGGCGGACCCCGTCGGCGTCGGGTGGCCCGTCCACCTCGCCCGCGCTCGCGAGCCGGGTCGTGTCGGCGGGCCGCAGCTCGAACATGTTGAACCGGTTGGCCGCCTTGTTGGTGCCCTCCCGCGCCCACTCCTCCACGGCGTCGGCGGCCGCGTCGAGAAGCTCGTCGAGGCGCTGCTGCTCGTCGGGCGCGAACCGGGTCAGGACGTGGTCGATGGCGCTCCGGTCCGGCTCGCCGATGCCGACCCGGAGGCGGCTGAACTTCTCGGTGCCGAGCTCGGTGATGATCGAGCGCAGGCCGTTGTGGCCACCGGGACCACCGCCCTCGCGGAACCGGAGCTTGCCGAACGGCAGCGCGAAATCGTCGGCGACGACCAGCAGGTCCGACCAGCGGCGCGTGCTCGCGCGCGAGCACCTTCCGGACCGCCAGGCCCGAATCGTTCATGTAGGTCAGCGGCTTGACCAGGGTCAGGTCGAGCCCGCGGAAGCGACCCATGGCGACGTTGGACGCATCGCGCTGGCGGCCCTTGCCGGTCCAACCGGCCCGCTCCGCGATCTTGTCCATGACGAGCCAGCCGATGTTGTGACGAGTGCCCGCGTACTGCGACCCGGGGTTCCCCAGACCCACCACGACCTTCACGCGACCCTCCGCAGACAGCACGACAGGGCCCGATCCCGACGCGGGAGGGCCCGCGGCGATGGTAGCAGCGACGCGTCGCTGCGGCGCGAGCGGGCTAGTCGGCAGCCGCCGGGAGGCTTCGCTCGGGTGCCCAGCGGCGGGCGATCAGCCGGTCGGCGCGATCGAGGTCGAGATCGGCGACGGCCACGCCGACCTCGCCGTAGGGCAGGCTTGCGGCGAGCGTGCCGTCGGGCGCGATGATGCCGGTGATCGAACCCTGTGTCGCGCCGGCGACGTTCGACGCGCCGACATAGACCGTGTTCTCGAGCGCCCGGAGGAGCAACGACTTCTCGTTGTACGGGTTCGTCGCGTCGCACCAGTGCGTCGGCAGCGAACCGTCGCCGGTGACGACGTAGTGCGGGACGAAGACCAGCTGGGCACCGGCGAGGACGAGCGCCCGGGTGATCTCCGGGTAGCGGTACGCCTCGTGGCAGATCGCGATACCAAACGTCAGGCCGGCAGCCGTGAACGTGCGCCGGCCGCTGCCCGGGACGTACCAGGTCTCCTCGGACGGGTCGATCTGCGTCTTGACCTGCACCCCGAGGCGGCTCCCATCGGCGTCGAACACGACCGACAGGATCTGCCGACCGCCAGGTGTCGGCCGTTCCGCGCCGACGATGGCGACGACACCGGCCCGACGCACCGCAACCCCGACCGCGTGAAGGGCCGCGTCCAGGGCCTCGGCCGAGACGTCCGGCACCGGCCGCGGCTGGTCGCGGTGGCCGGGCAACACCGTCTCGGGCAGGCAGACGATCCGCGCTCCGAGCCTGCCGGCCTCCTCGATCGCCGCGACGGCCGCCGGGACGGCCTCGTCGAGGGTCGCGGTCAGCGGAGTCGAGGCGACCCCGACCCGGATGGTGGACATGGCCGCGAGTCTAGCCCGCGGTCCCGAGCAGACGGCGCTCGAGAGCACGCATCGCCGCCTCCTCGTCGGGCTCGGCGTGATCCCAGCCGCAGATGTGAAGCGCGCCGTGGGTCACCAACAGGCGCAGCTCGTCGGCCGGAGACCAGGCGACGTCGCCGGTCTGGCCGCCGCGGCCCGCCTCGGCCTGGTCGGTCGCCCGCTCGACCGAGACGACCATGTCGCCGAGGTGTGGCCGCCGACCCGGCGGCAAGGCGAACGCCGGGAAGCCGGCATCATCCTCGGCCGACAGCAGCGGGAAGGACAGGACGTCGGTCGGGCCTGCCTTGCCCATGTGCTCGCGATTGAGCTCGGCGAGCTCGGCGTCGTCGGCCAGGATCAGTCCGATCGAGGCCGGCGAGGGGGCCCGGCCCGCCGCAGCTGCGGCGTCGAGCGCAGCAGCGACGGTTCGGGCGAGGTCCGCCCCGGAGACCGGCAGTCGGACGCCGTCTCGGATCGTCAGGTCGACCCGCCACCGCCCGACGTAGATGGCCCGCGTCACGAGGCGGAGCCGGTCCCCGCTCCCCCGCCGCCGGCGACGCGCCGGGATTCGAGCTCGACGACCGTGTTCTGCGGGTAGGCGATGCGGGTGTGGTACATCCCGAGGAGCTGGCCCACGAAGGCCTCCCGGATCCGCTCGAGATCGCGCAGGGTCAGGTCGCATTCGTCGAACTGGCCGTCGGCGACGCGCTCCTCGATGATCCGAGCGACCATCCCACGGATCGCCGCCTCGTCCCGGGCCGCAAGCGAGCGGACCGACGCCTCGACACCGTCGGAGAGCATGATCAGGGCCGCCTCGCGCGACTGCGGCTTCGGTCCAGCGTGACGGAACTTGCGGTCATCGACGACGACGCCGGGACCCGCCAGCTCCTTCGCCCGGGCGTAGAAGTAGCTCATGATCGCCGTCCCGTGGTGCTGCGGGATGAATGCGATGAGCGCCTTGGGCAGCTTCGCCTTGTAGGCGAGGTCGATGCCGTCGACCACGTGCTGCTTGAGGATCTGGGCGCTGACTTCGGGGTCGAGCTGGTCGTGGATGTTGTCGCCGCCGGCCTGGTTCTCGATGAACCCGAGCGGGTTCGCGAGCTTCCCGACGTCGTGGTAGTAGGCCGCCACGCGGGTCACCAGCGGGTCGGCACCGATCGCCTCCGCGGCGCGCTCGGCGAGGTTGCCGACCATCAGCGAGTGGTGATACGTGCCGGGCGTCTCGACCAGCAGGCGCCGCAGGAGCGGCTGTGACGGGTTGGCAAGCTCGAGCAGCTGGAAGACGGTCAGGATGCCGAACACCGACCCGAGCACCGCGAAGGTGCCGACCGCGGCGATGCCCGACCCGGCGGCCGATGCCGCCGACGCGAACCACAGCTCGAGGATCCCGCGCAGGTCGCGGGCGCCGAGCAGCGAGAAGACCGATACGACGAGGGCGTTGACGACGAAGACCGCGACCGAGGCCTGGACGAACACCTGGAGGCGGTCGCCCTTGCGGATGGCCACGATGCCGGCCATCCCGCCGAGGAAGATGTACGACGCGAACTCGAGCGAGTTGCCGTTCACCGCGCCACCGATGATCGCCACGATCGCGATGACGATGGTCGCCGTCGACGCATCGAGCAGGATCGCGAGCAGGATCGCGATGGCCGCCGTGGGCAGGAAGAACGGCAGCGTCGGGCGGCCGGCGGTCAGCTTGAGCGCCAGCGTCGCGCCGACGACGAGCAGCCCGATGAGGATCAGAACGTTGTCGCGGTGCCACAGCCCCGGCCGGAACCGCCAGATCCAGGCGAGCAGCATGAGGACCACGAGGACCGCGAGGAGCAGCCAGCCGCCGAAGCTCGCGACGTCGGGCGCGGTCTGGCGCAGCCCGAGCGCATCGATCTTCTCGATGTCCGTCGCGGCCAGCGGCGACCCGTTGCGGACGATGACCTCGCCCTGACGGATCGTCACCGAGACCGGGCTGACCCCTTCGGCGGCCTTTGCCTGGGCCTGCGTGGTCAGCTCCTCGCTGAATGACGAGTTCGGGACGACGAGCGGACTGATGAGCTCGGCCGCGAGCATCCGCTGCGCCTCGTCGAGGCCACCAGCCATCCGGCCCGCCAGGCGGGTCCGCGTCTCGGCGACCTCGGTATCGCGGAGCTCGGTTCGGAGGGTCGCGTCGAGGACCCGGGCAGATTCGGTCCGGACGGCCGCCCAGCCTGCGGCATCGAGACCGGCCAGGGTGGCCTTGGCCGGATCCGACAGATCCGGCACGGCCGTCTGGAGAAGCGACTTGCGGCCGTCGGCGCTGATGTCCGCCGAGAACGTCGTATCGATCCGGGAGACCCGGTTCTCGAAAGCGACCTGCTGGGCGGCGGCGATGGCGATCGCGTTCTCGGTGGTGAAATCGTATTGCGGCGGGACGGCGGCGCTCGCCGCGTCGCGGGCGGCCGTCGTCTGGAGCGTGCTCTCGAAGTCGAGCGCGCGCGGCGCCACGATGTCGTGCGTCGCCAGCTGGCCCTCGACGACCTGGAGCGGCGACTCCGGCAGGATGTCGGCACCGAGGATGGCGGCCAGCGCGAGGATGAGGATCCCGGCCGCGATCGCGAGCCGCGGGATGTCGCGGCGCGTGAAGCGGTTCGGGGTCTCGATGCGCTGGGTCAGCATGGCCGCGTCATCTCGGGCGCCGCGGTCTCAGTGCGTCCCGACGTCGTGGGCCGCGAGGTCCGCCGCGGCCAGGGCCTGGACGACCAGCTCGCTGACGTGCTTGCCGTCGGCTCGACCGCGGGTCCGTGGCGAGAGCCAGCCCATGACCTTGCCCATGTCCCGGGCGGACGTCGCACCGGTGGCCGCGATGCCCTCGCGAACGAGGTCGGCGATCTGCTCCTCGGTCAGGGCGTCGGGAAGGTACTCGCCGATGATGGCGATCTCGGCCTCTTCCTTGGCGGCGAGCTCCTCGCGGTTGCCGGCCCGGAAGGCCTCGACCAATTCGCGCCGGGTCTTGACCTCACGGGTCAGGACCGCGAGGTATTCCTCGTCGGTCAGCGAGCGTCCCTGCTTCTTCTCGACGTTGTAGGCGGCACTGACGACCATGCGCAGCGTGTCGCGGCGCAGCGAATCACCGCCGCGCATCGCGACGGCGATATCCGACTGGATCTGATCGTGAAGGGACACCGGTCTGGCTCCTCGGGCGAGCGGACCACCGCAGTCGCGGTGAGCCGCCGATAGGCCCGCGGGGGACAGGGGCTGAGGTCGGGCCAGGCCCGCTCAGCCGACCTGCGTTCGGGCGTTCTTCTTGCGCTTTGCTTCCTTGCGCTTGCGCTTCACAGAGGGCTTCTCGTAGTGCTCGCGTCGGCGAGCCTCGGCGAGGATGCCGCTCTGCTGGATCTTCTTGTTGAAGCGACGCAGGGCGCTTTCGAACGTCTCGTTCTCACCCACTCGGACTTCTGCCAATCCCGGTTCACCTCCCCAGGCCAGGGTTCGTGTTCGCTGCGTCGGACTCGCGGCCAGCCGGCCCTGACGCGCCCGGACGTCACCCCGTCCAAGGCTGGCGGAGCATAGCCGAGGGTCCCCGGTCGGTCAAACGTTCTATGGCACGGCGGATGGGGGCCACACGTCCCCAAAGAACGCGCCGGATGCACCATCGCGAGGTAGCACGTCCTGACCGGCGACTCGACCGTTGCGTCAACCGCCCGTCGGCTCGCTCCAGCAGATGCGGTGGTCGTACATCCAGGCCAGCGAGCGTTCCGTGATCAGATAGCGGAAGGCGACGCGCATGAAGGAGTCGCGGACGACGGCGCCGAGCCGGCCGGGCGTCTTGGAGCTGCTACTTCGGGCGCCATACGCGACGATCTTCTCCACTCGTTCGCGCCGGGCGGCCTCGAAGGCTGCAAAGCCGGCCTCGATCGAAGTCGCGTCGCGCAGGCTGAGGGCGAGGAGGACACCGTCCTCGAGCGCCATCGAGGCGCCCTGACCCGAACTCGGCGCGGGGGCATGCGCCGCATCGCCGATCACGATCATCCGGTCACGGTGCCAGGTCGGCACGTGGCCGAGGTCGTAAGTGTTGTCCCCGGCGAGTTCCAGCCGGCCCGCCCGGATGAGTGTGGCCGCCGGGTCCGCGTCCTCGACGAACAGCCCGGCTAGCCAGGTCTGCCACGCTTCGTCGGACGTCGCGGCCCGTTCGGAACGGCCGATCTCGTCGCGTGGCGCGTTGACGAACCAGACGACATCGTCCGTCGGCGTCCGGTGTGCCCCGAAGAACGCCCGCCGCCCGAAGGTGAACTGCCAGGTCGCTGGCTCGAGGGCCGGGCCGGTGACGCGGTCAGCCGGGGTGATGCCGCCGAAGTTGGTGAGCCCCACGTAGCGACCGACCGGTGCTGCCGGATCGATAAGCCGACGAACGACCGAGTGGACGCCGTCGGCCCCGATGAGCAGGTCGGCTCGGTCGGTCGAACCGTCCGCGAACGTCGCGACGACGCCGCCTCCGTTCCGCTCGGCCCCGACCAGCCGACGCTCGTGGTCGATCCTGATCCCGCGGCGGACCGCCTCGTCGATGAGGGCGACCGCGAGACGCGACCGCTTCATGGTCAGCGCCGGCGTCCCGTCGCCGAGCGGCGAGCCGAGCGGCAGGTCACCAAGGACCGAGCCCGAGCTGTTGCGCATGACGTTCCGGCGTGTCGGGAACCCTACGGCGGTCGCGATACCCAGGCCGTCGATGGCGGCGAGGGCGTCGAGCCCGTTCGGCGAGATGGTGAAGTACGACCCGACATCCCCGTGCCCCGCGGGATGCGCCTCGACGACGGCCACATCGATGCCGGCCTTCTGGAGCGCCATTGCCGTGACCGGACCAGCCAGTCCGGCACCGACGACGAGTGCGCGCATCGTGTTATCCTTTCCATACTAGTTCCGTATTATTCCTAAAGCGAACCTTTCGATAGTCGAAGGATACACCATGGCGAAGGGTCGTCAAGTCCTGATCGCCGAGATGGGACAGGCTCTGCAGGCGTATCAGCGCAGCACCCAGGCGTTTGACGACGAGGTCGGCCGTGTCCTGGGACTCAACCCGGTGGACCTGCGCTGCCTCGACTGGCTGACCGAAGGAGCGATGTCGGCCACCCGCCTGGCCGAGGCGACCGGCCTGTCCGCGGCGGCCACCACGTCGATGATCGATCGGCTCGAGCACAAGGGCTACGTCCGCCGGCGCAAGCACGAGACGGATCGACGACAGGTCATCGTCGAGATGACCGAGGATGGTCTGGCCCGCACCTGGGCCATCTATGGGCCGCTCGTCCAGGCCGGCCTGCCGCTCCTCGACAAGTTCGACTCCGCCGAGATCAAGGCGATGCGCGACCACCTCGTGGCGATCCGCAGGATCACCGACGCCGCACGCGAGCGTCTTCGGGCTGCAGGCCAGCCATCCGAAGGGTCGTCCACCGGGGACCGACCGGGTCTACGATAGTCGGGCACCACCCGGAGGCCGTCCTGGACACCCTGCTCGATCTGCTCGCCGAGGCGGTCACCGCGAACGGCGACAAGACGGCCCTGAGCCTGCGCCTCGACGATGGCAGCACGACCCGCTGGAGCTATCGCGACCTCCAGCGGCGCTCGCTGGCCTCGGCCTGGCGGCTCCGGGCGCTCGGCCTCATGCCGGGCGACCGACTGCTGACATGGTCGCCCTCGACGCCGACCCTGCCGGCCACCTATTTCGGGGCGATGCGGGCCGGCCTCATCCTCGTTCCGCTGGACCTGCGCATGTCGAGCGAGGCGGTCGAAGCGATCGTCAAGGCATCGGGCGCCCGGCACCTGATCCTCGGGACCGGACGCGACGCGCCGGATCCGCGCGAGGCGCGGCTCGATCGCTTCCCGACGACGACCGTCGACGTCATCGCGGCTCCGCCCGACGCCGCCTTCCCCGCCGACTGGGAGGCCCAGGTCGCTGCCTGGCCGCGCCCGACGACGGACGACGTGTTCGAGCTCGTCTACACCTCCGGCACGACCGGGACGCCCAAGGGCGTGATGCTCGCCCATTCCAATGTCGTCGCCTCCATCGAGACGTTCCACCGGATCGTCCCTCCGATGGAGCACCGCATCGTGTCGCTCCTGCCGCTGTCGCACCTGCTCGAGCAGGCGGTCGGCCTGTACTACGCGTTGTCGGTCGGGGCGGACATCCTGTACGTCCGCAGCCGCAATCCGCGGGTGATCTTCGATGCATTGCGCGACCATCGGGTCACCTCGATGGTCGTCGTGCCGCAAGTCCTCGACCTGTTCTGGAACGCGATCGAGCGCGAGGTCGACAAGCGTGGCCGGACGACCGCCTTCGCCAGGCTGCGCGGGATCGCCCGGCGGCTGCCGATGACATGGCGTCCGCGGCTGTTCGGCAGCATCCATAAGCAGCTGGGCGGACACTTTCGGCTCTTCCTGTCCGCCGGTGCGTTCCTGCCACCCGCCCTCCAACAGTCGTGGGAGGATCTTGGCGTGACCGTGCTCCAGGGCTACGGCGCGACCGAGACGGGGACCGGCAGCAGCACCCGGCTCCACGACCACGGTCTGGGCACCGTCGGCACGCCGCCCGATGGCGTCGAGATGCGCATCGTCGACACAGGCGAGATCCAGTTCCGCGGGCCGACCGTCTTCCACGGCTACTGGGAGAACCCGACCGCGACCGCGGAGGCGTTCACCGAGGACGGCTGGTACAAGACCGGCGACATCGGCCACCTCGACTCCGAGGGCCGCCTCATCCTGTCCGGCCGGATCAAGGACATCATCGTCCTGCCCAACGGCTTCAACGTCTACCCGGAGGACATCGAGAACGCCCTGCGAATCGCCGGGATCCGCGACTCGGTCGTGCTCGAGACGCAGCCCGGCCGGATCGAGGCCGTCGTCCTGGGCTCGTCGGCCGGCGGACCACCCGGGCCGATCAGCGGCGCGGACCCGGCCGAGGCGCGCGAGCGCATCGATGCGGCGATCAAGGCGGCCAACGCGACCCTCGGCCCGAATCAGCGGATCGCCGGCTGGCGGCTGTGGCCCGAGGAGGACTTCCCGCGCACCCACACGCTCAAGATCAAGCGCGCCCAGGTCCGCGCCTGGATCGCAGCCGATACCCCGTTGCCGGTCGGCTGACCGCCGACGGCGAACCGCCTAGTTCGCGACCGGGAAGGCGATCCCGAGCGACTCCAGCGCCGTCTGGATCCCGACCGCCGACGGATCCTTCGCCGCGTCCGGCAGCCATTGGTAGGCGACGACCGTCGAGCCGACCTGGCGGATGAGCGTGACCGTGCCCTGCGGTGTCTGGACCCGACCCGGACCGGTCGCGAGATAGGCCTGCTGTTCGGCGGCCGCGGCGGCGGCCCGGGCGGGATCTAGGAACTCGTAGACGAGGATGAAGCCCTTGTCGGGGTCGGCCGGCAGGGTGACCTGATAGAGCGCCCGCGGCGCTGCCGCAAGAAGCGGGGCCTCGGCCGGACGGACCGCGGCCTGGCTGTCGGTCAGGATGAGGTTCTGGGCACCGAGCGCGGCGACGAGCGCCGCCCGCGTCTGGTTGACGGTCGGGGTGACCGTTCGGGTCGGACCGGCGGACGGCTCGACGACGGCCTGACTCGGGACTCCCGTGGTCCCGCAGCCGGCGACGAGGATCCCGGCGGCAACGGCGACGGCAAGCCCGAGGGCGGCCGTGCGGCGGCACCGGCTCATCCGGGCGGCCAGTCGAACGCGCGTCCGCCCATCAGGTGGACATGGAGGTGGTCGACCGTCTGGCCACCCCAGCGACCGACGTTCGAGACCAGGCGATAGCCGCCGTCGGCGATGCCGGCCGATCGGGCGAGGTCCGCCGCGACGGAGAACAGCCGCCCGAGCATCGGCCCATCGGCGTCGGTGAGATCCGCGGCGGAGGCGATGTGTCGACGAGGCATCAGCAGGATGTGGGTCGGCGCCCGCGGCGCGATGTCGCGGATGGCGAGGACGAGGTCGTCGTCATGGAGGCGGTCGGCCGGGATCGACCCCGCGACGATCCGGCAGAACAGGCAATCGGCGTCGGAGGTCACCACAGCACCGGCTTCGAGCTCATGAGGAAACCGATGGTACCGACCAGGCCGGCCATCAGGTACGAGACGTAGCGCTGCCGCTTCGCCCGTTCCAGCCACGTCCGGTCGTCTGCGGCAGCCCGGATGCCGATGAGCCGCCGCAGGTTCGGACGCTGCACGAAGAAGGCGATACCGAGATTGACGAAGTAGATGGCCAGGGCCAGGACCAGCCAGGGCTGCTGGAGCATCGATGAGCCGAGCGCGGCGATGAGCCCGATGCCGGTCAGGGCGAGCCCGACGCCGATGGCGACCGTCCCGTGCGTCTGCGCATAGAGGAGTGCCTGGACCACGCCATTCTGCGACTCGACCGTGGCTCGCCGCGTGTGCAGCGCGAACGGCAGGAGGATCGAGGGCAGGATGAGGCTGATGGCCAGGATGATGTGCGCCACCAGCAGGAACGGGAAGTAACCGGGCATCGCGGCCGATTGTAGGGCCGGGCGGCCTCAGGACCCGCGGACCGCTTCGAGCGCGACCCAGTCCCCCTCCGCCGACCGGTCCGTGACGGTCAGTCCGGCCGCCTCGAAGGCGGCCCGGACCTCCCCCTCCCGGTCCACGAAGATGCCCGACGCGAGGAGCGTCCCCCTCGGCCGGATCTCGTCACGGAGCGCCGGCGCGAGCGGGACGAGCAATCCCGCGATGAGGTTGGCGAGGACGACATCGAAGCGCGGCGCGCGGCTTGGCAGGCTGCCCTCGCGGGCGTGCACCCGCCGGACGACCGCGTTGCGCCGGGCGTTTGCCGCGGTCGCCTCGATCGCGATCGGATCTGTGTCCACCCCGAGTGCCGACCCAGCCCCGAGCTTCACCGCCGCGATCGCCAGGATCCCCGAGCCGCAGCCGACGTCCAGGACGCGGGTGCCGGCGAGGACGCCGCGGTCTGCCAGCGACTCGACGGCGGCCAGACACAACCGCGTCGTCGGATGGAGGCCAGTCCCGAACGCCATCCCCGGGTCGAGCGCGAGGACGACGTCGCCGGGTGAGCGCCGGTGGCGCCGCCAGGTCGGGCGGATGACGAGCCGGCGGCCGATGCGCATGACCGGGAAGTACGCCTTCCATGCCTCGGCCCAGTCCGCCTCGTGGACGAGACGCGTCCGAAGCTCGCCGATCGGGCGCAGCCCGAACGCCTGGAGATGACCGAGCGCCGTCGCGACCTCGGCCACGGCGCGGTCGGCGGCGGCACGATCGCGCGCCGGCAGGTAGGCCCGGACGATCGCGGGCCGGCTCGGGTCGAGCCGCGCGCCAAGGCCCTCGTCGACCAGCTCGAACGCGGGCTCGACCGAGGTGCCGCCCGGCGCCGCCCGGCCGAGGATCTCGCTGACGGCCTCGACCGCCTCGACGTCCGCCTCGACCGACAGCTCGAGCCAGGCGCCCGCGCCCGACTCGGGCGCCTCGGCGCCGCTCAACCGAGCCCGAGCTTCTCGAGCAACCCGCCGCCGCCGTGCCCGACCGTTTCGCCCGCCTCCTGGGCGTACGCCTCGAGCAGCTCGCGGGCCTTCTTCGACAGCTTGGTCGGGACGACGACATCGACCATGACGTGGAGGTCGCCGCGCTGACCCGACCGCCGCAGGTGGGGCACGCCCTTGCCGCGCAGGCGGATCTCGGTGTTCGGCTGGGTGCCGGCCTTGATCTCGACCTCTTCCTCGCCGTCGACCGTCGGGACGCTGATCTTCGTCCCCAGCGCAGCCTGGACGATCGAGACCTCCGCCTCGTAGAAGAGCTCGGTCCCCTCACGCGTCAGCGACGGATGCGGCTGGACGTGGACCGCCACGTACAGGCTGCCGGGTGGCCCGCTGCGCGGCCCCACCTCGCCCTCGTTCGACAGGCGGATCTGGTGGCCCTCGTCGATGCCGGCCGGGATCGACACCCGGAGCGTCCGCTTGCGTTCCGTGCGGCCGTCGCCCTTGCAGGTGTGGCACGGCGTCTCGACGATCTTGCCCTCGCCGCGGCACTGCGGGCAGGCGTTGACGTTGACCATCTGGCCGAGCATCGTCTGGCGGACGGAACGGACCTCCCCGCGACCATGACAGGTCGGGCAGGTGATGGGTTCGGTGCCGGGTTCGGCGCCGTTGCCGCCGCACGTCTCGCAGGCGCCCAGGACGGTGAATTCGATCTCCTTCTCGGTGCCCTTGACGGCCTCCTCGAAGGTGATCCGCAGGTCATAGCGGAGGTCCGCGCCGGGCTGCGGCCGGCCGCGCCGCGCGGAAGCGGCTCCCGCGCCACCCCCGAAGAACGCATCGAAGATGTCCGAGAAGCCACCGAAACCTTCGAACCCGGCGCCGCCCGGCCCGCCGGCGCCGCCATCGACACCGGCTCGCCCGAAGGTGTCGTAGCGGGACCGGCGCTCCGGGTCCGACAGGACCTGGTAGGCCTCGTTGATCTCCTTGAATCGGGCCTGCGCCTCGGGCTCCTGGTTGACGTCCGGGTGCCACTGCTGAGCGAGCTTGCGGAAGGCGCTCTTGATCTGGGCATCGGTCGCCGTGCGGTCGACGCCGAGGATCGTGTAGAAATCGCGTTCCGTGGTTGCCATGAGTCGAGAAGGATACCGGTGGAGGCCCCCAGCGACAGGGACCGACATACTGGACGCGTGAAGCCTGCCCCGGCCAGCCTCGCCGCCGCTGCCGCGATCGTCATGGCGGTCCTCGTCGGGTGTGTCCCAGGCGCGTCATCGAGCCGGCCATCGCCAACGGCGTCGACCGCCGAGGCCGGCGCGCCGACTGCTGCGCCCTCGACCTCGACCGTCGCTCCGTCGCCGACGCCGCTGCCCGCCGCGTCGACAGCCCCGACGCCCTCGCCGGCGCCGTCGCGGGTCCCACTCCCACCCGGCTTCGTCGCCCTCGGTGACCGGCCCGTCCCGCCGGGCCGGATCCCCGTTCTCTACTACCACCGCGTCCAGCCGCTGCCAGCCGACTTCGCATCGTTGTCCGGGGCCAAGCGCGCGCAGTTCACCACCTACGACACCCTCCCGCAGGCGTTCGCGGCCCAGCTGGACTGGCTGCTCGACCACGGTTACACGACGGTCCTGCCGCGCGACCTGGCCGATCACTGGGACAGGCGGACGGCGCTCCCGGCGCGGCCGGTGATCATCACCTTCGATGACGGCTCGCACGATTGGGTGAGGCGCGTCCTGCCGATGCTCGAGGAACGCGGGATGGTCGCCGAGTTCTACCTCACCCTCGATGCCATCAAGCACGGCAACCTGACCTGGTCCGAGGTCCGGCGCCTGGCCGACGCCGGCAACGGCATCGGCGCGCACGACGTCCATCACGTCCAGCTGGCCGCACTCGGTCCGCGGCGGGCGTCCGCGTCGGCGCAGGTGATGTGGTCGGAGGTCAATGGCGCACGCGAGACCATCGGCGCGAATATCGGGGTCTATCCCGATTCGATGGCGTACGTCGGGGGAGGCTATGACGCGACCCTGCAGCGGCTCGTGGAGGAGGCGGGCTACACATCGGCCCGCGGCATCGCGCGCGGGGTGATCCAGAGTCCCGGCCACAGGTTCGCGATGCGCGTCGTTCGGATCGGTGTGCACGACGATGTCGTGACCCTGAGTGGCGGCGCCCTGGTCCCCGGACTGCCGACGTTCACAGCCCGGATGGCGGGCGTCTCGGACAAGTAGTCGGCTACGATCGCGACCATGGACGCGCCTCGCCTGACCGTCGCGATCACCGTCGACCACGACGCGATCTCCGATTCGGTCCGCCGGGGCGACTCGCCGGTCAAGTTCAGCCACGCGGCGGGGAGCCTCGATGGCGTCGCCTTCGAGCGGCTCGACGCCGTCGTCAGCCGGTGGTCGACGGTGCATCCCGGACCATCTCGGACGCTCGATCGCCTGCCATGACGCGCGGGGTGACAGGCTCGATCGTCACGTCTGGAACGCGGGCGTTGGCACTCGTGTCCATCGTGACCCTCGTCGGCTGCGCCGGTGGAGGCACGACGAGTCCGGGCGCGTCGCCGACGGCTGGAAGCCCGACCTCGGGCGCAGTGGGAACTGCGACCTCTCACCCGACGCGAACGTCGACTCCGGTCACGACCGGAAGCACCATCGACGGGTTCAAGGTCGGGGTCCGTGTCGCGTGCTCGCCGGGCATCGGCCCGCCACCTAGTGGAGGCTGGTGCCAAGGGCTTGACCCGGTCAAGGCCACCGAGGCCCTCGACGCCCGCGACCCGGGACACGCGGCCATCGTGTCGGTCGTGGCCTTCAGCGATGGGACCCAGCCCGAGCCCGTCGATGTCACCGGGAACGCTCCGACCCCGACACCCGCTCCGACAGCACACTCGGGGCCGCTCGTGACGGTCTTCGTGTTCGAGCTCGCCGATGGGTCGATCCGAGCGACCGGCGTGGCCTGTCCGGCATCTCTCAAGGACGACGCCATCGTGGCGATCAAGGGCCCGTGTGTCGGGGTCGCGTCCTACCCGTAGGCGCGCTCGATGGCGCGACGGATGACGTCGTCGAACATCTGAGGCGTCAGGCGACCGGTGAACGTGTTCTGCTGGCTCGGGTGGTAGCTGCCGAGCAGCGCGTACGGCCCGATCGCCGCCTCCGCGCCATGTCCGAACCGCGGCTTCGGTCGCGTCGCGTGGCCGGCCCCGGCGAGTACCCTGACTCCCGCCTCCCAGCCGAAGGCCCCGAGCGCGACGATGACCCGGACCTCCGTCAGCAGCCCCAGCTCGCGGGCCAGGAACGGCGCACATGTGTCGCGTTCCTCGATCGTCGGCTTGTTGGCCGGTGGGGCGCAACGGACGGCGGCCGCGATGTAGGTGTCGTTCAGGGTCAGGCCGTCGTCGGAGCGCCGTGACGCTGGGCGGTCCGCGAGACCGGCCCGGTGCAGCGCCGCCCACAGGAAGTCGCCCGATGCATCACCGGTGAAGACGCGGCCCGTCCGGTTGCCACCGTGCGCCGCCGGCGCGAGACCGAGCAACAGGATCCGCGCCTCCGGATCGCCGAACCCGGGCAACGGCCGACCCCAGTAGGCCTCGTCCTGGAACCGGGCGACCTTCTCGTGGGCGACCCGCTCGCGCCACTCCACCAGGCGCGGACACAGGCGACACGCGACGATCGCATCGGAGAGCTGGGCCAGTGCCGCCCGATCTGTCACGTCCGTCCTACTTGAGCAGCAGCTTGTCGATCCGCCGCGACGCGATCGCCAGGCCGACCGTGCCCATGATCGCGAGGTACGCGACATGCACCAGCAGGACCGGCGAGATGGCCCCGACGGTCAGCGACCGGATGAGGTCCACGCCCTGGTAGAGCGGTGTCACCCGGACGATCAGCTGCAGCGCCGGCGGGTACTGGTCGATCGGGTAGAACGTGCCCGAGAACAGGAACATCGGCAGCACGACCGTCTGGATGAGGTCGAAGTCCTGGGTCGAGCGCATGAACGACGTCGCCGCCATCCCGACCGCCCCGAACGCGAAGGCCACCAACAGCGCCGCCGGGACCGCCAGGATCGCCCATGGTGAGGCGAACAGGCCGAGCAGGAAGATCACGACCATGAATCCGATCGCATAGAGCCCGGCCCGGATGAGCGCCCAGCCGAGTTCGCCCAGGGCGATGTCGCCGGGCGACAACGGAGTCGCGAGGATCGACGTGAAGGTCTTGTTGATGTTGAGCTTGAAGAAGAAGTTGAAGGTGCTCTCGTTGATCGCGCCGTTCATCGCCGCGGTCGCGAGCAGTGCCGGCGCGACGAACATCTGGTAGCTGATCGGCTGGCCGTCAGGCCCCGGGATCGTGCCGATCAGCGCGCCAAGCCCGAAACCGATCCCGAGCAGGTAGAAGAGCGGCTCGAAGAAGCCGGACAGGATGACCATCCAGCCATGCCGGTAGAGGTACAGGTTGCGCTCGATCAGGCGCGCCGATCGGCGGCTGCCCATCGAGAACGTGGGCGTCGCGCGGAACGCGGTCATCCGTCGATCAACCGGTGTTCCACGGTCCGCGTCGCCAGCCAGGCGCCGACGACGACCAGGGTCGTGAGGTAGACGACGTGGACCAGGGCGGCCGCCGGGTCCTGGCCGATCGTGCCCAGCGACAGGCTCCGCGTCAGCGCGACCCCGTGGAACAGCGGAGTCAGCCAGGCCACGACCTGGAGCGCCGGCGGCAGCGAGCTGACCGGGAAGAACGTCCCCGAGAAGAGGAAGAGCGGCGTGATCCCGAACCGGAAGATGGTCGCGAATCGGTTCGGGTTCTTCTGGGTCGCGGAGTAGGCCGTGATCGGTGCCGCGAAGGCCATCCCGGTCAGGACCGCGGCCGGTACGCACAGGATGACCAGCGGCGATTCGTACGCTCCGAAGAGGACGATGACCACCGTGAAGATCGCCGAGGTGAGGGTCAGCCGAGCGGCGATCCAGGCCAGGCTGCCGAGGGCGATGTCGCGTGGCGCGATCGGCGTCGCCGCCATCGCGTGGAAGACCTTGTTCCAGATGAAGCCGCGGATGATCGGGAAGGTCGCCTCGAACGATGCCGTCTGCATCGCCATCGCCGCCAGCAGTCCGGGAGCGAGGAAGTCGAGGTACGGCACGCCGCCGAGCGACGCGCTGTTCGAGACATACGAGCCGAGGCCGAGGCCCATCGCGGTCAGGAACAGGACCGGCGACAGGAACGACGAGAAGATCGACGAGCGGAAGGTCCGTCGATACAGGACGAGCCGGTGTTCGAAGACCCGGCCGGCCATCGAGCTCGGACGCGCGAGCGAGGTCACCGCCTCAATCGATCAGCGAGCGGCCGGTGAGCCGCAGGAAGACGTCTTCGAGCGACGACCGGCGGACGAGCACGGTCTCGGGCCTCAGGCCACGGTCGTGGACGGCGACCGCGGCCGCTTCGCCGTCATCGGCGTACAGGAGGACACGGTCGGGCAGGTGCTCGACCCGTTCGGCGATGCCGTCGAGCTTGCCGTCGAGCGTCTCGGCGACCCCGGGCGCGAAGCGCAGCTCGGTGACCTCACGGGTCGAGTACTGCTCGATGAGCGAGCGCGGGCTGCCCTCCGCCACGATCTTCGCCTTGTCCATGACGACAAGCCGGTCGCACAGCTGTTCCGCCTCGTCCATGTAGTGCGTCGTCAGGACGAGGGTCACGCCGCGCTGCTTGAGCCGGTACAGACGGTCCCAGAGCAGGTGGCGCGCCTGCGGGTCGAGCCCGGTCGTCGGTTCGTCCAGGAGCAGGACGGTCGGCTCGTTGATCAGCGAGCGGGCGATGGTCAGGCGCCGCTTCATCCCGCCGGACAGCGGCTCGACCTGGTCGTTGGCGCGCTCGGTCAGCTGGGCGAACTCGAGCAGCTCATCGGCGCGACGGGCGACCTCCGCCCGGCTCAGGCCGAAATAGCGGCCGTAGATCGACAGGTTCTCGCGGACGGTCAGTTCGGTGTCGAGGGTGTCCTGCTGGGGGACGACGCCGAGCCGGGCCCGGATCTTCGGACCGTCGCGGCCGGGATCCATGCCCATGACCTGGAGGACGCCGTCGCTGACCGGCGAGACGCAGCCGATCATCCGCATCGTCGAGGTCTTGCCGGCTCCATTGGGCCCCAGGAATCCGAACAATTCGCCGGGCGCGACATCGAAGTCGATGCTGTCCACGGCGACGAACTCGCCGAACCGCTTGGTCAATCCGCGGGCATGGATGAGCGAGGGCGTGGGGTTCTCCGGCATGGGCGCGGAATCCTACACCGGGCGGCGTCCTGGCTCAGCGTTCGGGGACGGTCCCCGTGTGCAGGGTGACGATGCCGCCGGACATGCCGACCCAGGTCACGTCCTGGAGCCCGACGTCGCGCATGATCTCGGCGATCCGGTCGGGCCCCGGGTAGCCCTTGACGCTCCGGACGAGGTAGCCGTACGCGCCGCCCTGGCCGGCGACGCGACCGACGATCGGCACGATCCTGTCGAACCAGAACTGGAGGATCCGGGCGACGCGGCTGCGCGGTCGGGCGATCTCGAGGCAGACGACGCGGCCGCCCGGGCGGACCGAGCGAGCCAGCTCGGCGAAGCCCTTGCCGTAATCGGGCAGGTTGCGCATCCCGAAGGCGATCGTCGCGGCATCGAAGGTGCCGTCCTCGGTCGGTAGCGCCAGGGCGTCACCGACGACGTAGGTGAGCCCCGCCCGGTCACCGAACTGCTTCTGCGCGACCCGGATCATCGCCGGCGAGATGTCCACGCCCAGGACGCTCCCGTCGGGCTGGACCTTGGCGTGGAGGTCGGCGGCGACCTTGCCGGTGCCCGTGGCGACATCGAGGATCCGGTCGCCGGGGTGGGCGCCGCTCAACGTGACGGCCCGCTTTCGCCAGCGTGGCTCCTGGAACGCGGAGATGACGAGGTTCATCGGGTCGTAGACGCGGGCGATCTTGTCGAACATCGCCCGGACCTCGGCGGTCGAGGCGGCGTTCCCGCTGTCCGTCGCGCGACCCGACGGCGCGTCGTCCTTGGCTGGGCTCATGCGGGCGTGTCCTCCAGGGCGGACCGGACCGCGTCGGCGATCGGTCCCGGGTCGGTGATGGGTGAAGCATGGGCCATCCCCGGCAGATGACGTCGCTGGGCCTGCGGGAGACGGGCGGCGAGGGCGTCGGCGATCGGACGGTAGAAGGGTTGGCTCGCGTCGCCGGTGAGCAGCGTGACCGGGGCCGTGATGCGTCCGAGTCCGTCGAGGTCGAGGCCGAGCAGACGCGCATCGGCATACGCTCCCCCGCCCTCCCCGGCGAGGAACGCGCGGGCGCGATCGGGCAGCTTGGCCCAGGCGGCCGGGCCGGCGACACCGGCCATGAACGCCTCGGCGGCGCCTGGCCCGCCGGCCGTCTCGTAGGCCCGCTCCGTGGCATCCGCCACGGTCGCGAAATCCGCCTGCGTCGCCGCGTCTGCGGCGGGTCCGTACGGCGGCTCGTAGGCGACCGCCGCGAGCGTGCGGCTGGGTCGTCTGGCCGCGAATTCGAGCGCCACGCAGGCGCCATAGCTGATCCCGACGACGGCCGCCGAGGCGACGCCCTCGGCATCGAGGATGGCCGTGAGGTCGTCGACGTGGATCGTGACGTCGAGCGGTGCCGGCTCGGACAGGCGGCTCAGCCCGCTCCCCCGACGATCGACCGCGTGCACGGTGGCTTCGCCCCATGCGGCCAAGAGCCGCGCCAGACCGCCGAGCTGCGCTGCAGTGGACAGCGTCCCGTGGAGGAGGAGGATGTGGCGCGGCCCGTCGCCAAAGGTGCGGTACGCGATCCGGGCGCCATCGGGTCGCGCGACGAGGTGATCGCTCGGGGTCACAGGGTCGAGGCTGGCGCGCAGCTCGGCGCGCCGAAGCTTGCCGCCCGACGTGCGCGGGAGCGTTTCGAGCCGGACGAAGGCAGCCGGCACCTTGAACCGTGCGAGGCGGTCACGAGCGAAGGCCGCGAGCGCCTCGTCGCCGGGATCCACGGCACCGGGCCTGAGGACGATGGCCGCCACGGGCACCTGCCCGAACTCTCGATCGCGACGGGCGACGACGCCCGCGTCGGCGACCGCGGGGTGCTCCAGGAGGACGGCCTCGACCTCCCCGGGCGAGACGTTCTCGCCGCCGCGGACGATCCGGTCGGTGCGGCGGTCGGCGACGGTCAAGCGGCCGTCGTCGTCGAGGCGTCCGAGGTCGCCGGTCCGCAGCCAGCCGTCGTCGGTCATGGCCGCCGCTGTCGCGCCGGCGTCGGCGAGGTAGCCGTCGAACAGCGCCCGACTGCTGACCTCGATCTCGCCGATCCCTTCGGTATCCGGGGCGGCGATGCGCACCTCGACCCCGGGGAGTGCCCGACCGGCACCGTCCGGATGGTCCGCCGCGTCGGCTGTCGGCAGGGCCGTGACACCGGATCCTGCCTCGGTCAGGCCGTAGGTCAGGACGATCGGCCAACCGGCCGCCAGCGCCCGCCGGACGAGCGCCGGGGGGATCGGCCCGCCACCGAGCGGGACCGCACGCAGGGTCGGCGGTGGCGGCGCATCGCCGGTGGAATCGAGGATCCGCGCGAGGATCGTCGGCACGAGCGAGACGTGACTGAGGGCGGGATCCGCGGTCAGCGCCGCGACGATCGCCCCGGGGTCAGGCCGGTCGAGGACGACCAGCGGCACGCCCGACAATGCCGCTCGCCAGACGACGCCGATCCCCGCGACGTGACCGAGCCCGACCGCGAGCAGCCAGCCCGTCGCCGGCGGCAACGCCATGAGCCACGCCTCGGCGCTGGCGACGAGCGCGGCGGTCGACAGGACGGCCGCCTTCGGGCGACCGGTCGTGCCCGAGGTCAGGATCGCGACCGCGGGCGCGGCCGGGTCGATGGCGGCAACGGGAGCGAGGTCTCGAGGGCCATCGACGAGGCTGGCGAGCCCGAGCACCCGATCCGCCAGGGCCGCAGCTCCGTCCTCGTGACCGGGCCCGGCGATGACGACGCGTGGCCTGAGCACCCCGGTCGCGGCGGCCAATTCGGGACGTGACAGTCCCACGCCGACCGGGGCCGCCACCGCTCCGACGCGCGCGATGCCGTGGAGCGCCGCGATGGCCGCCGCGGACGGGACCGAGATCATCCCGACGCGGTCGCCCGCCTCGACTCCGGCCGCGAGCAGCCCGCGGGCGACAGCATCGGCGCGCCCATCCAATTCCGACCAGGTCCAGCGGACCCAGCCATCCGCGACCGCCGGCTGCGAGGCGCGCTCTGGATCGGCGGCCGCGACCCGCGCCGAGTCTGCCAACGAGGATGCGAGCCGCAGCGACATCCTCACGTCAGCGACCCGATCGCGTCCACTCGGAACCGCCCGAGCGCCCGGAGATCGATGGCGACCCCGAGGCCGCAGGCGCCGCCGGGCGCATGCATCCGGCCGTCCTCGACGATCAACGACCGGCTGAGCAGGTCGTGCTCGAGCAGCCCGGCCGTGGCCAGCCCGTGGTCGAGCGGGTCGGGCCATCGGTCCGCGGCGACCTCCGGCAATCCCTCGGCGATGGCGAGCGCCGCGGCGATCCCGATCCCCGTCTCGAACAGCGTGCTGATGACGACCGGCACGCCCCGCGCCGCCGCGAGCGCGGCGATCTCGGCGACCGCGGACGGCCCGCCGACCCGGGCCGGCTTGACCACGAGCACGTCGACGGCGTCGGCCTCCAGCAGCCCGCGCACATCCCGGACGGACGCGGCCGCCTCATCCGCGGCGATCGGCACATCGACCCGCCGGCGCAGCTCGGCCATCCCGTCGACGTCGTGGGCGACGAGCGGCTGTTCGACGAACTCGATGTCGAACCGCTGGATCGCTTCCAGCCGGTCGGTCGCGGTGTCGAGGTCCCAGGCTCCGTTCACGTCGAGCCGCAGCCCGATGTCCGGCCCGACTGCCGCCCGGATCGCGCGGACGCGCTCGACCAGCACCTCGGTCTCGCGTTCGGCACCGGCCTTGACCTTGAGCGTGACGAAGCCGGACTCGACCGACTGCAGGGCCGCCTCGGCGGCCGCCGCCGGCCCGAGTGATGGGAGCGTGGCATTGACCCCCACCCCGGCGTCATCGTCGGCCGGCGCGGGCCGGGCCAGGTCGAGCCTCGCGCCCTCGATCGCGGCCGCCAGCGCACGTCCCGGCGCGCCGTGCATCTCGAGGTCGGCCAGCGTCGGCAGCCCGCTCGGGGCGCCGTCGACCGCCTCTCGCACCAGTGCCTCGAGGATCGTCTCGGCCACATCGCCGTTGGCCGGCTCCAGCACGGCTTCGCCCAGCCCCACCCGGCCGTCGTCCTCGACGAGCCGGAGGATCCAGGCCTCACGTTCGACCCACATCCCGCTGGCCGTCGGGAACGGGCGACGGAACGGGATCCGGACGCGGTCGGCGACGAGGGAACGCGTCATGCGATCGCGCCCCCGATGGCAAGGCCGGCCGCGAACAGGACCCCGTGGACCAGCGCCAGCCGGGCCGTCCCCTTGAGCACGAGGTTCAGCTGCCGTGGCTCGGAGAACGTCCGGACGGTCCGGAGGAGCGGGGATGCGAGCGGAAGCGCCAGGAGCGGCAGGAGGACCGCCAGACCGCGACCCGCGGCCGCGAGGGCGACAGGGATCACGAATGCGATGAGCAGCAGGCCGGCGTATTCGAGCCGCGTCCGCTGGACACCCAGCATCACTGCGAGGGTCCGCTTGCCGGCCGCGGCGTCGGTCGGGATGTCGCGCAGGTTGTTGACGACGAGGATCGCCGTCGTCAGCGCGCCGACCGGCACGGCCGCCACCCAGAACAGCGGCTCGACCCGGCCAGCCTGCAGGTAGGCCGTCCCGACGACCGCCACCAGCCCGAAGAAGACGAAGACGAAGACCTCGCCCAGCCCGCGATAGCCGTACGCCCACGGGCCGCCGGTGTACGCGAGCGCGGCGACGACGGCGAGGACGCCGACGAGGAGGAGGACCGGGCCGCCGACCGTGGTCAGCCACAGCCCGACGACCCCGGCCACGGCGATGACGAACGCGATGGCGACCTCCAGCTGGCGCGGCGTCACCAGCCCCGCGGCGGCGACCCGGACGGGTCCGGTCCGGTCCGGGGTGTCGGCGCCCTTGCGGAAATCGGACAGGTCGTTCGACAGGTTGGCCGTGATCTGCAGCAGCAGGGCGACAGCAAGGCAGCCGAGCGCCGTATCGAGGCGGAACGGTGTGCCGACGGCCAGTGCCGCGCCCAGCCCGACGACGACGCCGCTCAGAGCGGCCGGCAGCGTCGCCGGCCGGATGGCGAGCAGCCAGATCCTGAGCGTGGACGGACGCGTCGCAGCGGCGGTCACGGGCGGCGCGGGAACTTCGAGAAGTCCGGCTTGCGCTTCTCGAGGAATGCGGTCGAGCCCTCGTGCGCCTCGTCCGTCGTGTAGTACAGGCCGGTCGCGTTGCCCGCGAACTCCTGGAGCCCGGCCAGGCCGTCGGTGGCGACGAGGAACGCCGACTTGAGGAACCGGATCGCGGTCGGGCTCATCGCCAGGATCTCGTTCGCCCACGCGATGCCCTCGGCCTCGAGGTCGGCCAGCGGGACGACGTGGTTGACGAGGCCCATCTCGAGCGCCTGGCTCGCGTCGTAGCGGCGGCACAGGAACCAGATCTCCTTGGCCTTGCGGTCGCCGACCAGCCGCGCCAGGAGCCCGATCCCGAAGCCGGCGTCGAAGCTGCCGACCTGCGGACCGACCTGGCCGAAGATCGCGTTGTCGCCGGCGATGGCGAGGTCGCACACGACCTGGAGGACCTGGCCGCCGCCGATGGCGTAGCCGTTGACGAGCGCGATCACCGGGATCGGCAGCGACCGGATCTGACGCTGGAGGTCGAGGACGTTGAGTCGCGCCAGCCCGTCGCCCCCGACATAGCCGCCGCGGTCCTTGTAGCGCTGGTCCCCGCCCGAGCAGAAGGCCCGGTCGCCGGCGCCGGTGAGCAGGACGCAGCCGATCGACGGCTCGTCGCGGATCCGGGCGAACGCGTCGATCATCTCCTTGACGGTCTCGGGCCGGAAGGCGTTGTGGACCTCGGGCCGGGCGATCGTCACGCGGGCGATGCCGGTGCCCGAGTGTTCGTAGCGGATGTCGTCGTACTCGACGACGGGCGTCCAGGTGACATCGACGGTCATGCGGCTTGATCCTCCTCCAGGAATTCGGTGACAAGCGTCCGGAAGATGGTCGGGGTCTCGAGGTGGGGCGTGTGTCCGGCCGTCCGGACGATCTCGAGACGGGCGTGCGGGATGGCGGTGGCGATCGACTCGGCGCGGTCGCGGCCGGCCTTGTCGAGGGCGCCGGCGATGACGAGGGTCGGTGCCGCGACGTCGAGGAGGCGATCGTAAAGCGGTTCCATGACGCCCTGTCCGGCTCCGCGCAGGCTCGCGGCAAGCCCCGCCGGGCGGTTGCGCAGGCGGTCGGCGTGGAGGCGGTCCCGGTGCGCCTGCGGCATCCCGGCGTGACTCGCGAAGACCGGCTCGCGCTCCCATTCCGCGACGAACGCCTCGATCCCGTCGCGCTCGAGCCGGGCCGCGCGGGCGTCGTCGCCCGCGACGCGAGCCGCTCGCTCGACCGGATCGGCGATCCCCGCCGACGGGCTCTCGAGGATGAGCCGGCGCACCGACCCTGGGTGGGCCACAGCCAGTCGCAGGGCGATCCGTGCGCCCAGTGAGTACCCGATGACATGCGCCGGCGACTCGGACAGTGCGCGGAGGATCATGGCGAGGTCGTCGGCCGATCGCTCGATGCTCGCCCGGCGCGGGTCCGCCGGGATGCCCGATCGGCCGTGGCCGGGCAGGTCGACGACGATCACCCGGAACCGCCGGGCGAACGCGGTCGCGTGCCCAGCCCATCCGGTCCCACGACCCGTGAAGCCGTGGAGCAGCAGCAGCGGGACCCCATCGCCCCGCGAGCGCACCTCCCAGCGCAGGCCGTCGAGCTCGAACCCAGTCATGCGGTCGGCAGGGCTGCTGCGACCGCTGCGGCCGCC
Organism: uncultured Chloroflexia bacterium; assembly: GCA_963782715.1. Classification (GTDB taxonomy): domain Bacteria; phylum Chloroflexota; class Limnocylindria; order Limnocylindrales; family CSP1-4; genus SPCO01. The sequence goes on from CAWAKU010000015.1 coordinate 399,963, forward strand.
TCGCGGTGCAGCTCGACGTTCCTGACCCGGTCCGTCCGGTAGCGCAGGACGCGCACGCCGGGCCGGCCGATCGAGGCAGCCAGGTCGGCCCGGAGGTCACCGGTCGACACGTCGCTGAACCCCGCGCCGAGCGCGGTCACGATCGGCCCCATGTCGATGCCATGCGGCGTCCCGAAGAGCTCCTCGTAGTGCTCGGGCAACCCGACGCCGGGCGCGTCGGCCGAGGCCTGGGGCAGGAACGAGAAGATGCCGCCGCCATCGTTGTCGATGAGCACGATCGTGGCGGACAGGTCGTGGAGACGCGCCGCGACCAGCGCGTTGAGGTCGTGCAGGAACGACAGGTCGCCGACCACGAGCACGACCGGGCCGACCTCCGCCGCCGCCGCGCCGAGGGCCGTGGACACGACCCCGTCGATGCCGTTGGCGCCGCGATTGGATAGCGGCCGGATGGCGCGGGCGCTACCGGGCAACCAGTCGTCCAGGTCGCGGACGGGCATGCTGTTGCCGGCCCAGAGGAGCGCGCCGTCGGGGAGGAGCCCGCCGAGGATGGCGAACGGCAGGCCCTCGAACGCCTCGCCGCGCGCCTCGATGGCCGCGAGCCAAGAGGCCATCGCACGATCCGCGGCCTCATCGGCGTCACGCCATCCGTGCGCCCAGCCGAGGTCCGACTCGCCCGGATAGGCGTCGCTCAGTGCGTATGCGGTCGAGGTCGCGTCAGCCTGGACGAACGTCGTCGGGATGATCGCCGGGTCACTCCAGCCGTGGTCGCCGTCGATCACGATCTGGACCGGCGTCGTGCTCTCGAGCAGCGTCAGCATCGGCTTCGAGGTGGTCGTCGCCCCGAACCGGATGACGAGGTCGGGCAGGTGGGCGTCGCGCCACGGTCCGGGCCGAACGAGGTGGTCCGCGTGGCCCAGCACGAACGCGCGGTCGTGCGGCCCGCAACGGACACCGGACAACGGGTCCGCCACGATCGGAAACCCCGTGGCGGCCGCGAGGCGCGCGAGTGCCGCGGGAAGGGCAGGGTCGTCGTGCGGTCCGGCGACGATGAGGCCGCGCTCGGCCGCCGCGAGCCGCGCGGCGAGATCCCGGATCGCGGCCGGGTCCAGTGCCGGTCGCCCGGCGACGACCGTCGTGAACGCCCCGGCGTGCTCACCCTCGACCGGCGCCAGCGGCCCGAGTCCCTCGGCCGGGATGAGCGGCTCGCGGAACCCGATGTTGATGTGGACAGGCCCGGCAGGACCGCCGCGCGCCGTGGCGACCGCCCGCCCGATGACCGACCGGACGTGCCGGCGCGTCTCGGGCGCCCCGTCGAGCAACGGCAGCTCGGTCGACCAGCGAACGTGGCCGCCGAAGATCCCCGCCTGGTCGATCGTCTGCGGTGCACCCCGATCGCGCAGCTCGGGCGGCCGGTCGGCGGTCAGCAGCAAAAGCGGGACACGCGCCAGCGACGCCTCGACGACGGCGGGCAGGAGCTCGGCAACGGCCGTCCCGGATGTCACGACGACCGCGACCGGACGGCGCGAGGCGCGGGCGAGACCCAGCGCGAAGAACCCGGCCGAGCGCTCGTCGAGCAGCACGCGCACATGCAGGCCGGGGTGGGCGCGCGTGACCAGCGCAAGCGGCGTGGACCGCGATCCGGGGCAGACGATCACGTCGGTGACACCCGCGTCCACCAGTTCCTGGGCGATGGCACGGAGCGCGAGGTTGTCGGTCACGACGCGTCCTCGTCGATGTCGCCGAGGGCGGCGATCATCGTCCGCAGCTTGAGCCTCGACTCCTCCCATTCGCGCGCCGGATCCGAGTCCGCGACGATCCCGCATCCCGCGAACAGGACCGCGTCGTGACCGGAGACGAGCCCACAGCGGAGCGCGACCATCAGCTCGCCGTCGCCATCCGCACCGAGCCAGCCGACGGGGCCGGCGTACCACCCACGGTCGAAGCCCTCGTGCTCGGCGATCATGGCGAGCGCGACGTCGCGCGGCGCGCCACCGACGGCCGGCGTCGGGTGAAGCAGGCCCGCCAGGGCGAGAAGCCCTGCCTCTTCCCGAAGCGTTCCCCGCATCGGCGTGACGAGATGCTGGACGTGGTGCAGCGGCAGGATCCGGGGCGCGTCCGCGATGGTCAGGGCCTCGACCATCGGGGTCAGTCCGGCGCGCAGGGCGTCGACCACGACGGCGTGCTCCTCGCGATCCTTCTCGCTCCCGAGCAGACCCGCGGCGAACGCGGCGTCCTCCTCCGGGTCGGCCCCGCGCGGCGCGGACCCGGCGATGGCGACGGTCTCGAACGATCGGCCGACCGTTCGCGCCAGGCGCTCGGGCGTCGCACCCAGGAACGTCGTCTCGCCGCGGGCGAACGCGAAGGTCGCGCTCTCGGGCGCGGTCGCGGCGAGATCACGCAGTGCGCCGACGACGTCGAGGTCGGCCGGGGCATCGAATGTCACGCGGCGCGCCAGGACGACCTTGTCGATCCTGCCGCGGCCGACCGCGCCGGCGAACATCCCGACCGTCCGCTCCCACGCCACACGATCGGGTTGCGACTCGATGACGTGGAGCGGTCCGCGTCCCGTCGGGGCGCGGCCGTCGACGGCTCGGACGATGTCGACCCAGGCGTGCTCGATCGCATCGGGGTCGGCATCATCGACCCGGTCCGGGGCGATCGCCACGGTCAAGGTGGCGTCGGCTCCGTGCTGTGCCACGGCGAACGTCGGCAGCACGAGCGAGGCCGCGCCGAATGGCGCCCACGCGTCGTCGCCCGCGGGTGTCGCCCCGGTGAACCCGAGACCGCCCAGGAGGATCGGTCCCGAATCCGGATGCATCGCCAGGCGGTCCGGTCCGATCGCACCGGCCAGGACCGAGCGCCAGGCCGCAGTCGCCGCAGCGAACCGGTCGGCCCCGCCGCCCTCGAAGGCCCACGCTCGACCGATCCCGACGATCGACCGACCGGCCGCCGGCTGCACCCACAGGGCGGCCTCGAGTCCCTGTGCGCGAGCGGCCGCGAACAGCGAGATCGGGTCGATGGCCGCGATCGGGCGGGTCAGCGCGACGAGCGGCCGTCGGCGGTCGGGAGCGGCCGCGGCGTCGGCCAGCAGCGACGCCAGCTCGGGCGCGAAGGATGTCGCGGTCCGTGCCGTCGCGCGACGATCGGCGACGGTCATGACGCCAGACTCGGACTGTGGGCGATCCGGGTCTCGTCCACGCCGACGCTGCGGAGCAGGAGCGCGCGCAGGGTCGGATAGCTGGCTTCGAGCGGCGTCGGGTCGTCGGTCAGAAGCCAGCGCGCCACGACCTCGTTGAGCGCCCCGAACCAGGCGACGCCGGTCAGCGCCGTGTCGATCGGCGGGATCGCGCCCTCGGCGACCGCCTCGTCGAGGTAGCCCGCGATCATCCCGGCGAACCGGTCGTGGAGCGCGTTGGTCTCGGCATTGAAGACGCGGCCCGCGCCCATCGCATCGACGAACAGCAGCCGGGCCATCGTCCGGTGGCCGGCGAACGTCAGGAGGACCGTGCGCAGGGCCGCGTCGGCGCGGGCGATCGGGTCTGTCTGCTCGGCGACGGCACGCTCGACCTTCGCGGCCAGGCGGTCCGCGGTGGTCTTGACGAGCTCGCGAAAGATCGCCTCCTTCGTCGGGAAGTGGAAGTAGACGCCGCCCTTGCTCGTCTCGGCGGCGGCCGCGATCTCGTCGACCGCCGTGTCGCGGTAGCCGCGCCGCGAGAACGTGTGGAACGCGGCGTCGAGGATCTGCTCGCGCCGCGCCCGGCTCCGCTCCGCCTGCGTCGGCGGCCGACCATCGTTCTTGCCCATCGCCTCGCCACGACTTACCGACCGACCAGTCGGTTTGTTGTCATCCTACTGCGTCGGCGGGCCTGATGCGCGCACGGCGATCGGCCCGCAGGCAGCGAATCCGGGACCTTCCATCGCGCTCCCGCCGCCCAGCGTGACGAACTCGCCTTCGTGCGCGATGGGTAGCCCGAGCGGGTTCGTCAGGGTGAGCTGATCGCCATCGTGTCCGATGCCGACTCCATCGGGCCACTCGACCGGCACCATGTTCCCGCCGTCGGCCCGGACCGCAAGCCCGCCCTGACCGTCCGCGACCAGGACCCCTTCGAGCAATGCCGTCGCGCATCCGGCGCAACCGGCGCCATCGACCGCGAGGCAAACCGCGAGGACCAGGCCCATGAGCTTCGACATGCGAGCGGACGCTAACCCCGTGGCCGAGTTTCTGACAAATGCTCACCACACGAGAGCTCGTCACCGAGTCGCCAGCCGGACCGGCGCGCGAGATCCTCACCCAGCGTGGTCCGTGATCGTTGACAAGCCTGATCCTGCCAAATGCGCAGTGGGTGACCGTTCTGACAAAGAGATCCCTGTCCAACGCTCGCGTGACGGGCATTTGTCAGAAACCGAACCGTGCCACGACTCGAACGCCCCCGGTGACGACCCGAATATCAGACTTCGCCGACCAGCTCTCGGCGTGATGAGCCTGTGTCCGCAACGAGTCGGATCGGAGCCCCGACCGCACGTAGAATCGAAACGGCCCGCCGTTTCCCGGCGGGCCGTTCCATGTTTGCGAGGACCCGGAGGCCTAGACCTCCTTGAACTCGCCCTCGACCGTCTCGTCCTCCGCCGGGGCCTCGCCCTCGCCCGCGGCACCCTCGCCGCCGGTCCCGTTCGAGGAGCCGTTCTCGGACTCGCCGGCCGCCGACGCCGCCGCCTGGTAGGCCGCGGTGGAGACGCGCTGGAGCACATCAGCCAGGGATGTCATCCCGGACTTGACGACGTCCATGTCGGAGCCCTTGAGCGCCTCGCGCAATGACTCGATCTTGTTCTCGACCTCGGCCTTGTCCTCGGACGAGACCTTGTCGCCGAGGTCCTTGATCGCCCGTTCCGCCTGGAACGAGAGGGCCTCAGCCTGGTTCCGGGTCTCGACCTCTTCGCGCCGCTGCTTGTCCTCCTCGGCGTGCTCCTGGGCGTCGCGGACCATCTGGTCCACGGCGCTCTTGTCGAGCATCGACGAGGCGGTGATGCGGACCTGCTGTTCCTTGCTGGTCGCCCGGTCCTTGGCCTTGACGTCGAGGATCCCGTTGGCGTCGATGTCGAAGGTGACCTCGATCTGGGGGATGCCGCGCGGGGCCGGCGGGATGCCGTCGAGGATGAACCGCCCGAGCGTCTTGTTGTCGGCCGCGAAGTCGCGCTCGCCCTGGAGGACGTGGATCTCGACCTGCGACTGCGAATCGGACGCCGTCGAGAAGACCTGCGACTTCGAGGTCGGGATGGTCGTGTTCCGCTCGATGAGCTTGGTCATGACCCCGCCGAGGGTCTCGATGCCGAGCGACAGCGGCGTGACGTCGAGGAGCAGCACGTCCTTGACGTCACCGGCGAGGACGCCAGCCTGGATCGCGGCGCCGATGGCCACGACCTCGTCCGGGTTGACGCCCTTGTGCGGCTCCTTGCCACCGAACATCTTCTTGACCGCCTCGACGACGGCCGGCATCCGGGTCATGCCCCCGACGAGGATGACCTCGTCGATGTCGGCGGGCTTCAGGCCCGCGTCCTTCATGGCGGCCTTGACCGGCCCGGCGGTCTTCTCGACCAGGTCGGCGACGAGGTCGTCGAGCTTGGCCCGGGTGAGCGACACCACGAGGTGCTTCGGCCCGGTCGCGTCGGCCGTGATGTAGGGCAGGTTGATCTCGGTCGACGCGGTCGTCGACAGCTCGATCTTCGCCTTCTCGGCCGCCTCCTTGAGGCGCTGGAGGGCCTGCTGGTCCTTGGCCAGGTCGATGCCCTGGTCCTTCTTGAACTCAGCCAGCAGCCAGTCGATGACCCGCTGGTCGAAGTCGTCGCCACCGAGGTGGGTGTCGCCGTTGGTCGCCTTGACCTCGAAGACGCCCTCGCCGAGCTCGAGGATGGAGATGTCGAACGTGCCGCCACCGAGGTCGTAGACGGCGATCTTCTCGTCGCCCTTCTTGTCGAGGCCGTAGGCCAGGGCCGACGCGGTCGGCTCGTTGATGATCCGCTTGACCTCGAGGCCGGCGATGCGGCCCGCGTCCTTGGTCGCCTGGCGCTGCGTGTCGTCGAAGTAGGCGGGCACCGTGATGACCGCCTCGGTGATCTTTTCGCCGAGATACGCCTCGGCGTCCGTCTTGAGCTTCTGGAGGATCATCGCGCTGATCTCTGGGGGCGTGTACTGCTTGCCGTCCGCGAGCTTGACCGCGATGCCGTCCGACTTGGCGTCCTTCTCGACGGTGTACGGCACGAGGTCGCGCGAGTGCTTCGTTTCCGGATCGTCGAAACGACGGCCCATGAAGCGCTTGATCGAGAAGACGGTGTTGCCGGGGTTGGTGACCGCCTGGCGCTTGGCCAGCTGGCCGACGAGGCGCTCGCCGGTCTTGGTGAACGCCACGACCGACGGGACCGTCCGGCCGCCCTCGGCGGATGCGATGACGGTCGGCTCGCCGCCCTCCATGACGGCCACGACGGAGTTCGTGGTGCCGAGGTCGATGCCGATGATCTTGCCCATATCGATGGATGCTCCTTGTGTCGGGTGCTAGTCGTTGGTTTCGTTGGTGGTGGACGCCACGGCGACGAGGGCCGGGCGGATGACGCGGTCGCGCAGGCGGTAGCCGCGCCGGATCTCTTCGACGATCTCGCCCTCGGGCCGGTCCGTGCCGGGCACGTTGACGATCGCCTCGTGTTCGCGGGGATCGAACTGGCGACCTGGCGACGCATCGATCGAGGTGACGCCCTCGCTCTCGAGCAGCGTCCGCAGCTTGCGATCGATGGCCGCGATGCCCTCGAACCACGGGTCCTCGGCGATCGATGCCGGCCGCGCCTCGATGGCCCGGTCGAAGTCGTCGGCGAGGGTCAGGACCTTGCGGATGAGGTCCTCGCCGGCGAGGCCGAGGTCGCGCATCCGCTCCTCGGCCGTGCGCCGCTTGAAGTTCTGGAACTCGGCGCGCTCGCGCTGGAGCGCAGCGAGGTAGTCATCGCCGGTCTGGACGGCGGCGTCGCGCTCGGCCGTCAGCGTCTCGATCTGAGCGAGCAGGGTCGTGGGCGAGATGTCGATCTCGTCGGCGCGCTCCTGCGCGCGAGTGCGGTGCCGATCAGGCATAGAGATGATCCACCAGCTCGTTCATGAGGCCGGACACGAAGCGGACCGTGCCGATGGCCTGGGAGTAGGACATCCGGGTCGGACCGAGGACGCCGACGACACCGATCGCCTGGCCGGGCCGCCCGTACGGGGCGAGGATGAGCGAGACGTCGCGCATGTCGGTCGGTTGGTTCTCGTGTCCGATGAAGACCTGGACACGGCCGGCGCCCGCGACGCTGCCGACCAGCTGCCCGAGGTAGACGCGGTTCTCGAGGGCGTTGAAGACGCGCCGGAGCTTCTCGCTCTGGGCGAATTCCGGGGCTTCCATGACGTTGAGCAGGCCGTCGGAGTAGACCTCCTCGATAGCGTCCGCGTCGTATTCGCGCAGGACCCGGACGACGCGCTCGCCGACGCGCTTCGCCAGCGCCTGGATGCGATCGGCCTCATCGAGGAGCGCCAGGCGGTTCTCCGCCCGTCGGGCGGTCATGTCCACCAGCCGCTCGTTGAGCAGGCCGGCGACCGCGTTGAGCGTCGCCTGGTCGATCGCCTCGTCACCCTCGACCGTCAGGAGCGCCTGCTTGATGGCGCCCTCGCGCAGGACCAGGATGAGGCTGGCCATCCGTTCGTTGATGGCCACGATGTCGATCCGGCGGATATGCGCGTCGCGTGGCTTGGCCGGAGTGGCCAGACCGGCCGCCCGGGTCACCGAGGCGAGCGTCGTCGCGGCGAGGCGGAACCAGTGTTCGCTGGCGAACTCCACCTGGCCGAACTGGTGACGGATCATGAGCTGCTCGACGGCGGGCAGCGGGACCGTCTCGGCGATCGATTCGACGTAGAACCGGTAGCCCTCGTCGGTCGGGATGCGGCCGGCCGAGGTGTGCGGGTGGGTGAGCAGGCCGTTCAGCTCGAGCTCGGCGAGGATGCTCCGGACGGTCGCACTGGACACGCCGAGGCCGTAGCGGTCGACGAGCGCCTGGCTGCCGACCGGCGTGGCGGTCGTGACGTATTCCTCGATGACGGCCCGTAGGATCGCCTGTGTGCGAATGTCCAGGGGGCCGAGTGGGCGGCGATTCCGTCGCGCCAAGGGCCTGTCTCCCAATTCGTTAGCACTCTATGGTTGAGAGTGCTAACACGTTGCCGGCATCGTAGCAGTCCGCGGCGGGGAGTGTCAACGCGCCACGACCTCGGCGCGGAGGCCCGGTGTCGTCCAGTAGGATGCCCCGGTGACGGACACCCCAGGCCAGCCCTTTCGACGCGTCCTGCGTCGAGTCAGGCGGGTCGCTGCCAGGCTCACCCGACGACCACGGCGAACCGCCGCCATGGCCGTCGCCCGGGCGCGATTCGCGATGGCCCTGTCCAGGGCGCCCCTCGAGCCATGCCTCGTGTGCGGGTCACGAGCCGCCAGGGTCGTGACCATCACGGACGCGACGGTCGCGGGGCGCAACCTGGCGACGCCGAGGGCCTTCCGGATGCGCGTCTGCAGCGTCTGCGGGCACGTCGGCAATCCCGAGAACACGCTCGACTACCGGGCCTATGACCGGATCGACCACTTGGCCGACGGTGGCCGGATCGGCACCCTGGAGCAACCCGGACGTGAGTTCCATATGGCCAAGATGGCGGTCGACATCCTGGGCCGTGACGACCTCGATGTGCTGATCTACGGGGCGGGCCGGAGCTACGACAACCACCACATCGCCGCCCTGCCGCAGGTCCACGGGGTCGCCATCGCCGACATCATGCAGTTGCGCGACGATGCCGAGTTCATCGATGCCAATCTCCCGGCCCCGCGGACGTTCGCCGTGGTCGTGGCCAGTGAGGTGGTCGAGCATTTCGTCGATCCGCGGCCCGACTTCCGGCACCTTCTCGGCTACCTCGAGCCCGGCGGCTTGCTCGTCTGTGCGACGAACCTGTACGACGGCGGCCTCCTGGACAAGCAGGCCTACGTGTTCTATCGAGGCCACACGTCGTACTACACCGCGGACGCCGTGACTCGCCTCGCCGACGAGAACGGCGCCTTCCTGGACATCCGGATCCCTCTCTCCGCCACAGGCTACGCCGGACCGAGAAAGCGCTACCTCCTGTTCACGAAGTCGGAGGAGGTCGTCGAGGCGACGGCCCGATACTTCGCGAGGCGGCCCTACGCCCCGTCCGAATCGCCGACAGCGAATCGGCAGGTCACCGTGATCCCGCCGGCGGCTTCGACCTCGACCTCGGCCTCGGCGGAGGGCGTCAGTAAGGGCGTCAGTAAAGGCGGCTGAACACCTCGTTCGAGAGGAGTCGGCCGCGGGTGGTCAGGATGACGCGATCGTCATCGGTGACGTCGAGGAGCTCGGCCGCAAGGGCCCATCCGAACAGGTCGGCCAACGGCGGCTCATGGGCGGCCGACAGCGGCACGCCGCGATCGGTCCGGAGCCCGAGCATGACGGTCTCGGCGGCGGCCGTGGCCGCGTCGATCTCTTCCGAGCCGCCCGGCGGGAGGGCCGGCGCACCTCCGCCCTTCGGGACGAGTGCCCCGAGGTAGCCGTTGAGCCGGGCCGCGTTCCACCGCCGCGTGACGCCGTCGAACGCATGGGCTCCGGGGCCGACGGCCTCGTACGGCCGGCGCTCCCAGTAGACGAGGTTGTGCCGGCTCTCGTGGCCCGGCCGCGCCCAGTTGCTGATCTCGTAGCCGCGCCAGCCGTCCTCGGCCAGGCGATGGACGGCATGGTGGTACTGGGCCGCGGCGCGATCCTCGTCCTGGGCGGATCGGGCGAACGTGCGCCAGCGACGGGCGCCTGGTTTCACGGGCAGGTGGTCGCCCTCCTGGCCGGTCAGCCCCTCGGCGTCCGGATCGTCGAGCGTCAGCGCGTACAGCGAGAGGTGGTCCGGCTTCAGGTCGAGCGCAGCCTCGAGGTTGTCGATCCAGTCGGCGAGCATCAGGTCCGGAGCGTCGTACAGGAGGTCGAGGCTGACCGACGGGATGCCCGCCTCGCGGGCCGCGGCCACCGCGGCCCCGACATCCGCTGCCTTGTGGCGCCGTCCGAGCCGCCACAGGCCGACGTCCGACATGGCCTGGGCGCCGATCGACACCCTCGTCACGCCGGCGGCCCGAAGAGCAGCCGCGTCGCCACGCTCGTCGGGACCCGGGTTGGCCTCGAGCGTGACCTCGGCACCCTCGGCGATCCCGAATCGCACCCGGATGTGGTCCAGCACCGCGCCGACCGCGGCGGCCGGCAGCAGTGACGGCGTGCCGCCCCCGAGGTAGACGGTCTCGAGAGGCGGCCAGCCGGCAGGAAAGGCTGCCTCGAGCGCGTCGGCGCGCAGGTCCAGCTCGGCGTGAAGAGCGGTCAGGAAGACGTCCACCCGGGCGGCGGGACCGCGGGCGGCAGCCCCCGGATAGACCACGAAGTCGCAATACGGACAGAGCGAGACGCAGAACGGGACATGGACGTACAGCGCGACTGGCGGCGCCTCCCGGACTCCCATCAGCGGTCCCTGGACGACGACTCCCGCGACCCGATGATCCGCCAACCCTCCGGTGGCCGCCGCCGCCGCTCGATCTCCTCGGGTTCGCGTGCTCGCGGTTTGGTCTGGCCGGCGTGGCCGGTGCACAGGAAGAAGGCGAAGCGGGTGATGGCATGGCCGAGGAACGCGGCGGCGATCCCGCCGGTCGCGACGGTGAGCCAGCCGCCGATCAGGCCGATGCCCAGGGTCAGGACCAGCAGGTAGCGGTCGCGACCCGGCGCGCCGAGGCGCGTCGTGAGGGTGTACAGGATCGCCTGGGTGAAGTTGGCGAGGGTCGGGTTGACGCCGGCCACGAGCATCATCCCGAGCAACGCTCCGCGGAATGTCGCCTCGTCGATGAACGCGGTGGCAGTCGAGTTGAGCAGGGCTCCCGGGTACGACCAGCTGTCCGGGAAGCGGATCCGGTGATAGCGGTAGGTCGCGAAGCTGACCGCGACGAGGATGCCCAGGAGTCCATAGGCGATCCCGCCGAGGACCGCCCCGAGCCGATCTCCCGAGCCGAGATACAGGTCGCGCTGCGGCGAGGGATGGATGAACAGGAGAGCCACCACGAGCCCGAAGCCCAGGCCGTACCAGGCGATCCGACGCCGAAGCTTGGGCTGCTCGCCGTCGCTGGTCGCCTCGTAGTACTCCGCAGTCCCGAACTTCTCGGCATCGAGTCGGAGCATGACCAGCAGCAGCACGAGCCCGATCGAGATGAGCGAGCGGGCGAGGACCTCGAACTCTTCCACGGGCCCTGCTAGCCCTCGTCCATCCGGAGCATCGCCAGGAATGCCTCCTGCGGGATCTCCACCGAGCCGACCCGCTTCATGCGCTGCTTGCCCTCCTTCTGCTTCTCGAGCAGCTTGCGCTTTCGGGTGATGTCCCCACCGTAGCACTTGGCGAGGACGTTCTTGCGCATCGCCCGCACGCTTTCCCGGGCGATCACGTTCGAGCCGATGGCCGCCTGGATCGGGATCTCGAACATCTGGCGGGGGATGAGCTGCTTCAGCCGCTCGGTCAGCGCCCGGCCGGTCGACTGCGCCCGGTCGCGATGGACGATGAGCGACAGGGCATCGACCGGCTCGCCGTTGACGAGGATGTCGACCTTGACCAGATTGGCCGCCCGGTAGCCGAGCTCCTCGTAGTCCATCGACGCGTAGCCCTGGCTGCGGCTCTTCATCTGGTCGAAGTAGTCGACGATGAGCTCGGCAAGGGGCATCTCGAAGTGGAGGACGACCCGGGTCGGGTCGAGGTACTCCATGGTCATGAACTCGCCGCGGCGGTTGGTCGAGAGCTCCATGAGCGAGCCGATGTACTGGCTCGGCGTGACCAGGCTGAGCTTGACCCAGGGCTCCTCGATGACTTCGATCTCGCCGGGGTTCGGCAGCAGCGCCGGGTTGTCCACGACGACCGTCCCGCGCCCGATGGTCAGCTGGACGTGGTATTCGACCGACGGCGCGGAGGCGATGAGGTCGAGGCTGAACTCACGCTCGAGACGTTCCTGGACGATCTCCATGTGGAGCAGGCCGAGGAACCCGCAGCGGAACCCGAAGCCGAGCGCGACCGAGCTCTCCGGCGTGTAGGTGAAGCTGGCGTCGTTGAGGTGCAGCTTCTCGAGCGCGTCGCGCAGCAGGGGGTAGTCCTCGCCGCTGACCGGGTAGATGCCGGCGAAGACGAGGCTCTTCGCCTCCTGGTAGCCGGGCAGCGGCGTGTCGGCCGGGTGTGCGACGGTCGTGACGGTGTCGCCGACCTGTGCGTCGCGGACGCTCTTGAGCCCGGTCGCGATGTAGCCGACCTCGCCGGCCACCAGCCGGTCGACCGGCACGAGCTGCGGCCGGAAGACACCGAGCTCGAGCGGATCGGCTTCCGCGCCGCTCGCCATCAGCCGGACGGACTCCCCGTGACGGAGCGTGCCCTGGGCCAACCGGACATAGACGACCACGCCCTTGTAGGCGTCGTAGTGGCTGTCGAAGATCAGGCCCTTGAGCGGCTTCGTCGGGTCGCCCTTGGGCGCCGGGATGCGGGCCACGATGGCCTCGAGGATCTCCGCCACGCCGGTCCCGTCCTTGGCCGAGGCGAGGATCACCTCCTCCCGCGGGATGGCCAGGATGTTCTCGAGCTCGTCCATGATCGTCTCGGGGTCGGCCGACGGCAGGTCGATCTTGTTGAGGACCGGGATGAGCGTGAGATTCTCGCGCAGGGCGAGATGGACGTTGGCCAGCGTCTGGGCCTCGATGCCCTGGGTGGCATCGACGACGAGGATCGCCCCCTCGCAGGCCTGCAGGCTGTGGCTGACCTCGTACGAGAAGTCCACGTGGCCCGGCGTGTCGATGAGGTTGAGGCCGTAGACCAGGCCGTCCCGGGCGGTGTACTCGAGGCGCACGGCACGCGCCTTGATGGTGATCCCCTTCTCCCGCTCGAGGTCCATCGAATCGAGGACCTGGCTCATCATCTGGCGCCCCTCGATCGTGTGGGTCAGCTCCAGCAGCCGGTCGGCGAGCGTGGACTTGCCGTGGTCGATGTGGGCGATGATCGAGAAGTTGCGCAGGCGGTCCTGGGGGATGGTCACGAGGCGGCAGTGTAGCCGGTGCGTCCGGAGCGAGGCTCAGCCGTGGCGGTCGCGGCGCGCCCGACGATGTGATGATGGCGACATGCTGCTCATCGATCGAGTCGACTCGCTGCTCGTCGTCATCGACGCGCAGCCTGGTATCAGGACGCTCGCTGCAGCCTGAGCCTTCGAGATCGACCATCCCGACCTGACGAGTCCACCGGGCTTCGACCTCTGACTGGCCTGTCGCTCCCGCCTCCGCTACGCTGACGTGACCAACGTCCAACCCCAGGAGTCGCGCGTGGCCTGTCCCGTCTGCCGGAGCGAGAATCCGGTCGGCGCAAAGTTCTGCAAGGACTGCGGCTCTCGTCTCGCGGGAGCCTGCCCGTCGTGCGGTGCGCCGACCCTGCCCGACGCGAAGTTCTGCAGCGAATGCGGCACGGTCCTCGGGGGAGCCGGCAGCACGCCGCCCGAGGTTCGTCCGACCTTCACTCAGACCGAGCCCGTCGCCGAGCGCCGTCACGTCACGATCCTGTTCGCCGATCTCGTCGGATTCACGCCGTTCGCCGAGGAGCGTGACGCGGAGGAGGTCCGCGAGATCCTGACCCGCTATTTCGACATGGCGCGCGGGATCATCGAGTCGTACGGCGGCATCGTCGAGAAGTTCATCGGCGACGCGGTCATGGCCGTCTGGGGTGCGCCGATCGCCCGCGAGGACGACGCGGGACGTGCCGTGCGGACCGCCCTGGACCTCGTCGAGGCCGTCCGGACGCTGGGTCCGACCATCCAGGCGCGCGTCGGGGTCCTGACCGGCGAGGCAGCCGTCACCCTCGGTGCGACGAACCAGGGCATGGTCGCAGGCGACATCGTCAACACCGCCGCGCGCCTCCAGTCTGTCGCCGCGCCGGGCACGGTCCTCGTCGGCGAGGCCACCTACCAGATCGCGTCGGTCTCGATCGCCTTCGAACCGGCCGGCGAGCAGACCCTCAAGGGCAAGGCCAGCCCGGTCCCCGCCTGGCGGGCGTTGCGGGTCATCGGCGAGCGCGACGGGCGCCGGTCCGGCGAGGCGCTCGAGGCTCCGTTCGTCGGCCGCGACGACGAGATCAGGCTCCTCAAGGACCTGTTCCAGGCCACCAGTCGCGAGCGGCGCGCCCGCCTCGTCTCCGTCATCGGCCCGGCCGGCATCGGCAAGTCGCGTCTCGGCTGGGAGTTCGTGAAGTACCTCGACGGCGTCATCGAGGACGTCTGGTGGCATGCCGGGCGCTCGCCGGCCTACGGGTCCGGGATCAGCTTCTGGGCTCTCGGCGAGATGGTCCGTGGTCGATGCGGCCTGGTCGAAACCGATGATGAAGCGACATCGCGGGCCAAGGTCACCGAAGCGCTTGCCGAGCACGTTGCCGACCCGGAGGAACGACGCTGGATCGAGCGCGCGTTCCTGGTGCTGCTCGGATTCGAGTCCGGCATGGCGACCGAAGAGCTCTACGGAGCCTGGCGGACGTTCTTCGAGCGGCTGGCCGAGACGGGGCCGGTCATCATGGTCTTCGAGGACTTCCACCATGCCGATACCGGGCTGGTGGACTTCGTCGACCACGTCATGGAGTGGTCGCGGACGGTCCCGATCTTCGTCGTCACGCTCGCCCGCCCGGACCTGCTCGAGAAGCGCCCGGCCTGGGGTGCCGGCAAGCGCAACTTCACCTCGGTCTATCTCGAGCCGCTGACGACCGAGGCGATGCGCCAGCTCCTGGCCGGGCTCGTGCCGGGCCTGCCGGAGTCGGCCATGGCGACCATCGTCGCCCGCGCCGACGGGATGCCGCTGTACGCGGTCGAGACGGTCAGGATGCTGCTTGCCGAAGAGCGTCTGGCGCTCGATGGCGACGTCTACCGCCCTGTCGGCGACCTCACGACGCTCGCCGTGCCCGAGACGCTCACCGCCCTCATCGCCTCACGATTGGACGCGCTCGCCCCGGCCGAGCGGGCGATCGCGTCGGATGCCGCGGTCCTCGGCCAGAGCTTCACCCAGGCCGGGCTCGCGGCGGTCTCCGGGGTCCCCGAGGCCGACCTCGAACCGATGCTTCGCCAGCTCGTGCGGCGCGAGCTGCTCACCCAGGACCAGGACCCGCGCAGCCCGGAGCGCGGCCAGTACTCCTTCGTGCAGGCCCTGATCCGCGAGGTCGCCTACAACACACTGGCACGACGAGATCGGAAGACGCGCCACCTTGCCGCGGCCCGGTTCTTCGAATCGCTCGGGTCGGACGAGCTGGCCGGGCGCGCTCGCCAGCCACTACCTCGCGGCCCACGAGAACGCCAGCGAACCGGCCGAGGCGAATGCCCTGGCCGGCCAGGCCCGGATCGCCTTGCGTGCCGCCGCGGACCGGGCGATCGCGCTGGGGTCCTATGAACAGGCCCTCAGCTTCCTCCAGTCGGCACTCACGGTCGTGACCGAGCCCTCCGAAGAGGCCGATCTGCTCGATCGCGCCGGACGGGTCGCCAACGAGGCGGCCCGCCTCGACGAGGCGGAGACGCTGCTCCGTCGGGCGATCGAGCTTCGTCGCGAGATGGGTGATCTGTCCGGGCTGGCCGGCAGCTTCGTCCTGCTCAACCGCACGCTGACCAACGGCTACCGCAGCGAAGAGGCCGTCGCCCTGCTCGAGCCGGCGATGGAGGAGCTCGCCGACATCGACGATGAGGAGGCGATCGTCCGGCTCGCGACGGCGTTGAGCGGCGCCTATTCGATGCACCAGGAGACGGACCGGGCGTTGCGCGTGGTCGAGGAGAACATCGGCCGGGCCGAACGGCTCGACATCATCGACGTCGTCATCGAGCTCATCATGCGACGTGGTCAGCTGCTCGGCCAGAAGGGTCGCAACTACGAGGCGCTGGCGCTGACGAAGGGGGCTCTCGAACTGGCCGAGACCTACGGGTTGGTGGACAAGGCGATGGCGGCTCGCGGAAACATCGGCTTCCACCTGACCGAGCGCGACCCGGTGAAGGCCCTCGCGTTCGATCGCGAGACGCTGGCCGAAACGCGCCGGCTCGGCATGCGTCAGCGGATGCTGCTCATCCTCGGCAACACGTCCGAGGAGGCACGGTTCACGGGTGACTGGGACTGGTCCACCACTGAGCTCGCTGGGCAGCTCATCGGTGAACTGGATCAGGTGGACCGGGCGTGGTTCCTCGGCAATACCCTGGTGTTCCGTGGCTGGCGGGGCGAGGCGACCGGTGAGGACTGGGCCGCCTGGGAGCTGCTGACCGAGGGCGACAACGACCCGCAGTCCGTCGCCGACTACCTCGACATCCGGGCGGCCCGCGCGCTCGGGGAGGGACGTCTCGAGGACGCGCGGCGCCTGGCACAGGAGTCGTTCACGAAGGTCGCCGGCCGGAGTCCGGGCCGTGAGGCCGTCGCGGCACGCGCGGCCCTCTGGTCGGCCGACCGGGCGGGCGCGGCCTCGGACCTCGCCGCGATCGACGAGACGGGCATCCATGGACCCGCCGTCGAGATGCGCCGCGCGACGATCCGTGCCGGCATCGCGGCTCTCGACGGCCAGACGGCGGACGCCATCGCGCTGTACCGGGGCGCCCGCGACGTTTGGCGCGAGCTCGGGGTCGTGTGGGAGGAGGCTCTCACCGGGATCGACATGGCGACGCTCCTCGACCCGCGCGAACCGGAGGTCCAGGCAGCCGCGACCCGCAGCCGGGAGATCCTCACCCGTCTCCGCGCCCGACCCTTCCTCGAGCGCCTCGATGCGGCCCTGGCGCGAAGGCCGGAGACGACGACGGCTCGGCAGGCAGAGGCGGGCGACCGGACCGCCGTCTGACGGTCGCCCGGCATCAGGCCGTGGCGGCCGCCAGGACCGTCACGCCGACCACGATGAGCGCGACACCCGCGATCTGGAGCCGGCCCAGCCGCTCGCCGAACAGGAAGAACGCGGCAACGGCGGCAAACGTCGCGAACTGGCTGCCCATCACGGCGGTGATGGCGATGCTCTCGCGCGAGCCCCACGCCGACAGCATCGAGCCGATGACTTCCGCGACGCCTGCGACGAGGACCAGTGGCAGTGCGGCCCGGGTGATCCGCAGGCGCCGTGCCGCGACCAGCGGGATGACCACCACGAAGAGGCCGACCAGGCGAGCAGCCAACGCGACCCAGGCGACCGGCACGAGCGAAGCAGCCGTGCCGGCGGCAACCAGGCCGACGCCGAAGACCAGTGCGGCGCCGACGGCGAGGACGGTGGCCCTGCGCGAGTCGGTCGGCACACCGGCGATCACGGTCGGCGTCGATGTCGAAGGCGACGGCGGTTCGTCGATGGCGTCAGCGACGACGTCGAAGTCGCCCGCTGCGACGTCCGCTCGGCCGGGCTCCAGCGTCGAGAGGACGACGCCCGTGACGATCACCGCCAGCGAGACCCCGGCCACGAATCCGAGCGGATCACCGCGCGTCACGGCGATGAGTGCGGCAACCGCACCTTCCGTGGCGACGATCGGTGCGACGATCGAGACCTTGCCAAGCCGGAGGGCGGCATAGGTCAATTGGAGGCCGATGACGTAGCAGATGCCGGCCAGGCCGAGCAAGCCGATCGTGGACGGCTCGACGGTCGCGGGTCCCGGGCTGATCGCCGCGAGCGGGATGCCGACGACCACGCCGACCACCATGATCCAACCGAGCACGACGCGCGAGCCGAGCATCCGGCTCGAGCGCGACGAGCAGAGCGTGGCCGCGGCCCACAACATGGCGGCACCGAGGCCACCGATGATGGCGGTCACATCGGGAGTGTGGCGGGTCCGCCGGGCACCGCGCTGGCCGGGTGATGCGGCCGACCTGTGGTAACATCCGCCTTCGCGCCCGGGGCTCGTTTCCGCGCCGCGCGCCAGATCGACCACCACCCACACCCGAGGTTTCCCACTTGGCCAAGACGCCCCGCACCTGGACGGGCACTCGAACGCCGTCCGGACTCAAGAGGGTCCGTCAGGCAGAGCGCCGCCGCGAAGTCCTGCAGCCCCGACGCAGCGCCGCGAAGACCTACGTCGCCAAGGCCCTGACCGCCGCCGCGGCCCCCGCCGAATTGAACATCGACCCGGTCGCCGCGCTCGCCGAAGCCCTCAGCGCGCTCGACCGAGCCGCCAAGGTCGGGGCGATCCACCCGAACGCCGCCGCCCGCCGCAAGTCGCGCCTGACCCGCAAGGTCAACGCCGCGCTCGGTGGCGAGCAGGTCCAGACCGGTGGCCGCGTCGTCAAGACGACCGGCAAGGCCGCCGCGGCGAAGGCCGCCAAGGCCCGCATCGCCGCCGGCAAGGCCGGCAAGGCCAAGGGCGCCCAGACCGCGGCCGGCAAGGCCCGCGCCGCACTGAGCAAGACCGCCCGAGCCGAGGCAGCCGCCGCGAAGGCCGCCGCGGAGGCCGCGTCCGCCGAAGCCGTCCCGGCCAAGGCGACCGCCACCAAGGCTCCGGCCAAGACCAAGGCCGCCGCGCCCAAGAAGACCGCCACCGCTGCGAAGGCCGCTCCGAAGGCCGCCGCCAAGCCCGCCCCGAAGGCGACCGCGAAGGCCGCACCCAAGGCCAAGAAGGCCTCGCCCAAGGAATAGCCCGTCGGGCGCCCTGCCCGATCCCAGACTCGATGACGCCCCGGCATCCCCGGGGCGTTTCGATTCCGTTCGTGGCGTGCAGGGTGCGTGGCCACGCTCGGTCTTCGGGGATCCGCGTCCCAGACACGGATCCGCTGGCAGCCAACGACGTCCGGCATGGCCGATGCGCCTCGATTCCCGTCAGACGCCCAGCATGCGAGCGCTCGTCACGATCATCGTCACGAGCCGCGGCTGTCCAAGCGCGACGATCCGTGGCGAAGACCGACCGTCACGGACAGATGCGCCATGAGGCGAGCATGTGGCAGCAACTCGTTGCCGATCGATCATGTGGTGAGCAGCTGACAGGATTCGGGCCGCGGCCCTGCCCCTACGAGGTCGGCGCGCCCGCCTCGGCCGGGACCGTCTTCGGACGGAAGACCCAGTACAAGCCGGCCCCGCCCACACCGCTCAGCGTCGTCAGGACGACGATCGTGACCGCGCTCCCGAATTGCTCGCGCCAGTAGAAGCTGGTGAACGAGGACGCGTCGGTCACCCCGGCCGCTGCCAGGTCGGCACCGCGACCCGCCAACACGTAGCGCTGGTACACGCAATCGGCGCCGCTCACACACGACGGCGGGATCGCCTTGCCGGCCGGATCGACGCGATTGAAGTCCGGATAGCCGCCATCGGCGAAGAAGAAGATGGCCTTGATGGCCAGCAGCAGCAATGCCATCGAAACGCCGGTCACGAGCGCGGCGAACGTCCCGTTGATGAGGATGCGGCTGAGCGGACCCAGGCGTCGATTCGAGCGCTGGTTCGCGTAGTAGCCGATGGTCAGCCCGACCGGGATGACGAGCAGCCAGATGAGCCACTCGATCGGGATGATCAGCGTGAAGCTGGCGACGATGGTGACCGCCGTCCCGATCCCGACGTAGGCGGCGGTCTTCGCACCCCGGTCGACGAACCGACTCACGACGGCGTCAGGCCCTCGAACCGACGGCGACCGGCGTCGCCGACGCAAGGCCCGCCAGTGCGGTCCGACCCGGGTAGCGGGCGCTGTCGCCGAGCTCGCCCTCGATGCGCAGGAGCCGGTTGTACTTGGCGACCCGCTCGGACCGCGACGGCGCGCCTGTCTTGATCTGGCCGGTGCCCATCGCGACGACGAAGTCCGCGATGGTCGTGTCCTCGGTCTCGCCGGAACGGTGGCTGACCATCGCGGTCCAGCCGGCCCGACGGGCAAGGTCGATGGCATCGATCGTCTCGGACAGCGTGCCGATCTGGTTGAGCTTGATGAGCACCGAGTTCATCGCGTCCTCGGCGATGCCGCGAGCGATGAACGTCGGGTTGGTCACGCAGATGTCGTCGCCGACCAGCTGGACCTTCGACCCGAGACGGGCGTTGAGCTCGCGCCAGCCCGCCCAGTCCTCCTCGCCGAGGCCATCCTCGAGCGAGATGATCGGGTAGCTGGCGATCCAGCGCTCCCATAGGTCGATGAGCTCGCCCGAGTCGAGCGTCCGGCCCTCGCGCTCAAGACGGTACTGGCCGGTGACGCCGTCGACGCCGGTCCCCTCGACCAGGATCGAGCTGGTCGCCGGGTCGAGCGCCAGCGCGACGTCCTCGCCGGGCCGATACCCGGCGCGTTCGATCGCGCGGAGGATGACCTCGATGGCAGCCTCGTTGGTCTTGAGGCTCGGGGCGAAGCCGCCCTCGTCACCCTGGCCGGTGGCGTGGCCATCCTCGTGGAGGATGGCCTTCAGCGCGGCGAACACCTCGGCGCCCGCCCGGAACGCCTCGGCGAAGGTGTCGGCACCGATGGGCGCGACCATGAACTCCTGGAAGTCGGTCGAATCCTGGGCGTGCTTGCCGCCGTTGAGGATGTTGAAGAACGGCACCGGCAGCGTCCGGGCCCCGACGCCACCGATGTAGCGATAGAGCGGCAGGTCGTACGACGCCGCTGCCGCGTGGGCGCAGGCCAGCGACACCCCGAGGGTGGCATTCGCCCCGAGGCGCGACTTGTTCGGCGTCCCGTCAAGCTCGACCAGCAGGGCGTCGATACCGGCCTGGTCCGAGGCGTCGAGGCCATAGACGGCAGGGCCGATCGTGGCGGTCACGTTGGCCACCGCGTTGAGGACGCCCTTGCCGCCGAAGCGGCTCTTGTCGCCGTCGCGCAGCTCGACCGCCTCGTTCACGCCGGTCGACGCTCCAGACGGCACGGCGGCTCGGCCGACCGATCCGTCGGCCAGGATGACGTCGACTTCGACGGTCGGATTGCCGCGCGAATCGAGGATCTCGCGCGCGTCGACGACTTCGATGATGGTGTTCATGCGAGTGCCTTCGCCTTCTTGCGGGGCTTTGCCTCGACCGGGCGATCGAGCAGGACGGTGACGCCCGGCAGCTCACGGCCTTCGAGGAATTCGAGCGACGCACCGCCGCCCGTGGAGATGTGGGTCATCCGATCGGCCAGCCCCTGCTGGGTCACGGCTGCGACCGAATCGCCACCGCCGACGATGACCGTCGCGCCGGCGTCGGCCCGGTCGGCGAGCAGTCGAGCGACCGCCTTCGTCCCGTGCGCGAACGACGGGATCTCGAAGACGCCGAGCGGCCCGTTCCAGAACACGGTCTGGACGTCCGCCAGGGCATCGACGATGAGGTCCTGGCTGGCCTTGCCCAGGTCGACGATGTGCCACGAGGCGGGGATCTTCTCGGCCTGGAGCGTCTTGTATTCGGTGCCGCGAGTGACCTCCTTGGCCACGATGACGTCGACGGGCAGGATGACCCGGACGCCGTTGTTCGCGGCGATGGACAGGATCCGTCGGGCGTCGTCCACCCGATCGGGCTCGGCCAGGCTCTTGCCGACCGCCTTGCCCTGCGCAAGCAGGAACGTGTTGGCCATGCCGCCACCGAGGATGAGCATGTCGACCTTGGTCAGGAGGTGGTCGATGACCTTGATCTTGTCGGACACCTTGGCGCCACCGAGGATGGCCGCGAACGGCCGCTCGGGCGCCTCGAGAAGCTTCGAGAGCATCTCGATCTCGCGCTCCATCAGGAGTCCGGCGTAGGCGGGCAGGAGCTTGGCGATGCCGACCGTCGAGGCATGCGCGCGATGGGCCGTCCCGAACGCGTCGTTGACGTAGATGTCGGCATAGGACGCGAGCGCCGCCGCGAAGGCGGCGTCGTTCTGCTCCTCCTCGACGTGGAAGCGCAGGTTCTCGAGCAGCAGTACCTCACCGGGTCGAAGCCGCTTCACCGCGTCCTCCGTCCCGACGCCGAGCGCATCGCCGGTGACCGGGACGTTGCGGCGCATCAGCTCGCCGAGCCGCTGCCCGACGGGCCGCAGGCGCAACCCGTCCTGGACCTTGCCGTCCGGCCGGCCGAGGTGGCTGGCGAGGATGACGGAGGCTCCGCCGGCGAGCAGCGCGTTGATGGTCGGGATGGCGCCGCGGATGCGCGAGTCGTCGGTGACGCGCCCATCGGCGAGCGGGACGTTGAAATCGACGCGAACGAAGACGCGTTTGCCGGCGACGTCCGCGTCGCGGATCGTGAGTTTGTTCATGGGATCGGTCAGGCGGCGACGGGCAGGCGGGCCGCCACGAAGGCGATGAGGTCCGCCACGCGGCAGCTGTAGCCCCACTCGTTGTCGTACCAGCTGATGACCTTGATCATCGTTCCGCCGAGCACCATGGTCGACGCGGCGTCGATGATCGAGCTCCGGCTGTCGCCCTTGAAGTCCATCGACACGAGCGGCTCGTCCGACACGCCGAGGATGCCCTTCATCGGGCCTGCCGCGGCGGCGCGGAAGGCGTCGTTCAACTCCTCGACCGAGGTCGGTCGGCTGACGTCGGCGGTGAAGTCCACGACGCTGACGGTCGGGGTCGGGACACGCAGGCTGAAGCCGTCGAACTTGCCCTTGAGATCCGGGATGACGAGGGCCAGGGCCTTGGCCGCGCCTGTCGTCGTCGGGATGATGTTCTGGCCGGCGCTCCGGGCACGGCGTGGATCCCGATGCGCGACGTCGAGGATGTTCTGATCGTTGGTGTAGCTGTGGATCGTGTTCATCAGCCCGCGCTCGATGGTCACCAGGTCGTGGACCACCTTCGCTGCCGGGGCAAGGCAGTTCGTCGTGCAGCTGGCGTTGCTGATGATGTGGTGGGCGGTCGGGTCGTAGCGGCCTTCGTTGACGCCGAGGACGATCGTGATGTCCTCGCCCTTTGCCGGGGCGCTGATGATGACCTTCTTCGCGCCGGCGGTGATATGCGCGCCCGCCTTGGCCGCATCGGTGAACAGACCCGTGCTCTCGAGGACGATGTCGACGCCGAGGTCGGCCCACGGCAGGTTGGCCGGGTCGCGCTCGGCCAGGATCTTGATCACGCGCCCGTCGATGATGATCGACGAGTCGCCGGCCTCGACCTCGCCGGGATACGTGCCGTAGGTCGAGTCGCGCTTGAACAGCAGCGCGTTCATCTTGGCGTCCACGAGATCGTTGACCGCGACCACCTCGATGTCCGGCGCGCGCTCGATGAGGGCCTTGAGCGATTGCCGACCGATCCGTCCGAAACCGTTGATGCCGACGCGGGTGGTCATGGTGCGAGACCTCCTGGGCGAGATGTGCGGGGCCCGGTGGTCCCGACACGGAATGTGGAACGTCAGAACGGACGCGCCGACCGCACGGTGTGCCGCAGAGGGTCTGCGGGGTTCCACCCGGATCGAGCGTCGCGGCCATCGTACCAAAGGGCCGGTCGGACGCCCCGGGTCGGTCTGCCCGGTCGGTTCGTGCCAAGTGGCCCGGATTCACCATGGAGCAGCGCGATCCGGACATGGAAGGACCCCCGCCGAGGCGGGGGTCCAGGTCCCTGATTCGATCAGGAGTCGACGGTCAGCCGCCGCCGATCCGGAAGACCTTGCCGCCGCAGACCGGGCAGGTGCCCTGGATCGCCGGCTTGCCGTTCTTCATGGTGATCTTCTGGGCGTTCTGGACTTCGACCTTCTTCTTGTCCTTGACGCAATAGGCCTCGGCCATGTGGGCTCCTCCTCATCCTCGTGATGCGTCGCGGGATCCCATGTCCCGCATCCACTCAACGGTGCGTGGTCACACGCTGTGTCGCCAGAGTGACGGCCGCCAGCGGTCCGTCCCGGCATCGCGCTTCTGTCGATCCATGTCGGCCAGGACGAGAAGGCCTTCCAGCCCGGTCTCGACACAGGCCGCCTCGGCCGCGTCCCTGAGATCACCGTCGACGAACTCGCCGGTCGTCCGATTGGCATACACCGCACAGACGACGCCGGCCCGACAACGAGCGAGGGTCGCGAGGACGAGGAGAGCGGACGCCTCCATCTCGAAGTTCATGACGCGCTGGCGCGCCATCTCCTCCGCGAGGTCAGGGTACCGGATGGGCAACTGGGGGATCGGGCGCCCCTGCGCACCGAAGAACCCCGGCGCCGTCGCCGTGATCCCAACGTGATACCGGTGTCCGAGCCGCTCGGCGGCCTCGATGAGTGCCGCGACCGCCTCGTAATCGGCGACCGCGGGGAACCCATCGTGGACGAAGAAGCTCGTGGTCGACTCGAGACGCACAGCCCCGGTGGAGATGGCCAGATCGCCAAGCCCCATCTCAGGCTGGAGCGCCCCGCACGACCCGACCCGGATGAAGGTCGGCCGCTCCGTGATCGCCAGGATCTCCGCCACCACGATCTCGACGTTGTCCGTGCCGATGCCGGTCGAGACGACCGACACCCGCTGGCCCCGAAATCGTCCGGTGACCGAGGCGAACTCACGGTGTCGATGCTCGTGCTCGATGGATTCGAAGCGCGAGGCGATCCGAGACGTCCGATCGGGGTCGCCGGGGAGGAGGATGTACTCGGCCAGCTCTCCTGGACCGAGTCCGATGTGGTACTGCCGTTCGCCGGCGGGGATCGCGATCCTGCGATCCGAGGGGTTTTCGACGCGGTGGTCCGCGTTCGGCAAGACCAGTTCCTCGCTCAGGTGGCTGCTTCGCTGGCGCGAAACTCGGCCGAGGATAGTCCCGCGTTCTCACGAGCGTCAAGCCGAGTGGATCGTGCGTGACTCACGCTCAGCCGAGCGTGAGTCGAGGGGCACGGTGGTCGACCCGGCCGGGGCACCGACGAAGGTGGCCAGGCGGTCGGCGATCCGGACCGCCAGGCGGCGCCTCGATCGGACCCGACGGAGGACGGTCACGGCCAGCGAGGCGGCCGAGATCGCGAGCAGCGTCCCGACGCCGGTCGACCCCGCGTCGAGCGGGAGAGAGCCCCCGAGACCGGCGAACCGGCTGCCGATCCCCACGCCCGACGACGGGGTCGGCACGACCGGCAGGGCCGCGTCCGGGGAGCCGGTGGGACCGGCCGATGCCGACGCCGTCGCCGCCACCGGATCGCCTGCCTGGATGAGCCCGCCCGGATCGTCGACGACCACGACTGCGCCGTCGGCCGTCGTTTCGACTCGCCCGATCGCGTTGAGCGCGTCGTCCGGTTCCACGAGCGGAAGCCCGTCGAGAGCAGCGCCGCGAAGCACGATCCGACCGATCGCCGTGCCGTCGTCGAGCGTGAATCCGTCGGCTCGGAGGTCCACGACGAGACCACCGACGCGAACGAAGCGCCCGACCGCTGTCTCGAGGTCGACAAGGTCGACGTCGGTCGGCGGCTCGGTCATGGGGTCGCCGGTGGCGGGGCTCGGCGACGCCGTCGGTGACGTGCCTGGGTCGGCGGCGCCGGATCCCTGCCCGTCGGCCCGTCCGCTCATCCGGACGTCGGCCGGGAACCGCGGGGTGACCGCGAAACGCTTGTCCGACGCGGTCGGATACGGCCGCCGGGCGATGCCGGTGACCGTCGCGGTGCGACCCTCGATGAGCGCACTGCTCGGGATGCCGGCCCCTGGCTGCCCGACGATCGCGACCTTGGTCGTGCCGACCTGGACATCCGCGCGCCACCTGTCACCCAGCTTGTGGACGCCGACGACGCGGCCGCTGACCGTGACCAGCCGCCACTCGGTCGCCCGGGTCGGTGATCCATGGAGGACCATCGGCTCGGGGACAGCGCCACTGCCCTGTGGCTGCAGCCGATCGGCACGAAGACGCGGGGCGCCGTAGGCGACACCGATCCGACCCTCGGCACGGATCCGGGTCCCGACCGATGGAGCTGCCGCATCGGTCGGAAGCAGCAGCTCGATGGCCGCCGATGCGTCCTGGACGACGATCCGCCGGCCGGTCGTGTCGAGCAATGCGGCAGGTGCGGTGACGACGGCGTCGATGGCCACGTCTCGATCGGTGATCGTCAGCGCGCGAGCGATCGACACGACCGCCGCCGAACCAGCGGACGTGCCCGGTGTCGCGGCCGGGGACCCGGATGGTGCCGCTGCCGTGGTCGCGACGACGTCGGCGGCGTCCCGGACGCACAGGCGGTACCCATCGAGGGCGCCAGAGCGCGTCGCCCGCTGGCCGACCACGCCGGTCACGCGATAGGTCGTCCCGACCTTGAGGCTCGCCAGGGTCAGCCGGCTCGAGGCATCGGCCATGACCTTGATCGACGTTGCGCCGTCACGCTCGAGCACGAAGGTGATGTCACCCCCAGCGGTCTTCTTCGGCTTCGCGCTGAGACGACCCGTGGCGCTGACAAGGCGCGCCTCGAGACCTTCGGCAAGGCCGGACGCCGGGACGGAGAACGGCGCGGGAACGGCGGCCGTGCCGGCGAGGTGCAGGTCGGTCCGGGCAGGCCGGATCTCGAGCTGTCCGTATGGAGCCGCCAGCTTGCCGCTGACGTCGAGGACGGCACCGCGGGCGAAGGTGGGTGCGTCGGCCGGGAGGTGGACGACGAGACCCGCATCCGCGGATCCGATCGCGAGCAGGGCCGGCGTGCCGAGACGTCCCGCCTCGGCCACGACCACACCGGTCGTCCTGACCTTCGAGCCGACCGGGAGACCACGGACGGACGCGAGGGACAGCGGGAGACCCGAGGGTGCGGGCGTCGGTGTCGAAGTCGGGGTCGGGCTTGGGGTCGGCGTCGGTGTCGGTGTCGGGGTCGGGGTCGGGGTCGGCTCGGCGGTCGGGGTCGGGGTAGCGGATGGCGTCGGCGTCGGCACAGGCGACGGTGTCGGGGTCGCCTCTGGCGCGACCGCGAGTTCGCCCGCGAGCGTCGCCTGGACGCGGTAGCCGGCTGCTCCGGTTCCCGAGCTGTCGCGCTGGCCGAGCGGCCCGGTGACGACGATGTCCATGCCGGATGCGAGGGTGACGCCGGCGGCCGCATCGGGGCCGATGACTGCGCGGAGCGGGCCGGACCCGTCGTCGATGGTGATCCCGATGCCGTCGGCAAGCTGGTCGGGTGAGGCCGTGATCGTCCCGGCGACGTGGACCCGCGCCCCCTCGAACGCCTCGTTCGCGGACCCGGTCTGCACTTCGACCGGGTCCGGGAGGACGGCCACCTCTCCTGCCACGACCGCCGCCTCCGAGAGGCGGAGCGTCCGCTGCGAGAACCGGCTGTCGATCGTGCCGGTCGCGGTCACGCTCTCTCCGGCCGGCCAGTCCCCGGCGGTCGGGGCATCCAGGTAGAGGGCGATCCCGGCCGACGCGTCCTGAACGAAGCCAGTCCGACCGCTCTCGAGACCGCCGAGCTTCGTCGTCAGGACGCCCTCGAT
Organism: uncultured Chloroflexia bacterium; assembly: GCA_963782715.1. Classification (GTDB taxonomy): domain Bacteria; phylum Chloroflexota; class Limnocylindria; order Limnocylindrales; family CSP1-4; genus SPCO01. The sequence goes on from CAWAKU010000015.1 coordinate 427,283, forward strand.
GGTCACGGTCGTCCCGTCGGGTAGCGCCCGGGCCGCGGCGATCGGCGTGATGACGATCGGGGTCGGGGTCGGCACGGGAGTCGGCGTCGGGACCGCGGTGGGCGACGGTGTCGGCGTCGGCGTCGGAGTCGGCGTCGGTTGGCGTCGGCTTGGCGTCGGCTGTGGCGTCGGTGTCGGCGTGACCTCTGGCGTCGGCTCGGGGGTCGCGCTCGCGGTCGAGCTCGGCGTCGCACTCGGGCTGGCTGTCGGCTCCGGCGTCGCAGTCGCGACCGGCGTCGCGCTGGGCATCGCGGTCACGGTCGCGGTCGGGCTCGCGGACGCACCCGGCGCAGGGACGGCCGGCGCCGCCGACCCCTGCGGCGACGGGACAGCCTGGACGAACCAGTCGAAGCTGTTCTGATTGGTATCAGTGCCATTCCCGGCCGACCCACCGGGCAACCGTTCCAGGGTCGAACCGGCGGGCGGCGCCGGGGCCGCGGCGCCCTCGACGAAGGCATTGGTCGCGTCGCCCCAGCCGATCGCATCGATCACCGACCCGCCGACGACGCGCAGCGCGATCGCCCCGCCGGTCGCCGCGAACCCACCCGAATAGGTCAGATCGGCCTGGGCGGCGTACGTGCCAGATCCATTGGCGATGAGGATCCGCATACCGGGCCCGAGGGCCGACGACGCGGCCCAGGTCGCCTTCCGGGTGACGGTGGACCCCGACGATGTCGCGTAGACGACCTCGAGTCCGAGCAGGTCGGCTGGCGTGGCACCCTGGTTGGCGACTTCGACGAACTCGTCCGACGCGGAGGACCCGCCGGTCTGCACCTCCGAGACGACGAGCGTCGACGCGGGCCAGGCGACGGCGCCGGCGAGCACGCCGACCTCGCCCCATCCCGTGATCGCCGCGACCATGGCGACGACGATGAGCGCGGTGGACGCCGCGCGCCGGGCACGAGCCATCGGTGACCTCCCGGCGGGGCAGCGGGGAAGGATCGGTGGCGGGAGGCCGTTTGTAGCAGGCGCCGCTTCACTGCCGCTTATCGCGGTCGGGTCGACGTTCGACTACGATGCGCAGCACCATCCCGACCCCCACCGCAGGAGACACCGTGGCCCGCGCCAAGAGGACCGAACGCGCCGAGGCGCGCCGCCGCTATCGAGCCGGCTCAGCGAACACCGCGACCGACGACACGACCGACGTCGCCGAGCCGGCGGCCACGACCTCTGCGAAGGCCAAGTCATCCGCCTCGGGGGCCGCGAAGAGCTCGACGTCGGCTATGCCGACCGGCCGGGTCGGCTTCGGAGCGGCGTTCAGGCTGGCGTTCCGCCCGATGAACGTGCGCCAGGACGTGGCCGCCCTGCCGTGGATCGCGACCCACACGCACGCGCTGTGGATCCCGCTCGCCATCACGATCGCCAGCACGGTGGTCATCATCGCGACAGCCGGCCAGGGCACCATCGGCCAGTTCATGTTCGCGTACTTCATCCAGACGCCGGCCATCGGTGGCGTCTTCATCGCCGGTTTCCTGGCACCGCGGGCGAGCTGGCTGCTCGGAGCCATCGTCGGGTTCGCGGCGGCGATCTGCTACTCGATCCTCGTCCTCGCCTACCCCGCCAGCATCTACCCGGCGGCCCCGCCGACCGCGGAGCAGGCCCGCGACGTGGCGCTCTCGGCGCTCCTGCTGTCGCCGATCATCGGCTCGTTCTTCGCGGCCGGCGCCGCCTGGTACCGGCGCTTCCTCGCGCTGTCGAGCCCGAACCGGAACAAGACCCAGCAGGCCGCGAAGGCCAAGCCCGGCGACGGCCGGACGCGGACGGGAAACTCGCAGAAGGCCGGCGCCAAGCGCTGATGCCGCCCGGCAATCTGCCGGGTCAGCGCGAACGAACTGGATGGTGGATGCGCTCCGTCGCGATCGCCGCACGGCCACCGGACACGGAAGCTCGGGCCGTCATGGATCGATCGTGACGAGCGTCGCGCGGAGCCCATCCACCCCAGCCCGGCCGCGCTTTTCGCGCGTGCGCCAGGCGATCTCCAGCACGCAAGAAAGAGCCCCCGCCACGACGGTCGGGGGCGATCGCGACGGTGACGGTCGGGTGGACGGCTCCCGAACGAACGGGGATGTCGGACTCTCATGTTCATCCAAGACTCGACCGGCATCCTGATGGCATGACGACTCCCCTCCGCGCCCGAACCCGCCATCGAACCGTCGCCGACCAGCGCCTCTCCGATCTGACCGTCGCCACGGGGATCGTCGGTCTGGTCGCCACGGTCGGGTTCGGTTGGCTCGCGGCTGTGACATATGCAGGGGCTTCGACCCCGGGCACTGCCGACCCTGTCCAGCGCACGATCGATGTCTCACGTACCCAATCCGGAAGCAACCCGTCGACCACGAACGGGGGCTCGACCCGCCCGAAGACGAACTCCATCAATGGCTCGTCGTCCGGCGGCTCGTCGAATGGCACCTCCCGCGGCTCCGGACATGCCCACGTGTCGACCGGCTCGTCGTAGACATGCTCGAGCACGCCGAGTGGCGCGCACTCGGGACGAACGCCCATCTCCTGGTCCTCGACGGTGACCTGGCCACTGCCCGGGCCGCGGTCGACCGCGTGCTCGACGACGTCGATCGGACGTACAGCCGCTTCCGCTCCGACAGCGAGTTGATGCTCCTCCAGACGACGCCCGGGCGCAGCGTCCGAGTGAGCCCGCTGTTGTGGCAGGCGGTCACGACTGCGATCGGGGTCGCTCGCGACACCGGTGGTCTGGTCGACCCCACCATCGGCCGGGCGGTGCGGATCGTCGGCTACGACGATGACTTCGGCCGCGTCGCCGGCCGCGAGGCCGCCATCCACGTCGAGCTCGGGCCAGTCCCGGGCTGGAAGGTCGTCGCCCTGGACGCGCGGGAGCGAACCATCCGGATCCCCGCCGGAGTCGAGCTCGACCTCGGCTCGAGCGGCAAGGCCCTCGCATCCGACCTTGCCGTGGCCGCGGCCCGTGTGGCCGCACCAGGGGGCGGTGTCCTCGTGAGCCTGGGTGGCGACATCGCGACGTCTGGGCACGCCCCGGATGGCGGCTGGCGGATCCTTGCCAGCGAGGACAGCGAGACCCCGGCCGATGCGCCCGGCGAGGTCATCGCGATCGATTCGGGTGCGGTGGCGACCTCCAGCACGACCGTCCGGCGTTGGCGGGCCGTCGATGGCACCTACCGGCATCACCTCATCGACCCTCGGACCGGTGCCCCGATCGAGGGGCCCTGGCGAACGGTGACCGTCGTGGCCGACACGTGCGTCGCCGCGAACGCCGCGGCGACCGAAGCGATCGTCCTGGGCGAGCAGGGTCTGGCCCGACTCGCGAAGGCTGGCCTGGCGTGCCGCCTGGTCGATTCGGAGGGGCACGTCGTGCGCGTCGGTGGCTGGCCCGAGCCCGTGACCGCGAAGGCACGGGGGGCCTGATGTTCGACCAGGTCCTGTGGTTCAGCACCCGAGGGGCAGGGATCGTCTCGCTCCTGTTGTCGACGATCGTCGTCTGCCTCGGCTTCGCCACGGTCGCCCGCTGGCAGGCGCCGGGCTGGCCGCGATTCCTGACCGTCGAGCTGCACCGGTCCATCGCCCTCGTCTCGGTCGTCTTCGTCGCGATCCACGTCGTGACCGCCATCCTCGATCCGTTCACCTCGCTCGGTGTCCTGGCGGCCGTCGTGCCGCTTGCATCGTCCTATCGGCCCCTGGCGGTCGCCCTCGGGGTCATCTCGATCGACCTGCTCGGCGCCGTCATCATCACCAGCCTCGTCCGTGAGCGGATCGGTCATCGGCTCTGGCGCAGTGTCCACTGGCTTGCCTGGGCAGCGTGGCCGATGGCCATCCTCCATAGCCTGACGGCCGGCAGCGACGCATTCGCTCCGTGGATGCTGGCGACCACGGGGGCATGCTGCGTCGCGGTCGGGGCGACTCTCGTGTGGCGCCTGACGGTCGGCGGATCGGTCCGGAGCTCGCTCGCCGAGGTGGCCCAACGGCCCTCGCGACCGCCGAGCGCCGACAGCCGACCACCGGAGAGCCGACGGTGATATCGCACCGGGTCCTGGCCGGTCCACCGCCTGTCGCGGGCGCCGAGTCGCTCGTCGACCATGAACGGCGACTCGGACCACGCCCGCAGGCTGCCGGCTTGATCCCGATCCTCGAGGCAAGTGGCCTGCTCGGGCGGGGCGGCGCAGGCTTCCCGGTCGCACGGAAGTGGGCGACCGTCGCGGAGCGGAGCGAGGGACACGCGGTCGTCCTCGCCAACGGCGCGGAGGGCGAACCACTCAGCGGCAAGGACCGCGTGTTGATGGCGATGCGCCCGCACCTCGTGCTCGACGGAGCCGAGCTGGCCGCCGATGCGGTCGGCGCGGACCGGGTCGTCCTGTACGTCGGCGAGGCGCATCGCGCCGCGCTGAACGCCCTCGACCGCGCCATCGACGAACGTGCCGCAGGTGAGTCGCGACGCCGCCAACGAGCCTCGATCGAGCTCGTGCCAGCTCCGCATACATATGTCGCCGGGGAGGAGTCGGCTGCCGTCCACTACATCGCGGCCGGAGACGCCCGGCCGACGACCGTGCCGCCTCGTCCCTTCGAGCGCGGCGTCGATGGTCGTCCGACGCTCGTCCAGAACGTGGAGACCCTGGCCCACGTGGCTCTGATCGCCAGGTTCGGTGACGGCTGGTACCGCGAGGTCGGGGCCGGGGTCACTCGCGGTAGCGCCCTGGTGACCGTCGGCGGCGGCGTCAGCCGTCCCGGTGTGGTCGAGATCGAACTCGGGACGACGGTGCGCATGCTGGCCGAGTCGACCGGCGGCGCGGACGGTATCGGGGCTGTGCTCCTGGGTGGGTACTTCGGCGGCTGGCTGCGCGCGCAGGAGGCGTGGGACCTGCCGCTCGACCCGGTGATGCTCCGCTCGAGCGGGAGCGCGTTCGGCTGCGGCGTCGTGCACCTTCTGCCGCCGGGTTCGTGCGGTGTCCTGGCCACGGCCAGGATCCTCGACTACATGGCGGGCCAGAGTGCCGCCCAATGCGGTCCGTGCGTCTTCGGGCTGCGGTCGATCGCCGACGCAGCGGCACGACTCGCCGCGCCGCGATCCGGCGACGGGCATGACCTCGAACGCCTGGTCCGTTGGTCTGGCCTGCTGGCAGGCCGGGGTGCCTGCAAACATCCAGATGGGGCGGCCGGCATGCTGCGCAGCGCACTCCGGGTCTTCGCCGACGAATTCGACCGCCACCAGCGGGCCGGGACGTGCATCCAGGCCGCGCCGCGCGGCCACGCGGCCTGATGTCCGAAGCCACGACCACGACCCTGGCGGTCGATCGGATCGCCTGCGACGGCTATGGCATCTGCGCGGAGCTCCTGCCGGAGCTGATCGATCTCGACGACTGGGGCTACCCGATCATCTCGCCCGAACCCGTCAAGGCACAGCTGCGCGAGCACGCACAGCGGGCCGTGTCGATGTGCCCGGTCCTCGCCCTCTCGCTCCGTCGGTCCCGACCCGGAACTCGACCCTGACGCCCCGTCGTCAGGGGCTGGGCTGGTGGTCGGGTCCCCGCCGGCAGTCCGTCACGCCAACGAGGCGTCCAGGGCCGCCGACAGGGCGGTCAGCGCGGAGCCGAACGTGTCAGGCCGCAGGTAGCCGAAGCCAAGCCGGAAGATCTGGGGACCCTCGCCGAACCATATCCCGGACGCCAGCTGGAGGTCGAGGCTGGGGAGCACATCCCAGAACCGTGTGATGGCCGCCGTGTCGAAGACGTCGTCGCGCAGGCGCAGGCAGCACAGAGCGCCGGCGTCGGGTCTGACCCAATCGATGCGGCGACGCTCGCCCTCGCACCACTTCGCCAGCTGCTGCAGCGCCCCGGCGAGCAACAGCCTCCGCGGCCCGAGCACGGCCTCCTTGTTGCGCAGGAGGACCGCCGCGAGCGCCTCGTCCACCACCGACCCCGAGATCACGAGGTTCATCCTGGCGACGGTGATGCGCGACCGGAGCTCGGTGTCCGGCACGGTGAGCCAGCCCGTTCGCAGGCCGGGCGCCCCGAGCGCCTTGGACACCGAGGCCCCCGTCACGACGCGCGGGTGGAGCCCGGCGACGCTCTCGGCCGGGACCGCGTCGCCGTAGGTCGCCTCGCGATAGGTCTCATCGACGAAGAGCACGGCCTCGGGGCACACAGACTCGATCAGCTCGAGCAGCTCCTGGATCGCGGCCCGGGGCACGGAGACGCCGCTCGGGTTCTGCGGCGAGGCGATGCTGATGAACCTGGTCTCGGGCGAGAGGCTCGCGCCGATCTGGCCCGGGTCCAGGCGGTAGCCGGTCTCGAACGACAGCTTGACTTCGCGGACGCGCGCTCCAGCCCCCAGGAGGCAGTCTCGGCTCGGCGGGAAGCACGGTGTGGCGAGGACGGCCTCGTCGCCCGGCCGGCAGACCTCGTATGCGAGCAGGAACAGCCCGAGCGCGGTGCCCTGGGTCGTGATGATCTGCTCCATGGGGACCCCACAGGAGCGGGAGATCTCCTCGCGCAGTGCCGTCGAGCCCGCAGACGAGCCGTAGCCCAGCTTCAGGTCGCGGAGGCTTTTGGCGTCCGCGAGGTCCATGAGATCGCCGAGGGTCAGGTCCTGCGACGTGCTCTCGGCCAGGTTGAACGGCCGGTCCACGTCGAGGAGGGAGATGATCTCGTTGTAGGGGAACCGCCCGCGCCACGCCGGGGGATGCGTTTCGTCGGGGCCGGACGGTTGCTCGCTGGTCTGCATGTCGTTGCGGCCTCCTCGTGCGTGGCAGGGCATCGTATGACCCAAACGACCGAAGATGCATCCCGGCATGCCGCCCGCACCGTTGGGCCGCGGCGCGCGATCAGCCCAGCCGCCGCATCCCGGCATGCCCGAGCTGCCTGACCCCGGCCGGCTGACCCGGCCCGCCGGCCTCCGCGGCCACCTCGGGGAGTGCCCGCACGGACCGCGCGATGACGTTCACCACCTCGCCCTCGCGCTGGAGCTCCCCGTCGACGAGCAGCAGCGCGTGCCGCCGGACCACGCTGCGCAAGCGGGCCCATGTGTCCGGCCAGAGGGTGACGTTGACCATCCCGGTCTCGTCCTCGAGGGCCAGGAAGACCGTGCCCTTGGCCGTCATCGGGTGCTGCCGGGTCACCACCAGCCCGCCGATCCGGACCCGGCCCGAGCGCATCTCTGAGAGTGCTGCATTGGTCACCGCCCCCAGCCGGTCCAGCGCCGGCCGGAAGAGCGTCACGACCTGGCGGCGCGCATCGAGCCCGATGACCGCGTAGGCATCGCCGATCCGTTCCGATTCGGTGATCGCGGGGAGTGCCGGGGCCTCGGTCGCGGGCAGCCGCAGGTCCATCGGCCGGCCGGCTGCCGCTCCCCGCCTGCCCGCCGCGCGACCCAGGCCACGCACGGCCTTGCCGTCCACCCGCCCGCGGGACGCGCCGGCCACCTCGCGGAGCTGCCACAGGAGCTCGCGCCGCGGCCGGCCCAGCGAATCCAGGGCGCCCGTCCGGATGAGCCGCTCCAGCACCTCCTCGGGCAGCCCGGTCCGCTCGACCACCTCGGCCAGCGTCGTGTACGGCCCGCGCGCCAGCTCCGCGTCGAGCAGCGGCCTGGTGCTGCTCGCCGATCCCCTTCACGAGCCCCAGGCCCAGCCGGACACCCCAGCCGGCGGTCACCTCGGGCGTCCAGCGATCGCGCGACGCCGCGGACGGCACGACGCAGGCCGGCGAGCGGATGGGTTCGGGACGGGCCGTGATGCCGGCCCCCGGTGGCAGCGGCTCGCCGGGCCGCCCCACCCATTCGGTCGTGGTCCTGTACGAGGATGCGTTGATGTCGACCGGCAGCACGGCCACCCCGTGGCGCTTCGTGTCGTTGACCAGGACCTCGACCGGGTAGAAGCCCATCGGCTGGGCGTTGATCAGCCCGACCAGGAACTGGGCCGGGTAGAACAGCTTGAGGAACGCCGATTCGTAGGCCGTCCGCGCGAACGCCGCCGCGTGCGATTTCGCGAACCCGAAGCTTGCGAACGCGGCGACCTGGCGGAACAGCTCCTCGGCGATCTCCTCGGTCATCCCGGGCTGGCGCATGCAGCCGTCGAAGAACTGCTTGTGGAGCTTCTCCATCTCGCGGCTCGACCGCCACGTCCCCATCGCCCGCCGGAAGCCGTCCGATTCGGCCGCGGTGAAGCCACCGACCTCGATGGCGATGCGCATGACCTGCTCCTGGTAGAGGATCACGCCCATCGAATCCTTGAGGATCGGCTCGAGGCTCGGGTGGAGATAGGTCACCTCCTCGAGCCCCTGTTTTCGCCGCAGGAACGGGTGGACGGCATTGCCCTGGATCGGCCCGGGCCGGATGATCGCCACCTCGACCACGAGGTCGTCGAGGCTCTTCGGGCGCGACTTCGGGAGCGTCTGCATCTGGGCCCGGCTCTCGACCTGGAAGACCCCGACGGTGTCGGCCGCCTGGAGCATCTCGAACACCTCCGGGACGTCCTCGGGCATCCGGTCGAGGTCGAGGCAGACCGCGCAGTCGTGCTCGATCAGCTGGAGCGTCTCGTCCATCGCGGCCAGCATCCCGAGCCCGAGCAAGTCGAGCTTGATGAGCTTCAGCGTCTCGACGTCGCGCTTGTCGAACTGGACGACGACCCGGTCGACCATCGTCGCCCGCTCGATCGGGGCGATGTCGATGAGCGGTGCCGCGGTCACCAGCATCCCGCCCGAATGGATCGACAGGTGACGCGGGAAGCCGTCGATCCGGGCGCAGAACTCGAGCCAGCGCTCCCAGTCGCTCATGCCCACCGTCGAACCGCCGCGCGCCTGCGGCGGTGGCTCCGGCTCGACCCGGGCGACCGAGGAATGGGCCGTTGCGGCGCCCGCGTCCGCCCGACGCGGCACCGGCGGTGGATCCCAGCGGGTCGGCCGTCCGAGCTTGTCCGTGGCCCGGTCCGTGCCACGCGGCGGCGGCTCGAGCTGGCCGCTCTCCGGGTCGACCCGCCGGCCGTCGATGAGCTGCGGCGCGACGAGCCGGTCACGATCCGCCTCGTAACCGGTCCCGCGGCCGGCCCGCAGCCAGGCGACGCTGGCCGGCGTATCGCCCGGACCACCCTCATCGTCGGTCCGACCGCCCGGCCGGAGCCCGGCGACCGGGGAGAGGCTGGCCGGAAGGCCCTGCGCCTGCCCTCGTTCTTGCCACACAGCAGCCTCATTCGTGCTATGCGAACCAAGGCGGTCGTTGACGCCACGTTCCCCACCGGTCTGAGCGTGCGGGCCGCCCGAATCCGGCCTGCGAGTCGTCTCGATCTCGTCTGATACGAACGGGGCTGCCATCTGGCGAAGATCAGCCACCGGGGACGCTTTCCCGTCCATTTCCCGGAGCCAGGCGAACGGGCGCGGTGCGTTCGGGTCCTCCGGTTTCGGTGGCTGGCGCCAGGGCGGTACCTTCCCGACGAGCGGCATCCGGGTGTTCAGCTGGCCCATCCCGTCGACGAAGCCGAGCGCCTCGGCGGCCTCGGCCGCACCTGCCTCGGCCGGCAGCCCCTCGCCCGGCCGGCGGAAGAACTCGGCGAACCCGCCGTCCGCCTCGAGGTCGCGCCGGACCATGACCGAGTCGTACGTCTCGAGCGCCTTCGCGACCCGATCCACCAGCGGCCGCGGGAACCCGAGCGCATAGCCCACCTCGCGCACGGCTGAGCGCGCACGATACGTGACGAGGTTGCAGACCATCCCCGTGTGGTCGGGGCCGTAGCGCTTGTAGACGTACTGGATGACCTCTTCGCGCCGCTCCGAGCTGAAGTCGATGTCGACGTCCGGGTAGGTCGTCCGGCCCTCGTTGATGAACCGTTCGAACAACAGGTTGTGGGCGATCGGCTCGACCCGGCTGATGCCCAGGGTGTACGAGATGATCGAGCTGGTCGCGCTGCCCCGGCCCTGGGCGGGGATGCCCTGCTCCCTGGCGAAGCGCATCAGGTCCCAGCAGATGAGGAAGAACTCGGCCAGTCCGGCTCGCTCGATGACCTCGAGTTCGTGGGCGAGCCGCTTGACGACCGCCGAGGTCATCGGGTGGTAGCGCTTCCGGGCGCCCGCCCAGCACAGCTCCGACAGGTACGAGAACGGCGTCTCCCCGTCCGGCACCGGGAAGCCCGGGAAGCGGTACTGCTCGAAGCCGAGATCGACCGAGCACGACGCCGCGAGCTCGACCGCCGTCGACATCCCCGCCGCCCACGACCGGGCCGCCGCGCCCCCGAGCGAGGCGCCGAGCGACGCCATCTCCTCGCCCGACTTGAGTGACGACTCGGCATCCGGCCGGCGCAGGTCCCCGAGCGTCTCGAGCGACCGGCCGTGACGGATGGCCGCCAGGACGTCCGCCAGCTCGCGGTCCTCGGGTGCGGCGTAGTGGACGTCGTTGGCGACCACGACCGGCAGTCCGGCAGCATCGGCCAGCGCAGCCGCCTCGGCGACCAGCCAGTCGTCGTCGGGCAGGAGGTGATGCGACAGCTCGATGAAGAAGCCGCTGCTGGCCGTCCCGTCGCCCCGCCCGAAGATCGTCGCGTAGCGCTCGGCGACGGCGCGGGCGCCATCGAGGTCGCCCGTCCGGAGACGGCGGGCCAGCTCCCCGTCGCGGCAGCCGGACAACGCCACGAGCCCCTCGGTGTGCTCGGCAAGGAGCGCCTGGCTGAACCGCGGCACGCCCTTCGTGCCGGCCATGTTGGCCCGTGACACCAGCCGGCACAGGCTGCGCCAGCCGACCTGCGACCGGGCGAGCAGGACGAGATGCGGACCGCGCACGCGCTCCCCGATCCCGCGCAGGTCCTCCTTGACCGGATCGCGGTGACCGGGCAGCCGGGCACGGGTCGGGCGCGGGCGGCGCGGGAGGCCGTCGGTCGCATCCGGGGTGGCCGTGGCCGACACGCCGCGGATGGGCCGGCGCGGACGGCGTGCCGGGATCACGATCCCGCCCGGGTCCGCGACGGCCGGGTCGAGCAGCTCGATCTCGATCCCGACGACCGGATGGAGCCCGACCGCCTCGGCCGCGCTGACGAAGCGGACCGCGCCGTACAGGCCGTTGTGGTCCGTGACGGCCAGCCCGGTCAGCCCGAGTCCGACGGCCCGCTCGACCAGCTCGTCCGGTGCCGACGCCCCGTCGAGGAACGAGAAGTTGGAGTGGCAGTGGAGTTCGGCGTACGGGGTCTGTGCCACGGGTCGCTCCGGTCGGGAAGCCGGCTGACTGGGGGCTCGTCACTATAGAACGGATGTTCTGTCTTGACCAGCCCGGTCCTGCCCGTTCCCCGGACGAAATTCCCCTCGCCATCGCCTCCAGGAGACGAAACAAGAACCCCTGACCCGGCGTCTCACCGACATGCACGCACCGATGCGCCAGATCACCTTCGCCGTCGTTCGAATCGGAGCCATGGTCGCCTTCGCGATGCTGTTGATCCTCGGCCTCCTGCCGGCGATCCTCTCGGTCGAGGCGGCCGCCATCTAGGCGAACACATGACGTCTCGGCGCCTGGGGGCTCGGGACGAACCGGCGGCACTCGACTGCGACGGTCGAGTCGCCGACCCGCCGAACGAGTCGGTGAGCGACTCGAACGGCCAGACAGGACCCCGCCGCTTGGGGGTGGCGGGGTCCTGTCACGTCCGGCGGTACGATGGCCGGGTGAGACTCGTGTCGCGGCTGGTCGACTTCCTCGGGGGACGGGGTCAGGCGAGCCCTCCACTCCCGAACCGGCACGAGCGCCGCGAGGAGGCCCGGCGCCGACATCGCGAGGCGGGCGAACCGTTGTGGACCGACGAGGATCGCCACCTCGGACCGGACGGTGAGCACGCGGTGGCCGATGTCGCGCCCGGGACGCCCGGCCATTTCGGCTCCGTCCACACGACCAGGGACGACTGACGCGGTGACCATGCGTCTCCGACTCGTCCTGTCGATCGCCCTCGTCGTTGCACTCGCAGGATGCGGATCGAGCTCCGGTTCGGGTGCTCCGACTGCGGCGGCCACGAAGCCGCCGCCCAGCGTGACCGGTCCGATCTCAGACCCGTCCGCCCCGAGCTCCGGCCCCAAGACGCTCCAGACCGACACCGCCTGGGGTCGCATCTGGGACGGTCTGCCCAGCGGCTTCCCGACCTACCCGGGCGCGACGACCGATGAGGAGGCGTCGGGCGGTCCGGCATCGGCGGTGTTCGTGGTCGAGGGAAAGGGCGCCAAGGATGTCGCGGCCTTCCTTCACGCCGAGCTCCAGAAGGCCGGCTACACCTCGGTCGGTTCGTCCGAACCGCTCGAGGATGGGAGCGTCGTCCTGGACATGACCGGCTCGCCGAACGGCTGCATGCTCCAGGTCACGGTGGCACCGACCGGCGGCCTGACCTCGATCACCGTGCTATACGGGGCCACGTGCCCGATCGGCTGAGGCCGTCGCGCGGCTGCAAGGAAAGTCGTGCCCCAACGCAACGCGGACCGCATCCCAGGCGTCTATGCTGCAGCTACCGAGATCGGCAGATCCGGGGCGATCAAGCCTGGGGGAGGCGCGTTCGTTGCAGTCGGCACAGCCAAGGGACATCGGGGCTCTGGCGCTCGTCGTCGGAATGTTCCTCATCCTGTTCGTCGTCACCGTGATGCTGGGTTCGCCCGCCCGCTGACGCCGGCCAGGATCGCCGCGACACCGTACGCGTAGGACGCGTCCTGGTTGCCGCCAAGGCGGAACGCGCCCGCCAGCTCCATCGACACGAAGCCGTGCGCCCATGCCACGAGCGTCCGGGCCCCTTCGAGCGACGATGCTTGCCCGGTCAGCCGAGCCATCGCGGTGACGACGGGTTCGCCAAGGGCGGCAAGGATGGCCGGATCCGGATCGGCGCCCGACGGGAGCTCGGTGAACAGCAGCATGTAGCCGTTCGGATTGCGGCGGACGAAGGCTCGATAGGCGTCGGCGGCGGCGGCGAGATCGGCCCGCGGATCGTCGGTGGCGTCGGCCTTTGCCAACGTCGCGGACAGGTCGTCGATGACGCCGTCGGCGACGGCCCGCAGCAGGGCCTCGCGATCGGGGACGCGCTTGTAGAGGGACGGCCCCTTGACCCCGACCTCCTCGGCGACCCGCCGCATGGTCAGCGCCGATAGCCCGTCCGCCTCGAGGATCGCGCGGGCAGCGCGAACGATGGCGTCGGTGGAGGTTCGGGCAGGTGCGGGACTCATGCCTCGCATCATAGGCTATTGACATTAGCCGTCAAGGCTATGTAGTGTAGCCATCCCAGACCTGAGGAGCGGGTCGGCAGGCGGATCGGAGCGATCGGGGTGACGACGATGATGTCGAGCGTGGTGGTCGATGGCGTGGCGGCGGCAGGCCCCTCGGTCCGAGGCTGGCTCAGGCTCGAAGGTGTGGCGGCGTTCGTGGCGGGCCTTGCCCTGTTCGGCTGGCTCGGAGGCCCCTGGCTGCTGGCGATCCCGCTTCTCCTCGTGCCGGACCTCTCCGCGGTCGGCTATCTGCGCGGACCACGCCTCGGCGCCCTGACCTACAACGCCGTCCACAACTGGGCCGCCGGGCTGGCGCTGCTGGGCCTGGGTCTGGCGGTCGGCGCCGCCCCGCTGGCGATCGCCGGCACGATCCTCGTCGCCCACGTCGGCATGGACCGAGCAGCCGGCTACGGCCTCAAGCTTCCGACCTCATTCCACGACACCCACCTCGGTCACATCGGCAAGGACCGTGGTCAGTCGTAGAGCCGCTCGAGGTGCCATGTGCCTTCGACACGGTCGAGATAGACCAGCGCAAGCCACCGGCCACCCACGACTTTGAAATAGTCGCGGGCGATGGGCCCGCGCCACCAGGCCTCCTCCACGCGCCAGCGGTTGCAGACCTCGACCGCCTCGCGCCGGCCGTTCCAGGCGATGGCCACGATCGATCCGGCGGCGTCGATCTCGACGTCGATGGCGGGGTGGCCGCGGAGCAGGCGGGTCACGGCGCCACTCCCCGTTCGCCCGAGGCGACCGACCGCCACGCCCAGCGCGTTTCGGGCAGCGGGGCTTCGGGGTCCGTGACCTCGACCCGACGGACCCGGTCCTCCCCGAATGTCAGGGCAAGCCGCGCGAGCTGCCACTCGAGCCGGGCTCCTCTGGCGGCCTGCGGCGTGAACAACGGGAGCTGCTGACCGGCCGCCGGGGCCGTGCCGTCCAGCTCGAGCGCGAGCCGGGCGACCGCGGCCGGTGGTGGGGTGCGCTCGAGGCGGGCGAACAGCAGGCGCTCGATCGCCTCGGCGTCGGCGGTCGGTTCGGGGAAGCGCTGCTCGACGTCCAGGTCGGCCGGGGTCCCGGCAAGGGCGAAGGCGAGGTCAAGGTCCAGGTGCAGCCTGGCGCGCGAGGCCGCCAGCCCGCGAGCTGTGAGCTGGCCGGTCAGCGCCGCGGCCAGCCGATGGAGGACGAAGCGGAGCGGCTCGAGATCCTCCGCGGCGGGCTCGATGGGCAGGCCGAGGACCAGCCGCTCGGGCGCCCGGCGCGGTCGGAACGGCTCGAGCTCCTCGCCACGGGCCCGGGCATGGATCCGTGCGCCCTCCTCGCCGAACCGTGCGACGAGCGCGGTCCGATCCAGTTCGGCGATGGCCCCGATCCGACGCAGCCCGAACCGACTGAGCCGTGCCCGGACATCGGGATCCTGGGTCAGAAGGCCCGACGGATGCGGGGCGAGGAACCCGGCCTCGCCGCCCGGCGGGACGAGGTTGGGAGTGCCGGGCCGCGCCAGGACGGCAGCCACGGTCGCCGTGAAGCGAGTGCCCGCGATGCCGGCCCGGATGGCATCGGGGCCGTCGCCCGCCAGCGCCCGCCCGAGCGCCTCCGCCAGCCGCCCGACGAGGACCGGCTCCGTCCCCCACAGCGCCTCGAGGCCATCGACCTGGACCTCGAACAGCCCGAATGCGGCGTCGAGCGGCTCGGCGGTCCCGGCGATCCCCGGGCTGAACGCGGCGAGCGTCTCGAAGGCGGCCTCGACGGTCGCCCGGTCCGCGTCGGGATCCGGATCGATGAAGGTCGCCTCAGGGACGAGCCGATGGGCGCTCCCGAGCGGCATCCCCCGCCGGACGCCCAGCGCCCGGGCGTCCGGGCTCGCGTCGATGACCGGACCCGGGTCCCACGGCCGGCCGCCCAGGATGAGCGGGCCGGCTGGGAAGGGCTCGAAGGTTCGCGCCCGGGCGAGCTCGAGGGGGAGGTGCGGCCGGTGGAGATGGAGGAGTCGCATCGCGCTGGGTCCGTTCGTCGATCGCGGGGGCCTTTGCTGTGTGGTCGTCGAGGTCGTCGCGGAGGAGGTCGTCACGGCCGAGGCAGGCGTCTCGCTCACCACCCTCGGCGTAGAGGATCCGGAGGGTCGCCCGCCTGCCCGGCGGGCCGTAGCGGTTGCGGGCGACCAGTGCCTCCGTCCGCTGGCCGACGACGTCGCGCCCGAGCCGGATCCACGATCGCCGGGCGAGCTCGAGGCGGAGGCTCGTGGACTCGGCGACGGCGGTCGCCAGCCCGCCGGCGAGACCCGGTGGTTCGAGGACGACGAGGAGCGTCTCCGAGCGCCGGGCGAGCGCCGCCAGCCGGCCCAGCCGGTCCGCGATCCGGCCGGGCTTGTCCGAGGCGGCGAGCCGGCCGCCGGGCAGGTCCAGCACGAGCAGGTCCGCCGAGTGCCCGGCCAGCAGCATGCCGCTGATGGCGAGTCCCTCGTCGAGCGTGTCCGGGGTGATGACCACGAGCCATTCGAGCTTGATCCCTCGGGCGACCGCCTCGACCGGGTCGAAGCTCCGCGACAGGTCCAGCCAGGCGACGATCGAGCCCTGGGCCTGGGCTTCCGCGGCGAGCCGGAGGACGAGCGTCGTCCGGCCGCTCGACCCGTCGCCGCGAATGGCGACGCTGGCCGATCTCGGGAGGCCTCCCGGTCCCAGGATGGCGTCGAGCGCCGCGAAGCCGGTGTGGATGACGCGATCGTCGGGGGTCCGGGCAGGCGTCGGGGTCGGTGCCTGGTTCGGGATCGGCAGGAGGCTCGGGGCCGTCGCCGGCGCCAGGGCGAGCGCCCCGTCCGTGATCCTCGGAGCTGCGGCTCCCCAGCGAGCCTGGAGGCTCGCCACGGCTGCCGTCACGTCCGGGGAGAGGGTCGCCATCGGACGGCTAGATTAGAACATCTGTTCGATGGAATCAAGAGCCGTCCGGGGCCCCCGGACCCACGGGCAGACGCCGTATGCTCCGTCCATGTCCATCGCCGCGCTGCAACCGTTCTACGACGGGTGGGCCAAGCACGAGGCCCTGGTCCTCGACGCGCTGCGCGACCTCACGCCCGAGCAGCTCGCGTGGCGGACCGCGCCACATCAGTGGACGATCTGGCAGTTGGCTGCGCACGTCGCCGGTTCGCGCTCGTACTGGTTCCACGATGTGCTCGGCGAAGGCGACCCGGCCACCCGCGACCTCTTCCGCGTCGACCGGACCACCGTCCCGGATCTGTCGCTCGATGACGCCGGCTGGGAGGACGTCGACGACCACCCGAGAAGCGCCGAGGAACTCGTCGAGGCGCTCACGCGGACGTGGACGATCGTCGACGACTGCCTTCGACGCTGGACCGAAGAGGACCTGGCCGGCTCGATCGTGCGACCGGCCTCGGGAGCGCGACCCGAGAGGACGCATGACCGCGGCTGGGTCGTGTGGCACGTGATGGAGCACGACATCCACCACGCCGGCGAGATCTCACAGATCCTCGGGAGCAACGGCCTGACCGGCTTCGACTTCTGACTGCGGGGCCGTCACCGGCCCGTCACGCGAGCGGCCTAGCCTCGCTCCCCTACCATGCTGTCGATGCCGACCGAGTCCGCCACGCCGGTCCCGGAGCGACCGATCCTCGTCGTCGATGACGACGCCAAGATCGTCCGCCTCGTGCGCACGTACCTCGAGCGCGACGGTTTCTCGGTCGTGACCGCCGCCGATGGTCCGGCCGCGCTCGATGCCATCGAGACCCATCGGCCCGCCCTGGTCGTCCTCGACCTGATGCTGCCCGAGCTCGACGGCCGGGCCGTCATCCGGGCCGTCCGCCGTGACGACGAGGCGGGCGCGACGCCGATCATCGTGCTGTCGGCTCGGGGCTCGACGCTCGATCGCATCGCCGGGCTCGAGGACGGTGCCGACGACTACCTGCCCAAGCCGTTCTCGCCCGCCGAGCTCGTCCTGCGCGTGAAGTCGATCCTGCGACGATCCGCCGCGGCCACCACGGATCCCGCGCGCCGCACGGCCCTCATCCAGGGCGACCTCGTCGTCGACACCGACCGGTTCGAGGTGACGCGGGCGGGCGAGCCGATCCCTCTCACCCGCGTCGAATTCCGCCTCCTCCAGACGATCCTCGAGGCCGACGGTCGCGTCCTGACCCGCGACCAGCTGCTTGACGCTGTCTATGGCCGCGACCAGGCCGACATCCTCGACCGGACCGTCGACGTCCACATCGGCCGGCTCCGGGACAAGCTCGGCGACGACGCCGACGCGCCGCGCTACGTGGCCACGGTCCGTGGCGTCGGCTACCGGGCGGCCCGGGCGTGACCCGATGATCGGCCGCGGCATCGCGACCCGGATCGCCCTGGCAGCGCTGGCATCCGCCGCGCTCGGTCTGGGCATCCTGGCCATCGGGATCACCGTCGTCGGTGCCGAGATCTTCCGCGCGCTCATGGTCGATGCAGGCGATTCGGCCGAGCATGCCCAGGCGATGTACGACGAATCGGTCACGACCGTCGTCCTCGCGGCGGTCGTCGTCGCGGCGATCGCCAGCATCGTGCTTGCGGTCTTCCTCGCCCGCATGCTGGCGCGTCCACTGGCCGAGGTCGGCAGCGCGGCCCGCCGGATCGCCGACGGCGACTATGCCGCCCGGGTCCCGCGCGAAGGTCCCGAAGAGATCGTCAGCCTGGCCGATTCGTTCAACCAGATGGCCGCCAGCCTCGAACGCCAGGAAGCCATGCGGCGGGACTTCATCGCCAATGCAGCCCACGAGCTGCGGACGCCGCTGACCAATCTGCAGGGCTACCTCGAGGCCCTCCGGGACGGCGTCATCACCCCGGACCGCGCGACCTACGACTCGTTGTGGGACGAGGCCGAGCGACTCGTCCGGTTGTCGCATTCGCTCGACGCGCTGGCCGAAGGAGATGCGGCGACATCGCCGCCGCCACTGGTCGAGCTCGATCTTGCAGCCGCCGTCCGCGGCGCCGTCGAGCTGGCGCAGCCGACGCTGGATCGGGCCGGGCTGACCGTCGTCCTCGACGTTCCGGAGCGCCTGCCAGCCCGGGCCAACCCGGATCACCTCTCCCAGGTCCTTGGCAACCTCCTGTCGAACGCCGCTCGGTACACGCCGACCGGAGGCGTCGTCACAGTCCGCGCGGAACGCCGTCCGTCCGACCTCCTCGTCTCGATCGCGAACACCGGCGAGGGCATCCCGCCGGACGACCTCGATCGCGTCTTCGAACGCTTCTACCGCGTCGAGAAGTCACGCGACCGGGCGCGGGGCGGGGCGGGCATCGGCCTTGCCATCGTCAAGCAGCTGGTCGAGGCCGAGGGCGGCCACGTCGGCGCCGAATCAGGCGACGGCCAGACCCGTTTCTGGTTCAGTCTGCCGGCGTGACGCGCGGGCGCAGCGGCGTCACGGCAGGGCGATGCAGACCATCCCCGTCAGGATGCCGGCGAGGCCGAGCCATTGGATCGGTCGCAGCCGTTCGCCGAGGAACACCACCGCGATCATGATCGTCACCGCCGGGCCGAGTGATGCCGCCAGCCCGACCATCCAGGTCGGCGCGGATGCGAGGCCCGTCGCGAAGGCGATCAGCCCGATCACGTCGAAGGACCCGGCCAGCACCAGCGCGCCGACGACTCGCCCGTTCGACCATGCCGGGCCGTCGGTCGGCCGATGACCGATCGCCAGCGACGTGCGCGCGAGGAGGAACACGGCGATCAGCTGGATCGAGGCATTTGTCACGCGGGCGATCGTGTACAGCTGGATCCAGGTCATGGTCTCGAGCGAGACATCGATCGTGATCGCCATGAACGAGAAGAGGACGAGGGCGATGACCGCGAAGATGACTCCCGGACCGGCGAACCGGGTCGCCCGCAGGCCGCCGTCGAAGGCGAGCGCGGTGAGCAGGACGCCGATCGTCGCGATCGCGCGCCGACGGCCTGGAGCGGCGTCAGCGATTCGCCCCGCAGGACCACGGCCAGGACGACCGTCAGGCCGCCGAACGCGGCGACCATCCCGCTGACCACCGCGATCGGCCCGAACTGGAGGCCGGTGAAGTACGACAGGTATGCACCTGCTCCGACGAATCCCAGGAGCAGCGCCAGCCCGAATGAGCTCGGCTCGGTCGGCAGCTTGGTGCCGGTCGCGAGGAAGATCGCGATGAACATCAGCGCCGTCACCGATTGCATCCCGGCGGTGACCCGCAGGCTGCCGATGACCCGGCTGGTGAGCGCGGTGATGACGTCGAGCGTGCCCCAGAACAGGGCCGCGGTGAGGCCGGTCAGGACTCCGAAGGGCATCGACGCAGCCTAGCGGGGCGCGACCGGCCTCGTGCTACCATTCCGGCTCCGGTCCCCGTCCGCGGACGTGGCGCGACCGCCCGTGGGGATGTAGCTCAGCTGGAAGAGCACTGCGTTCGCATCGCAGGGGTCAGGGGTTCGAGTCCCCTCATCTCCACCATCCCCGCCTCGGCGCGATGTCACCCGTCGTCTGCGAGCGCCCCGTGGAGCTCCGTCGCGTGGTCGTGCAGCCAGCGGCGCCACTTCTTGTGATCGGGCCGGCGCGAGGCGACGACCTCCCAGAACTTCGGCCCGTGACCGAACACGCGCAGGTGCGCGAGCTCGTGGATGACGACCGTCTCGAGCGCCTCGGGCGGGGCAAGGATCAGCCGCCACGAGAAGGCGAGCCGACCTGCCCGTGACGCGCTCCCCCACCGCGTCCGCTGATCGCGGATGGTCACCGCCACGGGGCTGACACCGAGGGCCGACGCGTGCCGGCGGATCTCCTGGTCGATGGCGGTCCGAGCGCGCGGCCGGAGCCACGCCTCGAGGACGGCCGCGACCGACCGTCGGTCCGCGGGCGCCAGGTGGACGATCAGCTCGTCGGCGTCGGCCGCCCCGATACGCTCGACCGACGAGCGGCGCAGGCCGGCCCGAGCGGGGACCAGGCGGAGTCGATGGAGCTCGCCACGAAACCGGACGGTCGCGCCGTCGCGCAGCCCCCCACGCGCCACCAGGACAGCCCGGTCGCGGGCCATCCGCTCGAGGTGCCGCCGAAGCCACGGCTCGCGCTCAGCCAGGAAGGCGGCGATGGGGCGCTCCGGGTTCGCCCAGCCACGGTGGCCGGCTGCAGGCACGGTCACCACCACGCCACGATCGGGGTGGATGACGACGCGCAGGCCGTGCGATCGTGACGACCGCCGCAGCGTGTACGCGATGGGACCCCCCGGAAGCTGGGCGACGGCATCGGTCTCGGTCACACTCACGCGCACGCCCTCGATCGTGACAGGTCCGGGCCAGGCAGCGCTCGCGGACTAGCCCGAAAGGGCCCGCTGGCGCATCTATCCTCCGAGGGTGGTCGGACGACCGCCGCGGAAGGGAAGGGCGGATGACCGTCGAGGCACTCCGGAGGCGGCGACCCGAGACGCTCGGTGAGCTGCTGTCCGCCTATGGCTACGAGCTCCAGGCGATCGCCTTCCTCATCCTGACGACCCGGATTGAGGCGGCTCCTCTGGTAGACTCCCCATCCCGTGGGGCTATAGCTCAGCTGGAAGAGCACCTGCATGGCATGCAGGGGGTCCGGGGTTCGAGTCCCCGTAGCTCCACCAAGAACTCGCGACCAGGGCGCCGATGACGAAACCAACGACCGGCTCTCGTCGTCTCGGGGGCATGAGACATCTCCCGATCCTGTCCCTCGCCGGACTCCTGGTCATCCTGGCAGCCTGTTCGACATTGCCCGCTGCTTCGGCTCCAGCGAGTGCAGAACCGTCGTCGATCCCCTCGACGTCACCGTCTGTGCCGGTCGCGTCGACCCGCCCGAGCGCAGCCCTGAGCGCCGCCCCAGGGATCGGCACCGTCTACTCCGGCATCCTGTCGATGGACGCCATCGAAGGTGGCTGCGCCTACCTCCAGGCGGCCGACGGCAAGAAGCTCCAGGTCCTCTACCCGGATGGCTGGCAGCTCCAGAAGTCGCCCCTCGCCCTCATCGCCCCGGACAGTTCTGTCCACAGCAAGGGTGGCGACCGCGTCTCCGTCCGCGGCGCCGAGGCCGCGGACATGGCCTCGATCTGCCAGATCGGACCGATCATCCAGGCCACGGAGGTCCTCGGACCCTAGGCCCGGCGCGCGAGAAGGCGGGCCGATGGATACGATTGAGGCGTGACCCCCGAACCGCGCACCCGCCTCGAACGCTACGACCCGACCACGATCGAGCCACGCTGGCAGCAGCGCTGGGACGAGATCGGGTTGCACGAGACCGACCTGGCGGATCCAAGCAAGCCCAAGTACTACCTCCTGACGATGTATCCGTACCCGTCGGGCGACCTCCACATCGGCCACTGGTACATCGTCACCCCGAGTGATGCGCTGGCGCGATTCCGGCGGATGCACGGCGCCAACGTGTTCTTTCCGATCGGGTTCGACGCCTTCGGATTGCCAGCCGAGAACGCCGCCATCAAGAGCGGCGGGCACCCGTACACCTGGACGATGCAGAACATCGAGAACATGCGTCGCCAGTTCCGGTCGATGGGCGCGACCTTCGCCTGGTCGAAGGAGGTCGTCACCGCGGATCCCGCGTACTACCGCTGGAACCAGTGGCTGTTCCTGAAGTTCATGGAGGCCGGGCTCGCCTATCGCGCGTTATCGGCGGTCGATTGGTGCCCCAATGACGGGACGCTGGCGCGCGAGCAGGTCGAGGGCACCGATCGCCATTGCTGGCGGTGCGGCGCGCTGGTCGAAAAGCGGGACCTCGAGCAGTGGTTCCTGCGCACGACCGCGTACGCCGACGAGCTGCTGGACTTCACCGGCATCGACTGGCCGGAGCCGATCCGCATCCAGCAGACGAACTGGATCGGCCGGTCCGAGGGCGCCGAGATCGATTTCGAGGTCGCCCCTGATGGCTACCAGACCGGTGGCGATCAGCTGCGGGTGTTCACGACCCGACCGGACACGCTGTTCGGCGCGACGTTCATGGTCCTGGCGCCCGAGCATCCGCTCGTCGGCAGCCTGACCCACCCGGACCGGCGCGCCGAAGTCGACGCCTATGTCGAGCAGGCCCGGCGGCGGACCGAGATCGACCGGCTGTCGACCGACCGCGAGAAGACCGGCGTCGCCATCGGCGCCGACGCGATCAACCCGGTCAATGACGAGCGGATCCCGATCTTCATCGCGGACTACGTCCTGGCCGGCTACGGCACGGGCGCGATCATGGCCGTGCCGGCCCACGACGACCGCGACTTCGCGTTCGCCCAGAAGTTCGGCCTCGAGATCCGGCGGGTGGTCGCCGCGGCCGGCGTCGCGGCCGACGAGCCGATGACCGACGCGTACATCGCCCATGCTGCGGACGAACGCCTGGTCAACAGCGGCCGGTTCGACGGCCTGCCCGCCGACGAGGGCGCCACGGCGATCGTCGCCTCGCTGGCCGAGACCGGCCGGGCCCAGCCCAAGGTCACCTATCGGCTGCGCGACTGGCTGGTCAGCAGGCAGCGCTATTGGGGCACGCCGATCCCGGTCATCTACTGCCCGGTCGACGGCGTCGTCCCCGTCCCGTTCGAGGACCTGCCGGTCCGGCTGCCTGAGACGGTCGACTACGCCGGCAGCGGCGACAACCCGCTGAACCATGACGAGGCGTTCCGGCGGGTGGACTGCCCACGCTGCCACGGTCCGGCCCGGCGCGAGACCGACACGATGGACACGTTCATGGATTCGTCGTGGTACTGGTTCCGCTACCTGTCGCCCGGCCTGGACGACGGGCCGGTGGATCGCGCGTTGACGGAGCGCTGGACGCCGGTCGACCAGTACACCGGCGGCGCCGAGCACGCCGTCATGCACCTCTTGTACAGCCGCTTCTTCACCAAGGCGATGGCCGACTGCGGCCTGGTCCGCGACCGCGAGCCGTTCCTGAAGCTGTTCAACCAGGGCCAGATCCTCGGCGCCGACGGCGAGCGGATGTCGAAGTCGCGCGGCAACGTCCAGGACCCCGACGAGCTGGTCGAGCGCTACGGCGCCGACACCGTCCGGCTGTTCCTGATGTTCATGGGACCGTGGGACCAGGGCGGTCCATGGAGCCCGACCGGGATCGGCGGCATCCATCGCTTCCTGAACCGCGTCTGGACACTGGTCCTCGACCCGCACGGGCGCGAGGCGGGCGATCCCGATGCCGGGTCGCTGCCGGCCGGCGAGTCGGAGGATGTCGCCCGCGCAGCGCTCCGGTCCGCGGCCCACAAGACGCTGCGCGACGTCTCGTCCGACTACGAAGGCTTCCGCTTCAACACGATGATCGCCAAGCTCATGGAGCTGGCCAACACGCTGTTCCGCTATCGCGGCACGGCCGTGGCCGGCTCGGCCGAGTGGGACGAGACCATCCGGCTGCTGCTGCTGATGCTGGCCCCGGCGGCGCCACACGTCAGCGAGGAGCTGTGGAGCCGCCGCCTGGCCGCGGCCGGTGAGGCGTGGGCGTCCATCCACAGCCAGGCTTGGCCGGACGTGGACCCGAGCGCCGTCGTCGAGGCGACCCGCGAGATCCCCGTCCAGGTCAACGGCAAGCTGCGCGACAAGGTCGTGGTCCCGTCCGATGCGACGCAGGCCGACATCGAGGCCGCGGTCCTCGCACGCGAGCGCATCGTCGCGATCCTCGATGGCAAGGCGCCGGACCGGATCGTCGTCGCCGGTGGCGGCAAGCTGGTCAACCTCGTCGTCCGGTGACGGCGGCGTCGGAGGCCTCTCTCGCCTTCGACGGCTTCCTTGACGCGAGTCCGCCGGCCATCGCCGAGGTCGCTCGGGCGCTCCGCCTGACCGTCTGCGCCGGCGCACCCGACCTGATCGAGACCTTCGACGCCGCCGACGGTCTGCTCGCGTTCGGGACCGGGTCGTCCAGGCGAGCGTTCTGGTTCGCGATCGTCCCGCACACGGCACACGTCAACCTGCAGCTCGCCGACGGCGCGGAGCTCCCGAACACTGACGGCCGGATCGAGGGCACCGGCAAGCGGATCCGCCACGTCAAGGTCCGATCGGTCGAGGACGCGGCGGCTTCCTGGCTTCGGGCCGTCATCCAGAGCCAGGTCGCCATTCGGACCGGCGCTCGATGAGCCGGATCGGATCGCGCCTGGCGCCGCTCGGGTTCGTGGTGATCGGGCTGATCCTGGCGATCGGCTTCGGCCGAGCGTGGCGCGGCGACCTCGCCGGGGCGACGGCACCGTGGTGGGCGTACCTGTTCCTGATGCTCCTCGCCATCGCGATGTTCTCGATGGCGGCGGCCCTGGTCATCGATCCGCGTCCGATGCCCCTCCGATCGGCGCTGGGCGGTGCCGCCCTGGTGTGGCTCGTCGTGTTGGTGATCATCGCCATCGGCGCGACCGGGCTCGCGCGATCACGCGGAGAAGTCTGGTTGCTGGTCATCCTCGCGGTCGTCGATGGCGCGGCCCTGGTCGATCTTGCCGTGACGTCGCCGTCGATCGCCGATCGGGAGACGTTGCCCGCGCCGGTCGCGCGGTTCGGTGCCGTCGTCCTGTTCGCCCTCGCCATCTTCATGGCGACCGGCGCCGCGGTCATCGTGGTCAGCCTCGCCCGGGCGATCTGGCGATCGCTCACCCGCGGTCAGGGGCTGGAACGGCTGCCGTGGGGTCTCGTCGTGGCGATCATCGTGCTGCCGCTCATCACGTTCACCATCGCGGCGGTCGGGACCCGTCGCGCCGCCGGCGGCACGTTCTACGCTCAGGCCGCCGCCAATCGTCGGAACAGCATCCTGCTGGTCATCACCATGGTCGGCATCGTGGCGGCGACGGCGGAGATCATGGCGGTCACGCTGACGTTCAAGCCCGCTCCGGCGCTCTGGTCTGCTGCCGTGGCCGCGCTCATCGGCCTCGGAGCCGCCGCCGCCGCCAACCGGGTCGGCGGCGACGTGATCCTGCAGACCGCCGGAGCGAAGCCGGCCGACCCCACGCGCGACGCCGTCCTTGTCAACGTGGTCCAGGAACTGGCGATCGCGGCGAACATCCCGATGCCGCAGGTCTTCGTGATCGCGGACAAGAGCCAGAATGCGTTCGCCACCGGCCGTGATCCCGAGCATGCCTCCGTCGCGGTGACCCGGGGTCTCCTCGACACGATGGACCGGGAGGAACTCCAGGGCGTCCTCGGCCATGAACTGGGCCATGTCCGCAACCTCGACACACGCTATGCCCTCTACGTCGCGGTCATGGTCGGCCTCGTCGCGCTCGCCACGGATGGCTTCCTCCGGATGGTCATCGAAGGCTGGACGCACGGCGCGTTCACCTCCGTGGGTGACGGGGACAACGCCCTGGCCGGTCTCCTGATGGGCGTCTTCATCGGCATCTTCCTGCTCATCGTGGCCGGCCTCCTCCGGCTCGTTGCGCCCCTCTTCGCCGCCCTCGTCCAGGCGTCCACGAGTCGCGAGCGCGAGTACCTCGCCGATGCCACATCGGTCGAATTCACGCGAAACCCGGCGGCCCTCCAACGTGCGCTCGCATCCATCGCCGCCGACCACGAGCCACTGAAGAGCGCCAACCGAGGCACCCAGCACCTGTGGTTCCGCAACCCGGTCACGCCCGGCAGCGATCGGCGCTCAGGACTGCTCTCCACCCACCCGTCGATCCAGGCCCGGATCGATCGATTGCGGGTCCTGCAGGGCCTGGCCGCGGCCGAGGTCGCGATCGCCGGTGTCCCGTCCGAGGAAACCTGACCTACTTGGAACGCCCACAGGAGAGCACGATGAGCGACGAGCAGGTGGCACACGAGACGACCGGTGTCACGGTCGAGGTCCTGGCCACGGTCGACCTTGGCCCCGAGATCGAGGGCATGGACGGGCGCTTGCTTCGCATGCGGCTGGTGACCATCGAGCCGGGTGGCGTCTTCGGCCCGATCCACGACCACGAGGGCAGACCGGGCACCGTGTACGTGCTGCAGGGAACGATCACCGACCATCGAGAGGGGATCTCGACGAACTACGGGCCGGGAGTGGGCTGGCCCGAGGATCGCGACACGCTCCACTGGCTCGAGAACAAGGGAACGACGGCGGCGGTCGAGATCTCGGTCGATATCGTCAGGCAGGAACAGAGGGTGAGTTGAGCGACATCAAGATCGGCGCCCTGTGCTGGAACCAGTACACGACCTGGCCCGACTTGCTCGAGGCCGGCCGCCGCGCCGACCGGCTGGGCTATGACTCGCTCTGGACCTGGGACCACCTGTACCCGATCGTCGGGAGCGCCGACGGGCCGATCTTCGAGGGCTGGCTGACGCTGGCCGCCTGGGCGCAGGCCACCGAGCGGATCCGCATCGGCTTGATGGTCGGCGCCAACACGTTCCGCGAGCCGACCGTCACGGCCAAGATGGCCACGACGCTCGACCACATCTCGGGCGGGCGGGCCATCCTGGGTATCGGCGGCGCCTGGTTCGAAACCGAACATCAGGCGTATGGGCTCGAATTCGGGAGCGGCTTTCCGGAGCGGCTGCGCTGGCTCGGCGAAGCCCTGCCGATCATGCGCGGGATGCTCCACGGTGAACGCCCGACGGCAGCCGGCCCGCGCTACTCCGCGACCGCCGTTCGGAACGACCCGCCGCCGGTCCAGGAACGCCTGCCGCTGCTCATCGGTGGTGGCGGCGAGCAGGTCACGCTCAAGCTGGTCGCCCGATATGGCGACGCGAACAACGTCGGCGGCGGGTTCGAGAACGTCAGGCGCAAGGAGGCGATCCTCCTCCGGCACTGCGAGACGGTCGGGCGCGATCCGGCCGAGATCGAGCGCACGACCGGCATCGGGACCGTGATCATCCGAGACTCACGCGCCGAGGCGGATCGGGTCCACGCCGCGATGTTCGAACGCAACGGCCACGCGGACCGCTGGACGGACCAGCCGATCGGGACGCCGGAAGACGTCGCCGACCGGTTGCTGCCGTTCCTCGACCTCGGCTATCGCCATTTCATCGCGGGCTTCCCGTCGCCCCACGACGAGGAGTCCATGACCCGCTTCGCGACGGAGGTCCGGGCGATCGTCGAACGGGCCTGATGGCGCCCGCACAGACGGTCATCGCCTCGCGCGGAACCTCGACATCAACCGGGCGCGGCGCCGGTCCATGGCGGCGACGATCCGCCTGAGGCGGTGAGTGAGGCGAGCCATCGCCGACTTCTCTCGTCTTATCTCGAACGTGCGATCGGGGATCCCGGCCCCGTCCCGGAAGTGTGGGAATCGGGCGTAGCGCCGACCTCGGTCCACGATCGGGTCCAGCATCGCCGCCTCGGCCGGCGTGTCGACGATGTCCTCGAGCTCGGACTGCAGGCCGTGCTCGAGGCAGTACAGGCTCAGAGCCTGCGCCGGCGACGCGTCGATGCTTCGAGCGCTCGCCTGCCAGCGCTGGACGAACAGCGCTCCGAGCTCGAACACCTGACGGCGCCGCTCCGGTTCCAGCTTCGTCCATCGCGGCGAGAAGGCGCGCAGGACATCGACGATGTGTCGCCGCATGAGCAGGTAGCGCTGGGCTCCCGGTGGAACGCGAACTTCGACCGCCTCGATCCTTCGGCCGATCGCGTTCAGGAAGTCCAGTGGGTCCACGAACCGGCCGCGCGCATTGCCACGGCGGACGTAGTAGCACGCGTAGTCGGCGACCACCGAGATGCCGTCCGCCTCGAGATAGGCGATGGTGGTGAACAAGCCGTCCTCGTGCGCGACGAGGCTCTCATCGAAGCGCAGCCCGAGCCGCTCGATCAGCGATCGGCGGAAGAGCTTGAGCACGGCCAGCGTGCTGAAGACGTCCTCGGGGGCGGCCCGGTCGCGGGTTCGGCGGAACGCCTGGGTCGGGACAAGACGACCGTCGAACCCGACCATCTTGCCGAGGACGACATCGGTGTGGTTGCGCTCGGCCATGCCGACCATCCGCGCCAGCGCCTCGGCACCGAGATAGTCATCCGCATCGAGGAAGAAGATGTAGGTGCCGGTCGCGCGCTCGAGACCAAGGTTGCGCGGTCGTCCGGGCCCGCCCTCGTGCGCGGCGCGGACGACGACGACCCGCCCGTCACGCGCCGCGTACGAATCGAGCACGTCGGCGCTGCCATCGGTCGAACCATGGTCGACTGCGATGATCTCGAGCCGCTCGAGTCCGATGGTCTGGCCGACGACCGAGTCGAGGCACTGTCGGAGGTACGGCTCGACGTTCCAGACCGGAACGATGACGGACACGATGGGGGGAGCGACCACTCCCCCAGGGGCGTCGGGGCCGCTCGCATGTGATGGATCAACCACGTGGGCCTCGCATCCTGACGCGGGGCATCGGTTCCGCCCCGTGGATGGTGCGACCGAAGCCACCCGAATTGTAGGTGCGCGCGGGCGCCCGCGACAAGCGGGCTCGACGTTGACCTGCTCCGGGACGGAGGTCAGGGCGATCCTCGCTCGAGCGTGATTGCACGGTGACGCGAAGCGCATAGACTTGAGTCGATGTCGACGTATGCGATCTGGTTCGTCGCCGCGCTGGCGCTCCTCGTGCTCGAGCTCGCGAGCACGACCTTCTTCTCGATCTTCCTCGCGATCGGCGCCTTCGCAGCCGGCCTGCTCGCCTTCGTCTTCCCCGACAGCGCTCCCTGGTTCCAGGCCATCGTCGCCATCGCGGTGGCGATGATCGGGGTCATCGTCGGTCGCCCGTTCCTGGCCAGCCGGCTCAAGCGCAAGGGCGAGGCGCCGTTGACCCCGGGCGTCCACGGCGGCTTCGTCGGCCAGCGCGCGCTGGCCCTCGACGAGATCGGCGAGGAGCTCCATCCCGGCCACGTCCGCCTCGCCGGCGAGACCTGGCTCGCCTACTCGGACGATCACCAGCCGATCGCGACCGGTGCGCCCGTCATCGTGACCGCCGTCCGCGGGACGACACTCGTGGTTCGACCCGCGGCCGGGTCTCCAGCACCGGAGAGTTGACATGGATTCTGGCGAGGTCGCCCTGATCGTCGCGTTCATCGTGGCGATCCTGTTCATCCTGTTCGCGTTCTACCTGCTGCGGAACACGGTCAACCTCGTCCAGCAGGGGTTCGTCGGGGTCACCACGCGCCTCGGCGAGTTCCGTGCCATCCACGAGCCCGGACTGGTCATCATCGCGCCGTTCATCGACAGGCTCGTGGCCGTCGACATCCGCGAGTTCCCGCGTCCTGGCGATCGCCAGGAGGTCATCACCAAGGACAACGTGGTGGTCTCGGTCAATGCGACGATCTTCACCCAGGTCGTTGACGCCAAGCAGGCGCTCTTCTCGATCGCCAACTTCGACATCGCCATCGACGCTGTCGCGCGAACGGCGCTCCGCTCGGTCATCGGCACGTTGTCGCTCGACCAGGCCCTGTCCGAACGCGAACGCATCAACGTCGACGTCCAGCAGCAGATGGAAGCGGTGACCGACAAGTGGGGCATCCGGATCAACCGGATCGAGATCGTCGAGATCACCCCGCCGCCGCAGATCCTTCAGGCGCTGGCCCTCCAGAAGCAAGCCGACCAGGAGAAGCGCGCCAAGATCCTCCAGTCCGAGGGTATCCAGCAGTCGGCGGTCAACGTCGCCGACGGCAACCGGCAGGCGGCGATCAAGAGTGCCGAAGGCGAACGGCAGGCGGCCATCCTCATCGCCGAGGGCAACCGGCAGGCCGCGATCCTCGAGGGCGAGGGCCGGGCGCGCGCGATCGAGATCGTCTACGGCGCGATCACCGCGCAGAATCCCGATCCGACGTTGGTGGCCATCCTGCAGCTCGACACGCTGAGCAAGTTCGCGCTCAGCCCGAACACGAAGATCGTGATCCCGGCCGAATCCTCGGCCTTGCTCGGGGCGGCGCAGGTGATCCAGTCCGTTCTGGCCCAGGTCCCGGCAGCGGCGCCCGCCGAATAAGGGTCAGTCGAGGCGGTCGTCCGCCTCGACCACTCCTTCTGGCGCGGCCGCGCGCTCACGCGCCCGATGGCGAGCCGCCTTGGCCCGATTGCCGCAGGTCGCCATGTCGCACCAGCGCCGCCGGCTCGTCCGCGACGAGTCGTAGAAGATCCAGTCGCAGGTCTCGCTGGCGCATGACTTGATGCGTTCCGGGTGACCGGCGGTCAGCTCCGATCACGAGCGGATCGGCGAGCCGGGCCAGGGCGTCGTCGACCGGGTCGCCGACGTGGCGATGATCGACGTGGACACCGTCCGGGCCGGGCACGAGCTCGATCACCTGCCGGGCGTGGAGCGCCCGGTTGATCGTATCGAGCGCGCCCGGCGTCGGCGGCGCGTGCTCGGCGAGCGACAGCGATACCTCGCGCAGCGCGGTTCGGACAGCCTGGATGCGGGCCAGGTCCTGGGCCGCCGCGGCTTCGTCCACGGCCGCGACCGCGCGCGTCCGGTCGGCGCCGTCCTTGTGGATGACGCCGCGGTCGACGAACCAGGTGAGGGCCGCGTCGAGCGTCGGCAGGCGATCCACCGGGAAACCATTCTCGGTGTCGTCGGTGTTCAGGAAGTCGAATGTGTCTTCGAGGTCGACGTCGTGGGCATGACCCTGGCCGACCGGGGTGAAGGTGTGTGTATCCATCTCGATAACCACAATATACCTGTTGACAGGTTACGCGCAAGACGGTACATTACGTCAGTAACCGATAAGACCTACGAAACAGGTTACGACACCGGAAGGGAGCAGTCGCCATGGGCGTCCTCGTCATCATCGCTCTGCTGATCATCTTGCTTGCCGCGTTCGACGCCGCCGCCAACGCGTGGGGTGTCGATTCGCGCGATCAGCTGCCCGATGACCACCGCCGCTGATCGATCGAAACCATGTTCGGAGTCCTGCCCATGCATCCCTGGATCATCTACGCCACCGAAGTCAGCCGAGACCGTGAACGACGGCTGAGGCACCTCGCCATCCTCGACGAGGAGCGACGTGCCCTGGCCGCCTCCTCGCCCATGCCCGAACCGCACTCAAGGCACGTCCGGCGTTCGGTCGCTCGCGGCGTCGCCGTGACGAGTCGAGCCACCGCGTCGCTCGTCCGTCGCCTCGACGAATGCGTCGCCGACGATCTCGGACGCTCGCTGGCGCCGACGGAGTAGCCTCCCGCAAGGAGGTTTCGACGAAAGACGTGATGGACGGAACGACTGCTGTCTCCTGGGGGCCCGATCGCATCGACCTCTTCTGGACGGACGCGGACCGTGCGCTGACCCACCGGGTCTGGCGCGACGGTTCGTGGGACGACCCGGAATCACTCGGCGGGACGCTCGCGTCGCCGGCCGGCGCAACGGCCTGGAGCCCGGACCGGCTCCAGGTCTTTGCCGTGTTCGGAGACGGGGAGCTGTGGAACCGATACTGGGACGGCACGTCGTGGCATCCCTGGGAATCGCTCGGCGGCGAACTGGATCCGACGTCCGCGCCGGCCGCCTCGTCGTGGGGCGCGGATCGCATCGATGTCTGGGCGCGCGGCACGGACGGCCTCACCTGGCACCGCTTCTGGGATGGGGCCCGCTGGGTCCCCTGGGAGCGACTCGCCCGCTAGTCGGCCGCGCTCAGGCGCCGGGCCGCTCGGCGTAGTCGACGTGCTCGAACGGCCAGGTCGTGGCCAGCCACTCGCGGACGGCCCGAGACAGGACCGCGTCGAGATCGGCGTCGGCGGCTCGGACCCACGAGCGGACCCGGGCGTCCATCCCGGGTCGATCGCTCGGGTAGATGTAGACGCAACCGATGACCGTGCCGGTCTCGGCATCGAGGACCGTGTAGGTGAAGCCCGTCCGAGCCGCGAAGTCGTCGGCGTGCGCAATCAGGTCGCGCCGGTTCTCCTCGAGCGTCATCGGGTGGGGCCACGAGGCAGTCTCGAAGCCAGGCGTCGCGAGGATATGGTCGACGCTCGCGATCCAGGCGGCGTAGTCGGCGTCGTTGTGCTCGGCACCGAGTGGACGCAGGCGGAATGCCTCCTCGTCGAGCGCGAGCGGCGGGTCGAAGTCATCGGGGACGAACGGGATCATCCGGCCGATCGTCGCACGCGAGGCAGGCGGCCGTCATCGAGCCGTGATGAGGCCGGCGTATGGTGGCACGCATGAGTGATACCGATCCCACCCCCACCCCGTCCGTCTCCATCTCTCCATCGGCGGCCGAGCGGACCGACGCCGAATGGCGTGCCACGCTGACGCCCGAGCAGTACCGCGTCCTCCGGCAGAAGGGCACCGAGCGCGCATTCACCGGCGCTCTCTGGGACGAGCACCGGCCCGGCGTGTACCGCTGCGCCGGTTGCGACGCGGAGCTGTTCCGCTCCGAAACGAAGTTCGACTCGGGGACGGGCTGGCCGAGCTTCTTCGCCCCCGCCGACGCGACTGCCGTCGCGACCGAGACCGATCGGTCGATGTTCATGCGGCGGACCGAGGCCAATTGCGCGTCGTGTGGCGGTCACCTCGGCCACGTCTTCGAGGACGGGCCGCGCCCGACCGGGCTCCGCTACTGCATCAACTCGGCATCGCTGAAGCTTGATCCGGAGGGCTGATCCGCCCTAGCCACCGCCGCCACTGAATGTGACGGTGACGGTCGTCGAGGCCGGCAAGCAGGCGCCGGGTGTTCGGTTCTGCGTGAGAACCCTCCTGGTGCTCGAACCTTGCGATGGGCTGAAGTGCCCCGTGAACCCGGCGGCGCTCCAGGCGCTACGAGCCTGCTGCACGGTCCCTCCCACCATGTTCGGCACCGTCTCGCAGCTCGGTGAGGGAGTGGGAGTGGGAGTGGGTGATGGCGTCGGAGTCGGGGTCGGGGTCGGCGTCGGCGTCGGCGTCGGCGTCGGCGTCGGGGTCGGAGTGGGTGTGGGGGTCGGCGTCGGCGTCGGCGTCGGCGTCGGGGTCGGTGTCGGGGTCGGCGTCGGCGTCGGCGTCGGTGTGGGCGTTGCCGACGTTGGTCCGCCGGCCGGCGGCGGCGTGGGCTTCGGCGTCGCGATCTGGGCCCGCGGCGCCGGGCCAGTCGACGCCGATTGCTCCGTGACGCCACTCGAAGCGGATGGCTCGGCGGACGATGCGTCTGGTCCGATCGACTCGCCGTCGGTGACGGCCACGTCGCCCGATGCCGTCGAGGACGGTGGCAGCGAAGAATCGATCGTCGAGCCGGGCGGTGGATCAGTCGCGCTGTCGACGGCGCCAGACGGCAGGACGCTGACGCGAAGAGTCACTGCCAGGACGGATCCGGCCAGGAGCGACCCAGCCAGGACCAGGATGGCGGCCACGATCGAGCCTCGGAGCCGACGCCTGCGTCGGAACGGCACGACGACCGGCGGCGGCGGATGACCGGCCGCGACCACGGCTGGCCCAACGACGCCCGCGGCGAGGACATATCGGTAGCCGCATCCCGGGCAATCGCCGCCGGATTCCTCCCAACACGAGCGGCAGGCGTATCGAGTGCATTGAGAGCAGAAGGCGAGCCCGACCGAACCGATGGTGGCCAGATCGCTCCGCCGTCCGCAGCGATCGCAGAATGGACTCGGCGGTTCACCTGAATCTGGAGTTGTCGGACCTGCTTCCACGATCGAGGGACCCTTCGCACGGAGGCTGTGGCACGCGCTCAAGGCCCGGAAAGCTTGAATGCCCGGTGCCTAGACGACAGCTTCGTGCAGCGTCGATTCCGAGCATATCCCACGGACCCGCACGATCGGCCGAAGATCGGATCTGAGGGTGCGTCGGTGCACCACAACTCCACGAGGCCCGCGACCCGCCGGAACCGCGTCATCACCGGTCGAGATAAGTCGCAGCTAAGCAGTCCTCGCTAGAGTCCTGACGACGTCTCGCCGCGTCGGAAGTGCCCCCAACGTGGCGAGACGTCCGTCGCCCGACGTCGATCGCCGACCATCCCGCCGGGGAGGTCGATGCGTGGATCCGAATGCCGCGCCGTGGCGCGTCCTCGAGGATCCGGTCGAAACGACGCCCGGCGGCACGAAGCCGGACGGCGATCGAGCGCCGTCGAAACGGCCCGTGCGCGAGTCGACGCTGGTCGTCGGGGTCGTTGCGATCGCGCTGGCGGTCGGGGCCTTCGTGCTCGCGGCAGGCTCGAGCACGTCGGGATCTGTGGCCATCGATGGTGGGTCGCCGCTGCCCGGCGCCTCGGCGGATGTCGTGACGCGGACGGACGCACCGGGTGGTCCTGGCTCCGCCTCGATCCTCGTGGTCGAGATCGTCGGGGCGGTCGACAACCCCGGCGTCTTCCGACTGCCGAGGAACGCCCGGGTCGGCGACCTCGTCGCGGCAGCCGGTGGCTACGGGCCACGCGTCGATACCGAGCGGGCGGCCCGCGACCTCAACCTCGCGGCGCCGTTGCGCGACGGCGACCAGATCCGGGTCCCGTCGCGCGACGATCCGGTCGAAGCGGGTCCGGCGACGACACGGGGCGGCAGCGCGCCACGCGGTTCGAGCGGACCGCCGACAGCGCTCGACCTGAACCGGGCCACCGCCGAGGAACTTGACACGCTGCCCGGCATCGGACCGGCGACGGCGGCCAAGATCCTGGCATCGCGCGACGAACAGCCGTTCGCGACCGTCGATGACCTGCGGTCGCGCAAGCTCGTCGGCGAGAAGACGTTCGCCAACCTCAAGGAACTCGTGACGGTCCACTAGATGGGTCGGAGCAGTCGCCTGGCGATCGGGGCGATCGCGGCGGCCATCGCAGCCGGACAGGTCGCGCCGGGCCATCTCGGCGCAGCCATCTCGCTCGGCCTTGCAGCGATCCTCCTCGTCCACGAGGCCCGCCCGACGCTCCGCGCGGGAGTGCTCATCCCGGTCGCCGTCGGTGCGGCCCTGATCGCGATCCGGCTGACCCTCAGCCCGCCTGGATCCGCCGTCCTCGATCGGCCGCCTGATGGCGACGGACCGTGGGCGCTCGTCGTCGAGACGACCGGATCGCCACGCGACGGCCAGCAGGTCGCGACACTCGTGAGCCCACCGGGGGCTGATCCCCCTGTCCGGGTGGCGGCGACACTCCCCCGCTACCCCGAGGTCGTCCCTGGCGACCGGGTCGTCGTCGAGGGAGGCATCCGACCACGCCCCGACTCAGCGTACGGCCGCTATCTCGAGCGGATCGGCGCCGTCGGCACCTTGACCTCGCGAACGCTGACCGTCGAGCCGACATCCGACGACCCGGGCCGACGTCTCGAGGCTCTGCGCCGTGGTGCAGGCGATGCCCTGACCCACGTCCTTCCGGAGCCCGAGGCGGGTCTCGCCGCGGGGATCCTCATCGGGCTGCGTGACCGGGTCGACCGGGATCTCGCCGCGGCCTTCACGACTGCCGGCGTCAGCCATGTCGTGGCCATCTCGGGTTGGAACATCGCGATCGTCGCCGCTGCGATCGCCGCGCTGACCGGTCGCCTCGGGCGCCGGCGCCGCTCTGTGGTGACCGTCGTGGCGATCGTCGCGTACGTGGCCTTCGCCGGGGCGTCGGCATCCGTGGTCCGAGCCGCGCTCATGGCCGGGGTGGCACTGCTCGCTCGCGAGACCGGACGAGCCGGACGGGCGGCCGCCGCGCTCGGCTGGGCGGCGGCCCTGCTGCTCATCGTGGATCCGGCGCTCATCGGCGACCCCGGTTTCCAGCTGTCGTCGCTGGCGACCGCCGGGCTCATCGCCTGGGCGACACCTCTCACCGACTGGATCGGGCGACAGGGCGGTGGCCGCATGCCCCGCTGGCTGGCCGAGAGCCTCGGTGTGTCGCTGGCCGCCCAGGCCGCGACCTTGCCCATCGTCCTGGTGTCATTCGGGCGCCTCGCGATCCTGTCCCCGCTCGTGAATCTCGTCGTCGTGCCGCTCGTCGCGCCGGCGATGGCGGTCGGGCTCGTCGCGATGGCCGGCGGAGCGCTGGTGGCGGCCGGTGGTCCGCCGGTGTTCGGGGCCGTGGTCGCGGCGCCCGGTTGGGTGATCCTCCGGATCCTGGTCACGGTCGTCGAGACCGCGGCCGGCCTGCCGTTCGCGAGCGTGACGCTTGGCCCGCCGTTCGACCTGCTCGCGGCGCTCGCGACGAGCGCGGGCATCGTCGGGGTGACCTGGTGGTCTCGACGACCGAGGATCACCGGCCGAGCTGCCAGCCCGCCGACGCCTGCCACCGGGGCAACCCGACCCGCTCACGCACGCTCGGCCGCCCGTCGCGCCACCGTCGCGGCCTTGCTCACCAGCGTGGTCGTGACCGGTGCGGTCGTCGCGGCGCGACCGCCGGGCGTCCCGACCATCTCCATCCTCGACGTCGGGCAAGGTGACGCCATCCTCGTCGAGGGATCGAGGGGCGGGCGACTGCTCATCGATGGCGGACCGGACCCCGACCGGCTCCTCGTCGAGCTCGACCGGCGGATCCCGCCGTGGGACCGTCGGATCGATGCCGTCGTCCTGAGCCACCCGCACGAGGACCACGTCGCGGGCCTGGCGCTGTTGCTCGAGCGATACCGAGTGGCGCGTGTGTTCGAGCCCGGGATGCGCGGACCCGGACCCGGCTACGCCGCGTGGCTGCGCGACCTGGCCCGACCGGGAGCGCCGGTCCGCCTGGGCCTTGCCGCCGGCGATCGCCTGACCGTGGACGATATCGACTTGCGCGCACTGTGGCCGATCCGCGGCCAGGTCCCGCTGACGCCGCCCGACGGCGGGACCGGCATCAACAACGTGTCGGTGGTCTTCCTCGGCCAGATCGGGCAGCGTCGGGTCCTGCTCATGGGCGACGTCGAGGAAGGTATCGATCCGTCGCTGCTCGCCGACGGGCTCCCGCACGTTGACCTGCTCAAGGTCGCCCACCACGGCAGCAGGACCGCGACGACGCAGGCATTCGTCGACGCGACCCGGCCCTCGGTCGCGGTCGCGTCGGCCGGCGCGGGCAATCCGTATGGACACCCGGCGAAGGCCACGCTCGACCGCCTCGCTGCGTCGGGCGCCCGCGTCCTGCGCACCGATCGCGACGGGACCGTCGTCGTCAGGTTCGAGACGGACCGGATGACGGTCAGGACGGAAGGCGCGACACCGACAGCGTCAACGACCGGTGTCGCACGCACGTCGGCGACGCTCGCGTCGGCGAGGTCGAGCGCGTCACCGCGCGCCCCGGCGTTCCTGTGCGCCGTCCCCGTCACGGCACTCGTTCCGGCCGTCGTCCGGCCGGTGTGGACGCCGGTCATGGCCGCGCCGATCCGTCTCACACGAGCCGGTCGGCCTCCGGGCGATGACGCCAGCCCACCCGCCCGACTCAGGGAGGTGGCCTTCACGATGGACCGGAGATCCGGCCACGCGCCGGGAGCACCGGCCGCACGCCCGGGTCACGGCAACGGTCGGAGGATCGCCTCGCGACGTGCCATCAGGCCCGCGGCGCGGTCGCCCTGAACGGGTCGGGTACCATCGGTTCGATGACGGTCCCTCTCGCGTTCTTCTGGGGCGATGACGAGCTGTCCGCGGCGCGCGCGATCGACCGCTTCGAGGCGGCGCTGGCGACCGAGAGCGGCGCGCCGATGGAGCGCTGGCTGCTGCGCGGCAACCGGAACGCCGCGACATCGCTCATCGGCGAGCTCCACGGGCGGGTCGCGACACCGGTCATGTTCGGCGGCGGCACCCTCGCCATCGTGATGAACCCCGGCGCACTGGTGGTCAAGGGCGAGGACCGTGATGCCTTCCTTGCGGCGATCGGACTCGTCGCGCCGGGCAACGGCCTGGCGATCCTGGACGCCAGCGATTCCGGGGCGAAGGCACCCGCACCCAAGCGGCTCGCCGACGCGATCGCCGCTGCGGGCGGCACGGTCCGCGGGTTCAAGTCACCGCGGGAAGGCGCGCTGACGGGCTGGATCGAGGCCGAGGCGCGCGACCGCGGTCTCGTCCTCGGGCCGGGCGCCGCCAAGGCGCTTGCGGAACGGGTCGGCGGGTTCGTCCGCGAGGCCGACGCCGACCGCGCATACCAGACCCGGATCGCCTCGATGGAGCTCGACAAGCTCGCCCTGTATCGGGGATCTGCGCCGATCGAGTCGGACGATGTCCGGGCACTCGTCGCCGAGGCGGTGCCGTCCTCCGTCTGGGCGTTCACCGATGCCGTCGGCGAGCGGAAGACCGACGCGGCACTGGGCTGGCTCGAGCGGCTGCTCGAGGCGACCCCCGAACCGGTCCTCCTGGCGGTGCTCCATCGGCGGATCCGCGAGCTCATCGAGACCGGTGACCGGCTCGCCAACGGTGAACGGCTGCCGGCCGTCGGCAAGGCGATGGGCGTGAACAGCGAATTCCGGATGGAGAAGCTGCGCGACCAGGCGAAGCGCTGGACGACGGCCGAGCTCATCGTCGCCCTCGATGGGCTGGCCGAGCTCGATGCCATGGTCAAGGGTGTGCCCGGCCTGGATCGGATCGAGGCGCAGCGACGGCTGGCCTTCAGCCTGTGGGTGATCGATCACGCCGGCGGCGACCGGCGGAAGAGCGCCTGACCGTCAGTCGGCGGACGACCAGGCCTGCTCCTGGACGACGAGGTCGCTCTCGATGGCGAAGACGCAGCGGCCCTCACCGAGGTCGAGCAGCTCGATCAGGTCGGGGTCGATGTACAGCTGCGAGCAGTCCTCGCACAGCCCGCCCGGGATGCCGAAGCACAACCGCTCGCTGCGGTCGGGCAGGCGGAAGGTCGTGTCGAACCGGGTCGTGATGAGCCGGCGGGCACAAGCGGGACAACGATCTCGAACGACGGACATGCGCCGACTGTAGGAGGCGTGCCGCTCAGCTCGGCATGACCCGCTAGTACCCCTAACCCCGTACCCGCGCCGCGCTACTGGACCGAGAGGATCGTCCGTGCCTCGGACCAGTGCTTCTCGAGGCCGTAGTACTCGCGCTCCGGGGGCGTGAAGATGTGGACGATGACCGACCCGAAGTCGACCAGGACCCAATGCGAGGCGGCCGTGCCTTCGCGGCCGATGGCCTTCGTCCGTTCGTCGCGGAGGCCGCCGATGATGCCGGACGCGATCGCCTCGAGCTGGCGCTCCGACCCACCGGAGCAGATCACGAAGTAGTCGGCCATCGTCGTCAGGCCGACGAGGTCGAGCAGCACGATGTCGGCGGCCTTCTTGTCCTCGGCCAGTTCGACGATCCGCCGGGCGAGCTCGAGCGGCGGTCGTTCCGTGGCGGGCGCGGCCTTGGCGCGGTGGGGCAGGCCGTCGGCGCTGGGTGTGCTCGCGATCTCGGCGGACGAGGCGGGGGTGGCGGGTTCGGTCACGATGTGGGCGTCCTCATGTGGTCGGTGTACAGCGCATGGTCGCCGATGTAGGCCGCGACTGCATCCGGGATGAGATAGCGCAGCGACCGTCCGGCCGCCGCCCTGGCGCGGAGCTCGCTCGCCGACAGGCGAAGCCGGGGCGAATCGAGGAAGGTCGCGCGATCGGCCAGATCGGGCAGGTGTGTCGCCAGGAAGTCCGGCCCGGCGTCCGGGTAGCCGTCGCGCGGCGCGACGACGATCCGCGCCAGCTCGAGGATCCGGCGCGGTTCGCGCCAGGTCATCAGGCCCAGGAAGGCCTCGGCGGAGACGATGAGGACGAGATCAGCCGGGGCGTCCGGGGGGGCCGCCGCGTGCAACGCCGCCAGGGTATCGACCGTGTACGACGGCCCCGGCCGGTCGAGCTCGACCCGATCGACGACGAACCGCTCGTTGCCCGCGATGGCGAGCTCGACCATCGCCAGGCGATGCACCGCCGGGGTGATCGCCCTGCCGGGCTTGTGGGGCGGCACGCCGGCCGGCACGAAGGCGACGCGCTCCAGGCCGATCGCCTCGGCCGCCTCCTGGGCGACCGCGAGATGCGCGATGTGGATGGGATCGAACGTCCCGCCGAAGACACCGAGCGGGCCGGTCACGTGCGCTCCCAGGGTTGCGCCTCCCACTCCAGCTCCGTACCACCGATCCGGACCGTGTCCCCGGCCGCCACGCCCGCCCGGCGCAGCTCCGTATCGATGCCGAAGCGGGCGAGCGCCCGTTGGAAGCGCTCGGCCGATTCCTCGACGTCGAAGTTGGTCTGGGCCGCGATCCGCTCGATCCGTGCGCCGCGGACGCGGAACGCCCCGTCGCCGTCGAGCTCGACGCTGAAGCCGTCGCCCATCGAGTCGATGCGGTGGACGACGACGCCGGCCGGCTCGGGCGGTTCGGCCAGCTCGCCGGCGTCGGGCAGGATCTCGGCGATGCTCTCGCGGAATGCCGCGAGACCGTCGCCCGCCGCGGCGGAGATGGCCAGTGCGTCGGTCCCCTCGTCCAGGCGGGCGCGACGGAACGCCGGCCAGGCCTCGGCGGCCGCCGGCAGGTCGATCTTGTTGAAGGCGACCAGCATGGGCTTCTCGAGCAGCGCCGGATCGTGCGCCCGCAGCTCCTCGCGGATGACGTCGTAGTCCCACTCGGGATCGCGCGACGAGCCGTCCACGACATGGACGAGGATCCGTGTCCGCTCGACATGGCGCAGGAATGCGTGGCCAAGACCCGCCCCGGCGCTGGCGCCCTCGATGAGCCCCGGGACGTCGGCGATGGTCGGCCGACGCTCGTCGCCCTCGCCGAGGTCCATCACGCCGAGATTCGGTTCCAGGGTCGTGAACGGGTAGTCGGCGATCTTGGGCGTGGCCGCGGTGACGGCCGCCAGGATGGTCGACTTGCCGGCGTTGGGCAGCCCGACGAGACCGATGTCGGCGATGAGCCGCAGCTCGAGGCGGATCCATGACTCGGCCCCGGGCTCGCCCTTCTGAGCGTGCTTCGGTGCCTGGTGGGTGGACGTCTTGAAGTGGGTATTGCCGAGCCCGCCTCGTCCGCCCCGCGCGACCATCGCCGACTGGCCGACGGCGACGAGGTCAGCCAGCAGCTCCCCGGTCTCGTCGATGTAGACGGCGGTCCCGGGCGGGACGTCGAGGGTCAGGTCGTCGCCGGCCCGGCCATGCCGCCGAGCGCGTGTCCCCCGGCCGCCAGGGGTGGCGCGGAAGTGATGCCGGTGGTTGAAGTCGCGCAGGGTCGTCTGGCCGGCATCGACCCGCAGGAACACGGACCCACCGCGACCGCCGTCGCCGCCATCCGGTCCGCCACGCGGGACGTGCGCCTCCTGCCGGAAGGTCGCGGCCCCGTCGCCACCATCACCGGCGCGGACCCAGATCTTCACGCGGTCGAGGAACATCCCCGCCATTCTCGCACGCGCGCCCTAGAATCCCGGCCGCCGCGCGGTCGATCCGCCACGACGCACCCCAGGGAACCGAGAATCGCGGCGCCCGGCGGCGCAGGCGAAGGCGCGCCCGAGCACCAGAGCGAGCGCACCCGCAGGTGCGTGAGCGAGGAGCGCAAGGCGCAACGCACGGATGCGCCGCCCGGCGCCGCGCCGACCCTACAGACGTGGTCTAGAAGTAGCCCAGTGGATTCACCCGCCGTCCGCCGTCCCAGACTGGGCCGCGCCAGACTTCGAAGTGGAGATGCGGACCAGTCGCGTTGCCGGACTGGCCGATCCGTCCGACCTGTTCGCCCCGACTGACGTGTTCGCCGAGGGCGACCGTGATCGCCGACATGTGGTTGTACGTCGTGTACAGGCCGGACCCATGGGCGATCCAGACCTGGTAGCCGCCGCCGTTGCTCTTCCAGCCGGAGTAGGTCACGATGCCGTCCGCCGCGGCCCGGACCGTCGAGCCGTAGTCGGCCGCGATGTCGATCGCATAGTGGCCGTAGTGGTAGTACTGGCTGACGTAGTTGCCGCCACCGACGACCGGCCACAGGAACTTGCCGCCGGTGTAGCTCGACGGTGGGCGAATGTTCGTGCCGCTGCCACTGCCGCTCGCCTGATGCGTCGTCGATGGCGGTCGGGAGGTCGGCTTCGGGATGGCCTTGCCCTTGGCACCAGGGATCACGAGGACCTGGCCGACGACGATATTCGGGTCGTCGAGCCCGTTGGTCGCGAGGATGTCGGTGGTGTTGACGTCGTACTTCGCGGCCAGCCCGTCGAGGGTGTCGGTCGAGGCGACAGTGACGATGAGCCCGGTCACAGGCGGGATCCTGAGGGTCCGGCCGGCCTTGACGTCCTTCGTCTTCAGGTCGTTGGCCCACCACACGGACATCATCGAGACGCCGAACTTCGAGGCGATCCCGGCCAGCGTGTCACCGGACGCGACCGTATACGTCCGGACCAACGCGCTCCCATCCGGGACGGTCGTGTCGACGGCGACCGGTTTGACCAGCGTGCCGTCATCGATGAACGGCCCCTCGACGTCGTTCGGCTGGGCCTGGCTGGCCCCGTTGCCGAAGTCCACCGCGGAGAAGCTGTCGTCCGGGTTCAGGGTCGGATCGGGCGACCCGAATTCGACGGCGCCGACGAGGCTCTGGTCCGAGCCCGGGTCGGTCCCGTCGGTCCCACCGCTGCCACCATCGGTGCCGCCCCCGACGGCGATGCGCGGGGCGGATCCGGCGCCATCGGTCCCGCCCGTGGCTGCCGCAGTCCGACCGCCTGAGATGC
Source organism: uncultured Chloroflexia bacterium (assembly GCA_963782715.1). Lineage (GTDB taxonomy): Bacteria > Chloroflexota > Limnocylindria > Limnocylindrales > CSP1-4 > SPCO01. Next base: position 469,872 of record CAWAKU010000015.1, read on the forward strand.
TGACCAGCGACGCGCCGACAAGGATGCCGGCGACGGCCACCGCGACGGCTCGGTCGTGCCCGAGTCGCCAGAGGACGGGTCGACGTGGTTCACCGACGGAGCGCTCGACGACGAGCGACGGCTCGCGGACGGGCATCAGCCGAGAGGCCACGACGACCGAATGGATCCCGCGCTGCACTTGGTGTGCGGCGGCGAGACTCCCGATCCGGAGGCTTCTCGTGCTGGGGCCGCGATGTTCCTGTGGTCGGCGCAGACGTCCGATGACGCGCTGGACGCCAACCGATGCATTCAGCAATACGGTCTCCCTGGCGTTGGACGGTCGTGGGGCGCTGGGGGTCGCGCGGGCTGGCTGGGTGATCGACCGTCCGGGTCGCGGGTTCGAGCTGGGGTCTCTCTTCGCGGCCGAGTCCCGTCTCCGACGGGCTTACGACTTCTGCGTGAACCGTAACACGGACGTAACAGGACGGGCAAACCAGTCTGCTATCTAGCGTGCCCAGTCGGCGAATTCCTCCTGGCCGACGACGCTCGTCAATCGCCGGACGTCGCTGCCGTCGGATGCCATGGTGTAGATCGACGCTGTCGGCGAGCTGCCGGGCGCCATCGACAAGGCGATCCGTCGCTCCGTCCGGCGACCATCGGGCGCCGAAGGTCGCCGCAGGCGGGGTTCCCGACAGCCGGCGTGATCACGTCGATGGCCCCGCTGGCGACGGTGACCCGCGACAGGCTCGGCGGCGCCCCGTCGACGAGGATGCTCAGCCCGTCCGGCGCGAACGCGCTCGAGAATGTGTCGCCGCCGTCGATGGGTCGCATCTCGCCGCCGGTCGCGGCGAGCAGGAAGAGGGCGCCGTGGTCCGCCTCGGTCGATCGGGCGACCGAGATCTGCGTGCCGTCAGGCGAGTACGAGCCGGGCAGGTCGTGCGCTCCGCCCGGACTATGGTGAAATCCGGACGAGGTCGCCGCCATCGGAGCTGCGGATGGTGTAGACACCGTTCCGCGTCGGGTCCTTGTCGTCCCAGCCCTCGCAGGCGAGACGCGTCCCGTCCGGCGACCAGGCGCTACAGCCGAGCGACAGGCCAGGAGCCGGCGTCGGCAGGACGCGAAGACCCGCTGCCGTCGATGGCGACGAGGGCCGTCGTGATGAGCCCCTTGACTTCGACCGTCATCGAGACATGGCTGGCATCGGGCGACCAGCGCGGGATCTCGTGGGTGCCAGTCGACCAGACGGCGCTCGCCGGTCCCGTCCGCGTTGATCACGAAGACCTGGAAGTCGCCAGCCGAATCGCGACGCGCGAAGAGGATCCGGCCCTGCAGTGGGACCGGCGAAGGGGAGGCGGCGCCGTCGCCCGTGGCGGAGTGGCGTTCGCGGCCGGCGCGCTCGCGACCGATGCCGGCGTCGGCGCCTGGGCGGTCGCTGCCGGACTCGATCCGGTCGTCGTCGCGCCGCATCCGGCAACGACCAGTGCCACGAGCGCCTCACCCCTGCAGCGCAACGAGCATTCCATCGCGACCGTGTCATTCGTCGACTCCCTTCCAGGTTCGTCCGCCATCGTGGGTCACGAGGAGGACCTCCTTGGCCCCACGTCCGTCGCAGTACGGGTCCGGCCCGGGATAGAACGGACCGGCGGCGCGGTCGCAGTCGTGGACCGCCCACATGTCTCGGTCGCGCGATGGCGATGCCGATGGCGTCGAAGTGCACGCGCGATCCACCGATGACGGCCCGCCAGCTCGCATCCGCCGTCCGTCGTCCACCACGTCCCGGTCGGGTCTTCCGACGTCAGGACCCAGTCCGTCATCGACAGGAAGTCGACCTCGTGGTTCGCCGCGTCCTTCAGGAAGGACCAGGACTGTCCGAAGTCTGTGGAGGAGTAGATCGCGCGCGACCCACCGTCGACGTCGATGGCGAGGAGCATATGGCCCGATGCATCTGCCCGAACCGCGACGACATTCTTGAGCACGCCGGCGGGGGCGTGCGAATCGATCGGGAATCGTGTCTCCCGGAAGGTCGCCCAGCCATCGATCGAGAAGGCAAGACGGTCATCGAACGGTTGACCGTCGGCCTGGCCGTTCGAGCTCCAGACGACCCCTGTGTCCGGACCGAACCCACCGGTGATGCCGTCCATCCCGTCCGGGACCGAGTTGAGACGAGGCCCGTCCCATGTCCGGCCGCCGTCCTCCGTCCGGAACACGTGCAGGGCACGGCCATCTCGATCGACGAACGTGACCGTCCCTGAGTCCGGGGTCGTGATCGACACGACCGGGCTCTCGTCGGCGACCGCCCCAGCGTCGACGGTCGTGGTCAGCCAGGTGGCTCCACCGTCGTGCGTGACCGCGACCTTGCCCGACGGCTCGATCGTGGGTCGGAGCCCGAAGCGATGTACGCCGTGTCCGCATCGATGAACCTGGCGGCGCGGAACGCGGTCGGAAACGGCGCGTGGACGTCCGTCCACGTCACGCCGCTATCGGTCGAGCGGTAGATCGTCCTGACGCCCTTCGCCCAGCCGACCCCGGTCGGTGTGAAGTGGATCCCCTGGACCTTCACGTCGCGGAACAGGACGGGTCCGACCGTGATCGGCGAGTCGGGCACCGCGCTCGCAGAGGCCTCGGCGTCGACCGTAGGGGCCGCCGTGACGACGATCGAGCTGGGGGTCGCGACCACGACCGCGGGCAACGGCGTCGGACGCGGCGGAGCCGGGAAGCCGCCCCCGACGGCAAGCCCGATGACGGCAGCCCCCACGAGGAACGCGGCTGCCACGAGCAGTGCCGTCGGCCGTCCCGTCCGGCCGACACTGTGGGCGACGCTCGGACGGCGGCGGATGATGCGGCCGCCGCCGACGGCCGTCTCGAGGCGAACCTCGCCGACGCCAGCTATCGCCGGCTCGGGAGCCTGAAGGGCCTGCGTCGCCATCGCATGCGCCCGAACCGCCCGGATCGCCGACGCCAGCTCGCGCACGTCGGCGGCCGATGTCGGCGAGCGCCTCTCAGCATCCACGTCACGTCGGTCGCCCCGGGCGACGGCCTCAGCCAGATCCAGCAGATCGAGATCGGCCTGATCCGTCATCGCTCCGCCTCCCCGCCGAGCGCGACGGCGAGCTGCTTCAGGCCGCGGAAGACCAGCGAGCGCGCCGTGGCGGCCGGGACGCCCATCGCGGCACCGACCGTCTCGTACGGCAGATCCTCGTAGAACCGGAGATAGATCGCCGCCCGCTGGCGGCCCGGCAGACGCCGGAGCGCCTCATCGGTCGCGCGCACCCGCTCGTCGTGGATGACCCGGTCGGGCAGGCTCGGCGCATCGTCGGGTCGATCGACGACGTCGGCCGGCAGCAGCCCGAAACGTCGCCGCCGGTAGTGGTCGACGACGGCGTTGTGGGAGACGCGGAAGATCCAGGCTGGGCGGGCGTTCGGCTCTTCCGGCAGCGGGCCGCTGACGACCCGGCGGAACACGTCGCTGACGATGTCCTCGACGTCCGCCCTCTCCCGAACGCGGAAGGCGACGTAGGCACGGACCCGAGCCGACCATGCCTCGTAGAGCGCCGCCGCCTCGGCCTGATTCGGTCGCACGCCGGCACGGCTGGTCGTGGCGGCCGGGATCGACTCGATCGGCTGCGATTCCAGGGCGGCGAACCTCGACAGGTCCAACGATCATCCTCGCGCTGCGTCAGGTACGCACCGAGAGACGACGTTTCCGCGATTGTGTTGCAGGCCCGGGTGGGCCGTCTGGGACCTAGGCGTCGAGGCTCTTGGTCAGCGAGCCCAGGAACTCCGCGTTCGACTGCGTCTTGGCCAGCCGGTTGAGGAGGATCTCGATGCCCTCGTTGGCCCCGACCGCGGACAGCATCCGGCGCATCGTCCAGACCATCTTGAGGGTGCCCTCCTCGAGGAGCAGCTCCTCTCGGCGGGTGCCCGAGCGCTGGACGTCGATCGACGGGAAGATCCGCTTCTCGGCAAGCTTCCGGTCGAGGATGAGCTCGGAGTTGCCGGTGCCCTTGAACTCCTCGTAGATGACGTCGTCCATCCGCGAGCCGGTGTCGACGAGGCAGGTCCCGATGATCGTCAGCGAGCCGCCTTCCTCGATGTTCCGGGCGGCGCCGAAGAAGCGCTTCGGCGGATAGAGGGCGATCGGGTCGAGGCCGCCCGACAGGGTCCGGCCCGACGGTGGCAGGGCCAGGTTGTAGGCGCGGGCGAGCCGGGTGATGGAGTCGAGCAGGATCACGACGTCACGCCCGGTCTCGACCTGGCGCTTGGCGATCTCGAGCGCCATCTCGGCGACGTGGGTGTGGTTCTCGGTCGGCTCGTCGAAGGTCGAGCTGATGACCTCGCCCTTTACCGAGCGGCGCATGTCGGTGACTTCCTCGGGTCGCTCACCGATGAGCGCGACCATCAGCAGGATCTCCGGGTAGTTGGCACTGACGCCATTGGCGATCTGCTTGAGCAGCATCGTCTTGCCGGCCTTCGGCGGGCTGACGATCAGCGCGCGCTGACCCTTGCCGATCGGGTTGACCAGGTTGATCAGCCGCTGGCTCAGGTTCTTGGGGTCCGTCTCGAGGTTGATCAGGACATCCGGATGGACAGGCGTGAGGTCGCCGAAGACCGGACGTGCACGCGCCGTCTCCGTGTCGACGCCGTTGACCGCGTCGACGCGGAGCATGCCCCAGTACTTCTCGGCCTCGCGCGGGGCGCGCACGGCACCCGACACGCGGTCGCCGATGCGCAGGCCGAACCGGCGGACCTGGCTCGAGCTGACGTAGACGTCGTCCGGGCTGGGCAGCAGGCCGTGGCGGCGCATGAAGCCGAAGCCTTCGTCGACGATGTCGAGGATGCCCGTGGCGTAGTCGTGGCCGGCGCGCTCGGTCTGGCGCTGGAGGATGAGATCGACGAGGACATCCTTGCGCTCGCCGCTTTCGGCCTCGACTTCGAGGTCACGTGAGACCTGGCGAAGCTCGGCCACGCTCATCTCACGGAGGTCGGCGACCTCAAGGTCGTTGCGCTCGCGGGCGGCCTCGAGCTCGAGCTGCTCCTCGTATTCGGTGACGGGCGCGCGGCCGCCGCTGATGGGGGCGCGTCGTCGGGGTCGGCGGTTGCGTTGGCGCTGGTCGCGCTGGTCGGGGCCGGGTCCGGGCATTGGGGAAGGGTCACCTGCGGTGGTGGGGGGACCGGGCGGATGGTGCGCGCGGAATCGCTGCCGCAGCGCGGGTTGCCGGTCGGGATACATGGAGCATAGACCCGCGCCGGGCGGTCGTCAACGGGGTGTACGGGTGTCGGACGCTGCGGCCGCAGTTCGCGCCTCAGTCCGCCGGCGGGACCAGGAGCACCAACTTGCCGACATGCCGCTTTGCCTCGAAATCGTGCTGTGCTGCGGCGATCTCTGCGAGCGGGTACGTCGCGGCGACGATCGGCACCAGGTCGCCACGTTCGAGGTAGCCGACGAGCCGTTCGAAGACGGCATCGTCCTGCGAGGTGCAGCCGAACAGCGTCAGGTCCTTCAGGTAGAGCGTCCGGAGGTCGAGCGCGACGTGCGGGCCGCCGATCGCCCCGGAGACCACGTACCGGCCGCGGGGCGTGAGGACTGCCAGAAGCTCCGGCCAGCGCGGTCCGCCGACGAGGTCGATGACGACGTCGACGTGCTCGCGTCCGACCGCGGCTTCGAGATCCGCCTCCCGCGAGACCACACGGGCCGCACCGAGGGCGGCCACGGCGGCTGCCTTGTCCGACCCGGCGACCGCGATGACCTCCGCACCGCGCAGCCGTGCCAGCAGGACCGCCGCCGACCCCACGCCGCCCGAGGCGCCGGTGATGAGGACACGGTCGGCCGGGCCGACGCCGGCTCGATGGAGCAGGTTCTCGGCCGTGGCGTACGAGCAGGGCGCCGCCGCGAGCTGGGCATCGGACAGGTTCGATCGCACCTGCCAGGTGTCGGCCGACGGCGCGCGGACGAACTGGGCGAAGCCACCGTCGATCTCCGAGCCGAGCCACGGGTCGCGCCCGTCGCGCCGGAGCGACCGGAGACAACCCTGGACGATGACCCGCTGGCCGATCCGTTCTGCCGGGACGCCGGCACCGACGGCGACGATCGTGCCGCACACGTCGGCTCCCTGGATGCGCGGGAATGCGATCGGCGTGCCGGCCCAGCTGCCGTCGGCGGCGGGGTCTGCACCGGCCTGGGTCGGCACCGACGAGTACCAGCCGATCCGGGTGTTGATGTCCGTGTTGTTGATGCCGGCCGCGCGGACGGCGATCAGGACATCGCCCGGGCCGGGCGTCGGCACCGGGACGTCTCGCCGATAGACGAGCTTCTCCGGGCCGCCGTGCCCGACCAGGACGACGGCGTGCATGGTGTCGCCGGGCTGGGGCATCGCCGGGATTGTGACACGCGCCGCGACGGTCTCCTGCGGTCGTGCTGACCCGCTCATATGAGCATCTTGCATCTCACATGTGCACGTCATAGCATCGGTCTCGATGACTCTCGAACCGATGACCACCTCCGCCCCTGCCGCCGCCCCGGCGCTCGCGACCCAGGTCGCGCGGCTGTACTTCGACCGTGGCATGACCAAGGTCGAGATCGCGGCGCACCTCGGCATCTCCCGTTTCCGGGTCGCGCGGCTGCTCGAGGGCGCCCTGGCGGACGGCACGGTCCGGATCGAGTATCGCGACGTGCCGGCCCAGGATCGGGCACTCGCAACGGCGATGGAGGAGCGGTTCGGGCTCGATCTGTGCGCGGTCGCGGCCGACGGCGAGGGAACGACCGAACGTCTCGCGGGGACCGTCCTCGACGGGCTCATCGAGGCGGACGAGGTGGTCGGGATCGCCTGGGGTTCCACGCTGGCCAGCGTCGTGGCCGAGATCCGCGTCCGGCGCGACCCGTCGATCGAGGTCGTCCAGCTGGCCGGGAGCTCCAGCCGTCTCGACCGCGGGCGGGACGCTGGGGAGCTGTCGCGGTCGCTGGCGGATCGGTTGGGCGCCCGCCATCACGCGATCTTCGCGCCGGCTTTCGTCGGTTCGCAGGCGCTGCGCGACGAGTTGCGCACCACGCCGGAGGTCGCCGAGGCGGCCGACCGGTTCGCTTCGATCAGCCTGGCCATCATCGGGATCGGCGCCATGCCTGCGGCCACGGCCAGCGACGGCACGACCCGCGGCCCGGCGTCGTCCCTCGTCCGATCCGGGGTGCTCGCGCCCGACGAGGTCAGGGCATTGGTCGCGGCCGGGGCCGTCGGCGACCTCGTCGTCCATCCGTTCGATCGCGATGGCCGGTTCGTGGCACCCGACCTCGCGGCCCGGGCGATCGCCATCGATATCGAGACGCTGCGGGCCGTGCCGCGGGTCGTTGCCGTGGCCGCCGGGCCGGCGAAGTTCGGTGCGATCCGCGGCGCACTCGCCAGCGGCGTCGTCCGGATCCTGGTCACAGACGCGTCGACGGCCCGAACCGTCCTGGCCGGCGGCTGAGGAGCGGCTGATGGACCGCCTGCGCGATCGCGTCATCCTCGTCACGGGGTCCACCGGGATCGCCGCGGCCACGGCCGCGCGCGCCGTCGCGGAAGGCGCGGCGGTGTTCGTCGTGTCGCGCGATCCGTCGCACGCCGGCGGTCTGGCCGACGACCTGGCGGCCCGCGGCGGCCGGACCGGCTGGGCCGCCGCCGACCTGACCGCCGAGGACGAGGTCGATGCCGCCGTGGGCGCGGCCGTCGAACGATTCGGGCGGATCGACGGGCTCTTCTCCGTCGCCGGCGGGAGTGGCCGGCGGTTCGGTGACGGCCCGATCCACACGGTCAGCGGCGACGCCTGGGCTGCCACGGCCGACCTCAACCTGCGCACCCAGGTCCTGACCTGCGCCCGGGTCATCCGGGCGATGCGCGACCAGCCCGCCAACGCGTCGGGCACACGCGGCTCGGTCGTTCTGCTTGGCAGCGTGACGACCGCCGCACCGGTGCCGGAGCTGTTCGCGACACATGGCTATGCCGCGGCAAAGGGCGCACTGACCGCGCTGATGACGACGATGGCCGCCTATTACGCCGCCGACCGCATCCGGGTCAACCTCGTGGCGCCGTCGCTCACCCGGACGCCGATGGCCACCCGGGCTGCGTCCGACCCGCACATCCTCGAATACGCCTCGCGCAAGCAGCCACTGGCCGGCGAGATGCTCGATCCCGACGAGGTCGCCCATGCCGCGATCTACTTCCTGTCCGACGAGTCTCGCGCCGTCACCGGCCAGTCGCTCGCGGTCGACGGCGGCTGGTCGGTCATCTCGACGACCGCGGAGCCGCGCCGATGACCACGGCCTCGAGCCCGACCCTGCCGGTCATCGCCGAGGTCGACGTGTGCGTGGTCGGCGCGGGTTCAGCCGGCTCGAGCGCGGCCATCGCGGCGGCACGTGCCGGAGCCTCGGTCCTGCTCATCGACCGGCTGCCGTTCCTCGGCGGGACGAGCACGGCTGTCCTCGATACGTTCTACGGCTTCTACACGCCCGGGTCGCGCGCTCGCAAGGTCGTCGGCGGGATCGGTGACGACGTCGTCGCGGCGCTGAGCGACCTCGGACCCGTCGTCGAGCGGCCGAACACCTACGGCGCCGGCACCGGGATCACCTACCTCGCCGAGCACCTGAAGGTCGCCTGGGAGCGCCTGGTGACCGAGGCCGAAGCCCGGGTCCTCCTCCACTCGACACTCCAGGCGGCCCATGTCCGCGACGGCCGGGTCGTCGCGATCGACGTCGCGACACGGGCCGGGCTCGCCCGGGTCCGGGCAACGGTCTTCATCGACGCATCCGGCGACGCCGACCTGTGCGCGTTCGCCGGGTTCGGGTTCGAGCGCGCCGGCGAGACAGAGCCGGCGCAGACGCTGACGACCACATTCCGGATGGTCAACGTGGACATGGACCGGCGCCGGACGGTGTCCAGGGCAGACTTCCACGCGCTGATGGCCGCGGCCGCCGAGTCCGGTCTGTACGACCTCCCGCGCCGCGAGGGCAGCGACCACATCACGCCCGTCGACGGCATGGTCGCGACGGTCATGACCCGGCTCGACTCGTTCCAGCGCGACGACGACGGCCGGATGATCGACGCCACCGACCCGTGGTTCCTGACCGAGGCCGAGATGGCCGGTCGTCGCCAGGCGCTCGAGTACGTCCGGTTCCTCGTCGACCGCGTGCCCGGCTACGAGCGGGCATCGCTGGTCGCGTTCGGGACGGGGATCGGCGTCCGCGAGACGCGGCGGGTCCACGGCGACTACCGGCTGACCCGCGACGACGTCCTGGCCGGCCGGACGTTCCCCGACGCGGTCGGTCTCTGCGGGGCGCCGATCGAGGACCATCGGATCGGCGCCGACACGGTCTGGCGCTACCTGCCCGATGGCGCCGCCGTCGGCATCCCCTATCGGACGCTGCTCGTCCGCGATGCCGCCAACGTGCTCGTCGCGGGACGTTGCTTCTCGGCGACCCACGACGCGCATGCATCGGTGCGCTCCATGGCGCAATGCATGGCGATGGGCCAGGCAGCCGGTACCGCCGCGGCGATGGCGGTCGCGGACGAGATCCAGCCGCGCCACGTCGCGCTCACCGATCTGCGCGACCGGCTTCGGGCCGCCGGCGCCATCCTCGAACTCGACCAGGCAGCGGAGGCCGTCGCATGACATTCGTCCGGACCGTTCTCGGCGATATCGCCCCGTCCGAGCTCGGGGTGACCTACGCCCACGAGCACGTGATCATCGACGGCGGGCGGCCCGTCCTCATGGAACCGGACTTCGACCTGAGTGACGTGGAGGCGATGGCGCGCGAAGTGGCCGAAGCGGCCAGGCTGGGCCTCCGGGCGATCGTCGACGCGATGCCCTGCGACGCGGGGCGGAACGCGGAGAAGCTCGCCAACCTGTCGCGTCGGACCGGCGTGCACGTCGTCGCTCCGACCGGGCTCCACCACGACCGATACTACGGACCCGCCCATTGGAGCCACCGTGTCTCGGTCGAGATGCTCGCCGACCTGTTCAGCGCCGACATCGGCGAGGGCATCGACGCCTTCGACTACTCGGGGCCGGTCATCCGCAGGACCTCGATCCGGGCCGGCGTGATCAAGATCGCCGGCTCAGCCGGCGGGCCGTCCGATCGCGACCGACGGGTGTTCGAGGCCGCGGCGGCCGCCCATCTGCGGACCGGCGCGCCGATCCTCACCCATTGCGAACGAGGCACCGGCGCGCTGGAACAGATCCGGCTCCTGATGGACTGCGGCGTCGACCCGGCGCACGTCGCGCTCAGCCACATCGACAAGGTCGTGGATCGCGGCTACCACCGTGAGCTGCTGGGCAGCGGGGCGTTCGGCGAGTACGACCAGTCGTTCCGCTGGGGTGACGACGCCAACGGGACGCTCCAGCTCATCGACTGGATGACCGAGGACGGCCTCGCCGGCCAGGTCGTGCTGGGCATGGACGCAGCGCGGCGCGGCTACTACCACGCTTTCGGCGGGCAGCCCGGCCTGACCTGGCTGCTCGACGGTTTCTCCCTGGCCCTGGGAGCCTCAGGCCACGACGCGACCGCGCGAGAGCGACTGTTCGTGGCCAACCCGGCCCGGCTCTATGCGTTCGCGGAGGCGGCCGCATGACCGCCCAGCTGCTCACCAGCGTCGTCGGGTCGCATGCCCGGCCGTCGTGGTTCGTCGCCGGCATCGACGCCGCCGAGCGCGGTGAGTTCGGACCGGCCGACCTGGCCGAGATGCTCGATGACGCGGTGGACCTCGCCCTCCGCGACCAGGAGACGGCCGGCATCGACATCGTCAGCGACGGCGAGATGCGCCGGGCCGGCTTCTTCACCGCCGAGTTCTATCGCCACTTGACGGGTGTTCGGCCGCTCCCCGCGGACCGGCGCCTCGGCGCGGGCGGCCACGACCAGCAGCACCGGTTCGAGGTGCTTGAGCCGATCGCCGCGCCGCACGGGCTCGGGGTCGTCGCGGAGTACGCCTTCGCCCGGACGCGGACGACTCGGCCGCTCAAGGTGACGTTGCCCGGGCCGTACACGTTGTCCGGCCGCCTGACGTACGGCCCCGGCGAGGTCTACCCACACCGGAACGATGCCGCGGAGGCGTTCGTGCCGATCCTGCGGGCCGAGCTCGAGGGGCTGGTCGCGGCGGGTGCGGCCTTCATCCAGATCGATGACCCGTCGCCGGCCATCCACCCGGACGCCCCGTCGGACTTCGCGGCCCTGTTCAACGCGGCGGTCGCGCCGGTCCGGGGATCCGTCCGGCTCGGGGCGCACCTCTGTTTCGGGAACTATCTCGGTCGGCCGCTCGCCCGCCGGACCTACCGGCCCGTCCTCGACGCGATGCTCCGGTTCGATGTCGACGAGCTCGTGCTCGAGTTCGCGAACCGCGAGATGGCGGAGGTCGGGATCCTCGGCGAGATCGCCGCAGCCGGCAGGGACGTCGCGGCCGGCGTCATCGACGTCAAGAACTATCACCTCGAGTCGCCCGACGAGGTCGCCGAGCGGGTGGATGCTGTCCTCGCCGCCGGCGTCCCGCCCGAGCGGCTGACCCTCGTCCCCGACTGCGGGTTCAGCCAGACGGCCCGCTGGGCGACGACCGCAAAGCTCCGGGCCATGGTCGCCGGACGCGACCTCGCGCTCGGCCACCTGCCCCGACACGACTGACGGAGGAGATCCATGGACGGCCACGCCATCTCGATGCTCGGGACCGGGCTGATCGGCGACTTCTACACCAATACGCTCCACGGCCAGCGTGGCCGGGATCGCGTCCGGATCGTCTACTCGCGCAGTGCGGCACGGGGCGAGGCGTTCCGGGATCGATGGGATGTCCCCGAGACGACGACCGACCTGGCCGTCGCAGTCAACCACCCCGACACGGATGTCGTGGTCGTCGCGCTCCCGAACTTCCTGCACGAGGAGGCGGTCGGGCTCGCGGCCCGCGCGGGCAAGGCGGTCCTCTGCACGAAGCCGCTCGGGCGCACGGCCGAGGAAGCGCGCCGGATGCTCGAGGTCGTCGAGGCGGCCGGCGTCTTCGGCGGCTATCTCGAGGACCTGTGCTACACGCCCAAGACGCTCAAGGCGGTCGCGTCGGCGCGGGCCGGGGCGATCGGCGACGTCACCTGGGTGCGCTCACGCGAGACGCATCCCGGGCCACATTCGGCGTGGTTCTGGGACGGCCGGCTGACCGGTGGCGGGGCGATCATCGACCTCGGCTGTCACTGCATCGAGATCATCCGCAACTTCGTCGGCAAGGGAAATCGGCCCGTCGAGATCATGTGCCACACGGACACCCTGGTCCACCCCATCGCCGACGAGGACAACGCCGTCGCGCTCATCCGCTTCGAGTCGGGGGCGATCGGCCAGTTCGAGGTGAGCTGGACCTTCCGCGGTGGGATGGACCTGCGAGACGAGGTGGCCGGTACGCACGGAACGATCTGGATGAACCACTTCCTGCGGACCGGATTCGAGATGTTCTCCGCGCCGGGAGCGGGTGGCGGGTACGTGGCCGAGAAGTCGGAATCGACGGCGGGCTGGCTGTTCCCGGTCGGCGACGAGGTCTCGGAACTCGGCTACGTGGACATGTTCAGCGACATGTTCCACGCCATGGAGCAGGGCCGGGCGCCGCAGGAGACGTTCTACGACGGCTATGTCGTCAACGCGATCATGGACGCGGCATACCGGTCGGCGGCGGCGCACGCCTGGGTGCCGGTCGAGCTCGAGTGGCGCGGCGGCGAGACTCCGCGGATCGCATCCGTGCCGGAAGACTACGAGGGCCAGGTCGTCATCAAGCGCGAGATCCTGCCGGACGGCCGGCACAAGCTCATCCTCAAGGACCCGGCCTCGGGCGACTTCACCGACCGGATCGTCGCCGGCGGCTGACCCCTTGGCGGCTTGACGCCGCTGTTCGATGGCAATATCGTGCTACTTATGAGTAGCATGAATCACGCCGAGCAAGAGCCCAGTCCGGCTTCGGACGTCGGCCGGTTGGCTGGCTGTCTGTGGCTCGTCATGGCCGGGTTCGGCTTCGTGTTCATGGCGGGCGCGGCCGGGATCGGGGTCGAAGCAGGCTTCGTGCTCATCCCGCTCGTCGTCGTCCCGTTGTCGGTCGCGGTCTTCGTGTTCGCCTGGGGTGCATCGCTCGCCGGGGCGATCATCTCCATGGGCGCCGCCATCGCGTACGCCGGTCTGGGCGCGTGGAACTACCTCCGCGCCGACGATTTCGAGCAGGCACATCCCGGCGCCGACGAGATCAGCGGTGGCGCCGTGTCGCTGACCTTCATCGTCCTCGCGCTCGGGATCGCGGCCTGGTCATTCGCCACAGCGGTCCTCGCCCGTCCACGACGTCAGCACTGAGGGCCTGCAGCCGACGCGATCAGGTCAGCGATGCGCCATCAATCCTGGCGGAAGATCTCGGGCATCGTGAGCCACCACGATCCGGGCTCGCGCTCGGGCAGCGGTTCCTGCATCGCGTCGGTCAGTGCCCACCATGCCTGGACGTCGGGGTTCGCCGCCATCGCAGCCATATCGGCATCGAAATCGTGGCCGACGTACTCGAACGACGCGAACAGCCAGGTTCCGTAGCGGTAGATCGAATAGTCGCGGATGTTCGCGGCATGGATCGCGGCGGTGACCGCCGGCCACGGGGTCGCGTGCAGCGCCTCGTACTCGTCGATCGCCTCCGGCCGCACGCGGATGACCTGCCCGAACCGCCGCGTCGCCGCCGTCACGACGCGACCTCCGTCACGCCCGTGGGCTCCCCGGCCTCGATCCAGCGGGCGAGTGACTCGCGGGCGAAGATCTGGTCGCCGACCATCGCCGCCGCACCGATGACCCCGGCCAGCCCGCCGAGCGACGAGCGCTGGACGAGCAGGTCGCGCGTCGCGAGCGGCAGCGACCGCCGGTAGATCGTCTCGCGGATGGCCGCCAAAAGCTGATCCGGGCTGTTCGCCACGCCGCCGCCGATGACGATCAGTGACGGGTTGAAGAAGTTGACGATGCCGGCAAGCATCGAGCCGACCCGACGGCCCGCGTTGCCGAGCAATGCCACCGCGACCGGGTCGCCGAACGAGGCGGCCCGCGCCACGTCCTCCGCGGTCACGATGCCGCGCTGATCAAGCGCCGTCTGGAGTCGCGGACTGCGGCCCTCCTCGGCGGCCGCCTGGCCCGCCCGGCCGATCGCGGCACCGCCGGCCAGCGCCTCGAGACAGCCGACATTGCCGCAGCGGCACACGACCGCGGGGTCGTCGGTGACCTGGATGTGTCCGACGTCGCCGGCACTGCCCTGCGCGCCGCGGTGGATGTGGCCGTCCGAGATGATGCCGGCACCGATACCGGTCCCGATCTTGACCACGATGACATTGGCGTGGCCCGACGCGACGCCCGACCGCCACTCGCCCAGCGCCAGGACGTTAACGTCGTTGTCGACCCAGACCGGCGCCCCATAGCGTGCGGCGAACCGCTCACGGATGGGATAGCCATCCCAGCCGGGCATGATCGGGGGCGAGATCGGCCGGCCGGATTCGAACTCCACCGGCCCCGGCACGCCGATGCCGATGCCCCACAGCCGCCCGGGCAGACCCTGCGTCGTCCGGACCAGCGACTCGAACAGCGCATCGACACGGGCGAGCGCGACCTCCGGCCCGGCCTCGATCAACGCAGGTTCGTCGTGATGGCCGAGGATCCGGCCGTCGAGCGTCGTGACGGCGACGTCGATGCTGGTGGCGCCCAGATCGGCGACAAGCAGGTAGCCATTGTCCGCCCGGAAGGTCAGCTGGCGCGGCGGCCGCCCGCCCGTGCTCGGCCCGACGTCGCCCTCGCTGACCAGACCGCGCTCGATGAGCTCGCCGACGCGCTGGGCGACGATGGCCCGCCCGAGACCCGTCCGGCTCACCAGTTCGGAGCGCGAGCGTGATCGCCCGAAGCGGATCTCGTCGAGCACGTCGACGAGGGCATCGAGCGCCTCATCGGGCAGCGGCGCGAACCGGCCGGAGTGCTCGGCGAGGCCGTCCTCGGCCTGGGTGACCATCGCCGGATGATACGCCCTTCCACGTGTCGTGCCGCACTTTTGCACTTGACATGACAAAGTAGGATGAGTGGCGGAGGAAGTCTGAACCGCAACCAGGCGTTGACCCTGTCGTTCGGCGGTCGTACCATCCCGCTACCTATCTAGACTGTCTAGACAACCTGCACGAGCCAGTGGGTGAGCCAGGCATGAGGAGGATCGCCGACGTCGGCGCGGCCGTCATCGGCACGGGGTTCATCGGGACCGTGCATGTCGAGGCGCTGCGGCGCATCGGTGTGCAGGTCATCGGCGTCCTCGGCAGCACCCCCGAACGTGGCGCCGAACGGGCCGCCGCCCTCGGCGTCCCACGTGCCTACGACTCCCTCGGCGACCTGCTGCGCGACCCACGGGTCGAGGTCGTCCACGTCACCTCGCCCAACGACCTCCACCTGCCGCAGACCCTGGCCATCCTCGCGGCGGGCCGCCACGTCGTGTGCGAGAAGCCGCTCGCGATGTCCGCGTCGGAATCCCGTCGGCTGGTCGAGGCGGCGGCAGCCTCCGGCCTGGTCAACGCGGCCAACTTCAACATCCGCTACTACCCGCTCAACCAGCACGCGCACGAGGTCGTCACGGGTCGCGAGATCGGCGACGTGCGGCTCGTCACCGGCCGCTACTTCCAGGACTGGCTGCTGCTCGAGAGCGACTGGAACTGGCGCCTCCAGCCGGAGCGTGGCGGCGCGCTCCGGGCGGTCGGCGACATCGGCTCGCATTGGCTGGACCTGATGACCTTCGTGACCGGACAGCGCGTGGTCGCCGTCATGGCGGATCTCGCCACCTTCATCGGGGCACGCCGCGAACCGACCGGGCCGGTCGAGACCTTCTCGACCGACGTTGCCGTGGAGACCGTCACCCGCGAGATCGCCACCGAGGACGCCGCGACCATCCTGTTGCGTTTCGAGAACGGCGCCCGCGGCGCGGTCAGCATCAGCCAGATCAGCGCCGGGCGGAAGAACTCGCTCCAGTACGAGATCGACGGCTCGGTCTCCTCGATCGCCTGGGATTCTGAGCAGCCCGACCAGATCTGGTTCGGCCACCGCGACCGCCCGAACGAGATCCTGATCAAGAACCCGGCCCTGATGGGGCCGGCCGGGCGCGCGGCCGCGGCACTCCCGGGCGGCCACGTCGAGGGCTTCGGCGACACGTTCGCGGCCCATTTCCGGGCGGTCTACGCCGACGTCGCCGCCGGGAGCCCGTCGCCTCGGCCGACCTACCCGACCTTCGCCGACGGGCACGACGAGATGCTGGTCAACGACGCCATCGCCGAGAGCGCCCGGCTCGGACGCTGGGTGGACGTCGTCCGCGATCCCGTCCCCGTGGGCACAGCGACGCAGGAGGCGCACATCCGATGAGACTCGGCTTGCTGACCGCCCCGTTCCCCGAAACCCCGCTGACCGACGTGGTCGACTGGACCGCCGCCAACGGCTTCGAGAGCATCGAGATCGCCTGTTGGCCGCGCACCTCCGGTGCGACCCGTCGCTACGCCGGGACGAGCCACATCGACGTGGCGAACCTGTCGGCGAGCCAGGCCACCGAGATCGTCGACGAGATCGCGGCCAAGGGCCTGACGATCTCCGGCCTCGGCTACTATCCGAACCCGCTCCACCCGGATCCGACCCACCGCGCCGAGGTCATCGGCCATCTCAAGCAGGTCATCACGGCCGCCGAGGCGATGGGTGTTCCGTACGTCAACACGTTCATGGGCGCCGACGGCTCGAAGGACCAGGAGGCGAACTGGGAGGAAGCCCTGCGTGTCTGGCCGGACATCGTCAGCTTCGCCCAGGATCACGGCCGGCAGATCACCATCGAGAACTGCCCGATGCTGTTCAGCCGCGACGAGTGGCCGGGCGGCCACAACCTCGCGACGACGCCGCGCATCTGGCGCCGGATCCTCGAGCAGTGGGGCGGGACGATCGGGCTCAACTTCGACCCGTCGCACCTGATCCTGCAGATGATCGACATCCCCCGGTTCATCCGCGAGTTCGGGCCGCACATCCTCCACGTCCAGGCCAAGGACCTGCTCATCGACCGCGAGGGCCTGTACGAGCGAGGCGTCTTCTCGATGGGCATCGGCTGGCAGATCCCCCGCCTGCCGGGTCTCGGCGACGTCGAGTGGGGTCCCCTGTTCGCCGCCCTGTGGCGCGCCGGCTACGACGGCGACGTGATCATCGAACACGAGGACCGGGACTTCGAGAAGACCGACGAACTCGTGAAGCGCGGGTTCCTGCTCGCCCGCGACGTCCTCCGCCCATACATCAAGTGAGGCCATGACCCTTTCCATCGACAGCCTGACCTACCGCGACGTCGCCAAGACCATCGACCATTCGCTGCTCCGCCCCGAGCTCGATGACGCGTTCGTCGAAGCCGGCTGCCGGCTGGCCGCCGCCTACGACGTGGCCTCGGTCTGCGTCCGGCCCGCCGATGTCGTCCGGGCACGCAAGATCCTCGATGGGACCGACGTGGCGGTCGGCACGACCATCGGCTTCCCGCACGGCAACCACCGCACGGAGACCAAGGTCTTCGAATCCGTCCGCGCCATCGGCGACGGCGCGCGCGAGCTGGACATGGTCATCCAGATCGGCGCGCTGAAATCCGGGCGCGACGCGGACGTCGAGGCGGACATCCGCGCGGTGGTCGACGTCGCGCACGCCGCCCGCGCCATCGTCAAGGTCATCTTCGAGAACGCCTACCTGACCGATGACGAGAAGATCCGGGCCTGCCGGCTGACCGAGGCCGCCGGCGCCGACTTCGTCAAGACCTCCACTGGTTTCGCGCCGAGCGGCGCGACCCACGACGACCTGCGCCTGATGCGCGCCCACACCTCGCTGCCGACCCAGGTCAAGGCGGCTGGTGGCGTCCGGACGCTCGACGCGCTGCTCGAGGTCATGGCCCTCGGCGTCACCCGCGTCGGGGCGACCGCGACGGCGGTGATGCTCGACGACTTCAAGGCGCGCAAGGCCGGCGCCGACCCGATCGCAAGCGCCACCGGCCTTGCCGAGGGTGGCTACTGATGCTCGATGAGGTCCGCCTCGGGTTCGTCGGATCCGGGTTCATCGCGGACCACTACATGTCCGGCCTGCGCTACGTGCCGGGCGCCCGGGTCGTGGCCAACGCGTCGACCGGCGGCGCGCGCGGTGCGGCCTTTGCGGCCCGCCACGGCATCGCCCGGAGCTACGACTCGATCGCCGCACTGTGCGCCGACCCGGAAGTCGACCTGGTCGTCATCGCCCTGCCGAACCATCTCCACCGCGAGGCGGTCCGTGCCGCGGTCGCCGCCGGCAAGGGCGTGCTGTGCACGAAACCGCTCGGGCGAAACGCCGACGATGCGGCGGAGATGCTCCGGCTGGTGCTCGACGCGGGCGTCTTCCACGGCTACCTCGAGAACGAGGTCTTCAGCCCGGAGGTCATGAAGGTCGCCGAGATGGTCGCATCGGGAGCGCTCGGCCGCGTCCTCACGATGCGCGCGCGCGAGGGCCATTCGGGTCCGCACGCGGACCATTTCTGGGATGCCGAGACTGCCGGCGGCGGCGCGTTCCTCGATATGGGCTGCCACTGCATCGAGGCCGCCCGCTCCATCATCGGCAAGGACGTCTCGATCGCCGAGGTCTTCGCCTGGGGCGCGACGCTCGGTCACGCCGACAAGACGACCGGCGAGGACAACGCCATCGCCATCCTGCGCTTCGAGGACGGCCGGACGGCCACCATCGAGGCGTCGTGGACGGCCAAAGGCGGCATCGAGGTCCGCAACGAGGTCTACTGCGAGCGCGGGCGGATCGTCCACGACCTGGGCTCGACGCCGATCCGGGCGTTTCTCGAGGAATCGGTCGGCTACCTCGCCGAGAAGACCGACGCCGAGACCGGCTGGGTCTACCCCGTCGCCGACGAGCCGCGGGTGGCCGGCTACGACGAGCAGTTCCGCCACTTCGTCGAGGCCTACCGGGCGGGCACGACGCCACGCGAGACCTTCGAGGACGGCTACGTCGTCAACACCATCATCGATGCCGCCTATCGCTCGATGCGCAGCGGCCGCTGGGAAGCCGTCACAGGCGTCGACCTGCCGGCCGCCGTCGGAGGCCGGGCGTGACCGGGTCCGCCGCGACCGTCCCTGCCCTTGAATGGCTGGCCGAGGCGACCGCGCTGCTCGAGCGACTGGCCGCCACCCAGGCGGACGCCATCGAGCAGGCCAGCAAGTGGTGCGCCGAGACCATCGCCGCCGGCGGCCTCGTCCATCTCTTCGGGACCGGCCATTCACGCATCCCGGTCGAGGAGATGTTCCCGCGCTACGGGTCGTACCCGGGCTTCAACCCGATGGTCGAGCTGTCGATGACGTTCCATACCCAGATCGTCGGCTCCAACGGACAGCGCCAGGCGATGTTCATCGAGCGGATGCCCGGCCTGGCCGAGGTCATCCTGTCCAACTTCGCGTTCGGCCCGCACGACCTGCTCATGGTCTTCTCGGCGAGCGGCCTGTCGGCCGTTCCGGTCGAGATGGCGCGGGGCGCCCACCAGCGCGGGATTCGCGTCATCGGGGTAACCTCCGTCGCGCAGTCGCTGTCGGACCCGCCCGACCCCAGCGTCGGCAGCCGTCTCATGGACGAGGCCGACCTGGTGATCGACCTGTGCACCCCCCATGCCGACGCGCTGATCTCGATCGACGGCCTCGAGACCCCGGTGGGGCCAGGCTCGACGATCACCGCCATCGCCATCGTCAACTCCATCAAGGTGCGCACCGCACGCCTGCTCGTCGAGCAGGGGGCGATGCCACCTGTCATCACCCGGGCATCGGTCGTAGGCGCCGAGCGCTCGCGGATCCTGTTCGACGCCGCCTATCGAGAGCACGCACGGCGCATCGCCGGAGCCATCGCCGGGGAGGGCTGATGGTCCCGCGAGCCACGGGCAGGAGGTGAAGGAGATCGGATACGTCCCACGGCTCCCCGGACTCGGGGGCGTTCAGGTTCACGGCGCGACGCCTTCGTCGCGACGTCTTGGTACAGGAGGAGAACGAATGAACAAGGGATCCATCCGAGCCAGGCTGCTGGTCGGCCTTGGCGTGGTCGCGATCGTCGCCGCCGCCTGCTCGAGCTCAGGCGCGTCGAGCGCTCCGAGCGCCGGCGGTTCGGCCGCCGCCGGCAAGTACACCGTCGGCATCTCGAACCCGGGCGCCGTCGGGAACGGCTGGCGCGAGGCGATGATCTGCTCGGCCAAGGCCCAGGCGGTCCAGGCCGGCGACATCTCGAGCGTCCTCGCGACGACCCGCGTCACCGACGCGACCGGCCAGCTCGCGGACATCCGTGACCTGATCGCGAAGAAGGTCAACATGCTGCTCATCAACCCGGCCAGCCCGGACGCCCTCAACCCGGCCATCGCGGAAGCGATCGCTGCGGGCATCGCGGTCGTCGCCATCGACGCCCCGGTCACCGCGCCGGGCGCCTTCAACCTCTCCAACGACCAGGAGCAGTACGCCTACCTCGGCGCCAAGTGGCTGTTCGAGCAGATGAAGGGCACGGGCGACGTCGTCTACATGCGCGGCATCGCCGGCCACCCGGCCGACACCGACCGCGACAAGGGCTTCAAGAAGGCCATGGCCGAGTACCCGAACATCAAGATCGCCAAGGAAACCGTCACCAAGTGGGACCAGGCGACTGCCGTCACCCAGATCAACGACATCCTCTCCAGCGGCCTCAAGTTCGACGGCATCTGGACCTCGGGCATCGACAACGTCATCGTCGACGCGCTCAAGACCGCGAAGCACCCGTTCGTGCCGATCGTCGGCGCGGATAACGCGGGCTTCGTCAGCCAGCTCCTCGACACGACCAACTATCCGGGCCTCGTCGGCGCGGCTGTCACCAACCCGGCCGCCGTCGGCGGCGCCGGTGTCGTCCTCGCCGAGAAGATCCTCGCGGGCAACAAGCCGGCCGATAACAACGTCCATGTCACCCCGGACCTGTGGGAGAACGTCACCGACGCTGGCAAGGCCCAGCTGAAGGCGGCGGCCGACCCGAGCCTTCCGAAGATCTGGCCCCTCGGGCTCACGGTCAAGGATTGGACGACCTATCCGGCTGCCGCCGTCAAGGCTTGCAAGGGCCCCGGCGAGAGCTGATCCACCACTCGTCACACGCGCTGCGGGGGTGTCGGCTTCGCCGGCACCCCCGTCAACTACGATGCCGGAACCTGCACGAAGGACAGACAGCGAAGCCATGACGGACCTGCTGCTCGACGTCACCGGCGTCGCCAAGCATTACGGAGCGGTCGCCGCGTTGCGGTCGGCCTCGCTCGCCGTCAAGTCCGGTGAGGTCCACGCGCTGATGGGCGCGAACGGTGCCGGCAAGAGCACCCTCGTCAAGATCCTCACGGGCGCCGTCCGTCCGGACACCGGTACGATCCTCGTCCGCGGCAAGCCGTTCATCGCTCATTCGCCCGGCCAGGCACGGCGCGGCGGCATCGTGTCGGTCTACCAGGAGCCGGCGCTCGTCCCTGATCTCGACATCACATCGAACCTCCGCCTGACCCGGACGCCGATCGACCCATTCCGATCGTGGCTGACCGAACTCGGGATCCCGCGTCTCGATCTTTCGACAGCCGCGCGGGCGCTGCCTCTCGCGACGCTGCGGGTCATCGACCTCGCCCGCGCCCTCGCCATCGAACCCGCCGTCCTGATGCTCGACGAGATGACCGCGGCCCTGCCCGCTGACCTCACCGAGCGCGTCCTCGAGGTCATCGGGCGCCAGCGCGGAACGGACCGCTCGGTCATCTTCATCTCGCACCGATTGATCGAGATCGCCGCGGTGTGCGACCGCGCGACGGTCCTTCGCGAGGGCGAGACGGTCGGCGTCGTGGACGTCAACGAGGGTTCCGAAGAGCGGATCGTGGCCCTGATGCTGGGCGACATCGTCAAGGGCATGCCGCCGCGGACCACCGCACAGCGGGCCGCCGGACCCGGTGGCGCCAGCCTGGTGCCGCGCCTCCATGCGACGAACCTGCACTCGGGGACGAAGCTGCGCGACGTCTCCTTCGACCTGTACCCCGGCGAGGTCCTCGGCGTGGTCGCGCTCGAGGGCCAGGGTCAGGACGAACTCTTCGACATCCTTTCCGGGTCGGATCGCCCGGACGACGGCACGCTCGAGGTGGACGGCACGCCGGTCACCTTCGGCCACCCCGCGGACGCGATCCGGGCCGGTCTCGTCTACGTGCCCGCCGACCGCGCCGAGGCCCTCCTGATGCAACGGTCCGTCCGCGAGAACATCGCCCTCCCGTTCACCGCGCCGCTGCGATCGTGGGGGCTGATCAACGCGGGCGCGGAGCGGCGCCGGGTCAATGCCGGCATCGAGCGCCTGCAGATCGACACGCGCGCCCAGGGCGAGGTCCGGCGCTTGTCCGGCGGCAACCAGCAGAAAGTCACGATCGCCCGCTGGGTGGCAGGCGGGGTGCGGACGATGCTCTGCTTCGACCCCACCCGCGGCATCGACATCGGCACGAAACGCCAGATCTACGAGCTGCTCCGTGACCTCGCGGGAGCCGGTGCGGCCGTCGTCCTGTACACGTCCGAGCTCAAGGAGATCCAGCTCGTCTGCGACCGGGCCATCGTCATCTTCGGTGGCCGCGTGGTCGCCGAGATCGCGGTCGAGGATGCGGACGAGGCGACCCTGCTGCGGGCAGCCTACGATCTGCCGGCCGACGCCCCGATGCCGGAGGACGCGGCCGCGACCGAACTCGTCGCGGAGGCCCAGGCGTGAGTACCGCGGTCGACACGGTCCCGACGGCACGCCCCGGACTGACCGACGCCGTCTCGGGCTGGGCGCGACGGAACCGCTGGACGGTCGGTCTCATCGCGCTGCTCGTCGGCTTCCTTGCCTTCACCCGATTGATCGGGCCGGGCTATGGCGCGCCCGAGATCCAGAACCTGGCCATCGGCGCACTCCCCATCGCGCTCGCCACGGTCGCCCAGGCGATCGTCGTCATCTCCGGCGGGATCGACCTGTCGGTCGGCTCGATCATGGCGCTCACGAGCGTGACGGCGGCGGTCCTGATGGAGGGCCAGAGCGAGGGCTTCGCGGTCGCCGTCGTCGTCGGCGTGCTGCTGTTGGGCACACTCGTCGGAGCCATCAACGGGTCGATCATCGTGGTCACCCGGGTGCCCGACATCGTGGTGACCCTGGCGATGTCGTTCGTGTGGGCCGGCGCCACCCTGCTGGTGCTCGATTCGCCCGGCGGCGGCGCCGCCGCATGGTTCAAGGACATCATCAGCGGTTCGATCGTGAGCGAGTGGATCCCGCGGGCCCTGGTCGTGCTCGTCGTGGTCGTCGGCGTCGCGTGGATCCCGATGCGCCGCTCGAACCTCGGACTGTCGATCTACGCGATCGGCAGCGATCGCCTCGCCGCGTTCCGCAGCGGCGTCGACGTCGGACGGACGAAGATCGTGGCCTACGCGCTGACCGGCCTGTTCTGCGCGCTCGGCGGTCTGGCCATCACCGCCAGCACCGGTTCCGGGTCGCCGGTCCCCGGTGCCTACACTCTCCAGAGCGTGGCCGCCATCGTCCTCGGCGGGGTGAGCCTGGCCGGGGGTCGCGGCGGGATCCTCGGCCCGATCATCGCCGTGTTCATCCTCCAGCTGGTCCGCACGGACCTGACGTTCCTCGAGGTCAACCCGAACTTCTCGACGGTCATCCAGGGCGTCATCCTCATCGGCGTCGTCCTGCTCGGCAGCGTTCTCGCGATGCGCCGGGTGCGAGCGTGAGCGCCGGGGTCGGGACGGTCGAGGAGCGTGACCGCTCCTCGGCGACGGAACAGGTGCGGCGACTCTTCCGCGACCGGCCGCTCATCCCCCTCCTCGCCTTGCTGGCCATCCTGGTCGTCATCCTCCAGGTCGCCCGACCCGGCATCGTGACCCCGGAGTGGCTCGGATTCACCCTTCGAGCCGCCGTGCCGCTGGCCATCCTGGCCGGCTGCCAGACCCTCGCGATGCTCACCGGCGGGATCGACCTGTCGGTCGGCGCCATCGCGTCGATGGCCGCCTTCGTCATGGCCACGCTTGCCTCGGGCCAGGGTCCGGTCGTCGCGATCGCCGTGGGGCTCGCCGCCGCCATCGCCGCCGGGCTGGTGAACGGCGTCGGGGTCGGTATCTTCAAGGTCCACCCGCTGATCATGACCCTGGGCATGGGCCTGGTCATCCTGGGACTGACGTCGGTCTACCAGCTGGCCATGGTCCAGACCCCGGTGGACGTCCCCGACGTCATCGAGTGGCTCGGCTCCGAGACGACGCTCACGTTCCTGCCGAACAACCTGCTGGTGTTCGTGCCGGTCGCGGCGGTCATCATCATCGGGTTGCGTCGGAGCGGTTACGGGCGGCTGCTGTTCGCAGTCGGCGACAATCCGGTCGCGGCACGACTAGCCGGTGCACGCGTCTGGCAGGTCCTCGTGGCGCTGTACATCATCTCGGCGGTGTTCGCGGCGTTGGCCGGCTTCCTGGTCGCCGGCCTGGTCAAGACCGCGACCATCCAACTCGTCGAGGAGTCCGTCCTGCCGTCGGTCGCGGCCGCGGTCATCGGCGGCACCTCGATCATGGGCGGCCGCGGCGGTTACGCCGGGACCATCGTCGGCGCGCTCATCCTGACCGTCCTGACCACCCTGCTGACCGTCCTGGACATGCCCGAGGCGGCGCGCCAGATCATGTTCGGCATCATCATCGTGGCCGTCGCGGCCGCCTATACCCGGGTGACCGGCGAATCGTGACCCAGCACCTCGGGGTCGACCTCGGCGTCACGAACCTGAAGTGGGCCGTCCTCGAACGGACGGCCGGGACGTGGGCGACGCTCGACTGCGGCCAGGTCCCCACCCTCTCGGCCGAGGGTCCGGATGCGGTCATCGCCCGGCTGGCGACGACGGCCGGAACGATGGTCGGGCGCTGGCCAGCCATCGCGTCGCTCGGGATCGGCGTCCCCGGCCTGTACGACCCGGTCGCGGGGTCCACCCGCTTCCTGGTGAACATGCCCGGCGACTGGGCCGGGCGGCCGGTCGCGCCGCCGGTGGCCGCCGCGCTCGATCTGCCGGTCGCGCTCATCAACGACGCGCGGGCGTTCGGTCTCGCCGAGCTTCGGCTGGGTGCGGGCCGCGGCGCGTCATCGCTGGTCGGGCTGACGCTTGGAACGGGCATCGGTGGCGTCATCGCCATCGACGGCAAGGTCCACCTCGGCCACGACGGGACCGGCGGCGAGGTCGGCCACCAGACGATCGACCCGGACGGGCCGCTGTGCGGATGCGGGAACCGCGGCTGCCTCGAGGCGTACGCCCGGGCGGACCGGATCGCCGCAGCCTGCGGCACGGCGACGGCGGAGGCGGCGGTCCTCGCGGCACGGGCCGGCGACCCGCAGGCTCTCGCCGGCCTGTCGGAGGTGGGCCGTCGCCTGGGCATCGGGATCGCCAACATGATCGCGGTCATCTCGCCCGACCGGGTCGTCATCGGTGGCGGCATCGCGGCGGCCGGCGACCTGCTGCTCGACCCGATCCGCGACGAGCTCCGGCGACGCGTCTTCACGACATCGCTCGACGAGGTCGAGGTGGTGACGGCGGAGCTCGGGACCTGGGCCGGCGCCATCGGCGCGGGCGTCCATGGTGCGGAGGCGGCCGCGGCGACCGACCCTGCGAGCATGCGATGACCGACGCCTACCAGCCCCAGTACCGCCAGATCGAGCAAGCACTGCGCGAGCGGATCGCCTCACTCCGGCCGGGCGAGCGCCTCCCGTCCGACGCAGAGCTGTGCCTCGAGTTCGGCGTCAGCCGGATGACCGCTCGGAACGCCATGCAGCGGCTGGCCGAAGACGGCCTGGTCGCACGCCTGCCCGGCCGCGGCAGCTTCGTCGCCGAGACGCCGGCCCACCGCCGCGCGAACCGGTTGATGACCTTCACCCAGGAGATGCTCCGGCGCGGCCGCGTGCCGAGCTCGCGCATCCTGACCCGCGTCATCCGGCCGTCGACCACGCCGGAATCGACCGCGCTCGAGATCCCCCTGCGTCAACCGATCGTCCACCTGCGGCGCATCCGGCTGGCCGACGACGAGCCGATCGCACTCGAATCGACCGTCCTGATCGGCGCGTGCGCCGATGCGGTGATGACGGCCGACCTCGTCCGTGGCTCGCTCCACGAGACCCTCGGGCGAGCGGGCTTCGCGCTTCGGCGCGGGACGGGGACGATCGCCGCGGCAGCGGCGACGGCCGAGGACGCGCGATTGCTGGGGATCCGGACCGGCGACCCGCTGCTCGTCGAGCGACGGGTCATCACCGACGGGCACGGCCGCCGCATCGAATTGACCGAATCACGCTATCCGGCCGATCGCTACGCCCTCGTCGTCGCGTTCGACGTCGAGGCGCCCGATGTCGAGGCATCCGGGGGGGACACATGAGCGGCAGCGCCGACGGTCCTCGCCGGCCGACTGGTCTTCGCCGACAGGGTGGCCGCAGGTCGCATCGTCGTCGAGGACGGGGGGATCGTCGCGGTCGATCTCGACGCGGACCCCGGCGCCGGTGGGTCGCTCCCCTACATCGTGCCCGGGTTCGTCGATGTCCACGTCCACGGTGGTGGCGGCCACGACGCGATGGGCGACGCAGCCGATCTCGACGGGATGGCTCGCCACCTCCTGCGGCGGGGCGTCACGGCGTTCCTGCCGACGGCCGTGACCGCGCCGATCCCGTCCCTCGCCGCGTTCGCCGCTCGGGTCCGTGCCTGGATCCCAGCAGCCCCGGCCGACGGCGCCGAGCCGCTCGGGTTCAACCTCGAAGGGCCGTTCCTGGCCGGCGCTCGGCGCGGTGCGCACGACCCGGCCTACCTGCGGACCCCTGCCGATGTCGGGCATGGCGAGCTCGAACCGCTCCTCGACGGGCTGCGGGTCGTGACGATCGCGCCGGAGCTGCCCGGCGCGCTCGAGCTCATCACCTGGTTCGGCGAGCGCGGCGTGGTGTCGTCGATGGGCCATTCGGCAGCGACGGTGGACGAGGCGCGGGCCGGGTACGCGGCCGGCGGGTCGTCCACGACCCATCTGTTCAACGCGATGGCCGGCGTCGATCATCGCGCGCCGGGGCTGGCCGTCGCGGCGCTGCTCGACGACGCGGCCTACGTCGAGCTCATCGCCGACGGGATCCATGTCGATCGGGCTCTCTGGCCACTGATCCTCCGGCTGAAGCCCGCCGATCGGCTGCTCCTCGTCAGCGACGCCATCTCGCTGGCGGGGATGGGCGACGGTCGTGCCCGGATCGGCGGTCTCGAGGTCGAGGTCGTCGGTCAGCGGGTCACGCTGGTCGGGGCAACGACGCTGGCGGGATCGGTCATCGCCCTCGACGACGCTGTCCGCAACCTGGTCACGTCGGGTATCTCCCTACCGGTCGCCGCGGCTGCCGCGAGCGCGAACCCGCTGGCGCTTCTCGGGATCTCCGATCGTGGCCGGATCGCGGTCGGGCAGCGGGCTGACCTCGTCGAACTCGATGACACGCTCCACGTCCGACGTGTCATGCGAGGCGGCGGCTGGATGGCTTGAGCCGGTTCGACATGGTGCCATCGGCGGCGGCATGTTGATGACGAATGCTCGCCACACGAGCGCTCGTCACGGATGTCTCATCCAACGCACTCGGTCCTGAGCGAGGATCGCGTCCGCCCGACTCGCAGTCCTTGTCATATCTCCGCCACGCGGCGCATCTGTCGGCGGATCGGTGACCATGGCTCGCCTGACGTGCATCTGTCGGAAACTCGGGCCGTACCCAGCCCCGCGTCGGGTCCTCGGCCTGCCCACGTCAGGCCTTGGCGGCAGCCGCCTCGCGCGCCTTCTCCCAGTCAGACTTGAACTGGACGATGCCCTTGTCGGTCAGCGGGTGGTGGATCATCTGCTGGAGGACCTTGAACGGCAGCGTCGCGATGTTCGCGCCGGCCAGCGCGGCCTGGGTCATGTGCAGCGGGTTGCGGATCGACGCGGCGAGGACCTCCGAATCGATCTCGTGGATGGCGAAGATCTCGGCCAGCTCACGGATGACGATCATCCCGTCCTGGTTGATGTCGTCGAGCCGGCCGACGAACGGGCTGATCAGGCTGGCGCCGGCCTTGGCGGCAAGAAGGCCCTGGTTGGCCGTGAAGATCAACGTGCAGTTGGTCTTGATGCCTTCCTCGGCGAAGCGGTAGATCGCCTCGAGCCCGTTCTCGGACATCGCGACCTTGACCACGATGTTCGGCGCGATCTTGGCGAAGTGGCGACCCTCCTCGAGCATGCCGTCCACGTCGTCGGCGATGACCTCGGCCGAGACCGGGCCCGGGGTGATCTTGCAGACCTGCGCGAGGATCTCTTCGTACGAGCCACCGACCTTGGCGTAGAGGCTCGGGTTCGTCGTGACGCCATCGAGGACGCCCCACCGCGCGGCGGTCTTGATCTCGTCGATGTCGGCGGTGTCGAGGAAGATCTTCATGGGTCGGGCTCCAGTCGTTCGGGTGGGTCGGGTGATTCTACCCGCGACGGCATCAGAAGCGGTCGGCCAGCTCTCGCAGGATCGTCGTCACCGGGCCGATGGCCAGCGCAGCGACCACGGACAGGGCGGCCAGGGCCGCGTAGCCGCGCAGGCGCTCGCCGCGCCGCAGGAGCAGCAACGGCAGCAGCAGGCCGAGGAGCATCTCGGCCGCGAACAGGATCGCGCCGGGGTCGTACTGGACCTGGTCGAGGTGGATGAGGCGCGGTGCCCCGAACACGAAGCCTTCCGCGAAGAGCGCCGACGCGAAGAGCGCCACGCCGATCGCTCGCGGCCAGCCGGCGCCGTGGCGCCAGACGGCACCGGCGCCGCCCATGACCGGTCCGGCCAGCAACGCGACGGCGCCCCAGATGGTGGCCGCGTGCGACGCCCCGATCGCCCGATAGCCCTGCCCGAAGATCGCGATGAGGATGTAGTAGGCGGCCACCGCCGACAGCAGCCCGATGACCCCGCGCAGGGCTCCGGTCGGGATCGTGCGGGCGGATGCACCCAGGACGAAGGCCACGCCGAGCCACGCCCCGATGGCATTGGCCGGGATCAGCAGGCTGAGCGGCCAGGCCAGCCCGTCGGCGAACCAGGCGGCCCCGCCGAGCGCCGCGCCACCGAGGATCGACGCCCCGAAGCCGCCGATCGCGCGATCGGCGAGCGATGGGGCGATGGCCAGGTCAGGCGCTCGGGATGGACTCGACGACATCGACCGCGTCCGCCGACTCGGTCGAAGCCTCGGCGGCCGGATCCGGCCGCGCGGCGAAGACCGGCTCACGACCGTCACGGACGGCCAGCGACGCCTCGACGAACCCGTCGAACAACGGGTGCGGGCGCTCGGGTCGCGACTTGAACTCGGGGTGGAACTGGCTGGCCACGAACCACGGATGGTCGCGCAGCTCGACGATCTCGACGAGCCGGCCGTCGGGCGACTGGCCGGACAGGGTCATGCCGGCGGCCTCGAGCGTCTGGCGATAGCGGTTGTTGACCTCGAAGCGGTGGCGATGCCGCTCGTAGATGACCTCCTGGCCGTAGACCGCGGCGGCCTTCGAGCCGGGTGTCAGGCGCGCCGGGTAGAGCCCCAGGCGCATCGTCCCGCCCTTGTCCTCCATGTCGCGCTGGTCGGGCATGAAGTCGATGACGGGATGCTCGGTGAACATGTCGAATTCGGTCGAGTTCGCGTCGCCGCTGCCGACCACCTCGCGCGCGAATTCGATGACGGCGCACTGGAGACCGAGGCATAGGCCGAGGTACGGGATCCGGTGTTCGCGGGCGAAGTGGGCGGCCAGGACCTTGCCCTCGATGCCGCGGTGGCCGAAACCGCCCGGGACCAGGATGCCGGCCACGCCATCGAGCCGGTCGTGGAGGTTCTCATGGGTGAGCGCCTCCGAATCGACCCAGCGGACCTTGGCGTCCACCTCGTGCGCCCAGGCCGCGTGGCGGAGCGCCTCGGTGACGCTGAGATAAGCGTCGGGGAGTTCGATGTACTTGCCGACCAGGGCGATCTCGAGGATCGGCTTGGGCGCCTTGATCCGGGCGACGAGAGCGCGCCACGAGTCGAGGTCCGGCGCGACATCAGGGTCGCCGAGTCCGAGCTCACGGACCACGAGACGCCCGAGCCCGGACGCCTCGAACAGCAGTGGGACTTCGTAGATCGTGTCGGCCGTCTCGGCAGGGATGACCGCGTCGGTCGCGACGTCGGTGAACAGCGCGATCTTCTCGCGGATCTCCTGGGAGACCGGGTGGTCGGAGCGCAGGACGATGACGTCGGGCTGGATGCCGATGCCGCGCAGCTCCTTGACCGAGTGCTGGGTCGGCTTCGTCTTGAGCTCGCCGGTGGCAGCCAGCGCGGGCAGCAGCGTCACGTGGACGTACAGCACGTTGGCCCGCCCGACGTCCTTGCGCATCTGCCGGATGGCCTCGAGGAACGGCAGGGATTCGATGTCGCCGACGGTCCCGCCGACCTCGACGATCACGACGTCCGGATCACCGTCGCGGGCGACCCGCCCGATCCGCTCCTTGATCTCGTTGGTGATGTGGGGGATGACCTGGACGGTCCCGCCGAGGTAGTCGCCGCGCCGTTCCTTGGCGATGACCGCCTGGTAGATGCGGCCGGTCGTGACGTTGCTCAGCTGGCTCAGGTTCTCGTCGATGAAGCGCTCGTAGTGGCCGAGGTCGAGGTCGGTCTCCGCGCCGTCGTCGGTGACGAAGACCTCGCCATGCTGGTACGGGCTCATCGTGCCCGGATCCACGTTGATGTAGGGATCGAGCTTCAGGATGGAGACGTGCAGGCCGCGTGCCTTGAGGAGCCGACCGATGCTGGCGGCGGTGATGCCCTTGCCAAGAGAGGAGGTCACGCCTCCGGTCACAAAGACATACTTCGCCATGGGTCAGGGTCCTCCGGGGGTTTTTCCAATGCTACCGGATGGGCCCCCGGCCGTCGAATCCGTGGCGCGCGTCAGCGATCGGCCGATGTGTAGCTGAGCACGACGTCTGAGCGTCGCGCCGGGACGATCAACCACAGCGCGTCGCCCAGCGCGGCCACGCCAAGGACGCCCGGCGCGCTGAGCTGTTCGGCCCTGTTCGTTCGTGGATCGATGCGGACCAGCCCCCCCGTGTGGCGATCGATGTAGCCATCGACCTCTTCGAACTGGCTGCCGTAGACATAGCCGCCGTAGGCCGCCACCGACCAGACCCGGTTCGCGGTCGGGTATGTCGTCGCCTTGAGCGAGCGGTGATCCACGCGAGTGATCGATCGCCCGACGCCATCGGCGGTCCACGCGCTGTCGAAGGCATAGACAACCGTTTCTGCGCACATGCTGCAGTCCGGATCGAGGCCTCCCTTGCCGATCGGCACCTCTGCCGTCACTCGAGCCGCGACCGGATCGATCCGCGCGAGCTTGCCGTCGGCGTGCTCGACGACCCAGACCGATCCTCCGCCCACAGCGACTGCCGTCGGCGAGGGCACCTGGACCGTCGCCTTGACCCGCCCCGTCGATGTGTCGACGGCCATCACGATGCTGTCCTCGAGCGAGGTGACCCAGAGCGTGGCGCCGTCGGCGGCAAGCGCGTACGGTGCATGAGGCAGTGCGATCAGTGGCGTCGCGGCCGCCACCAGTGACGGATCGATGCGTTCGAGCGTCTTCGACGGGACCCGCGTCACCCAGACGGCATCACCGCTCGTGGTCACGGCCTTTGGGTCGACAGTGCTCGCGACGTCGCGGTTGGAGGCGATCTCGTCGGTCTGGCCCGTCTTGAGCGAGATGCTGATCACCTCTCCCTGCACCGGGAAATAGGCGGACGTGGCGTCGGCTGCCGCGTAGGGTGTCGTCGGACCGCCCAGATCGACCGTGATCGACGGGCCCTTCAAGCCATCGATGGCTGGCAGCTCGGGTGGCGGGGGATCACTGGGCGGTTGGTCCGACGTCTGGGTCAGGGTCCCGCGCAGGGTCGGCACCGAGCCATCGTCGCTGGACACCTCGACGTCGATGACCAGCGGACTGGACGACGCGACGGCTCCGATCCGGACCGTCGCCAAGGAGCATGCATCGGCGCGATACGCCGGGTTCTCCGTGAACACGTCGCGGTCGCCGTCCCGGCCGTCGAAGACGAGCTGTGGCGCACAGAGCGTGAACTCCGGATGTGCCGGATCTGCGAGCTCGAGATCGCCGCAGACCTCACGGGTGTGAACACAACCGTCCATCCAGATCACGACCGGATACGCCTCCGTGGCGTTCGTCAGGCGACCGGTGAACATGCCATGCTGCGGCATCACCTGCGGGGCGATCTCCGTCGGCGGGCCCGTCGGCACGGTCACGCCACTCGACGGCAGGGTCGTCGCGGACGCCACGGACGACGGACCGAGGCCGGCCGAACCGCCGCTCGGCGCCGGAGCCGCCGACGAGCACGCGGCGACGACGACCATGAGCGCGAGCGCGACGGCCCGCTTGAGCGCCGGCGAAACGTCCCATCACGAATGCAACCTCTTCTTCCGACTCATGGAGCCACCCAGACGTCCCACCTGGCGCCCGCGTCCGGAAGGACCTTGGATGCTCCACCCGCCAGCGGCATCCGCGCGGGCCGATAACCCCCATCTGTGCTGGTCGCCGTGTAGATGACGTCATCGCCGTCCAGCGCCACTCGCGAGGTGGGGTAGACACCGCTGACCGGGTTCGGGATCTCAGGTGGCTGCTGGCCGGCTGGACCATCGCCGCCCACGAGTTCCCGGACGCTCCCGGACCCATCGAGAGCCACGACTGACAGGGCGATGTGGATCCGGGGATCGTCCCCCGACGTCCGCCGTTCGGTCCAGACGATGGCTTCTCGGCCGTCGCGCGTCCATGCCGCCACATCGGCAGCGCCGTCGAGTGTCGCGACCGTCCGCGTGGCACCGGATCCGAGATCGATGATGTCGATGGTCGATGTCTCACCCGGCACGGCGTACTCCGAGTCAGTGGGGTAAGCGCCCTGCGACGGTGAGACCGAGTAGGCGATCTGCCGGCCGTCCGGGCTCCCAGCCGCGGCACGGATTGTCTGGCCTGCCGGCGGCCGGGTCAGCTCCGTCCAGTCGGAGCCGTCGACGGGGATGCGCCAGAGGGAGGACCCACGACCATCGGCCGCCTCGGTGACCGCGACGAGCGACCTCGCGTCCGCCGACCATATCGGCGCCACCGACCGGACCCCGCAGCACCGTCACTGTCCGGACGACATGGCCATCCACGCCGATGATCTCGAGCCGGCTCTCGTTGCCGGTCGATGTCGAGGATCGCGACCTGGGTCGAGTCGGGCGACCAGCTCATCAGGGCGTAGAAGTGGTTGAAGAGCTCGAACTGCCCGGTCTGCTGGCCGTCCGGTGTGAGGACGCGCACGACATAGTGGTAGTGCGACACTTCCCTGCCGGGAGGCAAGGGCTGGAGACCTCGCCCGTAGAGCGCCGCGGCGAGATGGCGGCCGTCCGGGGCCCACCGGACCGTCTCGATACCGCCAACGCTGTCGGGTGCCGCGATCAGCGTGGGACGACCACCGTCGCCACCGGCGATGAACAAGCCGTCCACTGTGGCGTAGGCGAGTCGGCTCTCGTGGGGACGAGACCCGGCGACCGCGAGACCGAGCAGGGCGACCGTCAGCATGACGGCGACGACGGACACCAGCCTCCGATGCGCCCCGATCCGCGACAGGCGGACCGCGCCCCACGGGCGAGTCGATCGAGCCACCGGACGATCCATCAAGGCTCGAGCGAGGGCGGCCGCGTCGACCGATCGGACATCGGCATCGGCATATGCGCGCAGGTCGTCGGCGAACGCCGCGGCGAAGGTGTCGTCGGTCATCGCTGGAGCTCCGTTCGCAGGCGGCCGAGCAGGCGCTCGTGGCGGGTCCGCGCTCCGGATGCCGACAACCCGACGGCCCGACCGACCTCGGCGAAGTCGACATCGGCGATGTAGCGGAGCGCGAGGATGGTCCGATCGTCGGGCGAGAGACGGCGCAGGGCGGATCGAAGGTCGGCGCGCTCGGTCCAGCCAGCCGGGTCATGGTCGTGAACGCCGACATCGGCGACATCGATCTCGACGACGACGTGGCGCCGTTGGCGACGCACGATGGCCCGCGCCTCGTTTGCCGCGATAGCCATGAGCCAGGGCCGCAGACGCTCGGCATCGCGGAGGGTGTGAAGCTTGCGCCACGCGAGCTCCCAGGCGGACTGGACCGCGTCATCGGCGACGGATGGGTCGCCGGTGACGATCACGCAGATCCTGGCCATGTCGCGGTTGTACGCAAGGATGATCTGCTCGAGGGCCAGGACATCTCCCGCGAGGGCGCGGGCGACGAGCTGGGTGGCGATCTCCGCGGTCGGGGCGGCGGCCATGACACCGATCATGCCCTATGGATGTCGCGACGGTCGGGTTTTGTCTCAAAGTCCGCTGAGATGGTGATGTTGACTAACCTGGACTAACCATCTACGTTTCGGGAATGGCCGAACCGATCGTCAACATCCACGAGGCGAAGACCCACCTGTCGCGGCTCATCGACCGGGTCGAGACCGGCGAGGAAGTCGTCATCGCGCGGGCGGGTCGACCGGTCGCGCGGCTCATCCCGTTCAGGGCGCGGACGAGCCCCCGCGTGCCCGGTCTGTGGCGCGGTCAGGTCCGGATCGCGCCCGACTTCGACCAGACTGACGCGACGATCCTGGACGCCTTCGAGTCGTGATCCTGCTGCTGGACGCGCACGCCGTGCTCTGGTGGCTCGCCGACGACCCGACACTTCACCCGGCAGCGCGCTCGGCCATCGCCGATCCCGCCAATGACGTCCTCGTCTCCGCGGCGAGCATCTGGGAGATCGCCATCAAGCGAGCACTGGGCAAGCTGGATGCGCCGACCGGTCTGGCCGCCGCGTGCTCCCAGGCGGGCTTCAGCGTGCTGCCGATCACGGGCGAGGACGCCGAACGCGCGGGCGCGCTCCCGGCGCATCATCGCGACCCATTCGACCGGATGCTCGTGGCCCAAGCGGATCGGGTCGGTGCCCTGGTCGTCAGCCGCGATGGGGTCTTCGCGACGTACGGGACGCACGTGTTGCCAGCCTGATTCGTCGATCGTTTCGCCGCCGCTGCGTGTCGGGAGGGTCCTCTGGAATTCGTCGATGTCGTGATGAAGCGGCGGGCAGTCCGCCGGTTCGAGGACGGTGGAGTCGAGCCCGACGTCATCGATCGGATCGCACGGCTCGCCCAGCGCACCCCGTCGGCGGGGTCCAGCCAGGGGCAGCGACTGGTCGTCGTGACCGAACCGGCCCGGCGTCGGGAGGTCGCCCGAATCTGCGGCGAGAACGAGATGGTCGAGGCGTTCGGCCCGTGGGTCAGTGAATGCGCCGCCCAGTTCATCCCGTGCGTCAGCGAGGCGATCTACCACCGCCGGTACCAGGAGCCCGAAAAGGTCAAGGACGATGGCTCGGAGATCGACTGGCCGGTCCCGTTCTGGTGGGTCGATATCGGGGCCACGATGCAGACCATCATGCTCGCCGCGGTCGACGAGGGGCTCGGCTGCGGCTTCATCGGACCGGACATCGACGGCCTGCGCGGCTACCTCGGGATCCCCGACGAGTTCGTCCCGATCGGGGTCATGCCGGTCGGCCGGCCGCTGCCCGATGTCCGCTCACCGAGCCTCAAGCGGGGCTGGGTGTCGTTCGAGTCGTTCGCCCTCTGGGAGCGCTGGGGCGCGGGATGATGGTCACGGCCCCGGGTTCGCCCGAAGGAGCACCACCCGGTCGCCAGGCGGCCGGGTGGTCGGAGGAGTGATGGTCGAGGGCTTCGGTCAGCGCAGTGGCCGAGCGGAACCCCAATCGGGCTGGTGCCCCTCGAGCGGCGAGGTCGACACCCACGTCTGGTTGCTTCCGTCGGGCCGCATCGTCATCAGCCCGATCGCAAACCCGTCCGCCGGCGTGTACCTGGCGCGGACGAAGATGATCGACCGGCCATCCGGCGACCAAGCCGGATTGAATGACTCCTGATAGTCCACGTCGGAACCGTCCGGCACGACGCCGTCACCGTGCGTGAGTGCCCGGAGATGGCGCCCGTCGGGATCGGATGACATCACACTCTGGATGCCCTGGTTGGCTTCCAGGCGGGCGGCGAACACGAGCCGCCGTCCATCGGGCGACCAGTCGGCATCCTGCGCGTTCATGTCCCAAGGGGTGATCCGGCGCAGGTCCCGGCCATCCGGGCTGACCGTGAATAGCGCGAGCAGTTCGACCTGGTCGTCACTTGGGTTCGCCCCCGGGAAGAGATGACCCTCGTCGAACACGATCCGGCTGCCGTCGGGCGAGTATCGAGGCAGCTCCTGCCACGTGGATCCATCGGGCAGCCGCGTGATCCGACGGGGCCCGCCGGAGCCGTCGCTCCGGATGCGGTAGATGCCCATGCCCTGGGGGTAGTCCCCGCGGTCGGCCTCGTACACCAGCCAGCGCCCGTCCGGAGACCACGATGGCATCCCGCTGAACCCTCGCGAGTCTGTGAGCTTCCGGATGTCAGTGCCATCCGCCCGCATGGTGTAGACGTCCTCGATCTCCGTTTGGTCCGTTGGATCAGGGTCGTCGTGATGGCTCGAGAAGGCGATCCGTGTGCCGTCGGGCGACCAGGAGGGCATCCACCCGTCCCAGTCCAGACCCTGGGTGAGCTGGACCTGGTGCGTGAGATCGGGGTTGGCCGTCCAGATCTGGAAGACACCGTTGTCGTCCGGCCGCATGAACACGAGTCGACCATTCCGGCCGGGAAATGTCGCCGATGTCGGCCCGGCGACGCTTGCGATCACGAGCACGGCGAGGGACGCGGCGACGACGAGGCGGCGGGCATAGCGGGACATGGTTGACCTCCTTCGGTCGATCAGCGAGGGGTGGTGGCGCGGCTTGAGGAGCGCCGGGCTCAGCCGCCGGGCAGATGCGCCGGGATCTGGATCGAGTCGATGACCTGTCGCTCGAGCTGGGAGTCGGCGACGTCGCTCCCGACCTCGAACATGAAGGTGTCCTGCCCGACCTCGACGAGGTACAGGCTGTCGCGTGTGCCCGGCGCCGAGACGAAGTGGCAGTGGCAAGCCTTCGGCGTCCAGGTATAGAAGCCATCCGGGGGATCGGGACACTTCGCGTAGTCGGAGCGTCCGACGACGATGATGTGGACCGCGCGGTGGCCGTTGATCGTCAGCGCCTCGCGGCGGTCGGTCTTGAGGGCCGGGTTCTTCTCGAGGACGTCCGCGAACGCGTCGGCACCCGGGGTGTACGGAAGGCGATCCTCCGTGGTACTGCACGGATCCGCGAAGCCCTGTGGGTTCTTGAACAGCGAGAAGGCGAAGCCGTTCGAGTCGCCGACTTCGACGAAGTCGTCGAGCGTCCGACCGGACAGCGGCACGTCCGGAAGCTTCACCCTGAACGCCGGGTCGACGGTCGTCACGTACCCGGTGCCCTTGGAGGTGGGGGCCGTCAGCGATCGAGCCCACTTCCGGGCCAGCGCCTCTTGACGGGTCGCGCAGTCGTCTCGTTGCGAGACCAGGGTCAGCATCGAGCCGTCATCGGTCGTGGTCGCACGGTAGGTCCCCGAGGCGCCGGCCAGGCAGCCGGTCGTCGCTCGGTCGAGGACCACTCGGATGGTCCCATCGCCCATGTCGGTGACCGTGCTGTCGAAGGTGGCGCCCGGGCCGATGTTCTGGGTGGCGAGCCCCGTCCCGTTGCTCGAGATCGCGAGCGACACCTGTCCGGCACCGGAGTGGTTCAAAGGTAGTTCTGGGATCATCGTGAGCCAGGTCGCCCGGTAGGCATCGCCGAGCGGGACGCCCGCGACCGCCGATGACGGTGCGGACGGCGTCGACGAGGGCGCGACGGTCGTGTCGCTGAGCAGCGGCGGCGGTGTACGCCTGCCGCCGCCGAGTAGGGCTGCGCCCACGATGGCCAGCAGCAACCCGATGAGTCCGGCGGCGATGAGCAGGGTGCGGGTCGTCTCGCTGCCCGTCGACGGGAGGCCGCCCGCGTGGAGGCGGGCATGGAGTGCCAGACGGGGCCGGCGACCGGAGGTCGTGTTCATGGCGTTCTCCAGGAGGCCATCCGGCGCGGGGGCCGCGGCCTCGGCATCGAAGTAAGCGGTCAGTGCGCGGTCGAGATCGTCGAAGCGGGTCATGTGACGGACTCCGCCGTTCGACCTGAGGTTCGGTCGTCGGCCTCGATCGCGGCTCGTAGCGCGCCGGCGGCGCGGTTGAGCCTTGACTTGAACGTCCCCTCGGGGATGCCGAGGGTCTCGGCGGCTTCCGCGTCGCGGAGTCCGAGATAGTGATGCATGACCAGGACCGCGCGCTGCTCCGGGGTGAGCCGGCGGAATGCACGGTCGATCTGGTCGCGCGCCGCGATCGCCCGGCCGTCACCGAGGTCGCCCGCGGGGTCGATGGTGTCGACGGGGATCTCGACGGACCGCCGGCGCCGGTGGCGGTCGGCCTCGCGGTAGCAGGACCGGACGAGCAGGCGGTTGAGCCACGCCTCGAACCGGTCAGGGTCGCGGACCGCCCGGATGTCCAGCCATGCCTGCAGGAGCGTGTCCTGGACCGCGTCGCCGGCCCGCTCGTCATCCCGCAGGATCAGCCGTGCTGTCCGATGGAGGCGAGCGATGGCCGCGCCGGCCAGCGCCGCGAAGGCGTCGTGGTCGCCGGACTGTGCGCGTTGCACGAGATCGGTGGACATCGAAGGTGTCCTGGTCTCCCGTCGCGGATGACCGAGTGGCCGTCCTGCCTATCATGGGGGACGGGATCCGCGATTCGTTCCATCGACGTGGCGGGCTATCTCGTGTCTGACCGTCCGACCCAGCGACGTCTGGGGGCATGGGTCAAGTGATTCAGCGACGCCTCAGTGACGTGGCGGCCAGGCGTCTGTCGGCGGATCGATCAGGCCCTCGCCCCAG
This sequence comes from uncultured Chloroflexia bacterium, assembly GCA_963782715.1. Taxonomy (GTDB): domain Bacteria; phylum Chloroflexota; class Limnocylindria; order Limnocylindrales; family CSP1-4; genus SPCO01. Next base: position 508,778 of record CAWAKU010000015.1, read on the forward strand.
ACCTCGGGGCCGCAGAAGAACGGGCGAGCCTCGGGGCCGGGAAGAGACGCCGGGTCCGCGCGCCACGCATCGAGCGTCTCGCCCAGCCACGCCTCGATCTCGCGGAACTCCGTCCAGCGGCTGAACGGCCAGCCCGCCTCAAGGCAGATCCGGACGAGCGACCGTTTCGCCCAGACGATGTCGGCGTAGCCCGCGGCATAGCGGTCGCTCTCGCCGTCGCCGATGAACACGACGGCGCGGCCGGCCGCCTGATGCGCCAGGACGCGATCGCGCTTGCATGTCCCGCAGACCAGGCAGGCCGGGTTGCCATTGGGGAACTCGATGGAGGCGCGCCGACCCTCGAACGTCGTCCGTGCCGTGACCACGGGCAGCTCCCCCACCCCGAGCGCCTCGAGAGCCGGCTCGATGAAGAAGCCGAACCCGTCCGAGACGACCTCGATCGGGATGCCGGCCGCCTGCGCCCGGTGGACGAACGGCACGAAGCCAGGATCGTGGGGCTGGGCGGCGGCGGTGGCCAGCAGGTCGGCAGCGGGCGCGTCCACCAGCGCCATCTCCAGTTCCATGAGACGTCGTGAGCCCATCCGGCCCGCGTCGTAGGCGGCCGCGTCGGCTTCCCAGATCCCGGGCACATGTTCCGCCATGACCGTGTCGGACACGTCGGTCAGCGCGACCGTCCCGTCATAGTCCACCAGGATGGCCAGTGGCGGCTGCCCCGGGCGGAGTGACGAGACGGGTGGCGCGACGCCATCCGGGCCGGTCACCGCGCCGTCCCGCCGACGACCCGCGCGACCCGGTCACGGCCCGGCCACGATCCTCGCCGAAGAAGGGCGACCCCGGCGAGGATGATCGCGCCGCCGACCAGCTGGATCCCGCGGATGGGTTCGTCGAGGAAGATCGAGGCCATCCCGACCGCCAGGACCGGGACGAGGAACTGGAGCGCGTTGACCCTGGTCGGGCCGAGCAGCTTGACCCCGTTCAGGACGACCACGTTGGCGAACCCGGCGGCCAGCGTCCCCGAGTAGATGATCGCGAGCACGACGGGCAGTCCGAACCCGGACAGGTCGGAGGTGGCGAGCTGGGCGATCCCGAGCGGCGCGATGAAGAGTGTCCCCGCGACGATCGCCCAGGTCGTCGTGACCAGCGGCGAGTGGCGGCGCAGGATCGTCGCGCCGAAGACCGTGTAGATCGCCCAGCACGCTGCGGCGATGAGCGTCAGCACGTCACCGACCAGGGAGACCCCGAGCGACAGACCCTGTCCCGCGCCGATGACGAGAGCGACGCCGGCGAACGAGATGAACGCGCCGATGAGCTTGACGCCGTTCGGCGTGTCGGCGCCCACGGCCATCGCCAGCAAGGCGGTGATGACCGGGGTCGCGGCGATGAGCAGCGCCGAATCGCCGGCCGGGATCGTCTGGAGCGCGACCGGCCAGAGGATCTGGTAACAGCCGAACCCGATGACCCCGAGACCGAAGATCTTGAGCGTGTCGCCGCGCGGCAGCCGGATGGCTCCTTCGCGCCAGCGCAGGAGGATCAGCAGGGTGATCGCCGCGATGCAATAGCGCAGGAACGTGAAGCCGACGGGCGGCAGGACGGCGATGGCGCCCTTGACCACGATGAAGTTGCCCGCCCAGAAGACCATGACGACCAGGACGCCGAGCTCCGCGAGCCGCCGATCGCGCGCGGTGGAAGGTGGCAGTTCGGCGCTGCCCCGGAACGTGCCGGACAGTCGGACGCCCGCCTGATCGGCGGGCGTCTCGCGTGGAGCCTGGATGGGCTCGCTGCCGATCAGGCGCCTTCCTGATCGAGTTCGAGGAGCTCCTCGTCGTCTTCCTCGGTGACCTTGAGCCAGACGAAGAGGCCGGCCAGCACGGCGAGCGGGATGACGATGAGCGCCGCGAGGGTGATCCCCAATGCGACCGCGACGGTCTTGAGTGCTTTCATGGGTCTACCTCCACGTGCGATGGGCTGGACGCTGATGGGTCTGTCAGGTCTTGGACTTGGTGTCAGTGTGGCGCAGGCTCGGCCCGCGCGCGACCATGTCGTTGATGTCCTCGCGGGTGAACTCCGCGAGCTCGTGCCGGCTGCCGGCCTGGTGACTCATCAGCAGGCGCAGGACGAAGGCGCCGTCCTGTTCGAAGAAGAAGACGTCGCGCGGCTTCTGGTCGTCCATGTACCGGCCGATGACCCGGAAGGCTGCCTCGTAGTGCCCGACCGGGCTGGCCGGGACGCCGCTGCCCCGACGGGCGCTGGCCTCTTCCATGAACCGGGCGATGTCGTCGTCGAGGAACGTGAACGTCTGCTTGCTCACGCTCCCCATCGTGTCCGACCACGACCCGGTGCTGGCACCGGTCACCACCAGGCCCTGGACGATGAACCCGTCGGGTGCTTCGAGCAGCAGGACGTCGCGCATCCCGCGCTGGTCGAGGAAGGCGCCGATCGACCGGAAGACCTCTTCGAAATCCTGGCGTGGACTGCCCTCGTAGATCCGCATCGGGTCGGGGGTCTCCTGACGGTCCTGGAGCCCGCATCGGGCTCGTCCGAGTGTAACCAGCCCTCCTCTGAGCGGCAAGGGACATGGCGTCACAGGCGAGGCGTCGGCGCACCGCCGGCTCAGGCCCGAGTGAGGTAGCCCGCAAGCTCCCCGGCGACCCGGGCGTCGTTGACGATGAGCGCGGTGTTGGCCCTGATGGAGGCGCCGTCGGTCAGAACGGCGATCCGGGCGAGCAGCCAGGGCGTCAGGGCGGGACCGCCGATGCCGGCCCCTGTCGCCTCCGCGACCGCCCGTTCGACGGCCGCGCGGGCGACGTCGTCGGGCAGGGCGTCGGCGGCCGGCACGGGCACGCAGACCAGGATGCCGCCACCGAGCCCGAGACCGAGCTGCATCGCGACGACGGCGGCGGCGGCCTCGATATCGGCTGCCGACGCGGGCGCCATGAGCCCGGCCGAACGGGCATAGAACCCGGGGAGTTCGGCCTGGCCGACGGCCAGGACCGGGACGCCCCGGGTCTCGAGGTATTCCAGGGTCGCCGGCACATCCAGGATCGCCTTCGGGCCGGCGCAGACGACGGCCATCGGGGTCCGGCCGAGTTCCTCGAGGTCGGACGAGATGTCGAACGTCGCCGGCGCCGCGGACGCGCCGCCGACCGTGCCGACCCCGCCGCCCAGCGCGCCGCGATGGACGCCGCCGATCCCGCCGGTGGCGAAGACCGGGATCCCGGCCGCGTGGGCCGCGATCATCGTCGCCGACACGGTCGTGGCCGCCCAGCCGCCATCGGCCAGGGCCGCCGCGAGGCTGGGTCGGGCGGCCTTCCGGACCGATCCCGCCGGGGCCGTGGCCAGGGCCAGCAGGGCCGCCTCATCGAGTCCGACCAGCAGACGTCCGCCGTGGATCGCGACGGTCGCGGGCACGGCGCCCGAGGCGCGCACGGCTGTTTCCGAGGCGGTCGCGACCTCGATGTTCTGCGGGTACGGCAGGCCGTGGCTGATGAGCGTCGATTCGAGTGCGACGACGGGCCGGCCGGCGGCCAGGGCCGCGGCCACCTCGGGCTGGATGGTAAGCAGGTCGGTGCGCATCGGTGGCGGTAGCGTACGGCCGTCCGGCGTCAGCCGAGAGGCAGTTCCGGTCTCGTCGAGCTGAGCTGGCGAGCCGCCGCCCGATGCCCTGAGATCGCGGCACGCTGGAGCGACGCCGGCAGCGAGCGACCGGACGCGCGCGCCGTGAACCAGCCGACCAGGAATCCGGCATCGAATGCGTCGCCCGCGCCGGTCGAATCGGTGACGACCAGCTGCTCGGTCGCGACCTCGAACCGCGTCCTGCCCGGACCCAGCCGGCTCAGGACGGTCGCACCCTTGGGCCCACGCTTGACGACGGCAGTCGCCGCGACGTCCAGCAGCCCATCCACCCCCCGGCCGCCGAGGAATGCCTCCGCCTCGGACGCGGTCGCGAACAGCAGGTCCGGGGCGATGTCCGCGATGAGCTGGCGTGCGGCGCGGCGGCCGCCGGCGAGCAGGGGCCCGATCGACGCGAGGTCCACGCTGACCCACGCGCCGGCGTGCCGGGCGAGGTCCACGGCGTGCCGGCCGGCCAGCCCGAGCGGCTCGCCGAGCAGCGAGTAGACCGGCAGGTGGAGCCCATCGCTGCCCGCGAACCAGGCCGCCTGCAGGTCGCCTGGCGCGAGCTGGTCCGCCGCGCCACGATCAGCCACGAAGCTGCGCTCGCCGCCGGGCGCGACCAGGACCCCGATCCGGCCCGTGCGCGCGCCCGCGACCCGCGATACCCGGGGTCGCACGCCGTCGACGCGGATGGCATCGACGAGGGCCCGACCGACGGCATCCCGACCGACGGCCGCGATGAGCGTGGTCCGTGCCCCGAGCCGGCCGAGCCAGCGCGCGGTCGTGGCCGCCGAGCCGCCCTGCACGAGCGAGACACGACCCGGGACATCGGTCCCGGACTGCAAGACGACGGCCGGCACCAGGACGACGTCGAGCATCAGGTCGCCGAGGACGACGATGCTGGCCTGCGACGGGCGAGACGATCGCGACGGTCGTCCCGGGCGCCGGGGACGCGGCGGCCGGTGCGGCCTGGGGATGGGCGGCATCCACGGAGGATAGCCGGGCCCCGACTACAATGACCCGACCCACACCCACGGGAGTGCCGCCCTCATGACCCTGGCCACGGACCTCGACCAGCTGTCCATCGACACCATCCGGACGCTCTCCATCGATGGCGTCCAGAAGGCGAACTCGGGGCATCCCGGCGCCCCGATGGGCGCGGCACCGATGGCCTACGTGCTGTGGACGCGCTTCCTGCGCCACGCTCCGACGCGACCCGATTGGCCCAACCGCGACCGGTTCGTGCTGAGTGCCGGCCACGCCAGCATGCTCCTCTACTCGCTGCTGCACCTGACCGGTTACGAAGTGTCACTCGAGGATCTCGAGTCGTTCCGCCAGTGGGGCAGCATCACGCCCGGCCACCCGGAATACGGCCTCACCCCGGGCGTCGAGGCAACGACCGGTCCACTCGGCCAGGGCTTCGCCAACGCGGTCGGGATGGCCATCGCCGAGCGGCGCCTCGCCGAGGAATTCAACCGGCACGAGCACACCATCGTCGACCACCGGACCTTCGTGATCGCCTCGGACGGCGACCTCCAGGAGGGCATCGCGTCGGAGGCGGCCAGCCTGGCCGGGCACCTCCAGCTCAGCAGGCTGATCGTCCTGTACGACGACAACCACATCCAGCTCGACGGCCCGACGATCATGGCCTGGTCGGAGGATGTGACGAAGCGCTTCGAGGCCTACCGCTGGCATACCCAACGCGTCGAGGACGGCAACGACGTCGCCGAGATCGAGGCCGCCATCGAGGCAGCGCTGAGGGAGGACCGACCGAGCCTCATCGCCGTCCGCACGCACATCGGCTACGGCAGCCCGAACAAGCACGACAGCCAGAAGGCGCACGGCTCGCCGCTCGGACCGGACGAGGTCCGCCTGACCAAGGAGGCGTACGGCTGGGACCCGGATCGCTCGTTCTCCATCCCGGAGGCGGCGCGCGACCACTTCCGGTCGGCCGTCGCCGCGGGCGAGGACCTGGTCGAGGACTGGAGCGCGACGCTCGCCCGCTACGAAGCGTCCTACCCCGATGCCGCCCGGGAGTTCCGTCGGCGGATCAGCCGTCGCCTGCCCGACGATCGGGACGCCGAGCTCAAGGTGTATGAGACGGGCTCGGAGGTCGCCACCCGGAACGCAAGTCAGGATGCCATCAACGCCCTCGCTGTGCGCCTGCCGGAGCTGTTCGGTGGCGCCGCCGACCTGTCCGAGTCCAACCTGACCGATGTCCGCGACGCGGAGGACTTCACCTTCGAGGATGCCGGCCGGAACCTGCGTTTCGGCGTCCGCGAGCACGCCATGGGCGGCATCGCCAACGGCATCGCCTATCACGCCGGCTTCATCCCCTATTGCGCGACGTTCCTGACCTTCAGCGACTACATGCGCGGTAGCGTCCGGTTGGCGGCGCTGTCGGGGCTCCATGTCATCTACGTCTGGACGCACGACTCGGTCGGGCTGGGCGAGGATGGCCCGACCCACCAGCCGGTCGAGCACTACGCCGCGCTCCGGGCGATCCCCAACCTGTGGTTCGTCCGCCCCGGCGACGCGAACGAGGCGGCCGCGGCGTGGGCGCTGGCGGTCGACCGGTCGGACGGTCCCGTGGCGCTCGCGCTGACCCGCCAGAAGCTGCCCACCCTGCCGGGCACGGACCGCCTGGCCCGCGACGGCGTCGCCCGGGGCGGCTACGTCCTGCGCGAGGCGGCCGGCGGCATCCCCGAGCTGATCATGATCGGCACCGGATCCGAGCTCCAGCTCGCGTTCGCCGCGGCCGAGTCGCTCGAGGCCGACGGCATCCCCACGCGGGTCGTCTCGCTCCCCTGCTGGGAACGCTTCGAGGCCCAGGACGACGACTATCGCGAGACCGTCCTGCCGCCGGCCGTTCGCAAGCGGGTGAGCGTCGAGATCGGCGTGTCACTGGGCTGGGAGCGCTGGGTCGGCGACGAGGGCGCGATCATCGGGCTGGACCATTTCGGGGCCTCGGCACCTGCCGCCACGATCTTCGAGCACTTCGGCTTCACCGCCGCGCGGGTGACGGAGGTCGGGCGGCGCGTCGCCCGGGACGGCCTGCGCGGCCGGATCCCGACGCTGGACGGCGGCCATTTCGGGCACATGGATCCGGGCCACCGCTGACCGGGCGGACGCTCTGTCTGCTGGACTCACATCTGCATCAAATCAACGCCAAATATCGGCGGCCAAGAATGGGCTGCGGGGTTGACCCGCTGATCAGCCTGTTCCGAGGTCTCGATGTCCAGTCGATCATCCGCGCGCGCACGGCGTGCCGCGTCCATCCGCTCTGAGTCACGCCATCCACGCGCTGGCTTCTTCGCCGAGGACGGCTGGGGGAACGACGCTCCGGATCCGGCGACGCTGCTCCACCGGATGATCCTGGCGCTGCTGCCGCTGCGGATCTTCCTCGGCGTGACCTTCATCTACGCCGGCGTGGACAAGCTCATCGACCCGACCTTCCTGCAGGCGACGGGGCCCGGGTCGATCGGCGCGCAGATGGAGGCATTCACCCGAGTCTCACCGCTGGCGCCACTCATCTCGGTCTTCGGCCTGACGTTCCCCGTCCAGCTCGGCTTCCTCATCGCCGTGACCGAGATCGCGGTCGGGCTCGGGGCGTTGAGCGGCCTGCTGTTCCGCCTGTCCGCGGCCGGCGGCGTCGCCCTGTCGCTGATGTTCTGGCTCACCGCGTCATGGGCGACCAAGCCCTACTACTACGGGCCGGACCTGCCCTATGCCGTCGGCTGGCTGACCCTCGCCCTCGCCGGGACCGGCGGTCGATACAGCGTCGAGTCGTGGATCGCGCGCGTCACGGACGCGGATCCGACCGAGGCGCCCGTCTGGGACGAGCGGCGCGTCTTCCTTCGGGCCGGGTTCCTGGGGATCGCGGCTGTCGCCGTCGCGGGCATCGCGGGGACCGTCGGGGCGTCGATCCTCGGCCGACCAGGGGAGGATCTCGGCGTCACGACGCCCGATGACGGCGCGGGCGTCGGTTCGGCCGTCCTCGGGGCGGATGCCACGCCCAGCGCCGGCGTCGACGCCACCGCTGGCGCCGGCGCGACCGCGGGAGCCAGCGCGGCCCCGACCACCGCGGCCCCGCCGAGCGGACCGCTCGTCGCCAAGGTGAGCCAGATCTCGACTGGTCATGCCATGGCATTCGACGATCCGCAGACAGGCGATCCGGCCGTGATCGTCAGGCTCCCCGACGGGACGTTCGTGGCCTACGACGCCGTGTGCACCCATGCCGGATGCACGGTCCACTACAACCGGAACTCCGGCTACCTGGTCTGTCCCTGCCACGGGGCCACGTTCGATCCCCAGCATGGCGCGGAGGTGGTGGCCGGCCCGACCGACCAGCCGCTGACCCGCATCCCCCTCCACATCGACGCGGCGACCGGGCGGATCACCCTGACGGCCTGACCCCCTCGCGACGCCGGCCGGCGCGCTAAGGTAGCCGCCATGCGCATCGCCTTCGCGGCCGATCATGCCGGCGCGGCCTTCAAGGACGACCTCATCGTGCGTCTGGCGGGGGCCGGCCTCGGTCATGACCTCATCGACCTGGGCGGCGACGGGTCGGACCCGACCGACGACTACCCGGACTTCGCACAGCGACTCGGCGAAGCGATCCAGGCTGGCCTGGCCGACCGCGGGATCCTCATCTGCGGGTCGGGGGTCGGGGCATCCGTGGCGGCCAACAAGATGCACGGCATCCGGGCGGCCGTCTGCCACGACACCTACTCGGCACACCAGGGCGTCGAGCACGATGACATGAACGTCCTGACGCTCGGCGCACGGGTCATCGGTCCGGAGCCCGCGTTCGAGTGCGCACTGGCATTCGTCGCCGCGACCTTCAGCGGCGAAGCGCGTCATCGGCGGCGGTTGGCCAAGGTCCTGGCAATCGAATCGGGCGGCTGACCGACCTCCCTTTTCCGCCCTTGACAGGCCGTACACCCGCGCCAACACTGCGTCACTCCGGCTGCTGACGTCCAGGGACCTTCGGTGAGGTTCGATGCGGTCGGACGGGAGGATGGGATCGGATGAGGTCGCCGAGGCCGGTTTCGGGCCACCGTGCGCCTCGTGTCGTCCATCCGGTCGTCGCCATCGTCTTCGCCGTCGTGGGCGCGGTCCTGCTGGCGACGGGCTATACCTCGATCGTCCGCGCCGACCCGCCGCCGAGCAGCTGCCCGTCGTTCGACGGCTGCATCGTCGTCAACCCCGACCGGGGCATCGCCTCCGGGAACTTCACCGCGACCTACTGGTTCATCCCGGATGGGACGTTCTGCCCGTACACCGTCGCCTCCTTCTCGTGGGACGGCGGCGGGGTCGGCTCCGCGAAGCTGGACCCGACTGACTGCTCGGCCTCGGAGTCCTTCTCATCGGCGCCGACGTCCACGACCGGCGGGCACGACGTTTCGGCCGTCGCCTGCCAGATCAACCCGACCGATAGCTCGCTCATCTGCGACGACTTCACCAAGGCCGTCACGACATATGCCGTGCTGCCGGTCCCCGTCATCAAGGTCACACCGACGAAGGCCCTCGCCTCGGCCGGCTTCAAGATCAGCTACCGGACCGGTGATTCGCGATGCCAGTGGCCGGAGGCGCAGGTCTTCTGGGACGGCAAGGCCGTCGGTCCGCGCATCAAGATCGACCAGGCAGCGTGCCGGGCGGTGGCCACCTTCGATTCGGCTCCGTCGGTCGGCGTGGGCGGCCACGTCGTCTCCGTCCGTGCCTGCGGCCAGGGTGGCTGCGAGGCGACCACGGAAGCGAGGGCCAAGTTCACCGTCCTGCCAAAGCCGACACCGACACCGACGCCGACTCCGACCCCGACCCCGAGCCCGACGCCGACGCCGAGCCCGACGCCGACGCCCTCTCCGTCGCCATCGCCAGCCATCGAACCGAGCCCGAGCCCGAGCCCGAGCACGAGCACGGAGCCGTCGCCGACCGGCGAGGTGCTCGAGGCGACGAGCCCGCCCGAACCGTCCGGCCCACCGCTCGCGGTGGTCGCCGTCCCCTCGCCATCGCCGAGCGGCAATCCGTATGTCCCCGCACTGGCGAGCTTCATCGGCGGGCCGGGACCGATCGACCCAGCCGTCGTCGGCACCAACATCCTGCTCACGCTGCTGATCGTGTTCCTGTTCGGCCTGACCGCGGAGATCTTCAACAGCACCATGGACGCCAACCGGGACGAGGTCCACGGCTGGTGGACCCGTCTGCTCGGCGGCCCGCTCGCCTTCGTCGGCGGGATCACCTACTCCGGTGACGGCCTGTCCCGCCTGACCGGCGCCGGCCGCTTCGGGAGCATCATCCGGGTGCTGACGATCCTCGGGCTGAGCGGCTTGATCTATGGCTTCCTGAGCCCCGACTTCGGGCTGAACCCGCAGAGCCTCGTGCTGTTCATCTCGCTCGTCATCGGGCTCGGCTTCATCACCTTCTATTCGGAGGGCTCGGCCAGCCGGCTGGCCAAGCGTCGGTTCCGAGCGAACGCGTCGATCAAGCTGTACGGGACGGCCGTCATCGTGGCGATCCTGGCGGTGATCATCTCGCGCTCGATCACGCTCCAGCCCGGCTTCGTCTACGGGTTCATCGCCTCGGCCGTGATCGTCGCCCCGATCGCCCTGGCCAAGCGCGACGACGCGACGCTGGTCCTCGTGCCGGCCTTCGGACTGCTCGTGGTGAGCGTCCTGGCCTGGCTGCTGCTGGGTCCGGTCCGGGTCCTGGCCGCCGACGGGGCGCCGCTCCCGGCCCTCGGCGAGACGATCCTGGCGATGATCGTCATCGGCGGACTCGAGGGCCTGTTCGTGACGATGATCCCGCTGCGCTTCCTCGACGGCGCGACGGTCAAGAGCTGGAGCTTCGTCGCCTGGGTCCTCGTCTTCGCGACGGTGACGTTCCTGTGGTGGCAGCTGTTGTTCAACCAGAATGCCGCCTACGCCGCCGCCTTCCAGCAGACCAACGTCCAGGTCGTCCTGTTCACCCTCGGGCTGTTCATGCTGACGACCGGTGGGATCTGGTCGTACTTCCGGTTCCGGCCCCGACCCGCCGAAGAGGAGTCGGCCAGCGACATGGAGTCGGGCGCCGGGGCGTGATCCGGCCGAGCGCGCGGTGCGCGCCGGGTCCGTCCATGACCGCGCGGCGTACCATGGTGGACCACGCTCGGAGGCCCACATGACCGACCCCGCTTCGACCACCCTCAGCGCCCCCCGGCTCGCCCTGGGCGACGGCACCGCCGCCTACGAGGCAGCCGTCGTGCGCGCGCGCACCGAGGAGTGGGCGAACCGCCTGGCTGCCCGCGACGCCACCCTGTGGAGCACCGACGGGCGTGTCGGCGAGGCCATCGCGGATCGTCTCGGCTGGCTCGACGCGCCGGCCCACTTCACGGGCCAGATCGCGGCACTCGAGGCGTTCGGCGATGCGGCGGTGGACGAGGGCTACACGACCGCGGTCGTGGCCGGGATGGGCGGCAGCAGCCTGGCGCCGGACGTCCTGCGGCGGACCTTCGGGTCGCTCGACGGCTATCTCGACCTGCGCATCCTGGACTCGACCGACCCGGCCTTCGTGTCCGCGACGCTCGACGATCTCGACCCGCTCCGGACGCTCTTCCTGACCGCCTCGAAGTCCGGCACGACGACGGAGCCGAACGCGTTCCTCGCCTACGCCTGGGACCGGGCGGTCCGCGCCCTCGCGTCCGTCCCCCATCACGCCTACGAGCACCCGGGCGAGTACTTCGCGGTCATCACCGACCCAGGCAAGGCGAACGCGATCGCCCATTCGAACGACTCGCGCGAGATCTTCCTCAACCCACCCGACATCGGCGGCAGGTACGCCGCCCTGACCTATGTCGGGCTGGTCCCGGCCTCGCTCATCGGGATCGATCTCGATCCGCTCCTGGAATCGGCGGCGGCGATGCTCGACGCCTGCCACGAGACGGACCCGGCGGCCAACCCGGCGATCTCACTGGGGCTCGCCATCGGGACACTGGCGAAGGCCGGGCGGGACAAGCTGACATTCCTGACCGACGCCGAGATCGTCAGCTTCGGGGCGTGGGTCGAACAGCTCATCGCGGAGAGCACCGGCAAGCACGGCGTCGGGATCGTCCCGGTGGACCTCGAGCCGGTCGGCGCGGTGCCGGCCTACGCCACGGACAGGGCGTTCGTCCGGATCGCCATGGCCGGATCCGATGGCGCGTCGCTCGACACCCTGGCTGCGTCGCTCGAGGCGGCCGGCCACCCGGTCATCCGGATCGACATGATCGACCCGATCGACCTCGGCGCCGAATTCGTCCGCTGGGAGGTCGCGACCGCGATCGCCGGGGCGGTCCTCGGCATCGATCCGTTCGATCAGCCCAATGTCGAGGAGGCCAAGCAGCTGACACGCGATCTGCTCGCGGGACATGCCACGACGACCCGATCCGAGCCGGTCGCCGCGGGCGACGGCTTGACCGTCTACGGCGACGCGGCGCTGCGTCTGACCGCGACCGGCGGGGACGTCGCCGACGAGCTGGCCCGGCATCTCGCCCGGCGCCGCCCGGACGCCTATCTCTGCCTGCAGGGGTTCATCGCCCCGACGCCCGCCCGCGATGAGGCTTTCGCCCGCATCCGCGCCCTGCTCCGGGACCGGACCGGCCGGGCGACGACCGCCGGCTACGGCCCGCGCTTCCTCCATTCGACCGGCCAGCTCCACAAGGGCGGCGCACCCATCGGCTGGTTCATCCAGCTGACCGCGGATCACCCCGCCGACGTGGCCATCCCGGACTGGCCGTACACCTTCGGCCAGCTCATCGACGCCCAGGCCGCCGGCGACTTCGCCGCCATCGAATCGCACGACCTGCCGATCGTGCGGGTCCACCTCGGCGCGGATCCCGACGCCGGGCTGGCCGCGCTCGAACGGGCACTCGCCGCCGCCCTCGACGCAGTCACGGAGGCCTGACCGACATGCGCATCGGGTTCATCGGTCTCGGCCGGATGGGGGCCAACATGGTCCGCCGGCTCGTGCGCGACGGCCACCAGATCGTGGTCTACAACCGAACTCCTGAGAAGACCCGCGAGATCGCGGCTGAAGGCGCGACTCCGTCGTTCTCGATCGCCGAGCTGGTCGCCGCGCTCGAGAAGCCGCGGGCCGTCTGGATCATGGTCCCCGCCGGCGACGCCACCGAGGCGCAGATCCACGAGCTGCTCGAGCACCTCGAACCAGGCGACACCATCATCGACGGCGGCAACACGAACTTCCACGACGACGTCCGTCGCCAGGCGATGCTCAAGGAGAAGGGCATCGGCTACGTGGACGCCGGCGTGTCGGGCGGGATCTGGGGCCTGCAGGTCGGTTACTGCCTGATGGTCGGTGGCGAGGCGGACGTCGTCGACCCACTCATCCCGATCTTCACGACCCTGGCGCCTCCCGACGGCTACCTGCATGTCGGCGGTCCGGGCGCCGGCCATTACGTGAAGATGGTCCATAACGGCATCGAGTACGGCCTGATGCAGGCCTACGCCGAAGGCTTCGAGATCATGCACGCGAGCGACTACGAGCTCGATCTCGGTGCCATCTCCGAGCTGTGGATGCAGGGCTCGGTCGTCCGATCGTGGCTGCTCGAGCTGGCCGGGCGGGCATTCAAGGCGAACGGCCAGGATCTCGACCACCTCAAGGGCTTCGTCGCGGACTCCGGCGAAGGTCGCTGGACGATCCAGGAGGCGATCGATCACGACGTGCCGGCGCCGGTCATCACGCTCTCGCTGCTGACCCGGTTCCGGTCGCGTCAGGACGACTCGTACGGCGCGAAGGTACTGGCCGCGCTCCGCAACGAGTTCGGCGGGCACGAAGTCAAGACCGAATAGCATCGACGGTGGCCACCCGCACGCCGGCCAAGCCGGCCACGTCCCAGCCGAAGGCCAAGCCCAGGGAGACCGCGCCACTCGAGGCCCCGGCCGACCAGCCGATCCCAGCCCAGCCGGCGCCACGTCCGAAGGACGCGCCGCGCACGATGCGCGAGCTGCGGCTGTCGCACGTCGGCAAGCGCGCGTCGCGGGCCAAGCCGGCCGAGAACGTGCTGCGCGAAGGACTTCGCCTCGAGCGCGTGCCGGATCCGTGCATCGTCGTCCTGTTCGGGGCCACCGGCGACCTCGCCCACCGCAAGGTCATCCCGGCGCTCTACCACCTGTGGCGGACCAACCTCCTGCCGCACGAGTTCCTGCTGGTGGCCATCGGCCGTCGGCCGTACACGGACGTGACCTTCCGGGCCGAGATCCACAAGGCGCTCGAGCAGTACAGCCGGATCCTGCCGCTCGACGACGAGGCCTGGGAGTCGTTCTCGCAGCGCATCGACTACCTCCGCCTGGACTTCGACGATCCGGAGGGGTTCGAGACGCTCTCGACGTACCTCGACGACTACGACGCGGATCACGCGACGCGAGGCAACCGGCTGTTCTACCTCGCCACCCAGCCGTCGCAGTTCGCCGAGATCGTCGGGCAGCTCGGCCGAGTCGGCCTCGACCACGAGCGCCACGACGGCGGTTGGCGACGCATCGTCATCGAGAAGCCGTTCGGCCACGACCTCGATTCGGCCAAGCGGCTGAACCGGGAGGTCGGCAAGGTCTTTCGTGAGTCGCAGGTCTATCGCATCGATCACTACCTGGGCAAGGAGACCGTCCGCAACCTGCTGGTCTTCCGCTTCGGCAACGGCATCTTCGAGCCGCTGTGGAACCGGCGCTACGTCGATCACGTGCAGATCACGGTGGCCGAGTCGATCGGCATCGAGAACCGGGGTGCGTTCTACGAGCAGACCGGCGCGTCGCGCGATGTCCTTCAGAACCACCTGCTCCAGCTGGTCTGCCTCATCGCCATGGAGCCGCCGGCCACCTTCGAGGCCAACGCGCTGCGCGACGAGAAGGTCAAGGTCCTGCGGGCGATCTCGAGCGATCCGCTCGACCCCGCCACCGATGCCGTCAGGGGTCAGTACGGCCCGGGCTGGGTCGCCGCGACCAAGGTGCCCGGCTACCGCCAGGAGCACGACGTGGACCCCGAATCGGAGACCGAGACGTTCGTCGCGGCCCGGCTCACCATCGACGACTGGCGCTGGTCCGGGGTGCCGTTCTACGTGCGCACGGGCAAGCGCCTGCCGAAGCGCGCGACGGAGATCGCGATCCACTACCGGGAGGTCCCGCACCGCCTGTTCAAGGACGAAGGCATCGAGCCCGACGCCAACCTGCTGGCGATCCGCATCCAGCCCGACGAGGGCATCATGCTGCGCTTCGGGGCCAAGGTCCCCGGGCTGCGGCTGGACGTCCGCTCGGTGACGATGGACTTCACGTACGGCTCGGCCTTCAACGTCGATTCACCCGACGCCTACGAGACGCTGATCCTCGACGCGCTGCAGGGCGACGCGTCGCTGTTCACCCGCGCGGACGAAGTCGAGGAGGCCTGGGGCATCGTCGACCCGATCGTCAACGCCTGGGCCGACGCCGGGGCGCCGACGTTCCCCAACTACGACGCCGGGACATGGGGTCCCGACGCCGCCGACGAATTGATGGTGCGCGATGGACGACGCTGGCGCCGCATCTGAGACGCCCATGACGCTGGACTTCGTGCCGTTCGTGCCGATGGCGAACGAGCCGACCCTCCGCTGGGCCGCACGCGCGCATTCGATCGCCGAGATCGAGAGCGAGCTGAGCCGGATCTGGGCCGCCCAGGACCTGACCGTCCACATGGACGGCGAGATCTCGCGCCACATCGCCGCCCGGACCAACGTGATGAACCTCAT
Organism: uncultured Chloroflexia bacterium; assembly: GCA_963782715.1. GTDB lineage: Bacteria > Chloroflexota > Limnocylindria > Limnocylindrales > CSP1-4 > SPCO01. Next base: position 524,136 of record CAWAKU010000015.1, read on the forward strand.
CGTCGTGGCCCGCCGTCCGGAACTGGCCGAACGCTGCGCGGCGACGGTCCAGGCCCTGACCGGCCGCCATCCGTCGCGGACGATCGTCATCCAGTCGGCCGATCCGGACGGGCCGTCGTGGCTGGATGCGCGGATCGAGGCGCACTGCGTCATGCCCCGGCCGGATGCGCCGGAGACCTGCGCCGAGACCATCAACGTCACCTGCGGCGGTGAATCCGGCCGCCATCTCGCGGCGATCGCGACCCCATTGATCATCCACGACCTGCCGGTGACGGTCTGGTGGCCGGGCGAGCCGCCGCTGACCAGCCCGGCCGCGCGCGAGCTGCTGGCGGGCGCGGATCGCCTGGTCGTGGACGGCTCGACGTGGAGCGGCGACGGCCTTGCCCGGCTGCGCGACATGGCCGCCCTCCAGGAGACATCGCGACTCGCGATCAGCGACTTCGCATTGGTCCGTCAGTCACGCTGGCGCGAGGCCATCGCCTCGATCTTCGACGATCCGGAGTTCCTGCCCTACCTCCGATCGCTGCGCCGGATCGCCATCACCTACGCGACCCACGACGACACCGGCGCTCCTGGTTCGACGAACCTGGTGAAGCCCATCTACCACGTGGGCTGGCTCGCCTCGCGGCTCCGGATGCACGTCATCCGGCCGCTGTCCATAGCCGGCGCCGGCCGCGCCGCTGCCGCACGACCCGCCCGGGGCTCGGCCGGCAAGCCGGTGATGGGGCGCGGCCAGGTGGCGACGTTGTCGGACGGCCGCGGGGAGGTCGCCGTCGTCGTCCGGCCCGTCCTCTCGGCGATGCCGCCCGGGACGACACTGCGGGTCGAGCTCCTGGCCGAGCGCCGCGGATCGGAGCTGCGGGCCGACGTGACCGCCGAGGCAGAGACCGTCCACGTGCGCGTCTGGCAGGACGGGGTGGAGGCGCTCGACCGCCATTTCCGCGCCCCCCGTCGGACGGACGCCGACCTGTTGACCGAGGCGATCGAGACCGGCCGGCGCGACCCCGTCGCGGTCGGGGCTCTGCGCTCGGCGGCGGCCCTCATCGCAGCGGAGGAGTCGTGACATGAGCGATGCGGAGATCGTCGTCGTCGCCGATGCGGAGGCCGGTTCCGTGGTCGCCGCGAACGTGGTCGCCTCGACCTTGTCGGTCGCGGTCGCCGCTCGGGGCCGGGCCGACTGGGCGACGACCGGTGGCTCGTCGCCGATCGGCATCTACCGGAGGCTGGCGGCGGCACCCCTGGCCGACGCGGTCCCGTGGACCGGCGTCCGCGTCTGGTGGGGCGACGATCGCTACGTTCCGCGCGACCATCCGCTGTCGAACGTCAAGCCGTTCGACGACATCATGCTCGGGTTCAGCGATGCTGAAGAGGGCACGTCCGGGGTCGGGCCGGAGGGCGTCCCCATCCCGGTCGGGGCCATCCACCCGTTCCCGACCGGCGAGGCGATCGGCCGGGCGCGCGGCGCCGCCTGGTGCGCGGAAACGCTCGCGGGCGACCTGCGGGCGGGGGATCTCGAGACCGTCGATGGCTGGCCGGTGTTCGACCTGTTGCTGCTCGGGATCGGGCGCGACGGCCACCTGCTGTCGGTCTTCCCGGGATCCGGGGCATTCGACTCGACCGAGCTCGCGCTGGCGATCCCCGCTCCGACGCACATCGAGCCGCACGTCGAGCGGGTGACGCTCAATCCAGCGGTCATCGGGGTCGCCCGGCGCGTGCTCGTCGTCGTGTCGGGGGCGGACAAGGCGGGCGTGATCGGCGACGCCTTCGCCGGGGAGCGCGACGCTCGAGACGTGCCGGCGCGCCTGGCCGTGCGCGCGGGCGCGACCTGGATCATCGACGAAGCCGCGGCGGCGGGGCTGTCCGGCCGTCGATGACCGACCGCTCCGCCGCGACGGACGGCGCCGATGACGCCGGTGGCGTGACGGTCCACTGCGGCCCGGCCACGTGACCGACGCATCGCCATCGCGGGTCGTGGCCGCACGCGACGGCACGCCGATCGCCATGTTCAGCAGCGGTGCCGGCCCCGCGCTGATCCTCGTCCACGGCGCGACGGCCGACCACACCGCCTTCCGCGTCGTCGGCCCGATGCTGGCGACCTCGTTCACGGTCCACGCCATCGACCGGCGGGGCAGAGGCGCGTCGGGCGACGCGGCGCCGTATTCCATCGAGCGCGAGTTCGAGGATGTCGCGACGGTGGCTGACACCCTCGCGTCGGAGTCGGGCGGCTCCGTCGACGTCGTCGGCCACTCGTACGGCGGCCGGTGCGCGCTCGGGGCGGCACTCCGGACCGACTCGGTGGGGCGGGTCGTGTCGTACGAGGGCGCACCCACCCCGGCCGGCGTCAGCTACCACCCGCCCGGCATCGAGGCACGTCTCCGCGCCCTGCTGGACGCGGGCGATCCCGACGGCGCGCTGACCGCGTTCCTGGCCGAGGTCGTCGGGATGTCCCCGGTGGCGCTGACCGCGTACCAGGCCGACCCGATCTGGCCGGTCCGGGCCGCCGCCGCCGACACGATCCTGCGCGAGCTCGAGGCCGAGGCCGACCCCGTCGCTTCAGTCGCGACGCTGGGCGCCGTCCGCCAGCCCGTGCTCCAGATCCTCGGCGGCGACAGCCTGGCCGTCTTCCGGGACGCGACCCTCGCCCTCGACGCGCGCCTCGTCGATGGCCGCGTCGTCGTCATCGACGGCGCCCGCCACGCGGCACACCACACCCATCCGACCGAGTTCGTCGATGCCGTCCGTTCGTTCCTCGGCTGACCGGCCCCGCCCGGCACCGCGCCACCTGCCAGAATCCGACCGATGCTTGATATGGATCCGATCGGTTGGATCGTCGTCGGCTTCATCGCCGGCTCGATCTCGGGCGCCCTCGTCGGCGCCAAGACGGCGCGCGGCTGCCTGCCGAACATCGTCGTCGGCATCCTCGGCGCCCTGCTCGGCGGCTGGCTGGCCAGCGCCATGGGCTTCACCAGCGTCCAGGGCTTCATCGCCGCCGTCATCGTGGCGATCTTCGGCTCCCTCGTCGTGCGCCTCGTCCTCAACGCCCTGAGCGAGCGCACCTGAGGGTGCGTGAGCGAGGAGCGCAGGCGACAACGCACGCATGCGCCGCCAGGCGCCGCGCAGGTTTACCATCGCCTCATGACTGACGCACCCGCCACTAGCGTCCGGCCCTATTCGCCCGGTCTTGAGGGCGTCATCGCAGGCGAGACGAGCCTGAGCCTTGTCGATGGGGAGCGCGGCCGGCTGCTCTATCGCGGCTACCGAATTGGCGACCTCGTCGCCCGCGGGACCTATCCGGCCATCGCGAATCTGCTCTGGTCGGGCGAGTGGGATCCCACCCACCACCTCCCGACCGCGGTCATCCCGCCGACCGTGATGACGGTCCTGCGCGCGCTGCCGACGGCGACCAAGCCGATGGACGCGCTGCGGACCGCCATCTCGGCCTGGGGCGCGACCAACGATCTGCCCTGGCCGCCGACCATCGAGCAGGCGACCGCCCTCACGGCGTTCTCGCCGAGCGCGCTCGCTGCGTTCGCGCGCCTCCGAGCGGGCCAGGAGCCCATCGAGCCGGACCCCGCTCTCGACCTCACCGAGGGGTTCCTCTACCAGCTCACCGGCACCCGACCCGACGCCGGGACCGCGCGAGCGCTCGATGCCTACTTCGTCGTCGGCGCCGAGCACGGCTTCAATGCCTCGACCTTCACGGCACGCGTCGTGACCTCGACCCGCTCCGACATCGCGTCCGCGGTGACCGCGGCGATCGGCACGATGAAGGGCCCGCTCCATGGTGGAGCGCCTTCCGAGGTCGTGGACCAGCTCAGCCAGATGCAGAACGCCACGTCGGCCGAGGCCTGGGTCCGTGACGCCATCGACCGCGGCGAGCGCCTGATGGGCTTCGGCCACCGCGTCTATCGCGCCTACGACCCGCGCGCGGCCGCGCTCCGGAAGGTGGCCGAAGGGCATGGAACACCGGCCCGACTGGCTCGAGCGGGCCATCGAGGTCGAGGACGTCGTGCTGCGCGTCCTGGCCGAGAAGCACCCGGAGCGAGCCCTCAAGACCAACGTCGAGTTCTACGCGGCGCCGGTGCTGATGGGCGTCGGTCTCGCGCCGGACCTGTTCCCCGCGGCGTTCTCGCTCGCCCGCCACGCGGGCTGGACTGCCCACGCGCTTGAGCAGTCAGCGGACAACCGGCTCATCCGGCCGGATGTGAACTACGTGGGGCCCGCGGAGCGCGACCTGCCCGCTTGAGGCACCTCGGCTACCCGGCCCGCGTCGGGGTCGCCTGCCCGGCCGTCTCCGTCGAGGCGTCCGACGATCGCTCCTCAGCCGCCGGACGACCGGCATCGAGGCGCTCGAGGAAGGGCCGCGCGCCGAGCCGAACCAACGCGGCCCGGGCTTCGTCGATGGCCGTCTCAGCCTCGGGCATCTCGGCCTCGGTCGGAGCGAGGACGGTCGCCATGTCCACCGTGGCCTGGGCCTCATCGAACACCAGGCCAGCGGCCCGCCAGCCTCTGAGCACGTCCCGATACGCGGCGATCGCGTCCCCTCGCCGACCCTCGAGGGCGGCGATCCCGGCCCGGATCGTGGCGAGATCGAGCCCGATCGCCTGACCCCGATAGACGGACGCCTCGATGCGCCGTGCGGCCTCGGCGGCCAGCGGCAGGGAACCTGCCCAGAGAGCCGCGCGCGCCGCGAGCGGCAGGGCGAGGGGTCCGAACAAGCTCGTCTCGTCGACGGCCGTGAACGCCCAGCGACTCGCGTCGTCGAGTCGCCCGGAAGAGAACGACTCCCATGCGCGAGCCCAGTGGACGTATGACGCGAACTGGTTGTCCGACACGCCAGCCACCCGTCGTTCGGCATCGTCGATGTCCGCCGACGGATCGGCGCCCCGGAGGGCCGACAGGATCGCTCGATCCACGTACAGCTCCAAGTAGGCGAAGACGGTGCTCTCGATCGCGAGCCAGTCCGCGAGAAGAGCGTCGGCCCAGATCCACTCCCCCGTTCGGATCGCGCAGCCGACGCCGTTGCCGACCATCAGGAAGCCATACATGGAGGAGCCTTGCCGTGCGGCGATCTCGAGGCCCTCGCGAGCCATCGCCAGCCCGGCGACCGGGTCGTCGAACTGCTCGTAGAAGGTGAGCTGGGTCCGGCTCGAGCGACCGACGTCGACGAGCCCATTCGCCATCGCGAGCTCATGCGTCCCGCGGAGCACGATCATCGCCTCACGGGCGCGATCGGTTCGCCACAGGCCACCGGCGCGACGCAACAGCGCCTTCGCGATCTCCGGCAACATGTCGAGGCGCTCGGCCGCCGGCAGGAGTCGCTCGAGCCAGCCGAGCGAGGTCGGGACGTCGGAGATGGTGAACGCCCCAGATAGGGCCAGCATGAGCCTGACGCCGACGCGTGTGTCCTCGAGGTCAGCGAACTCGTCCCAGGCCGGAACGAGCAGTGCGCTGGCCCCTTCTTCCGACCGGCCGTAGTCGGCGAGGACTGTGCCCTGGGCCGCGATCGCGTCGGCGATGGCTTCTCGATCGCCGAGCTCGCGACGAGCCTCCACGACGCCCAGCGCATGCCGGAGGGCGAGCTCAGCGACGAGGCCCTGCCGGGCCGACGCCAGCGCCCGTTCATGGAGATCGGCTCGGTCGGCGGCGGCCGGACTGATGGCAAGGGCGTGGTCGAGGAACGACAGCGCCTGCCCGTGGGCACCGAGCGACGCGGCACGTTCTGCCGCGGCCCGGAGCGCGATCCGAGCCTGTGAGGCCAGGGCGTCCTGCTCCCGCCCCTCGGCGGCATAACCGAGGGCGGCCAGGTAGTGGCCGGCCAGGGCGCCCGCCAGCTCGTCGGTCCCCAGCGATTCGAAATATCGCGCCGCGGCGAGGTGCCGCGTCTTGCGATCACGCTTGGCCAACGTGTTGTAGGCGACCTCGCGGATGAGCGCCTGGACAAACCCGTATTGCCCTCGTTCCGGCGAGCGAGCGTCGACGTCCTGGACGAGCATCTCGCGCCGCACGAGGGTACGCAACTGGGGTTCGATGCTCTCAGGGGACGCGCCCGCAACGGCGGCGACACCTGCCAGGGTGAAGGTCTGGCCGAGGACCGCGGCGTCGGCCACGATCGCCCGGTCGGACGCATCAAGTTCATCGAGTCGAGCCGCGATGAGGGCAGTGAGTGTCTCCGGGACGGCCAGGTCGGTCAGGTCGCCAGCCGGCCGATAGGCGCCGCCGTCCGCCACAAGCCGGCCCTGTGACAGGAGCATCCGGACGATCTCGACTGCGTACAGCGGGATCCCGTCCGCGCGTGCCACGACTGCGTCACGTGCCTCTGCCGGCAGGCCCGGAACGAGGCCGGACAGCATCTCGCGCATCGACTCGACGGACATCGGCTCGAGGTGGATCGAGGTGAACGACCGCTTCCCGGCGCCCCAGTCCGGCCGCCGATCGAGCAGTTCCGGCCGGGCGAGCGTGACGATCAGGATGGGCGACGAACGGCTCCACTCGAGCAGGTGGTCGATGAACTCGAGGAGCCCCGGGTCGGCATGGTGGAGATCCTCGAACACGAGCACGACACACTGCGTCGCTGCGAGCCGTTCGAAGAATGTCCGCCACGCGCCGAACAGTTGGTCGGTCGCGGCACTCCCCTCGAAGCCGAGCAGGTGGAGGAGGGCCGGCGCGATCCAGGTGCGCTCGCTCTCGTCGGGAATGTGGGCTTCGAGCATCGTGGCGATCGCGGCACGGGTCGTCGCCTCGTCGTCGGTCTCGTGCAGCCCAGCTCGCCCGCGGATCATCTCGCCGAGAGCCCAGAACGTGATGCCGTTTCCGTACGCGGGACTCCGTCCATCGTGCCACCACACCGGCTCGACCAGACCGTCGACGTGTTTCAGGAACTCCCAGGCGAGGCGGGACTTGCCGATCCCGGCCGGTCCCATGACGCTGACGAGACGAGGCCGGCCCTCACGGCTGGTCGCATGGAAGAGGTCCCGGAGCTGGCGCAGCTCCTCGTCGCGCCCGACGAATGGGGCTTCGAGCCCCTCGGCGCGCCCGACCCCACCGCGCCGGGCGACGACTCGGATCGCGCGCCAGGCCGGGACCGGCGTGATCTTGCCCTTTAGCGCCAGGTCGTCGACGGCTTCGAAGACGATGCCTTCGCCCGCTGCACGCACCGTCGCCTCGCCGACGAGCACCGTCGACGGCGGCGCGACGCTCTGCAAGCGGCTGGCCGTGTTGACCATGTCGCCCGCGACCATCCCTTGATCCGTGGCGCCGAGCGTCACCGCAGCTTCGCCCGTGAGGATGCCGATCCGGATCTCGATCCCAGGCCCGAGGCCGCGGACGGACCCGACTAGGTCGAAGGCAGCGCGGACGGCCCGCTCCGCGTCGTCTTCGCGCGCGACGGGCGCGCCCCACAATGCCATGACCGCGTCGCCGATGAACTTCTCGACCCGGCCGCCGTAGCGGTCGATGATGTCCCGGACGGTCTCGAAGTAGCGGGTCTGCAGCTCGCGGATCTCCTCGGCGTCGCGGCCGTCCGAGAACGCGGTGAACCCGACCAGGTCGGCGAAGAGCACGGTGACCAGGCGCCGCTCGGCGGTCGGCTGACCGGCCACCGGCACGGTCGTCGCGGCGGCGGTCGCGGCGGGTCGGACGGTCCCGGCGCCGGCCAATGGCGTCGCGCACGTGGAGCAGAACTTGGCCGCGGGCAGGTTCGATGCTCCGCACGACGGACAGACCGCCGCGAACGGCGTCGCACACTCCATGCAGAAGCGGGCGCCCGGCAGGTTCTCCGTGCCGCAGCTCGGGCAGACCTGGCTGCTCACAGCCATCCGCGTCTCCGGAAGTAGGCCACCAGCGCAAGCAACAGCACGGCCATCATGAGCATGATGGCGAGGAACGAGAACTCCTCGTCCTGTCCCGGGACCCGGACGTTCATCCCGAAGATGCTGGCGATGAGGGTCAGCGGCAGGAGCACGACGCTCACCGCGGTCAGGATCCGGAACGAATCGTTCAGCCGGTGTGACAGCACCGATTCATTGGTGGATTCGAGCGCCTCGATGACTTCCTTGTAGTTCTCGAGGGTGTCCCAGATCCGCTCGGCGGCGTCGGAGATGTCGTCGAAGTAGATCTCGAGCTCGGCCTGGAGATAGCGCTGCTTCGTCCGCTCGAGGTCGCGCAGGACCGCCCGTTGCGGCCGGACGATCCGCCGGAAGTTGATGATCTCCTGCTTCGATTCGGAGATGTCGCGGACGATCTCCGATGAGCGGCCTTCGAAGATGTCGTCCTCGATCCGGTCGAGCTTGATCTCCATCTTGCGCAGCATCGGGAACGACGCGTCGACGCACGTGTCGACGATCTTGTACAGGAGATAGCCGGTGCCATTGGAGAAGGTGGCGTCGCGCAGGTCGGCCTTCTCGCGGTAGCGCTCGTACATCGCGGTCAACGGCGGCAGCGGGATGTTCGGCAGCGTGATGAGGTAGTCCGGACCCATGAACAGGTCCATCTCTGCGGTCAGGATCCGGCCGGTCTCCTTCTCGAACATCGGGAAGTGCAGGACGATGAACACGTAGTCGTCGTACTGGTCCAGCTTCGGCCGGTTGTTGCGCGAATAGACGTCCTCGTAGTCAAGCGGGTGGAACTCGAAGTTGGCTTCGAGCCAGTCGCGATCGGCCGTCCGCGGCGACTCGATGTGGATCCAGCGGATGCCGGCCGATTCGATGATGTCCGGCGCGGCGACATCCACAGAGCTGACGGCGGTCGCGAGCTCCGCGGGACGACGCCCGCGCGGCCGGGGCAGGGGGCGCGGGAACGCAAGGTTCGGCATCGACCCCATCGTAGCGCCACGGACCGTCGTGACAGCCCCTTCCGTGACCAACGGACCAGCCAAAAGGCCCGAACCGGGGTACCGTGATGGTGGCGAGATTCGGTCGACCCGACGGCGTGCCCCGCCGCCATGGCGACCCTCGTCCAGGAGGGATGACACCGTTGCCCGAAGCCATTCGATCCAGCGCGACCACGTGACAGACCTGTCGACCTACGGAGCTTTCGGTCGGAACCGACCGATCTGGCCGGCGTCGCTGCGTCGCCGCCTGTCTGACCTGCCCGTCGGCGGCCTGCTCGTCGCAGGCGTCGTCTGGCTGGCCATCGTGCTGCTCGCCCAGCCGGACGGGAGCCGACTCGGCACGGGCCAGGAGGCGATCTCGTACTGGGGCCCGGGCCTCGACTCCATGTACGCCAAGGCCGACTGGACCACCACCGGTGCCTATGTCTACTCGCCCGCCTTCCTGCAGCTGATCGCGCCACTCAAGGTCCTGCCGTGGGTCGCCTTCCTCGGGGTGTGGACGGCCATCCTGCTGGTCGCCGTTCGTTACCTGACCGGACCCCGCCTGTTCGCCATCGGTGTCCTGCTCGCGACCGCCGAGATGGCCGGCGGCAACATCTCGCTCCTGCTGGCGGTCGCGATCGTCATGAGCTTCCGCTGGCCGGCGGCCTGGGCGCTCATCCTGCTGACCAAGGTGACGCCGGGGATCGGCCTGCTCTGGTTCGCGGTCCGTGGCGAGTGGCGGAACCTGGGCATCGCGCTCGGGGCGACCGCGGCCGTCATCGCGGTCTCGGCGGCGATCATGCCGGGGGCGTGGCTCGAGTGGCTGCGCGTCCTGTCATCGATCGCCGGACGCGACCCGACCTGGGCGGCGGTGCCCATCCCGCTCATGGTCCGCCTGCCGTTCGCCGTCGCGGTCGTCGTCTGGGGCGCCCGGACCGACCGCCGCTGGACCGTTCCCGTCGCCTGCATGCTGGCCCTGCCGGCGCTGTGGTACGGCGGCCTGACGATGCTCCTCGCGGTCATCATCCTGCGCCAACCCGACCTCGGACGTCCTGTCGGCGAACGTCCCCGACAGGACGAGGTCGCCCCGTCCGTGGTGTAGCCTCCCCGGGACCGGCGCGACACGGCGACAGGGGGAGACGCGTGGCGATCCTCGAGACGCACGACATCGGCAAGCGCTACGGGCGCCGGAACTGGGCGCTCCGCCATGTCGACCTCCAGGTCCCCGACGGCAGCATCACGGCCCTCGTCGGCCCCAACGGCTCCGGCAAGTCAACGCTGCTCAAGGCCTGGGTCGGCTTCGAGCCACCCACCGAGGGCTACCTGACCGTCGACGGCATCGACCCGTGGAAGGACCGCGCGGCGGCCATCCAGAGGATCGGCTACGTGCCGCAGGCGCCGTCGCTCTACCGCGAACTGACGGTGGACGAACACGTCCGGATGGCGAAGACGCTGCGACCGAGCTTCGACCCCGCGATCGCCCGTCACCGTCTCGACGATCTCGACATCCCGCTCACGTCGCGCGCCGATGAGCTATCCGGCGGACAGCAGGCGCAGGTCGGGCTGGCGCTCGCGCTGGGGGTGCGGGCACCGGTCCTGCTGCTCGACGAGCCGCTCGCCAGCCTGGACCCGCTGGCGCGCCGCGAATTCCTCCACGTCCTCGTTGACGCCGTGCGGGCCGATGGCTCGACAGCGCTGCTGTCGTCACACGTGATCACCGACATCGAGCAGGCCTGCGACCGCCTCCTCGTGCTGGGTGCCGGGAAGACGCTGCTGGACCTGTCGATCGCCGGGGCGATCGCCGAGCATCGCGTCATCGACGCGGCGGAGGCGACCTCGCCGTCGTCCATCGAAGGGCTCGTCGGACGTTTCCCGGGCCCCGCCGGTGAACGACTCAGCCTGGTCCGCGGTGACGCCTCGGTCGGCGGTCGCCCGGCCACCCTCGAGGAGGTCGTCCTCGGCCACCTGGCCGCTGCCCGCCGGCCACGCACCGCCGCCGCCACGGGAGAGGCGGCATGAAGAATGAGCGGTTCGACTGGATCCGGCTCACCATTCGCCTCCACCGCTTCGAGCTGTTCGCGTTCGGCGCGGCGATCATCGCGCTCGTCGTCGGGTCGTTCGCGGCCGCCGCCTACATCGACGGTTTCGGGCTGCCGCCGGAGTGCCGGGCGATCCTCGATGGCACCACCGAGCTCACCGAGACCCCGTTCGTCTGCGATGGGGCCTTCCGGCAGCTCGACCAGGCCCGGACGATCGGCGCTCTCATCTCGTCGCCCCTCCTGCTCGTCACCTACACGATCGGCCTGTTCCTGGGCGTCCCGGTCATCGCCCGCGAGCTCGAGCGTGGCACGGTCCGCCTGGCCTGGTGGCTGACCCCATCGCGCTGGCGCTGGTACCTCGCCCGCCTGCTCCCGATCCTGGGCATCGTCGCGCTCCTGACGTTCGCCTCCGGCGTCGCCGCCGACCGGATGTTCGCGGCGAACAACCCGACCCTCGACATCTCCAGGGCATTCGACGGGTACGGCGCCCGCGGCGGCCTCTTGGCAGCGCGGGCGGTCTTCATCTTCGCCGTGTCGGTCCTCGTCGGGTCGTTCATCGGGCGGGCATTGCCGGCGGTCATCGTCGCTGCGCTCATCGCAACGATCGGACTCGGTGGCGGCATGAATGTCAACCAGAGGATCCTCGCGAGCGAGGCTGTCGCCGTTCCCATCGATCCATTCCAGGGAAGCGGCGGCCAGCCGGGCGATATGTACATCGACCAGAAGTTCGTGCTGCCCGACGGCACCCTCGTCGGCTACGAGTACTTCGACACAGGCGGCGGCCAGGGCGATCCGTATGACGAGAACGGCAACCCGAAGTATCCGATGGTGGCTCTCGTGATCCCGGGCGAGCGCTACCGGTTCGTCGAGGCACGCGAGGCGGCCGCGCTGCTCGGTGGTTCGCTCATCGCGCTGCTCATCGCCGGATTCGTCGTGGCGCGGCGGCGGCCGGGCTGATCGTCGAGCGGACGGTCAGAACTCGACCGGTGTCGGCGGCCGGTCGGCGGCGGTCGTGTGGGCCGGCCCGGCGGCGGGGGCGCGGCGCAGGTAGATCGTGATCGCGCCGAAGAGGAAGACCGCCGATGCGGCCACGAACAGCCCGTGGACGCCGCTGACCGAGGCGACCAGGGCCCCCGCCGCCGGTCCGATGATGCCCGCGGCATAGAGCGGCAGGTAGACGAGGTTGAGTGCCTGGGAGCGGCGCTCGGGTGGGAGCTCCGTGGCGAGCAGCCCGAAGATCATCGAACTGACCGTCGCGGTCGCCGCCCCCAAGCCCACCGCGAGCAGGGCGAGGACGCCGATCGATCCGACCAGCGGCATCGTGAACAGAACGATGCTGGCGCCGGCGAGCGCGGCGATGAGCACTGGCCGGAAGCCGATCCGGTCGCCGATGAAGCCGCCGAGCGGCGAGACCAACGCCCCGACGAGCGCAGCAGCGCCGGCGACGAGTGCGATCGCCGAGGCGAGCCCGGGTCCGAGCCCATTGATCTGCTCGACCAGCAGCGGGATGTACGGCCGGCTCATCTGGATCGCCACGAACGAGATCCCGAAGATGGTGAAGATGCGGCGGGTCGCCTTGTCGGTCAGGACGCCGCGCAGCGACGAGAACGCGAGGTCCACGATGCGGCCGGTCGGAACCACTTCCGGCCGGACCTCCTTCGAGCCGAAGGTGACCAGCGCAGCCGTCCCGACCGAGAAGAGGGCCGAGAGCGCGAACACCGCCGGCAACGACCAGCCGAAGCCGTCGATGAGGATGCCCGCGAGCGCCGGGCCGATGGCGAACCCGACCGGCCCGGACGCTCCGAACAGGGCGATGGTCGTCCCCAGCCGCCGACGCGGCGTCACGTCACGGATGCCGGCCAGCATGATCCCCGTGTTGCCGAGCTGGAACCCGATGAGCAGCATGGCCAGGGCGAGCTGCCATGGTTCGCGGGCGAGAGCCACGGCCGCGAAGACCACCGCCTCGACCAGCGCGCTCCGGACGATGACCACCTTGCGGCTGTACTTGTCGGCCCACGCTCCCCAGAACGGCACGAGGGGGATACCGACCACGAAGATCAGTGCGCTGAAGACACCGATGAACGTGAGCCGCTGACTGTCGGGCACGCCCATCTGGCGGAGGTAGGTCGGCAGCAGCGCGAAGATCTGGCTGACGCCGAGGCCCTCGACCATCGAGGTGACCCAGAAGACCGCGACGAGGATGCGCCAGTCCTGTCCGGATCGGGGCGGGGCGTCCGCGTCGGCCGTGGTCAAGGTTGCGGTTTCGGACACCGGGGAAGCCTAGCCGAATCCGCGCCGCGCGCCGCCGCGCACACGAAAGCGCCCGAAGGAACTGGTGGGGACCTCCGTTCGACGGGTCCGGCGGCTGCGAACAAGTCCACAGTCGCTGGTCGTCGCCGAGTCCCTCGCTCGCCGACCTTGCGGTCTGCGAACCTGGTTCCCGGGACCGTTCCGAGGATCACTCCCCGAACCAGTCTGGCGGTTCAACCTGCCCCTTCGGGCAAGACGAAATGTACGGCCGGAGCCCTGGTGCCCACAACGGGCTTGTCCACGAACTTGCCCCACGTCGGGCAGAAGTTATCCCCGAACTTGGGGCGGATGTGGACGGTTTGTGGATACCCTCGCCGGGGAGGGTGCGTTTGGGACGTCTGGGCGAAGCCATTCGGTGCCTTCAACCAGCGCTCCGCGTCGCCGAGGGCGGCGGCCACGAGGTCCGGCGCGCGGTGTCGTAGGCCGCGAGGGCCCGGACACGCGCGACCGCGTGGTCCACGATCGCTGACGGGTAGTCCGTGCCGGGGTGCGGACCCGGGTCATGGATCGCGTCGGTCGGCACGTCGGCGAGCTCTGCCACCCAGCGCCGGACGTATCTGCCGTCGGGGTCGAAGCGGCGGCCCTGGCTGACCGGGTTGAAGATCCGGAAGTAGGGTTGCGGATCCGTCCCGGTCGAGGCACACCACTGCCACCCACCGTTGTTCGAGGCGACGTCGCCGTCGACGAGGTGGCGCATGAAGTGGGCCTCCCCGGCGCGCCAGTCGATGAGCAGGTCCTTGGTCAGGAACGACGCCGCGATCATCCGCGCGCGGTTCGGCAGCCAGCCGGTCGCCTGCAGCTGGCGCATCGCAGCATCGACGACGGGATAGCCCGTGCGACCCGCTCGCCAGGCGTCGAAGGCGGCCGCATCGCTGGACCACTCGACAGCGTCGAAGGCGGGGCGAAAGGCGGCATGCCGGACGGACGGCCGATGGAACAGAACGTGCGCATAGAACTCACGCCAGACGAGCTCGTTGAGGAAGACGCGACGGCCGTCGCCCGCGGCGGCGGCCAGGACGCGCTCGACGATCTCGGTCGCCGACAGCAGCCCGAAGTGGAGGTCGGTCGACAGGCGCGAGGTCCCGTCGGCGAGATCGAGCCGGTCGCGCGTCTCGTGGTAGGTGCCCAGCCCTCGCTCGAGCCACCGCTCGAGCCGTCGACGGGCGGCGGCCTCGCCGGGCTCGGGGAGGGCGGCCGGTTCGGCGGTCGGGTCCCTGCCGAGGCCGAGCGAGGCGAGGTCCGGGATCCCGCCCGGCTCGACACCGTGCCCGCGCAGCCCGGCCGGTGGCGGCGGGAGTGTCGACCGGATCGGCAGCCGCTCCCAGGCACGTCGGAACGGCGAGTACACCTCGTACGGCCGACCGTCTGATGTGGCGACGGTCTCCGGCTCGTGGACGAGATCGCCCGAGCGCATGTGGAGGCGCACCGGAGCAGGCAGTCCGCCGAGGATCCCGGCGACGCGCCGGTCACGCGCGCGACCGAACGGCGCGTGGTCGCGCGAGACGAAGACGTGACGGGCACCCGTCGCACGGACGATGGCCGGCACGACCGCGGCCGGATCGCCGACCCGGATCACCAGTGGCGCGCCGAGATCGGCGAGGTCGGCGGCGAGCGCCCGGAGCGCACCGAGCAGGAACCACGTCCGGTTGGGGCTCGCGAAACGTCCGCCCAGCAGCCGCGGGTCGAGGACGTACAGCGGGACGACGGCGCCGTCACCGGTCTCGACCGCTGCACCGAGGGCCGGGTGATCGTGCAGACGGAGGTCCCGGCGGAACCAGATGATCGCGGGGTCGGTCACGCCTTCTCTTCGCGCGCGACCGGTCGGCGGACGTGCGGTGCCGCATCATCGACCCGTGGAGATCGTCATCCCGGACGCCAGCCTGGTCGTCCTCGTCGGCGCTGCGGGTGCCGGCAAGTCGACCTTCGCGGCACGCCACTTCGACGCTGTCGAGATCCTCTCGTCGGATGCCTACCGGGCGCTGATCGCGGGCGACGAGGCGGACCAGCGAGCGACAGGCAGGGCATTCGCCCGGCTGCATCGGGACCTCGGCACGCGACTGGCGAACGGCCTTCCGACGGTCGTCGACGCCACGAGTGTCGAGCCGTTCGCGCGTCGCGCCCTCGTCCAGCGCGCCCGGTCGGCCGGCGTGCCGGCAGTCGCCATCGTGCTGGACCTGCCGAGCGACACGGTCATCGCCCGCAATGCCGCCCGGACGCCTCGCTCGGTGGATGAGGCCGTGGTCCGACGGCACCTCGGCCGGTTGCGGCAGTCGTTGGACGGATCCACGCCGCTCATCGCCGGCGAGGGCTTCACGACCATCGTCATCCTGCGCGACCCCGCCGAGGTCGACCGGTTCACGATCCGGCGCGAGACCGGGACCCGCCCGCGGTCCTGACCGCGGCGCCTACCCCGTCGACCCGAGCGCGATGCAGGCGATGGCCGCGGCGGCCAGGCCGATCCCGACGGCGTGCGAGCGGGTCACCCGCTCATGCAGGAAGATCGTCGCGAGGATCACCGTCGTGACCGGGTAGAGCGACGACAGGACGGCCGCCACCGCCAGTGATCCGGCCTGGACCGCCAGGATGAAGAAGCCGTTGCCCGCCATGTCCAGCGCCCCGACCGCGGCCATCGCCGGCAGCAACCGCCGCGGCGCCCGCCACGCCGAGCCAGTCACGAGGATGACGCCGGCGAGCATCACGCCCTCGACGCCGCGGATGAGCGCCAGCGGCCAGAAGGCATGGCCGTCACTGAGCTGCGCAACGAAGACGCTGAATCCACCGATGCCGACCCCGGCGATGAGCGCGAACCGGAGACCGGATGGGCCGTCATGGCTGCCGTCGTCGGGGACGCGCGAGACGAGGACGACCGCGACGACTGCGAGGGCGATCCCGACCAGGACGAGCGCCGGCGGGACGCCCTCGAGGATGATCCCGGCGGCAACGGGGATGAGCGCGGCCATGACCCCGGTGATCGGTGCCACGATGCCCATCCGCCCGACCGCCAGCCCTTGGTAGAGGGCGGTGATGCCGATGCCGCCGGCGACTGCGGCGAGGATGCTCCAGACGACGTCCTCCGGCAGCATCGCGGTCTCGCCACGGGCGAGCGCGATGACCATCGCGATGGCCATCCCCACGACCTGCGAGACGAGGACGACACCGAAGACCGGCGTCCGGCGCGAGAGCAGGCCGCCCCCGAAGTCGCCGCTGCCCCAGACGATCGCGGAGAGGAGCCCGAGGACGACGGTCAGCGTCTCCGCCGAGCCGACCTCGTTCAGGCCGGTGCTCCGATCGGGGCGGTCTCGGCGTCGAGGTCGACGCTGGTCGGCCCATCGAGGACGACGACTGCATCGGCCGCATCGTCGTAGCGGGCGGAGGTCGTCAGGTAGATGACCTGGAAGTCGGCGGCGACGCTCTTGAGCAGCCCGAGCGCCCGGGCCGCCCGGGCGTCGTCGAGGGTGACGAACGGGTCGTCGAACACGAGCGGCGGCCGCCGGTCGCCCGTGACCAGGCGGACGAGCCCGAGTCGGGCGACGAGATAGACGAGGTCGACCGTGCCCTGGCTCAGTGAGCTGACCTTGACCCAGTCGTCCTTCTCGGGGGCGTAGACCTCGATATCGAGCGTCTTGTCGTCGACCCGGACGCGGCCGTAGCGGCCGCCGGTCACGGTCGCGAGGTCGCGCACCATGTGCTCCTCGAGATACCGGGTCGCGGTCTTCATCGTCGCCTGCTCGGCCCGGTCGAGGGCGGCGAGCGTCGTCGTGAACACGCGCTGACGGCGTTGTAGGGTGGCCAGCTGCTCCCGCCAGGCGACGAGGCGCTCGGCCTGGCCCGAGACCTGCTCGGCATCGACACTGTTGGCCTCGACTCGGGCGCGGGCGTTCGCCTCATCGTCACGGGCGCGTTCGAGAGCGATCTCCTGGTCGCGGACCTCGACCTCGAGGCGCTCGCGGGCGCGTGGCTCCTTGGCGATCGGGCCGAGGGCCTCGAGCGCGCTTCCCTTCTGCGACATCTCGAGCGCGGCGCCATCGCGCTGGGGGGCCAGCGTGCCAGCAGGCGCCCTGCCGACGAGTCCCTCGAGCTGGGCGGTCAGCCGGTCCTGCTGGGCGACGTGCGCCTCCTCGCGCGCCAGCAGGTCCTCCGCGGCGACGAGATCCCCGAGTCCGAGGGCGCGGAACTGGGCCGCCTGTCGCGCCTCCGCCTCCATGAGTTCGGCCTCCATGTCCGACCGGCCGCGCAGGCGGCGGTCGATCTCGATGTCGCGCAGCTGCGCCTGCGCTCGGTGTCCGCGACGCAGCCATTGGGCGACCCCCGCCAGCGCGAGACCGACGACCGCGATGACCGCGCCGACGATCTGGATGAGCGCACCCGGATCGGCGATCGACAGGGCCCTGGTGACGATCGGCCCGGCCGCCAGCAGGATGCCGATCACCAGCAGCACGAGCGACGCCCGCGACAGCGGCCGCCAGGCGGGTTCGGGAGCGGCGTCGAAGTTGACCTCGACCTCGCCGGCGAGGGCGGCCTTCAACTCCCGCACGCGGCCGTCCAGGGCCCGAAGTCGTTCGACGGTCGGGCGCAGGGTCGTCAGCGGATTCGCGGACGGGTGCGACCCGGCCAACACGGCGACCTCGGCCGCGACATCGACCGCCTGGCGGTAGCGCTCGTACTTCTCGCCGGCGGCATCGCGTTCGGCGCTGATCCGCTCGGCCTGGCGAGCCTTGTCGAGCAGGCTGCGGCGTTCCGCCAGGGCAGCCTCTGCCTGGGCCCGGCGGTCACGCGCCGCGGCCAGGATGTCGCGATCGCGCTCGAGTTGCGCGAGCGCCAGCCCGCCCTGGCCGAGCGCGATCTGGGACTGCTCGACTGCCTGTTCGGCGATCTTGAGGCGCCCGGGGTTGCGCTCGCCGCGGGTGGCCAGGTCGTGGAGCGCCTTGTCGAGCTTCTTGCGCGCCCGGCTCGTGCCGCGATCGGCGCCGCTGATCGACGCCTGGAGCCGGTCGCGCAGCGCACCCTCGTCGCGGGTGAGGTCGCTCAGCTCGAAGTGGTGGACGGACGCGGTCGAGCGGAAGAAGCCCTCGGTCGGGATGCCGGTGAGCTCGGCCATCACCTGGTCGGCAAGGGTCGGATCGGTGATCGACTGGCCTTCGTACTCGAGCCTGACGGTCCCCTTCGAGCCGGCGAACGTCTTCTCGAGGGTGCCGACCTTGTGGCCGTCGTCGTCGTTCTGCTCGAAGTCCACGGTGAGCACCGAGCGTGCCTCGGCGGGCGCGCTCCAAGACCGGAGTGCTTCGAGCTCACCGGCGGCACTCGTCGCGCGCCGGGTCAGGGCCAGCTCCAGGGCACGCTGGATGGTCGTCTTGCCGGCTTCGTTCGGGCCACGGATGACGGTCAGCCCGGGTGCCAGCTCGATGTCGAAGGTGCGAAAGCGCCGGAAGTCGCGGCCGTGCAGGCGCCGGACCCTCACAGCGACACCTCGTGGCCGGCCAGGAGGAGTCGCCCGAGGCGGAGCGCGTCGCGATGCTCGGCGGCTTCGGCGGTCGAGCCGGTCGCTTCGAGGACGCCGATCCGCGCCTCGAGATCACGGATGAACGCGCCGGCGATCGTGTCGGCCGACGGCAGCGGACCCTCGGTCAGGGCCGGGACGGAGACATCGCGGACACGCGCCTTGAGGAACGACGGAGCGACGGCGACCTCGATCTCGTCGGTATCCAGGTCGAGGTCGTCACGCCGGACGCCGACGAGCCGGACATCGAGGACGAGATCAGGGTCGGCCCGGCCGACGAGCTGCTCCACCAGGGCCGGCTGGCTGGCGACCGTCGCGGCATCGACCTCGAGCCGGTCGAACCGGGTGCGACCGACCTGGCGCTCCGCGACCGTGACCGTCCGCTGACCGGCGCGTTCGTCGAGCTCGACGAGCAGGACCTTGCCGGCCCGATCCTGGTCGAGCGCGATCGGCTCCGGGGCGCCCGCGTAGGCGTACGTCACAGGACCGGCCTTGCCGGTCTGGGCGGAATGCCAGTGACCGAGCGCGAGGTAGTCGAGGCCCGACGCGGCGATCTCGTCGGTCGTGATGACGACCTCGTCACGGTCGGTCTTGCCCGGGATCGACAGGGAGCCGTGGACCAGCCCGATGTGCCAGGTCGCGGCGGGCGATGCCGCCACCGCGGCGGCAGAGTCGGCGAGCGGGCTGTGCGGTGCCCGTTTGGTGCCGAAGACCTGTCCGTAGACGACCGCGTCGATGGTGCGCAGGTGGACCGAGGAGTGATCCGGGTCGAGGACGGTGATCATCCCGTCGTCGGGTGTCGAGCCGGCCATCGCCGGCAGGTCGTAGGCGCGGTAGGTCGACGCTCGGTCGTAGACGTCGTGAGTGCCCGGGATCACGACGGTGCGGATCCGGGCCTCGGCCAGCCGCCTGAGCTCGGCAGCGACGCGCTCGACGGACCGGCGCGGCTGGACGTTCGAGTCGAACAGGTCGCCGGCGACCAGGAAGAGGTCGACCTCCTCGGCGATGGCGAGGTCGATGGCCGCCTTGAACGCCGCGAACTGCCGCTCACGCTGGGCGGCCGCCTGCTCGCCGAGATCGTCGTGGCGGGCGCCGAGGTGGACGTCCGCCGTGTGGATGATCCTGAGCATCGCGGTGCGGCGCTGCCTCCTCGTGGTCGACGGCTGGAAGACCGGGGAGTCCACCATGCCGGCCCCGAGTGCGGACCGACCGTTGCCGGGCCGCGGCGATGGCGCGAGCGAGGCGCCCCCATGACTCCCCGCTCGCCGACTCCAATGTCCGCGGTCATTGTGACAGGTACGGTGTCACGGTCGCCACTGGCCACCCGGCCCGGCGAGCGCCGTTTCCGCGCGCGAACGGCCCGTCGGCGACCCCTTTTCGCAACCCGTTGTATCCTCCCGGTCACTGAAACCGGTGCGTCCCAGCCCTGGGGATCGGAACGCCGAACCCTGGCTGGGCGTGCCGGCTTCTTTACGCCAATCCGCGCGACCCTGGCCGCCTGACGGTCGTCCCAACTTGGTCCGCTCCGCATACCGACGCGCCTCCGGAGGACGACTCTCGTGACCTATGACGACCGAACCCTGAACTGTGTCGATTGCGGCGTGGAGTTCATCCACTCCGCCGCCGATCAGGAGTACTACCAGCAGAAGGGGTTCGTCAGCGACCCGAAGCGCTGCACCAGCTGCCGAGCGAGCCGCCGCGCCAGCCGCGATACCGGCTATGACGTCCGCGACATCGGCGGTCCGCGTGGCTACGAACGCGGCGACGACCGCCCGAACCGCGAGTACTTCGCGGTCGTCTGCTCGTCCTGCGGCAACCAGGCCCAGGTGCCGTTCAAGCCGCGCATGGATCGGCCGGTCTACTGCTCGGACTGCTTCCGGACGGTCAAGCCCGACTGACCCGACCGGGCCTTCTCACAGCCGGAAGGTGTCGCCAGCGCGGTAGCGATCGCGCCGACGACCCCGCCAGACCGTGACCCGGGACCGGCCATGGACCTGCCACGATCCGTCGTGGCCGACCATGGCCGTCGCCTCGTCGATGCCGAGGACCACGGACCCCCGTGGCGCCTGCAGCGCGATGAGCGCGGTGAACGGCTCCGGCCACGCGTCGTAATGGGGCACCACCGACGCCCCGGCCACGAACCCGAGCCCTGGCCGCCAGCGCAGCGGCCACGGCGCGACCCGCCCGCGCGGATCGAACAGGTGACCGGCCAGGACCATCGCCCCGGCCGAACAGCCGGCCAGGACGGCACCCCGCGCGTGGGTGGCGACCAGCGCGCGACCGACCGCTGAACCCGCCAGCACCTCGGCGAGATACGCCGGCTTGCCGCCCGACAGGTAGACGAGATCAGCCTCGCCGATGGCCTGCGCGGCGGAGGGGTCGTCCGCGCCCGCCCGGTCGCGCACGAGGACCGGCTCGACCTCGGCGCCGAGCTCCCCGAAGTGGGTGACACCCATCGCCGCCCAGCGCTGGAACACGTCCTCGCCGTCGGGGAACGAGGCCGTCGGCAGGATCGCGACGCGCGGCCGGCTCCGGCCGGTCGAGGCCAGCAACCCGGCATCGAACTCGGCCATGTCGGGGAGGAATTCGCCGGCGCCGACCAGCGCCACGGGTCCGGGCATGGCGGAGAGTCTATGCGACACTGACCGGACATGACCGTCGCGACCTCCGACCGCGTTCCCACCGGGGCCGGCATGACCACCCGCCAACGCTGGACGCTCGTCTGTACGGTCATCGGGTCCGGGGCCGTCTTCCTCGACGGGACGATCGTCAACGCCGCGCTCAAGCACATCGGCCAGGAGCTGCCGGGGTCGATCATCGGCGTCCTCGAGGGACAGGCCTACATCGTCGGCGGCTACCTCGCGGTGCTTGCCGCGCTGCTCATCCTGTCGGGCGCGCTGTCGGACCATTACGGCCGTCGCAAGGTCTACTCCATCGGCCTGGTCGGATTCGGCGTGACGTCCGCGTTGTGCGGGCTCGCGCCGACCCTCGAATGGCTGGTCGTCTTCCGGCTCGCCCAAGGCGCCGCGGGCGCGCTGCTGATCCCCGGTTCCCTTGCCCTCATCACCCATGCCTTCGATGGCGTCGCGCGTGCGAGAGCGTTCGGGATCTGGGCTGCGGCGACCGCCGCCTTGACCATCCTCGGCCCGATCGTCGGCGGCACCATCGTCGACACGGTCGGTTGGCGGGTCGCTTTCCTCATCAACGTCCCGCTGCTCGGCTTCGCCTTGTGGGCGACGATGACCCATGTCGCCGAATTGCGCGACACCGAATTGACCGGTCGGTTCGACTGGCTGGGGGCCGTGGTGGCGGCGCTGGCGGTCGGCGGCCTGGCGTTCGGCGTGATCCGCGGCCAGGCCAACGAATGGACCGATCCGGCAGCCTGGATCGCGGTCGTCATCGGCATGGTGGCCCTGATCGCCTTTCCCATCCTGATGGCCCGCCGGCCACACCCGCTCGTTCCGCTCGAACTCTTTCGCTCGCGCGCGTTCAGCGCGGTCAACCTGGCGACGTTCTTCATCTACGGCGGGCTGTATGTCACCTTCTTCTACCAGGCGGTCATCCTGCAGGGGGTGCTCGGATACACGGCACTCGGGGCGGGGATCACCGGCTTGCCGACCGGCATCCTGCTGGCGACGCTGTCGACGCGGATCGGGACGCTAGCGGGCCGCGTCGGGTCGCGCCGGTTCCTCGTCGCAGGACCGCTGCTGATGGCGACCGGGCTGCTCTGGTATTCGCGCATCCCGGCCGATTCGGCGCCGTGGAAAGCGTCGCTCGAGGACCCGGCGAGCCTCATCCCGCCGCTCGACACCATCACCGACATCCTGCCCTACGCGCTGCTCTTCGGCGTCGGGATCTCGTTCGTCGTCGCACCCTTGACGAGCACCCTGATGGGCTCGATCTCCGGGCGGTTTTCGGGGGTCGGCTCGGCTATCAACAATTCGATCTCGCGGGTGGGTCAGCCGCTCCTGGGTGCCCTCATCTTCATCCCGGTGAGCGCCGCCTACTACGCGTCGCTCGGTGCGGCGACCGGGCTCGATACCGCCGATGAGACCATCCGGCGGATGTTCCAGCCGCTCAATCCACCCGGTGCCGGGGCGACGGCGGCCCAGGTGACGGCCTCCAATGAGGCGTCCATCGCCGCGTTCCAGCTGGCGATGTGGATCTGTGCCGGTTTGCTCGCGGTGGGGGCGTTCGTGTCGTGGTACGGCCTGCGCGAACCGCGCCGCGCCGCCAGGGCGTCCGTGCCGCCGGTCGGCGCGACCGATCCACCCGTGGCCGGAGGCTGACCGACGCGTGCCACGCGATTGGGACGCCCGAACGTACGACCGCGTCGCCACCCCCATGACCTCCTGGGGGACGGTGGTACTCGAACGATTGCCGCTGGCCGGCGACGAACGCGTGCTCGACGCCGGCTGCGGCAGCGGTCGCGTCACGGAGCTGCTGGCCGAGCGGTTGCCGCGTGGCTCGGTGATCGCACTCGACGGCTCGGCGGCCATGGTCGAGGCCACCCGCGAGCGCCTGGCCCGCTTCGGCGATCGTGTCGAGTACGTGGTCGCCGACCTCGGCACACCCCTTCCGATCGAGGCCAGGGTCGACGCGATCCTGTCGACCGCGACCTTCCACTGGGTGCCCGATCATGACGCGCTGTTCCGGAACCTCGCCGCGGTCACCCGCGCCGGCGGTCTGCTCGTGGGGCAGTGCGGCGGGGTCGGCAACATCGCCTCGGTCCAGCGCGTCCTCGCCCGGATCGGCGACGGCTGGCTCGGCAACGTCCACTTCGAGACGCCGCTCGCGACCGTCCGCCGGCTCGACGCCGCCGGCTACGTCGACATCGAATGCTGGCTGACCGACGAGCCCTGGCGGTTCGAGCCGGGCGAGCCGTTCGAGACGTACCTGCGGACGGTCGTCCTCGGCGATCACCTGGCGCGCCTCCCGGCCGAGGAACACGCCGCGTTCGTGCACGAGGTCGCCGCAGGGATGCCGGAGCCGGTGATCGACTACGTCCGGCTCAACATCGTGGCCCGCCGGTCCAGCCGAGGGTAGCGGGTCAGCATCGTCGGCTACCGGCCGCCCACTCGGCGTCAGCGGATCCCGGTGTCGTACTCGAGGTCGACACGTTCGGCCATGATCGGGGAGTCCACCGTGACGCTGACCGGTTCGGGCGCCCTGGCGAGCCCGGGGATCGGCAGCGCAGTGATGAGGACGGTCCCTGCCTCTCCCACGGGTAAGACGTACGAACCATCCGCGGCGCTCGTGACCCGACCGAGTTCCTGGCCGCCGGCGTCTGTCGCGACGACCACTGCGCCGGCGACCGGCCTTGGCGCGCATTGCGGGTCGGGCGGAGACGACTCCACCGGGCAGACAGGGCCGGCGGTGATGGTGCCCGCCACGACACCGCGCGGTGGCCCGGCGGCGGAGACGACCGGCGACGGGCTGGGCGCAGCTGAACGCCCGCCCATCGGGCTGCAGGCGACGGCCAGCGCACAGACCAGGAGCAGCACCAGCCTGACCGCGTTCATGCGCCTGCGACGCGGGATCGGGTCCTTGGGTTGCATCGACAGATGCTCGCCACGCGAGCGCACGTCACGACGGCGCGCGCCAGTGACGAGTGATCTGAGCGTGGCGAATGCGGTCGTGACTCACAGATCGTGTCAGATCCTCACCTGAGATCCATCTGTCAGCCGACGGCTGACCAACGCTCGCCCGATGAGCATCTGACAAAAGTCAGCGCGTCGCAATCAGCGGGCTCCGCGCTCGCGCGACCGTCGTCTACTCGCGCACCCGGAATGCCCCGCCGTGGCCGGGGATGACGATGTCGGCGGTTGCCAGGACGCGCGCCCGGCCGACTCTCGATGGCGGCCTGGTCGTCGGCCAGTGGGTCCACCTCCGGCGTCCGGTCCTCGCGCCACCAGAGGTGGGTCATCGCGTAGACGGCGTCGTCGGCATGGACCACCAGCGTGGCGTCCTCGTCGGTGTGGCCCGGGGTCAACCAGAGCTCGCTGTTCGTGGCTAGGTGGTAGCCGTCGCCGTCGTGGTCGAGCCACAGGTCGTCACGGTAGCGCGCCCAGAAGTCCACGACCTCCGCGTTCGGGAAGAGCGCGATGTTGATCGTGTGATCGGGGTGGTGATGGCTCAGGAAGACGTGGCTGACCGCCTCGGGTGCGACGTCGAGGGCGGCCAGCGGGTCGAGGATCGCCGACCGCCGGGCGACCATCCCGGGATCCACCACGATCAGCGCGTCGCCGTCGCGCACGAGCACGATGCTGCTGCCGACCCGGTCGGTCGCGTAGCCGGCGTGGAGGAGATGGACGCTGGTGGTCACGGCACGATGCTACGCGCCCCTGCCGGCCCGCGGGAGTCCGTCGCGTCCGACGGGATGGGACGGGCCGCGACGGGCTGGCGTGCCATCCTCCGGGCGTGAACGCCGACGAGACACCGGCCGACCTCGTCCTGCGAGGCGGACGCATCGCGACGATGAACGCCACGCGTGCGATGGCGACCGCCGTCGCGGTTCGCGTCGGCCGGATCGTCGCGGTCGGGAGCGACGCCGCCATCCGGCCATGGATCGGGCCGCGGACCAGGGTGGTCGAGCTGCGCGGACGGACGGTCACGCCGGGGTTCGGGGACGCCCACGTCCATCCGGTCAGTGCCGGGCTGAGCCGGATGCGCTGCGATCTCGAGCGCGCGCATGGACTCGATGCCTACCTCGCGATCATCGCCGCGTACGCATCGTCGCATCCGGACGAGGCCTGGATCCGCGGCGACGGCTGGTCGATGCCGGACTTCCCGGGCGGCATCCCGCTCCGCGGCGACCTGGACCGCGTGGTGCCGGACCGCCCCGTCTACCTCGAGAGCAGCGACGGTCACACGATCTGGGTCAACAGCCGGGCGCTGGACCTCGCCGGCATCACCGCCGAGACGTCCGACCCGGACGACGGACGGATCGAACGCGAGGCCGACGGCAGTCCCGCGGGCGCCCTCCAGGAAGGTGCCGCCGATCTCGTCGAGCGGCTCCTGCCGACGACCGGCCCGGACGACCTGGTGGCCGCCCTGCGGCTGGCCCAGGCGGAGCTCCACGCCCTCGGCATCACCCACTGGCAGGACGCCATCGTCACGCCCGACGAGGGCGAGATCGCCTACACGACGCTGGCCGGCCGGGGCGAGCTGACCGCGCGGGTCGTCGGGGCGCTGTGGTGGGACCGGGCGCGCGGCCCGGAGCAGGTCGACGAGCTGGTCGAGCGCCGCGCCCGGACGGCCTCGGACCGCTACCGGCCGACGAGCGTGAAGATGATGCAGGACGGGGTCCTCGAGAACGGCACCGCGGCCGTCCTCGAGCCGTACCTCGATCGCGACGGCAACCCGACCGCCAACCGCGGCCTGAGCATGATCGACCCCGCCGCGTTCGGCGGTCACGTGGCACGGCTGGACGCCCTCGGGTTCCAGGTCCACGTCCACGCCATCGGCGAGCGGGCCGTGCGTGAGGCGCTCGATGCCGTCCAGACGGCCCGGCAGGTCAACGGCCCGACCGACACGCGCCCGCACATCGCCCACATCCAGGTCATCCACCCCGACGACATCGGACGGTTCGCGCGTCTCCCCGTGGTGGCCAACGCCCAGGCGCTGTGGGCATCGCACCACCCCCAGATGGACGAGCTGACGATCCCCTTCCTGGGACCGGAACGGGCAAGCTGGCAGTACCCGTTCGGCTCGCTGCTGCGGGCGGGAGCGCGCCTGGCGATGGGCTCCGACTGGGCGGTCTCCAGCGCCGACCCGCTGCTGGCGATCGAAACCGCGGTCACCCGGGTCGATGTCGAGACACGTGGCGAGCGACCGCCGTTCGTGCCCGACGAACGGATCGACCTGATGGACGCGCTCGCCGGCTACACGAGCGGCTCGGCCTGGGTCAACCACCTCGAGGACGACCTCGGCTCCATCGAGGTCGGCAAGACGGCCGACCTGGTCGTCCTCGACCGCGACCTGTTCGACCGTTCGTCAGGTGCCATCGGCGAGTCGCGGGTCGTCGCGACGTTCATCGATGGGAAGGCCGTCCACGAGGCGCCCGCGTTCGAGGCCTGAGCCGGGTGACATTCGGCATGGACACATGACGATGTCGATTCGAGGGCGGACGTCGGTGGTGACGGCATCCGGCCTGGGCGATCCTCTCCTCGCGCCACGGAACCGATCCGGGGCAGCGGAAAGGAGACCTGAGTGAACGCCATCGCCGTGATCGACGTGAACCAGCATCTCGACAGCCTTCGGGAAGAAGACAAGCACGACCGGATGGCCTCCGGGGTCGACAAGCGAGGCATGCGCTCGCGCATCGCCGCCGCCGCCAGCCTCGGCATCGAACGACCTCCGTTTCCTCCGACGGAGGTCGTCGTGTGTCCGGCGTCAGGGCAGGTCGGCCTGGGTATCGATATCGCGGAGCGTGCGCGCGTTGGGGTCGAGGGAGTGCCACGTCGATTCGGTCAGCACATGCGTCGGCAGCGTCTCGACGAGCGCCCGTAGCCGGCGTTCGCCGTCGGCCAGGAGTCGATCGGCGGCCGCGAGCGCCGGGTCGCGACGGACGACCATCGGCAGCGGTCGTGGGCGTCCGTCGTGCTCGAGGACGACCGCATCGAACCCGTCCAGCGCCCCGATCATCGACGCAAGGACGGCCGCCACCAGGTCGGGCATGTCGCCACCGACGATGACCACGACCGACTCCGTCGCGGCGGCGATCCCCGTCCGTGCGCCAGACAGCGGACCCTCGAATGCGACTGGATCGTGGACGATCCGGACATCGGCGGGGAGGTCGGGCGTCGCATCCGGAGCCGCGACGACCACGACCTCGGACGCGAGGGGACGGACGGCATCGATCGCGTGGCGCAGCAGCGGCCGGCCGCGGACGGGTTCGGCCAGCTTGTCACGCCCGAACCGGCTCGACCGGCCGCCCGCCAGGATCACGACCGACACGCGCGAGTCGGTCATAGGGCGCGCGTGCCGGGCACGTGGCCGTCGGACGTCCGGCGCAGGATCGCTCGCCGGTCGAGGTCGGCCAGGATGGCCACGACGTACTTGCGGCTCGTCCCCGTCGCGTCGCGCAGGGCGGCCGGGGTCAACGGCCCCGTCCGGGCGAGCGCGAGGGCCGTGGCGGCCAGGTCGCGGTACGTCGTCATCGCGTAGGCGAGGTCCGGCTCGAGGACGACGATCCGGCCGCTCCGTTCCAGTTCGCGGACGCCGGCCGGTGGACAGGCGGCGGCTCGGGCGGCAGCGGCGAGACCCGGCGGCGCCGGGACCGCGAGCGCCCGTTCGAGGCGGTCCATCGCCGAGGTCATCGCCGGATCGGCTGGCGGGACCCGCGGGCTCGACCCCGCCGGGCGGACCCTCGCTCCGTCGCGGACGAGCCGGCCGTCGCGGACCAGGTCGTCGACGATCGCGGCGGCCAGCGGTTCGACCGCCGTCCGGCTGATCGTCGCGCCCCGACGGAGGGTCCGTGCCGCGGCATCGCGTGCTCCCGTCAGGGCGGCGCCCTCGGGAGCCTGGGCCAGGCCGAGGACCGTGGCGCCGGCAGCGGCGCGGAGATCCGGTGCGACCGCCGAGCCGACGATGCCGTGGAGGTCGGCGCGAGCCGCGACCGCGGCCACCGCGTCGCCTGCCTCCACGGCCGCCACGAGCCGGGCGACCCGCGCCTCGGTCTGGCGGCGCCTGGAGATCCCGCGCGCAGGTGACGCATCAACGACGAACGCGCCGACGATCCGGGCGACCCCGCCCGTTCGTCGCAGCACGAGCCGGTCGCCCGCCGCCACCGCCACCGGCGCCGACAGCCGCAGGATCGCCACCGCCGCCCCGTCCGGCAGGTCGAGCGCGTCACGCCCGCTGCGGCCGACCGCGGCATCGACCGCGGCCGTCCCGACATGGAGCCGGGCGCGCGCCCGATCCGGCAATGGCGCGGCGAGACGCACCAGCAGCCGGTCGCTCGCGATGACCGCGGCGTCGTCGGTCAGCTCGAGCCCCCGGTGGAGGTCGGCCGCATCGATTCCGGCGAGGTTCAGGGCGGTCCGGCCCGGCTCCGCACGGCCGACGGTGGTCCCGTGGACCTGGATCTCGCGGATCCGGACGGACCGGTCGCCCGGCACGAGCCGCAGGCCGGCGCCGGTCGCCAGCGAACGACCCCGGAGGGTGCCGGTCACGACGATGCCGCGTCCCTTGACCGCGAAGACCCGGTCGATCGCGAGGCGCGAGCCGCCGTCGAGGGCGCCGCGAGCCTCACCCGTGACCGAATCCCGAAGATCCACCAGCGCGGTGCGCAGCGCGTCGATCCCCCCGCCGCTCACCGCCGACACAGCAAGGACCGGCGACCCCGCGAGCGACGTCTCGTCCAGCAGCCGTCGGGTCGCCGCGACGACTTCCTCGGTCCGCGCCGCCCCCGCGACATCGGCCTTGGTCACGACGGCGACGCCGTGCCGGACGTCGAGCGCGTCGAGCAGCGCCAGGTGTTCGATGGTCTGCGCCCGCGGGCCGTCGTCGGCCGCGACGACGAGCATCGCCGCGTCGATCTCGCCGGCGCCGACGAGCATGTTGCCGACGAGCCGGTCGTGCCCGGGGACGTCGACGAAGTCGAGCTCGGTGCCGTCGGGCAGCGCCAGGTGGGCGTAGCCGACGTCGATGGTCATCCCGCGCCGGCGCTCCTCGGGCAGGCGGTCGGCATCGATCCCGGTCAGCGCGCGCAGGAGCGTCGTCTTGCCGTGGTCGATGTGCCCGGCCGTGCCGACGACGACGGTCATCCGGGTCAGGTCCCGGCCAGGGCTCGGGCAACGGCCCCCGCCAGGGCAGCGTCGTCCACGGCTGCCACGGTCCGGAGATCGAGCAGGACCGCGCCATGCTCGACCCGGCCGACGACGGCGGGGTCGCCCGCCCGCAGGCGCGCGGCGAGCGCCACTGCGCCCGCCCCGGCGATCACCAGCCCGACCGAAGCGAGCGTCTCGCCGGGCAGCGATCCGCCACCGATGGCCGACTCCATCTCGCTGACCGCGACCCGGTCACGGATCCCATCCGGCAGGGTGGCGACGAGCGCGTCCGCCCTGACACCCAGCGCGTCCGGAGTCGCCGCGATCATCCGCCAGACGGGGATGTCGGTGGCCGCCCGGCCGGCGCGATACAGCCCGAGCGTCGCGGCCAGCGCGGCGAGGGTCACCTTGTCCGGCCGGATGGCCCGCGCCAGGGGATCCTTGCGGATCCGCGCGATGAGATCCCCGCGGCCGACGACCAGCCCAGCCTGCGGGCCGCCGACGAGCTTGTCGCCACTGAAGGTGACGATGTCCGCCCCGGCCGCCAGCCGTTCGGCCGGCGTGGGCTCGTGGGCCAAGCCGAATGCCGCCGTCTCGAGCAGCGCGCCGCTGCCGAGGTCGTCCACGACGATGGCGTCGTGGGCATGGGCGAGCCGGGCGAGCTCGGTCGCGTCGGGTGCCTCCACGAAGCCGGCCTGCGAGAAGTTCGATGGGTGGACGCGGAGGACGACCGTCGCCCGGCCGTCGGCCAGCGGCGGCTCGAAGTCCGCGGCGCGCGTCCGGTTGGTGGTGCCGACCTCGATCAGCCGGGCGCCCGCCCGCCGGACGATCTCGGGGATCCGGACCCCGCCGCCGATCTCGACCAGCTCACCCCGCGACACCGCGACACCGCGTCGGCCGGCCAGCCCGACGGCGAGGGCGAGCGCCGCGGCATTGTTGACCGTGACGAGCGCGTCCTCCGCCCCGGTCAGCGCGATGAGGTGCGTCTCGGCGACGCGGAAGCGCGGTCCGCGGTGGCCGACCGCACGATCGAATTCGAGGAGCGAGTATCCGGCCGCGGCCCGGGTCGCGGCCTCGATCGCGGCGGCCGGCCAGGGCGCCCGACCGAGGTTCGTGTGGAGCACGACCCCCGTGGCGTTGATGACCGACGTCAGATCAGCGTGTGCAGTGCTCGCGAAACCCGCGAGTCGCCGGAGCACGTCGTCCGCGAGGCTCCCCGGCTCCGTCGCCCGCTCGCCCGCCGCGAGGCGCGCCCGCTCGTCGGCCAGCACGTCACGGGCGACCGCAGTCACGGCCAGCGCGTCCGTCCCGTCCGCGAGGCGGCCGCGGACCGCCACGAGCAGCGCCTCGACGCTCGGGGGACGCGGGCGATCCGACGACATGTGACCTCCATGGCGGGAACGCGTGGGAGTCGAACCCACCGCGCCGCGCCGAGCGCCGCGCCACTGGTTTTGAAGACCAGGGGACCCACCGGGACCCGTCCGCTCCCGAGGCGATGGTAGCGTGCGACGTCCTATCATCGGCGCCATGGCAGCTCTCGAATCCCCGCCCTTCCGATTGACCGACCTGACCGACTGTGGCGGCTGCGCCGCGAAGCTGGGTGCCGACCTGCTGGCCGACGCGCTGGCAGGCCTGGCTGCCGACAACGCGGCCTCGGCACCGGATGAGCTGATCGCCGGCCTGAACCCGCCCGACGACGCCGCCGCCTACCGGGTCAGCGACGACCTCGCGATCATCGGCACGCTCGACTTCTTTCCGCCGCTGGTGGACGACCCGCGGACGTTCGGCGAGATCGCCGCCGCGAACGCGCTGTCGGACGTGTTCGCGATGGGTGGCCGGGTCCTGTTCGCGCTGTCGATCGCGGCCTTTCCCGAGGACCTGCCGCGCGACGTCTTGGCCGAGATCTTCGCGGGAGCATCGGCCAAGGTCCGCGAGGCGGGCGGCACGCTGGCGGGCGGCCACACGATCCGCGATCCGGAACCCAAGTACGGGCTGGCCGTCATCGGCGCCGCCCATCCGGACAAGCTGTTGCGCAAGGCCGGCGCCCGGCCGGGCGATCGCCTCGTCCTGACCAAGCGGCTGGGGACCGGGGTCCTGGTGTCGGGCCACCGTCAGGGCCGAACGAGTGACGCGGACCTGGCCACCGCCATCGACGGGATGCGGCGCCTGAATCGGGCGGCCTCGGAGGCGCTGGTCGCTTGCGGCATCCAGACCGCCACGGACGTGACCGGGTTCGGCCTGCTGGGCCACGGCCTGGAGATGGCCCGTGCGTCCGGGACGCGCTTCGCGTTCGAGGCGGCCGCCCTGCCGGCACTCCCCGGCGCGCTCGGGCTGGCCGCGGCCGGCGTGGAAACGGGCGGCGCCGCTCACAACCGTCGGTTCGTGAAGGACGTCCTCGAGGTGGGTCCGACGGTGACCCCGGCGCTCGTGACCCTCGCCCACGATCCACAGACATCGGGTGGCCTGCTCGCCGTCGTCCCAGCGGACAGGGTGGCGGGGGTCGAGGCCGCATTCGATGCGGCGGATGTCGAGCGCTGGTGGATCGGCACAGTCGAGTCGGGGGCGGCTGGCGTTCGCCTGACCTGATCACCTCGGGCTGGATGGCCGACAATGGAGAGCCACGGGAGTCGCCTCCATCCAGGCGGTGTCCGGTTCTCTGAGGAGGCTCACATGCGCCGTTTCATCGTCGAGGTGGTGCTGGACGCGTTCCTCCTCCTCTTCATCATCCTGTTCCTCGGGATCATCTCCGTCTCGCAGCCGTTCCCGTTCGGCCCGACCTCGGTCTCGATCCTGACCCTCCGCGGCGCCGGTCTCGTCGGGTTCCTGTCGTGGGCCGCGGTCCTCGTCCTGGTCAACCGATTCGCGCGCCCGGTCCTCGTCGCGTTCACCGGCCGGCTGCTGTTCTCGACGATGGGCTTCTTCGTCGTGATCATCAACGCGATCGCGATCTACATCACCGCGTTCATCGCTCCGATCAAGATCGCCACGGTCGCCGAGCCGACGCTGCTCTGGGTCATCGTGGCGGCGGCCCTGTACACGGCTCTGTCAACGGTCATGGACGCCGTCCTGGGCCTCAATCGCCCGGACCTCAGCGCCGATCGGAGCCGCGGGATCTGGGGCTTCCTCGAATCGCTGCCGACCCCGCGCCGGAACGTCATCCTCGAGAACCTGCGACTCCAGCAGGTCTACAACGCGATCTACACCACCAGCCTGGATATCGCCCTGGCCGACACGCCGATCGGCTCGATCCGGCGCTGGTTCGCCCGCGTCGTGCTCGGCGACAAGGACACCCTCGTCGACGCCACGGGGCCGCAGCGCATCGTGGCGATGCTCCAGCAGCTCGGCCCGACCTACGTGAAGATCGGCCAGATGATGGCCAGCCGTGCCGACATCCTGCCGCCCAACTGGATCGAGGAGCTGTCGAAGCTCCAGAGCGAGGCGGAGCCGTTCGGCTACGAAGACGTCCAGACCATCATCTTCAAGGAACTCGGCGGAACGCCCGAGGCCCTGTACGAGACCTTCGATCCCGTGCCGTTCGCGGCCGCGTCCACGGCCCAGGTCCACCAGGCCCGCCTGCACGACGGGACGCTGGTCGCCGTCAAGGTCCAGCGGCCGCGGATCGTGGCCAAGACACAGGCCGATCTCGGGGTCATCCAGGAGCTCGCCGGCGTCGCGGAGAAGCGGTTCGCCGTCGCCCGCAAGGTGGGCCTCACGGGGATCGTCTCGGAGTTCGCCAAGGGCGTCCTCAAGGAGCTCGACTATCGGAACGAGGCGTACCACGCTCGCCGCCTCGCCGACGGCATGACCCGCTTCCCGGAGGTCCACGTCCCCTTGGTCTGGGACGAGCTGTCGGGTGAGCGCGTCATCACCATGGAATTCGTCAACGGCATCAAGATCTCGAAGGCGGACGAGCTCCGCGCCGCCGGCTTCGACACGTCCGCGCTGGGGACGGTCTTCATCCGGGCGATGATCAAGCAGGTCCTGGTGGATGGCTTCTTCCACGGCGACCCGCACCCCGGCAACATCCTCGCCGACCCGATCTCCAAGCAGATCATCTTCCTCGACCTCGGCCTGGTCGGACAGCTCAACCCGCAGCAGCGGGTCGACCTGCTCGGACTCATCTACTCGATCAAGGAGGTCGACATCCCGGGCATCGGCGACGGGCTGCTGGCGCTCGGCAAGCCGACCCGCGAATTCGATGAAGCGCACTATCGGGACGACATCGACCGGCTCGCCCGGCAATACCTGATCTACGGCAAGGCGACCTCGCTCGGGGACGCGCTCGGAGCGTTCATGTCGGCCGTCTTCAACAACGGCCTGCAGCTGGACAGCCAGTTGACCCTGGCGATGAAGGCGGTCATCCAGGCCGAGGAGACGGCGCGCGCGCTGTCGTTCGACATCGACCTTGGCGACGCGGCGGTGACCGAGGCGCGCGCGGCGCTGCTCGACTCGTTCACGCCGGAGAAGATCCAGAAGCAGGTCCAGGGCAGCGTCGTCCGGATCGGCAAGGAGCTGGCCCGCAAGGTGCCCTCGTTCGAGGGCGCCGCGCTGTCCTGGATCGACCAGTTCAACAAGGGCAAGTTCGTGGTCGAGGTGGACACCAAGGGCCTCGAACGGTCGATCGCGAGCGTGTCCGACATCGGGCGGCAGGCGACGGTCGGGATCATCGTCGTCGGCCAGCTGATCGGGACGGCGATCGTGATGGCCGTCCTGCTCCAACCGGAGCTGGCACAGTTCCAGGGTGTCGCGTACATCGCGATGATCGCCTTCGCCGTGACCCTGATCGTCAGCTTCGTCGTGCTGTTCCGGGTGTTCTTCGCGCCGCCGTCCCGCGACGACGGGTAGCGGGGCCGACCGCATCCGGCCAAACGCTCACCAAGCGAGCGTGATCGCGACCCGGCGGCGACGCGAGCGGTGCCGACCGCCGCGCTACACTCCCCGAGTCGTCGAACCGCAGGAGGCCAAGCGTGGCAAAGCCCTACGTGAGACTGACCCAGCCCCTCGTGCGCGACACGAAGGGTGGCGAGCTCCGACCAGCGACCTGGGACGAGGCCCTCGCCAAGACCGTCGACGGGTTCCTGGCCGCGAAGGCGGCCCACGGCCCGACGACATTCGGCACCTTCAGCTGCAGCAAGGCGACCAACGAGGTCAACTTCGCGGCCCAGAAGTTCAGCCGGACGGTCCTGGGCAGCAACAACATCGACAGCTGCAACCGGACGTGACACGCCCCTAGCGTCGCCGGTCTGGCGACGGTGTTCGGTGCCGGGGGCGGCACATCTTCATACCGTGAGGTCGAGGACACGGACCTGATCGTCCTGTGGGGCAGCAATGCCCGCGAGACGCATCCGATCTTCTTCCACCACGTGCTCAAGGCCGTGAATCGCGGCGCGAAGCTCTACGCCATCGACCCGCGCCGCACGTCGTCGGCTGAGTGGGCCGACGGCTGGCTCGGCCTCGACGTCGGCAGCGATATCGCACTGGCCAATGCCATCGGCCGCGAGATCATCGCGGCCGGTCTCGAGAACCGGGGGTTCATCGAGCACGCGACGATGGACTTCGATGCCTACAAGGCCAAGGTCGAGTCGTACACGCTCGAGTACGCCGAGCGCGAGACGGGCGTCCCGGCCGAGGCCATCCGCGAGCTGGCCCATGCCTTCGCCAAGGCGCCCCGCGCGATGGTCTGCTGGACGCTCGGCATCACCGAGCACCACAACGCCGTCGACAACGTCCTGGCCCTGATCTCTCTGGTCCTGCTGACCGGCCACGTGGGGCGCTACGGCAGCGGCGTCAACCCGTTGCGTGGCCAGAACAATGTCCAGGGCGGCGGCGACATGGGCGCCCTGCCCGACCGGCTGCCGGGCTTCCAGCACGTCGAGAACGACGCGATCCGGGCCAGGTTCGACGCCGAATGGGGCGTTGCCGTCCCGCCCAGGCGCGGCTGGCACCTGTCGGGGATGTTCGACGCGATGGAGCGCGGCGACCTGACCGCGGTCTACTGCATCGGCGAGAACCCGGTCCAGTCCGAGGCGGACCAGAAGCGGGCGATCCACCTCCTCCAGAACCTCGACTTCCTCGTCGTCCAGGACCTGTTCCTGACCAAGACCGCAGAGCTCGCCGACGTCGTCCTGCCGGCCACCGCGGCCTGGGCCGAATCGGAGGGCACGGTCACCAACTCGGAGCGCCGGGTCCAGCGCGTCCGCAAGGCGGTCGAGCCGCCCGCGGGCGCCCGCGACGACCTGGCCATCGTGTTCGACCTCGCGAACCGGATGGGCGCAGCCTGGGGCGAAGCCGATCCGGAGACGGTCTGGAACGAGGTCCGACGCCTCTCCCCGGTCCACGCCGGGATGAGCTACGTGCGCCTGGACGAGCTCGGCGGGATCCAATGGCCGTGCTGGGACGAGACGCATCCGGGCGAGATGTTCCTCCACGCGCGCCTGTGGGAGGACCCGCTGCCGGGCAACCGCGTCCCGTTCGTGCCGGTCGACCACGACCCGCCGGTCGACAGGCTCGACGCGGACTTCCCGATCCGCCTCACGACCGGGCGGCGTCTCGACTCGTACAACACCGGCGTCCAGACCGGTGGCTACACCTCGCCGCTGCGACGCGGCGAAAGCCTCGACACCAGCCCCGAGGACGCCGCGACCTACGGCCTGGCCGACGGTGAGGTCGTCCGGGTCGTGTCCAGGCGCGGCCAGGTCGAGGTCCCGGTCCGGATCGACCCGTCGCTCCGGCCCGGCCTGACGTTCATGACCATGCACTTCCAGGACGAGGTCGCGGTCAACCTGCTGACCATCGATGCCACCGACCCGAAGTCGGGCACGGCCGAATTCAAGGCGACCGCCATCCGGATCGAGAAGGTCCCGGCCTAGATCCCGACGTTCTGCGGCAGCGCGAACTCGACCGCCAGCCCGATGGCGCAGACGACCAGGGCGACGCCGAGCATCATCCAGCGCAACCACTGCGGCCGGAATCGGGCGGCCATCCCGGCGAAGAACAGCACCGACGCGAAGAGGACAGCGGTCAGCACGAAGTTGTCCGAGATCTGGTTCGCGTCCTGCGCGTCCTGGAGCGCCTGCTCCGACTCGACGAGCTTCAGGTCCGAGAGCTTCTGCTCGGCGAGCTGATACTCCGGCAGGTCGAACGGAGTCCCGACAGGGAGGCCGCTCGGCCCGAGAACGCCCGTCGACCACGTGTCGAAGGCGGGCTTGAACTCGGCCCGGAAGCGCCGCTCGAAGAAGGTCGTCAGCTGCGTGTTCGAATCGGCCTTGGCGGTCGACCACGCGACGAACGTCGCCACGTCGACCTGGATCTGGCGCGAGGCGATCGAGCCATGGCGGACGCTCTCGGCACGGGCCGCCGCCGACGTGGCATAGCTGTCCGCCTGCACGCCGCTCCAGCGCGTCGCCTGATAGGCGCCCCACGCCGACAGCACTGTGGCCAGCGACAGCAGGATCGCGGCGACGATCTCGACCCGCTCGTCCGCCCAGGCGGTCCGTGCCGCCTCGGCGAAACCACCCTGCTCGGTCTCGTCGGACACGGGCTCGGGCCCGGGAATGGCAAGGATCCCGTCGGACGGCGAGCCCTCGTCCGCCACTACGACTCCGGCGTGCTGCCGGCGGCTCCGTCGTCCTGATCGGATCGCGACGCCAGGGCCCGCATGACCAGCTCGAAGCCGATGAACAGTGCGGCGGCGAGCAGCGCGATGTCGAGACCGATGGCGAGCCACAGGACGACGAACGCGATGACGACGATGCCGCTCCGCTCGATGGTCGCGCGATTCGCGGTGACCGCCTGGCTGACGGTCTCCTTGCTCGGGGACGCGCCCGCCGCAGAACCCGCTGCGGCACCGGCCGAGGTCCCGGCGCGGCCGGCCGCATCGCCTGCGACGGATGCGGCCTGGCTGATCCACCGGGGACGGCCCAGGAGGTAGGCCGCGATGATCACGATGATGGTCGCGATGACGACGAGCGAGGTCACGCTGCGGAGGTCCGCCACCATCGCGTCCACCATCGCCCGGATGGCACCGGCCAGGTCCCCGGCGGCGATCCCGGCCAGAAGGTAGTCCTCCATCCCATTGATCGCCAAACGGGCGAGAAGGAAGGCCACGAGGGTACCCAGCCCAAGGAACAGGAGCATCCGGCGGCGGCGGGTCGACAGCCACAGGGCGAGCGCGACGAGGACGAGGCTGACGACGATGAGCAGCACGACGATGATGTCGAACGCCTTGACGTACGACTGATAGGTCAGCAGCTTGTCGGCCGGCATGAGCTTGATGGTGCCGAAGTCGGCCGGCAGGCTGAGTCCGAGCGCAGTCGCGACACGGCCAGACAGGATCCCGGGTGGCTGGGGATCCGACAGGTCAGGGAGCTGGACGTCCGCCGGGATCAGGCCGATCTCCTGCAGCTGCTCCAGTGCCGCGCCGACGACCGGCCAGACCTCGACGGTCACGTAGCCGTCCACCACGGAGATCGCGTCCGAGTTGCCACGCAGGAGATTCATGATGCGTTCGTGGGCGAACGCGATCGTCTTGGTCAGGGCGGCCTGGACCTTCGGGTTGGCCAGGGCGACCTGGAGCCGTCGGTCGATGGCCTCCTGGATCTGGGTCGTGAGGGCCGGCGCGAGCGGCTTGGCGATGTCCGGAAGACGGTTCGCGATCCGGGTCTGGACGTCGAGCGCGTCCACGACCTGCACGCTGATCCGCGCGGCGAGTGGGTCGATCACGGCCGGGTCGGCGATGACCGTGCTCACGAGGGCGGTGAACCGCTCGGTCTTGAACGCGACCTGGTGGGTCCACACCGCGACGGTCGAGAACAGGATCGACAGGCAGGCGAGGACGAGGACGATGCCCGCGAGGATCCGACGGCCGCGACCCGGAGGAGCTTGCACAGGCGTCGTCTCGGTCGCCGTCGTTGGATCGTCGGTCATCGTGGGCCCACCTTCTGCCATCGCCAAGGACTTGGCCCCGAAGCCTAGCAGTCGCAGAACGGGCCGGAACCGTCCGAATGGCCCGAAGTCAGACGCCAATCTCGGCTTTGATCCGACCGCTCTTGGCGGCCGCCTGGAGGGCCTCGTAGTCGTGCTCGGTCTGGTCCGCATAGGTCCCCGCGAACCGCCCGACTGCATCGACGAAGGCGTCGTCCGTCCCCAGGTATGCGGCGATCGTCGCCGGCTCGCCCGAGCGCGCGTGCCCGCGCGCGAGCGCCCACGCGCACAGTTCGCCCCACGTCTTGAGATCGTCCGGCGTCATCGCATCGATGACCGCACCTGCCTTCTGGTCCTGCAACTGCCGGATGTAGACCTGCCGCCCGAGGTCACCCGTGGTCCAGCCGAGGAAGATGTCGCTGGCGGCCTGGAGCCGGCGCTGGCCCGTGACGATCCGCTCACCATGCTGAGCGGCCGGCCCGGCCGGCAGGAAGCGCTCAAGGACGGACGCCTCGGCCTCCTTGGCCTGCAGGAACAATGGATCCTCGTCGCCGGCGCCCTCGAAGAGAACGGCCACGGCGTACAGGCCGACGCTGCCGACCCCGACCACCTTCAGCGCCGAATCCACGAGGACGTATCGGTCGAGCAGGACGCGTCGATCCTCCTGGAGCGTCTCGCGATAACGGGCCAGCGCCGACGAGGCGAGTGCCAGGGTCAGACCTGCCGGGTGGGTGATGATCGGCGGGTGATCGACGATCCGTCGTGACCCGCCGGTGACCTCGGTCAGCTTCGGGATCTCATGCAGTGCATCGTGGTGCGCGGCCGACTTGATGGTCGTCGAAAGGTAGGCCCTCGCTCGCGAGCGGACGGAGGCGAGGATCTCCGTCGCATCGACCTTCGCGTAGTAGACGTCGATCGAGCGCATCGCGGCGTATCGGTGCATCCGGCTCGTGTACGAGCGAACGCTGGCATGGAGCGCGCGACGACCTTCATGCGCCGTGAACCCGCGAGACCGTGCGGCCACCACGATGCTGGTGGCCAGCCGCAGGACGTCCCACTCCCACGGACCCGGCAGGGTCTCGTCGAAGTCGTTGATGTCGAAGACCAGGTCGCGCTCCGGCGAGGCGAACAACCCGAAGTTGCTGATGTGGGCATCGCCGCACAGCTGGGTCTGGATGCCGCTGACCGGGACCGACGCGAGATCCGACGCCATCGGCAAGGCCGCGCCGCGATAGAACGCGAACGGCGAGGCGAGCATCCGACCGTAGCGGACCGGGACCAGGTCCGCGATGCGCGACGTGGCCTGCTCCTCGAGCAGGGCGACAGGATCCGGGCGATCCGTCGCCGCGCGCCAGTCGGCGATGGCAGAGACCGGTGCCTTCTTGCGGGCCGCCTCGCCGGCGGCCCGCAGATCGGCCAGGGATCGCGCTCCGGTCACGACCCTGCCGTGGTCGCCGCCCGGTAGGCCTCGACCGCGTCGAGCGTCGTCGGGAAGATGTTGGCGGCGCCGATCTTCTCGGTCAGCCCGTAGGCGTCAAGCAGGCGCTGGACGACCGGGTCGACGTCGGCGATGACGAACGTGACGCCCTTCTGGTCGAGCTCCTCGCGCACCGCCCGGATCGCGTCCGCACCGGAGTAGTCGACATCACCCATCGCCGACGCGGACAGGCAGAACCATCGCAGGGGTGGGTCGGCGACCTCGGCGATCTCGAGTGCCTCCG
Organism: uncultured Chloroflexia bacterium; assembly: GCA_963782715.1. Lineage (GTDB taxonomy): Bacteria > Chloroflexota > Limnocylindria > Limnocylindrales > CSP1-4 > SPCO01. Next base: position 564,209 of record CAWAKU010000015.1, read on the forward strand.
CGGTGAAGCGGGTCGCGTTGGCGTAGTAGAGGCTTGCACCGAAGCGGTAGATGACCAGGCCGGGCCGGGCCTGCGTCCCGGAATCGATCGAGGTGTAGGCCGGATGACCCGCATCGTTGAGCGCCAGAAGGCGGTCGTACGGATGGTAGCTGTGCTCGATGTGGATGATGATCGACGCGACGAGCGCGAGGATGATGCCCTGCTCGACGCCGACGACGACGACGACGGTCGCGGTCAGCAGGGCGACCGCGAACTCGGTCGGGCGGACGCGCAGGATGTCGCTCATGCCCTTGTAGTCGACTAGCCGGATCCCGATCAGGAAGACGACCGACGCGAGCACCGCATTGGGCATATACGACAGGGGCCCGGTCAGGAACAACAGGACGACCACCACGATCGCGCCAGCCGTCAATTGTGAGATCTGACTCCGACCACCCGCCCCGTCGACCATCTCGGTCTTGGTCGGGCTGCCGTTGACCGGGAATGTCCCGGTCATGCCGGCGCCCAGGCTGGCCAGGCCGAGGCCGACGAGGTCCACGTTCTCCTCGAAGCTGTCGCCGTACTTCACGGCGTAGGCACGCGACGTGGCTGCGCTCTGGGCGAGGATCACGACGAAGAGCGATGCGACCATCGGCAGCAGGGCGACGATGTTCGTGCTGGTGATCACGTTCTGTGGCAAGCCGAAGGCCGGCAGCCCGCCCTGGATCGGACCGAGGGTCGTCACGCCCTTGGCCGCCAGATCGAGCGCGGCACTCAGCACGATCGAGCCGATGACCGCGATCAACGCGCCCGGGATCTTCTTGTTGACGACACCCAGGCCGAGGATGGTGCCGATGACCGCGATCGACACGGCGAGGGTCGCGTAGCTCGTGTCGCCCGCGGCGATCGCCTTGAGCGTGTTGGCGAACTTCTCGAGGGTCGTGCCACTGCCGTCACTCACCCCGAACATGCCCGCCACCTGACCCATCGCCACCTGGATGCCGACGCCGGTGAGGAAGCCGATGAGCACGCTGCGCGACAGGAAGTTCGCGATGAAGCCGAGGCGGAGCACGCGGGCGGCAAGGAGGAAGACGCCGCACATGAGGGCCGCCAGGCCGGCCAGTGCCACGTACTCCGTGGATCCGGCCACTGCCCCCATCGCGACGAGACCCGTTGCCAGGATCGCGGCCGTCGCGGAATCGGCGCCGACGACGAGGTGCCGGGACGAGCCGAGGATGGCGAAGAGGAGGACCGGCAGGATGAGCGTGTACAGGCCCGTGACCACGGGCATCCCCGCGATCTTCGCGTAGCCCATGACCTCCGGGATGGCCAAGGCCGCGAGGGTGGCCCCGGCGATCGCGTCGATGGGGACGCGCGCCGAGTCGATCGGCAGGATCCCACCCAGGATGGGCAGGGCTGACTGCTTTGGCTTCGCCTTCGCCGCTGGTGTGGTCATCGTGATGCCCTCATCGCCGCAGCCAACCCGACGGCCATCGGCGGGCGGCGGATTGCGTTTCAGCATCATAGGCAGTCAGGGGTGCCAGCGAGGACCGGTCGCGTCGTCCGAACCGGACCGGTGCTAGCCTGTCAATTCCACAGGGTGTCGACGGGGTGCTCAGCGACGGTCAGGGAGGACATGTCCATGGCAGCGAAGACAGGGGCGAACGGCAAGCGCCCGACCAAGACGACCAAGGCCGCCGCGAAGGCGACCGCGAAGACCACGGCCGCCGCGGCTTCGGCTCCTGCGCCGAAGGCGAGCGCGCCGAAGGCGACCGCGAGGGCCGCCACGAAGACGGCCGCCTCGAAGGCACCACCGAAGGCAACGGCCGCCAAGACGCCGGCGAAGCGGGCCGCCAAGGCCACCGCCAAGCCCACCACCGCTTCGAGAGTCCAGGAGACCGCCGATCTCGCCGCCCGCGTCGCCGATGTCGAGGCGACCGACGGCGCCGAGCGTGTCGCCGAGGGACTCGATGTCGTGGCCGCCGCAGCGGATGCGGCAGCCGCCGGCAGGGCAGCCGTCGTCGAAGGCGCGAGCGACCTGACCCGTGGCACGGACGAGCTGGCCGTCGCCGGCCGCGTCGCTGCCCTCAGCGAGGTCGTCGCCGCAGCCGGGATCAACGATGTCGAGGAGGGCGCCCAGCTGCTCGCGACATCGGAGGACATCACGATGCTCGGCGCCATCGTCGGTGCCATCAGCGAGGACGACCTCGAGCGGGGCCTGCAGGTCGCGCGCGTGGCCGGCGAGCTGAGCGCGGTGGCCGTCGTCGTCCGCCGCATCGGGATGCCTGTCCTCGCCGCCTTCCTCCTCGATCGGGGCGACGCGCTCCTGGGAGTGTCCGTCGACGCGATCGTGCGCGCCGGTGGGACCCGGGCGATCGCCCGCGCCCTTGCCGACACCGGCGAGCGTGTCGAGGTGCTCGGGGAGATGGAGGCGGCCGAAGGTGTCGCCCGACTGGTCGCCGCCGAAGGGCTGGCCGAGCGCAGCGAGGACCTCGCCGACGAGGGCGCGGCGCTGTCGTACTCGGGTTACGAGGAGATGGTCGTCGGCGAGACCGTGCGTCAGGCGGCCGTCGAGGTCGGCGCCGCCGGTCTCGCAGAAGCCGGCGAAGGGATGGAGGAGATCGGTTCGGCGGGTGCGCTCGCCGACATGGCCGACGAGCTCCGCAACTAGGACTCTCGGGGCGCCGGCGACGGCCTGAGGTCGGAAGGCCCGCTCCCGGCCGACGACCGGGTGACCGATCCGATGCCGGCGACGACCTGAGGGTCGCCGCCGGCTGGACGAGGGTGGCCGGTCCTAATGGACGACGATCGACGCCTCCATGCCGTCGTGGATCTGGCAGACGTAGGTGTACGTGCCCGGCGCGGCTCCGGCCAGCGAGACGGTCCACGTGTTGAGCACGTCGGTCTTGCTCGCGCCGATGTCCCGGGTCAATCGGCGGGGCGCGATGATGCCCGAGTCGGAGACCGTCCCGGCAGGCCCGGGGACGGTGACGTTCGAGACGCCATTGCCGCCGCCGAATTCGATCTCATCGGGTCCCTGACCCGGATTGTCCGCACAGGAGAAGCCGGGTGGGCCGAATGGGACATCACCTGCGGCGCCCTCGCACAGGTTCACCATCTCCGTCCCCAGGTCGCCGGGGAACGTCACGGTATGCGGTTCGTTGGGTGACTTCGGCTTGAACACGACCGTATCGCCCGGCTTGGCGTCGAGGACACGGGGGAAGAATTCCAGCAGTGCGACCTTGCCGTCGCGGCTCGAGGTCCCGGCCGTGACGTGCAACGTGCGGTTCCCGTGTTCGTCGTGCTTGACCGCATCGTGGTTCGCCTTGCGATCTGCCGCCCAGGCGCCCTTGAGGTCGTGCTTGACCTGCTTCGCGATCTGCTTGTCCACCCTTTCTGCGCTCGGGACCTTCCCGTTCGCGGCGACGACCCGGAGCTTTCCGGTCATCCCGGCGTGGACCCGACAGGTAAAGATGTAGGTCCCGGGGGCTGCGCTGACGTGCACGACGAACGGGGCCGGCGGTCCGGCCAGCGGCGCACCACTGCTCACGACCGAGCTGCCGTTGAAGTCGCAGGCGGGGGCCGGAACCGGGCCGCAGGTGAATGACGTCGGCAGCAACGCCGGCACGTTGAAGGCCGAGTGGGTCGTGCCGTTCGGGTTGAGGCCGGCGTCGTCGGTGTCATCGACCGCGATGCCGTTCACGAGCGAATCCGCCTTGGCGGTGTCGCCGGCCGGAAGGATCGAGAACGTGTGGAAGCCCTGGTTGATGAACTGCAGGTCGCTCCCGGTCCGGACGGTGACCGTCCGCGGGAAGAAGTCGTTGAACGCCCACAGCCGCCCGGTCGGGACCGCTGACGGCATGTCGGCGGTGACCGTCGCCGGGCCGGTCGTCGCGGCCACCGGCGACGTCATGACGATCTGACCCAGCAGGAACAGCGTCGCCCCGGCTGATGCGATGCGCGCGCGCTTGCCCATTCGCAGGACCTCCCCTTCCCGATCTCCGACGGTCCCCCGAACGTGCGGACGCACGATCGCCAAACCCCGCAGGCCGTCCGGTCGGCGGACGTCTTGTGTAGTACAGGGTGGTCGGCGCGTCCACCGAGATTCACCCAGATTCAGCGCGACTCCGTGGTGCGTCGGCGCACCGGCTCGGGTGGTCGCGGCCGGCCGCGTCCATCGTGCAGCGCGGGTCGCTAGACTCGGCGCTGATGGATCTGCACGTCATCGGCCCGCTCGCCTCCGCCGCCGAGCGCGCCGCCGTGGACGCCGTCCTCGGCCCACCGGAATCGGGCTGGGTCGGCGGCCCACGCGACTCCGGCACTGATGGGCACGCAGCGCGCGGCGGGCACGCAACGAGGTCCCGCCGCGCCCAGCTGCTGCCGGCCCTCCATGCGGTCCAGTCACGCATCGGCTGGATCAGCACCCCGGCGCTCAACTACATCTGCAAGCGGCTGGCCGTCGCGCCGGCCGACGCCTATGGCGTGGCCACGTTCTATGCGCTGTATGCGACCAGTCCACGACCGCCGGTCGTCGCCCATGTCTGCGACGACATCGCCTGCCGGCTGGCCGGCGCGGAGGCTCTGTGTGGGGACCTGACGCGGGCCATCGGACCGGCCGGGCAACCGGCATGGGACGGCCGCGCGACGTGGCTGCGCAGCCCGTGCCTGGGGCTGTGCGACCGGGCGCCCGCCGCGCTGTTCACGGTCGCCGGCGAGTCCCCGAGCACGTTCACGCTGGCGCCGGTCGATGCGGTCGAGGTGGTGTCGACTCTCGAGAGGGACCGCCCCGCGGATCGTGTGGCGGCACCCAACGTCGCAGCCGGGTCCCCATCGAGGCGGCTCCTCGGCCGCGTCGGCGTCGTGGACGCCGGTTCGCTCGACGACTACCGCGCCCACGGTGGCTATGCCGCCCTCGCGCACGCCATCGAGATCGGCCCAGCCGCCGTCATCGCCGAGGTCACCGCCGCGAAGCTGATGGGCCGCGGCGGGGCTGCCTTCCCGACCGGGCGCAAGTGGGCGGCCGTGGCCGACCAGCCCGCCCAGCCCCACTACCTCGTGTGCAACGCCGATGAATCGGAGCCGGGCACGTTCAAGGACCGGGTGCTCCTCGAAGGCGACCCGTTCGCGACCGTCGAGGCGATGACCATCGCCGCCTTTGCGACCGCTGCCAGCCAGGGCTACCTGTACATCCGCGGCGAGTACCCGGAGGCAGAGGCCAGCGTCGCCGCGGCGATCGAGGCAGCGCGCTCGGCGGGCCTGCTCGGCGGCGACATCCTGGGCTCGGGCTTCGACTTCGACATCGAGCTCCGACGCGGCGCCGGCGCCTACATCTGCGGCGAGGAGACTGCGCTCTTCGAGTCGATCGAAGGCAAGCGCGGCGAACCGCGCAACAAGCCGCCGTTCCCGGTCGAGGTCGGGCTGTTCGGCAAGCCGACGACGGTCAACAACGTCGAGACGCTGGCCAACATCCCGGCCATCGTCCTCGGCGGCGGCGCGGCCTTCGCCGCCATCGGCACCGAGGGCTCGACCGGCCCGAAGCTGTTCTGCCTGTCCGGGCACGTCCGAAAGCCGGGCGTCTACGAGGTCGACTTCGGGGCGACTCTGGGCGAGCTCATCGAGCTGGCCGGCGGCGTGCCCGGCGACCGCGCCATCCGGACGATCCTGCTCGGCGGCGCGGCGGGCGTCTTCGTGGGGCCGGACGCGCTCGACATGCCGCTGACCTTCGAGGCGACGCGGGCCGCCGCGGCGACGCTCGGATCGGGCGTGATCATGGTCTTCGACGAGACCGTCGACCTCGTCGACACGCTCCGCCGGATCGCCCAGTTCTTCCGCGACGAATCCTGCGGCCAGTGTGTCCCGTGCCGGATCGGCAGCGTCCGCCAGGAGGAACTGCTGGCGCGGCTGGCCGCCGGCTCGCACGTACGGTCGCGCGAAGAGGAACTCGTCCTGCTGCGCGAGATCGGTCAGGCGATGCGCGACGCGTCGATCTGCGGACTCGGCCAGACGGCGTCGTCGGCCATCGAGTCGGTCTTCCGGCAGCCGGGTATGGTGGCCCTGTGATCGAACCGTCCCCCACCGGCGGCACGTCGAGCCCGGAGCTTCTCGCCGACATCCTCGTCACGCCGCCGGCGCGCGCGTCGCGTCCACCCGCCGCGCCACCCCTCGAGGCGCCCGCGCAGCTCGAGATCACCATCGACGGCGGCGCCGTGACCGTCCCGGCCGGGACGACCATCCTGGGCGCCTGCCGCGAGCTCGGCATCGACACGCCGACCCTGTGCTACGCCGAGAACCTGACCCCGGTCAATGTCTGCCGCGTGTGCGTGGTCGAGGTGACCGGGTCGCGCGTGCTCGTGCCGGCCTGCTCGCGCAAGGTCGAGGCGGGCATGGACATCAGGACCGATTCCGAGCGGGTCCGGCTGTCGCGCAAGATGGTCCTGGAGTTCCTGGGGTCGTCGGTCGACCTGTCGCTGGCCGGCCCGATCGCCCCGGATGGCTCGATCGGGTCGTACGCGGAGCGGTATGGCGCGGACGCGACGCGGTTCGGGCCGGCGGCAGCGCCCGCGGAGGCTGGTGAGCGCGACGCGCACGAGGCCGGTCACCACCACGCGCCGGCGGGCGACGAGACGGCGGCCACCGTGTCGCAGCCGACCAAGGTCGACAACAACCTCTACGTCCGCGATTACGCGAAATGCATCCTCTGCTACAAGTGCGTCGACGCGTGTGGTGAGGAGGCCCAGAACACGTTCGCGATCGCGGTCGCAGGGCGTGGGTTCGATGCCCGGATCTCGACAGAGGGGGCCGTGCCCTTGCCCGAGTCGGCCTGCGTCTACTGCGGCAACTGCATCGGTGTGTGTCCGACCGGGGCGCTGATGTTCAAGTCCGAATACGACATGCGCGAGGCCGGCACCTGGGACGAATCAGCCCAGACCGTCACCGACACGATCTGCCCGTACTGCGGGGTCGGCTGCGCCGTCTCGCTCCACGCCCAGGACGACCGGATCGTCAAGGTCACCTCGCCGTCCGATTCGTCCGTGACGGACGGCCATCTCTGCATCAAGGGCCGATTCGGCTTCGAGTTCGTCAACAACCGGCCGCCGCGACCGTAAGTCCTCGCCGCGGCCGGCCTCAGCCGAGGCCGCTCAGGTCGCGCAGGTCCACCCGCGCGTCGTTGGCATAGACGTTGAAACCGTCGCCACGGAGGAAGCCGACCAACGTGACGCCGAGGCGCTCGGCGGTCTCGATGGCGAGGTCCGACGGCGCCGAGACCGCACAGACGATCGGGATCCCGGCGACGGCCGCCTTCTGGACGATCTCGAATGAGACCCGGCCGGAGACCATCAGCAGGAACCCGTTGAGCTGCCGCGCGCCGACGAGGACCTGCGAGCCGATGAGCTTGTCCAGCGCGTTGTGCCGGCCGACGTCCTCGCGGATCGCGATGAGCTCGCCCGCCGGCGTGAACAGGCCGGCTGCATGCAGCCCGCCGGTCTCGTCGAACGCCCGCTGCGCGGCTCGGAGCAGACCCGGCAGGGCGACGATCACCGAGCGACGCACGACCGGACCATCCGGCAGCGGGTCCACCCGCAGGGCGACCTCGTCGATGGAGGCCTTGCCGCAGATCCCGCACGACGCGGTGGCGATGAAGTGGCGTTCGGCCACCTTCGAATCGTCGAAGGGCCTGGACAGCTTGACCGTGATGGTGTCGTCGGGCTGGCTGAGCTTGCCCGGATCGCCGCCCGTCGTGCCCAGCACCTCCTGACCGTCGAGCAAGCCCTCCGTCCGGAGGAAGCCGATCGCGAGCTCGGCCTCGTGGCCGGGCGTCCGCATCGTGACCGCGACCGCGACCGGGTCCTGGCGGGGTCCCGCGGCACGGATCTCGAGGGGCGCCTCACCGACGACCCGGTCGTCGCGGATCTCGAGCGAATCGCCGCGCACGGCGAGGATCCGGTGGCTCGTCACGTGCCGGACGGGCGGCGAACCCTCGCCGCTCATGCCGGGCACGTCGTCGCTTCGAGCACGTGGCCGAACCGGGTCAACGCGTCACCCGCGGTCTTGGCCACATCCAGGGCGTCGCCGAGGGCGCTGAGCCCGGCGATGCCGCCGCCCGTCTCGGCCCAGGCGATGAAGGCATCCGCGGCCGCTCCGTAGGCGTCGAGCATCGCACCGGCAGAGGCGTGCGCATCCGCATAGCACGCAGCCGGCGGGTTCTCGCGCAACCAATCCCGTTCGACGTCCACGAAGTCAAGGATATCGACGGCAGCACTTCGCGCTGCGGCCGGATCGAGCGCCTGGACGGCGGTCGTCAACGAGGCGTTGAGACGCTCGACGGTGGCACGATCAGCGTTGACCCGGCGAAGGAAATCGGCGTACGCGAGACGCGCCGGCCCGCTGGCCCGCGGTGGCGTGGTCGGCGTCGGGCGCGGGCTGGAGAGCGGTGACGCGGTTGGATCCGTGGAGGCGAGCGGCGTGGACACCGGGCGCGGAGTGGCGGAACTGCTGGGACCCGTGCTCGCCGGAGGCCCGTTCGGCTTCGTGGCCGAGGCATCCCAGTTCACCCAGGCCGCGGCGAGGACGACGACGAAGACGACGACCGCTCCGACCACGACCCACGACCGCTTCGACATCCGCTCGAGTGTAGAGGCGAGGGACCTCGACTAACGATCGAGGAAGATCGCGGTCCCCTGGGGCCGGAGGCAGTGGGTCGAGCTCATCGCCTGGAGGTAGCCGCCGGCATTGAGCAATGCGACCATGTCGCCCTCCTCGACCGGCGGCATCCGGTAGTCCTCGGCGAAGACGTCGCTCGCCTCGTTGATATGGCCGGCGATGGTCACCACCTCGGTTCGCTCGGCGGCGGGCGCGCGGCAGACTACGAGCTCCTGCGCGAACCGATAGATGAAGTACGAACAGTTGACGTTCCAGCCGATGTCGAGCCCGACGAAGGTCACGCCGCGACGCTCCTCCACGGTCACGACCTCGCCGAGCAGGATCGCCGCATCCTTCGACAGCGCGTCGCCCGGCTCGCAGGCGATGGTGACACCAAGCGGACCGAGGTGGCGGGCCAGGACCGCGGCATAGGCATCGAGATCCACCGCCCGCTCGTGGTCCCGCGCCGGCGCCCCGAGCCCGCCGCCGACATTGACCTCACCGATCCGGTGCCCGGCGGCTCTCAACCGTCCGACCGCGTCGACCGCCGGCGGTAGCGCCCGTTCGAAGGCATCGAGGCCATCGGCCAGCCAGCCCGACCCCGCGTGGAAATGGACCGTGTCGATGGCGAGGTCATGACGAGCGGCGGCGGCGATCGCATCGTCCAGCCGCTCCATCCCGATGCCGAACTTGGTCGGCCGGTCGCCGGCGTATTCGAGGTGGTCGTTGTAGCCCGCGCCGGCGCCCGGGTCGATGCGCAGCCCGATGGCCGTCCCGGGCGCGCGCCGGCCGTACCGCTCGACCTGGCTGATCGCGTCGAGGTTGACGTGGATCCGGTGGGCCAGCAGCACGTCGAGGTCGCGCTCGGAGACGTTGGTCCCGGTGAAGCTGATCTCGTCGGGCAGCCAGCCGCACTCCAGGGCGCGCAGCACCTCGCCGGGCGAGCAGGCGTCGATGCCGACGCTGTCCGGCGTCCCGGGTGCCCCCATGCCGCGGAATACGACGAGGACCTCGGGCAGCGGGTTCGCCTTGAGCGCGAACCGGAGGCGGAACGGGCGACCGGTCCTCGTCAGCGCTCCCTGCAGCGCTCGGGCGTTCTCGGCGAACCGGGCCCGGTCATAGACGAACAGCGGCGTCCCGTGCTCGCGTGCAAGCGCCTCGGCGTCCACGCCCGCGATGCGCAGCCGGCCGTCCGCGATGTCGAGGCCCGGCCGGACCCACCACGGCGCCAGGGACGGACCTGTCACGCCGGAGCGTGCGTGTGGGTCTCGCCGTCGGCGTGGGTATGCGGCTGCGCGCGCGGCTTCCACTTGTCGGGGCCTTCCTCGATCGGGACCCCGAGCGCCGTCACGAGCCGCGCGGTCGCGGCGGCGATCTCGGCGACCGCGCCATCGAACGCCTCGGCGTTGCGCGCGGACGGCTTGGCGTAACCGCTGATCTTGCGGACGTACTGGCGGGCGGCGGCCTCCAGTTCGCCCGTCGTCGTCACCTCATCGGCACGACGCAGGGTCTTGATGCTTCGGCACATGCGGGGAGGGTACACGGACCCCGGGCTACGGTTCGTCGGGCTCGAGGCTCGGACGGGTATCCGGCAGCAGGAACGAGAAGATCAGGCCAAGGACGACGAACCCGAACGCCACGAAGCCGGTGGCGCGGGCAGCATCGGCGAACGCGTTCTCGATCGGCGCGATCACCGGGGCGTACGCGGGGTCCGCCCGGAGTGCTGTCAGGGCCTGCCCCGCCGAGCCGTCGATCGCCGAGACGATCGCTTCCTGAGCGGACGGCGGGAGCCCCGGCACCTGGGCGAGGTTCGCCGCGGTCTGGTTGGCGAGGACCGTGAACAGCACCGTCCCGAGGATGGCGATGCCCAGTGCCGATCCGATCTGGCGGACGGTGGAATTCGTGCCCGAAGCGAGGCCCGACCGCTCCGCCGGCACGTCCGACAGCACGATGCTGGTCAACTGGGCCGTCGCGAAGCCGACTCCGATCCCGTACACGAACAGCGGGACGAGAAGGATCCGGGCATCCATCTCGGCGTGGATGAGCAGGGTCGTCGCGATGATGCCGACGGCCTCGAGCGCCATCCCGGTCGTCACGACCCGGCGCGGACCGATCCGCGGCGCGAGGGAGCCGGCCAGCGGCGCCGAGAAGAACGCCCCGACGGCCAGCGACAGGAACACCAGGCCCGTCTCGAACGCCGTCAGGCCGAGCGCAGCCTGCAGGAACAGCGGCAGCGCGAACAGCAGCCCGAACTCACCGAGCGACACGATGGAACCGGCGAGGTTGCCGAAGCGGAACGCCGGGTAACGCCACAGCGACACGTCGAACAGGAAGAACTTGCCCGCCCGGTCCCGGCTCGCCTCGACCCGGGCGAAGATCGCCAGCGCGATGAGCCCGTAGACGATCGCGACCGGGATGATCGAGATGGATGTGAACGGCCACGTCCAGCCCATCACCGTGAATGGCTGGTTCGGGGTGATCCAGCCGTAGGTCCGACCCTCGATGAGCGCGAAGACGATGGCCGACAGGCCTGTCGTGATGAGCAGGAACCCCGGCAGGTCGAACCCGCTCTTGGCGTTCTCGTCGCGCGATTCCCGGATGTAGGCGAGGGTCCCGGCGATCGCCACGAGACCGATCGGGATGTTGATGTAGAACGCCCAGCGCCACGACAGGTTGGTCGTGAGCCAGCCGCCGAGCAGCGGCCCGAGCGCCGCCATCCCGCCGATGACCGAACCCCAGATGGCGAAGGCGATCGCCCGGTCGCGACCGCGGAAGTTGGTGTTGAGGATCGACTGGGTTGCCGGCAGGATCATCGCGCCGCCGACGCCCTGGAGGACGCGGGCGAGGATGAGGATCTCGCCCGTCTGGGCGAGGCCGGCGAGGACCGACGCGCCCATGAACACGCCGAGGCCGAGGAGATAGAGCCGCCGGCGGCCACTGACATCGCCGATCCGCCCGAGCGTGACGAGCAGCGCGGCAAAGACGAGCGCGTAGGCCGAGTTGACCCATTCGGCGGCGGTCCCGTCGAGGCTCAGCTCCTTGATGATCGATGGGACGGCGACGTTCACGATCGTCGCGTCCACGATGATCATGGCCACGCCCAGGCTGAGCATCGCCAGCCCGAGCCAGCGCCCTCGGCCCGCGGTGTCCATCGACGGCGCGTCGTGCTTCGGCGGCAGTGTCGTTGCGGTCATCATCCCCCTCGTTCCTTGCACTCGACCGTTCGGTCTGCAGCGTCGGACGGATGGGACGTGCCGTGCAGCGCGTATCCTCGCCATGATGGACCAATTCCGGACGATCATCGAACCCTTCCGCATCCACGCGGTCGAACCGATCCGGATCACGTCGCGCGCCGAGCGCGAGGCGGCCATCGCCACGGCCGGCCTGAACCTGTTCGCGCTGCACGCGGACGACGTCCTGATCGACCTGCTGACCGACTCCGGGACGGGCGCGATGAGCCGCGACCAGTGGGCAGCGATCCAGCACGGCGACGAGTCGTACGCCGGGTCACCATCGTGGTTCACCTTCCTCGAGGCGGTCCAGGAGCTGTGGCCGTTCCGCCACGTCATCCCGACCCATCAGGGCCGGGCCGCCGAGAAGATCCTGTTCTCGGTCATCGGCGGACCCGGCAAGGTCATCCCCAACAACACCCACTTCGACACCACCCGGGCGAACGTGGAGGCGACCGGCGCGGAGGCGGTCGACCTCGTCATCGCCGAAGGCCACGATCCGGCGGCGCTCCATCCGTTCAAGGGCAACATGGACACGACCGCCCTCGAGGCGCTGCTGGCCGCGCGCAGCGCCGACGTCCCGGTCGTGTTCGTGACCGTGACCAACAACTCGGGCGGTGGCCAGCCGGTCTCGCTCGAGAACCTGCGGGCGGTCCGGGCGGTCTGCGACCGGTACGGCAAGCCGCTCTTCCTCGACGCCTGCCGGTTCGCGGAGAACGCCTGGTTCATCAAGACCCGCGAGCCCGGCCAGGCGGACCGGGCGATCCCGGACATCGTCCGCGACATGGCGGCGCTCGCCGACGGGATGACGATGAGCGCCAAGAAGGACGGCCTGGCCAACATCGGCGGCTGGCTGGCGCTCGACGACGACGCGCTGGCCGAATCGTGCCGCAACGTGCTCATCCTGACCGAGGGGTTCCCGACCTACGGTGGGCTCGCCGGCCGTGACCTCGAGGCGATCGCCCAGGGCCTCCGGGAGGTCGTCAAGGACGACTACCTCCACTACCGGATCCGCTCGACGGCGTACCTCGGCGAGGCCCTGGCCGCCGCCGGCGTGCCGCTCGTCCAGCCATTCGGCGGTCACGCGGTCTATCTCGATGCGCGGGCGCTGCTCCCGCACATCCCCCCGCTCGCATACCCCGGCCAGGCGCTCGCGGTGGCGCTCTATGAGGAGGGTGGCATCCGCGGTTGCGAGATCGGCACGGTCATGTTCGGGCGACATCCCGACGGGACAGAGGTGCCGGCGGCGATGGACCTCGTCCGCCTGGCCATCCCGCGACGGACCTACACCCAGAGCCACATCGACTACGTGATCGAGGTCGTGACCGCCGTCGCGGCACGCTCGGCCGGGCTGCGAGGGCTACGGATGGTCGAGCCGCAGCCGGTGGCCCTGCGCCACTTCACGGCGCGCTTCGAGTCGCTCGGGTGAGCGACGCCCAGGAGATCGCCGAGCGTCTGGGCATGCAGGCGCACCCCGAAGGCGGCTGGTATGTCGAGACGTGGCTGGCGGCAGCGGTGGAGAGCGCCCGGCCGGCGGGCAGCGCCATCCTGTTCCTGCTCGCGGCGGGCGAGCGGTCGCACTGGCACCGGCTCGATGCGGACGAGGTCTGGCAGTGGTCGGCCGGCGACGATCTCGAGCTGCGGACCTGGACCGAGGGTGACCCGTCGATCGCGGTCCATCGGCTGGGCGGCGACCTTGATGCCGCGCCCGGGATGATGGTCCAGGCGGTCGTCCCGGCCGGCGCCTGGCAGACGGCTCGGACGCTCGGGGCGTGGACGCTGGTCGGCTGCATCGTCGCGCCCGCGTTCGAGTTCGACGGGTTCGAGCTGGCCGTGCCCGAGTGGGAGCCGCCGCTCGGATGACGGGCGCATCAACCGATCTGACCGCCCGGCAGATCAACCGGACGACGCTCCTGCGCCAGTCGCTCCTGGCGCGTTCGTCCGATGGCGCGGTCGCGTCGGTCGGTCGCCTGGCTGGTCTCCAGGCGCAGTACGCGAACTCGCCGTACATCTCCCTGTGGTCGCGCGTCGACGCGTTCGCGATCGAGGACCTCGAGCGCGCGCTCGACGAGCGGGCGGTGGTCAAGGCGACGGTCATGCGCGGCACGCTCCATCTCGTGACCGCGGCCGACTATCCGGCGTACAGCGTCGCGAGCTCCGTCATGCGCATCGCGAACTGGCGACCGAGCGCCGATCGCGTCGGCGTCCGAACCGCCGATCTCCATCGGCGGCTGCTGGCGTTCTGCTCGGAGCCGCGGACCATCGCCGAGATGGAAGCGGATCTGGAAGCGGTCGTGCCGGACTCGGCCCTGGTCGGGAAGGTCCCCTCGGGTGTCCGGCACGTGGCCTTCCGGATGGCCGACGCCCACGGCTGGCTGGTCCACGTGCCACCGAGCGGTCGCTGGGAGTCGTTCGCGAAGCCGCGCTACATCGACGCGAGCGTCTGGCTGCCCGAGCGCCGAGCGACCGACGCCGGAGGACGCGCTGCGCCTTGCGGTCGAGCGGTACCTCGCCGCCTACGGGCCGGCGTCGGTCGCCGACATCGGGAAATGGGTCGGACAGCCACGGCTGCCGCTGGTCCGGGCCGCGCTCGATGCACTCGGCGACCGCGTCCGGCGCTTCCGCGGGCCCGACGGGCGCGAGCTGGTCGACCTCGACGAGGCTCCGCTGGCGACCGGGGAGGAGCCTGCGCCGCCGCGGTTCCTCGCGCGCTGGGATAGCGTGCTCATCGGCTACGAACGGCGCGACCGGATCCTGCCCGAGGCCATCGCGGGCGACGTCATCCGTGCGGCGCACGGCGATTTCCTGCCGTCGTTCACGGTGGATGGATCCGTGGCGGGGACGTGGGCCGTCGCGGATGTGAAGGGCACGACCGTCGTCACGCTCACACCGTTGACCGCGATCGGCCGGGGGCACGGAACGAGGTGACCGAGGAGGCCGGGCGACTGGCGCGATTCCTGGCGCGAGGCGCTGGCGGCGATGTGAGATGGGCGAAGCGACCGATTTCCTGACAAACGCCCGCCACACGAGCACTCGTCATCCGGGACCGTCACCGACGCGCTCGACCACGCACGACGGCAGGTTCGGGACCAGCGAATCCCTGACACTCGCTCGCCAGATGAACGGTTTGACCAAGGACGGCTGACCACCGCTCGCGAGGTGAGCTATTGACGAAAATGGCCTCGTTCAGCCGCCCTCGCGCATCCCCCACGGGGACCCGTATGCGGTCAGCAGTTCGAGGAACGGCACGGCATCGAACGCCTCCGGCCCGAGCACGCCCGACCCGGACCAGACGCCGGTCGCCAGCAGTTCCAGCGCAACCACGGGGTTGATGGCGGTCTGCCAGACGACTGCCTGCGACCCGTCTTCGCGCATGGTCACTTCGTTGTCGACCACGTGATAGAGGTAGACGGAGCGAGGCGCCCCGTCCTTGCCGGTCCCGGTCACGAGCGTGCCGGCACAGGTCTTGCCGCGCATCCGGTCGCCGAGCTGAGCCGGGTCCGGGAGCACGGCAGCCACCACGTCCCGTGGCGACACCTCGACCCCGCCGACGCGCACCTTCTCGGTCCGGTCGAGCCCGAGCATGTGGAGCACCTTCAGGACGTTGATGAACTCGTCGCCGAGGCCGTACTTGAAGGTGACCCGCTTGGCCGTCACCCAGCGCGGGACGAGCAGCACCTCCTCGTGCTCGACGTTGACACACTCGACCGGTCCGATGCCTTCGGGAAAGTCGAACACCTCAGGCTCGCTGAAGGGCGGGGTCGTGTACCAGCCACGGCCCTCCTCCCAGATCACCGGCGGGTTGAGGCATTCCTCGATGGTCGTCCAGATGGAGAACGACGGCGCGAAGTCGTAGCCATCGACGACGAGGTTCGCGCCATCGCGGATGCCGACCTCGTCGATCTCGGAGAAGAGATGATCCTGGGCGTAGCGGGCGAAGATGTCGGACAGCCCTGGCTCGACGCCGACGCCGCACAGGGCCAGCCGCCCGGCAGTCTCCCACTCCCCGGCCTTGGCGAACTGCTCGTCACCGAGCTTCACGCCGGTCCGCTCGTACGGCACCTCGGGATCGGGGTGCGACAGCGACATCGCCATGTCGAGGTAGTCGGCGCCGGCCGTGAAGGCGCCATCGAAGATGGGCATCACGAAGCGCGGATCGACCGCGTTCAGGACATGGCTGATGGCGTGCTCGCGACAGAGTGCGGCGACGTCCTCCGCTCGCGACGCATCGACACGCGCGGCGACCAGCCGGCCATCGCCGGGGAAACGAGCCACGGCGCGTTCGGCACGCCCGAGGTCGTAATCGGCGACGACCATGAGCTCGAAGAAGTCGCGCCGGACGGCGATCGGGACGACGGCACTACCGACGCCACCGGCGCCGACGACGAGGATCCGCATCCGATGGGCCTCCCTTGAACGGATGGGACGCGCTCGGTCAAGTCTGGCCGACTCGGCCGGCGCCCGTGACCTCGTTCCGCCCGGTGGTCAGCCGCCGGCGAGCGTCCAGTCGATGGAGCCCGTGAAACAGTGGTGGAGGATCGCGCAGGCGCCGTGGGTCAGGTCCCAGGTCCGCCCGGCCACGAACGGTCCACGGTCGACGACCGGTACCGTCAGCGTCACGCCCTTGTACCGGAACGTGACGAGCGTGCCGCACGGCAGCGTCCGATGGGCGACCCCGACAAGGGTCGTGGTGAGCTTCTTGCCGCAGGCCGTGCCGTTGCCGTAGAGGCCCGGCCCGAACCAGGAGATGTCGCTGTCGTGGTGCCAGCCGCTCGTCTTGCTCGTGCCGACCGAATGGGCAGGCGCCGTCGGCTGGGCGGGTCGAACCGGAGCCGGGGTCGGCTCCGAGCGAAGGTCGGGCTCCACCAGGGTGGAACGGTCGTCCAGGCTTCCGGCGGACCGGGCCCCTGGATCAAGGGGCTGGATCGTCATCGCCACCCCGCGCGCGAGCGCCGCGACCTCGACTTGTCGGAAGAGACCGGGGTCCACGGTGTCGGCGGGGCTGGGGACCCACGAACCGACGGGACCTGGGACGGCGACCGAGGCGAGGATGGCGATGAGCGCCACGCTCGCGACGACGTTGTTGTGTCGCACGTCTGAGGGGACCGTAGCACGGATCGCCCGGATCCAGGGATTTCGACGTGGTTCGTGACGTTATCGAAACCGTGTCAGCATCCGCGCGTGCCCACCCAGACCTTCCCGCTCGACCGCCCGCTCGACCTGCGCCGCACGCTCGGCCCGCTGTCGCGCGGCCGCGGCGACCCGACCATCCACCTCGAAGCGGGGCGGGCCTGGTGGGCCACCCGCACCCCCGACGGCCCGGTCGCCGTCGGAGTCGCCGCGCGCGGTGACGAACTTCACGCCGAGGCCCACGGACCGGGCGCGGAGCGAGCGCTCGCAGACATCCCCGGGATGCTGCGACTCGACGCGGACCCGGGCCCGATCCCGGCCGGCCACCCGCTCGTCGCCCAGTTGGCGCGCCGGCTCGTCGGCATCCGGATCCCGCGCACGGGCGCCGTCCTCGAATCGCTCGTGCCGGCCATCCTCGAACAGAAGGTGACCGGCCAGGAGGCGCATCGGGCGTGGACCGGGCTCATCCGCGTCCACGGCGAACCCGCCCCGGGTCCCGAGGGTTGGCGACTCCGCCTTGGTCCGGCGCCGGCCACGCTGGCCGCCCTCCCCTACTACGCCTACCACCCGTTCGGGATCGAGCAGCGCCGGGCCGAGCTCATCCGCCGCATCGCGGCGCGCGCGGCCTGGTTCGAGGCGATCGTGGACCTGCCGCTCGACGAGGGCTACGCCCGTCTGACCGCCGTCCCGGGGATCGGTCCGTGGACCGCCGCGGAGGTCGGGGTGCGGGCGTTGGGCGACAGTGACGCGGTGAGCGTCGGTGACTTCCACCTGCCGAATCTGGTCGCCTTCGCACTGGCCGGCGAGGCACGCGGCACCGACGCGCGGATGCTCGAGCTGCTCGAGCCGTACCGCGGCCAGCGCGCTCGGGTCATCCGCCTGCTCGAGCTCAGCGGGATCCGCGCGCCGCGGTTCGGCCCGCGACTTTCGAGCCGCGGGATCGAGGACCTGTAGGGCCCGTCAGCCGGCGCGGAAGAGCGCCAGCGCCTTGGCGAACAGCCCGACCGTCTCAGGCGTGCACGGCTCGAGGACGGTGATGAGGTGGCCGGCGCCGGCGTCGGCGTGCGCTCGCAGCCCCGCGGCGATCTCGGTCGGGGTCCCAGTCAGGCCGGGCGACGTCGGCGGCTCGGCCGATGCGCCGGCGGCGTCCGGGTAGCGCACGACGACGCCGACCGTGATGGCGAGCGTCGACTGGTCCCGTCCCACCCGCTCGCAGGCGGCGGCGAGCTCGCCGCGCAGCCCCGCCAGCCGTTCGTCGGGCAGTCCGAACCAGGCGAGGTTCCAGGCATCGGCGTGTCGGGCGGTCAACTCCAGCATGCGCGGCTTCTTGGCCGCGACGAGGATCGGCAGATCCGGCCGCGCCGGTGGTCGCAGGACGACATCGCGCACGGTCACCCATTGCCCGTCGAGGTCGGCGCGGCCCTCGCGGATCAGCCCCGTGATCACCGCCAGCGACTCCTCGAACCGTCCGACCCGATGGTCGAACGGGAATCCGAAGGCGTCGAATTCCGGTTCGTGCCAGCCTGCCCCGACGCCCAGGATGAGTCGGCCGCCGCTGACGTGATCGAGCGTGGCGGCCATCTTGGCCAGCAACGCCGGGTTCCGGAAAGCCGTGCACATGACGATCGTCCCGAGCTCGACCCGCGACGTCGCCTCGGCGATGGCGGCCAGGATCGTCCAGCACTCGTGGATGCCGGTGGTGACGCCATCGAACCGGTAGAGCAGATGGTCGAAGACCCAGACCGAGTCGAAGCCGGAGGCCTCCGCCGCGACCGCGACCGCGCGGATCGCCGGGTAGTCCGGGATGCCGTCCTCGGCGTCCTCCTCGGCGATCGGGAGCACGATCCCGACCCGAACCCCTTCCGTCGCCATCGGTCACAGGGTAGGCGACGGTCGGCGGTACCGTATGACCAGGAGGTGCCGCTGATGCCAAAGATGCCCAAGTCCTCGCCGGAGCTCGTCGCCCGATTCAATTCGATCGTCGACGATTTCCCGCGGGCGAATCGTCGCCTGTCGTTCGGCTATCCGAGCCTGACCGTGGGCGGCAACATGGTCACCGGTCTGCACGGCGAGGGCTGGTTCGTCCGACTCGGACCCACCGAGACGAACGAGGCGCTCGCCCTCGATGGCGCCGCGCCGTTCGCGCCCATGGCCGGCCGCCCGATGACCGGCTACACGATGCTCCCCGACGCCGTCGTCACCGACGACGATGCCATCCGCGAGTGGGTCGGGCGGGCGGTCGACTTCGGCACGACCCTGCCGCCCAAGACGCCGAAGACCAAGTCGAAGGCTGGCTGACAGGGGTCGCCGAACCCCGTCCCGGCGGACCGGTGCGGAAGCGCGGTGCTACCGTGTCGAACGTGGGTGGGGCGTTCTGGGATGAGGCGATGGAGACGCTGTCGCCGGCCGAGACGCGCCGGCTCGAGAACGACCGCCTCGCCGAGCAGATCGCCTACGACCGCGCCACCAGCCCGTTCTATCGCGCACGGCTCGACGCCGCGGGTGTGCCGTCGGACACCGTTCGCCGGGTCGAGGACCTCGTCCGGATCCCGCTCATGGAGAAGCGCGAGATCGCCGAGTCGCAGGCCGACGGCGCGCTGCTGGGTGTCAACCAGTGCGCGCCCATCGAGCGGATCGTCCGCATCCAGGCCACCGGCGGCACGACCGGCCAGCCGATGCGGATCGGGCTGACCCGGCGGGACATCGCGGACTACGGCGCGGTCGGCGCCGCCGCGCTGTGGGCGATGGGCTGCCGCCCGGGCGACATCGTGTTCGAGTGCATGAACTACAACCTCTATTCGGGCGGCCTCAGCGATCACCTCACGTTCGAGACGCTGGGCGCGGCGACCATCCCGTTCGGGGTCGGCCACAGCGAGCGGCTGCTGACGATGATGGCCGGCCTGCGCGACCCGGTCGGCATCTGGGCCACGCCCTCGTATGCCATCCGGCTCGCCGAGGTCGCCCGCGGGATGGGTCTCGATCCGCGCGCGGTCGGGCTGGTCCGTGGCTACTTCTCGGGCGAGGCGGGCCTCCAGGTGCCCGGCTACCGCGACCGGATCGAGGACACCTGGGGCATGGTCGCGCGCGACCAGTACGGGACCGGCGAGCTGGGCCTCCATTCCGGGCGAGTGCGACGAACGCAACGGCGTCCACTGGGGCGGGACGGGCATCGCCATCGCCGAGCTGATCGATCCCGACAGCGGCGAGGTCCTGCCATTCGTCGACGGCCAGAGCGGCGAGGTCGTCTACACGTCGATCCACCGCGAGGCATCGCCGCTGCTCCGGATGCGTTCGCACGACCTGATGCAGGTCTTCACCGAGCCCTGTCCATGCGGCCGGACGAGCTTCCGCTTCCGGATCCTCGGCCGCTCGGACGACATGTTCATCGTCAAGGGCGTCAACGTCTTCCCGCTGGCCATCCAGGCGACCCTGCTCGGTCTCGCGCCGCGGGTCACCGGCGAGTTCCAGGTCGTCATCGACCGCCCGCCACCGATCGACTACCCGGTCCCGCTCAGCGTCGAGGTCGCCCACGACGTCCCGGCCGAGCGCCACGAGGCGCTGACCCGCGAGGTCGTCGGCCGGCTCCAGGCGGACCTCAACTTCACCTCGGCCGTCCGTCTCGTGCCGGCCGGCTCCATCGCCACAGAGGGCAAGACCCGCCGGGTCATCCGCAGCTATCGAGGGGAGGGCCACTGATGGCGGTCGTCGAGGTCGAGATCCGCGGCGACGTGGCACGCATCACGCTCGGCCGGCCCGAGAAGCTGAACGCCATCAACGACGAGATGCTCGACGGCCTGCTCGAGGCGATCGAAACCGTTGGCGCGACGGAGTCCGTCGGCGCGGCGGTACTGACGGGCCGTGGCCGGGCGTTCTCGGCCGGTGGCGACATCGCCGCGATGGACGGCATGGACGAGGCGGCCTTCGCCGCGACGATCGCGCGCTACATGCGGGTCTCGGCGGCGTTCCGCGCCTGCCCGAAGCCCATCGTCGCGGCCGTCCACGGGTACGCCCTGGCCGGCGGTTTCGAGCTCGCCCTGATGTGCGATGTCCGGTTCGCCGCAGCCGGGACGCGGTTCGGCCTACCGGATACGCCCCTCGGTCTCAGCCCGACCAGCGGCATGACCTGGCTCCTGCCCCGAGTGATCGGGCTCGGCCGGGCGATGTACCTGACCCTGTGGGGGTACGACATCGATGCGGCGGAGGCGGAGCGGATCGGCCTCGTCAGTCGCGTGGTCGAACCAGACGCGCTGCTCGACGAAGCTGAGGCCTTCGCCCACCTCGTCGCGTCGTACCCGCGGGTCGGCGTCGCCTGGACCAAGCTCGGCTTCCAGCAGGCCCTCGAGAGCGACTTCGCGACGGCCACCGCGAGCGAAGCGGCCGCCGAGCTGGCCTGCTTCCGGTCGCCCGACACGCGCGACCGGTTCCGCGCCTTCGTCGAGCGGAAGCGGACCTAGCGGAACCGATCGTCCGCGCGAACCTCACCGAGCTCGGTCGAGCCGCCCCGCGAACCAGCCGATGCGACGCATCGGGCCGATCGTCGAACGCCGGGACGTACGGCTTGATGTCGAGGAGTGGCGTCCCGTCGAGCATGTCGACGTCCTCGATGTCGAGCGTGGCCCCGTCGACGCCGATCAGGCGGACGGTCGACAGCCCGATCGCGTTCGGCCGGGCCGGCGACCGAGTGGCGAAGATGCCATGCGGTCGATCGTCGAGGAACGGCGTCACCGTCAGCCGCCCGTGCTGACCAGGTGCAGGTGGTAGAGAAGGATCAGGTGGCTGAACCCGTCGAGGTCACGCAGGCCATCCGACCAGGCCCGGGTCGAGATCGATCCAGCCGCGCGACGCCGGTCGCGCCGGCCGACTGGATCGGCGTGCCCTCGATGCGTGCCTGAACGGTGTCCGGATGAGGCCGATCGGGCTGAACGTCACGACCGTCATCCGGCCCACGATCAGTCATCGACGGCGAGCATCACCTCGGTCGACTTGATGACCGCGACGACGTGCGCGCCGGGCTTCAGGCCAAGGCGGCGGGCCGACTCCGCGGTGATCGCGGCGACGATCTCGTGCCCGCCCTCGACGTCGACGACGACTTCGGACATGACCGCGCCCTCGGTGACGGTCTTGACCGTGCCCGGGAGCTGGTTGCGAGCGCTGATCTTCATGAGTCGTGTCCTCCATGCGTGCCGTCGATGTGGTCGAGCCGCCAAGCGGTCTCGTGATCGAGCTCCAGAGACGTGAAGCTCGGAGCGCAGCCATCCTCGTCGCCGATGACCATGAGCCACCGGAGGCAGGCGTGCGGCGGGCTACTCATCGTCACGTCGCACAGGGGGCACGACCCGGACGCAAGAAGTCCGGTCGAGCAGCACGAGCAGACGTTCATCCGACGCCGCGCGTGTCGAGCACGCGTCCCCAGTGGAAGACGCGGACGGCGACGAGGACGCCGAACGCCGCGAGCACCAGGATCGCCGCGGCCGCGATCGAGGCATCGAGGTCGCCGCCCTGGAACTCCGAGTAGACGACCAGTGGCAGCGTCTGCGTCTTGCCCTCGACGTTGCCCGCGAACATGATCGTCGCGCCGAACTCCCCGAGCGATCGAGCCCAGGCCATGACCAGGCCGGCGGCCAGCGCCGCGCCCGCCAGCGGGACCGTGATCGAGCGGAACAGCTGCCGTTCCGAGGCGCCATCGACGCGGGCGGCGTCCTCCAGGTCCCGATCGACGCCGGCGATCCCCGTCCGCGCCGAGCGGATGAAGAACGGCGCGGAGACGAACGTCTGGGCGAGGATGACGGCGATCGTCGTGAACGGGACGGAGATCCCGAGGAGCTCGAACGGCGCCGACAGGAGCCCGCGACGACCGAACACCAGCAGCAGCGCGAGGCCCGCGACCGACGGCGGCAGCACGATCGGCAGGTCGACGATGGCCTCGAGCAGGCCCTTGGCCCGGAAACGGCGTCGCGCAAGGACGAACGCCAACGGCAACCCGAGGGTCACGGTGATGACCAGGCTGATCGCCGTCGTCACGAGGCTGAGCCACAGCGCGTCCAGGACCTCGGGCGAGGCGAGCGCGACCGCGCAGCGACCCGTTGAGGACCGCCCGGACGACGAGGGTCAGGACCGGCAGCGCCAGGAACAGCGCGAAGAGCAGGGCGATCGCGGTGAGCGATCGGTCGCCCCAGCTCGGGCTGCGCGGGCGGGCGATGCCGGGCGGCACTCGAGGGTGCCGCGGCGCTCCCCCCGGGCGCCGCGGCGGAGTCGATCACGACGGGGGCAGGAACCCGAACCCGCTCAGGATCGCCTGGCCGTCAGGCCCGGCGAACCAGGTCAGGAACGCCTGCGCGTCGGTCGGGTTCGGGGATGCCTTGACGACGACGCCGGCGTAGGTCGCGAGCACGTTGGCCGTCGGCGGGATGTCGACCGTGCGCGACCTTGGTCGACGCCTTGGCGTCGGTGACGTAGGCGATGCCTGCGTCTCCCTCGCCGAGTTCGAGCTTGGCCACGACCGCCTTCACGTTGTCCTCCTTGGACACGATGTTGGCGTTGTACTTCGCGACGAAGTCAGCCGGATAGCCGGGCTCCTTGGCGAGGTTCGCGACGACCTGGGTGGCGTACTTCGTGATCGGCACCGCGTCACCCGCGGCGATGATCTTGACGCCGGGGTTGGCCAGGTCCTTGGGTGTCGTGATCTTGGCCGGGTTCGCCGGTCGGCACGATGACGGTCAGCTTGTTGCCGGCGAAGTTGACGGCCGGCCCGACGGTCAGACCCGCGTCGACGAGCTTCTTCGGGTTCGTCGTGTCGGCCGACAGGAAGACATCGGCCGGGGCGCCCTGCTCGATCTTGGTCTCGAGCGCAGACGACGCGTCGGTCGAGATCACCAGGGTCACGCCCGGGTTCGCCGTCTCGTAGGCCTTCTTGGCGGCGTCGAGGGCGCCCTTGAGCGAGGCGGCGCCGTAGATCGGTGAGTTCGACAGCGGCCGCGGACGGTGAAGCCGGCGCAGCGGATGGAGCCGCGGACGGGGCGACCGACGGCGGTGGGTGACCGCAGCGCTCGGGGCGGTCGAGGCACCGCCACTCGAACAGGCGGCGACGAGCAGGGCCAGGACGCCGAGGAGGATCAGGATGCGTGACTTCATGAACGTGACTCCTTGAACGACGGGATCTCGACGATGACGTTGGTCGCCTTGACGACGCAGACGGCCTCGTCGCCGACCTTGAGGTCCATGTCGTCGATGGCTTCTGCGGTCATCAGGCTGACCAGCCGGTGCGGACCGGCGATGACTTCGACGACGGCCGCGACACGGTCGCGTTCGATCCGGGTCACGACCCCTGCGAACCGGTTCCGTGCCGACTGGGCGACGATCGGGCGGTCCGTGGCGGCCTTGCGTCGTTCATCGAGCAGGCGCGAGACCTCCTCGATGTCGATCGAGCCGCTGACCGCCTTCCGAGCGCTCCATCCGGACGCGCCCTTCGGTCTCCCAGCGCCGCAGGGTCTCGACCGAGACCCCGAGCATCTCGGCTGCCTGGCCCACCCGAAGGCGACCGGACGACGGTTTCACGTGTTTGGGTCATACCGATGAGTATCGGCCATCAGGGAAGCTGATGTCTAGAAGTTTCGGACATCACGGTAGGATGTGACCGTGATGTTCGACCCGTCGTCTCCGAGCGCCGCCCGCTGGCGAGCGTGGCTCGACAGTGCCCTGGGCGAGCGTGGCTGCCGTCCGATGCGATGCTCGAGCTACGGACCGTCGCCACTCGGTGAGGCGCCGATGCGCGCGCCTGGTCATCGATCTCTACTGGAGCGAGCCGGATGCGGCCCGACATGCCTGTGCCGAGGTCCTCGTCCCGCTCCACCGCGATGGTCGGCGGCGGCTGGTCGGGCTGGCCGGGCTACCTGGCGGCGGTCAAGCTGCTGCGGGCGCTCGGACTGAGCCGACGGCCGGTCGGTCAGATCCCCGTCTCGGCCGGCAGCCGGCCGGCCGTGACCGCGGCGACCAGAGTCGCGTGGTCCCGCTCGGTCTGGTCGGCGTAGGCCACAGCGAACGATGCGATCGCCTTGTCGAAGGCGTCGCCACGACCGAGATACCCCGCGATCACAGCGGGATTGCCCGACCGTGCGTGGGCCCGTGCCAGCGCCCAGGCGCAGACCTCTGCGTACAGGCGCATCCCGGGCGCCCGCAATCCGGCGATGTCCACGCCGTACTTCATGTCGTGGAGCTGGCGGACGTAATACTCCGTGCCCGTGACCGGCGACTTGGTCCAGCCGAGGAAGCTGTCTGACACGGCCTGCATGATCCGCTGGCCGGTGACCACCCGCTCGCCCTGGTGGCGCCAACGACGGCCGCGGATGAACGGGGCGACGACCGACTGGCGCGCCTCCTTGACCTGGAGGACCAGCGGACCGCCGGCCGGGCCGGCGAACAGCGCGATATAGCAGTGCGTGCCGACGCTGCCGACCCCGACGACCTTGAGCGCGACGTCGACCAGGTGGTGCTTCTCGACGAGGAGCCGGCGATCTGGCGCCAGCGATCGGAGATAGCCGTCGCGCAGGTACGCCAGCGCCGCCCGACTCGGATCGTCGTCCGGCAGCCGCAGCAAGAGCGGCGGCCGATCACGGATGAGCCAGCCGCCGCCAGGCGCGTTGACCGACAGCTTCCCGAGCGCCGCCATGTGGTCCTTGCGGCGGGCTTCCTCCATGGAGATCTCGAGTCCGCGGCGACCGCCGATGACCTCGCGAGCACGCTCGACGCGCTCGATGATCGATTCGATGGGGATCGCCGCGTACCAGACCTGGAGCGCGCGCATCCCCGCGTAGCGACGCATCCATTTCCGGTACTGCCAGGCGACGATGCGGCCCATGTCCCGGTTGGTGCTCTCGGAGAATCCGTTCTCGCGAGAGGCGACGACGACGCTCGCGGCCAGCCGCTTGACGTCCCATTCCCAGGGACCCTGGTAGGTCTCGTCGAAATCGTTGACGTCGAAGACGAGCCGACGCTCCCGGCTGGCGAAGACGCCGAAATTGGCGAGGTGCGCGTCGCCACAGAGCTGGACGTTGGAGCCGATCACGGGCGATCCGGCGAGGTCGCCCGCCATGACCGCAGCCGATCCGCGCAGGAAGGCGAACGGTGAGGCCAGCATCCGGCCCATGCGGATCGGGACGAGCTCGGGGATCCGTCCCTCGTTCGACTCCGCCAGCGTGTCGAGGACATCGCGACGGTGGGGTGCCGGCGCCCAGCCCGCGTGACTCCGGCGCGGGACTGCGGCCCGCTGACTGCGGCCGCGCATGAGCGCGAGCGCGGCGGGACTGTCCGGTGGCAGGACCTCGGTCGGGTCGTCGATCATGCGGGCACGGCCTCGACGAGGTTGGGCTGATGGCGATAGAACGGCGTGTGCTCGGCCGGCAGCGGGGTGTCGCCGAGGATCAGGTCCGCGGCCTTCTCGGCGATCATCATCACCGGCGCGTAGATGTTGCCGTTGGTCACGTACGGCATCGCGGACGCATCCACGACGCGAAGCCCGTCCAGCCCATGGACCCGCATCGTCAGCGGGTCCAGCACGGCGCCGTCGTCGGTCCCCATCCGCGCCGTGCACGACGGATGGAGCGCGGTCTCCGCGTCGCGGGCGACCCAGTCGCGGATCTCGTCGTCGGTCGTGACCACGGCTCCCGGCGACGTCTCGCCGCCGTTGTAGGGACCCATCGCGGGCTGGTTGAGGATGTGCCGGGCGACCCGGATGGCCTCGACCCACTCGCGCCGGTCCTGCTCGGTCGAGAGGTAGTTGAACCGGAGCGCGGGGTGGTCGTGCGGATCGGTCGTCTTGAGGGCTACCGATCCTCGCGCGTCCGAGTACATCGGCCCGACGTGGACCTGGTAGCCGTGACCGGCCGCGCCGGCACTGCCGTCATAGCGGATCGCCAGCGGCAGGAAGTGGAACATGAGGTTGGGGTAGGCGACGTCTTCGTTGCTCCGGGCGAAGCCGCCGCCCTCGAACTGGTTGGACGCGCCCGGGCCGCTCCGCCGGAACAGCCATTCCGCGCCGATGAACGGCCGACGCCACTTTTCGGTCGCGGCCGGCTGCATCGACACCGGTTGGAGGCTCTTGTACTGGATGTACACCTCGAGGTGGTCCTGGAGGTTGTCGCCGACCCCCGGCAGGTCGGCCACGACCGGGATCCCGAGCGCGCCCAGGTCCCCTGCCCGCCCGACGCCCGACAGCTGCAGCAGCTGCGGCGTGTTGATGGCGCCACCAGCGAGGATGATCTCGCCGCCCTCGATCCGCTCCGTCCCGCCGCCCTGCCGTTCGATGTCCACCGCGACCGCGCGCGTCCCCTCGAACACGATCCCGGTCACGAACGTCCGCGTCCGCACGGTCAGGTTCTTCCGCCCGCGGACCGGCTTCAGGTACGCCTGCGCCGCCGACAGCCGGCGGCCGTCGTGGATGTTGCGGTCGAACGGGGCGAAGCCCTCCTGGCGATAGCCGTTGACGTCCTCGGTCAGGTGGTAGCCGGCCTCCTGGCAGGCGGCGAAGAACGCCGTGAACAGCGGGTTGGTGGCCGGACCTCGTTCCAGGACGAGCGGCCCGGAGTGGCCGCGCCACGGGTCATCGGCGGCCGCCGCCAGGCACGTCTCCATCTTCTTGAAGTACGGCAGGCAGTGGGCGTAATCCCAGGTCGCCATGCCCGGGTCGGCCGCCCAGCGCTCGTAGTCGAGCGGGTTGCCGCGCTGGAAGATCTGGCCGTTGATGCTGGACGAGCCGCCAAGGATCTTGCCCCGGGCGTGATAGATGCGCCGGCCACCCATGAACGGCTCGGGCTCCGACTCGTACATCCAGTCGTAGTAGCGGCTGCCGATCGGGAAGGTCAGTGCCGAAGGCATGTGCACGAAGACGTCGAACCGGTAATCCGGTCGGCCGGCTTCGATCACCAGAACGCGGGTCGCGGGATCCGCCGACAGCCGGTTGGCGAGCGCGCAGCCGGCCGATCCGCCACCGACGATGATGAAGTCGAATCGGGTTCGCGCCATGGCCGGATGCTATCAGCGCGGCGGCCCGCAGGACGTCGAACGGCGGCGGACCGAGAGATGGCCCGCCGCCGCCGTGCTGCCAGACCGGACCGTTGCCCCTGGCCCGACTCCTCCCGACAGCTGAGGAGAGCGCGACTGATGGCCCATACGTCGTCGGCGACGGACCGGTTTCGACTGGCAGCGCGGCTCGCGGTCGGCGATGATGCGCCGGTGACCGATCTCGACTACGGCCGCTTCGAAGCCCTGACCTTCGACTGCTACGGCACGCTCATCGACTGGGAGACCGGCATCCTGTCCGCCCTCCGGCGGATCCTGGCCGCGCACGGTGTCGACGGATCGGACGACGAGCTGCTCGAGGCCTACGCCGCGATCGAGGCGCCGGCCGAGGCCGGGCCGTACCGGACCTATCGGGCGATCTTGTCCGCCGGCATCCGCGGCGTCGCCGGGGGCTACGGCGTCGAACCGGACAAGTCCGAGGTGGAGGCATTCGCCGATTCGGTCGGCGACTGGCCCGCGTTCCCCGATTCTGCAGCCGCCCTGGGTCGCCTCCATCGACGATTCCGGCTCGGGGTCATCACCAACTGCGACGACGACCTGTTCGCGCGGTCGGCGGCCCGCCTCGACATCGAGTTCGACTGGGTCGTGACCGCCCAGCAGGTCGGGGCGTACAAGCCGGACGAGCGAAACTTCCAGGTCGCGTTCGATCGTCTCGGGCTCCCGCGCGAGCGGATCCTGCATGTCGCCCAGAGCCTGTACCACGACCACGTGACGGCGAAGCGCCTGGGCCTCTCGACCGTGTGGATCGATCGGCGGCACGGCCAGGCCGGGTCGGGCGCGACGCCACCCGCCGACGCGACCCCGGATGCGACCTACCGGGACATGGCCTCGTTCGCGGAGGCCGCCACGACGTAGTGCGGCAGCAGGGTGGACCAGCCGGCCCCGTTCCGGTCGCGCCACGCCTGGCCCTCCGCGCCGAGCGCCTCCCAGCCGCGATGTTCGATCTCGACCAGGGTGGACGCCTCGCCCTGCGGGCGGAAGCGGATCTCGACCTCGGTCGCGTCGGCGCGGTCGCGGCGGAGGTGCCACAGGTAGACGAGCCTGCTCGGCGGCTCCCACACCGTGATCTCGCCCCATTCATGTTCGATGCCGGCGACCGTCCGCTCGAAGATCCGGCCGCCCGGCCGCGGTTCCAGGACGACCGCGGCGTCCTGCTCCCCGGACACGGTGTGATCGGCCGGCCACCAGGTCGAGATCCGGTCCGTCCAGACGTCGA
This sequence comes from uncultured Chloroflexia bacterium, assembly GCA_963782715.1. GTDB lineage: Bacteria > Chloroflexota > Limnocylindria > Limnocylindrales > CSP1-4 > SPCO01. The sequence goes on from CAWAKU010000015.1 coordinate 593,477, forward strand.
AGGCGTGGTCGGCCGGGCAGTCCACCTCGAAGGTGAGCCGGATGGGTTCGATCACCGGTCGATCGAGGTGTTCTCGGCGACCAGCCGGAAGCGTGCGGCCGCCTCGCCCCAGACACGTTCGAGATACCGCCGCACCTCGTCGATGCCCTCGTCGTGCAGCCGATAGATCCGTCGCGTCCCACGCGGCTCCTCGACGACCAGCCCGGCTTCCTTGAGCAGGCGCAGATGTCGTGACACGGCCGGCCGGCTGATCGGCAGGGCGTCCGCGAGCTGCTGGACGGACCGGTCGCCCCCGGCCAGCAGCTCCACGATCGCCCGCCGGTTCGGATCGCCCAGGGCGTCGAACGGATCGCGGGCGGCGCTCGCTCGGGTCATCCCGATGCTCAGAGCGCCCGCATCCGGTTGTTCTTCGCGTCGTGGGTCACCTCGGCCAGCCCGAGCGCCTCCATCAACGGCGGCATGTACACGCCGAACCGGCCGCGCAGGCCCTTCTTGAGGCCGTACCAGCCGCCGACCGGGTTCGACTCGGAGCGACCCCACGCCTCGACCGACCCGTCGGGCGCCGGCTTCTGCTCGTCGGCGCCGCCGAGCGGCATCCAGTCGCCATGCGCCTTGAGCATCGCGTGCAGGTCGTCGATCGCGCGCCTGTCGTACTTGAGCTGGGTGCCGCCGACCTGGCAGATGATGGCCGGTGGGTCGTTGCCGTCATCGAGGTACATCGAGTACTCGCTCGTGCCCGGCGGCGTCGTCAGCCGCCAGGGATCGTCCTTCGTGCCGGAACCCGTTGCCGCCATGGTGCCCTCCTCGGTCGCGTCCCTGATCCGTAACAACCCGGTTACCGTACCAGATGAGGCCGGCGACATGCAGCACTGGCCACTTGGAACATGCCGTTCGGCGTAAGGTTCGGGACAAGATCTTTGAGGTGGTGGGGATCGATGGAGGATGGGGGGGTCACATGACGGACCGATTCGTCACCCGCGGCTTCGTCGGTCGGCGTGGCAGCCCGGACCGAGGAGGTGAGGATCAGGCGTCTCGGATCCCGCCCGGCCAGTACCTCACGACCGACTTTCCCGTGCTCTCGGCCGGACCGACTCCCCGGACGCCACTCGACCGCTGGTCGTTCTCCATGGAGGGCCTCGTCCGCGAGCCGGTGAGCTGGACGTGGGATTCGTTCGTCGCCCTGCCCAGCCGCGACTGGACGGTCGACATCAGCTGCGTCACCAAGTGGACCAAGCTGGACATGCACTGGCGGGGCGTCAGCATCGATACGCTGTTCGAGCAAGTCGACCTCGATCCGGACGCTGCGTTTGCGATCGCCTGGTCGGACGGCGGGTACACGACGAATTTGCCGCTGGAGGACATCCTCAACGGTCAGGCGTTCGTCGCCTTCGAATACGACGGCAAGCCACTCGCCCCTGAGCACGGCGGACCGGTTCGTCTCGTCGTCCCCGGTCGATACTTCTGGAAGAGCGCGAAATGGGTTCGCGGTCTCCGCATCCAGTCGCGTGATGAGCCGGGTTTCTGGGAGTCGTTCGGCTACCACAACCGCGGCGACCAGTGGCTCGAAGAACGCTACAGCGGCGATTAGGAGAGTCCGATCGTGGCCGGCCCCATCTCCTGGCAGCGCGCGACAGTGTCCGCCGTCCGTGACGAGACGGCCATGGTTCGCTCGTTCACGCTCCTGGTGCCCTCCTGGACCGGGCATCGAGCGGGTCAGCACGTCGACCTTCGGCTGACCGCCCAGGACGGCTACAGCGTCGAGCGGAGCTATTCGATCGCGTCCGAGCCGGAGCGCCCCGGCGAGGTCGAGATCACGGTCGAGCGCATCGAGAACGGCGAGGTGTCGCCCTTCCTCCACGACGTCGTGGTCGTCGGCGACGAGATCGAATTGCGAGGCCCGATCGGCGGGTACTTCGTCTGGGAGGCACAGCTCGGCGGCCCGCTGTTCCTGGTCGCCGGCGGGTCGGGCGTCGTGCCGCTGATGGCGATGCTGCGCCACCGCGCGCGTGCCGGATCGCACGTCCCGACGCGCCTCCTGTTCAGCTCTCGCCACATCGATGACGTCATCTACCGGGATGAGCTCGACCGCCTTGCCGCGACCGACCCTGGACTCGAGGTCGTCCACACGCTGACCCGGTCACAACCGGCTGGCTGGTCGGGCTTCGCACGGCGGATCGACGAACGGATGCTGGTCGAGGTGCTCGAGCCATTGGGCATCTCTGCCCGCGCCTACCTGTGCGGCCCGACTCCGCTCGTCGAGACTGCCGCGAACGGGCTCGTGCGCCTCGGCATGCCGCCTGACCGCGTCCGGACCGAACGGTTCGGTCCGAGCGGCACCTAGCCGGAGGATGAGCCGATGACCGACGATCGAGGCATGGACCCGTCCCCGGACGACGTCCTTGACGGGAACGCGTCTGCCGGGCTGCTCGCCGCGGTCTTCGGCATCGACATGACGGCCGTCCCCACGAAGTGCGATCACTGCGGCGGCACGCACATGGTCGCCGAGCTGCGCGCCTACATGCGCGGCCCGGGAACCGTCCTGCGATGCCCGATCTGCGACAGCATCATCCTTCGCATGGTCGAGACCGACGACGCGACCTATATCGATGCACGCGGGGCGGCGTATCTGCGTTTCGAACGCCGATGAGTGGCGCGGCCGGTCAGCGGATCGTGAAAAGGCCTGGGACGTCTGTCGGTCGGTGGCGATAGGGCAAGCGACGTAATGGACAGTCCCCCGACGTCCGCCTAGAGTCACGGCTCGTCGGTCGCGCCGGGCCTGCCAGGTCCGGTCCGAAGCCCCGGGAGGCGTCGGTGATGGACATGCCCCAGGTCGGGCAGCTCGTGCTGTTCGTGTTGCTCGTCTCGATCCCGCTGCTCGTGCTCGACGCGGCGATGCGTCGATCGAAGGAACCGCGCGGCCAGCGACGGACGCGCGACGGCGGCTGAACCGAGCCAGCGCAGGCTGGCTACAATGCCTGCCGGACCGCAGGACGTGGCGCGGACCGGCCACGAAAGGCCCACACACCCTCGGCGTGAGATCCATGCCCGGGGCGAGTCGCGCAACGGACCAGCGCGACGACCGTCACCAACAGGAGTCTCACGCATGCGCAAATCTGTGTTCATGGCACTGCTCATCGGTGCCACAGCCATCCTCGCCGCGTGCAGCCCGGGCGCCGCGCCAGGCTTGACCGACAGGGAATGGCAGCTCACGGCGATCACCGAGAAGGTGCCGGCCTTCCAGGGCATCGTCCCGCCGGCCGACCAGAGCAAGTACACCATCACCTTCAAGACCGACCTGACCTGGAGCGGCAACGCGGACTGCAACAGGATCGCCGGGACGTACAAGACGCCCGCGAACAGCGGCCTCACGATCGAGGTCGGCCTGTCGACGATGGCGTTCTGCCCGGACGGCTCACTCGATACGCTGTACACCCACGCGCTCGCCCGTGCCAAGACGTACGCGATCGTGAACGACATCCTGACCATCACCCTCGACGACCAGGGCACGTTGACCTTCGCCGTCGCACCGACCGCGAGCGCGGCTCCGCCCGCAAGTGCAGGCACGTCGGCCGCAGCCGCGACCCCGAAGCCGACCGCCAAGCCGACCGCGACGCCGACGGCCAAGCCGACCGCCGCGCCGACGGCGAAGCCGACCGCCGCACCGACCGCCAAGCCGGGTGCGAGCGCGACGCCGGCACCAGTGACCGGTCTCGTCGGCAAGGCCTGGATGCTGACGGCCATCACCGAGAAGAACCCGGCCTTCCAGGGCGTCGTCCCGGAGGCCCAGCAGCCGAACTACACCATCACCTTCGCGGCTGATGCGACGTTCTCGGCCAAGGCCGACTGCAACACCGTGTCCGGCACATACACGACGGCAGATCCGGCCGCCGCATCGGGCGATCTCGCGATCGTCCCGGGCGCGACGACGTCTGCCGCGTGCCCGGAGGGGTCGCTAGCCGACCTGTACGTGCTGGGCCTGTCCAATGCCGCGAGCTACGCGATCGCCAACTCGCAGCTGACGATCACCCTCACCGACCAGGGGACCCTCGTCTTCAAGTAAGGTCCCCCGCCCCGCCCGTCGCGTCGACGCCCGGCCCCTTCGGGGGTCGGGCGTCAGACTTTCAGCGCCATCCGGATCAGTGGATGATGGTCGCGGCCTTCGCCCCGGTCGCGACCACCGTCAGATTGCCCGTCCGACCGGCGATGTCGACCTCGCGCTCGGCGGGTGGCGGCCCCAGATCGGCCCGGTCCCAGGCCGCCCGGCTGACGAGGAGCTCGCCCGGCCCGGCCAGCCCGCCAAGGCGCGCCGCGATGTTGACGGTGTCGCCGAGGGCGGTGAAGTCGGTCTTCTCGTCGCTGCCGACGACGCCGACGAAGGCCTCTCCGGTATGGACGCCCGCCCCGATCGTGAGGCCCTTTGGGCCCAGGCCCGCGTGCTCGACGGCCGCGAGGATCGCCCGCCCTGCCGTGATCGCCCGGGTGGCATGGTTCTCGCCGGCGATGACCGGGATGAACAGGGCCATGATCCCGTCGCCGAGGAATTTGTCGATGATGCCGTCGTTGGAGTCGATGGCGGCCGCGGCGAGCCGGTAGTAGTCCTGGATCAGGCCCCGGTAGTCGCCGGCGGATGTCCGCTCGGCCAGCCCGGTCGAGCCGCGCACGTCGGCGAAGACCACGCTGATCTCCAGCTCGGCGCCACCGGGACGCTCCGACAGGCGCCCGAAGCAGGCCTTGCACAACAGCGGGTTGTTCTTCATCGGGCCGTGCCAGAACACGCGGGCGACGACTCCGCCGGCACCGTGGAACGGCGACGCGCAGACCTTGCAGCGCGGCGCCGACGGGATGCGCCGCCACATCCGGCGGACCCCGCGCAGGCTCGGATCCTCGCCCGTCAGCAATCGCCGCCACTGCTCGGTCACGTGGTCGTCGGCCGTCATGTGCGGATAGTAAGCCCGGTCGCGCGCGTCGAGCGTGAAGGTCTCGTGACACTCCGGCCCCGGTCCGCGGCATGGGGCTTGCAATGCTTGGTGATATACGTATACTCGTACGCATACCTCCCTCAGCAGCCTGGAGTTACGATGTCGTGGTGCCGAACAAGACCATCTATGTCTCGGACGGAGACCTTCCCCTCTACCAGCGCGCGCAGGCCCTTGCCGGCGGCAACCTCTCGGCGGCGATCTCCTCTGCCCTCCGTCGCTACGTCGACGTCGAAGAAGGCAAGCGCGAAGGCTTCGACGAGATCGTCATCCGGGTCGGGCCGGGCCGCGGCCGGAAGATCCGCTTCACCGGCATCCTCCTCGGGGAATGGGTCAATACGTCGCCCAATCGCGTCGAGGCGTTCCGCGTCTATCGCAGCCGGAAGGGCAACTTCGTCCTCCACATCGAGCGCAGCGCCGACTACATGGTGCTCGATGCCGAGGGCAAACCGGCCGGCTGGCGCGGCTATCTCGGGATCGGGACGATCAGCTACGGGAACTCGCCCGGAGAATCCACCCTCGAGGTCATCGCGACGCTCGAGGAGCTCCGGGGGCGGATCCCGCAGCAGCTCTACGACATCGTGGCCGGCCCGGCCAGGCAGCCGGCACTGGAGGACCTCGACATCTGACCGTCGCCGCGCCGGCCGGACGGGATGCGTGGCATGACGACCGAGCCGCGCATCGCGATCCACGCAGCCAGGCTGCGCAAGTCCTTCGGCACACAGGTCGTGCTCGACGGCATCGATCTCGACGTCACCGAAGGGACCGTCTTCGCCCTCCTCGGACCCAACGGCGCCGGCAAGACGACGATGGTCCGGATCCTCTCGACCCTCATCGCGTCCGACGCCGGCGAGGTCCGCATCGCGGGCCATGACGTCGCCGCGAAGCCCGACGCGGTCCGAGCCATCATCGGCGTCACTGGCCAGTTCTCCGCGGTGGACGGCCTGTTCAGCGGCCGCGAAAACCTCCAGCTGATGGCGGACCTGCGCCACCTCGGCAAGGAGGCCGGCCGCCGACGCGTCGATGAGTTGCTCGAGCGCTTCGACCTGGTCGAGGCGGCCGGGAAACCGGTGACGACCTACTCGGGCGGCATGCGACGGCGTCTCGACCTGGCCATGACCCTCATCGGGGACCCGCGGATCATCTTCCTCGACGAGCCGACGGCAGGGCTCGATCCACGCAGCCGGCGCGGCATGTGGCAGACGATCGAAGAGCTCGTCGCCGGCGGAGTGACGATCTTCCTCACCACCCAGCATCTCGAAGAGGCGGACCGCCTTGCGCACCGGATCGGCGTCCTCGACCGAGGGGTGCTGGTTGCCGAGGGCACGCCGGATGAGCTGAAGCGATTGGTCTCGGGCGGGCATGTCGAGCTGTCCTTCGCCACCCAGTCCGAGCTCGAGCGGGCCGCCCGCGTGTTCGAGGGAGCCGCGCGCGACGACGAGTCGCTCACCCTGCAGATCCCGAGCGACGGCGGGATCCGCTCGCTCCGTGCCCTGCTCGACAAGCTCGAGGCCGACTCGATCGAGGTCGGCGCTTTCTCACTCCAGACCCCCGACCTCGACGATGTCTTCCTGTCGCTGACGGGTGACCCGGCCGACGAAAGGATGGCCGTTCGATGAGCACGTACCAGTCCGCAGTGATCGATACCACGACCATGCTCCGGCGCAACCTCCGCCGGATGCGCCGCTATCCCTCGCTGACCATCTTCATCGCCGGCATCCCCGTCGTCCTGCTGCTGCTCTTCGTGTTCGTGTTCGGGGGCACCCTCGGGGCCGGGCTCGGGCTGGTCTCGGGCGGTCGCGCGGAATACATCCAGTACGTGGTTCCGGGGATCCTCCTGATCACCGTTGCTGGCGCCGCGCAGGGCACCGCGATCTCGGTCGCGATGGACATGACCGAGGGGATCATCGCCCGGTTCCGGACGATGGATATCGCGCGTGTGTCCGTCCTGACCGGTCACGTGGTCGGCAGCGTCATCCAGACGATGCTCGCCATCGCGATCGTCATGGTCGTCGCCGTGCTCATCGGTTTTCGCTCGACGACCGGTCCGCTCGAATGGGCCGCGGCAACCGGCCTGCTCGTGCTCGTGGCGGTCGCGGTCTCGTGGCTGTCGGTCGCCCTCGGGATGGTCAGCAAGAGCGTCGAGACCGCGAGCAATCTGCCGATGTTCCTGATCCTGCTGCCGTTCATGAGCAGCGGCTTCGTCCCGACCGGATCGATGCCCGATGGCATCAGCTGGTTCGCCGAGCACCAGCCCTTCACACCGTGGATCGAGACCGTGCGCGGCCTCCTCGTCGGGACGCCGATCGGTGACAGCGGCGTCGTGGCCATCGGCTGGTGCGCGCTGATCTCGGTCGGCAGCTACGTCTGGGCGCGACGGTTGTACGACCGCGATCCAGCGTCCTAGCTCGAACCTACGGGTCGTCCACCCGGTGGAGCGGCCGCCGAAGCTCGAGCGGATCGCCCAGCCACTGCGTCGCCGGCGTCGCCCAGTACGACGCCATCGCCTCCAACCGTGCCGAGTACGTGGCGCGGGCGGCTTCGAATCGCGACCATGCCTCGTCCCGCGGCCCGATCGTATAGCCGGCCAGCGCGAGGCGATCGCAGGCGGCGTCGAAGTCGGTCCGGTCCAGCCCGTCCGGCGCGCCGCGATGGAAGCCCAGGTTCGAGATGTCCTCCACGAGGTGCGTGCCCATCCGCTTGAACAGCTTCGCGTCGCCGCGCGGCACGCCCTCGATCGTCGTCAGCACCAGGCTCGATGCGTCGAGGACGGTCCCGAGCGCGCTGATCCAGGACAGGTTGTCGTGGCTCGACCGGAACCAGCCCAGGAGCGGGTACGCGACGTGCGAATCGAGGACCTCGGCCGCCCATCGCTGCCAGTCGCGGAAGAGCTCCGGCAGGCGCTCGGTGAGATCCAGCAGGGCATACGACTCGAGCAGCGCGACGGCGGACGGCGGTGCGCCGGCCGATGCCTGGAGCATCACCACCCGCATCTCGCGGCGCTGGTACGACCCGAACAGCGAGAACAGGAACGTGACGACAAGAGCCACCGCCCCGAGTCCGCTGATCGCGGCGACGGCCACGACGAAGCGCGCGACACCGCCGACCGCCACGATGTCCCCGAATCCCAGCGTCAGCACGGAGGTCGCGGCGAAGTAGATCGTGGCGCCCAGGTTCGCCGGGACCGGTTGCAGCTCGTCACGCACCGCGTACAGGATCAGGCCGTAGCCCACGATCAGGCTGACCAGCCACGTGCCGAGCAGGACGATCGTGACCGCCGGCGCGAACAGGCCGAGCACGGTGTCATGAGGGCTCCCGTTCCGGCCGCGGATGGAGCGAAGGACCCGCCACGACCCGCGCACGAGGTAGCGCCCGATCCGGAACCAGCCCGGCGTCGGCCGCGGCACGACGATGGTCTGGAACAGGTCCCACAGGGTCAGCGCCAGCAGGAACACGCCGAGGGCGAAGGCGATCGCGTCCATCGGCATCGATGATGGCATCTCCGGGACGGGGCGGCCGGCCCGGCGGGCGAGCTAGATCCCCGAGGCGCCGAGCAACGTCCCGACCGCGAAGGTCACGACCGCGGCCGCGAGGCCGAGGAGGAGCTGCCGGATGCCCGTCCGCACCGGGCTCCGGTGGGTGAACTGGCTGACGCCCAGGCCGAGCAGGAACAGGCCGAGCAGGCTGGCCAGGAGGCTCGCCCAGAACGCGACGGCGCCCGACGTGATCAGGTACGGCACCACCGGGATGATGGCACCGAGGGTGAACGCCAGGAACGACCCGATGGCCGCGCTCCACGGTGACCCGATCACCCGCGGATCGAGGCCGATCTCCTCACGCACCAGGGCGTCGAGCGCCCGAGCGGGATCCGCGAACATGCGGTCCGCGATCTGCGTCGCCTCGTCGCGCGGGAAGCCGCGCCCGACATAGATACCGATGAGGATGTCGCGTTCGGCATCGGGCGTCGTCGCCAGCTGCTGTCGCTCGAACTCGATCTGATATTCCAGCAGCTCGCGCTGGGACTGCACCGAGATGTACTCGCCCACGGCCATGCTGAACGCACCGGCGAGCAGGCCCGCGATCCCGGCCAGCACGATGACCCCGGGGGCCGGCGACGCGCCGGCGACGCCCATCACCAGGGCGAGGTTGCTGACGAGCCCGTCGTTCGCGCCGAAGACGACGGGCCGCAGGATCCCGGACACCCGAGAGTCGTGGGGCGATGGAGTCGGGCCGCCCTCGATCAGGCGTCGTCCGCCGATGAGCGCGGAGAACGCCGCAAGCGGATTTCGACGTGGTTCGGGCGCTTCGTCTCCGGTCATCGACCCATTGTCTCCCAGGGCGCCCCCACAGACGTCCCGATCGAGGTGGTTGCGAGACGGGTCGCCGAGGCTTAGCATCATCATTCACCTGCCGCGACCCCTTTCGAGGCCCCTCACATTCCCTGAGAGGGCCATCCGGCGGGCTCCCGGGAGGAGGTGTCCTGAAGGGTCGGTCACGGATCGTCGATGGGTGCCCCGGCGCCACGGACTCCCAGATCCCGACATGACGGCCTGCCGAACCGGACCAGTGGCGCCCACCGTCCCACCACTTCGATAGGAGACTGGCTGATGAGCGACGAGTATGGTCAGACGCTTGCCGCGTTCGTCCTGGACACGGGCAAGCAGTCTCGGCGACTGCTGAAGCGGATCCAGGAGATCGACGACGTCGATCCCAACGTGAAGATCATCGACGCCGCCATCGCCGACCGGACCAGGTTCCGGGTGAAGGTCCACCAGACCGAGGATCTCGGCGGCGCCAAGGGCGCGGTGCGTGGCGCCGGACTCGGTGTCATCGTCGGCGCGATCGTCCTTGGGCCGGCCGGCGCCGTCGTCGGTGGTGCCGCGGGTGGGGTCCTGAACGGCCTCCGCAACCGCTTGCACGACATCGGCATCGACGACAAGTTCATGCGCCAGGTGACGAAGGAGCTCGAACACGGCAAGAGCGCCCTGTTCATCCTGTATGAAGGGAACTGGGGCGCGTCCATCGGGATGATCAAGCAGGCCATCACGGTCGACAAGGCACTTCTGATCGCAAGCACGCTGCCTCCGAATACGGCTGCCGCGCTCAAGGCACTCGTCGACCCGGCGGTCGAGCAGCTCGGCGGCGCGGAAGTCGTGTCGGACTACGAGGTGGAAGTCCCCGAGGAGGCGCCGGCTGAAGTTGCCGCGCCGGTCGTCGCTGCGGCAGCAGTGGCTGAGGCCGCCGCGCCGGTCGCGACCCCCGATGACCTGACCCAGCTCGCCGGTATCGGACCGAAGGCCAGCGCGGCGCTGGCGACCGCCGGGATCACGACCTACGCGGCATTGGCCGACGCGAACGAACCCGAGGTCCGACACGCTCTGCATGCGGCGGACATGGCACCGCCCGCCAACGTGGGGACGTGGCCGATGCAGGCCAGCCTGGCCGCCAAGGGCGACTGGCAGGGCCTCATGAAGTACAACAAGAAGAACGCCGAAGCCAGCCATGGCGGGACGAGCAAGGCCAAGGCGCCCAAGGCCAAGGCCGCACCGCCGGACGATCTGACCCAGCTCAACGGCATCGGGCCACGGATCTCGTCGATCCTGTCGGACGGTGGCATCACCACCTACGCGGAGCTCGAGCACACCGATCCCTCGGACTTGCGCAAGATCATGGCGCAAGCCGGGGCATTGCCGCCGTCGAGCCTTGACTCGTGGCCCACCCAGGCGTCGTATGCAGCTCGGGGTGATTGGTCGGGCCTGGCGAGCTACAACCACAAGTAACACCGTCCGCCGCGAGGTCGGCGCCACACCGACGACACGGACAGGCCCTCTCGGGATCGGGAGGGCCTTTCCATTCGAAACCAGGAACGGCACCAGCCGGGCTGCCGTCTTGCCCGACGGCCCGCGAGCCCCGAGAATGCGCCGATGGAGATCGCGGAGCAGCCACCGGAGACGTCGCGGGCGGCCGACCCGTCGGCCAGACATGGACGTCGCGCGCGCACCACGGTCGCGTCGGCGCCTGCTCCAGCGGCAGTGCGACCCGGGATGACCGGGGGCAAGTACCGGCCGCTCACGATCCCCGACATCGAGCGCATCTACGACACCGCCCTCGATGTGCTCGCGAACATCGGGATCGGCGATCCGATCCCGGAGATCCTCAGATACGCCCTGCCTCGAGGCTGCACGCTCGATGCCGATGGGCGATTGCTGTTCCCGCGTGGCCTGGTCGAGGAGATGCTCGGCGTCGCGGCACGGGGCTACGTCCGATACGCGGTGGATCCCGCCAACGACATCGAGATCAGCGGGGAGCGCGTCTACTTCTGCACGTCGGGCGAGGCCGTCACGGTCCTCGATTACGGCACGCAGACCTTCCGGCCGACCCGGCTCGTCGACCTCTACGATGCCGCCCGCCTGGTGGACCGGCTGCCGAACATCCACTGCTACGGCCAGCCCTTCATCGCGGCCGAATACAGCGAAGACGTCTATGTCCACGACATCAACGTGGCCTACGCGGCGCTCGCCGGCCAGAACAAGCCGTTCGCGTTCAGCTGCGCGACCGTGGGCTACGTGGACGACCTGGTCGCGATGTTCGATCTCGTCGCCGGTGGCGAGGGCGAGTTCCTCAAGCGGCCGTTCTGCAGCATCGGCGGTTGCCCGATCGTCTCGCCGCTGCGATTCGGCAAGGACAACGCCGAGGTCCTCGTCCGGACGGCGGAGCTGGGACTCGCCACGGACATCGCGATCGCCCCGCAGGCCGGTGCGACCGCCCCAGCCGCGCTCGCCGGCGCACTGGTCCAGTGCTTCGCCGAGACCCTCGCCTGCCTCGCCATCGTCAACATGATCCGGCCCGGCAATCCGTTCGATTTCGGGATGTGGCCGTTCGTGTCTGACCTGCGCACCGGCGGCTTCACCGGCGGCAGCGGCGAGGAGGCCCTGCTGATGGCAGCCAGCGCCCAGATCGCGAATCACTACGGGCTCGTCTCGTCGGTCGCGTCGGGCATGACCGACGCCAAGACCATGGATGCCCAGGCGGGCTACGAGAAGGGCATCACCATCACGGCAGCGACGCTCGCCGGGGGAAATCTCGTGTCGGCGTACCCGGGCATCGTCGGCAGCCTGATGGGGCAGTCGTTCGAAGGACTGGTGATCGACAACGACCTGCTCGGCAATGCCCAGCGCCTATTGCGGGGGATCGAAGTCACCGACGAGACCCTGTCGTACGAGACCATCGAAGCCGCTGTGCGGGGCGCCGGTCACTACCTCGGAGCCGACCAGACGCTGCAACTCATGCGCAGCGAGTTCCACTACCCGGACCTCGCGGATCGGACGAGCCCGGGTGAGTGGCAGGAGGGCGGCAGCCGGACCATCTACGAGCACGCCCACGAACGCGTCGGCGAGATCCTCGCGAGCCACTACCCCGAATACCTCGACCCCGCGGTCGACGCGCGGATCCGCGAGCGGTTCCCGATCCGTCTCGATCCGGTCGACATGCGGCCGGGCAACGGCCGCTGGTAGGTCAGTCAGGTCGATCGGCCATCGTGCGGCCGGTCAGCCGCTGCGGGCATCGTCGCCCGGGATCCCCAGCCGCGATAGCTCCCCGGCGAAGCCCTCGAGATCCTGGACACCGGCGTAGATCGCCGGGACCGCGAGCGGACCCCAGCGGACGGGCGACCGGAAGTCGAGCCGCACGCCGCCACGCGGGCTGCCGGCGAACGAGATGTCCCGATGTCGGATGCTCATGCGGACTCCGATCGCCGTGACCCAGCGCCACGGGCCTTCGATCCGCCAGCGGGTGACGTCCATGACGGGCGCCGTGAACTCGAAGCGCCCGAAGCGGACGGTCACGGTGCCGGCATCGACCGACGCCCAGGCGCGATCGGGCGTCACGCCGAAGGCGACCCGCAGGAGCAGGGCGGACCTCGACCCGATCCGGATCGGGTACCGCGTCGGCGTCATCACCACCTGACCTTAGCGCCGAGTGCCGCGTCGCGCACCAGCACCTTGGAGAGCAGCACCGGGCGGCGGCGTGATCAGCACGGGCGGTGGCGGCGTTCCAGCGGTTCGACGGCAGGTTCGGCCGGCGGCATATGCTTCCCGGATCCGATGGACACGCCCACCCTTGTCAGCCGCCTGCTCGACGTCATCGAGTTCGATATCGCGGCCAAGACGCGCCAGGGGGTGGCGGGCGGCAACAAGCTGTTCGGAGCGGCGATCCTGCGCAAGTCCGACCTGTCGGTCGTGATCGCCGAAACCAACAACGAGACCGAGAATCCGCTCTGGCACGGCGAGATCCACGCCATCAAGCGCTTCTACGAACTGCCCGCCGACCAGCGTCCAACGACCGGGGATTGCCTGTTCCTCGCCACCCACGAGCCCTGCTCGCTGTGCCTCTCGGGCATCACCTGGTCCGGCTTCGACAACTTCTACTTCCTCTTCAGCCATGTGGACACACGCGACAGCTTCGACATCCCGCACGACATCGCGATCCTCAAGGACGTCTTTGCCGTGCCAGACCCAGGAGCCGCATCTGTCGCGCCCGATCGTCCGCTTTACAACCGGGTGAACGCGTTCTGGGAGAGCCACGACATCAAGGCGATGATCACGAGCCTGGACGAGAGTGATCGCGTCCGGCTGGCGACGCGCCTGGAAGACATCAAGACCTTCTACGCCGACGTCTCGGCGCTGTACCAGCAGTCCAAGGGCTCCGTGGGTATTCCGCTGGCCTGACGTCAGGGCCGACCGGCACGACACGGTTGCGTGAGCCGCGCGAGACAATCGTGATCCGAACCCACGGATCACAGAGGTCGAACGATGGATCGCGTCCCCTTGCCAGCATGAGCCGCCCCGACACCCTGGGCGACCCTGGAGCCACCGCAGCGGACCCGGGCGCCATCCGCCGCTTCCGCGGCTGGTTCTGGCAGCCGCCCCGGGCGCACGGTGAGATCCAGACCGAACGGAGGGTCAGCTTCCTCGAACTCTTCTCCGACCTCGTCTATGTCGTCGTCATCTCGCAGGCGGCGCGCGAGCTCGCGGGCTCGGTGTCGCTCCGTGGCTACCTCGAGTTCCTGATCGTCTTCGCAGTCATCTGGGTCGCCTGGGCGAACGGGACGCTCTACTACGAGCTCCACGGGCGCGAGGACGGCCGGACGCGAACGTACGTCTTCATCCAGATGGCGATCCTGGCGCTGCTGGCCGTGTTCACGGCCAAGGCGGCGAGCGACACGGGCACGGCGTTCGCGGTCGTCCTCATCGCCTTCCTCGTCGTGATGACGTGGCTCTGGTACACGGTCCGCCGCCAGGATCGGCCCGAGTACATGGCCACGACGGCCCGCTACCTCGCCGCCATGCTCGTCTCGATCGTCGTCATCGCGATCAGCGCGGTCCTGCCGACCGACGGGCGGCTCATCGTGTGGGCCGCATTCTCGGCGGGCTGGCTCGTCCTGATGCTCGCCTTCGGCTGGCTGTCGCGGCGCGAGTCGGTCACGGGCATCGTCCCCACCGACTCGATGGTCGAGCGCTTCGACCTGCTGATCATCATCGTGCTTGGCGAGGTCGTGGTGGGCGTGGTGAACGGCCTGGCCGGCGCCAAGCAGGATGCCGTGACGCTGGCGACCGGCTTTTTGGCGCTCGTCGTTGGCTTCGGCCTGTGGTGGATCTTCTTCGACGTCGGTGGGCGCCGGCAGCCGCGCTTCAACGGGCTGGCGGTCAACCTCTGGATGGAAGCGCACCTGCCCATCGCGATCGCGATCGTGGGGGCCGGAGCCGCGATGATCGGCCTCATCGAGAACGCGCACGAACCGCGGACCCCGGCACCGACGGCGTGGCTGCTCGCCGGCTCGGTCGCGCTCCTGCTCATTGCCCTCGGCGTGATGACCCGCACGCTCGCCGACTACGACCGCCACGCGGTCATCTATCGACCGCTCGCGTTCGTGATGGCCGGCGCGGCGGGGGTGGCGCTGCTCGTCGGCTGGTGGCAGCCGGCCGCCTGGCTCCTCGCGCTGCTCTTGGCGGCCATCCTCGCATCGGTCTGGCTCTTCGCCGTCGTCCGGTTGTTCAAGACGGGGACGTGGACGGCGACCGGCGGGTCGGCGACGGAGACCGAGCCGCCAGGTGCGGCATGAATCAGGGATCGGCGGCCCTGCGCAGGCGCTCGAACTCGCGGCGGAGGCGCTTGCTCGGCCGACCTTCCCCACGCACGAGCGTCACCCCTGGCCGGGCCACCGGCACGACCGGCGGGCTGTGGTCCACGTAGCAGGTCGCGGCGACGAGCGCTCCCACACGCGACTCGATCGGCCGCACGACCTCGACGATGCGCTCGCGATCGGCGATGAGCGCCTCGACCCGATCGCCCACTCGAACCTTCGTCGACGGCTTCGCCGGCATCCCATTCACGAGGACGTGGCCACCCTCGCACGACCGGGTCGCCAGTGGGCGGGTCTTCACCAGGCGCACCGCGCACAGCCAGCGATCGATGCGCGTCTCGTCGGCGGCTGAGGGATCGGTCACGCGTGCAAGGATGGCACGGCTCGAGCGGGCCAGATCGCGACCCATGAACACGACGCACTCCCGCGACACCGCACGGCGGGCGAGCGAGCGCTGGTCCTCGGTGGTGGCGGATCGACCGGCAACGCGTGGCTCATCGGCGTCATCGCCGGCCTGTGCGATGCCGGGCTGGACGTGACCGAGGCCGACGTGATCATCGGGACGTCGGCCGGCGCGACGACCGCGGCCAGATCACGGCGCAGCCCCGAGCGAACTGCTCGCCGCCACCCTTGCCGCTGCGCCCCAGCAACGGCCCGGTCAGGTCGGATCCGACCCAGGCCGCGTCCCGAGCAGGCCAGTGGCGGACCACATCGAGAAGAGGCGCACGATCATCGCCGCCTCTCCCGCCCGGATCGACGGGCTGCGCGCTGCGCATGGCGTCATCGGGCTGTCATCGACGATGGTCAGGGTGAGCGACTCCAGCATCATCGGAGAAGGAGTCGCCGTGCACCGTCCTCGTATCGCCACCATCCAGGCAGGCATGATCGGCCTTTCGGGCATCGTCCTCCTCGCGGCCTGCTCGAGCGCCGGGGCCAGCGCGTCCGCATCGGCCGCGGCGACCGCCATGGCCGATCACAGCGCCATGGCATCCGAGCCGGCGATGATGGAGCACAGCGCGGCACCGAGCGCCGCCGCCGCGGTGAGCACCGGGGTCTTTCACGCCGTCGACGGCAGCGCGACTGGCACGGTCGCCCTGTTCCACAAGCCCGACGGCACGTTCGCGATCACGTTCGAGGACTTTTCGATCCCGAGCAATGCGCACACGAACGTGATCCTCGTCACCAACAAGGACGTCACCGGCGACGGCGATATCGACAAGGCCGCGATCATCGATCTCGGTCCGCTCAAGGGCACGAGTGGGATGCAGGACTTCGTCGTGCCGGCTTCGGCCGACGCGATGACCTACCACACGGTCGTCCTGTGGGACACCGAGATGACCCACCCCATCGCCGCGGCGCCCCTCCAGTAGGCATGACGGGTCCGTTGACCGTGCATCGACGCCAGGCCTGACGTGCTGGTCGTCCTTGGCTTCGCGTTCGTGGCTGGGATGCTGACGATCCTGGCACCGTGCACCCTGCCGGTCGTGCCGCTCGTGTTCGGCGCAGCCGCCACGGGCGGACAACGGCGGACCATCGGCATCGTGGCGGGGTTCGGCCTGACGTTCGTGCTCACCGCGGTCGTTCTCGCGTCGGCCCTGGCGGCCGCGGGCGTGACCACCGATCGATTGCGCCTCGCCAGCGCGGTCGTCCTCGGCATCGCCGGCCTGACGCTCGCGTCAAGCCGGATCGACGCCCTGGCCGAGCGTGGCCTGGCGCCGATCGCCGGATTCGGGACGAGCCTGGCCGCCGGTCGACCGGGCGACGGGCTGGTCGGTGGGCTCGTCCTGGGCGGAGCCATCGGCCTCGTCTGGGCGCCGTGCGTCGGACCGATCATGGCCGCCGTCATCGCCACAGCGCTGAGCCATGGCCCGAGCGTCGAGACGGTCGTCATCGCGCTCGCCTACGTCGCGGGTGCCGTCGTCCCGATCGCCGTCATCGCCCGATGGGGTCGTCGCGCGAGTCGCGGCCT
Organism: uncultured Chloroflexia bacterium; assembly: GCA_963782715.1. Classification (GTDB taxonomy): domain Bacteria; phylum Chloroflexota; class Limnocylindria; order Limnocylindrales; family CSP1-4; genus SPCO01. The sequence goes on from CAWAKU010000015.1 coordinate 610,563, forward strand.
CGGGGGCGCCGCCCGTCGTGCTCGCTCGCGGCGCGGACTGGGCGTCGCGATGCTCCTGACGGCGGCCCTGGTCGTCACAGGGCTCGATCTCACCGTCGAAGACCGGGTCGCCGATGTCCTGCCGGCTGGTTGGGGGAGCGCCCTCCTTGCGGTCGAGCAGCAACCCAACGTCCAGAAGGAGCTCGACATGCTTCGGACCGTTCCGGCGACGACACCGGCGACCGGTGGAGCGAACCGGATCACTGACCCCTCGGAGACATCCGACTTGCCGACAGCGGTCGCGACGTCGCTGCCGGCCAGCGTCGTCCTCGAGGATCTCGGACCCGCACCCGAGCTGACCGGGATCGAAGCATGGGTCAACTCCGACCCTCTGACCATGGCGTCGCTCCGCGGCAAGGTCGTCCTCGTCGAGTTCTGGACCTTCGGCTGCATCAACTGCCAGCACGTCCAGCCATACGTCAAGGCGTGGTACGAGCGCTACGCGTCAGCTGGCCTGGAGGTCATCGGCGTCCATACGCCGGAGCTCTCGTTCGAACGCGACCTGGGCAACGTCCGGGACGCGGTGGCCAAAGCGGACATCCGCTTTCCCGTGGCCTTCGATCCGAGATACGCCACGTGGGACGCGTATCGGAACGGATATTGGCCGGCATTCTTCTTCGTCGATCGATCAGGCCGGATCCGACATACCCACATCGGCGAGGGCGACTACGACGGCTCCGAGCGGGTGATCCGGCAGTTGCTCAGCGAGCCTCCATGACCCGCGCCGCTGGCGCTCACGTTCCTGGCCGATCGGTCACGTTCAGCGGCTCGACCGTGCAGTAGACCTCGGTCTCGCGGGTCGCCCGGCCGAGGAGGCTCAGAAGGCGGCGTCGAGAGCGGCCCGGATCGACGGGTGGTGCTCGCGCCATGACTCCCAGACAGCGACGGCCCAGGCGCGGACCCGGGCGTCGTGGTCCTCGAGACTCGTCGCTTCTGAGGCGTCAAGGACCGTCAGGTCGCCCGGTCCGCGGACCCGACGGAGCACCGGGAACGCCTCCTTGCGATCGACGACGGCTCGAAGCACGAGCGGCGACCTCGACGGTGAGGCGTCGCGCTCGATGACGGCGCACAGGCTCACGAGGTGGACGAATACGGACTGGCGATCACGCCGGTCAGTGCCGTCGCCCGGATGCTGGGCCATGTAGGCGTCAACGACCAGGTTGTTCACCTCGGAGCCCGGGAACCGGTCCGCCTCATCCGCGCGGAGGGCACCGAAGGCCGCCCAGCAACCTGGGGCGCTCGGCACGTACCCATGGACGGGTCCATCGATGTCCGGCACGACCGCCCCGCACTGCGGACACGAAACGTCTGCCATACCCAGGCTCGTCACACGTCGCCCGGGTGCCGCCACAGCACCCGCTCGAGCTCCACCTCAGGAGTATGCGCCCGGTGAGCCGCGCCTGACGCGTGCGTGACTTGGTCTTGTTCCTCATCAGGAGCCGGCTCATACTCGCTGCCCTATTGCTTCCCTTGGAGGATCCGCCGTGTCGACCGAGCAGAACAAGGCCGTGGTCCGACGGTTCATGACCGAGGTCCTCCAAGGCGGTGATCTCGACGTCCTCGATGAGGTCCTGGCCCCGGACTACGTGAACCGCGCCATGGGTGGCGCGGACTCTGCCGGCTTCAGGGAGATCCTGAAAGGGATGGCTGCCGCGGGTCTGGGCATGCACTTCACGATCGTCGACATGGTGGCCGAAGGGGACCTGGTGATCGCATCCTTCACCTCTGAGATCACCCGTGGCAGTGGCGAGAAGGTGTCCGCCGATGGCCTCACCCTGTATCGGCTCGCCGATGGCAAGATCGCCGTCGACGACCCATTCACGAGGCCCGATCTCGCGCAACTCCTCGGGATGGCTCCACCAGCCTCCTGACACGGGCACGACGACGCGGCAGCTCGGCTGTCGTCGCCCCAGAAGGACCTCCTCGATGGCTCCGGCCTCGTGCTCGAAGATGCCGGAGTGTTTGAACTGAAGGGGATCGCCGGGAAGCGGCACCGGTTCAGGCTTGCCGCCCCGACCGACTGAACCTGTGACGGGTCGTCGCCCGCGTCATGAGTCAACAGGCCGTTCGTAGATATCGAGCTGCCAAATCAGGGTGGTCCGGTGGATCCGCCTCACCAGTCCATGGCCGGCGAGGATGGCATCGACCTCGGCGGTGCGATGGATGTAGGTGCGAAATGGCGACCGCCTTAGACGAAACCGTGCGTTCATGAACGCGGTGCCGGCCCGGCCAAGCAAGGAATCGCGCGGGTAGACCAGGCCGTACCGGCGACGAGCGAGCGTCGCCGAGCGACCGACGAGCGCGGCCATGTCCTCGTAACAGCAGACCACCCGATCAAGCGCCACGAGGTCGGCCGGCTCGACCTTGTCCGCAAGCTCGACGAAGTCGCCGGCGAGGTACTCGACGCAATCCGCGTGGCCTTGTCGTTCGGCCTCTTCGTGAGCGACCTCGATATAGGCACGCGACGCGTCCACGTCGACGGCGGCAGCGGCTCCGGACCGCAACAGCTCGTGGTGGACGGCGCCCACGCCACCACCGATGTCGAGCACGGTGAGGCCATCGACGCCTCCGGCGGCCAGGGCCTCGATCAGCAGGCGGGTAAGGCCAACGGGACCGTTCCGACGATACGTCCGCAACTTCATGGCCGCGTGACGCGCGTCGAACTGTCGATCGAACCTCGAGTCGCCGGGAGAGCAGCAATCCACCGCGACGATCGTATCAGTCGTTTCGGCCGCATCCACGCGGCGTCGGCCTGGCGACCCGGAGAAACGATGGCAAGATCGTTCTCGCCAGGGTGCACTGAGCGAGCGTCCGACCTGTGCCACGATTGCGATCCGTGCCGCCCGCGCGGACGTACATGGGATGAGCCGAATGACGGACCCGGGCCACGCCGAGCCGCGAGACACGCTGACCGCCGATCGCTTGGCGCGTGAGGCCGGCACGACGCCCGAGTACATCGCCCGGCTCGTGGAGGCGGGTGCGATCGGGGCCGATGTCGATGGACTGTTCGCCACCGAAGACGTGCCCCGTGTCCGGCTGACTCTCGCCCTGGCGGACGGCGGGATCGACCTCGACGACCTGATGTCACTGATCGCCAGCGGAGCCCTCCAGCTTGACTGGGTGGCTCGTCTCTGGACCGTCGGCGAACCATCCGGTCGGACATTCGATGCATTCGCCGAGACGCTCGGCGAGCAGGCCGCCCAACTGCCGGGGATCTACGCCGCGCTCGGTCTGGCGCCGCCGATGCCCGACACGGTGATGCGCCAGGACGAGGAGCGGGTCATCACCGACTTCCTCGAGTTGTGGGGCCTTATCGACGATCGGCCTGAGGTATCCATTCGCGCCGCCCGAATCGCCGGTGACGGGGTCCGTCGGATCCAAGGCGCGACCCAGGACCTGTTCGACGAGCTCGGTGGACCGCCCGGATATCAGATCGCCAAGGGCAAGTCCTCGGCCGAGGCGATGCGGCCGGCGCTCCGTCTCGGCCCGGTCATCGCGGAGCTGATGGTCTGGCTCCAGGGCCGCCACCAGGAGCACGAAGTATTCGCGCGGATCGTGACCTACGTCGAGGAGACGCTCATCAAGACTGGACGCGGCGAGCGGCATGGCCAGCAGCCCGCGATCGCGTTCATCGATCTCACGGGATACACGGAGATGACGGCCGCGGCTGGCGATGAACAGGCAGCACAGTCAGCGACGCTGCTGCAGGACCTGGCAGCGGCGTCGGTTCGCGGCCGCCGTGGCCGGGTCGTGAAACTGCTCGGTGACGGCGTGATGCTCCAATACGCCTCGATGATCGACGCCATCGACTCGGCACGCGAACTGATGGCCTCCATCGCGGCGGCGGGTCTGCCGCCGGCGCACGCCGGCATCGCAGCCGGGTCGATGGTGGTCCGCGACGGGGACGTCTACGGACACACCGTGAACCTCGCAGCCCGGATCGCGAGCCACGCCGGGGCCGGGGAGCTGCTGGTCGCCGCGGATGGCGTGGACGATCCGACGGCAGATCACCTCGGACTCGAGGAAGCCGAGTCGGCCATCCTCAAGGGCATCGCCGACCCCGTCCGCCTTCTGCGGGTCCCGCTCGGTTGAGTCGGCGCGAGGTAGGCCGGAACGCCCGGCACGGTTGGTGCCGAGCGGAAGCGACCCGCAGCGACGTGCGGAAGGTTCCGCCAGATCGCCAGCAGCGCCTGCTGCGTGGCATCCTCGGCGAGGCTGGTGTCGCGCAGGATCCTGTGCGCCACCGCATGGAGCCGGTCGCCGATGGCCACGGCGAGGCTCGCGAAGGCCTCCTCGTCGCCATGCTGTGCCGGACCACCAAGGTGGTATCCATGATCCCTTCCGCAGAGAACGCCGGATGGTCCGGCGCTGCTATACGGTATGAGTCGGGTCAACCCGAAGGCGACGCACTTTTGCCTGGTCGTTTATGGGACGGGACCCGTTTCACACTCGGCTTGGGTGCGCAAAGGGTGACCGTGGAGGGACTCGATGGCTGTGCGTGTCGACCTGAACATCTCGTTGGACGGCTTCGCGACGACGACCGACCAGACGCCCGAGAACCCGTTCGGGCCCGACTGGGCGCGCCTGGTCGAGGCCTACATCGCGACCCGCACGTTCCGGGCCCGAGTGCTGCACGACACGTCCGGCGAGGGAACGACTGGTGTCGATGACGAGTACGCGCAGGCGTACTTCGCCGAGGTCGGCGCGGAGATCATGGGCGCCGGCATGTTCGGGCTCCACGCCGTTGCGGATGACCCGGATTGGCGCGGTTGGTGGGGCGACGAGCCTCCGTTCCATGTCCCGGTGTTCGTGCTCACCCACACTCCGCGCCCGGCGCTCGAGATGGCAGGCGGAACGACCTTCCGATTTCTCTCCGCGACGCCGCGAGAGGCGCTCGATCTCGCGTTTGACGCTGCGGGCGGCAAGGACGTGCGGATCGGCGGCGGCCCGACCGTTGTCCGCGCATTCCTCACGGCAGGACTCGTCGACCGGCTCCACGTCGCGATCGTCCCGATCCTGCTCGGTCGCGGCATCCGGCTCTGGGACGACCTCCGCGGGTTCGAGGACGGCTACGGCGTGACGTCGGAAGTCGCCCCGAGCGGGATCACGCACCTCACCTTCTCGCGCTGAACGTCCGGGTCTACCGGGTGAGAGCCCCGACCCAGCCCCTGTCTCGAGGGCACGTCCCTACGGCCGGAAATCGAGGCAGGATTCTCAAGGCACCGCACCGTCGCCGTCCTGCGCCCGACCGTTTTCCGGGCGAGCGCATCCTCGGACGGTCTGCATGCTGTCGGCGGTCTCGGGATCGTCGTCTCTGCTCCTGACCGCCGCCGCGACGGTCGGGTGGAGGCGTCCCGAAGGCGGAGCCGCCCTGGTGCTCCTCGCCTGGATCGATCAGGTCGTCCTCGACGGCGGGACGGGAGGGGGCGGATCCGTCGGGGGCGGGCCGCCCGTGCCAGTCGGCGTTGTCGGGAGGGTATCGCTCATCCCGTGTCGGAACTCACGGACGGCCTTTCCGAGCGCCGCTCCGGTTTCGGGGAGCTTGCCAGGGCCGAGGATGAGCAACGCGATACCCAAGACGATGATGAGGTGGACCGGCGTGATGCCTTCCAGCATGGTCGCTACCTCTCGCTCTTCAGCCAGGGGCGTTGGCATCCTCGCACGGCCGGTCGTCCGGCCGGGGCGGCCGACCCTGGATCATCTGGCTGGGACGGGCGTCGACCGTTTAGGGCCGGCGGTCAGGCGGTCACGACCGCGAGGCCGAGCGCGCGCGCTGCCTGCGCCTGGCGCAGGTCGAACGTCACGAAGCTCACCCCGGGCTCGGAGACCCGCTGCGCGGCCGCGAGGTGGAGGGCGTCGAGCGTTCGCACGCCGGTCGCCTCCGCGATCGATGCCGCCAATTCGCAGGTCGCCTCGTCGAGCTCGACGATGGAGATGGATCGCAGATCGTCCGCGAAGGCGGCCCGTGCGGCGACAAGGTCGCGTCCAGAAAGGAGTCGCGCGAGGTTGCGGCGGACCTCGACGATCGTGTGCCGGGACGTCAGGAGCGCGTGATCGGCCCGCAGCAGCGCATCCGCGGCGGCCGAGTCGGCCTCCTCCACGTAGCGCTTGAGCAGGGCGCTCGAGTCGACGTACGTACTCACTCGCCGCGGTCCTCGGCCAGCACCTCGAGCACCCGTCTCGACGCCTTGGACCGGCGCACCGGGCCGAGCGGCGAGCCGGTGCCCGGCGTGATCCAGCCGGCGCGAATGCCGTCATCGATGCGAGCGCGGCCCGGAACCGGGCCGATCACCGCCTTCGGCCGTCCGCGGTCGGTGACCCGCAAGACCTCTCCCTGCTCCGCCCGGTCCAGGTATTCGGACAGGCGCTGCTTCAGCTCCCGGATCCCGACGTCAGCCATGTGGACACATTACCACAGCGATGTATCCACATAAGGCGAAGCGAGGGCCACTGCACCCGAGCCTCAATCGGCGAGCGGGTACGTCCCCCAGTCAGCGGGATAGTCGTCGTCGATCGCGTCGGAACGAGGACGATTACCGGAGCCAGCTCGCCACGCGGGCCGACTCCGTCCAGCAATTCGCTTCGCCTGCCTTGCTCGCCGCGGTCCCGGTGGGCGGTGCCGCGCGCCAGGCGCGGCTCGTCGTCGGGGCCGACGAAACCGTCGCGGCCGCCCGGACCGGATCGAAGCAGCCGGGGTTCCCGGGGCTCCGGTCGTCGACGATGAGGGCATCGTCCACGGCATGGTCGACCTCGACGTACTACGGGCCTCGCGACGATCAACTCGTCCGAGCGTCGCGTTCGTCCGCGAACCGCTCCTCGCGGCGGACGACGGGCTCGATGACGCTCTCGGTGCCTCGCGGACCACCGCCGCTCGTGGGCGCCGTGGTCTCGGGCGGACGTCTGGTCGGCGTGTTGTCGGTCCGTGATGTCATGGCGGCCTATCAAGTAGCCTTCGGGGCAACGTCCGCCAGGTACGCGGGCTGCGAGCGGGAGGCGTCATCCCAGTCAGCGGGATAGTCGTCGGGGCGCGGAGGGCACGTTCGAGATCAGGCAAGGTACCTCTTGGCCTAGTTCTATCGATTTCGCCCGATGGGCGAATCGGGCACTTGATTGACGGTGCTGGTTCGGCGGAAGTTGAGGGCGCTCAACCGAACCTACGCGTCCTGACCGCGTCTCGTGGTCGGCCGCACGCCGACGCTGACCTCGCGATCGTGGCTCCACGTCGCCATCAGCCGCACGTGGTAAACCGTGACTTCGATCCGCCGCCCTTGCCTGACCCTGGCCGTGCTGGCCGCCGCTCTGTTGATGACCGTCGTCGTGCCGACCGCGGATGCGCGCATGCCACGAGCGCGGGCATACCACGCCGGCGGCGCGATCACCCTGGACACGAACCTGTTGTCGGTGAGCGGAGCATCGGCCTGGGCCATCGACGAGTACCTGAAGGCGAAAACGTCGCTACCCCCGCTCGGGGTCGCCTTCGTCGCGGCGGAGAAGCGATACGGGGTCAACGCCCGCTTCCTCCTGGCAGCCGCCATGCACGAGTCGGCCTGGGGAACTGCCTACATCTCGCGAAAGAGGCACAACCTCTTCGGCTACAACGCCTATGACCGCGGCGCACTCCACTATGCGACCGCCTTCGCGTCCTACGCGGCGGGCATCGATGCCACGGCGAGGTTCATCAAGGAGTCGTACCTGACGCGCGGTGGTCGCTGGTGGGGAGGGCGGCCGACCCTCCGGAGCATGCAGCAGTTCTGGTCCTCGTCACACCGCTGGGGGATCGGCGTGAGCCAGATCGCGACCGCGATCCATCTTCATTCCCTGGCTCGTCGGTCGATCAGATTCGCCGCCCCGGTCGTCGATGGTCCACTCAACGGCCAGAGCCAGGCCTCGGTCCGTCTCACGTGGACCGGCGGCGCCATCCCGGCGGGGGTCGACTTCGTCGCCACCTGGAGACCGATCGCGCTCGATTCGGAAGTCGTCGCCGGGCCCATCGCGCCGCCCATTCCGGCGGGGCCCGGGCTCCTCGATGCCGTGACGATCCAGCGTGGCTCCGCCAGCCTATCGCCGGTGGCGCCAGTGCCGAGCGCCCCGGAACCAACCGGCCCGATGAGCGCCGCCGCGCGCCGGGTCCGAACCGAGGCACGCGCGATCACGATCGTTGTGCCGGCGCCGCATGAGCCCGGGAGCTACCGGCTCGACGTCGACATGCTCGATTCGGACGGTCGTCCGCTGCCTGCTGCCGACGTGGTCGACATCCCGAGCGTCGAGGTCCGGGTGTGGAGCGATCGAGCCGTGAGGTACGACCTCGCGCCGAGTCTCGACGGCACGGGAGTCGTCGTCCGGGTCACGAACACGGGACTCGTCGCGATCCCAGCCGTGCAGGACAGGAACTCGTCCGCGTCCCGCGATCCCGATGCAAAGATGGTGCGATCGGTCGTCACCCTGACCGCATCGACGAATGACCCCACGAATCCATCGCCGGTTCGGCTCCTCGACACGCCGCTGGTCACAGACCTGCTGCCGGGCGCGTCGGTCAGCTTCGACGTGCCTGGGATCGCGGCCAGGACCGGCCGGACCACGAACTGGCTGTCGGCCGACCTCAGCGTCCTCAGCGACCCGACCTGGCTCGAACTGCAGTCGCCGGCCGACGCCTGGTTCTGGAGTGCGGAACAGGACGGAGGACCGTCACGCGGCAGTTGATCGTCTTCCTGCCGCCGCAGATCGATGACGTCATGACCGCCTGTCGGTCGCGCCCAGAGTGACGAGAAGCTCGTGCATGGCCAGCGACGAGGTCCTCGAGACCGGTCGTCTCGGACGTCACATCGGCATCGCCTCGTAGACCCACATGTCCATCGGGCACTCGGCCAGCAACGCGACCGCCTCGTCGATCGACTCCGCCTGCACGATGGAGTAGCCGAGCGCCGCCGACAGGTCGGTGGTGAGGTCCGAAACCGTCCCGGCTTTGGTGACGTTCCGTCCATTGAACAAGGGGTTGCCCGAGTCCACGACGTGGCCCTGGATCGACGACCACCACGCCCGATGCGCGGACTGGAACTCCGGCGTCCGCTCCATCTCGCCGTGGGCCAGGAATACGAACTTCTTCACGATGCCTCCTCGGGTGAAGGTGGGTCCCGACGGAGAGCGTCGGCATAGTTCTCGAGCGTTTCCCGATCGGTACCCCACCATGGATGGAACTGGCCCGTCCAGGCCTGCAGACGGCTGAGCGGCTCCCGCTCGAGCGCCAGGAAGTTCGTCCGCCCGAGCTTGCGTCGGCTGACCATCGCAGCCTCCTCGAGCACGCGGACATGCTTGTGGATCGCCGGTAGCGAGAGACCGCGGAGGTCAGCGAGCTGGCTGATCGAGCGAGGCTGCAGAGCAAGCAGCCGCATGATCTCGCGCCTGTGCTCGTTGGCCAGGGCGTCGAAGACCCGGCTCAAGTCGTCCATGGTCGCCACTAAAGGTTCACCACATGGTTAACTGTATCCGGCGGTACGCGCGCTCGTCAAGTGGATCCTCACGGCGCGTCTGCCCGAGCCGGGCGGACCACGTTCCCCTACTGCGGGGCGGCGATCGCGTACGTGAGTAGCAGCACTCCGAGCACAAGCAACACGATCCCGGCGATCAGCCCGGTCCGCCGCGACAGGCCGAGGTTCGGTCCTCTGGTGAGCGTGATGATGATGGCCAGGATCCCAGTGACCATGAGGATGATGCCGGGGAGGCGCAGGCCCATCTTCGATCCCTCCGCTGTGGCCAAGGTTCTGCCCGGGACTGGGGCCGACCCACGAGCCGATCGTACGCAGCCTAGCTCCAGGCGGGCCGTTGGCGAGCTCAACCACCCATGCGCCATCCCGAAAGCCGCGCTTGAGGGCGGTCTCAGTCCGGATCGCAAGGCGGGTCTTGCACGATCCGACCCCACCAGTCGCTGGGCCAGCGAACCCCGGCCGAATTCCTGGCCTCGCTCGGCATCGATGTGTAACGGACGTAGCGAACGAGTACAAGCTGGACCGGAGCGCATGACGCGACGGTCGCCCCGCCCCGCCGGACACGCCACCGACCGGGAAGTTGGCGTCGGCGTGGCCGTCCTTGAAGCTGGCTCGGAGGAGGTCAGCGAGGCACTGACCTTCGTCACGGACGGCGAAGTCCTCCCGAACGATGAGATCTGGCTCGGTAGGCCGCATCGGCCCTGATCGATGTTCACGCGAAGGCTCGAGGCTGGGACGCGGCCTTCGCGGCCGGCGTCATGCGCGTGAAAGAAGGTCAGTCTGGTCGAGGCGAGAGGATTTGAACCGGCGGAACCTACCTCATCGCCCGTTGCCCGTCTCGTCCGCGACCCTCGTCCGGCCAGCCGTCAGTGCCCGGCGGCGCCGCGGCGTCGTACGATCTGCCGGTGGATCCACAGGGGCGTCGACTCGATCCCTACCAGTCGGCCATCGGTGGCGTGCTGCGCAGCCTCACGCGCGCCCCGGTCGACCTCGACGGCGTGCTCGATACGATCCTGCGCCACGCGCTCGAGCTGACCCGGTCGAGCCGCGGCTTCGTCTACCTTCTCGAGGCCGACGGCCGGTACCACCACGTCGCCGATGTCGGGGCGCCACCCGAGGTCGTGGCCTTCAACCGAGCCCACCCGATCACCCCTGGCCGCGCGACGTGCACGGGGCGGACGGTGCTGGAGCGGCGTCCCGTCCACATCCCGGACTGCCTTGACGACGCCGAGTACGACTATCCCGACGCGCAGCGCCTCGGCGGATTCAGGACGCTGCTCGGCGTCCCGATGCTCGAGGACGATGTCGTGGTGGGCGTCGTGAACGTCTACCGGGACGAGCCCGATCCGTACACCGAGCGAGAGATCGAGCTCGTGGCGACGTTCGCCGACCAGGCCACACTGGCGCTGCAGCTGTCACGGATGACGGCGACCATCGAGCGCCAGCGCTCGGAGCTGTCCCGGTTCCTCGCGCCACAAGTCTCCGCGCTGATCGGGACCGAGGCCGGCGAGCGGCTGCTGGCCGGTCATCGGCGCGAGATCACCGTCGCCTTCGCCGACCTTCGCGGGTTCACGGCTTTCAGCGAGTCGGCGGCGCCCGAGGACGTCCTCGGCGTGCTTCGCGACTACCACGCGACGCTCGGCGCCCAGGTGTTCGAGTTCGGCGGGACCCTGGAGCGATTCACCGGTGACGGCCTGATGGTGTTCTTCAACGACCCCGTCGAGCAGGCCGACCACGCAGAGCGCGCGATCCGCATGGCCTTCGCCTGGCGCGACGGCGTGGCGGGACTGACCGAAGGCTGGCAGCGGCTGGGCTTCGACCTCGGGTTCGGGGTTGGCATCGCGACCGGTTACGCCACGCTCGGCCGCATCGGCTTCCGTGATCGCGTCGACTACGCTGCGATCGGCAGCGTGGTCAACCTGGCCGCGCGCCTGTGCGCCGAGGCAGCCGACGGGATGGTCCTGGCGGCCGCGCGGACGGCCGCAGCCGCCGGCGACCTCGCCGTGGCCGAGCCGCTCGAGCAGGCCACGCTCAAGGGGTTCGCACGGCCGGTCGCGGCCGTCCGCCTGACCGGGCTCCGAACGATCGGCTGACCGGCGGAGCAAGGTTCGGGAGCCCGACAGGCCGGGCACGACTCAACGGTGACGTAGGTTTGGTCGGGCGAGAGGAGACAGCCGCCCTCAGGCACCTTGATGTCCCGTCATCTCGCTCGAGATCATGCTGACGGGCGCGGAGCGCTGGCTGCGAGGTTCGATCGCCTGCGACCAGCGTCGCCATCCAGGCAGGCGAGCTTCCCGGGCGTCATGGCAGGACCCGCAGGACCGTCATCGTCGGGGGCGGGACGAAACCGGACGGAGGAGCCGTGGGGTCCACGCTTGCCTCCGTTTGCTCCTCCGTCCATCCCGGTCCGAGGATCGCGTACTTCCCCGGGACGAGGACGAACTTCCAGACGTCTCCGCAGACGCCTTCTTGAACCAGGTGACCGCGGTCGGCCTCTGACGGCCCGCTGCATGAGGGACCGTAGACCGACTGTGAGGTTCCCCGCGTATCGCCGTGCGCCAGGCGTTCCAAGTCGTCATCGGTCAGCGGACCGGGATTCGCGGCGCCGGTGCTCTTGCTTTCCACGAACGTGAAGGAGCCGCCGTCGAGCGGCTCGTCGAGCTGAAGGAAGACATCCCCGGCATGGACGCTGGCTAGATCCAGCCGCACCTCGGATCGCGTGGCCACGAGGTGGACCAGCTGAGCGCCCGGAGGCACGGTCGCCGCGCTCTGACTACATCCCGCCAGCACGCCGACGAGGAGGCCGACGAGTACGACCGATGTCCTGGGCCATCGCATCGGCACGGGTCTCAAACCTCGGTTCCCCCGGCAGGAACGCCCAGCCGGCAGATCACTGCGACCGGGGACGACACGGAGCTGTCGCGCGCGGCGGTTTCGCTGGGGGATTCTGACCCGATGGCAGGTTGCGGTCAACTCTCCGGATGCCCCCCGCCGCGCGGTTCTGCGGTGAAGTACCGCCGGGCTGACTGGGTGGTGCCGGAGCAGGTGACGGGGTCGGCATGGGCACTGACGACATCCCCACGAGGTCGCCATCGTGAGCGCCAGATCAGACCGGGAGTCCAGCGCCCGGCGCCACGGACCGACATCATCGGCTTTGGTCAGGTCCTTGGGCGAGGGACGGAGGCCGGTTCCCTAACCGATTGGTCCCAGCCCTGTCCGATCCGGTTGAGCCAATGATCACCGATCTCACGTGAACCACTGCGTCACTATGCTCATACGTGAACGAAAGACAGAGTTGAGGTCGGTATGCCGTTCGAGCCGTTCGAATCCGTTTCGCTCGGGCGGACTTCATTGGCCGTCACTCGCCTGGCCTTCGGAGGTGCGTCGATCGGTGGTCTCTACCAGCCCGTCGATGCGCGGGAGGCCGAGGCGATGGTGGAGCATGCCTGGTCCCTGGGCATTCGTCATTTCGATGTCGCGCCACTGTACGGTTACGGTGCCGCCGAGCGAGCCATGGGGGCGGTCCTGGCCACCCGGCCGCGAGACGAATTCGTGCTCTCGACGAAGGTCGGCCGGCTCGTTCGCGAGGCCGGCGACGTTCGTGCCGACGACGAAGTCGACCTCCAGGCACTGGGCGACCAGCGCGACGCGTTCTACCCCGGCACGGACGGCCGGCGAGTCATCTTCGACTACTCCGCTGATGGCGTCCGGCGCTCGGTCGAGGCCAGCCTCGAGCGGCTCGGCCTCGACCGCGTCGACATCCTCTACATCCACGACCCGGACAGGCATTGGCAAGTCGCGCTCGACGAGGCGTATCCCGCCCTCGAGAGACTGCGGACCGACGGAGTCGTCGGAGCGATCGGAGCCGGCATGAACCAGTCGGCCATGCTGGCCCGCTTCGCCCAGGAGACCGACATGGATGTCTTCCTGGTGGCCAACCGCTACACCCTGCTCGACCAGGAGGCTCTGACCGAGCTGCTGCCACGCTGCCTCGAGCGCGGGGTCGCGGTCGTGGTTGCCGGCGTCATGAACTCCGGAGTCCTGGTCGATCCGAAGCCTGGCAGCCGCTTCGACTACGGTCCAGCGCCCGACGCCGTCATCGAGCGCGCCAGGCGGATCGGGGCCGTGTGCGATCGCTACGGCGTCTCCCGCCGCGCAGCCGCTATCCAGTTCCCGCTGGCGCATCCGGCCGTCACCGGCTTGATCGCGGGCGTCCGCACGCCGGCGCACCTCGACGACTACCCGGCCAGCCTCCGTCAGTCGATCCCGAGCCAGCTTTGGGATGAGTTGAGGGCAAGCGACCTGATAGCGGCCGGGGCACCCACTCCCGGATGAGTCAGGTGATCGACGCGCACCATCATTTCTGGGATCCGGCAACCACCGAGTACCCCTGGTTGACCGACGAGCTCGCGGCCATCCGACGCCGATTCGGTCCCGAGGACCTATCCCCGAACCTTGTGCTCGCGGGGGTGGAAGCGACGGTCCTCGTCCAGACTTCGTGCAGCCTGGACGAGACCCGTGAGTTCCTTGGGATCGCCTCCGCAACGCCGTACATCCGGGGTGTCGTCGGCTGGCTGGACCTGACTGATCCTGGGATCACGGACACCATCTCCGAGCTTCGGGCCAGCCCGGGCGGCGAGCGGTTGGTGGGCATTCGCCATCTGGTGCATGACGAATCGGACCCGGACTGGCTCCTCCGGCCCGACGTCCAGCGCGGGATAGCGGCTGTCGGCCGGGCCGGCCTTGTCTACGACCTGCTGGTGCGATCAAGGGAGCTGCCCGCCGCGACAGCCCTGGTACGTCGCCTGCCCGACGTCCGGTTCGTGGTCGATCACCTTGCCAAGCCTCAGATCGCGCTGGGTCGACGCGAGCCTTGGGCATCCCTGATGGCAGAGCTCGGGCCGTGTCAGAACGTCGCTGCCAAGCTATCTGGACTGGTCACCGAGGCTGACTGGACGGGCTGGACCGCGTCCGACATCCAACCCTTCGTTGACGTCGCCCTCGAGGTCTTCGGGCCTTCACGGATCATGTTCGGTTCGGATTGGCCGGTGTGTCTCCTGGCCGCCCCGTACGAGGTCGTGCTGGGAGCTGCCCAGACCATGACCTCCCGTTTGTCGCCCACCGAGCAAGCGGCGATCTTCAGCCGAACGGCCGAACTCGTCTACGGGCTGGCCGCGCCGTGATCGAACTCCTGTGCGGGCGATCAGGCGACATGGAAGGGGTCCGTGCGGACCATTGCCGGCCGGCTCATCGGCGGACCCGGGCCCCGGTACCAGCCATCAGCGCCTCGACCTCGGCCAGGGTGGCCATCGACGTGTCTCCTGGCGTGGTCATCGCCAGAGCGCCGTGGGCCGCCCCGTACTCGACGGCGACCTCCGGGGGGTGCCCGGCCAGATACCCATGGATCAGGCCGGAGGCGAACGAGTCGCCGCCGCCGATCCGGTCCAGGATGTCCAGATCGCGCCGGGTGGTCGCCGGGTACACGACACCGTCCGACCAGAGCAGCGCCCCCCAGTCGTTTCGACTGGCCGTTCGGGCGACGCGCAGCGTCACGGCGATCGCGCGCAGGTTCGGGAAGCGCTCGGCCGTGGCGGTCAACATCGCCGCGTACGCATCCGCCTCGAGTCGGTCGAACGACGCATCGACGCCGGCCACATCAAGTCCGAGCGCGGCGACGAAGTCCTCCTCATTGCCGATCAAGACATCGACGGACGCGACGAGCCGTGTCAGGACCCGCTGGGCGGCCGCACTCCCACCAAGGGCACGCCACAACGATTCGCGGTAGTTGAGGTCGAACGATACGACCGTCCCGTTGCGGCGGGCCGCCGAGATGGCCGCATCGATGACGCCCGGGGTGGTGTCGGACAGGGCCGCGAAGACCCCGCCCGTGTGAAACCAACGCGCCCCCTCTCTGCCGAAGATCGCTTCCCAGTCCACGTCATCGGCGGTCATCTGCGATGCGGCGGTGTTCGCCCGGTCGGAGCTCCCGATCGCGCCCCGAACACCGAACCCGCGCTCTGTGAAGTTGAGGCCGTTGCGTACCGTCCGGCCGATCCCGTCGTACGGGACCCACCGGATATGCGAGCGATCCACGCCGCCTTGTCTGACAAGGTCCTCGATCAGCCGCCCGACGGGGTTGTCTGCGAAGGCGGTCACGATCGTGGTCTCCGCGCCGAAACAGCGGCTCAGGCCTCGGGCGACGTTGTACTCGCCGCCACCCTCCCAGGCTCGGAACTGTCGGGCGGTGTGGATCCGCTCGTCCCCCGGATCGAGGCGCAGCATCACCTCGCCCAGGGCGACCAGATCCCAGCGCGCGTCTGGACGCGGGCGCAGGGTCAGCGTCATCGGGTGATCGACCCGCGGACGGCTCGAACCACCGCGCGTGCCTCTGCCGCCAGCCGGCCGACCGTCGCCCAGTCTCGCCCGGCAAGCAGAGCCGGCTGAACCATCCAGCTGCCTCCGACCGCCACCACCGAGGGCACCTTGAGGTACTCCTCGAGGTCCGCTGCTTCGATCCCGCCGGTCGGCACGAAACGCATCGCGGGGAACGGGCCGGCCAATGCGCGCAGGTAGGCCGGGCCGCCGGCAGACGAGGCCGGGAAGAGCTTGACCAGGGACAGACCGAGGTCCATCGCCCCGATGACCTCGGTCGGCGTGACGACTCCGGGTATGACCGCCGTGCCGTTGGCGGAGCAGGCCCGGACGACCTCGACCTGAAGGCCAGGACTGACGACGAACATCGCGCCCGCTGCCAGTGCGGCGTCGAGTTGGGCCAGCGAGACGACGGTCCCGGCCCCGACGAGCATTTCGGGAACCTCGGCTTGGATCGCCCGGATCGCATCGGCGGCGGCATCGGACCGGAAGGTGATCTCGATGCAGGGCAGGCCAGCCTCAGACAGCGTGCGGGCGAGCGCCGGTGCATCCTCGGCGTGCTCGATCCGGACGACGGGCACGAGCCCGATGTCGGCGATTCGTTCGAGCGTGCTCAAGCCGTGACCTCTTCTGTTCTGCGAAGGGCCGCTCAGTGGTCAGGATCGACGTTCATCGCGTCGGACCTATCCAGCGCCAGCGAGGTGGGAAAGCGGATGTCGGAGGTGAGGATCGCCGTGACGGTGACGGGCATTCGAGGCTCCGTGCGAGAGGGGAACCTGCCCGCCACCTCCGGAGGAGGCCAAGGATGGCGGGCAGGCGTGGGGATTGACTCCTAGGCGGCCGACTCTGGTTCGCCCGAGAGCTGCAATCCCGCCCGGGCGGGCCTGACATGTGGGCCTGCCTCCGCTCGCCACCCTGATTCGGCGTGCTCGAGCGTGGCGATGAGAGCTTCGTCGACGCACACCCCAACCCCGGGCTGGTCGCCGAGCACGATCCCACCGTCGGCATACTCCTGGTCGATCGAAACGCCGAACGGCGAACCGACGTCTTGGATCTCGGCGGACAAGTGATTTGGCACTGCCGCGGCAGCGTGAGCGACCGCGGCGTTCGCCGTGAGGCCCACCGGGCTGACTGGCAGGTCTCGGCTGTGTGCCGCGATCGACACACGCAGAAAGTGCGTCACACCCCAGGTTGCGGCAGCTTGGACGATGTCTATGCCGCCCGCGTTGAAATGCGGTCGATATTGTTCCAGGCCAGTGAGGTTCTCTCCGGTAGCCACCGCAGCGCGTACTGAAGCGCTCAACCTCGCATGACCCTCTGCGTCCCAGCGGCGGATGGGCTCCTCGATCCAGACGAGGTCGTGAACCTCTTCGATCTGGGACACATAGCGGACGGCCTGCTTGAGATTCCAGGACTCATTCGCGTCGAGCATGAGGCCCGGCTCCGGGGTGTTGACTCGAAGTGCATCGCCGATGATGCCTAGTCGGCGAATGTCGCTGGCAACGTTTCTGCCGCCCTTGAGCTTCCCGCTCGTGAACCCACGGCCCGCCATTTCGGAATAGAAGAGGGCGAGTTCATCATCATCGAGCGCGATATCCAGTCCGGACGCATACCCGGAGACAAACCGATCGCGCCCCCCGAGCAGGCGCCAAAGCGGCTCGCCCGCAAGTTTTGCCTTGATATCCCACAGCGCCATGTCAAAGGTGCCGATGCCTCCGAATGTCGCGCCAGCATGGCTCGCCTTGAACACGCGCGCGAGCATGCGGTCGTAGAGCGCGGATACCGCGCGGGGATCCTCGCCCTCGATCGCCGGGAAGATCTGCGCCAAGTCTTGGTGCGAGCCCATTCCGACGCCGCTGACGCCCTCATCCGTGTCCACGATGACAAGTGGCACCTCGGTGAGACCCGATGCGATGTGCCCGTTGACGTCGCCCACAGGACGACCCCAGTCATGGATCGTCTGCAGCGTGCGATAGCCTGTGATCTTCATCGTTACCCTTGCTCATTCGTGCGGAGATCGCGGTGTCGCAGTGACGAACCCCTCGGCCAACCTGGACCGTTCGCCATACGGCTCATCCTCGATTGGCGTAGTATTGATACGACATCATACAAGTAGAGGAGAGGGTGCGTACAGAACCGGGGGCCCGCCTCCCGATCAGTTCGCCGTTGCGTCGCCGCGGCACATAGATCCCCGGCAGTAGGATGAGGGCATGGCGCAGAACGACGCGGATCCGGCAAGCACTGCCACTTCGCAGGGGCAGAACATCTTCGGCGACAGCGTCGTCCGGGTCCGTGCAGCCAACCTCGGCGTCGCCGTGGTGAGGGACTTGGTGAAAGCGATCGTCACCGGCACGGTGGCTCCCGGCGACATTCTCCCCCCAGAGGGCACCCTGAGCCAGCAGTTTGCCGTGAGTCGCACGGTGATTCGCGAGTCCGTGAAGCGCGTCGAAGAAAAGGGCCTCGTGACGGTCAGTCAGGGCCGAGGCACGGTCGTGAACCAGTCGAGTCGGTGGAACGTGCTCGATCCCGATGTCCTTTCGGCTCTTGTCGACCACGACGAGACCCTGGAGGTGCTCGATGAGTTGGCGGTGGTCCGTGGGAGCCTGGAGGCGACCATGGCGCGCGCCGCGGCAGCTCGGCAAACCCCAGAGCGCACCGCTGCGTTGCGTGAGGCTTTCGACCTTGCCGCGGCAAACATCGACAACATCTCTGTTTACAACGACGCGGATGCCGCGTTTCACGACCTTGTCATGGAACAATCGGGAATTCGGCTCGCCGCCAACATCACACGCATCATGTTCGAGCGCGCTCGCGAGAGCAGTCGCTTCACGGGCATCACCACCGACGACGCAGCGCAGATGTCGCTCCAGGAACATCGCGCCATATGCGAGGCGATCGCGGCCGGCGACGGCGACCGCGCCGCGACTGCGATGCGAGAACACATCGCGAAGGCGTGGGCACGGAGGCGCGCGCCGGGCGTCGCCTGACTGAACCGTCTCCGTCGAGGGTCGCCTCACCGCGTCGAATCCTTGCCAGACATTCGTCTACTCCTTGGTCGCGCCTGCGGTCAGGCCCGCCCTAAGGAATCGCTGTGAAAACATGAACACGATCAGCACCGGTGCGACGGAGATGAGCGTCGCGAGCGCCAGCTCTGGAAACGGGATCGAGTCGGTGGCGACGGTGGTCGGATTGAACTCCCGGACATTCGCGAGCAATTCCACCAGACCCACTTGAATGGGTTGTGTCTTCGACCCGGGAAGCATCACGAAGGGGAGGAAATAGTTGTTCCAGTTGGTGACGAAGTTGAAGAAGCCCACGAGCGCGACGACAGGCATCGCGAGCGGCAGCGCGATCCGCCGGAAGACCGCGAACTCGCCCGCGCCATCGACGCGGGCCGCGTCGAGAAGCTCGCGCGAAACGCTGGTGGAGAAGTAGATATACGCCAGATAGACGCCGAACGGGAAGAACGCGAATGGCAGGATGACCGCCAACGGCGACCCCACGAGGTGCACGGCGCTGACTTCAAGGAAGATCGGCAGTACGAGCGCCGTGTTCGGGATGAGCATCACCATGAGGGTCGCGATGAGGATCGCGCGGCGAAACCTGAACTTGGTCTTTGCGAGGGCGTAGCCGGCCGGAATCGACACGAGGAGCGTGAGCACCAACGCGACCCCGGCGTAGAACACCGAATTCCCGAGCCACGTCCAGATGCGGCCATCCTGGAACCCGACCAGCTCGTTCCAGTTTGCGACGAGTTGGTCGAAGGAGCCGAAACTCAGGGGAGCCTCGCCGTGAAAGCCGTTGAGTTGGGCGGTGTCCTTCGTCGGCGCGAGCAGGACCCAAACCAGGGGAAGGACGAAGAACACCGCGAAGAATCCGGCGATCATGAAAGCCGTCACGCGACCGAGCCAGCGGCCCGGCGCGAAGTCAGACGGCACGACCGGTGTTCTACTCGCGGTCAAAGAGTCCTCCTCGGAAGACGAAGAACGCGGCAAGCCCCGCCGCCACGACGAGCAACAGGATCGAGATCGCGGCAGAGCTGTTGAAGTCCGCTTGCGGGCCGAAGGCGGTGACGTATGCGAGTTCATTGAGGGAATAGTGCTTCGGGATCTGGTTCCTGCTCGCCTGAGCGAGGATCTTTGGTTCCGCGAACAGCTGGGTCCCGACGGCGACCGAGATGACGGCCATGTACGCGATCCACTTCCGAATCAGCGGGAGCTGGATGTACCAAGCGGTCTTGATGGCGCCGGCGCCGTCACAGCGGGCAGCCTCCATGACCTCGTCGGAGATGTTGTTCAACGCGGCGTACATGATGATGATCCATGCACCGGCGCCGGTCCAGAACGCAACGACCGTGAAGATCACGGGCAGGTTGTTCAGGTCGATGGCTTGAACGAAGTTCGTGTACCCGAACCACTTCAGGACGAAGGCCACCGGGCTGACCGAGGGATTGAGCATGAAAAGCCAGAGCATGACGCTGGCCGCACCCGCGAACGCGCCGGGGATGAAGAACAGGAAGAGCACGGTAGAGGAAAGCCGCCGCCTGACGCGCAGGGCGTGGACGATGAGCGCCAGCAGGGTGACGAGCACGGTCAGGGTCACGACCCAGATCACCAGGTAGGCCGCGACGTGCTGCACTGCCGGCAGGAACCGGAAGTCCCCGACGGCCTTCAGGTAGTTGTCGAGCCCGACGAATTGCCCACTCTTGGTGAATGAGAGATACAGGGCATAGACCATGGGCAGAACGCCGAAGACCAGTAGCAGCAGCACGTAGCCGCTGCAGAACACGTAGGCGGCGAATGTCTGCGCGCTAGCTCCGGTTTGCGGCCGCCTTCGCGGGCGCAAAGAGGCCCACTGCCGCTCCTTTGTGGGGGCGGCAGTGGGCACGATGGCGTCAGGACGAGGGATGGTGCGTTCCTTCGCCTACTTGGTCACGGGTGTGAAGCCGTTCACCTGGGCGTCGTTCACCATTCTCTGCTGCCAAGCGCTGACCTGCGAGGCAATGGTCTTTCCGGAAGCAAGAGCCGGATTCACGATCTCCGCCCACGGCGGCTCGGCACTGAAGGGGAGCGTGGCACCCCAGCCCTTCCAGATGT
Source organism: uncultured Chloroflexia bacterium (assembly GCA_963782715.1). GTDB lineage: Bacteria > Chloroflexota > Limnocylindria > Limnocylindrales > CSP1-4 > SPCO01. The sequence goes on from CAWAKU010000015.1 coordinate 631,552, forward strand.
TGTTCGCTGCCTCATCCACGACGGGCTTGAACGTGTCCGAGTTGGCCCAGAAGCCACTACTGGTCTGCGCGTCCAACCACGCACTTGCGGTCGAGGCGTAGGCCGGGAGGCCCGTGATGAGCTTGACCGACTGGGGTCCGCTCGTCACGTACTGCAGGTAGGTACCCACGCATGCGAGGTTCGCCGAGTGGCTCGACCCGTACCAGAAGCCGCCACCCACGTTGCCGGTGCCGATCGGCTCGCCAGCCCAGTGGAGGGCGTGGCCGGCGCCCCACTCGCCTGGCTGACCGGCGAGGTTGTCCTTGTTCTGGAAGAGGGCTCCCGTGAACCACGTTGGGCCAGGGATCGCCAGGACCTTGTCCTTCCAATTCTTGACCCAGTCGGGGGTGAACAGTCCATCGATCGTCAGGGTCTTGTTCGCGAACATGTGGTCCAGCAGGGCGATCATGCGGGTCGTGTGGTTGTCCGAGAAGTCGGTGGTGAAGGTTTTGCCGTCGACCGTGTAGATCGGCGCCTGGGCGGCCCACATGTCGGTCAGCACGGCGGTGAAGGGATCGCCGATCGAGCCGAGGATGTAGCCGGGGTGCTCAGCCGCCACCTTGTCGCCGAGGGCCTGGTATTCCTCCCATGTGGTCGGGACGGTGTACCCGAACTTGTCGAACAGGGTCTTGTTGTACCAGAGCACCACGGGCGCCAGGTTGTCGCGGGCGCCGTAGACGTGGCCGTCGACCGTGACAGGGTCGAGCGCGCCCGGCGTGTAGCCGTCGAGCCACTTCTGGGGAACGACGCCCTGGTCGAGCGCCGCGGCAAAGGCCTGAACGCCGTTCTGAGGATGGGCGGCCCAGCTGGCGTCGTTCACCTGTCCCGACCACGCAACGTCGGGCCAGCCCGAGCCGGCCTGGTCGAGCAGCGAGACCTTGGTGTGGAACGTGTCGCTACCCCCGGCGCTGGCGTCGTAGGTCTCGATGGCGAGCGGGCACTCGGGGTGGTCCTTCTCGAAGGCCTTGGCGATGGCCGAGCGGTCGGCGTCGACCCAGACGGTGATCTTGGCGGTTGGGTCCTGCGCAACGGTGGGGAAGCCGTACTGGCTGCCAGTCGAAGCGCCAGCGGATCCAGTCGGACCGCTGGTGGGCGTTGCAGCGCTGGTGGGCGTTCCAGAGCCAGCGGCTCCAGTCGGACCGCTGGTGGACGCACTGTTCGAGCAGCCCGCGGCCACAAGTGCGATGCAGGCTGCGACTGCGGACACTCCCATCAACCTGCGGGGCGCACTTCGTTGATGCAAAGACATGTCGTTGCTCCTGTTCAGATTGGTTCGACTTCTATGACGACTCAGCCCCTCGCGGCGACATTTCGAAGGAACTCGTATCGGTGATGCCTCACCGATAGGAGCGGCCGAGGTACGTGGGTTCCTCCACATAGCGATGCCCAGCAGATTCAGCATACATCAGACATCATGTGTATTGCACGCCCCTATGCTGTGCCCGGCATCTGGGCGCGCGCGGAGGGGCGCAGTCCCCACGCACGGCAGCGCGCCGCTCATCCGGTACCGCGCGGATCAAGACGGTCGTGCTCGAGATGCCGTCGTCCTACGAGCGGCGAAGGGCGCAGGCCACGGCCGCCGGCTTCGGGCGACTCGAGGTCCTAGGACCAGTGATCATGGAGGCGAAGCTATCCGCTGATCCGATGGCCGGCGCCTCGCTGGCGCTGTCGTTACAGCCCGACAAGGCTGAACTCGTCGGCCAGCAGGCAGACGTCGTCCGCACAGGTGGTCGCTGCGGTCCTGGTTGCGGGGTCGGAGAAGGCGGCCGCTCATCGGCTCGGCCTGTCGCACTCGACGGTCAAGCACCACCTGGCCAACGCGCGGTCCAAGGTTGGCGCGGAGACGACCGCGCAGCTGGTGTGGATCCTGGCACCGCGGGTGCCGGAGCCGGATGGCGTGGCCCGAGCGGACGGCCCGGCCTACGGAGCGTCGAACCGGAGTGACTCAACGAGCTTCTGCAGCTGGTTCCGGTCGGCGGGAGTGGTGTCGGGCGAGTACGTGGCGTCGACGACCAGGCGCTGGCCATTCACGTCGAGGACCCACAGGCGGTCGACCTGGCCCGGGACCTGCTCGTAGCGGTTGCCCATGCCGTTGCCGAGCCAGCCCTGGAAGTCGTGGTGTTGGCCGTCGGGCTCGACGTCGCACGCGTCGAACTCGCTCGACGAGCTCGATTTGATGTCGGCGGGCACCGACCACTCGAGGTACTTGCCCTTGTACCCGGCCAGGGTCACGTCGGTCGGCTTCGTCGCGTTGCGCATGCGCTGAGCGACCAGCGCCGCGACGAGCGCACTGACGCTCGGCCCGGGATCGAACCCCTGGCCCTGCCAGTGACAGGGGTCGCGGAACACCTGCCCGACATCCCAGACGCCCATGCCGAGCGCGCCCCGGGGCGGACCGGTCCGTGCGCCCTCGCCCAGAGCGAAGTACTGATTGTGCGTCCAGCCCGCCGGCAGGACGACCGTGAAGCCGGGATAGCCGCCGGTGCCGATGACCTGCAGTGCCTGAAGGCCCGCGGGGGTCGGCGTGGCGCTGGGTCCGGACGTGGGACCGTGCGTTGGGGTGGAGCCCGGACCGACGGAGGAAAGTGGTGTCGCGGAGGAGGGCATCGTGAGAGGCGTCGGGCCAAGGGTCGCGGTCGGCTGGGCAGCGACCGCGGCCGACGGGACGGAGGAAGGTCCGGTCGTCGGAGGGCCGGCGGCCGCGGAGCACGCGCTTGCGAGCAGCGCGACTGCGATCGCGAACGACACGGGGAAGAGGCGATGGGACGCTAGCATCTGGCCGGACTCCTTACATGCCGCGCTCTCGCGGAGTTGTCTGATCACGGGAACTCGGGCTGCCAGGAGACGTCTCGCCAACCCGGCCATGACCGCGCCCCGTTCGTTCTGACGGTGGACCAGCTGGCTACTGGCCCAGCCAGCCCCCTTGCGCGCCCTGCTCGCCCGCCTGGAAGATGATCTTGCCCGCCAGGGGCGCGTCGGACGTCTGGAACAACGATCCCCCCTGGCCCGGAACCGGGTCCACCCAGATCCAGCAGGCCGTCACCTTCTTCGGGGGAAGCACGAAGGTCACCGTTTCGGTGACGCCGGCCGGTACGGCGTTGGGGGTCACGGACCCGCACAGCTGTCCGATGCCGTTCTGGCCCTCTTCGGCCAGGAACAGTGTCCCGGGATCGGAACTCTTGTTGACGACCGTGACGGTCCAGGTTCGCCCGCCTGCCGGGACGGGCCCGGCCTGCGGTGGGAACGGGGTCGGGACGGGTGTCGGAATAGGTGTCGGGGTCGGGGTCGGACTCGGGGTCGGACTCGGGATGGGCGCGAGACCGGTCGGTAGCGACACGCCGGTAGGGATGTACAACTCCGCTGAACTTGTGGCAGCGCCTGTTTTGGAGCCGCCCGTCATCAGGACGGTGCCATCGAGGAGCAGCGTGGCCGGGGCCGGGCCGTAGAGCAGGTTCCCGATCTGGGTCCAGGACCGGGTGGCCGCGTCGTAGACCTCGGCGGTGACAGGGCCGTCCGGTCCCTTATCCTCGCCGGACACCAGCACCATGCCATCCAGCAGCCGGGTGAGGGTGAAGTAACCGGCGTCCGGCCGAGCCAAGTGCCCAGTGGGGGTCCACGTTCCGGTGGCCGGGTCGTAGGTCTCGACGAACTCGGTGTTGGGCGCCAGGCGCATGAAGAGCAGGGTGCCATCCCGCAGCAGCGTGGCCACGCTGCCGGCATGCGGGCAGGCCACAGTACAAGGACCGTCGCGATGCGTGTTCGCGATGGCGGTCCAGGACGCCGTGTTCGGATCGTACAGCTCGGCCGAGTACACCATGCTGTCGCGAACGTCGCCGCCCGCCACGAGCACCTTGCCATCGGGCAGCAGCGTCGCGGTGTGGTTGTGACGCGGTGTGATCATCTTCCCGGTCGCGGACCAGGTCCCGGTGGCGGGGTCGTACAACTGGGTGCCATCGACACCTTCGGCGTTGGCACCTGCGACGAGCACCTTGCCGTCGCGCAGCAGCGTGGCGGTGCCGCCAAAGAAGTCAGTTCCCTTGACCATCTTCGCGGTGGCGGTCCAGGTCCCGCTTTCCGGGTCGTACACCTCTGCGCCTGTGATCCCGTCCCCCACCGTCGGGTCGTAGGCATCCCCCACGAGCACCTTGCCGTCGCGCAGCAGCGTGGCTGGGAAACCGGCGTAGGGATGGACCATGTCGCCGGTGGTGGACCAGGTGCCAGTGGCCGGGTCGTACAGCTCAGCGGAGGTCAGCTGGGACCCATCACTCCCTGAACCGCCCGCCACGAGCACCCGGCCATCGGCGAGCCGCACCGTGGTCTGACCATGACGAGGCGTGACCATCGGCGCGGTGGCGATCCATTCGCCTGCCGGACGAGCGACGGCGGACGAGGTCGGACCTGCCGATGGACCGGCGGATTCGCTCGGGCTGGGGACCGGGGTGGGCGATGCCAACTCGCCGAGCGATGGGGCAGGCACCGGCGGGACGATCGACGGCAGCCGCAGGACGCCGGAGCCCGCCGCCAACGCCCCACCGACGAGCAACAGGGCAGCGGCTGCGAGCAGCGTGATGCCGCGGCCTCGGCCGAACCACCGCGCCGGGCGCGGGATCGTTCGCGGGATCGCCGCGACATCACGGCGGAGCGCCAGGGGCGCGGTCTCGCCTTCGCCGGCCTCGGTGCGGTAGAACGCCCCCAGGCGTGCCTCGAGCTCTCGGTCAGTCATCGCTGGGTCCCCTTGCTGTCGCCGACGTCGATCGCCTCGTGCAGCCGCTTGAGCGCGTAGTGCAGGCGCGACTGGACGGTCCCCGACGGGATGCCCAGCCGGGCCGCGATGTCCTCGATGGTGAGATCCCGGTAGAAGCGCAGCGCCACGACGACCTGGTGGTCGGGTGAAAGGCCGGCGATGGCGTTGCCGAGGACGGCGCGGTCCTCCGTGCGGCCCGCGTGGTCGCCGGTCGAGAGGGCGACCTCTGCCGAGATGTCCATGGTCTGCCGGCTGGGCGCCCGCAGGCGGTCGCGGCAGGCGTTGACGAGGATTCGGTCGAACCAGGGCTCGAACCGCGCCGGGTCGCGCAGCGTGTCCCACTTGCGCCACGCCTGGACGAACGCGTCGTGCGTGGCGTCCTGGGCCTCGGCCTCGTCGCGCAGGATCGCCCGGGCCAGCCGATAGGCCCGGTCCAGGTGCTCGTCGGCCAGGCGGGTGAAGGCGGCGGCGCGACCGGTCTCCCCGCCGGCCACGATGGACGGACGATCTGCCAAGACGACGACCTCGGACGATTGCTTCACGATGACATGACGATTCAGCGCGGCCAAACCTTCACATGGATCGCTGGACAAGTGTCGCGCTCGGCGAGCAGCGCATGAAGCGGGCCGCCAGCATGGCCCAAACGGCCAAGTAGTCATCCGCCCGCCGCCGCCCGCACCCTTGAGGGCATGACGGCGCGCTGGTCCGATCCACACCGACTCCCGGGCTCCCCCGCCGGGTGCGTCCGCGCCGTCAACCCCGCGAGGACCCGATGAGCGGGGTCGAGCTCGTCCTGGCCTTCCCCGCCGGCGTCGCCATGGGCGGCGCCCTCGACCGCTTCCTGCTTCCGCTCCTCGTCGATGCCTGGATCGACCGACTGCGCCGGCAAGGGCGATGAGCATCGGGGTGGTGCGCCTGAGCGCAGCCGCCCAGGCGGCGGTGGTCCGCCCGTCGCGCATCCCGACGGCCGCCGAGGCACGGGCGTACCTCGAAGAGCTGCCGACGCTGTGGGCGAGGACGTCCGATGCCGGCCGTCACGCAATCGCCGAGGCCGTGTTCGAGCGGATCGATGTCCTGGGGGTGACCGACTACACCTTCACGTTGACCGCTCAGGCGAAGGCCCGGGGCTGGGACGCGGCCTTCGGGGCCGGCGTCGTCCGCGCGAAAGAAGGTCGATCTGGTCGGGGCGAGAGGAGACAAGCCACCCTTAGGCACCTTGATGTCCCGGTCAATCTGCGCCTTGAGATCGAGGTTACGGGTACCGAACGGTGGCTATCTGGTTCGACCGCCTGAGCCCTCGCGAAGGGGAACTAGCGCCGACGACCCGGCTTAACGACCGCGCCGACGACTGCAGCTTTGGCGACGGGCGACGGTCCGGGCTTGACCGCGGCCCCGACAACTGCAGCCTTGGCGACCGGCGACGGTCCGGGCTTGACGACCGCAGCGGCGACGACAGCTTTTCGTAGCGGCATATCGAACTCCTTCTGCTGGAGTGTTTCGCCACGTTCGAGCGTGGCGATGACGGCTCTGATGATATCGGCCTGAGGACGATCGGTGACAGCGCGCTCGCAGAGGGACCTAGTGCCGGCGCCGGCGAAGGTGGATCAGCGGAAGGGCCAGCGCAAGGAACGTCATGACGAGGTACAACCCGACGGCAGCGGCCGGCGCCACCACGGCCAGGGCGATCGCAGCGACATTCAGGGCGATCAGGATCCACCGCTGGCGGACCTTCGCATCCAGGGTCTCATCGGCGACGCCGTCGACCACCAGCGATCGCTCACTGGCGATGTAGAACATGAGCAGGCTCAGGGCGAGCGACGCCAGAAGGACGTTGACCCCGTAGATGACGACCGCGGCCTCGACGTCCGGACCCGACAGGTGGGTGACCAGCAGGTTGGTCGAGAACGGAAGGAGGCCGACGAAGAGCAGCATCAGGAGGTCGATCCCGTACGCCAGCGTGTCGGCGTGCCGCATCAGCTTCGTCATCCCGGCGTGGCTGACCCAGATCCCCCCGATGAACGCGAAGCTGATCAGATACCCAAGGAACTCCTGCCACTGCTCGGTCAGGGCAGGCAGCAGGCGATCGCCGGCAGCCGGGACCGAGAGCTCGAGGACGAGGAGTGTGATCGCGATCGCGAAGACGCCGTCGGTGAACGCGTTGAAGCGATCGAGCGGCAGGATATCGGCTGGTCGGGGCGCGTGACGATCTCTCAACGATCGTCGGGCGGGCTGGTCGGTCACCGCCTCATCGACAGTAGGATCAGGCTCCATCGATGGGACTCGTCATGCGGTCGTCTTTACCGTCGGGTCCACCGGAGCCGTCATCGACGCGGCGTCGACCTCGGCGACAGCGCCGTCGTCGAGCTCATGGGCCTCGACTTGACCGCCGAGGGCGGTGAGTTCGGCGGAGATGGCGGCGACGCTGGACTTATCGGTCGTCACCCCGAGCGCGGCCTTGCCCCCCTGCAGCTCGCGACCGAGGCGCTCCCGGTCGTCCTTGGACGTGAACAGGCTCCTATGGTGGAGCGCGCCAAGGATCCCGCCACCGATGATCCCGACCGCCATGCCGATCGGGGTGAGCATGGCCAGGATGACGCCGATCCCGGCACCTGTCCCCATGCTTCGGGGGCCGAGCTTCTCGGTCTTGAGCTTGCCGTTCTCGTCGAGGACGAGGACACCCATCGCCTGGATCTGATGTGTATCGAGCATCTTGGCGGCGGCTTCCTGTCCCGCCCAGCGGTCGAGCCCCTCGGCTGCAGCGTCCGCGGACGCCTCGTTGTCGAAAATCGCCAGGACCAGCTGTCGCAGCATGATCGACTCCCTTACACCGATGAGCAACCCATCGCCCTCTGCGTGGCGGCCCAGTTCGCGGTCGCACCAGAATAGGCGCGTTGACGACGCCCGAGCCATCCTCCTTGACGGATGAGGCGATCGACGCGGAGTGTCGTGCCACCGATGCGGATCTGCGACGATCGTGACCTGACGACGCGTCCGACTCTTGCTACGTCGTCGCTCGCGCAGGTCCGTCGGGGGCGGCGGCGCTGTCGTCGAGGGCTGGCACGCTGACCGGCACCTTTCCTGGCAGGCCTCCCGTGAAGGCGAGCGAGATGAGGGCGAGGAGCGCAGCTACCAAGAGGCCTGCTTTCAGTGACCGGAGCTGGGCCTGCTCGTAGTCGTCCACGATCGCGGCCGTCGTGGCCGTGTCGAGCCCGGCGTTCTGAGCGGCAGTCTCGATGGCCGCCGACCCGACGAAGTCGATGCCCGAGCCGACCGCGGTCCCGACCTGTTCGGCGACCGCACCGGTGATTCGTGGATCAGCCTGGATGTTGGAGACGAAAGTCGTCGTCAGGCCCGTCAGGACGATCGCGCCGATGAGGGCCACGCCGAGGGACGAGCCCAACTGCTGCCCGGTGAACTGGAGGCCGCCTGCCTCGCCGCGCCCTGAGGCGTCGACCGACGACTGGACAACGAGACCGAGCTGCGACGCCATGAGGCCCATCCCGACACCGAGAACGCCCATCGATGCAGCGAAGGCGAGATCGGCCAGGTCGGGCTGGATCGTCGCGAGCAGCATCACGCACGCGATACCCGAAAGGATGAGCCCGGCCCTGGTGATCGAACGCACGGAATAGCGAGTCGACAGCCGCGACCCCGCCGCGGACGCCGCGAACATCGCGACCGAGACGGGCAACATCTTGATGCCCGTCTGGAGGGCGTCGAGGCCGAGGACGAGCTGGAGATAGAGGGGGACGGTGAAGAAGACACCCATCAGGAGCAGGTTCTGGGTGAAGAGACCGATCAGGCCGGATCGGAGCGGCAGGATCTTGAGCAAGTCGAGGTGGACCAGCGGGTCGCTCCCGATCGACTCGCGATGCCGCTGCCAGCCCACGAACGCCCACAACGACACGCCGCCGGCAGCGATCACGAAGAGGGTCGGAGCGAGACCGAACGGCTCGATCGGCGCATCCTTCGGCTGGATCAGGCCCCAAACGCTGGATTGGAGGGTCCCCAGGACGATCAGCCCGAGACCCAGGGCGGCCAGGACCCCACCGACGATGTCGAGCCGGGGTTTGGGTCCGGTCCGGAGTGCGTCGGCGACGAACCGGGTCATGACGTAGATCCCGATCACGAGGACGACCTCGCCAGCGAAGACGACCCGCCAGGTGAGGACCGTGGTGGCCCAGCCCCCGAGGATCGGACCAACGGCGATACCCGCGCCAGCGACGCCGCCGATGACCGCGTAGGCGACCTTTCGGTCCTTGCCCTCGAAGTTGCCGGCGATCAGCGCGACCATCGCCGGCAGCACCAGAGAGGCACCGATGCCTTCGAGGATCGACCAGCCCAGGGTCAGGATCGCCACCGTCGGGGCCAGCGCTGTCATAGCGGACCCGCAGCCGTAGATGACGAGGCCGATCTTGAAGGCGCGACGGCGCCCGATGATGTCGCCGATCTTGCCGCCTGTGAGCATCAGCATGGCCATCACGAGGCAGTACAGGGTGATGATCGCCTGGATGGTCGTGACGGTCGTGTCGAAGTCGGCGACCAGCTGACTGATCGAGACCCCCATGACCGTCTGGTCGAGCACCATCACGAACTGCGCGCCAGCGAGGGCGATCAGGGCTGACCTGTTCTTCACCGATCACGCCTCATGCTGGCTCCGGGCCGTCGTCTCGACCTCGACAGGCACAGGGGCATCCCCCAGGACCAGGACCCCCGTCCGCCACGTCGTCGCGAACACCCCGATGAACGGCACGACCAGGAACATCCCGGCGATCCCCGCCAGTGCGGCGCCGGCCGGGATCGCGAGAAGCACGATGGCCGGATGGATGTTGACGGCGCGTCCGTACACCACCGGCGCGACGAAGTTGCCCTGCACCACGTTGAAGACGATGGTGTAGATGCCCATGATCGCGGCGTCCTGGGGCGTCCCGAGGGCCAGCGTCACGAAGAACGCCAGAAGGGTGGTGAGGATGCTGCCGATGTACGGGATGAACCCGCCGAAGAACGACAGCACCGCGAGGGGCAGCGCGAGCGGTATCCCGAGGATCGTCATGATCGCGAGCTGCGTGACCGCCCCGAAGAGGGAGATCGCTCCGGTCCCGATCATGTAGCCGCCCAGGACCCCGACTGCGCGACCTCCGGCAGCCTCCACCTCGGTGCGACGCCACCGGGCGAGCCGGGACGTCGCGAACGACCAGAACCTGGGGCCGTCACGCATGAAGTCGAAGGTCAGCAGAACGCCGATGACGCAGACGACCGCCAGCCCGAGGGATCCCGCCACGACCGCCCGGGCAGCCTGCCCGAGGAAGTCTGAAGAGCTGGACACGAGCGGCTGCAGCCACGCTAGGACCTGGGGGTTCGAGGCCACCACCTGCCCGGCGCCGGCGCTGGCGGCATTGACGATCGGCTCCATCTGGGTCGCCAGGCTCACGACCGTGAGGACGACGACGACGCTGGTGATGACGATCGACACGACGGTCACCGTCCCGGCCGCGCTCGTCGGGCTCCAGCCCCTGGCCCGGAGCCGACGATAGATCGGCAAGAGCGTCGCCGCGAGGATGATCGCGAGGGTGACCGGGATGAGGACGATCGGGACCTGGACCGCGAGCAGAACCACCACACCCAGGAACGCGAGCCCGATCAGGCATCTCCAGCTCCATTGCGCGAGGCGGTCCAGCCACAGGGGCACGATCGAGTCCGACTCCTCACCGGCGCCCGTCACGTCCATGCCGATGACGTCGATGAGGGAACCAGTGACGGCGTACCCGAAGGCGACGACCGGGACGGCCAGCAGCAGACCCACGAACCCGGCCATCGCCGCCCCGATGGGCAGGGCGATGAGCACCGCGGGCCGCGGCATCCTGACCGCTCCGCGGAAGACCTTCGGGCCGATGACGGAGGTCTGGAGGACGTGGACCAGGATGACCCCGACGAAGATGACGCCGGCGGCGGCGAGGCCGCCTGAGGCATAGGTCACGACGAGCAGGACGGTCATCAGCAGGAGGCCGCCGAGATACGGGATGAAGCCCGTGATGAACGCCAGGATCGATAGCGCGAGGGCAGCGGGAACGCCCAGCATCGACAGGAAGATGAACACGGCTACGGCATCGATGGCCGCCTGCGTTGCGGTCCCACGGAGCCAGATCCCGACTCCGCTCAGGGCCGCATCGCCGCTGGACGTGATCACCTCACGTCGGCGATCGCCGGTCGCCTGGAGCGCCCAGGCCCAGGCCTTGTCGCCGTCCTGGAGGAGGAAGAACGTCAGGATGCTCCCGAGGATCGTCACGGTCACGGCGGTCGCCAGCCAGGACGCGACGCTCGCGAGGTGGCCGCCGATCCACGCCTCCGCGTTCGATCGAGCCTGGCCGATGGCGTCGCCCAGCTGACCGGCTTGGCCGCTTGCATTCGCGTCTGCCTGGAGTCTGGTCAGTCCCGACTGGATCGACTCGACGATCCCGGGAACGAGCGGCACGACGGCGACCGCCAGGAGGACCGCGATCAGGCCGATCGTGAGGATCGCGAGGAGGGTCACCGCGCCAGCCGTCTTCGTCCGGGACCAGCCCCGACCGCGCAGCCGCGTCGCGACCGGCGCGAACAGGACGGCGACGATCAATGCGAACACGATCGCCGCGACCACCGTTCCAAGGATCACCGCAAGTCCGGCGAGGACGGCGATCAATGCGAACACGGCCAGGACGCGCCAGCCGATCGCGGCCGCGTTGCTCAGCCAGGTCGGGATGAACGGTGCAGGAGTCTTGGGCCCGGAGTCGATCATTCGCTGACCGGTCGTGTCGATCTTGCCGTCGCCAGGCCGTGGAAGACGGCCTCCTGGGAGCCACGAACCTGTGCGCCCGTCGAAGTGTCGGCCTCCATCAGCCGGGTCGTCGTGCTGCCCATCAGTGGGCGGCGGCCTTGAGCTCCGCGGTGGTCGGCAGCATCGACTTGCCACGCCGGGCCACCTTGAGCAGGATCCACGCGAGTGGGATCGGCAGGAACCAGTAGTACAGCCGATACAGGAAGACGCCGGCCGTGATCGCGGCGGTGTACTGCGCGCCCGCGATGGTGGTGAAGGCTGAGATGAAGAGCAGTTCCGGCACCCCGGCGCCACCGGGCGAGAGCGGGATGATCGTGATGGCCATCACGAGGGCATAGACGCCGAAGATGATGCCCGGGCTCAGGACGTCGGCTGGCACCCCGCACATCCGGAGCGCGACGATGAGGACGATGGTCCACACGAACTGGGAGGCGACCGACGTGCCGAGCGCCAGCAGACCGCGCTGGCGGATGACGACACCCAGCTGGTCGCGGAACCGATGGATCGCGCCGTCGACGTCGGGCGCGCCCTTGCGTCCGAGCCTTGCCATCACCCAGGACACCACGCGCTGTCCCGTCCGACCCAGCCAGGCGGCGATCCGTTCCGAGCGGACGACCGCGATGATCAGGCCGACGGCGACGATGAACACGACGGCGCTGATGATCGCGATCGTCCACGCCTTGCCCGCGTTGGCGCTCCCGGCCAAGTCGCCGGAGACCGCGATGATGATGATCGCGAAAAGGGGCAGGAACAGGCGGCTCAATTCGTGGACCACACCGTACAGGGCGATGCCCGACGTGGCTGGGATGTTCGGGATGCCCCAGCCGCGCAAGACGACCCAGAGGACGCCCATGTTCC